>NZ_JAVIFU010000050.1 GCF_031157315.1 Paenibacillus sp. LHD-38
ATTGCTCGTCACAATCACTATACCAAACCGAAGCGGTGTTTTCTATTTTGCAAGAGATTAATATTTTCTTGGTTTAGCTATACTTATCAAGGGTTTAAAGCCAATTTCGCTCTGCGAAGGTTGAGAATATAAGTTAAGATCAACTAATTGAAGTAAAAAACTTCGTGATCTGTAACTTCCTTTTTTTGATCATTTCATTATTCAAGACTACAGACTTCCAATTGATGAAGAATCTTTTAATCTTCAAACAGTATAATTCTATAATATGGTATTCTACTTACAAATCAAATCAGGAAATGAAGCCGTCGAATCGGTTATGGAGGATCCTGTGAACATTACGGGTATACATTCTGATTGGAAAGTGGAAAAAATCGAATTCGCCAAGTTAACGGGAGAACGAGCCAGAAGCGCGGGGGCTAATGGCAGAATCGGCATTCATGGCAAAAGCTGCACAGTGGATATCGCTAGAATTACGATCGATGGGCAAACGGGTTACGGTAGCTCGATTCAAATGACGCCGAAATGGGCCGAAGACATGATAGGCCGCCGATTGCTTGACTTATTCGACGACCGGAGCAGACTGCGCGAAGAGTATCGTTTGCAATTGGAATATCCAATATTCGATTGGTTGGGACAGAGACAAGGCAAGCCTGTTTATGACTTGGTGTCGGGTGCCCACTTGGAAAGAGGAGTCCCATTGGTTGTCCCCTGCTATGATACCTCTCTCTACTTCGACGATTTGCATCTGCCCGATGAGAGAACCGCGGTCGCGTTGATGCAAGAAGAAGCGATACAAGGATATGCGAAGGGCCATCGTCATTTTAAGATTAAAGTTGGTCGAGGCGGACGCCATATGCCACTCTGGGAAGGGACGAAACGAGATATCGCGATCGTACATGGGATCTCGGAAGTGGCAGGTCCTACAGGCAAGATCATGATCGATGCGAATAATGCATATAATTTGAACTTAACCAAAGAGGTCTTGGCGGCTTTGGCGGATGTGAATCTGTATTGGCTGGAAGAAGCGTTCCATGAGGATGAAGCCTTGTACGAGGACCTGAAGGAATGGCTCCGGCAACGTGGGCAGAATGTGCTTATCGCGGATGGGGAGGGGCTTGCCTCACCGCATCTTATTGATTGGGCGACTCGCGGCCGTGTCGATGTGCTGCAGTACGATATCATCTGGCCCGGCTTCACGCATTGGCTGGAATTAGGCGAGAAGTTGGATACGCAAGGGTTGCGGTCAGCGCCTCATTGTTACGGCAATGCTTATGGCATTTACGCATCGGGGCATTTGTCAGCCGCGGTGCGCAACTTCGAATTTGTGGAATACGACGACATTACAATTGAAGGAATGGATGTATCAGGGTATCGAATCGAAAACGGAGAGATTCATATTCCGACCACGCCGGGTTTCGGAATCGTCTTCGACGATGATCTTGTAACAAACCTTATAAAGCGATCCGGCTGGTCCTTGGGAATCCGATAATAAGCCAGAGAATTTAATGATTTTGGAGTACGGATTTCTATTATATTGTGGATAAGCGCTATTGCGTTGCAATAGCGCTTATTAGTGTGGTCAAGATGGTTTAAATCCTAATCAAGTTGTTGAAGGTCCAATGGGATTTGGCTAGGCAGCAGGATTTAAAACAATCCGTATCCCTGTTTCGTATTTGAATTATATAGGGAGTGCACCAAATTATACGATTAATTCTACATGGCTGAACAGAGTTAAAACAGTCGTTGACTATGCCTACAACGAGGGCTTGCATGTAATCATTAACATTCATGGAGACGGTTACAATTCAGTTACCGGGTCTTGGCTGTTGGTCAATTCAAGCGATCAAACAACGATTAGAGCAAAATATCAAAAAGTCTGGCAGCAGATCGCAAATACGTTTGTAAATTATGATGAGCATTTGATCTTTGAATCCATGAACGAAGAATTTGATGGTACTTATGGCACACCTAACACCACATACTATTCAAATCTTAATGCTTATAATCAAATCTTTGTAGATACCGTAAGACAAACCAGAGGAAACAATAGTGCAAGATGGCTTCTTATTCCTGGCTGGAATACTAACATTGATTATACAGTTGGTAATTATGGCTTTGTGCTTCCTACAGACAATTATAGATCGTCTACAATTCCGAGTTCTGAAAAGAGAATCATGATATCCGTTCATTATTACTCGCCTTGGGACTTCGGTGGTGAGGAATCCGGCACAATAACCCAATGGGGAGCAACAGCTATCAACGCTTCGAAAAAATCAACCTGGGGACAGGAAGATTATTTGGATTCGCAACTAAAGTCCACGTATGATAAATTCGTAATACAAGGATATCCTGTGGTCATCGGTGAATACGGTTCCATAGATAAAACTGCCTTTGATTCAACGAATAATACTTATCGTGCGGCATTTGCAAAAGCAGTAAGCGGGACTGCCAGGAAATACGGTTCTGTACCTATTATTTGGGATAATGGAGTCAACGGACAGTATGGTTTTGGATTGTTAAACAGGTCTACCAATGCTATAACTCAGCAAGGAATTATTGATGCGATCATGAGTACTATGAGCACTCATAAAATGAAGAACGTTACTACAGGTTTGTATATTGACGGCATGCGCCGTACGACAAACGGCTCAATTGCAGGCCAATGGAGCGAAAGCACCAGCAACAACCAACGATGGGTAATGGAATTCTACGAAAGCTATTACAAAATAAAAAATGTTGCTACAGGTTTGTATCTTGACGGCATGGGCCGTACCACAAACGGCTCCATTTGCAGGCAGTGGAGCAACGGTACCAGCAACAACCAGCGGTGGGTATTGGAAGCCTACGGAAGTAATTACAGGATAAAAAATGTTGGTACCGGACTTTATTTGGATGGCGGGGGCAATGCTACAAACGGCTCCGACTTGAAATTGTGGAGCAGCAACACCAGTACCAACCTGCAGTGGCAGTTTGTTAATCCCTAATCGTAATAAAAACAAATGGATGGTTACAGTAGGCCAATACAATCGTGTGACCTCCTCTGAAAATAAGTTCAAGTCACGATTCGAACAGCAGCATTTCAATGTACTAACCATACGATTACGTTAAATGGAATGGCCCGAGGACGGTTTTTTCGACGACTGATCAGCGTCAGATACAGCAAAAATATGACTGTATCTGACGCATTTGATTTCGTGGTGCGGTACTACCCCAATATTTGATCTGTAGCAGGAGTAGTTGTTCAACGAAAATAAAGTTTTAGACTAACGTAGTTGTAAGTAACTCATGAATACATAGCCTTCAGATAACACAGCATTCACGCATCGGGCCATACGGCCCGCGGTCCGCAAGATGTTTTTTCGAAGCAGCGGAAGCAGTGGACAACCCTGCACCGGCTAACTGCGAAAGCGCAGCCGCTCCTTCGGAGCCTGAGCCGGTGAGGGTTCGTGAATGCAAGAACGTTATATGAAAAGGCACGAAGGGCGGAAGAGGAGAGACCAATGGACATACATGATATTCCTGTTGAATTTGTAGATCAAATAGGAGCGATTAAGAACATCTCATTCCCTCAACAAGGGCATACTTCGCTTGTTGTTAAAATTGAAACTCGTGATCAGCAGTTCATTATTAAAAAGACTGAGCATGGTTTATTTAATGAATGGTTATCGGAGGAATATAAAGCATTACAATATCTTTCGACTACTGGACTACCGGTTCCAAAGGCATATGCTTTCCATATTCAGGACAAATCTAGATGGCTACTCATGGATTATATAGATGGAATTAGTTTGAGACATTTCCTGGCATGTAAACCTAATCTCAGGGATAGAGAGAAAGTTATATCTAACTATGGTTTATGTTTAAAGCAAATCCATGAAAGCCAATGCCCTGTTGGGTTGCGCAAGAATGATCAATCTTGGTTAGATATGATGCTCATGAAGGCAAGCCACAATCTTGCTAATTATAATGTGAATGGCACTGAAGAATTACTTATACGACTGAAAAATGATAGACCTAAACCGATTGAGAATACTCTGATTCATGGCGATTTTCACACTAATAATGTATTGGTTAACTACAATAATGTAATTGGTATTATCGATTGGCCTAGAGCTGCGTTTGGTGATCCGCGATTTGATATCGCGTTGGCAATCAGACCTAAGCAGGATGTTTTTGATCACAAGGGGGATAAAGAATTATTCTTTGAATCCTATGGTAGATTAAGGATAACAGATGAAGAATATAGGTATTTCCAAGAAGGTTTGTATAAGTTCTTTTAAATATCGCTTCGAAGGTGCCCCATCAGATAGACGATGAATTTGAAAGCGAGATTGTTACAGACAAATGTATATCGAAGAAGTGGATTTCACTGGGCATGTAACTCTTGTTGTTTTTAATAAAGTAAAGGAACCTATATCTTTTAAGCTGGCTGATCATGACGATTTTAATATTGTTGCAAATGGATTTATGTGGTTGCAGTATTTTCCAAGCAATGCCCATCATACAATAACGGCAGTTATTAATGAAAAAAGAGAGATAGTTCAATGGTATTTTGAAATTACCTTGGCTAATGATCTGACTAAAGATGGAATGCCTTATTTTGATGACCTATTTCTGGATGTGGTAGTGTTGCCTAACAAAGAAATATTTGTATTGGATGAAGATGAATTATTAAATGCATTGAAAAACGAAAAAATATCGGAGGACGATTATAGATTGGCAAGAGTGGAGCTAGATAAATTACATACGACTTTAACGGCTGGCAACTATGATTTACTAAAGAGATGGGATGCTGATTTTAAAACATTATGCTCTGTTATTTAAGTTACTGTTAGTTTGTGGGTGTGCGATGCCCATTAGAGGTTGTCATGCAGCGGCGGATAGCTACCTGGAATTCCGGCTACGAAGAGGACGGCTCTGTGCCAAAGCCGGTGAGATTGTGGCAGCAGGCTGTTCATATGCCAGGTATCTATGACCTGGAGGTTGACACCTCGGTGCTTAGTTCCGAAGAGTGTGCCGCCCTGATCCGCCAGCGCCTCGAAGAGGGGCTACTGCCTTCGGCTTTCCAGCGTCTTGAGGTTTAGATCAGGAACTTCTTTTCATTTCAATCAAGGGGGAAGCAAATGTTACAGGTAGATAAGCCCGGGCAGATTATTATTATAAATGGAACTCCGCGATCAGGGAAATCCAGTATTGCCACTGAGATTCAGAATACGTTCGAAGGTGTGTGGATGAACATTGGAGTCGACCGGTTCATGCAGATGATCCCTGAACGCTGCCGGCCTGGGATTGGGCATCGGCCTGGTGGGGAACGCCCCGACCTTGAGCCACTCATTGTGACCCTGTATCAAGCCATGTATGAGGCTATTGCTGCGCACAGTCGCCTGGGGCTGAATGTTGTAGTTGATGTCGGTCACCACGATGCTTATTCGATCCCGCGGGGGATTCTTCCCAGCTGTGCCCGGATCCTGAGTGGACTGCCCGTTTTGTTTGTGGGTGTGCGATGCCCATTAGAGGTTGTCATGCAGCGGCGGATCGCTACCTGGAATTCCGGGTATGAAGAGGATGGCTCTGTGCCAAAGCCGGTGAGATTGTGGCAGCAGGCTGTGCATGTGCCAGGTATCTATGACCTGAACGTTGACACCTCAGTGCTCAGTTCCGAGGAGTGTGCACGACTGATCCGCCAGTGCCTCGAAGAGGAGCCGCCACCCTCAGCTTTCCAGCGTCTTGAGGCCATGACGTAGGTGGTGGAGTATCCACTCTGAAACTACTCAGAAAGCGCAACAGTCGTATTATCTACCATGTATGGTGAAATTTGTTCCTCTACTTTGTTTTTTGATGCATCATCAACGTTTTTCGCTGTTGTAGCGTCTTGCTCCCGCCCTTATAACTCTATATACTCCTTTATATCCGCCAGAGGCAGGCCCGTTGAACGGAGAACCTCACGCTTCGGCAGCTCCTCTTTTTACTTTAATAAATTAGAATGCGAGTATATTAACAGATTAATTTTCGATAATAAAGGGCATTCATAATGGAAAATAAATTTCCAGTAGGTGAGTGCTTATGTTTTTTCGAAAACTTGTACTAACGATTGCCATCTTTTTCATGGTATGTCATCCGGTTGATTCAATTCAAGGTTCGAGGAAGGTGCCTGCGAAAGTTTCTTTTTTGCGGGACGGCAACGTGTGGGTATATGTGAATGGTACGGAGATTCAGGTATCGAAATCGGGGAGGGCGATGGCCCCGGAATGGTCCGTTGATGGAAAATTACTTTCCTATGTTGAAGAAGATGGAGGGGACCCGCTTCAGCAGAGCGTTCAGATCTATGATGTCAGCGCCAAGAAAACGATAAAAATCTATAAAAGAGGGTATTTGCCGAAGTGGTCTCCCAGCGGTGAAATTCTCGCTTATAAAGACGGTACCGTTCTCAACGTTTCCGACTTCAAGCAATTCAATAACGCTGCAATTGGAGTTGGTGAATATATCTGGATCCCTGACGGCAGCGGATTCATTTTATCAAAGAGTGGCACTCTCACTCCGGAAGGATGGACGGGAGGGACACTTTATAGGAAGGTTCTTCCACAGAATTGGGCGGAGGCGGGGTATTTGGAGAATGTCGACAAATTCTTTAGGCTGCCGAATGAGATATCAAGTAACGGTACAAAGATTATTGCGGTCGATCCCAGTAATTTTTCTTTCTCACCGAGTGGCGGCTGGCTTTCTTTTGTTGTATCACCGACCGCATCTTGGTCTATGGACAGCAATATGATTTGCGCGATCTCAGCAGACGGCCTTCATTTTGAAGTATTGGATGAGATCATTCTGGAAGTCGGACTTCCGAAATGGGCGCCATCGAAAGATATTTTAGCGTATATTGCAGGGGGAGGAAGACTGGTGTTCGGATTTAGGGATAAAGATTTAAAAACGAGGGAATTCCCTGCATTCGCAACCTATACACCTAAGAACTATGCCGACTTGGATTTCGCATGGAAGGATGACTATACGATCTTTGTCTCCCGAATTAAAGAAGCTGAATGGTCGAATGATTTTTCTAAGCATCCTCTTCCGGCTTTATTTGTCATTGACACAGTCTCGGGTAAGCAAAGCCAAATTACGGGCCCTCCGGAAGGATATGCTGATTACAGTCCCAATTACATCCGTTCCGCCGATAAATTGATTTGGATACGACGAAAATATTATTATAAAGACGCTAATATCTGGATTGCCAATCCTGACGGAAGTGAAGCAAGCCTATGGTTGAAAAATGCCGATTCACCGGTAATTTATTCACCGAAGCTTTAATGTGAAGTTAGTAATTGTTGTTGCATGGTTTCTAGATGTTACAAGTCCGCGTAAATCGCGGGCTTTTTTAGTTATGCGATCAAGTTCTTGTCACATCTGCGGCCGTACGAAATCCGGAAGAGCGAAACTTTTCCATAGTATCGGATGACAACGAGCGGCCTCGCTTGGTTTACCTCGAAAAAACCATAGATCTTATCTATCGTTATCATTGAAATAATGATATTGATCTATAATCTTTAATTTCATAGAATGAGGCATCAGGAGAGAGTTGCATTAATCGAATAGAAATAAGGGTTCCTCATTGCGCTTCCGGGAGAGGTGCACGCTGCATTCGATAAACAATAATTTGTAAAGAAAGTGGTGACCGTCCATGTAAACCATGGCTGCCGTACAGAAACAAAGAAGCATCGGTTCTATTCAATTCTTACCCTTTAATCTATTTGCGTCTGTTATGGGAATTTTAGGTCTGTCATTGGCTTGGAGATATTACTGGCTGGACCGCTCTTTCCCTGAATTCCTTACGGTGTTGAATCCTCATAGAGGGAGGATAGTTCAGCATAGTTGAAGAATTCAGGTTAGAGAAGATTTTGGGGGAGATGGTTTAGGTGAATGAAATTATTATCCTAAAAGTTAATCATCTAGATACTCATAAATTAAAACAGTTGGTTGTAGAAAGTGCTGGTGAAGGATTTCGTCATATTAAACGGTTAGTAAACGATTTTGAAACAGGAGCTAATATATTCGATAAAGATGGAGAAGCACTCTATATCGCTTATCAGAGCAGCGATGTTGTTGGAGTTTGCGGATTGAATCAAGACCCCTATATGAATAGCAAAAAAGTTGGACGTGTTCGTAGGCTTTATGTTTCCAAAAAGGTACGTCGATTTGGGATAGGGCGAATGTTAATGGATTCTGTTATTACAGAAGCTAGAAAGCACTATAACATGCTTGTACTAAAGACTGATAACCCTATTGCAGATACATTTTATCGCTCTATTGGTTTTTCGGTTAATATTAATTCAGAAAATGACAGTCATTTTCTTCTGTTATCATCCAACTAACGGGACACGTTACTGTAAGGACAACAACTTGCCGGCAATATTGGTCTCGAAAAAATAGTCATACAAAAAGCCTTAGGATTTTATTCCAAAGGCTTTTTTTTGATGAATTTCACAGGCTGCCCGACATAGATACAGTTTGATTATTTCGATTTTTCTGAATATAAAAGAGTAAATAGTTCAAATTTATGGTATGGTATTTTGTGGTGAATGTCATACTATAGGGGCTGCATAAGGATGAATGGGGATACGACTGAGAAAGAGCGGACGATATTTGATCATGCTGGAAATACGATCAAGACAGAAGATCGAGAGATTCGTATTCTTGCCAAGTATGAAGCGCCATTGGTTGTCGTACTAGGAAATGTGCTTAGCGATGAGGAATGCGATGAGCTAATTAAACATTCTAGGGAACAATTGCAACGTTCAAAAATAGGTGGAAATCATGCAGTTAATCAAATTAGAACGAGCAGTGGGGTGTTCTGTGAGGAGAATGAGACGATTACTAGAATCGAGAAGCGATTCTCTCAAATTATGAATATTCCTATCGAGCATGGTGACGGTTTACAAGTTCTGCTGTATACCCCTGGCCAAGAGTATCAACCTCATTATGATTTCTTCGCGGAAACGAGTCGAGCAAGTGCTAACAATCGGATTAGTACACTCGTGATGTATTTGAATGATGTGGAAGAAGGCGGAGAAACGGCGTTCCCCAAGCTTAATATCTCAGTTATTCCTAACAAAGGCATGGCTGTTTACTTTGAATATTTTTACAGCAATCATGAATTAAACGATTTCACCCTGCATGCAGGTACACCTGTGATAAAAGGGGAAAAGTGGGTTGCAACGATGTGGATGAGAAGGCAAGCCCTTCGCTTTTCCTAGACGTAAGATCATACCGTAGAAGCCTATGTGGCGTGATCTTTGAACAGGGGATCAAATCCCCTCGCCTCCGTATCCACCATGGAAGAATCCGACCTCATAAGGTCGGTTTTTTTGATTTTTAGTTCATCATATGAATCCGCTGAAACAGTTGAAGGATTATGGGGAACAAAGTTCGCTATTGAACAGATAGAGAAGAGATGGGGATATTCCATAAATGCGTGCGATTTACTACGAGGGATTAAAAGTTCAGATCGTTGAACTAATATGAAACCGACGCAACTTCCGGATTTCCTTAGGCTGCATAGGACCGCTAGGTAACTATGAAGTGACGGAGTTCGGCTCGAACCATGGTTTTTGATGTGACTTATGATAGCGGGAAATCAAAAAAGAACCTGGGTAGTTTTATCAGGTTCTTTATTATTGCATATAAATAGACACGATGATATAATCATGTTGCGACTTCGATAATTTAGGTTGGCATAATTAATTCAGCTTATACTTAAAGTGTACCATGCCGGTAAACTCTTGTCAAATGTTTTCTCAATTTAATAGTTAGGAGAGATATTGAATGAGTTCTTTGGTTCTTGGTTTTCAGGAAATGGAAAAAACGCAGCTTTTGCTCGTTGGCGGAAAAGGGTTAAATTTAGGGGAATTATCAAAAATTGAAGGAATACAAGTACCAGAAGGATTTTGTGTTACAACAGTGGGAAATCAAAAAGCCATCGAACAAAACGAAACGTATCATGCTTTGCTGGATCGACTAACCATGCTAAAAGTAGAAGATCGAGATCAAATTGGTGAAATCAGCAGGGAAATTCGACAAATCATTATGGAAGTAGAAATTCCATCCGATGTTGTGAAAGCAGTTACTCACTATCTCTCCCAGATTGGTGACGAACATGCTTATGCAGTGCGTTCTAGTGCGACTGCTGAGGATTTACCACATGCCTCTTTTGCAGGTCAACAAGACACCTATTTAAATATCATCGGCAAAGAAGCAATCATGCAGCATATCAGCAAATGTTGGGCTTCCCTATTTACGGACCGTGCGGTAATCTACCGTATGCAAAATGGATTTGACCACAGTCAGGTTTATTTGTCCGTTATCGTTCAAAGGATGGTTTTCCCACAGGCTTCGGGGATTTTATTTAGCGCTGATCCGATTACTTCCAACCGAAAGCTGCTATCAATTGATGCCAGTTTTGGACTTGGAGAAGCGCTGGTCTCTGGCTTGGTATCTGCCGATTGTTATAGAGTACAGGATGGGGAAATTGTCGATAAGAGGATAGCAACCAAAAAAATAGCTATCTACGGACGAAAAGAAGGCGGAACAGAGACAAAACAGATCGATCCTGATCAGCAAAAGACTCAAACACTTACGGAACAACAAATTTTGCTGCTAGCACGCACAGGAAGACAGATCGAAGCTTATTTTGGTTGCCCGCAAGATATCGAATGGTGTTTGGTTGATGATACATTTTATATTGTCCAGAGTCGGCCAATTACGACTTTATACCCGATCCCTGAAGTAAATGATCAGGAAAATCACGTTTATATATCTGTCGGTCATCAACAAATGATGACTGACCCGATAAAACCATTGGGATTGTCTTTTTACCTGTTAATAACTCCTGCACCCATGCGTAAAGCCGGTGGAAGGTTGTTTGTTGATGTTACACATATGCTGGCTTCACCTGTCAGCAGAGAAACTTTCTTAAATACCCTGGGAAAATCCGATCCGCTCATAGAAGACGCATTTATGACCCTAATAGAGCGAGATTTTATAAAATCGTTACCAGATGATAGAAAAGAACTGAGTCCCGATAATATCAGTAAAGGTATGTCGTATGCAGGTTTTCAAGCACAAATCGAAAACGATCCGGCAATCGTTTCTGATTTGATTAAGAACAGTCAAACATCGATAGAAGAATTAAAACAAAACATCCAAACGAAATCAGGAGCAGATTTATTTGATTTTATTCTGGAAGATATCCAGGAATTAAAGAAGATCTTATTTGACCCACAAAGTTCAAAGGTTTTTATGACAGCTATGAATGCTTCTTCATGGATCAATGAAAAAATGTACGAGTGGTTAGGTGAAAAAAACGCAGTAGATACGCTTTCTCAATCTGTACCAAACAACATTACTTCGGAAATGGGTCTGGCGCTATTGGATGTCGCAGATGTGATTCGTCCTTATCCGGAAGTAATTGATTATTTACAACATGTAAAAGATGATAATTTTTTGGATGAACTGGTTAAGTTTGATGGTGGACAGGAAACTCAAGACGCTATCTATGCTTATCTCAATAAATACGGAATGCGATGTGCCGGTGAAATCGATATTTCGAGAACTCGTTGGAGTGAAAAACCAATTACACTTGTCCCCATGATTCTCAGTAATATTAAAAACTTTGAGCCTAATGCTGGCAATCGGAGATTTGAGCAAGGGCGAAAGGAAGCTTTAGAAAAAGAACAAGAGATATTAGATCGATTGAAGCAATTACCGGATGGTGAACAAAAAGCTGAAGAGACAAAACGAGTGATCAGCTTAATCCGGAATTTCATCGGTTATCGTGAATATCCTAAATACGGCATGATTAATCGCTACTTCGTTTATAAGCAGGCTTTACTGAAAGAAGCCGAACAACTCGTACAAGCTAACGTTATTCATGAAAAAGAAGATATATACTATCTCACTTTTGAAGAACTTCACGAAGTCGTACGCACAAATAAACTGGATTATCAGATCATCAGTAAACGAAAAGACGATTACAAATTTTTTGAAAAACTAACTCCCCCACGTGTAATCACGTCTGATGGTGAAATCATTGCGGGTGAGTACAAACGAGAAAATCTGCCAGACAAAGCGATTGTAGGTCTACCTGTTTCTACGGGAGTTATAGAGGGACGAGCACGTGTCATCATAAACATGGAAGATGCTGATCTGGAAGATGGAGATATATTAGTCACCGCCTTTACTGACCCTGGCTGGACATCATTGTTTGTATCCATTAAAGGCCTGGTCACCGAAGTTGGCGGACTGATGACCCATGGAGCCGTTATCGCTCGTGAATATGGCTTGCCAGCAGTTGTCGGAGTGGAGAATGCTACCAAACTGATAAAAGATGGGCAACGTATTCGCGTGCACGGAACAGAAGGGTATGTAGAAATATTATAATGTCTGAATACGTCAAGTAAGAGCCTCAGTCATAAAGGATCTATTTTGGCGCAACAAGCGTAAACGGCTGTCGCCGTCCTCTGTGGCAAAAGCAGTCGTTTCGCGGAGATATATAAGCACATTTATATGTGAAAACGTATAAATTCTTATATATTGAAAAAAAACAAGCCGGCTTAGTGCCGGCTTGCCTTTGATCAGTCATAATAAATTATTCTTGTAGGAGTGCCTTTATAATTTGTTTTTTTCACGTAAAGTTCGGCTTGACCGCCACCGTCAGTAAATCCGATCAAATACATCATTCTCACCAGGGCAGACAGAGCGTTTTCCTATATAGTCTGATCGTTCACTTAAATGTATAATTATTGTCTGAGGTGATTTCAATGGCAAGATCCAAAGAATTTGAAGTTAATGAAGTATTGGATAAAGCAATACAACTGTTTTGGACACAAGGATATGAGAAAACTTCGATGCAGGAATTAGTTGATTTTATGGGCATTCATCGGAGAAGTATCTATGACACGTTTGGGGACAAGCATGCCTTGTTTATGAAAGCTCTCGAACGGTATGAAGCTAAGCAAACCCAAAAAATGAGATTCCTCGTTGAAAAGAAAAAGCCGGTCAAGGAATTAATCCGTGAAATGCTCGATTCGACATTGAGAAATGAAGGAGAGCCTCTGGGATGTTTACTTGTGAATTCGGGTGTGGAATTGGGGGTATTGGATTCGGAAGTTGCATCCTTGGTTGATGAAAGTTATTCCAAGACTGAAGCGTTTTTAACTCGAATTCTTCAGGAAGGGCAGCAAACCGGTGAAATCAGGGCTAACCTTGAAGCTAAAGTTATGTCTCACTTTTTAATGAATGCCTGGTTGGGACTACGCACATTAGTTAAGACCACAACGGATCAACAAAAGCTAAAGGATATTGTTGATACGACGCTGGCTGTATTAGATTGAACGTGATTACAACCAGTGTCATTTTTGAATTCCATATCAATGCGGGCGAATAACAGATAGAACTTAAGGGGCAACTGGACACCCTTAATTGTTGCAACGATACAAGTTCCAAGATAAGAACTTGTATCCTGACCGTAAAAGTGAACAATTTTGGTTATGATGACTAACGGGATCACTTTCTAGGCATAGGTATGAGTTAATCCTTTCAAAATAATTCTTTACCGATCATTCTAGAAATGGTATAGTAAAAGCATGTTAGATCTAACTTTTTTTATTCTAATTAGAACGATCATTCTCGATTATATTGCACACATGAATCTTAACTTTTGGAGGAGAGATGAATATGAAGTACACCGTAATCACAGGAGCAAGCTCCGGCATTGGATATGAGACCGCATTGGCGTTTGCTGCACGTGGCAAAAACTTGATTTTGGTAGCCAGAAGATTGGACAAATTAGAAGAGCTTAAATCGACGATCCAAAATAACCATCCTGACGCAGATGTTGTGATTCGTTCAAGCGACCTTTCGGTTACGGATCAAGCCTATACCTTGTATAAGGATTTAAAGGAATACCAAATCGAGACATGGATTAATAATGCAGGGCTTGGTGAAGGCTCCTTTGTAGCCGAGCAGAAACTGGAAAAAGTCGAAACCATGTTACGCGTTAACATCGAATCCTTGACCATCCTGTCAACACTATATGTGCGAGATTATGCTGACGTAGAAGGTACTCAATTAATTAACGTATCATCAGCACTCGGATATGTCATTGCTGTAGGTAGTGTTGCTTACTCTGCATCAAAATATTATGTGAGTGCCTTCACAGAAGGGCTTGCAAAAGAACTCGAACTAAAAGGCGCGAAAACAAAGGCAAAAATCCTGGCACCAGCCATAACGGAAACGGAATTCGTGAAAAAATCAATCGATGTCGAAGATTTTGATTACTCAGCCAACTTGCCGAAGTACCATACTGCAAAGCAAATGGCGAGCTTCATGCTGGATCTATATGATAGCAACGAAGTGGTAGGGATCGTAGACCAGAACTACGATTTCAATTTGAGAGGGCAAATCTATCCGATCTATGAAGGGCTGTAATATTTATTTGATTGATGGGATACATCATTTGAAAAGGGGAATATGGAAGAATGGAAAAGTTGTGGAGTAAAACGAAAATCGGAAAAATGGAATTGCCTCATCGGTTATCGATGGCACCAATGACACGTAGTAGAGCTCAAGAAGACGGTACACCTGGAGAGGAGGCTTCCCTTTATTACGCCCAGCGCGCATCCATGGGACTTATTATTACAGAAGGTGTGCAACCTTCAGATGATGGTCAAGGTTATTTGTGGTCTCCCTGGATATACACGGAAAAGCATATTGAAGGATGGAGAAAAGTTACAGATGCAGTGCATAAAGCTGATGGGTATATGTATATCCAATTGATGCATGCCGGTCGTATGTCGCACCCCGACAATACCCCATCATCGACAACCCGTAGCACCTTCCCCCATCGCGCCAGGTGCAGAAATGTTTACTGCTACAGGCATGCAGGATATCCCCGTACCACGTGAATTAAGTAAAGAAGATATTCAAACGACCATTGCTGACTTCCGCAAAGCGGCTGCGGCAGCTATTGCAGCAGGAGCTGATGGTGTTGAAATTCATGGAGCTAACGGTTATCTGATTAATCAATTTATCGGGGAGAGTTCGAATACGCGGACGGATGAATATGGCGGATCTATAGAAAATCGTGCTCGCTTCGCCATTGAAGTAGCAAGAGCCATCGTCGATGAGATTGGAGCCGAAAGAACAGGCTTCCGCATTTCGCCAGGGACCCCTCTTGGGGGAATTCACGATGGTGAACAAGGTCCTGAACTTTACCGTTACTTGGTGCAAGAATTAGCTCAATTGGATTTAGCTTACCTTCATATTATGCACCTCGGAAATGAAGAACTGCTCCGAGACATTCGTTCCCTCTGGACGAATCCATTGTTAGTTAATCGGGCTGGACGGGCACTGGAAGATCTTAGTTCTGACATAGATAGTGGTCTTGCTGATCTAGTACCCGTCGGTGTATGGTCATTAGCTAATCCAGATTTAGTGGAACGACTTCAAAAAGGTGCGCCATTGAATGAAGCGGATCCGGCAACATTCTTTGGTCACGGAAGCAAGGGATATACGGATTACCCTACGATGAATGAATTAGCTTCTCAAGAAAGGTAACAATAAAAATGGCGTACAACTGAAAATTGTACGCCATTCTTCTTCCGCGGGCACTGATTATGCATAGAAAGAGGATAAAACATGAGAGCAGCGCAATTGCACAAGTATTCAAAAAAAATTCAACTGGAACTGAATGAGGCGGAAATACCGGTAATCAATAACGATGAGGTTCTCATTAACGTAAAAGCTGCGGGTGTAAATCCATTAGATATTCTGATTATAAATGGCAGTATTCGGATGATTTCTGATTATGAGTTCCCATTAACTTTAGGAAATGAACTATCAGGCGTTATTGAAGCCGTAGGAAAAGAGGTTGTGAATTTCCGTGTGGGTGATCACGTTTATACGCGATTGCCGATGAACCAAATTGGTGCTTTTGCGGAATACGCAGCGGTGAAAGAAGAGGCTCTAGCCATAATGCCTGAAAATCTTTCGTTTACTTAAGCAGCGGCTGTACCCCTCACTGCTTTGACGGCATATCAAGCTTTACATGAAATGCTTCATGCTCAGCCCAATAAAAAGCTGTTTATTCCTGGAGGAACCGGAGGCTTTGGTGCAATGGCAATTCCTATCGCCAAATCCATGGGTTTGTATGTCATTACAAGTGGCTGCGAAAGAGGCAGATCACGTACCCTGTCGATTGGCGCAGACCAATTCATTAATTATAAAGAAGAGAATTATGCTGACGTTCTATCCGACATTGATTATGTGATCGACACCTTGGGAACCAAAGAGATCAAAGCCGAAATGGGTATTCTAAAACCCCAAGGAAAATTGGTATCCTTGAAAGCTGCGCCAAATTATCACTTTGCGGCTGATCAAAATTTTCCATTATGGAAAAGACTATTATTTGGCTTAGTTGGGTCCCCCATCGATTTTTTGGCACGCAAGCATCAAATTGAATATCGTTTTATATTCGTGCAGGCCAATGGCAGTCAGTTACAAGAGGTCACTAATCTTGTTGAACAAGAAAACATCAAGCCCTCAATAGACTCCGTTTATCATTTTAATGACATTAACAAGGCATTGGTTAAAGTCTCTACTGGCCATTCGCAAGGCAAAGTAATTGTAACGTTCTAAGCCGAGCTGTCGTATCTGGAATTCCGATGACAGTGACTTTTAGAAAAGCGACATATTTTTTTATAAGAATGATCATTCCCGAATTTTCAGTCTCTCCGTGCCCTGACCCAAAAAAACTGACACAAGCGTTTCTGTCTAGGGACAAACACCACCTACATTATTGACTGAGTGAAGCTTGAGAATGCAGGCTTTTTAATTTATATGTACGAGAAATTGTGTCATCAAAATGAATAAGTCAGGCACAGAAGTATTCAGTTGTAATCTAATCCATTCAAGCATATATGTAAAAAGCTCCTAAAATTCAGGAGCTTTTTAATTTGGGCAATTTATTTTCTGCTACAAATCAAAAGAGATGAAGCAGCTTTATCAACATATTATTTTTAGCGAGCAATAGAACACATATAATGTGTAACAATATATCCAGATGTTAACTTTTTTAAGATTAACGTCAATCTGAGGCTCTTATTGCATGGTATTGTAATACAAACTGCAGAAGTGAACCAAGTTATCGTTAAAGTACATTTACTCCGTCATTCTTTCGCTACCCATGCTATTCAGAACGAAAGGATCCCAATCGACAATGTAAAAGACACTTCTCCATCAAAGATACGTTGAGGTTATAGCATACTGTGCTGCCCCAATAGCTCAACAATTGCCAATCTCAGTCAGTGATCTGTATGAAAAATGGGTTTCCAATACCCGGCTTGCCGGGGTTTGCCACACCGTGGCTCCCGCTTGCTATAGGCACGTGTACTGCAAACCGGCATATAGTATAGAGGCATCAAGTCATGCGCTTACAAGGCGAAGCGCAATTTTTCGCGAAAATGAGGTGGGATGATGTCAAACGGCGGTGTAGCGTATTTCTCGGCAGAATTTGGACTTGACGAAACTTTACCGATTTACTCGGGCGGCCTTGGCATATTGGCAGGCGACCATATCAAGGCGGCCTCAGACATGAATGTTCAGCTTACAGGCGTAGGCATATTTTACGGTAACGGTTACTTCCAGCAGCACATCGATGAGGGCGGCTCGCAGCAGCATTTGTATCACAAAATCGACCCAGAGGCGAGCTCCTACCCAGTTCGTCTCGTGCGGGATGCCGAAGGGCGGCCTCTCGTCGTCGACGTGATGGTGGGCGGCAGGCAGGTGTATGTGAAAGCGTGGTCCGTTCAGATGGGCTCAGTCAATCTGTACCTGCTCAATACCGACGTTGAATCGAATAGCGATGCGGACCGCCGCTTGACCGACACACTCTATCCGAGCGAACAAGACGTTCGCATAAGCCAGGAGATGATCCTCGGCATCGGCGGAGCGAGACTGCTTGCAACGCTGGGCATCCGGCCGGACGTCTGGCATATGAACGAAGGGCACCCAGCGTTCCTGACGCTCGAGCGCATCCGCATGCTGTCCGCCGAAGGAGTGCTGTTCGAGACGGCACTCGAAGCGGTCAAGGCGAGCACTGTATTTACGACGCACACACCGGTTCCGGCCGGGCATGATGTCTTCTCCATCGACATGATGGACCGTTATTTCGGCGACTATTACTGGCAGTTCGGGACGGACAGGGAGCGAGTGCTGTCGCTCGGACGAGTGGGCGATGCGTTCAACATGACACGGCTTGCCGTCAGCACGTCGTCAAAGGTGAACGGGGTGAGCAAGCTGCACGGTGAGGTGACCCAGGACATGTTCCGCCGGTGGATGCCGCATATTCCGAGACAGGACATTCCAGTCGAATCAGTCACGAACGGCATCCATATCGGGACGTGGCTGGCCACCGGCATGAAGAAACTGTTCGACCGGCACCTCCCGTCCGACTGGGCCGTCCGCACTGCGGAACCGGAAGTATGGGCTGCTGTTCGGGATATCCCACACATAGAGCTGTGGGAGGAGCATCAGCGGGCGAAATCTGAAATGGTCCGGGAGTTGGGCCTGCCGCTTTCCTCATCCGGTGGAGGCCCGTTGATCGTCGGCTTCGCCAGGCGGTTTGCGACGTATAAGCGGGCACTGCTCATCTTCCGCAATCTAGAGAGGCTCGCGCACATTCTGGGCGATCCGGAGCGCCCCGTGTGCTTAGTTTTCGCCGGAAAGGCGCATCCCGCGGACGGACCGGGACAGGAACTGATCCGCAGAATAGTAGAGCTATCCAGGGAGGAAAGGTTCAAGGGCCGGGTTTACATCGTAGAGAACTATGCGATGGATAAGGCGAAGAAGCTGGTTCAAGGCGTCGACGTTTGGCTTAACACGCCCGTGAAGCCGATGGAAGCGAGCGGTACAAGTGGGCAAAAGGCGGCCATGAACGGCGTACTCAACTGCAGCGTACTGGACGGCTGGTGGGCGGAAGGCTACAATGGGCGGAACGGCTGGGCCATCGAAGGCGCGACGGACGGCGACCTCGAGTACCAGGCGCAGCAGGACAGCGAAGCGCTTTACCGACTGCTCGAGAAAGAGATTATTCCGCTGTTCTACAAGCGGGGTGATCGCGCAGTCCCAATGGAATGGGTCAACCTGATGAAAGAATCGATCTGCTCAATCGCGCCCGTCTTCAACACCCACAGAATGGTAAGCGATTACTGGCATAAGTTGTATGTCCCCACGACCGTTAGGGGGAAGCGGTTCGCCTCTGACAACTTCGAGGTCGCATCAAGGGTTGCCACCTACAAGCAATTCATCCGTGACAACTGGTCCGGCGTCTGCGTCAGGAAAGCGGACATTCTGGCCGACCACAGCAGCAGGATCGGGCTGAACAAGACGGCCTTCCGTGCCGAAATTCAACTCGGCGCAATCTGGCACAAGGACGTTCGAGTGGAGGCGGTCGGCTCCGACGGCCGTCATGGCATCTGGAAGGTGAAGCTGGAGCCGGTACAACAGCAGGCCAAGGGACTATACGTCTACGAGGGCGCTTCACCCGAGGTATCAATCAACATCTGGAAGGCTAACGTGAACGTGCGGGTCACGCCGATCAGCCCAGATTTCACGACCGATTTCGAGATGGAGCTGGCTGCTTGGGGATAACGGAAGAACGGCATATAAGACGGCGGAGCCTTGAAGGACACCGTCGTCTTGCATTCCCGTAAATGGTATTTCAGAAGAGCAAAGACGGTAAGAAAGAATTGAAACCCGGCGATAAAGTGAAGTTCCACGACGACGACGAGCGCGGATATGCGAAGCTTGAGACCTTTCACAGGCGAAGACGTCTGGTACTACATAAGCGATGAGTATGTGTACCTCACCGATTATTTTGATGGGCTGATCCTGTATGACCGATCGTTGAGCAAGAAGAAGGGGAGTCATGATTTTCTCTATTTTAG
Organism: Paenibacillus sp. LHD-38; assembly: GCF_031157315.1. Classification (GTDB taxonomy): domain Bacteria; phylum Bacillota; class Bacilli; order Paenibacillales; family Paenibacillaceae; genus Pristimantibacillus. The sequence goes on from NZ_JAVIFU010000050.1 coordinate 19,992, forward strand.
GAAAACGGAGCTATACGTTTGCTGAATGAGGAAATGATGATGAAGTGCACCATGACTCTGGCTGCCGCATGTATCCTGATTGCTGCTTCGATGTTCATGCATGGGATGCCCCATGTTGCATCGGAAGCCTTGCTGCCCCAGCCTGAGGAAGATTCGAGGGAGCTGCAGTTGGACAGCTCTGTGCAAGCCGCACTAATTGTGTTTCCAGAATAAATATAGCACAGTTTTGCAAGATGTCGGAAGTCAAAAACATTGTCCCATTAAATGTCGCGTAAATCGCGGCATTCTTCATTTATGAGATCAAGTTCTTGTCATTGACCGGTGTCAAGAACTTGATCCCATTCCCGAGGGGAGGGAGCATCATTAAGCTATCGGGAGATTGGTTTAAAAAGAAATCGTAAATTTTGTGTTAATTTGTTTATATTAATTTGAGATTAGATCAAAATTTTAAAAAGAGGTGTTTCTTAAGATTTTAGGTATCAACCCTTATTTAATATTGAATGGAAATGGACAGGAAGCTGTTTCATTTTATGAACATGCATTCAATACAAAGACCCTTATTCTTCAAAGATTTGGCGACATGCCTGGGGAATAAGATACAAAACTATCTGATGAAGAAAAAAATCGTATCTTACATGCACATCTCAAAGTTGGTTCAACAGATTTAATGATTTCTGACACATTTACAGGTCTACCTTATCAAATTGGTGATCAAACCACCTTAGCTATTTTAATTAATGACGTTGAAACAACGAAAGAAGTATTCGGCAAATTACAAGATGGTGGAAAAGTGATCATATCATTACAAAAAACTTTTTGGAGTCCTTTATGCGGACAAGTAATAGATAAATTTGGTGTTACATGGCAGGTTTCAACACAGTCAGCTCAATAGTGAGTATGGCAAGAAATCGCTCAGAAAGGTGCAGAGTTGAAATTTGCTCCACATGGCAAGAGGATTCCAGGTCAGTTTGACTGGAATCTTTTTTTTGTGCTTTTCAACTACAAATATGCGACACAAATTACCCACTTTGTTTGGAGTAGCGACACAAATTACCCATTTTGATTAGAAGGAGCAACATTTATTGAAGTATTCTTATGGATTAAGCAGCTTCAGCGCTGAAATAATGTTCCAAAGAGGGAGTATTGTGTCGTTTATGATGGGAGTATTGTGTCATTTAACAACATCATAAAAAATCCTTAATAAAGGAATTACGCCTCTATTTAGACATTTGTACAAAATGCAGCCTGTTCAACCTCCGGGGACCAAATGTTTATCGGAAATGGTTGAACTTGATATTTGTAGATATTTCCAATATTATTGTACATAGATATACGATGCATAGTGGTTCGATGCAATTCGCTTAGGAGGCGATTTTTTTGAAAATTAATAAAGAACTTTTAAAGGGAAGCACAGTCGGTTTAGTTTTAAAGATGCTAGATCAAAAGGACATGTACGGATACGAAATCATCAAAGAGATGCAGCATAAATCCGGTGGCGTTTTTGAGTTCAAGGAAGGGACCTTGTATCCGATTCTGCACTCCTTGGAAACAGACGAATTAGTTATAGCCTATTGGGAAGTGAAGGAATCACGTAATCGCAAATATTACCGGATTACGCCCAAGGGTCAAAAGCAGCTGTCAGAAAAAAAGCGAGAATGGAATTTGTTTCGCAACGCTGTAGATGGTGTACTTGGGGAGGGTAGTGTATGACAAATATCGGCACCCACCCGGAAATTGTTCTTTTTCTGGATTTAGTATGAGGCCAAGTCAGAGCCAAAAAGCTTCACTATGATATCAGGGAGGAATTATCTGCACATCTTGAAGAGCTAGTAAAAGAAAACCTCGCTAACGGAATGACAGAAAAGGAAGCAGTTGATCTAGCGGTTTCTCATATGGGTGAGCCCTACCAAATCGGAAGACAGCTCGATCATACTCACCGTCCTAGGAAGGATTGGTTCATGTTTGTTTTGATCGCATTACTATCCGGAGTAGGATTGCTGGCCATGTATAGTCTTCAAATCGCCGGTACAGGACCGACAAGATACATGGATTTCTTTGATCGTAAAATGGTTCATATTAGTATTGGTGCTGTTTTGATGACTATCCTATGGGCATGTGATTATCAAAAAATAAAGAAATATTCGGAGTACATATTTGGTTTTGGAGTTTTATTACTGATATGGGTGAATTTTTTCGGTACTAATGTGAATGGAGAGTCTGCATGGTACTACGGTCCTTTTTTAATCTATATTCCGACCGTTTCGATATTGATTATGATCGTAGGGTTTGCCGGAATCAAACTGTTGAGGGAACATGACTGGAAAGGTAGTATACTGCTTATCGCTTATCGAGGGATATTGCCTATTCTCTTATTAATGAAAACAAACTCTTTTACGATGGCCGCCTTGTACTCGCTGATATTTATCTTTTATTTGTGGCTAACGAAGGGTTATGCTTGGCAGGTTATTGCCTATGTAGGCAGCAGCGTTTTGTTGATGGCTTACGCTCTCATAAGCAAGAACAATATGTTTACACGAGAATTCAGATATTTGAATCAGACTGATGATCCGTATGACAGCGATTATGTGGTCAAGCGTTCTTTGGATGCTATGCAATCTGCCGGATGGTGGGGAAAAGGTGAATTTCCTATGACTATTCGTTATCCTCAAGCCGATGGGTTCCTTCCTAGTTTCATAAATTATTTCGGCTGGATAGCAGGGGCTGCCGTTCTTTTGTTAATTATGGGTTTTATTGGCAAGACTATCATCGCTTCCACAAAGATAAAGGACGAATATGGCAAGCTTGTGTTTGCAAACATAGGGGCACTGTTTGTCTTACAATTTATCTGGGCGGTTGCAATGATATTCGGATATGCTCCGTTTGTCGGCATCACACTGCCGTTTTTAAGCTATGGAGGTACTGATCAAATCATCCAACTCGCAGCTATGGGCCTGCTTCTTAGTATATACCGCCGCAGAGGCATGGTATCCGTTCACAGACGGACAAAATCAACGGATTGAGAGAATTACAAAACACAGCTCGTTGTAGGGATCGATATGGCAAAAGTACATGTGGCACAGTATGAATGAAATGGCTCAAATTGATTGTAGCCACCAATGCCATGGCGGCTTTTTTCATTTCAGCACGGGAAGGGAACTAACTTATTATTTTATCCTCGAAAAATGGAGATATATAGTGTATGACACCAAATACAAAACGTAGGGAATGGGATCGAGTTCTTGTCATTTATGGGATCAATTGTATGAAAAATCGGTTCAATCCCTTGTCTCGTCTGGATTATCATATGGTGTCATACACCATAATTTATCGGTAACGGCGTTCCTCGTGGGAACGCCGCTGTTTTTCCTAGTGGACGGCGACAAGAACTGCCGATGGTTATCTCGCGGAATTTAACTTATTTTACCGTGCAGAAAGAGACTTCGGTCGAACTCGGAATGGGTCAGACGTTGTCAGATCATATCGACTGGAAGGTCACCTATGGAGGCTGCGGCATGTACTTGGACCCTGAGGGCGGTTGAAGTTATTCGACGGCTCGACGCGGCCTGTAATTATAGAATGTCCCGAAACGACAAAAATCAAAAATCCCTTGCGACCGCTGAAACGGTCGTAAGGGATTTTTTTTCGTTTCGAGGGCCTCTAGTCCAAATGCAGATAGAAAGTCGTCGATTCCCCAAGCTCGCTCTTCGCGTAAAGCTTGCCGCCGTGCTGATCGACGATGGATTTGGCAATGGCAAGACCCAGTCCATGGCCGCCTTGGGCGCGGGAGCGGGAAGCGTCCGTCCGATAGAATCGGTCGAAGATCCGGTGCAAGTGCTCCGAGGCTATGCCTTCGCCCGTGTTGGTGACCGACAGGACGACATCCTGATGCTGTTTCTTCAGCGCAATCTCGATCGATCCACGTGTACCCGCGTATTTGATGGCATTGTCGAGCAAGATCATGATGACCTGCTTGATCTGCTCGCTGCTGCCGTTCACCGTCAGTCCGGGCTCAATATCATAGTCGAGTTGGAGCTCCTTCTCGAAAATAACGGCTTCCATCGTCAGCATAATCGTCTCCACTGCTTCGCTCAGGTCGAACTCGGCGCGTATCATGACGGAACGCGAGTCCTCCATCTCGGTCAGATAGAGGAGATCGCCCGTCAGCTTGGCCATGCGAAGCGTCTCCTGCTTAATGACATGCAGCCACTTGGCTTGGTTTACGATCGTATCCTCGCTGTTTGCGAGCATCACGTCTGCGTTGGTCTGAATGACCGCAAGAGGCGTCTTCAGTTCGTGGGAAGCATTGGCGATAAACTGCTTCTGCTTCTCGAACGCCTCCTTAACCGGAGCAATGGATCGGCTGGCGAAATAACGGCTGATGAAATAAATGACGACAAGCATAACGAGTGCGACGGCCCCGAACGTATAAATCAAATTCGTCAAAATGCCCTGCTGCGCGGTGACATCCGTGAAGACGAACATGTTGCCGGCAGCAGCGGACGGCTGAACGATGAACGCCCATTCATTGCCGTCCAGCTTGAGTTGACCCGTGGTTTTACCCGTAGTTAGTGCCTTCTCGAGTGCCTCTTGGTAGAAGGACTCCTCCATATCAAACCGCGAGTCGGTGCTCGTTAACGTGCCGGAGCTGTCCGCTTCCAGTTTGAACGATACGGACCGTTCGGGTCGCCAACCGTTGTCTTCCATGCCTGCAGGTGGCTCGCCTTGGAACTCATCCGGAGGTGATGCGCCGTCATCGTCCGGTTCGAACCGTCTAGGTCCGTCCTGCTGTTTATGATAAAATTCTGAAACTTGATGAAGCTCCATATCGATGTCGCGTTTCACGTCTTGATAGGTGATGGCATAAATGGCCATGAAAGCAGCCAGCATCATGACGGTGATCGTGATCAGGTTCAGCAGGAGAAATCGGTTTTTAAGCTTTTTGAACATGCTACTCACGTCACCTCCAGGATGTACCCAACGCCCCTGATCGTTGCAATCTTCACGGACGAATGGAGGAAGGTCAGCTTCTTCCGCAAGAAAGAGATGTACACCTCCACATTGTTGTATTCCGCGTTCGAATCGAAGCCCCACAGTTTTTCGATAATTTGCTCCTTCGACGTGACCGCCAGCTTCCGCGTCACAAGCAGCTCGAGCAGCTCGCTTTCCTTCAAATTCAGCTTCAATTCCTTGCCTTTGACGGTCAGCTTCAATAGCGTCGTATTCAGCTCAATATCCCCGAACATCAGCGCGTCCTCCGGGACGACTTCTCCCTTACGCCTTAGCGCAGCGCGTATGCGGGCCATCAACTCCTCGGTCGAGAACGGTTTGGCCATATAGTCATCCGCACCGTAATCGAGTCCGGTTACTTTGTCCGTGATCTCGCCTTTGGCCGTGAGCAGGATGACCGGCGTCGCCTCGCCATCCCCCCTCAGCTTGCGGAGCACGGCGAAGCCGTCCATCTCCGGCATCATGACATCGAGCAGGAGGAGATCGTAGATGCCACTCAGCGCGTAATCGTAAGCGGATCTGCCGTCGTGGACGATATCCACGGAGTAGTTCTGCTTCTTCAATAATTGGGATAAGGCTTCCGCCAAATGTATTTCGTCTTCCGCGATTAAAATTCGCATCGGCTTTTCATCCTTTGCTGTTTTTCTAGACTTGATAACCCCATTATAGCAAGCGAACCTTTAGCCAACCTTAACTGTTTTCGTTCAATCGCTTCAGGTAGCTATATATAGGAAACGCAATTTTTTTAAGGAATTGTAAATCGATTTAAGATTCATTAAAGGTTGGGGGACTAAGATACAGACATGAGAGATGAGAACACAGCGAACCGCGGAAAGGAATGAAACAAGGATGGCCATTGAAGTGTTCAACCGTTACGAGAACAAATACTTGCTGGACCATGATGCGTACCTTCGATTCTATAGCGACCTGCTTGATTATATGGGGCTTGACGATTATAACAAGCAGCATGAATTTTATTCGATCAGCAACCTCTACTTTGATACTCCGCATGATTCGCTTATCCGGACGAGCTTGTCGAAGCCGAAATACAAGGAGAAGCTACGGTTGAGAGCGTACGGCGTGCCAAGCGGCGACGCGAAGGTGTACCTGGAGATGAAGAAGAAGGTATTCGGTCTCGTCAACAAACGAAGGACGGGGCTGAAGGTGAACGAAGCGTACGAGTTCGTGCGAACCGGGATCGAGCCAGTATTCCAGCCTTACATGAACAAGCAAGTGATCGAGGAAATCAAATATTTCCTCTGCCGCTACGAGCTCGAACCGAAGGTGTATCTGGCTTACGAGCGGAAGGCGATGTTTAGCAAGGAGAGCCGAGACCTCCGCATCACGTTCGACACGAACATCCGCCATCGCCGGTACGACCTGGGACTGGAGCTTGGCGATCATGGTGAGCTTCTGGACCCTGCCAACATGTGGCTAATGGAAGTGAAGGCGGAGAATACGATTCCGCTGTGGCTTTCACGGCTGTTATCGGAGCACGGATTATACCGCACTAGCTTCTCCAAATACGGTAACGAATACAAGAAGACGGTAAGACACGGCAACGCGCGACCGACGTTGCGGGTGCAAACAACACCGACTACCCAAACGACAAAAACAACACCATTTATGGAAAGAGAGCGTGTACTCTATGTTTGATTTCGAAACCTTGTTCAATCCGACCTCCACGACAACCACGATGACGCTTGGCAGCTCCATCGTCACGATCCTGATCGCCATCGCCCTTGGCGCCATTATCAGCTTCACTTACATGAAGACGAGCCCGACCGGCTATTCGCAAAATTTCACGCTAACGATGATCATTCTGCCCACAATCGTCGCCATTATTATTCTCCTGATCGGCAGCAATATTGCCCGAGCGTTCAGCCTTGCGGGAGCCTTCTCCATCATCCGGTTCCGAAGCGCGCCCGGCGATCCGAAGGATATCGCGTACGTCCTGTTCACGATGGCGGCCGGTCTGGCTTGCGGCGTAGGCGCCTTCGGCTACGCGGTATTGTTCACTTTAATCCTTTGCGGCTTGATGTTCATCTTGAGCAAAACCAACTTCGGAGCGAGAAAGTCGGATCAGAAGCTGCTTAAAGTCACGATTCCGGAAAACCTTGGCTACGAAGAAGCATTCGCCGAAGTATTCGCTACGTTTGGTGTTGCGTATGAAATGAAAAAAATCCGCACGACCGAGCTTGGCAGCTTGTATGAGCTCGTCTACACCGTAACGTTGGATCAGAACACGAACCAGAAGGAATTCCTCGACGCGATCCGATGCCGCAATGGCAACTTGGATTTGTCCCTGACGATGGTCCCTACGGCTCAGGCCGAGTACTAATGCTACAACAATTACAATTCGGAAGGAAGATCGATATGAAAAAGACGAAAATAAAACATTATGTAGGCGTAATCGCTTTGTGCACGGTGCTTCTGGCTTCGGCCTGCAGCAATGGCAGCAATAATACGGCGGCATCCGGCAATGCGGCGGTCGTGGAGACCGCTTCGACGGATCAGCAGACGGAGACAGCAGCGGTTGCTACAACCGAATTGTCGATGGACGAACTCGTGGAGCTCGACGATGAAGACTACAACACGGAGTGGAGCGAAGACAGCTCAACGAAGATTGTTTTAAACGGCACATCAGCTAGCGTGACGGGAGCCGGAGCCGCAGCAGGCGAAGGCGGTTCGGTGAGCATTACGGAAGCCGGCACATACGTATTAAGCGGCACACTGAACGACGGCCAGTTGACGGTGAACGTGCAGGACGGCACGGTACACCTGGTCCTGAACGGCGTGGAGCTGCATGATAACGACAGTGCTCCGCTGTATATTGTGAAAGCGGGCAAGGTTGTCATGACGCTGCAAGAAGGCACGGAAAATAAGCTGTCGGACGGCACGAACTACGTCTATGCCGATGCGACCGCCGAAGATCCGAACGCTGCCTTGTACAGCAAGGCGGACCTGACGATTAACGGAACGGGCAAGTTGACGGTGGAAGGCAACTTCAACAACGGCATCAACAGCAGAGACGACTTGAAGCTGGTATCGGGTACGATCGCGGTTAAAGCAGTAGACGACGGCATACTGGGCAAAGACCGCGTGGCTGCTCTGGAAGGTGCGACGCTTACGGTGGAAGCGGGCGGAGACGGCGTGAAAGCGACGAACGCAGAAGAAGAAGGCAAAGGCATTATTGCCATCGGCGGCGGCACGTTCGACATTACGTCCGGCAACGACGCGCTTCAAGCGGAAACATCAATGCTGGTTAATGGCGGTACATTCTCGCTTATCACTGGCGGCGGCAGCGTGAACGGAGAGACGCATGTCGAAGAGCGCGGCGGCTGGGGCGGCGGTCAACAAGCTGCGCCAGATACGGCAAGCACGGCGACCGGTACGGATGCGGCGGTAACGGAAGAAGAATCGACAAGTGCCAAAGGGCTGAAATCAGGTACGGATATTCAAGTTGGAGGCGGCACGTTCGAGATCGACTCAGCGGACGACTCCGTCCACAGTAATGGCAATCTGACGATAGCTGGCGGCGAGCTCATGCTCACAACCGGTGATGACGGCATCCATGCGGATACGGCGGTTACGATCGCAGGCGGGAAAATCAACATTACGAAGAGCTACGAAGGCATCGAAGGCTCCGTCATTACGCTGGCGGGCGGCGAGACGACGGTAACGGCGTCCGACGACGGCGTAAACGTGGGAGGCGGTAACGACGGTTCGTCCGTGAACGGACGTGCGGGACAGAACACGATTACCGACGGAACGCACATGCTGACGATTACCGGAGGCACGTATTACGTGAACGCGACCGGCGACGGACTCGACTCAAACGGTTCGATCGCGATGAGCGGCGGCACGGTAACCGTTAGCGGTCCTACCAATGCGGGCAACGGCTCGCTTGATTACGACGGCACGTTCGAGATGACGGGCGGCTACCTGATCGCCGCGGGCAGCTCGGGCATGGTGCAATCGACTTCCGATACGTCGACGCAGCAATCGGTACTCATGACATTCCCGCAGGCACTGGAAGCTGGAACGATGGTACGCCTCGAGGACAGCGAAGGAAACGCGATCGCGACGGTCGCTCCGGCAAAGGCGTTCCAATCGATCATGATCAGCTCGCCTGACCTGAAGCAAGGAAGCACGTACACAATTTACTCGGGTGGCTCGTCTACCGGTACCGAAACGAACGGCTTGTATGAGGGCGGCGAGTACACGGGCGGTACGAAGGTCGTCAGCTTCGAGATTACGAGCGCTGTGACTTGGGTGAACGAGTCGGGCGTAACGACTGCACAGAGCGGCATGGGCATGGGCGGAGGCAGAGGCGGCATGGGCGGCGGTGAGCGTCCGATGAGAGGCGAGGGCGGTCAGCCCCCGGCTGATGGCACGGTCCTTGAAGCCGCACCGCAAGGAACGACGGACACCGGTACGCAGGCGCAATAAGGTATCACGCGCGGTAAGGATTATTCGCGAACGGTAAGAAGCTGCTCCCAAGCGGATCGACATTATTGTTCAAAAAAATGAAGTTTTAGACTGAAGTGCTTGATTTAATGTGGTTTATAAGATTGAAAATCTTCAGCCTTCTAAATTTAACTATTGGACTTGACAAATAATTAAACAGCGGCGGACTAAGACTTGAAAAATAAAGTCTTAGACTGCCGCTGTTTTCATTGAACTAACGTTATCCGTCCCTCGCTACACGATTCAAGCGAAGAGCGCGGTGATGGTGTCGTCTTGAGCGCACGATTCTGTACTTCGTCACGGTTACAAGTTTGCTTGAACCCATTCCCGACGAGTGACAAGAACATTTTCCCATTCCCCACAGAGAGATCATGCAGTACTATGTAGTCTATTCTAATACAAAAGTGCTGCCGTAGTATTCATGAGTAAGATGTGATTAGAGAATATAAAGCATTGATTGAAAATGCGTCATTAAGCTCCCGTGGTACGATATGTTTTTCTCACGAATGCTCGCTTATTCGCAGGATTTCGCCCGGTTAGTAAGGGCTGAAAGACAAGAAGGGGAACGCCGTGTTAGACTTCGGCAACGTGAAGGCGCACGGGAATAAAGGGGGAATATTGACGCCCCATATACTTCCATTTACTGCACGCATTCTCCACGCCGCCCTTGGAGGTTTTCACTCCCATGTCTTAACGGGTCAAAGCCCTCTCATTCCTTCGTTACGCCTATCCAAGGGGAGGAGGCCGGTCTTGCTAACGGTACGGGTCGGTGCCCTTTGGTTTAATGAATCCGGTACTCCGTGCTTTCTTTGAAATCCTGCGAATAAGCCAAAACTCGTACAACGAAACGGGTTGTTAGGTTAAGCTGCTTGCAAGAGCGGTAACGTTTTTTGTGGCATGTAGGCTTGACCGCTGCGCGCCATCCCGACTAGTATTCTAGGCAATTTACCGCATAGTTACATAATGGACATCATTTTCTTCATCTTCTTGAATTGCACATTGTAGGCATGCATCGCTTGAAACTCCGAATTGTTCATGACCAAACTCATAGTAGCCATGAAGAGGAAACGGCGAAGGCGGGATCGTCCGCGTTTGCTAATCTTCATTTACCCCGTCCATTTGCCTGAGCTCGCTTCTGCGAGGTTAAGTCCTGCATGGCGCAGCAAAGCATTTCCGTGAACAAATCCGCTTAAGTCCCCAGCCTCACCCAAAATACCTGCTAGTGCAATGACACTAATTCCTTTAATCGCGAGGATGGATTTTGCAAAGGGAATGCGTTCTAATACGGTTGAAATTTCCTTCTCCACAACCTCTAGCTGTTCGTAAGCAAGGTCGTACTCGGCGAGCAATTGTTTCAAGTGAAGCTTGTAGTAGTGCGAAGCTGACGGAGATCCTACAGAATGGTTGGCCAGCTCGATGAGTGCTTTTGCTTTTCTAGCACCACGGGGCCGTTTCATGATGGTTTTCCATCCCTGAATCAGGTTCTGAGGTTGCAGCTTACTGAGCTCCGTTGGAGTAGGGAGGAGGCGAAGCGTAGCGATGGAACCGATAAATGTGATGTCCTTGAATACGTGGCGTAGTTCAGGGAAAACAACGTCAACCCAGCGGTGAATCTGGTTTTTGGTTCTAACAAGTCGTTTGACGACGAAGTCACGATTAGAGAGAAGCACACGTAGATCCTCGAATGCTTCGGGGGTCGTGCGAGTTTCTGAGTAGTAACCGTTCTTGACCATGTCGGCGATAACGAGTGCATCCTTTCTGTCACTCTTTGAGGGCGTATTGTCGCGATTTTCTTTGTTCTTTTTGACGAGATGCGGATTGAGCGATGTCGATCCCGACAACTAAATGCTGAGCAGTAATTTTTTCAATGCGTTGATTTTGTTTGTCCTGCGATTTAAACTTCATAGTAGAGCGTCCTCCTGGATGATGGGATTTTTAGGGCTATGACCCGTTGCGTACTCCCATCGTACCGAGGCGCTTCTTTTTTTGCAAAGCTGATAATTAACGCTCTACAGGAATGCTAACGGGCAGTTTAACGTAATAAAATTCCCTGCATTTGATATGCAACAATATAATTTAGCATAACGTCTATAATAGGTGTTGATTCTAAATTTTGGAGTATATAGGCGTGGGAAAAGTAAAGCGTATGCCATATCAATAACCAAAGGAGGTTTCAAAATTGAAACCAAGCAAAACAATAACAACCTTAGCACTTGCCTGGTACTGGTGCAATCGTTTATGGGGAAGTCTCATTTGATAAATTCACCCCCACTGTAGCTCCTGAAAGAGCAGCGGAAGTACATGCAATTCAGAAAAAAATGCAAACAACATGGAAGAATGGAAAGAATCAAATCATCAGTGAAGGAAAAGAAAATATAACTGATTGGACATTTACGGACATAAGAACATTGCATGAGATTTTCTTACCAACTTTAACAAATGAGGAAAAGTCTTTTTTTCTTGAGGCTTTTAATGGTGAGGAGAAAAGAAAAAATCTTGAGGTTGGAGATTTCATGCCAGGTTTACTTTTTAGTCACGACAGAACGGAAGCAAAATTATATTGGCAAAAAAAAGATGAATCATATGTTTACATAAGTTTAAAAACTCGAATAAATGAAGAAGGACATAAGATGTGTTATGTAGATGGGAATGCAAGGAAATTGCCTAAAATAAAGAGTCAAGAATAACAAAAAGAACAATCTGTTTATCATATTTTTCAATTGGAGGATGAAATGAAAAAATTGATATCAATTGTTGTTTTTTATGCGATTATTACTTTGTTAACTGCTTGTTCAAACAATATTGAAACGACAGTGGTAACGTCAGAAACTCCAGTAATAACGAGTCATCCGATTGAAAGCGGAGTACCTTCGGAAGTTCCATCAGAATTATTGAAATATCAAAGTAACGATGGCTGGACTATTCAATATCCTGCATCATGGGATAAAATTACTGATAGTACTTTGCAAGAAAGTGCCACCGAAAAATATATCTCTTTTCGAACACATGTTATCCCTGATGAGGGTGTGGAAAAATGGTTGGATTCAGAGATCAAACGAAAACTCTCATTTGAAGAAGCAGATAACAAACTTTTTGAGGATGTAACCAAGGAAACAAAAGGTGATTTTACGGTTTATAAATATGCAATACAATCAGCATATGTTCGACCTACTAATATTTCCGAGCTTAGAAATATCATTTATGTCGACAAGGAGCATATTTATGAATTTCATGGTCAAATTCCACCATTAACGAAAGCGGAATTTGAAAATATCGTTAATACATTTACATTCGAAAAGTGAAAAGGTAAAGATGCTTCACAGTCATGTAAAAATAAACAAAAACTATCGGGGCATCTCGATACACTTTGTTACTCAAACGGGTAACGATAGTTCCACCCCTGAAGGGCTGCCACATGGCAATCCTTCGCTACGATAACGGGTAGTTTTGTCTAATAAGGCCTAAAATTCCTATTGTCAAAAATTCTCCTATGGTGTAATTTGGAAGCATCCTTTTAGAAAGTGAGTGATTATCGTGAGAACCATTATTAAATCAGTTGGCGACGCAGTTATTTTCGAGGTGCGGAAGGGATAGTTGCTTGCGCTGATCTCTTCCGTGCAAAAACCAAATCACGGAGGGAAAGCATATATGTCTTTTAGTAATTACGGTGAACTCTGCACGGAGGTCTATGACCTAACCAAAAAAATTGGTCAATCATTCAGCGGAGATGTTGAGTATTATCGCGAAAAGCTTAAACATTGTAAGGGACGCATTCTGGAGGCCATGGTTGGCTCAGGACGCGTGATCATTCCTCTTCTTGAATCTGGCCTGATCGTAGAGGGAGTGGACTATTCCACGCAAATGTTGGCTTCATGCCGAAGCCGATGTGATGAACGCGGATTAACTACCAACTTATATGAAGCAAACTTGCAGGAACTTTCTTTGCCACATAAGTATGAGGCAATCATCATTCCTGGGGGTTCGTTTAATTCAAGTACATCCTTGAAAGCGTTGGTTTTTCCAATGTCATTGTTTGTGCAGATTTTGAGGATGGAAAAATTCCAACAAGCGGCAATCAGAAATTCGTTTATCAAGCCACTAAACTATAAATCACATAAGCCCCCGTACTTTACTGTGCGTGGGGCTTGTTAAGCTAACGAATACGATAGTTGAACAAACTGAACTGAACCTAAGTCGGTATATGTCGCCAGAAGAGTTTCATCTATGAGCACAGATTGACGAAAGATCAAATGTTATTCTTATGGGAGTTAATGCACTTCAGTTGTTTGGCGGCGGAATGAAACGCTCTTTAGATAAATGGAAATATAACGCATAACTGTATTCTGTCGTATTAAAAGCTATTAATATAGAAAAAGACGATTGCTATCAAACAATTGATGAGTATTTTGAAGTATGGAACACAGCAAGTTGTGATGACATAAATTGAAGTATTGCCGCCAAAGTTAAGGCGGCTTTTTTTATTCCAGCGTACCAGAAGAAACCAACAGAAACCAACTATCAATGATATCACTAGCGTTGCATAAACATCCGATCCGTTATAATCGAAAAATTCAGAAAACGAATTTTCAACTCGAAATCCAAAAGGTCGAACATCCCTTAAAGGTAGCCCTGTCCATTTGGTAGTTTATGTATATTTATTCATCAACGTTCTTCAACTAGTCCTTAGCCTGATGTCACTATGAAGTCTCTTTACGTCTACGACCTGCAGATGTTCGACTCGGTTGTCGCTTTATTCGCTCGATCCATTCCGAATAGGGTCGCCACAGCAGTGTCTTCAGCCAGCGGCTGAGTTGTAGCAAGGAATGCCCCGCTTTTATGTTCAACTTTATCAGTGCTAATAGGCAAAAAGCGATAAGCGCAATCCATACTTGGTTATGTACGGCTCGCTCGCTTGTTCCGTAAAACCACTTGATCTGAAGATGCTGTTTCATCCACTTAAAGAACGTTTCGATCGCCCAACGGCTGCGGTACATCTCACTGATTTCTTCACTGGTCAGATCGAATCGATTGGTAATTAGAACGAGTAAATTCCCTTCCGAATCATCAGTTTGAATCATGCGAAGATCGTGCTTGACCCGTTTTTGTGGTGACCCAATACGAACTCTTTCATCCACAACTACTTTACTGTCTGGTGGGATTTCAAACGATTCCAGCGGCTCAATAACAGCGTTATTCTTCAAGCGTGTGACAAAGCGAATGTTGTCCTTGCAGTACCTGTTGAATGCATCGTAATCCACATAGCCGCGGTCAAAGACATAGGTTACGCCTGTTTCATCAATAAGCGAATCCATTTGTGTACGGTCATTCTTCTTAGCAGGTGTGATGGTCGCCTTTTCCGGTAATACATCTTGCTCGCCAACAAAGGAGAGGCGCATGTGAATCTTAATTCCCGCCTTCGACTGGCGAAACACAGCCCATTTATATTTCTGTAAACAGAGCGAAATGGTGGTAGAATCGATGATTTTCATGTCATTGCGGAAGGCTGCGGGATTTCTCTGTGCTAGAATTTGCTTGACCAATCGCTCGAAGACCAACTGAAGCAGGTCAGGATCAACCTGATTATGCTTCCGACAAAGCTGCGCAGCACTGATTGATTCAAGCCCGAGTTCCTGCTGAAATTCCTTGCATAACACGTCGTCAGCAATGTCTCGGAGACCGTCACGTCCTTGCAATTGAGCGTGAAGGAACAGTTTTAGATAAGCAGGTGTTGTGAGCTTTTTCACATATTTATCCTGACCGGTTTCAGCGATCTGATTTGTGAACGTTTTTGTACAAATTGGCGCTAGCCATTTACCAAATGAAGTGAATAGGGTATTCTTATCCATGCGCTAATCCTTTCGTGGATTATGGACAGGAACTACCTCCCATAACCATTGTAAAGGATTTTTTTGCGTTCGTATGAATAAGTATCAGAAAGTTATGAAGATTCAGATAAAATTAATGCAACGCTAGTGCAATGATATGAATGTTGAATTATTACTAATCGAAGATCGGAAGAGTGAAATTATTTTATTTCTGATTTAGAGATAATCATACATTGACAACATATATAGAAAATTGTCGGAAGACAAGAACATTGTCCCATTGGAAGCTGCATAAATTGCAGCTTTTTCGATTTATGGGATCAAGTTCTTGTCAATAAGTCATGAAAAGAACTTGATCCCATTCCCGACGAGTGACAAGAACATGGACACGTTCCCGATGAAGTAATTGTGGGAAGTTAAAAATAGATTATGCTGGATGCTAAAGCGAGCAATTATGCAGCACTCAGGGCGAATAAGGAGTAAGAAATAAATGAAAGAAAGGAATTAAGACGATGGGACTCTTTTTAGTGCATAAGCGGCAAGAGCTTCTATTATGATCCCTAAGGGCACTTTTACCAAACAAATGAATACCGTGTTTCTCATATACATGCTCAGATTTCCTTGATCCCAAGCTTTCGATGTTGCTCCATTGAAATTGCTTCGGCAGGGCATAGAACGGGCTGGTGATGAGGCAGCATTGATTGACGGAGCGGAGATATGAGCAAGTTTTTCCGGATTATCCTTCAGCTGTCTATCCCTGCAATTTCGACTCTTGTTTAATTTCGATTTTATGGCGACTTGGAACGAGTTTCTGCTTGCACAAATATTTATTACGAAAGATACGATGAAAATGTTGTTTCCAGTCTGGCTGGATCGGTGAAGGGATAAGAGCACCGGAAAGCGTTAATTTGTGCCAATTAATCTTCCTCTAATGATTGTCCGCTATAATCAGTTTATCTTTTGCCAACTGAGAATAGAGGTGACATCATGGAAAATATGCAAGCGGAAATGGAACGGCAAGCGCCTCGGCCGGAGGTTCGTCAGAAAAAAGAGCGGATCGAAGAAGTGACGCTTCTTCGCGCGTTTGCCTTTTTGGCGGTGGCGCTTCAGCACTGCATTGCGGAGTATATTTATCGGCCCGACATCCTGCCGGCTGACTCGATTATGCTGGCGATGCTGTTTCATTTCACCCGGTTCGGGACACCGACATTCGTATTTCTGTCCGGTCTGATTTTGTTTTACAATTACAGCGGGAAGTTGCATTACCGTTCGTTTATCCGAAAAAGGTTCGGCGATATTTTTATTCCTTTTCTAATCTGGACGATCATTTACTGGATAGCGGTGGAAGGGGTATTCGGCGGAAAGCTCATGCAGCCATCGGCTTGGACGAGTATCTTTCAGCAGGTGATCAAGCCGACATACGGCTACCATCTGTGGTTTATCCTTATGATTTTTCAGTTTTATTTGTTATTCCCGTTGTTTTCCCGGATGGTTGGAACAATCCGGTCAAGGCTGCGGCCCAATTCGGAAGATGAATTATTTCCCAAGGTTGCGGGGATATCCCTGGCGCTTGGTCTGCTGCATGGAGCGCTGATGTGGCTGTCCTACTACAAAATGCCTGACTGGGCCGCTTCCGTAGGCGGTTTTTGGGCGGAGCTGATCGTGAACCGTTCTTATTATTTTGTCATGTACTTATTTTACTTCCTGATGGGGAGCGTATGCGCCTTCGGCTTGAACCGGTTTCGGAAGTTCGTAGGAGATGCTATGGGCTGGACGATGATTGCTTTCATCGGGGCATATATTTGGCTCGGCTATGATGTTTTGCGCTTCTCATCGGAGCGGATCAATTTGAATCTTTCCACCTATTTGAAGCCTTCTACTTTTGCGATTATCGTCTCCCAGCTGCTGTTGCTGTACGGAGCCGCGCTGCTGCTGCAGAAAAGGAAAGGCGTGCTTTACCGCATCCTGCTGTTTATCGGAAGGCATTCGTTCGGCGGTTTTCTGGCTCACGCGTTTGTGCTCATGCTGGCGAGCGGGGTAACACGGCCCCTGCATCTCACCGGGTATCATCTGCCTGCGGCGTTGATTACATTTATTTTGGTTGCAGCAGGAGCGATCGGATTAGCCAGTTTACTGGAAAAGCTGCCGTTCGGACGATGGCTGGTCGGCCCAACGGGCCGCCGAAAGCCGAAGGCGCCTGAGGCAAGCCGTTCCGTTGTGCAAAACAAACGCCGGCTGAATTTGGAGAAATAGTAAAATGTTGAAGGGACGTCACTTCGTGATGTCCCTTTTTTGACGATATTAAATCTGTTACTTTCTTACTATTAAGCGTTATTTTTGCTGGATGCTCATCTTGTGGGAAAAGATAATGACTGGTAAAATACGGTTAGACCGAAAGGAGGACTCCAATGGATCAAATTCCGAACGAGCCGCATAATAAATATTATCAACCGATGCAGCAGCTGCCGAAAACAAACAGTAAATCGATTGTGGCGCTTGTTCTTGGTATTCTCGCTATAGTTGTGCCCTATCTTGGATTTCTTATCGGTATTGTTTCTATCGTGTATGCAAGTTTATCTTTTAAGGAAATCAAAAAAACGGCGAACAAGGCCGCGGCTTGGCGATTGCCGGACTTGTATGCGGAATTATAGGCACTGCTTTCTATGCCATTTTTTTACTAATCGCCATAATTGCTTTAGTCTTTATTGGAAGCACCGGTACAGATCTGAATTATTCATCGATCTAGCCCACTTATTAGAACGGCGGACCGGCCAGATAGACACTATTAAAAAATGTGCCCGTCTGACCGGTCTTTTGCATTTATACGGAAGGTCCAAACGAATCGTTGAGTTGAGCGTCGGTTTTGGATTTTTTCCAGTCGGCATGAGCGCTCTGTACTCTTTTCCAAAATTCGTCCCTGTCTATGCTCAAAAAACATTTTTAATGAAATACTGGGAGAGTGACGAGTATGAACAGTAGAGAAAGATTTTCGAACCGGTTCGATTCATATTTGAAGTACCGCCCGACCTATCCGAAAGAGGCTGTTGATTATTTGTACGACTTCGTCGGTTTGCGTTCGAACAGTAAAATAGCAGACATCGGTTCCGGTACAGGGATCTTTTCAAAGCTACTTCTGGAACGCGGAAGCCATGTGATCGCGGTCGAGCCGAATCAGGAAATGCGGGAAGCCGCCGAGCAAATGTTAGAAAGCAATCCGAACTTTCAGACTATATCAGGTTCTGCAGAATCTACTGGATTACCTGATCAGTCGGTTGAGTTTATTGTCTGCGCACAAGCGTTTCACTGGTTTGATCGCTTAGCAGCGCAAACAGAGTTCCGTAGAATTCTACAGCCAGGTGGGAGAGTAATACTAATCTGGAATTCCCGTCTTACAAACGGTACTTCATTTCGTGAAGAGTACGATCAACTGCTTCATACATACGGAACCGACTACGAAAAAGTCAATCATAAAAATATTTCTCAGACGATGCTTCTCTCTTTTTTCAAGGAAGGTACGATGCGTGAAGTGCGATTCAGAATGAGTCAGGAATTCGATTTCGAGGGCTTGAGAGGCCGGTTGCTATCATCTTCCTACAGCCCTGTACCCGGGCATCCGAATTACAATCCGATGATGACGGAACTGCGAAATCTATTTGATAGGAATAATCAGGATGGTTTTGTTCTATTCGATTATGAAACTGAGATATTTTGG
The DNA here is from genome assembly GCF_031157315.1 of Paenibacillus sp. LHD-38. Classification (GTDB taxonomy): domain Bacteria; phylum Bacillota; class Bacilli; order Paenibacillales; family Paenibacillaceae; genus Pristimantibacillus. The sequence goes on from NZ_JAVIFU010000050.1 coordinate 39,006, forward strand.
GGAGAAGTATAGATCAAGCTTCGATTATAGAGAATCATTGTGCTAACGGGTAACGTTAGTTGAATCAGCAAAGCGGCAGCCTAGGATTATATTTACCAGTCCAAGGCTGCCGCTACTTATTTTTAGAACCTAGCGCTTGGAGTGATAATCCGTATGGGATCAACACAGCGAGTCCAATACTTTATATTCGGCCGGCAGCACTCTTATTATTTTATTCAACAGTAACAAGGACATATATTGTGTACCAATTTATCTGATGTGACTTTAGTTGATTTGCAGACGCTTGCAGCAATCAACATGAAAGAAGTTCAACACCATGAATTTAAAGGTGCATTTCCTCATTCTGATTCATATCGATTTTAGTCAATTTCACCTGCTTCATTACGATATCTTTCGTTTCCGAAGCCGTCTTGGAGGCATTTGACCTTTTGATTCAAAGCCAAGCTTCTGACGGTTGAGCAGCGGATACTCATAAAGCGGTCCTTCATAAACAATTTGAAATTGAGGCTGCTTTAGAATATCGTTTGGCGTGACCAGCGACGATGGACGGTCCCACATCTGAATACCGCTTAAACGCATCGTTTCTGCGACGAACTGTGAGCAAAAATAGGAATGGACGGGATGTAGGTCCAGCTCAAACAGCACCCCGACCAGACCGATTAAATTATAACGGTAAAGATGCTTATCTTTTTCAAAATTGCGAATAATACGTATCAGTTCAGCTTTCTGCTCTGCCGTTACAGCTAGCCGTAGCAGCGCGCAGCGCGTACCTGGAAAGTGGCGGAAGGTTCCCTCATACACATCCTCCCTGACAAAGCCAGCAACTAATGGATTATTTGCTTTTTTTCGACCGAAGCTAAACACATCTTGCAGCTCCTCATTCAGCACGATGGATGCGTGATTATACGGTGCGCTGGTAAATCCTTTAATCAGTCTCGTAAACAAAGTACCTGTATCAGTAAGCAAAATATAGATGCTCTCGGTCATTCCGTTATCGATATTAGACTGTCTCATGCTGTACACCTCTCATTCTCAGGGCTGATTGTATCGTTTACAGTAGCCTATCGATGACTAATACCTTGTGTAATTTGAGTATAGTGAATGCAGTAACATTGATCAATACTATTGTTTCTATTGTTATGATAGTAAATGACTATTATAAGGAGACCAGTCGATGGATACCCGCCATATTCAATATTTTTTGGCTGTATGCGAGCATCTTCACTTTACTAAAGCGGCCGAATATCTTGGTATCAGCCAGCCTACCCTAAGCCAGCAAATTCATGTACTTGAAGGCGAACTCGGTATGCCGCTCTTCGATCGAATCGGCAAAAAAATTATGTTGACGGAAGCCGGCGAGCTGCTGCGGTTACACGGCGGGAAAATGATTCAAGCGGAAAAAGACGCCAAAAACGCCATTTTTGAACTGTTTGCGGGAGAAAGAGGCAGCATCCGCCTAGGTGTTTTTCCATCGGATTTGGATTTCCAGCTCGTGCCGTTGTTAATTTATTTTCACCAAAAATATCCCAAAATCCAGCTTCAAGCCTTATCCACGATCCATGTTCAAGAAGAGGTTCTGAGCAACAACGTAGATATCGGCATCGGTTTAAAAAGCCCTCCCGACACAAGACTTGTGCAAGAGCCGCTCGGATCAGAGCCCTACAATTTGCTTGTTAACCGTGCAAGTCCTCTTGCCAACAAAACACAAATTGAGCTTCTGGATTTAGAGCATATTCCGCTTGTCATGTACCCTGTTGGCTTTCTTGGCCGGGATCTGGTGGAGGATGCTTGTAGAGAACATGGTTTTTCGCTAACTACCGTCATGGAAACAAGCACGGCAACCTCGCTGCTGCAGCTCGTTCGTGCTGGAATAGGGGGAACTGTACAGCCCGAGCACCTGATCAGAGGACAACCTGACAACTCAGACCTCGTATCCATTCCGATTGTTGGGCACACGCCATTCCGTCATCTGGTACTTGTCTACCGTTCTGACCGCTTTATTAGCCACGCACAGAAGGAGCTGGCAGCGCGGCTCGCTGTTTTCTTTCTCAAGCAGGACGGCCATTGAACACATATGATCCGCATGAAAGGCACTTGTTGGTGAAGTGTCCTTCTTGCGGGTCAAAGTTAAGTAAAACGCATATGGTTAGATGTTTACGAGTTACGGAATATGTTCTCAGAGACATCGGAATTTGCAAAGAAGGTAAAGGATTTCAAGGAGGAGAGGTTGCTGGAGCACCTTTTGATGCAGCGCGACTCAGAGACCGGAACGGGATGGGGAGACGAGGGCCGCCTTTATTTCTGGATCCGGGAGCAAGACTTTGCGGAGTTGAATTTTGAGCATGTATGGGTCATCTTGCAGTACACCTAGATCTTCGTCATTAGTGATACAGGAGCAGCATTGACAGTAATATTGAACAGCATGCGGTTACTGAAAGAGAAAAATTAACCACCAGCGGCTGCGGCAACCTTAGTTGATTCCGTTCCCAAAAAATAAAACCGTACCTCCAAAAAGAGGAACGGTTTTATTGCTAATTTGATACTTATTATATTTAACAGGGAAAAACAACATGTATAATGTGGTGTCGGATGACAAGAATATAAGCCGATTAATTACCGCGTAAATCGCGGTTTTTTTATTTTATCGGTACAAATTCTTGTCCAAATACAATGTCAAGAATATGTACCGATTGCCGAATGATGACAATAATGTGTTCCGATTCCCGATGAGATATTTATCTATTGATATCTTAGCTAGAATTTTCGTTGAAAAGTTGGAGATTTGTCCCCATCTAACAAGAAAAAGGCCGGATATTCGGCCTCTTTCTTGTTTATAAATTTATGCATGCTTCCAAGTCATTGCTTTTCCGATTTCGGACAAGAAGGGAACTTTTCTCCTACAATAAGATTTACTTGTTGACCATCATTATCGATGAATTTACCAGCCTCGGTTATGTAATCTTCCGTATTATGCTGTTGATCCACATGCCTCCACGGTTGTTGGTTCATTTGTTTGAGGACAATCAGAAAATTTTTCTCAGGTTTGAAATTCCCTGGTTTCTCCTGCAGCAAAAACATATTTGCCTGATTCCGCAACAATCTCATTTGTTTTGTACAAATCGTTGGTCGTAGTACTCATAGAGAACAGTCCCTTAATGATTATATAATCCTGCCAACATGAAAAAATCTCCATTTGTACAGGTGTTCATAAATTACTCCATCAAACTAAATACTAAATAAATAATAAACATCGAATGATAATCTTCAATGAAGCTATTTTTTGATGCCAGTAACAAGGATATTCCCATGAGAGTGAAAGAGGATATAATTGACACACATATTAGGGGATGCTAATATAATAGTCATATTAGTGAATTCTAATTCGTTTACGGAGGTTATGTCTTATGTTATTAGCTCAGTGTGATGTAAAAGCCAAATTCATGCGTGGATTTAGTGATAAAACAAGACTTCAGATACTTGAATTGATTAAGGACGAAGAGAAAACCGTATCTCAAATTGTGGATCAAATTAAAGGTAATCAATCTAACATATCTCAGCATTTGGCATGCTTAAAGGGCTGTGGAATAATCGTCAGTCGTCAAGAAGGCAAATTTATTTATTATAGTTTGCGAAACGATCAGATTGGTCATTTGCTAAATGTAATGAATGATGTTTTCAATCAAGTTGAAAACGAAGTCGCTGCATGTGAAAAAAATGATGAATTAGATTGTTGTTCGAAAGTATAAGGGAGGAAGACAGAATGGACACTGATGATGAGAAAAAAGATTCCTGTTGCTCCAATAAAAGCCTTACTCCTGAAAAAGAAACCAAGTTTAAAAAAAGCCTTACAATAGTGAATAACATTTCTATGGATGCGAAATGCGAAGATGAATGCTGTAATTCTCAGCCCCCTAAACTAAATAAACCAACTTTTAAAAAGAGTTTAAATGTGATAAATGTAAATAACCCTCCCGTATGTGAAGATGCATGTTGCAGTGCAGCATCAGAACAGGAAGAATCAAATACAATTGTTCCTGACAATATTGATCATCAAAGTATTCATTATATGGTCCATGGAATGGATTGCTCTGCTTGTGCAATGACGATTGAAAAATCAGTGAGTAGAACAGAAGGAATAACCCACGTAGACGTAAATTACAGCACGGGTAAAATGCGAGTCGTAGCAGTAGATGCTTCTGCAATAGAAAAATTACCGGGATTAGTTAAAAAATTAGGTTATACCATTGAAAGTATGGAGCAAAAGAGAACAGGAACGGGAACAGCTCAAACTTTCATTATTGAAGGAATGGATTGCGGTTCTTGCGCATTGACGATAGAAAACCATTTTAAGAATAACTCGGATATAAAAAGTGTGAGTGTCAACTTCTCAACTGGAAAGATGATCATCGATCATGACAGTTCAGTAGAAAATATTATAGATGAAGTATCAAAGACCGGATTCAAGGCTTATTTAGATTCTAACAAACGGTTAACCGTTGCAATAAAAGATAAACGAACATCGAATACCGTCGTTTTATCAGGCGTGCTGCTTCTTTTAGGCTTACTCGGTTCCTACACAAGTTTATCTGTTATTTTTATCAATGTGCTTTATGCAGCAGCTATCGTTATTGGTGGGTTTAAACCAGCAAGAAGTGCCTTTTATGCGGTTAAGAGCAGATCATTAGATATGAACGTGCTCATGACAGTAGCGGTGCTCGGCGCCGCGATTATTGGACAATGGTTTGAAGGGGCTACCGTTGTATGGCTGTTTGCATTAGGAAATTTGCTTCAAACGAGGTCCATTGAAAAGACGCGCAATTCCATTCGAAGTTTGATTAATCTTGCTCCTCCCGTAGCCTATGTCAAACAAGGCCGTGAGCTGATTCAAAGGCCCGTTGAAGACATCGCTATTGGAGATATCATAGTGGTGAAGCCTGGCGACAAAATCCCGCTAGACGGGCAAGTCATTGCCGGAGAATCCAGCGTAAATCAAGCACCAATAACAGGCGAGTCCATTCTAGTGGATAAACAAAATGGTGATGTTGTATATGCAGGAACGATTAATGAACACGGTGCTTTAGAAATAGCCGTTACTAAACTGGTTGAAGATACAACACTTTCTAAAATTATTCACCTTGTTGAAGAAGCACAAGAACAAAAAGCGCCAACAGAGGCTTTTGTAGATAAATTTGCTAGGATCTACACGCCAATTGTATTCGTTATTGCACTTGTATTTATGGTAATTCCACCTATATTTGGTTTTGGATCTTGGGGGGAATGGTTTTATAAAGGACTAGAATTATTAGTTATTGCCTGTCCTTGTGCGTTGGTAATTTCAACACCTGTAGCGATTGTATCCGCAATTGGGAATGCCGCTAAGAACGGTGTGTTGATCAAAGGCGGAGCTTTTTTAGAAGTAGCCGGGAAAATCACTGCAATCGCATTTGATAAAACAGGTACATTAACAGAGGGAAAACCGAGCGTTTCGCAAGTGATTGTTTTTGAAACAAGTAAAGACCAATTAATATCAATAGCTCAGACTTTGGAAGAATTTTCAACACATCCCATTGCTAAAGCAGTAGTTAATTATGCTAAGGAAAATGGACATTCCTCTGTTCAAGCTAAAGGATTCAAGAACCTGGTTGGAAGAGGCGTAAGCGCCACAATCGCAGACCAGGAATATTTTGCAGGAAACCTGAAGTTGTTCCAAGAAATAAACACACCATATAAGGACAAAGAATCACAGTTTCAAGCACTTCAACAAGAAGGGAATACAATCGTAATTGTTGGGACGCATGATCACATATTAGGTGTAATCGCTGTTGCGGATACGGTGCGTAAGTCTTCTGTTAAGGCACTTAAGGAACTTCAAAGTGCAGGTGTCAAACAAGTGGTTATGTTGACTGGTGATAATGAGGGCGCAGCAAAAAAAGTGGCTGCTCATACTGGAGTGAATCGTTATTTTTCCGAACTGTTGCCCGAAGACAAAGTAAAGAGCATTCAACAATTACAAGCAGAAGGCCATACGGTAGCTATGGTGGGCGATGGAATCAATGATGCTCCTGCGTTGGCAACAGCAAATCTAGGTATCGCAATGGGTGGAGCTGGGACCGATACTGCCATGGAAACAGCTGATATCATATTAATGGCAGATAATTTAGAAAAACTACCTCACACCGTTAAGCTTAGCCACAAAGCATTAAGTATCATTAAACAAAACATTTGGTTTTCATTAATAATTAAGGCAGTAGCTTTAATGCTCATTTTTCCGGATTTACTTACACTTTGGTTAGCTGTTATAAGCGATACAGGTGCAGCATTACTCGTAATTCTGAATAGCATGAGACTATTGAGAATTCGGGATTAATTTTCGGAAATAGAAATAAACAAACCGTCTAAGTTAAAATGAAGTGCAGCACTTAGAATGGACATCGGATTAAAACCCGGGTTTAACTGATGAAATTTCAGGGCTGCACTGCATTTCTTTATGCGATACCTCTTCTTTTTTTCAAAGATAGTAATAAACAAAGGAATAGGAGTATAACACCCATTTACAGTTTTCTTTTATATAATAAATACGTTTCAAATATGAAATATCGTGGAGGGAATTTTTTTGCGTCATGTTTATGTTTTGACATTTCTATTATTTATATCGCTACTTAATGTGTTTCCATCATATGTATCGGCACATACGAAGCTTCAGAATTCTTCACCTGAGCCAGACGCTAAAGTCACAATCGAAACTAAGGAAATAGTGATGGAGTTTAATACAGAAGTGGAGCCTTTAAGTTCATTCAAATTGATAAAGGAAGGCGGGAATGAGCTCACAATCGGAAACACGGAGATCGTAGATAATCGAATGATCGGTACATTTGTAGAAGGTATTCCAAATGGTATTTATACGGTCGAATGGAAAATTGTTGGGAGAGACGGGCATCCTATTCAAGGCGATTTCAGTTTTACTGTCACTGTACCTATTAAAACCACTGAGCCATCGCAAGCACCATCGCCGTCTATAAAACCTACAGATCCTAGCACAGAGGAGAGTATGATTGAAGACAGAGATACTGCGCTAGTTCGGGATCGTGAACAAGCAGGATTTTGGATCGTGACCGGCGTAATCACAGTTGCCTTGATCGTTATTATATTCGGTAAGAGGAGGAAGAAATAGTAATGTGGTATTGGGCTGCTGAGCCTTTCCTATATCTATGCTTTGGGATTGTGAGTGGTTATGTTCTTTTAAGCCTTGTACCGGAGAATTATCGTCCGGTTAATCAACTATCTCATAAAGTAGTGGCAGTTGTCGCATTAGGAATAGGTTTTTTTTCATTTTTCCCTATATTAAGAATTGTCTCGTTCTTTGCAGAAGATATCGGATGGAGTTTAACCTTTCGAAAAGTGTTGCTTGATTTTACAGAAGGACGAGCTTTCTTATTTACATTAACGCTGTCTATACTCTTAGCAGGTGTTATCATGCTTAATAGCCGTGTAAAAGGAACTGGGGGATTGAAATCAATATTATTCATTCTCTCCCTTCTCATGGTAGCACAGGGATGGTCTAGCCATGTTGCTTCTTGGTATGGTACTTGGGGAATTCTTGCTCAAACTGTGCATTTGATGGCAGTTTCGCTATGGGTGGGTCCTTTACTTATGGCTGGTTGGCTGAACCCCAGAACGAATCATTGGAATGGTATAATGCTCCCATAGGTTGAGACACGGGAGGAAGAAAAATAAGTTATAATGAAGCAATGGAAAAACGGAACCGATATACCTCAGAGTTTAAGACGAAGGTTGTACTGGAGGTCCTCCG
>NZ_JAVIFU010000051.1 GCF_031157315.1 Paenibacillus sp. LHD-38
GATTTTCCCCACCACAAGTACCTTCTTCATTTCTTCTCTGCTCAATGTAATTGTCTCCTGTCCCATAGTGACATTATCTCAGAACAGTTATGGGATGACATTATCACAGAAGAACAACAAGGAAACGAGCGGTACCCTTGACCAAATGAGGAAGTCGAGCTATAATGACACACATATACGTTGTAATCGGCAATGATAAAGACATGTGTCTGCTTTTGATATTTGGTCCAGAGAGAGGAAACTCGGCTGTAATTTCCTTCCGTAATGTCTGCAGATATACCCCTTTGAAGCTGTATGGCCCAACCCGTAGCGCTCATTTATTGAGATAAGCCGCGGCAGTATGCTGTACCGGAAATCTCCGTTACCAGATAATACGAGGACTGCAAAGCTTGATTTACAGAGGCTGGCGCAGTCGAAGTAGGGTGGAACCACGAGCACACAAGCACTCGTCCCTTTTTAGGGATGCGTGCTTTTTTTGTGTTCTTTTTTGCTTGTGAAGACGGAATGCAGCAATTCGCTTATTTACAAATTGGAGGATGAACAATAATGGCCATTCAGATCACTTTGCCGGACGGCGCAGTTAGAGAATATGCTGCTGGCACTACGATTGAAGAAGTAGCGGGCTCTATCAGCCCAGGATTACGAAAAAATGCAATTGCGGGTAAAATTGACGGCAAGGTAGTTGACGTATATACGCCAATCGATGCTGACGCGGCAATCGAGATCGTAACCGTGGAATCGGCTGACGGCCTTGAAGTATACCGCCATAGTACAGCTCATTTGCTCGCGCAAGCGATCAAACGCATTTATGGTAATGAAAATGTGAAGCTTGGAATCGGTCCGGTCATTGAGGACGGCTTCTATTATGATATCGATATGGAGCAATCCTTGACACCAGAGGATCTTGTTAAGATCGAGAAGGAAATGGAGAAAATCGTTCAGCAAAATCTTGATATCCGTCGGCGCATTGTAAGCAGGGACGAAGCGCTGGCGATTTTTACAGAGCTGGACGACAATTTGAAGCTGGAGCTCATTCGCGATCTTCCTGCTGACTCGGTTATCACGATGTATGATCAAGGTGAATTTTTCGACTTATGCCGCGGTCCACATTTGCCGTCTACTGGCCGCATCAAAGCCTTTAAACTGTTAAGCGTGGCTGGTGCTTACTGGCGCGGGGATTCCAAAAACAAAATGCTGCAGCGGATTTATGGAACGGCTTTCCCTAAGAAAGCGCAGCTTGACGAGCATCTCCACTTCCTTGAAGAAGCAAAAAAACGCGATCACCGCAAGCTGGGACGCGAACTGAAAATGTTCACGTTCTCGCGCGAGGTAGGTCAAGGCTTGCCGTTGTGGCTGCCAAATGGCGCGAAGCTGCGCAGAACGATGGAACGCTACATCGTTGATCTGGAAGAAAGATTGGGTTACGAGCATGTCTATACGCCAGTGCTGGCGAATGTGGAGCTGTACAAAACCTCTGGTCACTGGGAGCACTACAGTGAGGATATGTTCCCGAAAATGATCATGGATAACGAAGAGCTTGTGCTTCGCCCGATGAACTGTCCTCACCATATGATGGTATTCAAAAGCGATATGCGCAGCTACCGTGATCTGCCTGTAAGAATTGCAGAGCTTGGAACGATGCACCGCTATGAAATGTCGGGCGCGCTCACTGGTTTGCACCGCGTACGTGCAATGACGCTTAATGATGCTCATATTTTCTGCCGTCCGGACCAAATCAAAGAGGAATTTGCGCGTGTCGTTAACTTGATCCGTAAAGTGTACGAGGATTTCGGTATTAAAGAATACCGCTTCCGCCTATCGTACCGCGATCCTAAGGATACGGAGAAGTATTTCCAAAATGACGAGATGTGGGAAATGTCTCAGCGTATGCTTCGCGAGGTTGTAGAGGAGCTGGAACTGCCATTCTTCGAGGCTGAGGGCGAAGCGGCATTCTACGGACCTAAGCTTGATGTTCAAATTAAAACGGCGCTGGGCAAAGAAGAGACGCTCTCGACTGCACAGCTCGATTTCTTGCTTCCTGAACGCTTTGAACTGGAATATGTCGGCGAGGACGGCAAGAAGCATCGTCCGGTCGTCATCCACCGCGGCATTATCAGCACAATGGAAAGAATGACTGCGTTCCTGCTCGAAAACTTCGCGGGCGCACTGCCGCTATGGCTCTCTCCTGTACAAGCGAAGGTGATACCGGTATCGACTGCCTACGAGGGTTATGCCCGCAAAGTAGCCGAGCAGCTTCAAGAAAACGGAATTCGAGTGGAAAGCGATCTCCGCAACGAGAAGCTGGGCTACAAAATTCGCGAAGCACAGCTGGAGAAAGCGCCTTACATGCTCGTCGTTGGCGAGAATGAAATGCAGGCGGAAGCCGTATCCGTGCGTAAACGCGGCGAAGGCGACTTGGGAGCAATTCCTGTTACTGAGCTAATTACTCAGCTCCAAACGCAAATTGCGAACAAAGAACAATAAAAAATAGCGCATAAAGCTTGGGCCACTGGGGCATTATTCTTCTGAGGAGGAAGTAACCCAGATGGTCACAAGCTTTTTTTATATCAGAAAAGGTATTACCGCGTTGCTGCTCATATCTGTCATCGTGATCGGTTTAAATATTACGAGATGCTCAGCACAAGCTGAAGCCTCATCGCCAAAGGCAAACGATGAAGCGAGTAAGAGTGCTAGTTTGGCTAACTCAGGAAAGAAAACGGCGGTATCCAAAAAGGAAAAGTCTAACACGGTTGAGGTAATCGCTACAGGCTATACGGCTGGCGTGGAATCGACGGGAAAGCGTCCGGGACATCCGCTGTACGGAATAACGTATTCCGGCGTGAAGGTGCGCAGGGATCAAGTCTCGACAATCGCTGCGGACACGAAGCTTTTTCCTATTGGCACGCTGCTTTATATTCCTGGCTACGGCTATGGCGTAGTGGCGGATACGGGGTCGGCCATTAAAGGAAAACGCATCGACTTGTATTTTGAAACGATCAAGCAGGTTTACGAGCAGTGGGGCAAGCGAACGGTTCACGTAGAGGTGCTTCGAATCGGAACAGGGAAGCTCTCGCAAGCGTGGCTTAATAAAATCAACCTGGCAATCGAAGCAGGAAAACCTATTCCGCAGACGTATTTAGAGTCGTAAAAAACTTGTATAATACGCGGCGAAATTGCCATACTAACTTTGAACGGGGAGGTGAATTACAATGGCTAAAAACAAAAACAATAAAGCCCAAAACAATCAGTACAATGCAGAATTCGCGGAAGAGTTTAACCAGAATAACGCTGCTGGCAAACAAGCGGCAAACACAGCTCAACAAAAAGCTGAGAAGTAACATTTTTTGCTATGCAAAAACGAGTAATTACAGAGGAACCCCACGGGGTTCCTCTTTTCTTTTGCCCTATGCTGATATATAATTTAGGGAAATTTTGTATCAGCAAGCGAGAGGAGCAAAAAACCAGACATGAGTGCAACAACCAGGTGGTTTTCACGCAATCCTAAAATCCATTCAGCGGACTCACAAGGGACGGAGGAGCGTGCTCGAATGACACGCTTGTTAAATGAATCCGTCGTTATTTCTGATCAATTAAATGCCGCGGTAGACGAGGTCGACCACTCGGCGAGCCGTTTGACTGAAATTGCCGATGTATCCGCGGAGCACGAGAAGAAGCTCAGATCGAGCAGCTTGCTTGCAATGAACCGAATAGAGGAAGCCTTTTCGGCGCTGCAGGAGGTTGCCTCTGCTGCCGAGCAAATAAGCGGTGCATCCTCGCATTTAAACGAAAAGAGCAAAGAAACGAAGGAAGTCGTTCTAGACGTCTGCCGATCGCTAACCAATACGGATGAGGTTATGAATGAGCTGAACAAAAATAACCGTTCCATGGATGAGCATATCAGGCAGTTGATCGAGCAAACCTCTCATATAAATGAAATCAATCAATTTATTCAGGAAATTGTCTCTCAAACCTCCCTGCTCGCACTGAATGCCGCCATTGAAGCTGCGCATGCCGGGGAATACGGCCTTGGTTTCTCGGTCGTTGCCCAGCAAATCAAGAAGCTTGCCGAGCAGAGCGGCGAAGCCGTTAAACGTTCTTCGGCTATCGTAGAGCAAATCGAGCATGGGGTAAAACGAGTGGTGAATGCGGTTGATATGGAAAAGCTGTCCGTCGAGCGCGGCGTAGCGGAAATGGCTGTCAACCGAGACCGAATGGATGTGATTTTCTCGAAAATAACAGAGGTTGACGAGCTGGTGGGACAGACGAGCATGGCCAGCAAGCTGCAAACTGATCATATGGCGGATTCCACGCTAATGCTCAAGGATGTCGTTGATTCAGTAAATGAAACGCTGCAAAGCGTAGACAGTACTCTTCAAATGAACCAGCTGCAGCGCGAGCAAATAGGCAATATGAATCGCATCAGCCATAATCTCAAGCGTTCATACTCGGACTTGACACATGCGATCGAGCAAGTGGGCATGCGCCGATCTGATCAGGATGTTAAGGTAAACGTCGCGGGCGTTCAAGAATGGCTGCGAATTGCCGCCGCAGATTCCCAATTAACCGCATTGAACATAGCAGAGCATGAGGCCAAGCTCTCCTCGCTTCTTCGGGCAAAGACAGAAATCGAAGCGATTTGGTCCAACCGGTTGGATGGTTCTTTTATATTTTCTTTGCCAGAGGCGGGTTTGCTGAATGCAAAAGGAAGAGAATGGTGGAAAAAAGCCATTGCCGGAGAAATCTTTCAGTCGGACGTTTACGTTTCGGCAATAACAAAGCAGCTATGCCTTACGGTTTCCGTTCCGATACATAACAAGCAAGGCAAAGTGGTCGGAGTGATCGGCGCAGATATTTCCATCTCATAAAAAACAGTTTTCAACGACCTTGTTTTGTTGTATTATTATATATGTAAGAAATAATAACATGACAAGACAGGTGAATTCTCATGACAGATCCGATCATTCATTCAGGCTTTGTAATTGCTGCCCATCATCGTAAAGCGGGCGAGGTTTTTCCTTTTATCGATGCCTACGTTGCTAAGAAAGAGCAGGAAATAGCCGAAATTGAACAGATGGTTGAGCGTTATGAGAAAAGAAGAATGATGGAAGAACGCGCATATCAATCGATGTCTACAATTAGAAGAATGCTTACGGGAAAGAAGCCCGACCATCACTTGGCTGTTGAATATATTCATTTTGTTAGAAAACCAATGGAGAAGGTTCGTGCGCTCCGTTTGGAAATTGAGAGTGCCCGTTCTATCAAGAATGTATCTGCACCTACCGATATTGTTACCGTATCCTACGAACTCGCCAATGAGATGAACGAATAATTAAGCTCGCATGCATATAGAGAAGAAAAGAACCGTCCAGGCCATTGAGGCTCAGACGGTTCTTTTGGTTTATTTACTGTTTCTTAACTGATCAACGTCGAGGAAATCATGCTCCTGGCTGTATGCAGGGACGCCATGAATACCGACATCAAGTCCGATAAGCTCTTCATCCTTGGAGACGCGAACGGGCATCACCTTGCGGATAAGCCAAAGCGCTCCCCATGTGAGAATGAAACCCCAAACCGATACGATGACAAGTCCAAGCGCTTGCACACCAAGCAGGTTCCAACCGCCACCGTAGAATAAACCATGATAGCCTTTACCTACTCCCGCTGTTAGTTCCGGCAGTGCGAATAAACCGACTGCGAGGGTACCGATGCTGCCGCTGACGCCGTGAACGGCAAAGGCGCCGACAGGATCATCAACCTGCTTGCTCTCGAGCCATTCCGTAACGAGTACCATTGCAACTCCCGAAACGGCGCCGATGCCGATGGCGGCGATATCGGAAACGAATGCACAGCCTGCAGTAATACCTACAAGGCCGGCAAGCGAGCCGTTAATGACCATCGGAGGATCAGCCTTCTTGTAGCGGAACATCGTGAATAAGATACAGGTTGCGCCGCCGGCAGCGGCGGATAGCATCGTTGTGATCGCAATGTGGCCGATCGACCCGTTCGTTGCGCTGAGCGTGCTTCCGGCATTGAAGCCGAACCAGCCGAACCATAGGATAAACGCGCCTACGGATGCGAGCGGCAAATTTGAAGGCGGAACGATGTTTACTTTACCGTCCGCACTGAACTTTCCGATACGCGGACCAATAAAAATGGCTGCCGCGAGCGCGGAGAAACCGCCCAAAGCATGAATAACCGCGGAGCCGGCAAAGTCGATCATGCCAAGCTTCCCTAGAAAGCCGTTGCCTGACCAGACCCAATGTCCGGCAAGCGGGTAGATAAAGCCGGTCATGGCAATCGTTAATAAAATATAAGCTCTAAAATTGATTCTTTCAGCCACCGCTCCGGAAACGATGGAGATTACCGCGATGACAAACGCGCATTGAAATAACCAATAGGTTTCGTGAGTAATATTTAATTCAATATGCGACAGGTCACCGTTAATGAGGAATCCGGTTGTGCCAATTAAACCGCCTGCATCTTGACCATACATGAGAGCAAATCCAAAAAAGTAAAAAACGAGTGCGCCGAAAGCGATGTCGACAAACACCTTCATGATAATGCTGACGGCATTCTTTTGCCTGACAAATCCCGCCTCAAGCAAAGCGAACCCGCCTTCCATGAGCAAGATCATGGCTGCTGTCAAAACGACCCAGATCGTATCCAGTCCTTTTGACAGTTCGATAACGTCCATTGCTTCATCTCCTGTTCCTTATTGTCGTGCATAGCTGTCTCTATCTCCTAATCCGTTCATCATTATAAATAGAAGAAGTAAGCTATGTCAACGTTCTGAGTGATGTTACATGACGCGTGTCAGGTTTAAAATGGATAGAATCTACAAATGCTCGGTCTAGAGACTGATTGCGATTTCAATCGGTCGTCCCTTTTTCTGAGGATTACACTCCGTTATACTAAGATTATCAAACTTATCAAACCACGATGGAATCGTAAGGAGCTGGGGCCGCTTGAACGGTAATTTCGCAAACCGGTTATTCACCGGGCTAGTCATCATTGGAATTGGCGTATTGTTTTTGCTAAGGCAAACAGGTCATGTGACCTTTGATTTTGGTGATCTTTTTTCTACCTATTGGCCTGTGATCCTCATTATAGTCGGCATCCGGGGCTTGTTGTCCAGCCGGACGCATGGATCAGGCTCTAGCTGGTGGGGAGCCGTTGTCTTGTTAATCGGTTGTGTATTTCTGGGACGCAATTTAGAATTATTCTCTTGGTCTATCGGTGATATTGTTCCTTATATTTGGCCAGTTGCCGTTATTTTAATCGGTATCAATTTAATTTGGAGGACAAAGTCGAAGCGCCAATCTCCACCAACAGATGATTGGAAGTCATACCGTCCTTATCCGGACGAGTCATCTGTTCCGCCGGCGCCGCCCTTGCATCCTGATCCTACAAAAACGCCCATTCCTACGCCGGAACAGGAATTTAAGCAAGAAGGCACTGGGCAAGGTCATTATGAAGGTTATTCCAACAGTAAAAAGGAATACAAAGAGTGGAAGAATCATCACAAATCCGAGCTCAAAAAAAATGCGCAGGAATGGAAACGAAACCATAAGGAGCATGTGGAGTGGTGGAGCCATGGAGACTCCAATGTGCAGACACGCTCGGGCTTCATAGGCGACATCCATATCGGTCATGATTATTGGGATTTAAAACCGCTTAATATTTCCCATTTCATAGGCGATACTGTGCTGGATTTAACGAAGGCGCAGGTCGCGCTCGGTGAAACGAAAATTCATATTTCTTCCTTTATAGGCGATGTGAAAGTATTTGTACCTAATGATTACGAGGTTGGCGTACAGGTCGTATCGAGCGCCTTTATCGGCGACGTGAAGATTTTAGGACAAAAAGAGGGCGGTTTGTTTACGAATATTAACATCCAGTCCCCTTCGTATATTGAGACGGACAAAAAAATCAAGCTGATCGTCAGCACGTTTATCGGTGATGTGCGTGTCACGAAGGTTGGGTGATTACGCATGATGGTTCGGTTTTTGAGGAGCGGGAAGTGGGAGCTCATTGGGATGTTCGTCATTGCCTCAGTGGTATCGCTCGTGCTAGGCGCGGTAACTTGGATCGGTCTTGCGGATGAAATGGGAAAGACGGAAGTGCGCTTAGGCGCCGCCTCCGTCTTCCTGCTTGTGAGCGCAGCTTTCGGTTACTGGGCTGCCCAGCGAATTGGACGACGTATTGATACGCTGCATTTGTCGTTGAAGCAAGCCTCCAACGGCAATTATGGCGTTCGGATTACGGAGAGCGGACATAATTCATTCATTGAAGTATACCGGGAATTTAATGAGTTGGCGGAGCAAATGGAAGAGAAGATGAAGTGGCTGCAGATGCGCGGCGAAGAGTATGTGATGACGGAATCAGCTTCTAATGAAGCGGCTGTGCTTGAGGAGCGCAAGCGTCTCGCACGAGACTTGCATGATACGGTAAGTCAGCAGCTTTTTGCCATTCATATGTGTGCCTCTTCACTTCCTAAGCTGCAGCTTGTTGACCGTGAGCGAGCGGATTCTGTATTGGAGCAGCTTGTAAATATGTCGAATTTGGCCCAAAAGCAAATGAGGAATTTTATCGCTCAACTGCGGCCAATGGAACTTGAAGGCAGAACCTTATACGAGGCACTCGATAAGTGGTTTCCGGACTATTGCCGGCAAAATAATTTGCAGGGTGAGTTGGAATGGCGATTGAAGGAGCGCTTGTCAGAAGCGAAAGAGCATCAGCTTTTCTTGATTGCCCAAGAAGCGATGGCTAATATCGTAAAACATGCAGGAGCAAGCGGATGCACGTTGGCACTGTCGGATACGGAACGGCAGGTTGTTATGATTTTGCAGGACGATGGGGTTGGCTTCAAGGCCGATGAGGTCAAGCGAGGTTCCTATGGGCTTTCAACGATGCAGGAGCGTGCGCAAAAGCTGGGCGGAGCAGCAGAGATTTGGAGCAAGCCCGGAGGCGGTACGAGAGTTAAAGTGACAATTCCTAAAATGCTGAGGGGAGAACTTGAACAGTGAGCGGAACTGAGCTAATAAAAATAATGATTGTGGATGACCATGATATGGTTAGAACGGGACTTCGAACGTATCTGATGCTGGAGCCGAAATTTCATGTTATTGCAGAGGCGGGCAATGGGCAGGCAGCAATCGATTTGCTTGAAGCAAGCCCGGAGGAAAAGCACCCTCAAATCATTCTCATGGATCTGATGATGCCTGGAATGGACGGCATTGAAACGACAAGAGCCATAATCTCTAGATTTCCGGACATGAAAATCGTCATGCTGACCAGCTTCCTTGAGGATGACAAGGTGTATGGAGCGATTGAGGCCGGCGCGGTCAGTTATGTACTCAAAACGGTCTCGGCGGAGGAACTCATATACGCAATTAGCGGTGCGTTTAAGGGAATGCCGGTAATGACGGCCGATGTATCGCAAGCTCTAACAAGAGGTTTGAGGCAGCGGACGGCACAATCAGGCGATGAGGGCTTGACGGAGCGCGAGAAGGAAGTGCTGCTTCTGATTGCAGACGGCCAGTCGAATAAAGAAATTGCGGAAGAGCTGCACATTAGCATTAAGACAGTAAAGACGCATGTCAGTAATTTACTAATGAAGTGTGAGCTTGATGATCGGACGCAGCTTGCGGTGCTTGCTCATCGCAAGGGCTGGGCGAATCGCACATAAAGGAAGAATTGGGCGGGCATACTACCTACTAGCAAAATAAGATGCGAAATATGCTAGTGTAAAGGGGCAGCTTTCATGATACCGATTTCGTCCGTGCTGGAGTCGCGGGAGCAACATTTTTTAGAGACGAAGGAGCTGCTGGAGACGCAGCGATTTACACTTGGCGGCAATTGGGAGTACGATAGGGGATCCTTTGACCGTTCGCTCGATGAAGGGCATAAGGTCTGGCTTCGCATTCCGTTTGAAGTGGTAGCCGGTCATATCGATGTTAGCGAAGCAGACAATGAAGCGACGATAAAGCTGGGCACGCCGTATGTACTAAAGCATCTTTACCGGGAAGGAAATGATCCGGAAGCGTCAGTACGCGTTGTGGGAGCGCTGTTCGATCAATTCCAAGCCCCCGCTGATCCTGATGCGCATGTAGATCCGAAGTGGATCGATCGGGCTAAGGAAGCTCTTCATGATGTAGAACAGCTATTTCCTCATTGATTTCCAATCCAAAAAAACGTTCCCAAAATCAATTTGGAGCGTTTTTTTTATTTCTGTTTAAATTCCTTTTAAGTTTGTTTTAAGGTAGAATGTGCATGATAGAACTATATCAATTAACATGCTTCGTGGTTAGAATGCCAATAGGATGCATGATGCAATAAGATTCAAGGAGGAGAACGTACATGGACGATCAAAACAACAAAAAGGGATTCGATGATTTTTTCCGGAAAAATGATGAGGAACAAGGCGCTGCAGAAAGCAGCGAAAACAGGAAAAGTTCAGATCCCGAAGCTTCCAATGAATCACAGGAGCAAACGGCCAAGCCATCTTATTACTATTCGTATGGACCATTTAAAGCTAACTCTGTGGAGGGAACAAGTTCTCCCAATCATAGCTATAACCCGGAAAAGCCTAAGCTGATTCAAGACGAGCCCTATGGCAATACGCAAAATGTACAATCTGAGGCATCTAGTGCGCAGCAGTCCAATGGACAGCAAGAGGTGTTTGCGGATTCGGAACAAGTAAGGCCGCGATCGCCGGTGCAATCCCAAATACGGCCATTCAATCCCTCGCCGCAATCCTCCAAAGGACCATGGCAGGTAAGAGAAACGCGCCGGACATCATTTAAAGCCGTTTTCGCATCGTTTCTAGCAGGTGTAATCCTAGTAGGTTCTTTAATGTACACGGCAGATTTAAACAATTGGTTTACGAAGGAACAAGCTCTTGCGACCAACACGCAATCAAACGGTTCAAGCTCAGGATCCGCTGCTACTGCGGGAACGAGCGGCAGCGGGTCGGCTTCGACCGTCGCAGCTAGACCGGATAATATCGCGCAATTGTTTGAAACTGCTAGTCCAGCGGTCGTAAAGATCGAAACGTATGTGAATACAGCAAAGCGCAGCAACAGCGGAAGCATGCTGGATGATTCGTTTTTCCGCCAGTTTTTTGGGGATGACTATCCTGGCACGACGGAGCCTGAGACTGACGCGCAAAATGAAGAAGGCCAAATGCAGCAATCAGGCATCGGTACCGGGTTTTTCTTCGAATCCACCGGCTATATTCTGACGAATCAGCATGTGGTTGGCGAATCGGATCAAATCAAGGTTATCGTTCAAGGCTACGATAAGCCGTTCACGGCTGAATTGCTTGGTTCAAGCTATGAATTAGACCTTGCTGTACTTAAGGTTACTGGCGATAAAGCATTCCCAACGCTGCCGCTTGGCAACTCCGACAATATCAATATTGGCGACTGGGTAGTGGCAATCGGCAATCCTTACGGCTTTGACCATACGGTAACGGTTGGCGTGCTGAGCGCAAAGGAACGTCCAATCGATATTCAAGACACGCAGGGCGAGCGCAAATACGAGCACTTGCTGCAAACGGATGCTTCCATTAATCCAGGTAACTCCGGCGGTCCATTGCTTAACGTAAATGGCGAGGTTGTCGGCATTAATACAGCAGTCAGCTCGCAAGCACAGGGAATCGGCTTTGCCATTCCAACGAGCACGATCCAGGAAGTATTGGATAACTTGAAAAACAATAAAACGATTCCTAAACCGGCTGTACCTTATATTGGCGCCGAGCTGCAGGATGTAACGGCAGATATCGCGAAGCAATTAGGGATGGATAAGGTAGAAGGTTCTATCGTTCGTAACGTATACTATAATTCACCGGCTTATTTGGCTGAGCTTCAGCAGTTCGACGTAATTGTGGGTATCGACAGCAAGAAATATGCGAATACGCAAGAGTTGATTGCAGCGATACAAACGAAGAAAGTCGGCGATAAGATCGAGCTGAACATCGTTCGAAAAGGCAGCGCGATGAACTTGCAAGTTGAGGTCGGCGACAAGAATACAGCTAGCGCTCAATAACGTTTAGAAATTGGATGTAAAACAAAAAGCGCAGAGTGACAGCATGCTCTGTGCTTTTTGCTGCAAATAAAGGGGGACAAGCAGATGAGACAGCATATTGTAGTAGTGGATGACGATGATAAAATCATTTCTTTGCTTCGCAGAAGCCTAGCGTTCGAAGGTTATGAGGTGACTACCGCATCGAATGGCATGGAAGGGCTTAAAGTACTGCTTAAAGCGGAGCCCGATTTGCTTATTCTAGACGTGATGATGCCGCAGGTGGACGGCTGGGAGGTCTGCCGGCGTGTGCGCGAGAGCGGAAGCACAGTGCCGATTATGATGCTGACGGCGAAGGATGATGTGATCGACCGGGTGAAAGGCTTGGATCTTGGCGCAGATGACTATTTGGTCAAGCCGTTTGCGCTCGAAGAACTGTTAGCTCGCGCACGCGCATTGCTGCGCCGCAAATCCGATAAAATCGAGCAATCCAGCAATCAGCTGCTGTATGAGGACTTGATTTTGGACATGGACGCCAGGGAAGCAATTCGTTCTGGACGCCGTATCGAACTTACCTCAAAGGAATACGATTTACTGCTTCTATTCATGCAGAACCCGCGCCGAGTGCTGACGCGGGATGCCATTATGGAGAAAATTTGGGGTTATGACTTTAGCGGGGAATCGAATGTGTTAGAGGTATACATTGCAATGCTGCGCCAAAAGGTAGAGGACGGAGGCAGAAACCGGCTCATTCAGACGGTTCGCGGCACCGGCTATGTGCTTCGCGGAGAGGCGGGTTAAGCTTATGTCCATTAGGCTTCGACTGACGCTTTGGTATTCGAGCTTGCTTGCGGTAACCATGATTGTTTTTGGCATTTGCATTTACGTTTTCGTGAATTGGAATACTTATGCGGAAATCAAAGAGCAGCTGCGAATTCAGGATAGTAAAACCGATATTATAGGTTCCACTAATTTTCTCGATAAAAAACTAGATTTGTTTGTTGGACCGCAATTCCGAATCGACCAAAAGGATACCTATATCCAGCTCGTGAACTATAAGGAATCAGCCATTACGCAATCAAACAATTACCCGGATCAATTTGTCATCCCTTACCCTGAAGCCGAGAAAAAACCTAAGGATGGATTTGTAAAGACTAAGGTTGAGATTAATGGAAAAAAATATGACATGCTGACGTATCAACGGGCGCTCTTTTTAAAAGAGGATAAAAGCCTCGTGGGGCTGCTTCAAATTGGCGTATTTACGTATAATGAGGAAAGATTCCTGAGCGGTCTGCGGACTATACTTATATTTTCTTCCTTAGTCGTTGTCTTCATCGCTTTTACAGTAGGTTTATTCATTGCCCGCCAGGCGCTGCGTCCAATTGAACGGGTTATCCGATCAACTCAGCAGATCGAGAATGGCTCTGATCTCAGCGTCCGCATTCCGGCGATGGGGCCGAAGGATGAGATCGGCAGACTCGTCAGCACGTTGAATGTCATGCTCGCACGCCTGGAGATGGCCTATAACGAGCTGGATGAAGCTTATAAAGCACAGCGTAGATTCGTATCCGATGCTTCTCATGAATTACGCACACCATTGACGACAATAAGAGGCAATATCGAGCTTCTGGAGCGCATGTGGATGAAGGTGCGCGAAACGAACCAGGATTCGGAAACGGGAGAATGGATGCCGCTCGATTTGGATCGCTGGGAATTATCGAAGGAATCGATGAGCGACATTTCCGCGGAAGCGACACGCATGAGCACGCTCGTAAATGATTTGCTTGCGCTCGCAAGGGCTGACGCAGGTTATACGATGGAGAAGACGCCGCTTGATTTAATGCCGCTTACTGAGGAGGTTGTGCGTCGTGCGCAGCTGCTACCTCGTACAGCGGATTGGAAGGTAGGAAGTCTCTCTGCGCTGGAGGGCATGCGCGTAAATGCCAATCATAACTATTTGCAGCAGCTGCTGTTTATATTTATTGAGAATGCGTTCAAGTATACGCCAGAGGGCTCGATAGAACTCAGCGCGATCAGGAACGAACAGCAGATCGGTTTTGTCATCCAAGATACCGGAATTGGGATGAATCCGGAGGAGATTCCACATATCTTTGACCGCTTTTATCGGGCGGACGAATCGAGGGGCGTCACAGTCGGGACGGGTCTCGGTTTATCTATCGCCAAGTGGATTATTGACGAGCATCAAGGCTCTGTTGAAGTGACGACCCGTGAGGGAAAGGGAACCAAGTTTACGATTTGGCTGCCAATAAGCTTTTCTGACACGTCTCATTCGTCTATAATAGTAGCAACGGATGAAATGAAGGAATTATAAATATAGTGCATATCCGGTCAGAAAGCAGGTGCAAGGAATGGAAATCGTTAGAATATCACCACGTGGCTATTGCTACGGCGTAGTCGATGCGATGGTGTTGGCTTTGCAAACGGCCAAAAACTTAGAGCTGCCGCGGCCCATCTATATATTAGGCATGATCGTCCATAACGCGCATGTAACGGACGCATTCGAGCAGGAAGGCGTCATTACGCTTGATGGTGCCAATCGTCTCGATATTCTGGATCAAATCGATACTGGAACTGTTATTTTCACTGCGCATGGGGTATCCCCCGAGGTTCGCCAGCGCGCCCGTGAGAAAGGACTGTCCGTCGTTGACGCCACTTGTCCTGACGTAACTAGAACGCATGATTTAATTCGTGCGAAATCGGCGGATGGCTATCATATCATTTATATTGGCAAAAAGGGCCACCCTGAGCCGGAAGGCGCAATCGGCGTTGCGCCGGAGCAGGTTCACCTCATTGAGCGGGAAGAGGAAATTGCAGCACTTAACGTGCCCGAAGGTCGCATTATTATAACCAACCAAACGACGATGTCGCAGTGGGATATTCGTCATATCATTAGCCGTCTCCTTGAGCGCTATCCAGCGGCCGAGGTCCATAACGAAATCTGCATGGCCACCCAGGTGCGCCAGGAAGCGGTTGCGGAGCAGGCGGGAGAAGCCCAATTGTGCATCGTAGTCGGCGATCCAAGAAGCAACAACTCCAACCGTCTTGCCCAGGTTTCAGAGGAAATTGCAGGCGTTAAAGCCTATCGGGTTTCTGATGTATCGGAAATTGAACAAGAATGGCTCAAAGGGGTAGACCGCGTAGCTGTAACATCAGGCGCATCCACACCAACGCCGCTGACAAAAGAGGTCATTACCTACTTGGAGCAATACGATCATAATAATCCAGAAACTTGGGAAATTCGCCGTACGGTTAATATGAATAAGCTGCTGCCTAACGTGCGTGTTAAATCTACGGCTGCTGTTTCTTCGGCGACGGCAACGGAAGAGAAAGTTGAATAAACAATATATTCGAATCGAAGAGGGAAACCTGTTTGCCGTGAGACTGTCTCAAGGCAAACAGATTTCCCTCTTTTTTTGGGAGACGGGTTGACGAAATGGGCATTCTCCTGTATATTTACTTTAGCGATTAAAAGCGTAGAAGCTAAACAGTATAAAAGCTACGAAGCATAAAAGCTATAAAGCATATAAGCGATAAAGCAAAAAGAAGAACAGAGCAAGTATGTCTGCAATCTACAAGCCGCCCATGACAAATTCAAGCCAACTTACGAAGTAAGTTTTACATCACAAAACCAATAACATTTTAGGAGTGATCCATATGATCGTCATTACAAATTCAAACATTGCAGAAGAGCGTATTTCAGAAATCGTTGCCCATATTGAAAGAGCTGGCGTGCAGGCTCATGTATCAAGAGGTACGGACCGTACGGTAATCGGAATCATCGGTCAAGCAGAGCCTACGCTTGCTGAGCATTTGCGTCAGATGAAGGGCGTAGAAAACGTAATTAAAATATCCAAATCCTACAAGCTGGCAAGCCGCGACTTCCATCCGGACGATACCGTTATTGATATCAAAGGCGTGAAGATCGGCGGAAGCAACCTCGTGATTATGGGCGGACCTTGCGCCGTTGAAACGCCGGAGCAAATCGATGAAATCGCTCGTCTAGTCAAAGCAGCGGGCGGTCAGGTATTGCGCGGAGGCGCGTTCAAACCGCGTACAGGGCCTTACAGCTTCCAAGGCGTAGGCGTAGAGGGACTTGTGATGATGGCGGAAGCAGGCAAGAAACACGGGCTTCTGACGATCACAGAGGTTATGACGCCGGAGTATGTAGATGTTTGTGCGGAATACGCCGACATCCTTCAAGTGGGCACACGCAACATGCAAAACTTTGATCTGCTTCGCAAGTTGGGTACTATTCAAACGCCGGTGCTGCTGAAGCGCGGTTTCAGCTCAACCTATGACGAGTTCCTAAATGCGGCTGAATACATTTTGGCAGGCGGAAATCCGAATGTTATGCTTTGCGAGCGCGGAATCCGTACATTCGAAACGTACACACGCAATACGCTCGATTTGTCGGCAATTCCCGTACTGCAATCTCTTAGCCATCTGCCGGTAATCTCAGACCCGAGCCATGGTACTGGGCGCCGCGAATTGGTAGAGCCAATGTCCAAAGCATCGGTTGCTGCAGGGGCGAACGGACTTATTGTTGAAATGCACACCGATCCGGATAATTCAATGACAGGCGATGGCGTACAGTCGTTGTTCCCGGACCAATTCGCTAATCTTTTGAAGGATCTAGAAAAGCTTGCGCCAATCGTAGGCAAACAATTCGATACGCCAAAAGCGCCGGCAGAGGCATTCAAGGAATGGAAAATTTAATTATAAAATCAAACAAGGCTTTGCCATCCCGGGATGGCAAGGCTCTTTTTTTGTATAGGGTTCATAAGGCGGCATGAAAGTGAATTCCGAATATACTACAGTCATGATTTTAAAGATTTTAATTTTCAAACAAGGATTGTATTTCATTTCCAAGTCGCAGCCGGTTACCAGTTCAAATGCCGCCGAGCCTTTGTTATTCAAGGGTTGAAGCGATTTATAACTGGCTTTTAAGGAGTATTTGTGAACAACTGTACAAACTTGTAAGTATAGCTTACATAGCTTTAAAAAATACCTTACATAGCTATTGACGGAGATTGAGAGCTAGTTTTATAATAACGACATGGATTTGGAGCAATAATTGAACAATACCTGTTCAACACTACGCTAATGTTCGGAAATGGAGGAAATTATTAATGTCAGTTCAAAATGTTTTGGACAATATTAAAGAAAACAGCATCATGTTTGTAGATTTCCGCTTTGTAGATCTTCTTGGTCATGCACACCACATCACGCTTCCAGCTGCTGAGGTGGATGCTGATACTTTCGTAAACGGGGTAGCTTTTGACGGTTCATCGATCCACGGTTTCCGTGGTATTGAGAATTCCGATATGGTTATGATTCCAGATACAGAATCCGTATTTATCGACCCTTTCACTGATCACCCTACACTGAACGTTATGTGTAATATCCATACACCTGAAGGCGACCGCTATGACCGCGATCCGCGCAGCATCGCTCAAAAGGCTGAAGAGTATCTTCAAACGACTGGCATTGGTACGACAGCATTTTTCGCGCCAGAGCCTGAATTCTTCATCTTCGACGAAGTTCGCTATGAAAGCACAATGAATTCTTCTTCGTACATGGTTGAATCCGAAGAAGCTGGCTGGAACACGAACCGTAAAGAAGAAGGCGGCAACCTAGGTGCCAAAATTCCAGTAAAAGGCGGCTATGTTCCTGTAGCTCCAGTTGATTCCCAACAAGATATCCGCAGCGAAATGGTTCGCCTATTGCAAGAGTCGGGTCTACGCGTTGAGCGTCATCACCATGAAGTTGCTACAGCTGGTCAAGCGGAAATTAACTTCCGTTTCGATACACTTACAAAAACAGCTGACAACCTGATGAAATTCAAATATATCATTCACAATACAGCTCGCCAATACGGCAAAACGGCTACTTTCATGCCGAAGCCGCTTTTCGGTGACAACGGTAGCGGAATGCACGTTCATACTTCTATTTTCAACGGCGACGAGCCTATGTTCTACGATAAAGGCGCGTATGCAAACCTTAGTGAACTTGCAATGCACTACATCGGCGGCGTGCTTTACCACGCTCCGGCTTTGATCGCAATCACTAACCCAAGCACGAACTCGTTCAAACGCCTTGTACCTGGTTACGAAGCGCCGGTTAACCTTGTATTCTCGAAAGGTAACCGTTCTGCAGCAATCCGTATTCCGATTGCAGCTGTAACGCCTAAAGGCTGCCGTATCGAATTCCGTACACCGGACAACACAGCTAACCCTTACCTCGCTTTCGCAGCAATGCTGCTTGCTGGTTTGGACGGCATCAAGCGTAAACTTGATCCAGTTGCTCTTGGTTATGGTCCTTTCGACAAAAATATCTACGAATTGCCGGAAGAAGAGAAAAAAGAAATTCGCAGCGTTCCTGGAACGCTTGACGAAGCGCTTAACGCACTTGAAGCTGATTCCGATTTCTTGACTGAAGGCGGCGTATTCTCCAAAGACTTCATCGACAACTATGTAGCTATCAAACGTCAAGAAGCTAAAGCAGTTGCAATCCGTATTCATCCGCATGAGTTCAGCCTTTACTACGATTGCTAATCCGATCGTTAAGAAATATAAGAAACGGGTCCTTCTAGGACCCGTTTTTTTATGAATTGTAAAGAAATGATGAACGAAAACCGAATGTTTTTTGTCAGTAATTCGGCATACGTTCGACTTTTTGTTTTTTGAAATTGCCGAATAGACTTGATGCGGCCCTTCAAAATTGCTATCATAACCATATCATATATAAAGAAACAGAGGTGGGTATCCGAAGATGACACGAGCATTTAATTTTAATGCAGGACCAGCCGCAATACCACTTGAGGTACTAAAGCAAGCACAGGAGCAATTTGTTGATTATCAAAACGCGGGCATGTCCATTATGGAAATGTCTCACCGCAGTAAAATGTACGAAGCTGTGAATAACGAATCACAGTCGTTGCTTCGTGAATTGTTCAGAGTTCCTGAAAATTATGATGTGCTTTTGCTGCAAGGCGGTGCCAGTACACAGTTTGCTATGCTTCCGCTTAATCTTCTTACTCCCGGAAAACCAGGTGCTTATGTAATGACAGGCGCTTGGGCGGACAAAGCGCTGAAAGAGGCGAAGTTTGTCGGAGAAACGGTGGTTGCCGCTTCGACAGAATCCGACAAATTCATGCGCATGCCGACTATGTCTGAGATCGAGATACCAAGCAATGCTTCTTATCTTCATCTTACATCGAATGAAACGATCGGTGGGACCCAGTTTAAGGAGTTTCCGGAAACGGGGGAAGTGCCGCTTATAGCGGATATGTCCAGTGATATTCTAAGCAAGCCGATTGACGTTAGCAAATTCGGCGTAATCTATGCGGGTGCTCAGAAGAATTTGGGTCCATCGGGTGTTACGCTTGTTATTATTCGCAAGGATCTAGTTGAAAATGGTTCGAAAACCATTCCAGCCATGTTCCGATACAGTACGCATGCGAAGAGCGGATCGCTTTACAATACACCGCCGTCATTCTCTGTATACATGATGAATCTGGTATTGCAATGGATCAAGGACAAGGGCGGAGTTGCCCAGCTGGACCAGCTTAACCGGGACAAAACCAAGCTTATCTATGATGTGATCGATCAAAGCAGCGGCTTCTATATCGGCTGTGCGCAGCCGCAAAGCCGTTCGCTTATGAATATTACGTATCGGATTCAAAGCGAAGAGCTTGAGAACCTGTTCGTTAAAGAATCGGAGAAGGAAGGCTTCGTAGGTTTGAAGGGACACCGTGATGTCGGCGGATTGAGAGCTTCAACTTATAACGCGGTTCCTCTCGAGAGCTGCCAGGCGCTACAGCAGTTCATGATTGATTTTCAAAAGCGTAACGGCTAATCGGACGAATCGTCTCTGGTTAGGTTGTAAACAGGGGACAATAAAGAGCCGCCCTTTCCTTCTGCAAAGAAGGCAGGGCGGCTTTTGGTTTGCATTTATTCTGGATCTAAGCTTGTGCGACAGAGCTCTCGGCAATATGAGGCCCGTTCAGCTTATAACCGACATTACGTACAGTCATGATATATTCCGGCGTGCGGGCATTTTTCTCGATTTTATCGCGCAGATGGCTGATATGGACGTCGACAATCCGGGTGTCGCCAAGGAAATGATAATCCCAAACGCCGTGAAGCAGCTGCTGGCGGCTGAGTACTTTGCCTTTGTGGCGGCAAAGGAACAGCAGCAGCTCGAACTCTTTTGGCGTAAGCTCAACGGGCTTGCCGTCAATGAATACCTCGCGCTGCTCTACCTGAACCTTTAATCGGCCAATGTTGAAGATGGTTTCTTCCGCAATGCCAGGCAGCGATTGAACGCGGCGGAATATAGCTTGAATGCGAGATACCAGTTCCTGCGGGCTAAAGGGTTTTGTCATATAATCATCGGCACCGTTATCAAGTCCGGCAATTTTGTCCGTAACGTCCTGAAGAGCGGTAAGCATAACGATCGGTACTGCATTGCTTTGCTTGCGCAGTTCGCGGCAAACTTGGATTCCGTCCATTTTTGGCAGCATGAGATCAAGAACGATCAAGTCGGGACGAAAGGGCTTTAACATTTCAAATACAGCTTCACCGTCACCTACGCAGCGTACGTCATAGCCTGCCAGCTTTAAGTTAAACTCAATCAACATCGAGATAGATGGTTCGTCATCCACGACCAATATCTTTTTTCGCATGCTTCAGCTCTCCTTCATGTGTTTCCGCCTATTCTGTACCCTATTATGAGGGTGGAAATTATGCTTGAGATTAACGGTACGTAAAGTGGGTGTAAAAATATTCGGTGATTTCGTGTATAATAGGCAAAATGAGAGGTGAGATAGATAGCTATGCCATTTCATATCGTTTTGGTAGAGCCGGAAATTCCGGCAAACACAGGCAATATTTCTCGGACCTGTGCGGCAACTGGTACAATTTTGCATTTAGTTAGACCGCTTGGCTTTGATACGGATGACCGTACCTTGAAGAGAGCGGGGCTCGATTACTGGCATTCGGTACATATCGAGTACCATGATTCCTTTGAAGAGGTGCTGGCTGCGTATCCGCAAGGGCGTTTTTTCTATGCAAGCACGAAAGCAAGCAAGCCATATTCACAATTCGATTATCAGGATGGCGATTTCTTTGTATTCGGAAAAGAAACAAAGGGTCTGCCGCAGGAGCTAATAGATGCGAATAAGGAAACTTGTATTAGAATGCCGATGACGGATACAGTGCGTTCACTGAATTTATCCAATTCGGCAGCAATTATCGTGTATGAAGCGCTTAGGCAAAATGATTTTCCAGGACTTGAGTAAATTAGTTGCTTTATTTCTCATTTTTTGGGATTTATTAGCCAGAAAACAAAAATTTATTGCAGGATGTTAAGAAATAATGAATTTGGGAAGGAAAAGCCGTAGTGCCATCGAAAGACTATAACGCAGAGGTTTCTCAGAAATGACTTGCGAAACCAGACACAGAAGAGGTGAAAGCGATGAAACCAGCAGGTGTAGTAAGAAAAGTGGACCAACTCGGACGTATTGTACTTCCAAAATCATTGCGTAAACGTTATTTGATGAACGAGGGCGATCCCGTTGAAATTTTCGTCCAAGGTGACCATATTATTTTGGAGCGTTACCGTCCAAAATGCGTTTTTTGCGGTTCGATGGTTGAAGTTCGTGATTTCAAGGAGCGCTATGTATGTGGCGATTGTATGGAGGAAATGGCAGTTCTGCAGCGCTAATCTGCATGACGGAATGCTTTTCTAACTAAATGAAGCTTCCCGTTATGAGCTAAATGCTCTGCGGGAAGCTTCATTTTTTTGAAAAGAAGGGAAAGCATAAGACTCGGGCTTATATCTTTCATATCCTTCAACAATATGCGGATGGCGGCCAATTTCTTGACCGCCATCGACACACTTGCTATAAGCTGAGCAAAGTCGGCTTATAGACCTTTTGTTTTGTCTTCATTGTAGGAGCTGGTCAGCATCGCCGTAATGAACAACGCAAACACAGTCATGACAATAATAAAGTTCATCTGTGGGACACCTCCAAGTACGTTGTCTTTATTATAACCAACGTCGGCTAAAAAGAAAACTTTAAAAGTTGTGAACACATTGTTAACATAGAGAGTATGAGCATAGCAAGCGTTTAAGTTTGCGAGGAGGAGCATATAATATGAATTATCGTTTTTCATCCAGAGTATCACAGCTTAAATCGTCAGCGGTTAGAGATATTTTGAAGCTGACGCAAGGAAAAGATATGATTTCGTTTGCTGGCGGTTTGCCAGCTGAGGAGTTATTTCCTGTACAAGCAATCCGCGAAGCGGCTGACCATGTATTTACGGCTGGGACAGGCGCATTGCAATACGGCTTGACGGAAGGCTACATGCCGCTTCGCGAACAGTTATGCGAGCGTATGGCGGCGAAGCAAATGCATGTAAATCCGGAGCAAATGATTTTGACAACGGGCTCGCAGCAGGCGATTGATCTGCTGGTAGGCGTACTTACCGAACCAGGCGATACCGTCTTGGTCGAGAAGCCTACTTACTTGGCAAGCCTACAGGTATTCGCGCTTCATGGCTTAAAAGTGATTGCTGCAGAGAGCGACGAGGATGGAATCATCCCAGAGGATGCGGAACGTCTCATCCGGGAGCATCGTCCGAAGTTGCTTTACGCCGTGCCTACTTTCGGTAATCCGACAGGGCGCGTTTGGAGTGTTGAACGAAGAAAGAAGCTGCTTGCTTTGTGTAAGCAAAATGAAATGCCCATCATTGAAGATGATCCATACGGAGATATTACCTTTGATGAGTGTGATCAATATCCAACGCTGTTTTCGCTTGAGGGTCAAGCGGAGCGAGGCGCCGTCTTTTATACAAGCACATTTTCCAAAACGGTTGCGCCTGCGCTTCGATCAGGTTGGGCTATCGGGGACAGCAGCGTAATCGGTATGGTAGCCAAAGTGAAACAAGCGGCTGATCTTCATTCAAGCGCAATCGATCAGCAGATCTTGAGCCAATTGCTGAAAGGTTTCGATTTGGACGGCCATATCCGGCTGATTTCCAAATCATATGGCGAGCGTATGATTGAAATGCATGAGCTTCTAAAGCGGCAGGGACTGCAGGATGTTTCATGGGTTAAGCCTAAAGGCGGTATGTTCCTGTGGCTTGAGCTGCCGGACGGATTGGACGCAGAAGCGCTTCTTCGCTGCGCCGTTCAAAAGGGCGTCGCGTTCGTGCCGGGCAGCTCGTTCTATGCCGAGCATCCTCAGCGCAACACCGCAAGACTGAATTATACGTATAATACAGGTGCGCGTACGAAGCAAGGAGTGGAGCGCTTCGTAGAGGCGCTCGGCGAATTTACGGCGCGGAGCTAACAGTTGATTTCCATTCCGCAATGACTTCTCCATACTCGGCCAATGCAGCCGCGCCTTCCGGGCGCAGGCTGTATTTTCCGTGTGCAATGCGCTCGAACCAGCCATAATAGTTGTTGCGAAGCGTTTCGCCACTTCGGCTGTAGCCCGTAAAAGCGGATACTTCACGTGGGGCAAGCGGTCCAGCCGTATGAAGCGCGTATGCGCAGCGCAGAGCCTTCTCGCGGTAAGCTGTCACTAGTTTGCGGCGGGTGCTTCCGCCAACGTTGTAGTCGCCGCTGCGCTCTCTGAATTCGGTAAGCAGCTGTGCCTGCTTTCTGCGTCTTACGCCGCGCTGCGGCGGATCGCCCGGGTGGCAGAGCATTTCAATGACCGGCGGTTTTGTTTTGTAAAAGGTCACAGTCATCAAGCCAAGCCCCAGCATGCGGCAAAGCTCCGTCAAATCGCCAAAGCGTTGATTGTGAGCACCGCTTTTCTTCCGGTTCCGTTCAATGGCGAGCACGACATGACTGTTCAGACGAAGACGTTCAACCCCTTGCAGCAGCAGGGCGAGGTTGAACGTTTTTTTCATTTCGACAATTATCGCTTCATTCTGATCCGGATGGATAGCAACCAAATCACAATGGAGCACCTCACTTTTTACGGTAAAGCCAAGCTGCTCATAGTACTTCTTTATAGGGCTGTAGAGCTCTTCCTCGCGTGCGACTGCCACGTTTTTTTCTCCTCTCCACTCGTTTCAATCGAAGCATTTGCCTCCATTATAGCAAAGGAAACTGCCGGCTTGTCGTTTTTTGATGGATGATGGACAAAAATAGTGTGCAATTATCTTCCCGAATAAGCATAGGATTGTTATATCTCAATAAAAGTTGGCACCACTCGATAGAGCGTCTAGAGACAAATCCCGGGCGTAGAATGATAAGTGGAATGCGGAAGCGATGGGAGGAGGCACGGTATGGACATTTTCAAGCGAATATCGGAGTATCAGGCTGAGAGCGAGAAGCTTGCATGGACAGGAACATTCAAGGATTATATTGAATTGCTGAGGAAGGACCCGTCCCCGGCCATGACTGCACATTCACGCGTTTATGAAATGATTGAATCTCACGGGGTGGAAGCTGTTGGCGGTCACAAGCAGTATAAATTTTTTGATCAAGAAATTTTTGGGCTCGATCGTGCGATTGAGAAGCTGGTAGAGGAATATTTCCACTCATCAGCTCGCAGGCTTGAGGTTCGTAAACGGATTCTGCTGTTAATGGGTCCTGTCAGCGGAGGCAAGTCAACGATTGTTACCATGCTCAAAAAAGGACTTGAGCGCTTCTCCAGAACGCAGCGAGGAGCCGTTTATGCGATTAAAGGCTGCCCTATGCATGAGGACCCGCTGCATCTTATTCCCCATGAGCTTCGTCCTGATATCGAGAAGGAGCTTGGTGTTCGAATTGAAGGCAACCTATGCCCATCCTGCCAAATGAGGCTGCAAACGGAATACAGCGGCGATATTGAGAACGTCCTCGTTGAACGTGTGTTTATTTCGGAGGATAACCGCGTCGGTATCGGTACATTCAGTCCGTCCGATCCGAAATCGCAGGATATTGCCGACCTTACGGGCAGTATCGATTTCTCTACCATAACGGAGTACGGATCCGAATCCGATCCGCGCGCCTATCGGTTTGACGGCGAGCTTAACAAAGCGAACCGCGGATTGATGGAGTTCCAAGAGATGCTGAAATGCGATGAGAAGTTTTTGTGGAACCTGCTCTCCTTAACCCAGGAAGGCAACTTCAAAGCTGGACGGTTCGCGCTCATTAGCGCCGATGAGCTCATTATTGCCCATACGAATGAATCCGAGTACAAATCGTTTATAAGCAATAAGAAAAACGAGGCTTTGCATTCCAGGATGATCGTCATGCCGGTTCCATACAATTTGAAGGTATCGGATGAAGAAAAAATCTACAAGAAGCTAATCGCTCAAAGTGATATGCGGCATATCCATATTGCGCCTCATGCTTTGCGTGCGGCTGCGATCTTCTCTATTTTGACAAGGCTGAAGGAAACGAAGAAGCAGGGTATGGATTTGGTCAAAAAAATGCGGATGTACGATGGCGAGGAAGTAGAAGGCTTCAAGGAAGCGGACTTGAAGGAAATGCAAAATGAATACTTAGAGGAAGGCATGACGGGCATTGATCCGCGCTACGTCATTAACCGGATCTCGAGTGCGCTCATTAAGCAGGATACGCAATGTATTAATGCACTTGACGTGCTGCGTGCTTTGAAGGAAGGATTGGATAGCCATCCTTCTATCACGAAGGAAGAACGTGAGCGGTACTTAAATTTCATTTCCGTCGCGCGCAAAGAATATGATCTTCTTGCGAAGAAGGAAATTCAAAAGGCGTTTGTTTACTCCTATGAGGAGTCTGCCCGCACTTTGTTTGAGAATTACCTCGATAACATCGAGTCTTACTGCAACTGGGCCAAAATCAAGGATCCTTTAACCGGTGAGGAAATGGATCCGGATGAGCGCCTCATGCGTTCCATTGAAGAACAAATCGGCGTCTCGGAAAATGCCAAAAAAGCATTCCGGGAAGAAATTCTGATTCGTATATCCTCGTATTCCCGAAAAGGGAAGAAATTTGATTTTACGAGCCACGAACGTTTGCGCGAGGCGGTAGAGAAGAAGCTGTTCGCTGATCTCAAGGATATCGTGAAAATAACGACCTCCACGAAAACACCGGATGAGAGTCAGTTGAAGCGTATTAATGAAGTCACAAAACGGCTTATGGATGAGCACGCATACTGCCCGGTATGCTCGAATGAACTGCTGCGTTATGTAGGAAGCCTGTTGAACCGGTAAACCTTCCATGCAAGCGT
Source organism: Paenibacillus sp. LHD-38 (assembly GCF_031157315.1). Taxonomy (GTDB): domain Bacteria; phylum Bacillota; class Bacilli; order Paenibacillales; family Paenibacillaceae; genus Pristimantibacillus. The sequence goes on from NZ_JAVIFU010000051.1 coordinate 26,264, forward strand.
TGGGGAAGCTGATAGACAATTGTCTATCAGCTTTTCTGCACGAGGAGAAGGTTTAAAAAGTATTTAAAACGTTCATACTATTTCTTGTATGTTTTCCGATATAATAGGTGGTAGTGAAGTACAATACACCGAAGGAGTCGGATTATTTGATTAAATTATCGGCAGAACGCAAGAGACAGCTTGAATACACGGGCATTACAGAGCAGGATTTAAAGGTTCTGGCTGAATGTAAGCCTATTTTTCAGAAAATTGTCGATGAAGTGGTTGACCGATTTTATGAAAGTGTCGGACAGCAGCCGGAATTGGTTGCGATTATATCGAAAGTCAGCACCATTGAACGTCTTAAGGAAACGCAGCGATGGTACTATATGTCGCTTACCGAAGGGGTAATCGATCAAGCGTATATTGATAACCGAATAAAGATAGGAGCCGTTCATTCCCGCATTGGCTTAACGACGGATTGGTATTTAGGCACCTATATGACATATCTGGACATATCATCAAGCGTACTCCAAAATGTGATTCCTGAAGGCTGGCAGGAAGTTGTACATGCTTTGACGAAATTATTTAATCTGGATTCGCAATTCGTGCTTGAAGCCTATAATCAGCATGAGCAGCAGAAAATCCAGGAGCTCGCGGACAATCGCTCCATCATGCTTACTACCGTAACCAGCGCGGTGCAGGAGCTGGCTTCGCTTATGCTTGAATTGGACGAGGGTGCACAAACTATTGCAGCAACGGCAATTTCGACTTCGCAATCCCAGGATAAGACGCATACATTATTAGGAGAGCTTCGTGAGGAGCTGGACGGCATCAATGAAATGGGCTCATTAATTCGCGGGTTGTCGGATCAGACGCATTTACTCGGGCTTAATGCCGCAATTGAAGCGGCGAGGGCTGGAGAAAACGGGCGAGGGTTCGAGGTTGTAGCGAATGAAGTGCGCAAGCTGGCCTCCTCATCACGCAATGCGCTCGAAGGGATACAGTCGAAGCTTGAAGAGATTGACAAGAAGCTGTTCGCCGTACGTCACGAGTCCGAGCAGACATCGGTCGAAGCTCGTAACCAAGCAGCTCGTTCACAGGAGCTGGCTTCGTTCGTTCAGATGGTCGATAAGGTCACGAAAGATCTACAGCAATTAAATCAATCCTAGAATAAAACGCAGCTTAGAAAAAGCAGGAATTCTCTCTACCGAGGGTTCCTGCTTTCGCGTTATATAAGTTGACACAATTTTCTGATTTTAGTATGATAATCCTAACATTAAGATGCGATTCGGTTATAATTGTTAAGTTTTTTAACATAAATATAACATAATTGATCGAATGTTTAACTTGCTCGTACCAAATCGGTGCAGCGCCCATCATGGAGGAGGCGGTTGTCATGTCGACGGCCAAACAGTCGCAATCGCAATTTTACGATTCTCAAACCTTTTACGATGAAATGTTCGATAAGGACTTTTCGGTACGTGCCCACTATGACACGGTTCATCGTTTATTTGGGAGAATGAAGCCAGCAGAGCTCGCTGTCCGTCAAAATGCGATTAATCAAAGAATGATGGAAGAGGGCATTACGTTCACGCTGTATAGCGGAGCACAGAATGAACCCCTCGAGCGAACGATTCCGTTCGATTATATCCCGCGTGTTATTCCTAAGCATGAGTGGGAAGGTGTGGATCGCGGAGTAAGACAGAGAATTCGAGCTTTAAACGCTTTCCTTCATGATGTGTATCATGGTCAACGAATCGTTTCAGACGGCATTATACCTCGGCGCATGATCGTATCCAATACTTATTTCAGGCCAGAAATGGCTGGTCTACATGTTCCGGGCGGTGTATATATTACAGCATCGGGTATTGATTTAATTCGTGACGAAAAAGGCCGTTATTTTGTGCTAGAAGACAATTTACGGTCACCGTCGGGTTTTTCCTACCTGTTTAAGGGCAGAACGTTAATGAATGAGTTATTCCATGATTTATATTTATCCAGCTCCGTGCAAACCATTGACCGCAGCTTGAACTGCTTCTTAAGCTCGCTCCGCGTGCTTTCTCCAAACGGCAAACGGGATCCTTTGATCGTCTTGCTAACACCAGGCGCTTATAATTCTGCCTATTACGAGCATACCTTTCTGGCTCAGCAAATGGGCATTCACCTCGTTGAAGGCAGAGACCTTGTTTACAAAGACCACAAGATTTTTTTGCGAGATTTGCGAGGTCTCCGTCAGGTAGACGTGATTTACCGACGCATCGACGATGATTTCCTTGATCCTCTAGCCTTTCAGCCTGACTCCTTCCTAGGCGTGCCTGGACTCATGAATGCTTATCGTGCCGGAAATGTTGCAATAGCCAATGCACCGGGAACGGGGGTAGCAGACGATAAAGCCGTTTATGCGTATGTTCCGGACATGATTCGTTACTATTTGGGCGAGGAGCCTCTCTTGCATAACGTTCCTACGTATATATTGTCGCGTAAGGAAGAACGCGAATATGTGCTTGATCATTTAGATCAGCTAGTGGTGAAAGAAACATCGCTGTCGGGCGGCTACGGGATGCTGATTGGGCCCAGCGCTACTTCAAAAGAGCTTCAAGCGTTCGCGGAAGCCATTAAACGCGAGCCGGGTCGCTATATTGCACAGACTACGATGAAGCTGTCTCGCGCACCAGTCATGGTCGATGGCGGCATGACGCCGCGTCACATCGATTTACGTGCTTTTGCCTTGATGGGTGAGGATACGCATATCATTCCGGGAGGTTTAACGAGGGTTGCAATGACAGAGGGTTCACTTGTTGTCAATTCTTCACAAGGCGGCGGCGTCAAGGATACGTGGGTCCTTAATCGATAAATATGGAGGGAATGCGATGCTGAACCGGAATGCAGAGGCATTATTTTGGATTGGGCGTTATATGGAGCGTGCTGAGAACCATGCTAGATTGATTGACGTTCATTATCATCTTCAAGGAGATGAAGTCACCATGGGCATCGACGGGAATCCCGAGAACGAAGCGGCTGAGCCTTATTTGAAATGGGCAAGGATCGTGGACGCGTTAGGCAGCCGGGAGGACTATGAGCAGCAATATGACAGCTATAATGAACGGGATGTGCTTTTCTATACGACGCTGGACCGGGATAATTCCAACTCCCTAGTCTCGTGTGTCAGCCATGCTCGCGGCAACTTGCGCACGCTGCGCGAGAAGGTGCCAAGCGAAATGTGGGATGTGACGAATGCCTTCTATTTATGGCTGAGGGAGAAGCAGCCGGATGATTTGCTTCGCGAATCTCCGCATCTATTTTTCGGGAAAATCAAGGAATGGACAGCATTGTTCCAAGGGGTTAGCCAATCGGTCATGCCGAGAGAAAATGAATGGCATTTCATTGAATGCGGCCGATACCTGGAGCGATCAGAAAATACGCTGCGAATCATTAAAGCCGTAGGCAATGCGGCAAGCGGCGATGGCTGGAACAGCGCGAGCGCTTATCCGTACTTGCAAGCAGTCTTGCGTTCCGTTAGCGGCTATCAAGCATTCCGTCGTTATTACGCAGACGGGATATCGGTGGAAACCATTGTTGAATTTGTCGTGCTGAACAGCGCTTTTCCGCGTTCTCTTCATTTTGCGCTGCATACGCTTGATGATCATATGCGGCATATCGAGCTGCAGGATAAGCAGTTGCGAACTGCTCATGAGAGAGTTATCCGTCAAGTGGGCAAGGTGAAAGCCGATTTGGCTTGCTTGGAGCGTGAAGATATGGTTATCGATCGGGGCGGAACAATCGTTGCCCATTTGCTCGATGCTTGCCAGCAGCTGGGGATGGCGTTCGCCAAAACCTTTTTTCGAATGGGGGAAGCAAGCGCATGAAGCTGAGTATTTCGCATGTGACCAAATACGAGTACGCGGACGCTGTTACGGACAGTGTCAATGAGATCAGGCTTACACCAAGCACGAATGAACGGCAGTCCTGCTATCAGCAGGCAATCTCGATCGAACCGAATGCCTCCTTGTTCACTTACGAGGATTATTTCGGAAATCGGGTGCATGCGTTCTCGGTAAACGGACCACATAAACGGCTTACGATACGAACATCCATGACGGTCGTAACAAAACAGGCGCCAACCTCAGAGGAGAGAGCCCAATACTTAAGCAAGCGTTCGCCGGAACAAGCTTGGAGCTGGCTGAAAACAGACGCTGCGGCCGACCGGTTTACCGAATTTCTGTTGACGACAGAATATACTGCAGTCACGAGTGAGGTAGAGCAATTCGCGGGTGAAATTTCGGGTAAGGACGAGAATGGGCCTACGAGCGTACTGGACTGGTTGAGTGCGTTATCGACCAAAATTAGAACGGAATTCATTTACGATCCTGAAGCAACGGACGTAAAGACAAAAACTTCAGAAATGTTTCTCAGCAAACGGGGCGTATGCCAGGATTTTGCGCATTTGATGATCGCAAGCTGCAGGGCTTACCACATCCCTTCCCGTTACGTGAGCGGTTACCATTTTGTTGGAGATTTACAGGGCGGAAGCGCGGATTTTGAGCAGGCATCTCATGCTTGGGTAGAGGCCTTCGTGCCTGGTCTCGGCTGGTGCAGCTTCGATCCGACGAATGTTGATCCAGTCGGAGAGCGTTATGTGAAGCTAGGTCATGGACGGGATTATAAAGATATCGTGCCGGTTAAAGGTGTTTATAGAGGTACAGGCGAGCAAGTGCTGCATGTATCAGTTGATGTAAGAAATGAAGAGGATTAACAGATGAATAATCAGCGATAAAAGGAACAGTGACCCGCTTAAGCGGCTTGGGGTCGACTGTTCTTTTTTGTTCGGTTTAATGAAATATAAACATTTTTCCATGTATGTTTAATTGCCAGCAGCGAACCTTATAAACATCAAGCAGGAGGTGTTTTGGGGTGTTGAGATTTTTGAAGCCAATTGTTACTACATTCATGGTTGTGGTGTTAGGCTGTTCATTGGCAGCATGCGGACAAAATAATACAGTGAAAGAAAATGCGATTCGGACAAAAAATGAAATGCATCGTTTGGAAACCAAGTCTTTGCCAAACGGAATGAAATCAACGCACAACGCCAAAGAACTGGCGAATCGAGCTGATCAAGTAACTGGCGTGAACAAAGCGACGGTCTTCTTGCATAAAAAAGAGGCACTCGTTGGCCTTGATGTAACCGATACGGGAAAACGGGCGATTATCGAGAAACAGGTTTACGCTGCTTTAATAGGCCAATATCCCGAATTTAATATCCATGTAACTTCTGATCGGGGGATACAGGAGAAGATTGGAAAACTTGATAACGGTTTGACGAATGGACATCCTGTGAATACCTTAGCTCATGATGTGGCTGTCATCATACGTGCTATTGGCAACGCGGTAACCGCGCCAATCAAATAGAGAGATATATTCTGTTATCTATCGGCAGCTTCCTCGAGAGCTGCCGACCTCTGCATGGAATACATACGAATATTTTCACACCTCGTAAGTTAATTTCGAATTTAATTTCGAATCTTCTATAACCTGATTTATCCCATAAATCCCGCTAAGGGGGAATTCAAAATAAAAGAAAGGAGCATGATCGTAGATGAATGACGAGAAAATAGTGGAAGAAATTAGGAAGCGGGCGGTTAAGCTCGAAAGTGCAGACGATCTCGACTTGATCGTTCAAGCGGTCGGAGATGCTGATTTTGTTCTGCTTGGGGAAGCCTCGCATGGCACCTCCGAATTTTATACGCTGCGTGCGGAATTATCAAAGCGTTTAATCCTTGAAAAAGGTTTCTCCTTTATCGCCGTGGAAGGGGACTGGCCCTCTTGCTACACATTGAACCGTTACATTAAGCAATACGCAGGCTCTGCCGCAAACGTCAGAGAAGCGCTCCGGGATTTTAATCGCTGGCCAACATGGATGTGGGCGAATAACGAAGTGATGGATTTCACGGAATGGCTGTATGATTTTAACCGAGATAAAACGGCAGAAAGAAAAATCGGCTTTTACGGAATTGATGTATATAGCTTATGGGAGTCTATGGAGGAAATTATCAGCCATCTGAAGAAAACGGGATCTCCGGAATTGGGGGCTGCACAAAAGGCTTTTGAATGTTTTGATCCCCACAACCGCGATCCTCAAAAGTACGGGGTTTCGGCAGCATTCTTATCAGAAGGCTGCGAGGAAGAGGTGGTCAATCTATTGAAAGAGCTTCAGACCAAAAGGCAGCTTAGCAGGGGAGAAGATGAATCGCCTTTAAGCGATGAATTGAATGCCCTGGTTGCAGTGAATGCCGAACGATACTACCGGTCTATGGTACAAGGCGGTCCGGATTCCTGGAACGTTCGGGATCGGCATATGGTTGAGGCGCTTAATCGCATTAAAGCCTTTCACGGAACGGATGCCAAAGTCATTGTATGGGAGCATAATACGCATATTGGCGATGCGAGAGCGACGGATATGGAGGCCGATGGGATGGTGAACGTAGGGCAATTGCTCCGCGAGCAGCATGGCGATGAACGGCTATTCATTGTGGGATTCGGCACGCACCGAGGAACTGTGATTGCTGCTGATCATTGGGGCGGCGAAATCAAAGCGATGAAGGTACCGGAAGCTCAGCTAGGCAGTTGGGAAGATTTACTGCACAAGGCAGATGCCAGCGACAAGATCCTGGTGTTTGACCATGACTGTGAGCCTTTCCTTGAGCCAATGGGGCATCGGGCTATAGGTGTCGTATTCAATCCTCGACTTGAACGCGGAAACTATGTTCCGTCTAGTATGACCGAGCGATATGATGCTTTTGTCTATGTAGACGAATCGCATGCGCTCACCCCTCTGAAGCAGGAGATATATCACTATTAGGCCTTCCACAAGAAGTGCTCTGAAATAGCCTAATGCGTGCCTAATACGAGTATAAACTGAACGAGTCGGTATAAAAGACCCTTATTATTTCAGCCACTGCTTTAAAAAAGTGATGAAGGTATCGATACAGGAATGCAAAAAAAAGCATTTAGCGAGCTATATGCAGCAGGCAAAATAAAACAGGGTGCCCTATAGGAGCACCCTGTTTATGATATCCGAAGTTGCCATTGTTGGACCCCTATCAGAATTTGTGGGATAGGTGAAACACTGTTAACAATCGGGTAATACTGATGGTAATGAATGTGTAAAAATAGCAACGATCCGCTTGATCATGTTACAATTACATTAATATGATACGTAAAATCAGAAGGAGGTCGAACATCGTGTCAAATCCGGATGAGAAGAAAATCCACACCTATCAAGATTGGCTGACCTGGGACGGAACGTGGGAGTTAATTAACGGCAAAGCCTATAATATGTCGCCGGCTCCGACCTCGTTGCATCAATTTATTGTTGGTGAGCTTCATTTCGCTCTGAGGACATTCTTTCAGAATCGGAGCTGCTATGTGTTCGTTGCTCCATTTGATGTATTCTTCAGCGAGAGTGAAGATTATCAATCACCTGACCACGTCACACAGCCCGATCTTTCGGTCGTTTGTTCAAAAGAACAAATATCCAAGAATGGCTGTCACGGTGCGCCGACCATAATCATTGAAGTGCTGTCACCATCTACCGCATTGAAGGACTTCAATGAGAAGTTCAACTTATATCAGAAGTATGGGGTGCAGGAATATTGGATTGTCGATCCTGGCAATCGAACGGTTCATGTGTATGCACTGCAGGATGGCAGTTACCAGGTACGTCATTTGTATACGGAGCAGGAAACGATTCAATCGATCGTATTTAAAGAATTGCAAGTACCAATGAACAAGCTGTTCAGTATGGAATAACAAATACGATCAGCAGTCGAAATAGAACAGGGTGCCCTTAGGGGCACCCTGTTCATGTTTGGAAATCAGTTAAACAAACTTCCGGCTCGTCTTCTTCCCATCACAGCTAAACACGATCTTTTTATCCTCAACGAATGTCTCGAGATGCACGTTTTTCCCCCAAAGCTGAACGACATGCGGCAGCGTACGCTCCACATATTTGAGATCAAGCTCCATACCCTCGTATTCATGAATCAGGTAAAGCTCGCCAACACGGTTGAAGTCCCCATCCTTAACCATTAAGCTCGGAAAACCGCCGTTTACTTTGGAATAGACGAGCTGATCGCGAATGTTCTCCCAAGACTTATCGGTAATCTTCCATTCCGGCCCCTTTTTCTCGAAAATATAGAGATCGAGGTCGTTCACTAAATCCTTCGTCAAATAATTGCGGAGGAAGGAGATGTCGGAATCCAGCTCGCGCACCTCGAACATTTTCTCCCTGCCTTTCCCGGGAACGCGGCCAAAACGCCTTTGTTCTTCCTTGGTCGGGTTATCGAAGCGTCGCTCAATATCCTCAAATATTTTGAGCCCTAAATAGTAGGGATTCAGGCTGTGCCGGGATGGCTGGACGACGGAGGAGTTCAGCTTGGCAAACTCGATCGTCTCATCGCTCGTCAGATCCAGCTCGCGGATGATGCGTTGATGCCAGTACGAAGCCCAGCCTTCGTTCATGATTTTGGTCTCGATTTGCGGCCAGAAGTAGAGCATCTCATCGCGGAGCATCGACAAAATATCACGCTGCCAATCTTGAAGGGTAGGCGAATATTCTTCAATAAACCATACGACATCCTTCTCGGGACGCGGAGGGAAACGCTTGGCATCCGCGGCCTGGGATTGAGCGGCAGAAGCGGCGGCAGCAGTCCGATCGGGATCGAGATTCCATAGGTCGTCATACTGGGAAGCGGGAATGTTCCACTCGGAGCGCTCGCTGTCCTTCTGAACCATCTCAATGTAGCGCTTCTTATCAAGCTGGTAAGGCTTAATTAGGGTGGGATCGACATGCTCCTGAATCGCAAGGATCGCATCGATAAATTTCTCAACGGCTTCCGTGCCGTGATCCATTTCATATTGATGAATCCTGTCAGCCGTAGCGGACATACTCTCGACCATATTGCGGTTGGTCACGCCGAAACGGGCATTGTTTTTGAAAAAATCGCAGTGAGCGAGCACGTGTGCGACGATGAGTTTATTTTGAATTAAGGAATTGCCTTCAAGCAGGAAGGCGTAGCAGGGGTTGGAGTTAATGACGAGCTCATAGATTTTGCTTAGGCCAAAATCGTATTGCATCTTCATTTTGTTGAAGGTTTTGCCGAAGCTCCAATGGCTGAAGCGGGTCGGCATGCCATAAGCGCCAAACGTATAAATGATATCCGCAGGGCAAATCTCGTAGCGCATCTGGTAAAAGTCGAGTCCAAAGCCCTGTGCAATTTCAGTTATTTCATCGATGGATCGCTCCAGCGCGCGAATCTCATCCTGTTTCATCCGTCATCCCTCCGCATTCGAAAATACGATTCATACCATGTTTATGAATAAATGGCCAAGGTTATGACGATAGTCAGCTTTATCCGCATGGCGGAAAAAGATTTCAGTTTCATTTAAGCTTCGTTTCAGATTGTTCTCAGATTGTTACATTACAATGCGTAGTGTGGATTAATGGATGAGAATCAGAACAGATGCCGTCCGCGAAAAAATCTAGGAGGGAAAGAGATGAAAAACAAAAAGATAGCCATACTGGCAGCAGTAATTGTTATCGTGATTGGCGGTACCCTTTATTATGCTTATGATCGTTTGACCGGTAATCATGTAGAAATTGAAAGTATCATAGCGGAAGCACCAGCAGTAGACAACAGCGGTGTTGTTTCGGGAAATACAGGGGATACAGCCAATACTGAGCAATCGGAAGATAATGCCGCAGAAACCTCCGGCGATGCAGTCGACGTAGATGGGACGTGGACGATCGGTACCGATTCAAAGGTGTATTTTTCGGTGACAACCTCTAGGGATACGGTCAACTATGAAATTGATAAAGTAACAGGCTCATGGGAGCTGAATGCGGCTGATCCTGCTCAGACGAAGGCAGAAGGTACCGTTGATGTGACGAGCATGGACTCTGGAAATTCGCAGCGGGACAAGCATATTTCAGAGGCGGAATATTTAGATACGGCACAGTTTCCGAATGCATCATTTAAGGCAACTTCTTTTGACGGACTTCCGACAGCATGGAAATCAGGCGAGGTACACGATGTAAGTATTACAGGTGAGCTAACGGTTAAGGGAATAACAAAGGAAGTTGTTTTTACGGGACAAACCTCATACGATCAAGAGGCGTTAAAGCTTGAAGCAAGCACGGTCGTCACCTTTGGTGACTTTGGCATGAAAAATCCGCATACAGTCGTTATGGATACGGAAAATAATCTTACCGTCGAGCTGAGGCTTCTACTAAGCAAATAAAGCAGCTGACTGTAAAGCGGAGACGCTTTCCTAGGAAGACTAAACACGAAGCGATATAATAAAAAACCTTTGCAGAACCGCTTGCCGGAGTTTTATCTCCGAGCGAAGCCAGGTTTTTCAAAGGTTTTTTTCATTTTGTTTTATGCCGTACATGGCCTGGTCGGCGTCGCTGATCAGGTCTTTTAAGCTGTTGCTTGTACCCTGCATGGAGCTTATGCCAATGCTTGCGGAAATACGAATGCTATGTCCGTCAATCGTGAAAGGCTCTTTAATCGAATCCTTTATTTTACCGGCTACAAATTCGATATCCTGATTATCAACCAAATGCTGAAAGCAAATTACGAATTCATCTCCGCCATATCTAACGAGTATGTCAGTTTTGCGGACACTCTGTTTAAGTCTTGCAGAAATTTGAAGCAGCAGCAAATCGCCGATATCATGGCCGAATGAATCATTGACCTCTTTAAAGTCGTCGATATCGATAAACATCACGCTAAACTGCTTGTCCGAGCCATTATAGTACAGATGAGACAAATACCGCCGGTTGTATAAGCCGGTTAAACTATCTGTGACGCTTGCGTTTTCCAGCTCTAGAATATAAGCGAAAAAAGCGGCCATTGATTCGAGGAAACCAAGCTGCCTCTCATCTAATTGAATAGGCTCGCTGCTTAATGCGCATATGGTTCCGATAGGTTGACCATCATTTGTTTTTATAGGAATTCCGATTAGCGAACATGCTCCAAGCTGCTGAGTGATCGGTAATGAGGCAGTACGCTGATCATCAAGTGTGTTTGTTATGACTAGTAGGGGCGCGGATTGCTTCACAATGAGGCTGCTGTAGCTTTGTAACAATGGGAGTTGTGGGCTGCTTTGCGCTAAAATCTCATGATGGTTTAATGCCCGGATGATTCTGCTTCCATGACCATCGTTTGCTGAGATGAATAGTGTGTCTACTTGTAGAAAGTGCTTCAAGGTGTCAATGATGTGGTCGGCTGCATCTTCTAGTGAGCGTGTGGGTCTGCTCATGTTCTCAACTCCTGCCGTAGTGTTGAAACAAAGGATTTACCTTATAGTTCCATAGTAGTCTAAAATGAGGACTAACTCAAGAAACTAATGATAAATATTAGGAAAATTGAACTACTTTTTTACACGCGTAAAACTTTAGACGCATATTAGGGGGAGAATGACCTATGAAAATCTATTGAATTAATATATATATTATTTCATATATACTAAAATTAATACTTGAATTAATTACGAACCTGTAGTTAAATAATAATAGAAGATTGTATTAATGCTCAACTAACTAATTAATGAAACTATTAATTGATGTGAGGTGGATGATCATGGCAGACAAAGCAACAATGATCGTGGATAAGGATTTTCAAGTTGGAGAAGTAGATAAACGTATTTACGGTTCATTCATAGAGCATCTTGGGCGTGCCGTTTATGGAGGCATTTACGAGGCTGACCACCCGCAAGCAGACGAGCAAGGTTTTCGTTCCGATGTACTCGAGCTTGTAAAGGGACTTGATGTTCCGATCGTCCGTTATCCAGGAGGTAATTTTGTATCCGGTTACAACTGGGAAGATGGCGTCGGCCCGGTAGACCAACGCCCGAAAAGACTTGAGCTTGCTTGGAGGACGGTCGAGCCAAACTGGATCGGATTCAATGAGTTTATGGACTGGTGCAAAAAGGCGAATACAGAGGCAATGATGGCGGTTAATCTAGGTACTCGCGGCATTGATGATGCACGTAACTTGATTGAGTACTCCAATCATAAGTCAGGCTCGTATTGGAGCGATCTGCGTATTCAGCACGGTTACAAGGATCCGCATTATGTAAAAACCTGGTGCCTGGGTAATGAAATGGACGGGCCATGGCAAATTGGCCATAAAACGTCAGTAGAATATGGCCGCCTTGCTAACGAAACAGGAAAAGCAATGCGTTGGGTCGATCCAACGATCGAGCTAGTCGCATGCGGAAGCTCGCATATCGGTATGCCGACATTCCCGGAATGGGAATCCACGGTGCTCGATCTGGCTTATGATACAGTAGATTATGTTTCTATTCATCAATATTACGGAAACCCGCATAACGATACGCAAAACTTCTTAGCGCAATCCATGAGCATGGATTCTTACATCAATACGGTTATCTCGACCTGTGATTTTGTGCAAGCGAAGAAACGCGGCAAGAAAAAAATCAATCTCTCCTTCGATGAATGGAATGTATGGTTCCACTCCCATTCGCAGGATAAAAAGCTTGATCCTTGGCAAATTGCTCCACCACAGCTTGAAGATGTGTATAATCATGAGGATGCACTTGTGGTTGGCTGTATGCTGATCAGTATGCTGAAGCGTGCTGACCGCGTGAAAATGGCTTGTATCGCGCAGCTGGTTAATGTTATCGCTCCAATCATGACGCAAAACGGCGGTCCTGCTTGGAAGCAAACGATTTATTATCCGTACATGCACGCTAGCATTTTCGGCCGCGGAACGGTTCTGGTACCGCTTGTGAAATCGCCGAAACATGATACGAAGGATTTTACTGATGTTCCTTACCTGGAGACGGTAGCTGTTCATAATGAAGAAAAAGAGGAAGTGACGATTTTTGCGGTTAACCGCAATATCGACGAAGCACTGCCTTTTGAAATCGATCTTCGCAGCTTCGGTGCTTTCCGGGTTATCGAGCACATTGTGCTTGAGCATGAGGATCTGAAAATGACAAACACAGCAGATGCGCCTAACCGCGTAACGCCGCATACGGCAGGTAACGCTTCTCTTGCAGACGGCGGAAATATTCAAGCGACGCTCAGCAAAGCATCATGGAACGTTATCCGTATTAAACTTTCATAAAAACAGAACGGGGTATCCGGAAGCCAAGATTGCGGCTTTTGGGATGCCCTTCTCTTGTTATAGAATAGAGAGAGGAGGGGTCAACGATGATACATGCAAATACAAACGAAGAATGGCTGCCTTTATATGAAGCTTTAGCGAGCCCGGTCAGGCTTTCCATCATAAATCTGCTTGCTACGGATATGATGAATGTCAAGGAGCTTGCCGAGGCGATTGGCTTAAGCAGCGCGATTGTAACTATGCATATCCGGAAGCTGGAGAAGGCGGGAATCGTTCAAACCAAGATGGTTCGAAAGCAGGGAGGCACTCACAAAATATGTACCCTGGCGGAACGTTCCATCGCTATTGAACTACCGCATCCTACGCTGGATGTGAAGAAGGTGCATGATGTAAGCGTGCCTGTTGGACATTTTACAGAATTCGAGGTGTTTCCGACCTGCGGCATTGCTACGGTGGACAAGCTGATCGGGCAATTTGATGACCCGCGCTTCTTTTTGGAGCCGGAACGGATGAATGCCGGCATTTTGTGGTTCGGCAAAGGCTACGTGGAATACAAGGTACCGAATTACTTGCTTGCAGGACAGCGTCCTATTGCGCTGGAAATCACATTGGAGCTAGGCTCTGAGGCGCCGGGCGTGAACGAGAACTGGCCGTCGGACATTAATTTCTCTCTTAATGGCAAGGACATTGGCATGTGGACGAGCCCTGGCGATTATGGCGAGGTTAGAGGACGGTTCTCACCTGCTTGGTGGGGCGAACGCGTCAATCAATACGGATTGCTCAAGGTGATACGCATACAAGAGGACGGTACCCTAATCGACGGACAGCATATGTCGTCCATTAGTATCGGAGAAATTGGGCTGGAGCGCAATTTTTGGACATTCCGAATAGGAGTGAAAGAGGATGCCCTGCATGTTGGCGGCTTAACCTTGTACGGAAAAGGCTTCGGTAATTATAATCATGACATTATGTTTCGAGTCTTTTACGAGGATGTGCGCGGCGTTTAAAGCAGTTTAGCTGCTTTGGACCCGTGCCTTACCCGGGATCGCCTCATTAACCTCCCCGTTATCCAATGTCCAGTCATCTCCGTTTATTTTTATATTCCGCTATGCCATTTCTAAATTCTAGAAGATATAATGAGAGTAATAGCTAGTATAAGCCATTATTACTCGGAGGATCCAAGATGCTGACGATGTTCACTTTTCTCAAAAAGTACCGTTTGGCTGCTTGTGTAGCGCTGCTGCTGATGCTGGTAGAGCTCATGGTGGAGCTGCTTCAGCCTTTTATTATTTCCAAAATCATTGATGACGGCATTGGCAAGGATAATTTAACGGTTGTACTTCAGTGGGGTGCTTTCTTGATTGGCTGCTCTATTATTGCATTTGTAGTAGGGATTCTCAGCTCCTTCTACGCCTCACATGTCAGTCAAAGCTTTGGTTTTGATTTAAGGGAACGTTTATACGAAAAGGTGCAATCGTTCTCGTTCGCGAATTTTAACCGTTTTCCGGAATCATCGCTAATTACCAGACTTACAAATGATGTATCGCAGCTGCAAAATACGGTCTTTATGGGCTTGCGTATCATGCTTCGTGCCCCGCTGCTCGTCATCGGAAGCATCGTAATGGCCTTTGTCGTCCAGCCTAAGCTGGCAATTTGGCTTGTCGCTGTTATTCCGTTCCTTGGTGTTTTTCTGCTTTGGGTACTTAAGAACGGCGAAAAATTATTTCGCTCCGTACAGCAGCAGCTCGATCAAGTGAACAGCGTAATGCAGCAAAATTTGATCGGAATGAGAATTGTCCGCGTATTCGTACGCATGAGGCATGAAGCTTCAAGGTTTGCTCGTTCAAGCGAGCAGTTGATGGACCGGACCGTTGCAGCGCTTCGCCTAACGGAGGTTACGATGCCTATCGTTCTTCTTTTTATGAACGCGAGCGTCATGGCTGTGCTCTGGTTTGGCAGAATTGAGCTTGATACAAACGGCGCAACGGTTGGTGAAGTTATCGCTATCGTCAATTATGCGACAAGAACGACTGCTGCGTTATCCATTATGTCAATGATCGTGGTCAACTTCTCAAGAGCTCGCGCATCGGCTCAACGGATTGAAGAGGTTGTGTTAACAGCTATCGACTTGACCGATACGTTGGAAAGTGACGAAGGCGTAAAGCTGCGAGAAGGATATGTTTCATTTAAGAACGTATCGTTCCAATATCCGGATTCGGACCAGCATGTGCTGCAGCATATTTCCTTCTCGGCAAAGCCTGGCGAGACGATTGCGATAATGGGAGCGACCGGTTCAGGGAAAACCTCTCTCATCCAGCTTATTCCGCGTTTGTACGACGTGCAGTCTGGAGAAATAGGCGTGGATGGCAAAGATAATCGTTTAATGAAGCTGGAGCAGCTCCGCAAGCAGATTGGATATGTGCCGCAGGAGATCATGCTGTTCACGGGAACGGTGGAGGAGAACATCCGCTGGGGTAAAGAGAACGCTACCCTTGAAGAAATTATGGAAGCAGCGAAACTTGCTCAGATACATGACACGATAATGAAGCTGCCGGAGCAATACGATACGATTGTTGGTCAAAAAGGCGTCAACTTATCAGGCGGACAGAAGCAGCGTCTTACGATTGCGAGAGCATTGGTGCGGAAGCCGGTTATTTTGCTGCTGGACGATAGTACGAGTGCATTGGATGTTAAGACCGAATCGGCGCTTCTGCAAGCGCTTAAGCAAATCAAATGCACAACGTTTCTCATTACGCAAAAAATAAGCTCCACGGTGTCAGCCGACTCCATTCTGCTTTTAGATGAAGGGCAGCTGCTGGCACAAGGTAAGCATGAGCAGCTCATAAGGCAGTCAGCCTTATATCAAAAAATTTATGAATCACAGTTCGGGAAGGAAGGTGTATCCCGTGCTTAAACATTTAAAAGAGCCTTTTCAATATGCGAAGCCGCTTGATGGAAAAGAGGCAAAAGCTAAAGATCAGATGGCCGGAGGCCCTGCCAGAAGCAAGCCGCGGGCGAAGAATATGTCCGGAACGCTAAAGCAAATGTGGAATTATCTCATTGAATATAAAGGAAAATTAGCCGCAGTCATCATCATGGTGTTGTTAAGTTCCGCTTTTTCCTTGCTCGGTCCTTATTTGGCAGGCACGGCAATCGATCATTTTTTGATCAACCGTGACAGCGGTTTTATCGTATTTCTTATTGGAATGGCGATCGTTTATGTGTTTCATTCTGTCACGATGTGGTTACAAAGCATATGGATGATAACGATATCACAGAAAACCGTATACCGTATGCGCGTTCAATTGTTTGAGCATTTGCACAGACTTCCGATACCTTATTTCAGCAAACGCCAGCATGGGGAGCTTATGAGCCGCGTGACGAATGATATTGAAAATGTCAGCGCATCTTTAAACAGCTCCGTTATTCAAGTGTTTTCAAGCATGCTTCTGCTAGTTGGAACGGTGAGCGTCATGCTGTCGCTTAGCCCGTTGTTGACTTTGCTGACATTTCTTGTTGTGCCGATTATGGTGCTGGGAATGAAATGGATAACGAAGCAAACGGGACGATTGTTCAAAGCGCAGCAGCGCAATCTTGGCGATTTGAACGGCTATATTGAAGAGACGCTGTCTGGACAGCGCATCGTGAAGGCCTTTTCCCAGGAGCAGACGGTCATTGCTGCTTTCAAGGAGCGTAACGAAAGAATACGCGTTTCTGGCTTTTGGGCGCAGACGATTTCCGGCTTCATTCCCAAGCTGATGAATGCGCTCAACAATTTGAGCTTTGCCATTATAGCCGGGATCGGCGCTATTTTTGTGCTGAATGATCAAATTACGGTAGGTACGATTATCATATTCGCGGAGTATTCGAGACAGTTTACTAGGCCGCTTAATGATCTCGCCAATCAGTGGAATACGCTGCTATCCGCGGTTGCCGGCGCAGAGCGTGTGTTTGATGTGTTAGGAGAGGACGAGGAACGGTCAGACGAGGGATCTGCAATAGAGCTTGGAGAGGTAAAGGGGAGCGTTATATTTGATCAAGTAACGTTCGCTTACGAAGGACGGGCATCTACGATTAACGATGTAAGTTTCGAATTAACCCCGGGAGAGACCGTCGCGCTAGTAGGACCTACCGGAGCGGGGAAAACAACGTTGATCCAGCTGTTATGCCGCTTTTATGATCCAAGCTCTGGCAGCATCCTGATCGATGGACACGATTCCCGCATGATCAAACGCGAAAATCTGCGCTCGCATATGGCATTTGTGCTGCAGGATCCTTTTTTGTTCGAAGGCACGATAAATGAGAACATTCGTTACGGCAAGCTCGATGCAACGGATGCGGAGGTAGAAGAGGCTGCGAAGCTTGCTAATGCGCATTCGTTTATCACGCGTTTGAAATCCAGCTATAATACCGTGCTTAAGCCGGATGGCAGCGGGATCAGCCAAGGACAGAAGCAGTTGCTTGCGATTGCTAGAGCCATACTTGCCAATCCTTCCATACTAGTACTTGATGAAGCGACAAGCAGTATCGATACCGTTACGGAAATCAAAATCCAAGAGGCACTGCAGCGTCTCATGCAAGGCCGGACAAGCTTTGTTATCGCCCATCGACTGAACACCATCCAGCAGGCTGATCAAATTGTGGTCCTTCAGGATGGTGCCATTATTGAAAAAGGATCCCATTCACAGCTTTTGGCACATCAAGGCTTCTATAGTTCCTTGGTTAACGGACAGCTTAGGAATGGCATGTTGAACGAAACGAGCTAATCGTATTGCAGCCATCATTTTAGTTAAACAGGAACGGAAATTGCAACTATTTTTAGGGATTGAAAGTATAAGTAGGTATAACATGGAGGTGGGATGTATGACTATTGCCCAGTGCGCCAACTGTGGAAAGGACAACGATGTCGATCCGAACAGGTTAATGGTTATAGAATGCTCCGCATGTGGCTCGAAGCTCATCGAAGAGTCCGTTCCGTTTGAGATTGCGGAGGAGGAGCTTAAGACATCCTTGGACTTGAGTAAAGAAAAACCGTTAGAGGAAGTCGACATAAATAAATGGATCGGCAAAATTGGGGACCACGAGAAACAAACGAAGTACGTAGAAGAAGGGTTTTGGGCAAAGGTGAAGCGCCATGCAGCTAAAGTGCCGTTTGCTAAGGAGGTTGTGACGCTTTATTATTGCTCGGCTGATCCCAAAACGCCGTTTTCAGCCAAGGCGACGGCAATTGGCGCCTTAGCTTACTGGATCTTGCCTTTGGACCTTATTCCTGACTTTCTGCCGGTAGCCGGCTTTGTTGACGATGCAACGGCCGTGTTTATTGCTTACAAAGCGATCAGCGGTCAAATTACGGATGACCATCGTGAAAAGGCGGAGCAGTTTTTTGTATTAAATAAAGGTGTGAAGCTGATTAACCATCAGCAATAAAATAGACGCAAGCAAGAAGGATGACCCTGCGAACTTATTCGCCTTGGAGTCATCCTTTTTCATGTGCGGGGGAGTATGCAATTAGAATAAACTCCAATCGAACTCACGCGATAAAGATTCCAGAAGCGCGACACCGGCAATGCTGTTTCCTTTCCGATTCAGTGAAGGGCCTATCAATCCAATACCGTATCTCCCAGGCACCAGCGTTAAGATACCGCCGGATACGCCGCTTTTTGCAGGCAAACCGACTTGGATAGCAAACTCGCCAGACGCATTGTACATTCCGCAAGTGATCATGAACGTTTTGGCGATTTGGACGTAACGACGGGGGATAAGTTCTTCTCCTGTAAGCGGGTTTTTGCCATTATGGGCAAGCACCAAAGCCATTTGAGCTAAATCCGTGCAGGTAACGCTAATGGAGCAATGCCGGAAATAAACGTCGAGAACATCCTCGACCGCACCTTGCAGCACGCCGTTGTCTTTTAGAAAATAAGCCATCGAACGATTTAAATTAGCGGTAGCGGATTCGGAACGGTAAACATCCAGATCGTAGTTAATAGATTGATTATTAGAAAGAAGCCGTATGAAATCAAGCACGCGATCGGATTTTTCTGCGGGATCCTTACCTGCAATTAAGGAAGAGATTGCAATCGCACCGG
Organism: Paenibacillus sp. LHD-38; assembly: GCF_031157315.1. Taxonomy (GTDB): domain Bacteria; phylum Bacillota; class Bacilli; order Paenibacillales; family Paenibacillaceae; genus Pristimantibacillus. The sequence continues at coordinate 45,486 of NZ_JAVIFU010000051.1, forward strand.
CATTGATAAGGGGATTAAATGGGATGCCCGGCTGTACAAGCTCAAGCTTGAGCATGGAATTAAAATTGTCGCCGGTAGGCTCCATACCGACTTTGTCAAAAACAGCTTCTTCTCCGTTATCCATGAGCGCAAGAATGAGTGTGAAGACTTTAGAAATACTTTGCATGGTAAAAGATAGTTCTGTATCGCCAGCGGAAATGGAGTATCCTTTTGAATTAATCAAGTGTATTCCCAATGCGCATATTGGCGATTTGGACAACTCAGGAATATATGAGGCTACCTTGCCATAGCTGCATTGTTGCCTGCTTGATTCCACCCATTGCGGCAGAAGGGCCTCGATACGTGCGATTTCAGATAATGACATTTTGTTACCCCTCCCGTATAAGCTTTTAGAATGGATCGAATGATTTGTTATATTACTTATAATTTTATAACAACAGCCAAGCTAATATAAAGTCGTTTTACTGCTAGGTAGAGCAGATGAATAAGTGTGTATTTTGAAGCCCAAAATCACAAAAAACATGATTTAAAAAGTTTTTTTGAATAAACGCTTGACCAATTGGGCGGCAGCATGATATATTCTAATTCCGGCCGAGAGAAACATGCGGACGACAAGCAAAACAAGCGTCACAAACGAAAGAAAAGATTGCTCTTTGAAAACTGAACAACGAGTAATAACTGCCTCGCAAATCCTTCGGGATAAGCGAAAAAGCGATAAAAAGTAATGAGCATTTCAAACACATGAAGCTTTTCTCATCGACATCGCGTCGATGCGAAAACTTCCATTTGGAGAGTTTGATCCTGGCTCAGGACGAACGCTGGCGGCGTGCCTAATACATGCAAGTCGAGCGGATCTTGTCCTTCGGGACAAGATTAGCGGCGGACGGGTGAGTAACACGTGGGTAACCTGCCTGTAAGACTGGGATAACATTCGGAAACGAATGCTAATACCGGATACGCAGCTTGGTCGCATGACCGGGCTGGGAAAGATG
>NZ_JAVIFU010000052.1 GCF_031157315.1 Paenibacillus sp. LHD-38
TTCCATGGTTCTTCAAGTGCTAATGCAACTTTGAACATATCCGCAATTAAATTATCGTTGCTACTTAATGAGGTCCACATCGTCCTTACCACCCTATTAATATTCTTACCAGGCAGTATGGACAAATTCACTATTAAACAGACATCAGCCATTCACTGTAGCGAGGAAGCCTTTTATTTCCTGTTGGGATATGCCTTCTACCATATCGCATTCGCGCGCGAGAAGGAATATTACGAGAGAAGGAACAAGAAACGGGTGGCTATTCTGTTCTCCTTCGGCACGCTGTGGGCATTCGTGTCCGATTTTCTTGGCTTTGTCTGGCTGTCGATGGGGGAGTGGAAGTTCGATCTGGTGAGCAACGGAACATGGAAACTTAACGCGGTTATTATTTTGGGCCTCGTTGCGGTCATTATTTATTACACGGTTAAGTACGGCTTCCTCGGCATTAAGCTCAGAATCGAGCGCGAGCGGCTGGATTATTCGATGCGGGCGTTGACGATGGGCGTATCCATTTTGAACCATTCCATCAAGAACGAAATCCAGAAAATCAATTATTTGACGGAGAAGACGCAGGGCTTCATTCATTCCGGCCAGTCCGAAAAGTCATTGCAGTCGATCGACCAGATTCATTCGGTGACGGCGCATCTGCTCGATATGGTGGGGAGAATCAAAGAGAAAGCAGACGATATCGTGATTAACGAAGGACGCATCTGGGTGAAGGAGCTATTCGACGCCGTCCTGCATCCGATGCAGCCGCTGCTGGAGAGACGCTCGGTCGAGGTCGTGCAGATCCAGGATGAAGGCGGCGAGCTGACCTGTGATTTGCTGCATCTGAAGGAGACGCTGTCCAATCTGGTCCTTAATGCTGTAGACGCCATGGAAGAGACGGGCGGCACGATTACTCTCCGGGCCATGAGATCCAAGCGGCATTTCACCATAGAGGTAAAAGACAGCGGCTGCGGCATTCCGAAGGAGCAGCTCGGCAAAATTTTCGAACCGTTCTATACGACCAAGAAAAACTCGAGCAATCACGGCCTCGGCTTGACTTATTGCGTATTGGTCATGAGGAAGCACGGAGGCAGCCTGGCCATCGCGGATACCGAGACGGGGAAAGGGACGTCAGTCATGCTTCATTTCCCGATTTGGCGCTACATACAGACAGGCACCGCTGCTTCTGTCATGGCTTCTCCGGCAGCTGCCGTCCAAGAACAGCCGACTTAATCGCCCTTGAAATGCATCAGTTTGTTTTTTATGCTTTTCAGCTGCGATTTGATCGTATTCGTAGACTTATGCAGCTTTTCCGAAATTTGCTGCTTGCTCAGCCCCTCCTTGCGCAGATCGAATACTTCCCGTTCCATGGGTGAGAGCTCCATGAGCTTTATTTCACTGCGCATGATGCGGGCCGCGTCCGCGTGAATCGTCGAGCGGTCTTCGTAAGCCTCCCTGATCGCGCGGACGATGTCTTTGTAGCTTTGCTTCGTAATGTAATTGAGCGCGCCTAGCCTGAACGACTTCATAATGACCTCCCTTTCGGTGAGGGAAGTAAGCATAATGACTTTAATATCTTCTTCCTTGTCAAGCTCCGACAAAATTTCCTTCATGGCTTCCAGCCCGTCGAGATTGTTGCCGGTTAGATTAATGTCCATCAGGATAATGTCTATCGGATGGCGCGAAACCGCCAGTACGGCTTCCTCCTTTGTGCCGGCTACGGCAACAACCTCAATATCCGGCTCCTCCGCCAAATCCGCGCTTAAGTTCTGCTGCCAGAACGGATCGTCCTCCACGAGCATGACGCGTATACTGCCCATCTGTCTTCCCCCAATCCGCATATACCGGTAAGTCAGTATTCTTATTAGTTAAAGATAGTATAGCAAGCACGCATCCTGTCCGGTAGGGTGAATTTTTATCACCCGGCCTAACGGCAGGGGTGATAAAAATTCATCCTCCTCAGGCAAGCCGGCGCCAATGTATACTCCGAATTGTGAACGGCGGGCTGGATAGCGGAATGCGGAAGGCGCCATCAACGAATCGAGTTGAAAACAAAGGAGACGGTGAATATGGTTCAGAAAAAAACGAACGATTCAGCGGTAAAAATGGCATCGGAGAATACAGCGCCCGTACTTAATTATAATGTGCCTGAGCCGACAACCTACAGCGGCCGAACGTATATCGAGCTCGACATTGCGGATAACTGCTTCCTGCCGCCGCAAGCGGGCATTCAGACGAAGGCCGCTTTCGGGGCGGCGTCGCTGAGCTTCGGGACGGCAAGTTCCCCGCAGCTGCCGGTAGAGGAACTGCGTAAGGTGAAGCGCTCCGGCGACCGGATGACGACGCGCCTCACCGAGCTGACGGAGGAGGAAGTGGAGCTTCAGGCGAGGGAAGGGAAGAAGCTCAGCCTGTTCCGTACGATGACGGGCGCATGGTCGCACCGGTTCGTGGCCGATTATGCGATTTCCGTTCCTGCTGCGTCTGAGTTTTCCGAGCCGAAAGCGCAAGCGCTCAGGGCCGCTCTCGCCCCGCTGCCGACGACGGACGGCGGAGATCCGTACCAAACGCCTCCTATTGACGACCAGATGCGGGATGACGATGACTGGCCGCCGGAGGAGGATCCGATTGAAGAATCCGTGTCGGCTTCCTTCACCGCTCCTGCAGCAGGCACGAATATCACGGGTCCGCATACAGGCGCAGTGATCGATATTAAAGGAACGGCAACGGCCGTGCTGGGGACGGTTTCAAGGGTGATGGTCAAGGCAGGCTCGGGCGCGTGGAAGCAAGCCCAGCTTTCCGGAGATAATTGGGTGCTTTCGGGCGTCGTGATAACGGATCAAGGCCAGGTTACTTTACAGGCGGACGCGTACCACTCAAACGAGCAACTCTCTTACATCACCACGAGAAAAATCAACGTGACGCTGGAGCAGGCTCCGGACGTGACGCCGCCGACGATTGTGATCACATCGCCTGCAGCTGGCGCGGTTCTTTCGACCAACAACGGCCCGGCCGCAAATATTACCGTTCAAGGAACGGCGGGGGATAACCGGGGAGTTACAAAGGTTGAGCTGCTTCTTGACGGGCAAAATCCGATCGCGGTCGATACGCCGAACAACTATGCCACTTGGAGCAAAGGGCTGTCGATCCCGGCAGGCAACCATTCGATTATTGCGCGCTGCTACGATGCGGCAGGCTTGAAAGGAGAAACGAGCCTGAACGTGAGCGTGGATACGACCGCGCCTACGATCAGCATTACGTCGCCGGCGCTGAACGCGGCGATCGCCGGCACCTATACGAAAGGAGCCGTCATTGAAGTGTTCGGCACCGCGGCTGACAGCGGCGGCGTGAAGGTCGTGGAGGTAACGCTTAACAACAGTCCGGTTTATGTGCGTGCGGTTGAGAAGGCGCCAGGCGACTGGTCGCAATGGAAAGCGACGGTGAAGGTTGACCTGCCGGGATTATGCGTCATCAAAGCGCGCGCTACCGATATGTCCGGCAATACGATGCAGGCGGCTACCCAGGTGAACGTGACGATTTTGCCGGAAGTCAGCTCGCGGAAAAACCGTATCATCCTAATCGAATCGTACCGCTTATCCTCCTTCCTGGCCAATTACGGCGCGGGGCGCACGCTGAAAACCTTCTCCCTGCTTCCGGGTGAGAAAAGCAAGATCAGCATTCGTACCTATACCCAGAAGGAAGAGACGATGAAGAGCGCATCGACTATTCTCGATTCCGTGACCGACGATATCGCAAGCGAATTCGAGCTGTCGATCGGGGATGAGACCTCAAACAAAACCGGCTACGAATCCAGCAACGATTACAAGCTGGAAGCAAGCGTAGGAGTAAGCTGGGGCGGCTGGCTGAACGCGTCGGCAAGCGCTTCGACGAGCGGCGCGACGAATGCGGCGAGGGAGCAACTGACGAAGAACATCGTCAATTCGACGCAGAAGCATGTGTCCAAAGCGTCCGCCCGCCGCGACATGCAGATCGATACGACCTATGAGGTGAAGATGACGACGACCGACGAGACCTCGATTGTCCGCGAGATCGAGAATATTAATATGAGCAGAACGCTGAATTTTGTTTTCCGCCAAATGAACCAGGAATTTATTACGCTGCTCCATCTGGTCGACGTGCGGATCGGCTTCTACCGCGACGAGAAAATCGAAGGGGAGGGCAACAGCTATTATCAAGAGGTTACGCTGCCTGAGCTGGGTAAGCTGCTTTCGGAAATTATCGTGCCGGAGAAGCGTGATGAAATACGCAATACGATCATGTACCAGCTCATGAACATTTTCGATTATCAGGATATTCACCACTCCTTCGTTGAAGAAGCGGTGCTGAAGGATGCGAACGGAAGCGTCATTCCGGCGTCAAATTACTTGCGCGTCAAGAAGGACTACTATTCCGAATACGCCGATGAATCAACCGGATCGATAATCAAGGTTCCAGGCATCATTATGGCCGCGAACAACCATGTCCTGAGGACGGACGGCATCGTTGTCGATGCGGTGCTCGGCCAGGGCGAGGCGCTTGACGAATACTCGAGCAACCTGCAATTGCAATCGGTCAGGGAGAAGGAGCTGAAAAACGACCTGCTGCAGACGGAGGTCCGGATGAGGGAGCTGGCGCTACAAATTCTCGAATCGAAGGATCAGGCGGCAGCCCAGCTGTATGCGCTGCTTAATCCTCAGCCGGTTGCGGACGAAGAGGAAGAACCAGCGGCTGTAACCGTATAGGAGGAGGCAGGGAGATGGATTTCACCTTTACGCTCAGCGACCGGAACAAGGATCGGCTCGAGCATGACAAGGCGCTTGCCAACAAGGATAAGGCGGCTGTCGTCAATCAGAAGACGGTCGTCAGTGCTTACAAATTCATTTATAAAAAAATCGTGAAGCTGATCGATCTGCCGATTGCCGCCTATGCATTGAACTTTCATAAGGTGCATTTCGAATATTTGACCATCGTGCTCGTCGCCGTAAAAAATACGAACCAGGCGACGGAAGCAATCGCCGGCATGAAGATGAATCTGGACAGCTACGTGTCTATGACGGAGCAGGTGCTGCGTAAGATCGAAGAGCTGCCGGAGGATCCGCTGCCGGGACTCAATCCGCTCGACCATCTGTATCTGTCGCGCGATCCGGAATTTGTGGAGGCCCATGACCGGATTATCGAGGATTACCGGACGGTTGCCCGCGAGAATTTGACCAATATTACGCATTGCGCGAAGCAGGGGCGGGACATTTACACAAGCACGAATACGGAAGCGAAGAAGCTGCTGGACGATTTGATGAAGGTGCAGCCGCAGTCCGATATGGAGAAGCTCATCATCGAAGCGAACAAACGGGATTTGAAGTGGCTCATATTGTCGCTCGACAAGATTAGGACGGTTTACCAGAAGGCCGATGCCGCCGTGCCGAAGGCGCAGCGCATGGCGGAATTCGCGGATCAGTTCGTGAAAATAGCCGGATAAAAGCAAAACAAGGTAGTCTCTTTTTTTTTGCCGGGTGCTTTTGGGAAATATCTTGAGCCCAGATTTATGCGGCGCACGCATTTAACCCGACTAATCATCGTCAGCCGATGTTTTTCTGGTTTTTTCTTGTGAAAGCTCCATAATGCGCTTTTTGATCAAATGGTGAAGGAGGCGTATAGTGGGGGATAACTATGGCTATGGAAAGGCGGATTTTTCGAAAATGTCCCAAAAGCTCCTTCTCCCGCATCTCGGTTTCTTGGTTGTATACCTGTTATGGGGCATCAATATCAGCTCGATGAAAATTGGAGGCCACGAATGGGATCCCGTCATGTTCAACGGGCTTCGCTATGCTCTAATAGCCCCGCTGCTTTGGCTTGTTACCTATTTCCATTTCCGCCAAAAGGGCATCAGCCTCCGCATGGAAAGCCGCGATCTGGGCCGCATTTTGTTCCTCGGCATCCTGTCAGCGATCGGGATGGAGGTGCTGCTGTCCTACGCGCTGCAGTATTCGAACGCGGCTAACGGTTCCGTATTGGGCCGCGGCTTCATGCCCGTGCTGACTGTCATCATCTCGCTTGCTCTCAAGGAAATCCGGTTGTCGTACCGGATTCTGATCGGCCTTCCCTTTGCTTTCGTAAGCGTTATCGTGATTGTGGCAGGTGGCGAGCAGGGCTTGCATTTCGGGCTGGATACGCTTCGCGGGGACGGCTTGCTGCTGCTGCGAAGCCTCTTTGGCGCCTTCTATCTCATACTGATGAGCAGATTGACGTCGCGCTATCCGCTTATGCTGCTGATTTCCTGGGAGATGACGGCCGGCGCCATTTCGCTGCTACCGTATGTACTGTGGAAGGCGGACACCGCCTATTTCGCCGGCATTTCGTCTCACGGTTGGATCAGCCTAGCATATACGGCCATTCTGGCTACCATGGTCGGCTTTACGCTGCACAATTGGAGCCTAGCCCGTCTGGGCCCGTTCAAAGCATCTGTTTACGGGTACACGCTTCCGATCACGGCGGCCGCCTCGGGGTATTTCTTGCTGCATGAATCGCTGACGGTGTATCAGATGCTCGGAGGAATCGGTGTTCTATTCGCCATGTATTTGTTGCAGAGGGATAGGCAGAGACTCGGAAAACCGAAGGCAGCCGAGGCGCAGGCGACATGATGCTTCCTATTTAAGATGTGCGTATCATCAAAGCGGAAAAGCATCGATAAATCCAGGAGAGAAGTATATGATTATCCCTACCTATTCGCCGGAAAATAATCCTATTGGCTATAACAGCACGATTACGGCTAATGCGACTATGGACATTTCGGCTGCTCGGGATGGTTTACTAATGGTCATAACGATGGAGAAAGCTGTCAAACGCGAAGGATATGAAGCCGCTATTGCCGAATGGGAAGCTCTATTAGATCTGTTGCCTGATTATAAATATGACGCGGATGGCGCTTTGCGCGAATGGGCGATGAATGAATATACGGAAAATAATAACCACCGCCATCTGAGCCATCTGTACGTAGCCTGGCCTGCTTATGAAACGCAAAACAATAAAGCGCTCGCTACAGCAGCGAAGATCGCGCTTGATAACAGGGACAAGTACAATACGAAGGACGCGACGGCGGGGCACGGCTGGATGCATAAGGCGCTGGTTAGCGCGCGGCTCAAACAAGGCGAAGGCGTACTTTCTTCGCTGTTGCCCATGATGACGGATGCTGGGTATTACCCGTCTTTAATGACAGACCATGATACGAATCGCAGAAATCATTGCTATTGTACGGATACGTCATTTGGCGTCGTAGCTTCAATTAATGAGGCGTTGCTATTTTCGAACACGGGCGAAATCGAGCTGCTTCCGGCATTGCCTTCCGACTGGCAAGCGGGATCTATAGATGGACTTATGGCAAGAACGCAAGTAGAAGTTAAACACTTATCATGGAATCTGTTGACCGGAACCACAAAAGCTACATTGTTTTCAAGAGTTGACGTTAATACAATCCATTTAAGTGCGAGCGTTCCTTGGACGAGAGTCATCGTTAACGGTAAGGAAGCTCAGGTGCATGAAGGTGAAATGGGCAAATTTATTGTATTAACGCTGAGTGAGGGAATAGATGTTACAGCTGAATTTGTTTAGCGCAATTCCTGAATAAGCAAGCAACCCGGCTGCATTTAAGCAGTCGGGTTGCTTGCATTATATTTCTGCGTATCTTCTTTTAGTAGCGACTGAAAACGATCTTCTTACTGGGGGAGAGTGGGAGAACGCAGGAGGAAAGTCTAACCGAAAGCTAAAAAGCTTACGCTAATATCTCTAGTGCACGTTAATCGGGTACAACAGAACTTCTCCATTTCATGGCTGACGAGTACAGCAGGGAAGCGAAGTAAAACTTATTTTTTGTCGTTACTAAATAAAGTCCTAAGATGCAAATGAAGCTTTTCTTCTGAAAAATAAATTAATTTCCCTATCTGCACTTACAATTGAATCAGAACCATGAATGATATTACTTGCTACGTCAGTTGCAAAGTCGCCGCGGATCGATCCAATTTCAGCATCAACTGGATTTGTTGCTCCAATTAAAGCTCTCGATTGTTTTACTGCGTCATTACCTTCCCACACCATAGCAAATACAGGGTTAGCTGAAATGAACTCCACTAACTCCCCAAAAAATGGTTTTTCTTTTAAATCAGAATAGTGTTTTTCTGCCATCTCTTTCGAAACCAACATAAGTTTGGCATCTATTAGGGTAAAGCCCTTCCTCTCAAACCTCAACACAATATCGCCGATAAGACCTCTTTTTACTCCATCAGGTTTAATCATGATAAATGTTTGCTCCATTGCAATAGCCTCCAATTGTTTATTGTTAAACTTTCCTGAAGAGCGGCCGCATTTCTCCGTCACCTTCAGTGATATTAAGAATCCATCTGGTACTAGTCAAATTCCTTCACTCCTAAGTATTCATCAGAGCAACCTTCTGAGCATTCACTATAGTAACGTTTAACGCGGTTTGTTGGGAGAGTAGCGATTATTGACCCGCATCTTTTACAAATCATATAGCCAAGCTCCAAACCAACCTTCTCCTTTTTGATACCATTAATCACAACGTTTCGGAATTCCATTGAAACTTCGCCTCCTGAAGAAAGTTTTGTTTTTTTGTAAAATGCATCAAAGAATCAACTAAACTACACGAATAACCTACGTTGGCGAAACAAGCAGTTATGTCAAGGCTCCCTTCATTTATATGTTGTAACATAATTCTAATTTATAACGTAATATATATCAATATATAAGTTTATTAAAACGCATTAATTGCACCGATTTTTTTTTAATCGTCACAATAGATGTAAGTAGAGGGGTGAAAGAACCGTTCGATAATTAATGTGAGCACTAATGGATTTGGACCCAAGTGGAAAAAGAGAGCGGATGATCAATGAATTGACCATCCGCTTTATTGCTGCATCCTTTATTCCCCATATTCATATACCTCCAAAGTCACGCTTATCATACCGCACACATGCAAGCACTGATTGCTCTTTAAGCAAGCTGATTCTAATTTTATTTGACATAAAGAATAAAGGTCACCTGTTCAATGACGAAAAGAAGTTTGAGCAGGCTGGCAACTATACATTGAACATACAAAAAGCGCTGGATGTGGCGGAAGAGCTTTATGTTGGCAGAGTCATGATTAAATATTCAACGTTACGGGTGGGCAATATGCCGTATGTTGGTTAAAACTGAACGGCATGGGCGTGAGGTTGTGAAATATGTCGTGGAAGAAATGAACGAGATGAAGATGGTTGTCTTTAACCAGAACTGAAGTCCAGTTCAACGAAAGGAGTCAAGATCGATGATGACAGTTTCTATGCGTATGGGAGAATTATTATTTCCTGATACCACCCTGACTCCTTGCGAGTTCGAAAGCAGGTATCCATCCATTAACGTAACGGGAGATGCGGTTTGCCCCCCTCCCTTTGCATATCGGAGGCTTGTGTACGGTTGCCTGCTATGATTTCATTCTGCATCAGTAATGTATATCCGAACCCCTTTCCATGACTGGCAGCAATGAGGTCTTGTATGACTTTACATCGGTTTGTGTCCACAACGTCAAAAAATTCGACAATACAGGTGAAGATCTCGAAGATTTAATTAGTATCGGGACAATCGGTCTGATTAAAGTGATTGAGAGCTTCCAAACTGGTAAAGGCACGAAGCTCGCGACGTTTGCGGCTCGTTGTATTGAGAATGAAATACTTATGCATTTTCGTTCTTTGAAGAAGACTCGGAAGGACGTGTCTCTTCATGATCCGATTGGCACCGATAAGGAAGGCAATGAGATTACGTTGATCGATATTCTCGGCACTGAGGCGGATGATATCGTGGATAAGGTTCAGTTGAAGATTGAAAAGTCGAAGATATATAAGAATCTCGACACACTTGATGACCGCGAGAAGGAAGTTGTGATCGGCCGCTTTGGGCTGGAGCATGGCGGGGATGAGCGGACGCAGCGGGAGATTGCGGAGGAATTGGGCATCAGCCGGAGCTATGTGTCGCGGATTGAGAAGAGGGCGCTGATAAAGCTTTATCATGAGTTTTATAAGGCGAAGCGGTAGTTGTTGAAGAAAAAGCTTATCTTGGGGGAAAACCTGAAGTCAGCTTTTTTTGCATTGCCCTACTTTGCGACTGCGGCTGAAGATATTGAATAAATATTGATGTTTAGTCGGCTGTATCACAGGCTGACGGAGGCTGTGAACCCCCGCTATACGGTACCAACGGGGAAGCGTTCGATGCGGAGCGGCTCCTATCTGTGCCATCGTTCCTATTGCAACCGCTACCGGGTTGCAGCAAGAAGCAGCAATACGCCGGACATCGCGACGGGGAATATCGGGTTTCGCGTCGTCGCGGATAGCGACAATGGATAGCTTCCTTCTTTATTACCGGGCCCGCAGATACCTGCGGGCTGTTTTGGTATGGTACCGAGCTCAGGTGAACAACTGGGCCGCGTCCTGCTGGTTCCCGTGGGTCATGAAGTCTGTAGGTGACATCGAGGTGTATTTCTTGAATATCCGGAAAAAGTAAGAGGTGTCATAGTAGCCTAAATAGTTTGAGATATTGGAGATGGACATGTCGGAGTTCAGCAACAGGTTACATGCTTCTATCATGCGCAATTGATGGATGTATTTGATCGGCGATTGTCCGATAACCTCTCGGAATATTGCGATCGTATAGTTCGGCGACCGCTGAATCAATCGTGCCAGATCCTTGATCTCAATCTGTTCGCGGTAGTGGTCAAGCAAATAGTGTTTTATCATATCGGCATATTTCGTTTTGATCGGAGTAACCTCGGGCTTCTCCAGTTCTCTTGCGATGATGCCGATCAGCTCTTGCAGGATGCCGTGGCAAATGAAGGTTCTAAAGTTCTCCCCCTGCCGCAGTTCCTCATACAAGCGTTCAAATCTTCGCTGCACGTACTGAAGCCTCCACAGCTTGAATTGTACAAATTTCTTAGCGTGAAGAAAAGGAATGAATGGCATGGAATCAACTTCATAGTTGAAGATGATCGTAAATTTTTGGTGTGGGCCGGAGGGGTGATTTTCTCCGGCGCGACGCGAGCCATGCGGAATAAACATAAAGTCTCCCCGTTCACCGGTATAATCCTCGTTTTCGATCCTGTAAGAAACTTTGCCCTCCGTGACAAGAACAAGCACATTGTAATTGATAACCTCGGAATGCGTACGCCAATTCGGGATGGAATCGTCAAAATGTACAGATTTAATTGTCAGCATGAGCATCACCTGTTTAATGAAAATGGTTGCCTTTATTATAGCATTGATGTTTATCACAATGTAAACGAAAACGTGCTGAAATCTTCAAGTTAGTGTTGAAATGTACATCTTCCGGAGATTATGTACATCGACAAAGAAAAGGCCTGACTCTTATACTGAACATAACGCTGGAAGAAGGCGTTATCATTCTAGTGGGGAAGGGATAACGACACGAAACCAAGGAAGGCACCGGGCAGAACGAGAGCACGGCAAGCGGTGCCGCTGCGGGGGATTCGGGCGAATTCTCAAAGCAGGTGACGCTGCGTATCATGGACTGGAACGACAGCATCAAGACGGTCCGCGAAGAATTTATCAAGAGATTTGTGGAGAAATACCCGAATATAAAAATCGAATACACGCAGCTTCCATCCGAAAACGATGGGAATCCCGGAGCAGTCAAGGGCTAATTACTTGCAGGGAGCTGCAGCAGTTGCAGGGACGAACGACTAATAATCGAAGTAAAGGAGATTGAACGATGCGAGTATTGCTGCTTGATCTTGATTCCACCAGACCTGACCATCTTGGCTGTTACGGGTATCATAGGAATACCTCACCCCATATTGACCGGATCGCCGCCGAAGGCGTCCGCTTCGATAATTATTACACGTCCGATGCGCCGTGCTTCCCCTCTAGAACCGCGCTTATGACAGGGAGATTCGGCATTCATAACGGGGTTGTCGGTCACGGAGGGACAGCTGCGGATGTGCGCCATGAAGGCGAATCCCGCGAGTTCCGCAGCAGGCTGGCCAGTGAAAGCTTCCCTTCCCTATTCCGCAGCGCGGGGATGAAAACCTCACTTGTCAGCCCGTTCGGAGAACGGCACACCGCCTGGACGTTCTATGCCGGCTTCAATGAAATTTACAATACGGGCAAGGGCGGCATGGAGTCGGCCGAGGAGGTGACGCCGGTCGTGCTCGATTGGCTTGAGCGCAATGCCGAGCAGGATGATTGGATGCTTTACGTAAACTATTGGGACCCGCATACGCCATATCGTGCGCCGGAGGAATTTGGGAACCCGTTCAAGGACGATCCGCTTCCGGAATGGATTACCGATGATATATTTGCAACGCACCGGGAAAAGGTGGGACCGCACAGCGCGCACGAGATCAACATGTATAACAACCGTACCTCGCCCCAATATCCCCGTTATCCCGGGGAGCTTATGGACCGGAATGATCTCCGCCGCATGATCGACGGGTACGATTGCGGTGTGCGCCACATGGACGATAACATCGGCATGATTCTGAACGCGATGGAGAAGAAAGGCATTCTGGACGATACCGTAATTATTATAACGGCTGATCACGGAGAGAATATGGGCGAGCTTGGCATCTACGGCGAACATGGTACGGCAGACCAAGCGACATGCCGGATCCCGATGATCATCCGCTGGCCGGGCTGCATAGCCGGACATGTGGATAAAGGCCTTCACTACCATCTGGATTTGCCGCCGACGATGGCGGAGCTGTTGGGACTTCAGCCGGCGCCGAGCTGGGACGGCCGCAGTTATGCCGGCTCGATCCTGACGGGCGAAGATACGGGACGCGACAGCCTCATTATTTCGCAATGTGCACATGTGTGCCAGCGCAGCGTAAGGTTCGACGAATGGCTCTACATCCGCACCTACCACGATGGCTATCATTTGTTCGACAAAGAGATGCTGTTTCATATCAAGGATGACATTCATGAGCTGCACAACTTGGCTTCCGTCCGCCCTGACATATGCAGAGAGGCTGCATACCGCCTGCTCGACTGGCACGATCAGATGATGATGTCGATGGAGCACGATACTGACCCGCTCTGGACCGTCATGCGGGAAGGCGGGCCCTATCATGCCAAGGGCAATCTCAGCGAATATGCCGAAAGACTTATCGAGTCGGGCAGAGAACGTTACGTGGAGGAATTGAGAAAGAGGCATCCACAAGAGAATTAGCAGTGAAAATGTTGAAAGAATAAACGTTTGAAGAAACGCCATCAGTCCTTTTAAATCAATTTTCATGAGAGAGTTGTTCTCTTCAGTGAAAAAGTGATTTAAAGGATTTCTGGTGGCTTTTTTTTGGCAGGAGACAAAAAAATATTTGGTGTTGAGAGCAGCTGCGGGTTTCGTGTCACGACCGGATAAATCAAAGGGAACGGGATCTTATTGCCCGTTCTTATTTTTTTACATCGGATCATGTTCACATCTTTCTACCACCCTCACTTAATACCGAAATGAAATTAAGATAAGTTTTAATATCGGAATATTTGGTAATTCAGTAAAAATACCATGTTTATTTTGATATAAATTCTTTTTAATTGTTTTATCAGTAATCCTTTATCCCGAAATGAAATAAAGATGGTAAAATGGATGTAATGAAAGGGGGCGGTTCCAGTGAAGTGGTTTTTTGCGCATTTTGGTAACCTTAACCAGCTTTTTTGGACGTTCTTCAAGATTGGTCCATCCAGCTTCGGCGGTGGTTTTGCCATGATGCCGATTATCGAACGGGAGGTTGTCGTCAAGCGTCAATGGTTTACAGAAGATGAGATGGCCGATATGCTGTCAATGGCGGGCATGGCTCCCGGAGGAGTCGCTGTGAATGCGGCTGCATTCGTAGGCTATCGGAAAGCAGGCGTCATCGGAGCTGTTGCGGCCATTGCGGGCGTTACACTTCCAACGTTTCTGATTGTGATCATGCTTAGTTTGACTTACCTGTTTTTACGTGACGAACCAAAAGTCCAAGCGGCCCTTAGAGGTATTCATGCCGCCGTCATTGCTTTGATCTTGATGGCTGCCTACCGAATGGCCAAAGTATCGGTGTTTGACGTGTCCACTACTTGCGTGACGACGGCCGCGCTTTTGTCGCTGCTGCTGCTCAGTATTAATCCGCTCTATGTGATCCTCCTCGGCTTAGTCGTGGGGCTGGTCATTGTTAAGAGTAAAGAGTGGATCGGTCTCGAGGTTCGAACCGAGAGAATGGGTATCAATGCGAAGTCATTGCGGGAGCCCGAATACTTTATCTGACGATTGGAGGTGCGAGTCATGCTGTGGGAATTATTTATTACCTTCTTTAAGATTGGCTCCGTTTCATTTGGCGGAGGCTATGCTGTCATTCCATTGATTCAATATGAAATTGAAGCCCACGGCTGGCTGACGAACAGCGAATTTCAGGAAGCGGTTTCACTTGCCGGTATGGCGCCAGGTCCGATCGCAACGAACAGTGCTACCTTGATCGGGTATAAGTCGGCTGGATTGGCTGGGGCTGTCGCGACGACGTTAGGCATGATTCTGCCTTCACTCGCCGCCGTTATTTTGCTGGCCGCCGTATTTTTTCGCCAAAGCCGCAGCAAATGGTTCCGATCAACCTTTTATGGTCTTCGTCCTATCATTACCGGACTTATTATTTATGCGGCCATCTATTTTGGCTTCCTTAATGGGCGTGAGGCGGGATTCACATGGAAGACTTTCGTTACGCTTGCGATATGTTCCGGGTGTATGTTTTTGATGATCAAGTATAAACTTCATCCTATCGCCGTTATCGCTGCAGCAGGGGCGGCAGGAATTATTCTATTCTAAACGAATGATTAATGAATCATGAATACGCATCATATGTGTGGAGGGAGGTGAAGGCGTGGAACAAATGAAATCCTGCTGTGCGGTAAGCAGGCAGCAAGCGAACATTGAGCCCAGTGTTATAGCGGTCCCAGCGCCGTCACAAACTGCCGTTCCGGCGCCGGATCACATCGACTTGGATTGGGTTATCATACCGGGAGGTTCCTTCGAAATGGGAACAATTACTAGCGAAGGGTTTCCAAGCGATGGGGAAGGTCCGGTTCGGAGGGTTGAACTCGAATCCTTCAAAATCACGGCTTGCGCCGTGACGAACGCGCAGTTTCGGGCATTCGTGGATGCAACCGGATATCAAACTGAAGCAGAAAGCTATGGATGGTCATATGTCTTCCATTTGTTGGTATCTGATGAAACGAACATCAGGGTTAAGAACGTACCGCGGCAAGTCCCCTGGTGGCTTGTCGTTGATGGAGCAAATTGGAATAACCCGGAAGGGCCGGATTCGAGCATAGAGGATCGTATGGATCATCCGGTCGTTCATGTCTCTTGGAATGATGCCGCGGCGTTCTGCTCCTGGTCCGGGACAAGACTGCCGACGGAAGCGGAATGGGAATATGCGGCACGAGGCGGTTTACAGGGCAGGACCTATCCTTGGGGAGACCTGCTCAAACCGGACGGCAGGCATATGTGCAATATTTGGCAGGGAAAGTTCCCGATTAAAAATAATGCAAGCGATGGCTATATAGGCACGGCTCCTACTCGGTCGTATGAGCCGAACGGTTACGGACTGTATAATATGGCGGGCAATGTGTGGGAATGGTGTGCGGATTGGTTCAGTCCTGCCTATCACCGCCAAACGTCGTCAGTTAATCCGCGATATACACAGGATACAGGCAAAAGGTCGATGAGAGGCGGTTCGTATCTGTGCCACCGCTCTTACTGCAACCGCTACAGGGTAGCAGCAAGAAGCGGCAATACACCGGACAGCTCAACGGGCAACATGGGCTTCCGCGTGGCCGCGGACCTGATCCCTAAAGCAACTTAAATGCTATCGAAATGGAATAAATGATTCTAGGCAGCCGGTTGCAGCGGCGTATCCTCTAACGGAATAGGAGATTTACGGTAGTTAACGACACGGATTTAAAGATTCATAATGAGCTTTTTTTCTTCATGAATGTGGTTGGGATCTGTATTCCAGAGTAGTGGATCTGGCTGTTAGTAGAATCTTAGGTGGTAGACTATTAATCGTTTTCTGAAGAAACTAGGAGGTACTAATCCATGTATCACGTATTGGTAGCGGAGGATGAGATGTTGATTCGGAACGCGATTGTCGAGATGATTGAGCGGTTCGACCTTGATTTTAAATTGGTTGCACAAGCGAGCGACGGCATAGAGGCTTGGAACCTAATCAATGAATATTGACCGGATGTGGTCATTACCGATATCGTCATGCCCGGTTGGTTCCATCCCGACGACGGCTGCGCTTAAATGATGGGTGGTTTTCAAATTTTGAATCCATAGCAAAAGATTGTGAAACCCCTCCTCGTCATTAGAAAAGGATAAGTAGTCTCCGATGATGATGCCACGAAAATTTACAGCGCGCGCAACATGCATCTGCTGGGCGATGTCGATCCCGACAACTAAATGCTGAGCAGTAATTTTTTCAATGAGTTGATTTTGTTTGTCCTGCGATTTAAACTTCATAGTAGAGCGTCCTCCTGGATGATGGGATTTTTAGGGCTATGACCCGTTGCGTACTCCCATCGTACCGAGGCGCTTCTTTTTTTTGCAAAGCTGATAATTAACGCTCTACAGGAATGCTAACGGGAAACGATAGCTCAATAAAGACACGACGGCAGCCGGCCACACGATCGGCTGCCGTTGCCCGTTGAAGTAACGGGCAGTTACGCGTAACAACGCATTCGTTCAAAATTGTGGTATCATCTAGTAAATGGTTTAGGAGAGTGTTTCCATGGCTGATAGCGTTGAAATCGTAAAAAAATTTTATGATGAAACCGTACATTACGAATGGGACCGGTTGGACCGCCATAAAGTGGAGTACGAACTTAGCAAACGCTACATGAACCGTTACATTAAGCCGAACGACAGCGTATTAGACCTCGGAGGCGGTCCAGGGAAATATTCACTCTACCTCTCTGAGCTTGGCTGCGATGTAACACTTGCCGACCTTTCACAAAACAACGTAGATTTTGCGATGAATAAGGCACAAGAATTTGAGCTGCCTCTTAATTCCATTTGCATAGATAGCCGTGATTTATCAGCTTTTGAAGATGGACATTTTGACCACGTGTTATGCATGGGACCGATGTATCATCTAAAAGAAGAGAACGACAGGGTAAAAACGATAAACGAATGTTTAAAAAAACTAAAACCAAATGGGACTCTTTTCGTGGCATTCGTCTCGTCTTTTTCATTCGTTTGGGATTATCTCATCAGCAATCCAGGCATGATTCTCACGGATGAAAGAAAATCAGAACTCAATATTATTCTTGATGATGTGAATTTTTCTGGGCATGGATTTACGGATAATTTTTTTATCCGTCCAAAGGATGTACTTCCATTTTTCGAAAAATTTGAACTTGAAAAACTACATTTGGTTAATTGCGAAAGCTTTTTATATTTGCGTGAGCCGGAACTTCTTAAGCAATCACCTGAAGTAATAACAGCTTGGTTGGACTTGGCAGAGCAAGTATGTGAACGTGAGGACCTAATGAGTTTAGCTGAACATTTCATGTATATTGGAAGAAAATACAAAGATAAATGAAATTACCATTATTAAGCTCCCTTGGTACGATGTAATTTTCTCACGAATGCTCGCTGGGCTTTTGCTTGTGCTAACGGATAATGTCTAGAAAACGGATGGTTATATTAGCGAAATCGACGATAGAATAGGTGATTGAACTAACGGGACACGACAGTTGTACAAATATGGAGCAGTTTGCTACGGCAGCTGTTCCTTTCTTCGTTAAGGTAACGGGCAGCATAGTTCAATTACGTACATCCAAGTGTTATTATATCGGGGCTAAAGTGACAGATTGTGGGGTTGTTTTATGATAAATTTTCTATATCATTATTTTGATGAATCAACTGGACCTTTTCTAAATTTATCCGATCAAGAACCAGAAAAAGCAGAAAGAATTCTCGATGAAATTCGAGTTCAGAAAAAAGGTTTTGCGAGTAAAAGATCAACGGATTATCTCACAATTCGACGAAGTCTCGAATTAAAGGCTAGAGATTTATTTATATTAAAGGGCGGAAAGCCTACTCGAAGTTATCCTCATTACATGACTGTAGGAGAATGTCCGTGGCTCTTGGAGTGGTTCGATAAAGGTAAAGATCTACGTATACCACTTACAGATTTCGATCCTTATACCATTAGCTTTACTTATGGAGATTTGTTTCCAACTATGAGATATAAGGATGAGAAGATGTATCGAGGTCAGGTATATACATTAAATGAAATTTATCAGGTTATAAATGAATTCGGATTACCACAAAAATGGAATCCTCAGGGGGACAATGGACCAGAAAGGTACATTGAAGTACAAGTATGGGATGATAAACCGTTAACCGCGTGGGTGTCCAACTAACGGAGAACTAAAGCTCCATCTGTAAAAAGAGACTTAACGAGTTGTGTATACATGACAAGAGTCGGCATTTTCATCCTAGAAAATAATTTCGAGTTTGAGGCCAGGGAAGACGCCTCACCCGAAATTAAGCGCATCGTCGATAACGTTAATATAAATGTTCGTCAGGGTCACAATTCAAAACGCATATCTTGATATTCAGTCCGACTGTATTGGACTAAAGCTGACATTCAGCTTATGTGACCTATGGCAAGAAGGAACATTGATGCAAATTAGCGAATACCGATCCAGCCGTGCATGGAATAGAGCGGTGAAGGCGGAAATATATATATTCGGAAGGTTGAACGAATGGTCGGACTGGCGCGATGATGCCGAAAGGGAGTGAGGGCGTTGAGGATCCATATTGCGGATGAAGGAGAGACGCTTAGAACGATCGCTCAAAAAAAAGGTGTCGAAATAGGACAACTGATTTCACTCAATCCGTTTATCCCAAGCATAAATCTCAACATTGCAGGCATCCAGGTGAGGATGCCTGATTCGTTCGTCCCGGTCAGGGCCAATGCTCCGCTTCCTTCCTGCGATCAATTTATCCCACAAGTTTCATTGGAACGAATGGCTCAGACCCATTATGATGTGATTGTCATAGGAACGGGTGCGGGAGGAGGGGCGGCAATCTGGCGATTATGCAACCAATTGAAGGATAGCGGAAAAAAGGTCGGCGTCGTCGAAGCCGGTCCTGTTTTGCTGCAAACCCATGAATATAATCTTCCTATATTAAGCGAACAGTTATCTTTACAAAATGTATCCGTACCGGTCGGGAATACGCTAAGGACGAGGCTGGTTTATGCGCTCGGGGGGAGAACGTTATATTGGTCGCTTGTCAGTCCCCGCATGTACGCCGGCGAACTGGCTCGTTCCCTGTCCCTTTGCGAGAGATGAATTTATATTACAATATTGCCGAACAGATTATGAATGTCACAACGCGTTCGAAGTTTTCTCCCTATATGAATCCGTTCTCACAATTTTTTATGTCCCAACTTTGGGAGAGCGGTTTTCCCGAAGCGACAGTCGGACCGGTGGCTTCTAACTTCGAGCCTGATAAATACGGGTCCATTGTTCATTTCAGTTCCCTTTCTTTTTTGGGAGAAGGCTTTAAGCAGCTGCCGTACGATTTGGCCGTCAATGCCAGGGCGGTACAAATTCACACCGAACAAGGGATAGCGGCTGGCGTTACGGTCATGACACCCGACAAACAAAGCTACTTTATATCCGCCAACAACGTCGTTGTATCTGCCGGCGCTTTCGAAACAGCGAGGTTGCTGCTTTATTCTGGCATTGAAGGAAGAGCGATCGGACACTATTTGACCCATCATACCCATTTGGAATTCAAGTTCAAAACAAGCCCTATGCGAGAAGATTTACCGGAAATCGGGCCGGTCTTTATTATGCTTCCCCAAACCGAAAGCCGACCTTATCAGTTCGTGGTAGGTGTTAAAGTTCAAACGCTGGAGCCTACAGCGGAACTTGAAGTGGGAGGCGGCGTTTTCGGCAAGGTTGAGCCTCGTTTTGAAAACAGAGTGTCGTTGAACCCGCTTTTGAAGGATGACTATGGCGTTCCTATGCTGCAAGTCGATTTTTCCCACAGTGAACAAGATGAGGCAGTCAAGATACAAATGGTGGACGCTGTTCATACGCTCGCTTCTGTCATGGGGGCGGAAACGGAACCTCTGATTACACCTACAGTGGTCCCGGGAGGGGATTTTCATGAAGCAGGAACCTGCAGGATGGGCGATGACCCCGACACATCCGCAACGGATCGGTTCGGGCAAATTCATGGCGTACACGGTCTATATGTCGCGGATAACAGTGTGCTGCCGACTACAGGTGGCACCAACCCGACGCTAACGACCGTGGCCTTGGCCATCCGCACGGCGGATCATATCGCGCGGCAATTGAGAGGGAATGATTAAAATGAATGAACGAGACGCTATTTACGACAGGAAACAATGGGATGAATTGTTTTTATTTTTCGAAAGATTGCTGTGTTTACGAGGGACAAAACGGAAGCGAACCGACACACGTCTCTTTCGAAGGGGGCCTATATTACCATTTTAAAGGATTTTTTTCGCGTTGGAACGGCAAATCCGACATTAACGGCGGCGATGCTGGCCATTCGAACGGCCGATTATATCATGCTGAGGATGGGGTAACGGCGATGGTGAAGGGAGGAGAAAGTAGTGCGTAGAAAAAAGGCACTTATCGTATCGGGGGGGGTTGCGCCTCATCAGCCTCAGGAGGTCGGGGCGCTATTGTCCTGGTTGCTGAGGCGCGAAGGCTTCGAGGTGGAACATTACGGCAGCTGGGACGTGTTCGACGATAAGGAGAAAATCAGCCGGCTCGACCTTATTATCCCTAATTATACGGACGGAACGATTACCAAGAGTCAGCTCGACAACTTTCTGGAAGCAGTCAATGGAGGTACCGGCGTTGCCGGATTACACGGAGGGATGGGTGACGCCTTTCGATGCGAGCAGCGGTATCAATTAATGGTCGGCGGCGTATTTACCGCTCATCCCGAATATCATTTTACCGTGGTTATGAACGATAAGCACCACTTCATTACTCGGGGGCTTCAGGATTTCAACATAACCACCGAGCACTATTATATGCTGATCGATCCTTCAATACACGTGCTTGCGACATCTTATTACGGTACCCACCAGCCGGAGGTATGGCGTCCAACCGTCATGCCGATCGTCTGGATCAAGAGCTACGGTGAAGGTCGTGTATTCTATAATTCGCTCGGGCACACTTCGGACATTGTGAAACTTACCGAGGTGCTTACACTTATGCATAGGGGAATGCTTTGGGCCGCGAGATAAGAGACTCTTCAGCCGGCTCGCTGGCTTACTTACCCGTCTGCCCCCATTTTGCTCTTTTAGAATTTCAAGCAGGCTTAGGCGCTATGGAGACCGGAGCTCAAACTGTTAACAACGCTTCATTTCGATTTGTATCCATAATATTTTGTCCCACGTATTTGTCTCAACCTCGCACTTATATTGTACTATCCCTTCTTGGTTGAGTAACCTAAAACTGAGGGACGGGCAGGATAGCGTAATGATTCTCCTCATTAAGCCTTGCCGAATTATAAATTTGCATACGAGAGACGATTCATAAACCCGGTATTCAGATAACTTTAGCACGACATTTGTACAAGTATCAGTGGTTTGCTTTTAGAGAACGATACTTTGTCGGTAAGCACGGGGAGCAACTCCATATCGTTGTTTAAATATTTTGGAGAAATGGAATTCGTCGTAAAATTGCAGGGCGGCGGCGATTTCTTTCACTGAAGAATTTGTCGTCTCAAGAGCAGCTTTGGCGGAAGCCAGCTTAAGCTCTTGCATATAGCGGCTAGGTGACATACTGGTCCTCGATCGGAAGCGGTTGAAAAAAACGGTCCGCGACAACCCGCTTTGCCGAACCCAATCGTCGATCGGGATCGTCTGGCCGATGGTTTTGTGCATGTGATATAAAATATCGTCTAGTTCGGGGTGGCGGCTTGGGCCGTTGGCAAGTTGCTCTCTTGCGAAGAGCAGCAGCAGCTCTTGGATAACGAGATGGGCTGTGTATTCGTAACCTTTGGGATGGACGATAAGACTGTCGATTAACCGTTCGCATAAGCGGGCGGCTTTTGGTATTTTAGCGGTGGATACCGGTTGACCCACTGGCAATTCCAGCTGATGCGCCATGCCTAGCGTGTCGAAGTCCACAAAGTAGAATTTCCAATCTCCACCCAGGCACTGGTAGGCGCTAGGCATGTTTTCTGGGACGATCATATAGGTTCCGGCTTCAAGCTCATACCTGATCCCCGCCAGCGAAATCGCACCTTTCCCCTCAAAAGTAACGAACATTCCAGGAGCAGTAAAACCATTCGGTTTGGCGACCTGATAGGTATCGTTCGCTTGTACTTTCCAAATCGACTTGAAGAGGCATGGAGAACTCGATTGATGCTCATCCAGCTCATATGGAATATCCATATAGGACATGGCTCACAATCCTTTCTTTGTATTCAGTACGATTATACATGTTTTGGTGAATGTCCTCCATGGATTGGAGAAGAGACTGCTTATACAATGGAACTATCACCGTATAAAGGAGTGTTTTAGATGCTGCTCAAAGTAGGCAACCGCGAATTGGAGCTCGGAGGACCGCATTTAACGGAATTAAGGGATTCAAACCATATTCTGCATGATTTTGACGCCCTGAAGAATCGGATTGCGGAAGATGGCTACTTGCTTATTCGTGGGTTTCATGATAGGGAGCAAGTGCTCAAGGCACGTCGAAGCATCTTGGAGAAGATGGATAAGATGGGTAAGCTGGATAGAGATACGCTGCTTGAAGACGGCATCATGGCGGACGGCAGCAAAACGATCTTCATGGGAGGCACGAATGAAGACTTGCCTGAGCTGCTCAGTGTGCTGAACGGGAATCACATCATGGAATTTTTCGACAAGCTGCTTGGAAAGAAATCACTTACTTATCATTACAAGTGGCTTCGCGCCGTCGGGAGAGGCGATTTCACTGGAGCACATTACGACATCGTGTATATGGGCCGCGGTACACATAACCTGTATACCGTATGGTCACCAATCGGAGACGTGAACTATGCGATGGGTGGTCTCGCCATATGTCTCGATTCACATAACTTTGAGGAGTTGAAGAAGTCGTACGGTTCCAAAGACGCGGATCGCGACGACATCGGCATCGGTCACTTTACGGATGATCCACTCGTCATTACGGAGAAGTTTGGTGGCAAATGGGCGACGACCGAGTTCGAAGCGGGAGATGTGCTGATTTTCGGTATGTTCCTGATGCACTGCTCGTTGGAAAACACATCGAACCAGTACCGGCTTAGCGTGGACACAAGATACCAGTCTTCCTTGGATAAGGTCGACGAGCGTTGGAGCGGCAAAAAACCGCGCGGTCATCATACGTAAACAGTAAGAAGCCGCTCCTTTAATTTCGGGAGTGGCTTCGTTACATTTTAGAAGGGTGTAGAATTAAAGTTTTTCCTAATTTTAGTCTAAGCCACAGTATGCTGTTGTCTATAACACTTGCCTATCCGTTTTCCAAAGAGTGTAATGGAGTAGCAAATGGAAAAAAAGAAAGTAAATATCAAATTCATGTCCGAATTATACAAAAGTACGGCTTTTTCGTTCAAAGACCTGGCGGGATTACATTTGTAAAATGAAACAAGAAATCTAGTAGTTTTTTCGATCGAGATGATGCCATGGGAGGAACCATTTACAACTCCATCTTTATGAACTATAACTGGAACTCTCCGGATGGATGGAAGAACAAGCTCGCTTGTCGTGAATGGATCCTTGGATGCGAAGAATTTCCTGCGTCTGTATAAAACGAATCTGGTCGTCCAATGTGGCCGCAAGCGCTGGGATCGTAAAACTATGGCCTAAGGAACTGACTTTCGAGTCCTATGAATTCGTATTGTCAAAGGGCGAGTTTCTGGCTTCGTTATGGATTACGGTGAAGAGGGTTGTACTGGGTACGTGCGTTAGCATGATCTTAACCATTCTCATCGCATTTCCGCTGTCAAAAGGCGGCAGGGAGCCGAAGTTCAGAACGGGTTACGCGTGGTTCTTCGTTTTTACGATCTTGTTTAGCGGGGGATTGATTCCTTGGTATATGACGGTTCGCGCGACCGGGCTGCTGGATTCCATATGGGCATTAGTTATTCCCGGTGCCGTTCCTGTATTTAACGTCATTCTATTATTGAATTTTTTCAGAGGGCTGCCCAAAGAACTCGAAGAGGCAGCGTTTGTCGACGGCGCAGGTTATTGGACGACGTTATGGCGCATATATGTGCCGCTGTCGATGCCATCCCTCGCAACGATCATGCTGTTCACGATCGTTGGGCATTGGAATTCCTGGTTTGACGGGCTTGTCCTCATGAACTCGCAGCATAACTATCCTCTGTCGAGCTACCTGCAAACCGTCATCGTACAAGCGAGCTTGACCAATATGTCCGCGGAGCAGCTGGCGAACTTGGCCTCCGTGTCAGACCGAACCGTAAAAGCCGCGCAAATTTTCGTAGGCGCGCTGCCGATTCTAGCTTTTTATCCATTCATTCAGAAGTATTTCGTAAAAGGTATGGTAATAGGCGGGGTTAAAGAATAATCGAAGGAGAGATTGCTTGTGGAGACTGGAACGAAACCTTGGACGATTTATGCGATTCATCACTCTCATACCGATGTGGGGTACACGGAGAGGCAAGAGAAGATTAAACAATATCACGTCGGCTTTATCCGGCAGGCGCTTCATATTTTGCGCGAAATTGAGGCGGGCCGCCGTCCGGAATGGAAGGGATTCAAGTGGGTCTGCGAAACGTTTTGGCCGATTGAGGCGTTCCTCGGGAAGGCGACGGAGCAGGAAAAGTCGGAGTTTGCGGAAGCAGTAAGGCGCGGAGATATCGGTCTGTCGGGCACCTACCTCAATATGAGCGAGTTAATCGGCAAAGATCTGCTTGAAGCGATGATCGGCCGTGTCCGCGCTTACGGGGAGTCGATCGGAATGCCGGTGAAGTCCGCTATGACAGCCGATATTACGGGCTTTAGCTGGGGATATGGCGAGGTACTGCTGAATGCGGGCATTCAAAACATGATCACCTGCATCCATACCCATCATTCGATGTATCCCCTTTGGAAAAAGCAGCAGCCGTTCTGGTGGGAGATGCCAAATGGCGAAAGGCTGCTGACCTGGAACGGGGAGCATTACGTCTTCGGCAACGATTTGGGGCTTATTCCCGGTATCGGGGGATCTTATACGATCAAGGATGAATTCGATACGAGCAAGGGTATTACGTTCGAAATCGCGGAAGCGCGCATTCCAAGGTATTTGGAACGGCTTCGGTCGGACGGCTATCCGTTCCATTTCGCGCCTGTTATGATGTCCGGTCTGCCGACGGACAACAGCTCGCCAAATGCCCAGCTTATGGATTTCGTGAACCAGTGGAACGGCAAACATGGCGAAGAAATAAGTATCGTGCCGTGTACGCTGGATGAATTTTTCGAAGCGGTACGCGGTCATGCGGAGCAGCATCCCGATGATATTCCCGTATACCGGGGCGATTGGCCGGACTGGTGGACGGACGGCGTAGGTTCGACGCCGAAGCATGTGCAAGTATTCCGGGAAGCACAGCGCGTTTATCGCAAAGTGAAGAAGCTCGATCCAAACGGAGAGATCGTAACTCCAGAGGCGATGAAAGCGATGGAGTACGAGCTGACGTTGTTCGCCGAGCATACTTGGGGCTACCACTCCTCCGTGACCGAGCCATGGAATCCGTTCGTGCAGGAATTGGGTGTCCGGAAAGAGGCGTTTGCCGCCAATGCGAGCACGCTCGCGCATCGAGCATTGTACGACATCTTGGAGCATAGAGGGGACGCGCTTCTAGCCCCGGACCGACCGATGCGGTTCAAGCTGCATAATCCTCATCCTTTCGCGCAAGAAGACATTGCCCATCTTATTATGGAAGGTTGGTACTACGACCTGATCAAAGATGGCTTCGAAGCCCGCAACGAAGGATGCGGGGAGGCGTACGAGGCTCAGCTAAGAGTGGCGCCGAGGGGCGTCATCGTAAGCGTGCCGGTGACACTGCAGGCCGGGGAAGAGAAAACCTTGATGATCCATCCCGTCCGGGACGGGCAAGCAAAGACAGCCTACCGTGAGGATTACGTAGGGTCTGACCGGATGATGGATATCGACGTATCGCATGCGGAGAAGGCTTTCCGCTTCACCTCGACTTATTTGGATACGCCGTTTGTCCGGATGGAGTGGACGAAGGGCGAAGGGATTACGTCCTGGATCGACAAGCTTACAGGGACGGAAATGTTGCGCTCAGACCGCAATCACCATGCCTTCTCGCCGGTGTATGATATGACCCGCGCCTCAAGCGTTAACAATATGTACGAAGTACGCCGCAAGATGGGGCGCAACCGCAAAGGACCAGATGCCGTCGTCTCGACCGGAGTGATGACCCGTGCGGAAGTGATCGCGCAGGGCGATGTGTATGGCACGGTTCAACTGACGTTCGAGGTGGCGGGATGTTCGCATTATTCTCTGCTTGTTACGGCATATACGGATCGGCCGCGCGTGGATGTGGCCGTTCGGATGCATAAAGACAGCGTATGGGATCCGGAGAATCTTTATATTTCTTTGCCGTTCGGCGGTCCGATCATGGACGGCGAGCAGCAGCTGTGGATGGATAAGATGGACGCGCTAGCCCGTCCGCGCAAGGATCAACTGCCGGGCAGCCTGGCCGATTATTATTGCATCGGGGAAGGCGTCGCTTATGTGGGAAGCCAAAGCGGGCTGGCGATCGCCATGCCGGATACGCCGCTTATTCAACTTGGCACCCTTGAACACGGGTTCCGCTTACTGAACGGTGACAAGAAGCTGGAGCATGATCCGGGCCATCTCTATTCCTGGGCCATGAACAATTATTGGGAAACGAACTTTACGGCAACGCTGGGCGGCTTCTATGAATTCCGATATTTAGTCGCATGGGGCGAAGCGCTTGATAAGCCGGAGTCGGCGCTGACCGCTTGCCGCAGCATGAATGCCGGCATCCTGGCTTGGAGAACGAAATGATGAAGGTGAAGAAGTATTTGGACGCTTCTATCACGACGGAAAAGAGAGTGCACGATCTGCTGGGACGCATGACGCTCGGAGAAAAGATCGGGCAGCTTATCCAGCCCTTCGGCTGGCAGGCCTACGAACGGACGGAAGACGGCATCGAGCTGACGGAAACTTTTCGTTCCTATATCGAACGCGGGGGCGTCGGCTCATTGTACGGCGTTTTGCGGGCCGATCCTTGGACCGGGGTGACGCTGGAGACGGGATTGTCTCCTCGCGAAGGGGCAGAAGTCATTAACCTGATTCAGAAATACGCGATTGAGCATACGAGGTTGGGTATTCCGATACTGTTCGGGGAGGAATGCTCCCATGGGCATATGGCCATCGGAGCAACGGTATTCCCGGTGCCGCTTGCGATGGGTAGCAGCTGGAATGCGCCGCTGTTTCGAGAAGTGTGCCGCGCGATTGCGGCGGAGACGCGGGCCCAAGGGGGCACGGTCACCTATTCCCCCGTCCTCGACGTTGTCCGCGATCCTAGATGGGGACGGACGGAAGAGACGTTCGGCGAGGATCCGTATCTCATCGGCGAGATGGCGGTAGCGGCAGTCGAAGGCTTGCAAAGGGAGTCTATCGCTTCCGATGATGCCGTTATCGCCACACTCAAGCATTTCGCCGGCTACGGCGGCTCCGAAGGCGGCCGCAATGCCGCTCCCGCCCGAATCGGCGCAAGGGAGCTTCTGGAGAAGGATTTGTTGCCCTTCGAGCGGGCGGTGCAAGCAGGAGCGCTGTCGATCATGACGGCCTACAACGAAATCGACGGCGTGCCATGCACGTCGAATTATGAGCTGCTCACCCACACTTTGAGGGAGCAATGGGCATTCGACGGATTCGTCATTACGGATTGCGGAGCGATAAATATGCTTTCCGGTGGCCATCAAGTGGTGGAGAGCGATGAGGATGCGGCATGCGCGGCTTTGCTTGCGGGCGTCGATATGGAAATGTCGGGAGACAGCTTCGGCAAGCATCTGCTGCATGCCGTACAAAATAAAAAGGTCTCGATAGACGATATTGACCTTGCCGTGAGCCGTATCCTTCGCCAGAAATTTGAGCTAGGCTTGTTCGAACGGCCGTACGCCGACCCTGACCGGGCCTCGGAGATTATCGGCCAAGAAAGCCATATCAAGCTGGCGCGACGGATGGCGCAAGAAAGCATGATATTGCTCAAGAACCGCAATCAGGTGCTGCCGCTGTCGCCCGCGCTGGGCAAAATCGCGGTCATCGGGCCTAACGCGAACAATATTTATAACCAATTGGGTGATTATACATCGCCGCAGCAGCGCGGAGGAATCGTGACGGTACTGGACGGCATTCAGCGCAAATGCGCCGGCCAAAGCGAGGTCATGTATGCGCCGGGCTGCCGCATTAAAGATCCGTCGACGGAAGGTTTCGAATCTGCGGTCCAAACCGCGCAAGTCTCGGATGCGATCATCGCCGTGGTAGGAGGTTCCAGCGCAAGGGATTTCGGTGAAGGCACGATAGATCTGAAGACGGGAGCCGCGATTATAACGGATCAGTCAGGCCTAAGCGATATGGATTGCGGAGAAGGCTTTGACAGAGCGGAGCTGGGATTGTCCGGCGTGCAATTGGATTTGCTGAAGGAGATTCATAAGACTGGCAAACCGTTTATCGTCGTCTATATTAACGGACGGCCTGTCGTAGAACCGTGGATCGACGAACATGCCGATGCGATTCTGGAGGCCTGGTATCCCGGACAGGAAGGCGGCAGCGCGATCGCGGACATTCTCTTCGGCGACTTAAACCCGTCCGGAAGGCTGACGATATCCATTCCGAAACACCCCGGACAGCTACCGATTTACTACAATACGAAGCGGACCAGAGGCAAACGGTATGTGGAGACGGACTTGCAGCCGAGATATCCGTTCGGCTACGGCCTCAGCTACACGTCATTCCGGTATGACGATATCGCGTTAAGCAAACCTAATATGCGGCCGGACGAGAGCTGCACCTTGAGCGTAAACGTCACGAATACCGGCGGTATGGCGGGACAGGAAGTCGTGCAGCTGTACGTGACGGACGTTGTCAGCTCCGTAACGAGGCCTGCTTTGGAATTGAAAGGCTTCCAAAAAATTCAATTGGAGCCGGGAGAATCGACGACCGTCCGGTTTACGATCACGAAGGAACAATTGCAGTACGTCGGAAGGGACTACCGCCGCATCGTCGAACCGGGACAGTTCCGCATCCAAGTAGGCGGCCACGCGGAATTGCTCCTTGGGACCGACCTGTACGTATTGCCCCCCCGAATAAATATGGAGAGAGAGGATGAAACATTAGTATGAAATCCCATCGTTTGCCGCAAATCGATATGTCCGAGCTAAAGCTGCCGCCCTCCATCGTAAAGGCGATTGAGGAAGCGGAGAAGCAGCTCGCCCATCGGCCAAAGCTTAGCCAATTGTTCCGGAACTGCTTCCCCAATACGCTAGAGACGACAACAAAGCTGATGGAGGACGGGTCTACCTTCGTATTAACGGGCGACATTCCCGCCATGTGGCTGCGGGATTCCGTGGAGCAAGTGATTCATTACGTGCCGTTCGCTAAGGAAGACGCCGAGCTGCAGCGCATTCTGGAGGGCGTCATTAAACGCCATATGTTTTATATTCGTATTGATCCGTATGCCAACGCATTTAACGAAACGGCCAATGACTGGCATTGGAACTCCGCAGACGAAACGGAAAGCTCGCCGTGGGTGTGGGAGCGAAAATTCGAGCTCGACTCCATGTGCTTCTCCTTCCGTCTTGCCTATCATTATTGGAAGGAAACGGGCCGGACGAGCATATTCAATGAACAATTCAAATCTTCTTTGCTGGCGATGCTGGACATTTGGCAGATCGAGCAGCGGCATGGCGAGCTCTCGACGTACCGGTTCCAGCGCCATAACGGAATCATGATCGATACGCTGCGGAGGCAAGGGCGCGGCATGCCGGT
This sequence comes from Paenibacillus sp. LHD-38, assembly GCF_031157315.1. Classification (GTDB taxonomy): domain Bacteria; phylum Bacillota; class Bacilli; order Paenibacillales; family Paenibacillaceae; genus Pristimantibacillus. Next base: position 30,081 of record NZ_JAVIFU010000052.1, read on the forward strand.
GGGCGAAACCGGAATGATATGGTCGGGCTTCCGTCCTAGCGACGATGCTTGCGATTTCCATTTCAATATTCCGTCCAATATGTTCGCCGCCGTAACGCTCCGCGACATGGGGGAAATCGTCCGATACGTTTACCGGGACGAGAAGCTTGCGGCCCGCATGGCCGAAATGGAAGAAGAAATCCGGCATGCCATTGAATTGTACGGCATCGTGGAACATCCGAAGTACGGACGCATGTATGCTTTCGAGACGGACGGCTACGGTAATCACGTCCTGATGGATGATGCCGGTACGCCAAGCCTGATATCGGCGCCCTATATCGGCTTCACTGATGCAAGCGATCCTATCTATTTGAATACGCGCGCTTTCATATTAAGCGAAGACAATCCTTATTATTACAAGGGCGACAGCCTTAGCGGCATCGGCAGCCCTCATACGCCGCCGGACTTCGTGTGGCATCTCGCTTATTCCATGCAAGGTTTGACCGCCGTGAACCCGGATGAAATCAGGGAAATGATCGATATCATGGAGGCGACGGACGCCGACACCGGCTTTATGCATGAAGGTTTCCACAAGGGCGATCCCGCTAACTTCACGCGGGATTGGTTCGCCTGGTCAAACAGCCAGTTTGCCCATTTGGTGTGGAAGGCCTTACAAAAAGGCATTATATAGAACCGCAGCAAGGCCACCTGACCGGGTGGCCCTTTTTATCAAACGTTTGGCGTCGATTATTGAAGGAGGAATGATCCATGTTTAATAAATATCCTATAAATCCGGTCCGGCAACCGTTCTCGGAACAACCCATTTCCAAAGGTTACGAGGCCTTGACGGAGCAAATCATGGCGAGCTTGGACGAGAAGGCGTACTCTCCCGTCCTTATTATTGTGGACGGCACGCACGGCGCGGCGCGGACTTTCAGTCCTTCATTCGGCATGCCGCTTCCGCGATCGAGAAGCAAGGCTGGAGCTTGAACGTTCAAAGCACGGCGGGCTACTTGAAATCGGGCGAGACGCTGCGCGAGCAGTTCGATCGCAACATTACGGAAAACAGAGCATTCGGTTACGTGACGGAAGCGGGAATCGAGGCTTATTTCGCATCGGACGCAAGAGTAACGCTTGCGAATCGGTTGGAGGAGCTAAGCGGGAAGACGGCGGCCATCGTGTTTGGTCCCGGCGCCTATTGGCTTGCGGGAGAGAGGAGAGACGCTTTCTTATTTCTGGATGTTTCCAGGGAATATCAGCAAATCCAGCATAAGAAGCAGCTGCTCAATTTCGGGATGTCGTGGAACCGCGATTCTGTCGAAAAGTACAAGATCAGCTATTTCGTGGAGTGGCCGATACTGGAAAATTATAGAAAATGCATTTTCCAAGACATCGGTTTCTACGTGGACATGAACAACCCGGAAGTGCCTGTATTCTCCGCCATCCAAGGCATGGCGGAGATGATCCGGAACGTGGCCCAAAGTCCGCTACGCGTCAAACCGTTTTTCGCTCCTGGGGTTTGGGGGGGGGGGGGCAATATTTGAAAGATATGGCCGCCCTGCCAAAAGAGTGGGTGAACTGCGCATGGGGCTTCGAGCCGATTGCGCCTGAAAATTCCATTCTGATCGGTTGCGGCGATGACGTGATCGAAGTTCCGTTCCTGATCGTCATGGCTCTTGAATATAAGGCCATCATGGGAGAACGTCCGGTGTCGTTGTTTGGCGATTATTTCCCAGTCCGGTTCGATTTCCTAGATACGATGGACGGGGATAATCTGTCTTGCCAAGTGCATCCGAAGCAGGAATACGTGCGCGAACATTTCAACGAATTTATGACACAGCAGGAATCATACTACATTATGGAATAGAAAAATGACGCCAAGGTTTACCTCGGACTTACGGAGGGCACGGAGAAAGAGAAGTTCCAAAACGCCGTCATGCGGGCGCAAGAGACGGGAGTGCCGATGATGTTTACCGAATACGTTAACGAATTCGACGCGAACAAAGGTGATTTGTTCCTCATCCCGCCGGGAACCGTTCATTGTTCGGGCATCGATAATCTCGTGCTTGAAGTTTCTTCCACGACCTGGTGGTTTACTTCAAGCTGTACGATTATTTGCGCAAAGACCTGGATGGCAAACCACGTCCCATCAACGCGGATCACGGCTTCCGCAATATCGATTTCGACAAAACGACGTCGTGGGTTAAGGAAAACCTCATCCCCGTGCCGCAACTGCTGCAGAGCCAAGGTGGCAATGAGGAGTATTTGCTGGGCCAGCGCGAAGATCTGCTGTTTTACGTAAGGCGGATCCATCTGCAGACGGAATGGCATGACCGGACGGACGGCGAGTTTGTCATGTACAATCTCGTGGAGGGAGAGAGCGTGCGCATCGTTTCCCTTGCGGATGAATCGGTATTCGTCGATTTGAACTACGCGGAATCCTATATCCTGCCTTCCGTATTCGGGGCATACAAAATCGTGAACCTGACGGAAACGCCGTGCAAGTTGATAAAAGCTGGAGTATCCCCGGAATGGAACCTGAGCCTTCTTGAGCGCTAATCTAGTACTTGCGCTGGACGTGGGCGGAACCTATGTTAAAGGATGCGTCGTTGAACGCGGGGAAGTTAATGGAAGGCACGATCTCGCAGTATGCCGCAAACGCCAAGGATTCGGAGGACGCCATCATTTGCGGATTGGCGTCGATCCTCCAGGACCTGCTTGAGAAATATAAGCGGCTCCCGGATGCCTCCGAGCCCGATGCTATCGGCATCGGCATGTCCTTCCCCGGGCCGTTCGATTATGAGCGAGGCATATGCAGGATTCAAGGGCTTGATAAATTCGAATCGCTGTACGGCGTGAATGTGAAGGAGAGGCTTCTGCAAACGTTGCGGGCAAGCAGATTTGGGGGGATGACCGAAACCTTGGACATCCGGTTCCAAAACGAAGGCCGGTTGTTCGGTTTGGGCGCCGGCAAGCGCTATCCGGAGGAACGGGTCTTGGCTATTACGCTCGGAACCGGCATCGGTTCGGCCTTTATCGATTGCGGCAATCTCGTCACCAAAGGCGGACGCGTACTGCCGGAGGGCTATTTGTACAACTTGCCTTATCGAGGTGCGCCTGCTGATGAAAGTTTCTCGCGACGGGGTATCCTGAAGCTATTCCGGGATGCCGGCTGCCTGCATGAAGGCATGGATGTGAAGGAGCTGGCGGAGCTTGCCCGGCAAGGCGGGGATCGCGAGAGGGAGCTGTTCCTGGCATTTGGGGAAGAGCTGGGGCAATTCCTTCTGCCGGTTCTGATAGACTTTTTAGCCAATCGTCTCATTATCGGAGGCCAAATCGGCAAAAGCATCGATTTGTTCGGTGAAGGCCTTATTCGTAAGCTTGCGCCATGTGGTAACCAGGTCGAAGCGCTCGACAATGCGCTGCATCATACGTTTATCGGCGCGTCCTGTATGTTCAACACATAAGAAATACCGGCCCGCTACGGGATGTCCCAGTGAGACGAACAGTATCCTGGAACCAAGCACAGAAGTAATTACAGCGGCAGCCCCCCTTATTACTAAAGAAGGCGGATTAAGCAAGATTTATAAAAATCTTGATATATTGGATGACCGCGAGAAAGAGGTTGTGATCGGCCGTTTCGGCCACGAACATGGTGGAGACGAGCGGACGCAGCGGGAGATTGCGAAGGAGCTTGGCATTTCAAGGAGCTGCGTATCGCGGATCGAGAAGAGAGCACTGATGAAACTTTACCATGAATTTTATAAGGCAAAGAGGTATATATTTAAAAATTGTCCGTTTTTGAAGTAAGTATGATGCTGGTCAAGTCCCTTTATTATAGACATTGAAAAAAAAACCTAGGCAGAAAGCTGACGTCTGTAAGCAACGAGCGTCTTTTTTTTTATTTTTTCTGTGGTCGCTTGTTATTATAGAAATACAAATATTCTTCAATTCGCCTTTGTGCCTCTTCTCTACACGCCTGTTTCCTTTTTAAAGGCTTTCTCAAAGGTTTGAAGAACCAGTTGATTATCATTCCGAAGGCTCATATGAGAAGCTACGAGTTCTCTGTTATATAAATCCTTAATGGCAGATAAATATAGCCATGTATCGAATACGCGGTATTGAGTGACTCTGTTACCCACTTTTGGTTAGGCTTATCCGCTTTAAAGTCACGCTGAAGCAGGTTTTCCGCAACACGCGCACCTACAATGGTTTTATAGGTCTGATGTCGTTTCTGACGCATCTTAGAGCGTATCTAAGGGGTGCACTACACTGCATGCAGGACGTTTTTTTTGCGGTTCAGCCGCTTTAACCGAGGAATAATAGAGAAAGCACAGCTGCAGATTCCTTTCGGGCTGCTGTTAAATCGGTTCATACAATGGTATAAAGAATAGGTGTAGATTTAAATAACGTGCAGCATGCAGGAGAAGGAGTGATTATGATGGGGTACATCCGCGAGACGCTGGGCCGATGGAATTCGATCCGCAATAAAATCTTTTTCTCCATCCTGCTGTTTCTTATCATCCCTTTTCTGCTCACGTTTTATTTCATGGACAAGCCGCTCGAAACTGTCATAGAGCGAAAAATAGGTAGCTCGGCGCAGGATGCGCTTTTTTTGGTCAACTTTAATGTGGAATTGTTCCTCGGGGACATGCTTGAATCGGCCGTAAACATTACGCTTAACCCTGACATAACCAATCTTCTCAAAGATCCCGAATCCATTAGTTACTATGAGAAGCTGCGACTGAATGACACGGCTTTGAACCGGTTGTTCAGCTCTTATTTTACAAATACGTATGTGACGTTATTCGACCGTTCCGGCAATTGGCAGAGTACGAGCTATTTGCTTGACGAGCAGCTGCAGCAATTTACCGGAGCCGATTGGTACAAAGAAATGATGAGCAAGCCCTTTCAAATCAAATGGATGTTTAACGATAAAGAGCTTTTATATACCGATCGCAAGCCGATTATTACGATGGTCAAAACAATCACGGAGCTCCAAACGAGCGAAAATATCGGTATGATCGTATTTAGCGTTACGGAGGAGGATATCCGCAAATATTTAACTGGACTTGAAGGCGTGGTCTATCTCGTCGACAAGAAGGGGACCGTAGTGTCGAGCCCTTCTAAAGAGATGATCGGAAAAAGCCTAGCGGACGAAAGCTATTTGCCGAAGGTGGCCAAAGGCTCCAAAGGGCAAGAGATTATCGAGAAGGACGGGAAAAAGTGGTTCGTCAATTATGATACTTTGGAAATAAACGGATGGAAAATCGTACAGTTAGTGCCATATGATACCATATTCAAAGAAATTTTCGATATCCGCCGCACCAACATATTTATTTTTACGATTATTTTTATTGTGTTCACCATCATTACGCTGTCCATTTCTTACAGCATTTCCAAGCCGCTCAAGCTGCTGAAAAAGCGGATGCAGGAGCTGGAGAATAAACAATTTTATTCGGCCATATCCATTACGGGACCGAAGGAAATATCCTCGCTTCTAGAAACTTACAATAAAATGGTAAAGGAGATTTTCAGCTTATTGCTGCGGGTGAAGGAGGAATACAAGCAGAAGGAAGATATGCGTTTCCGCGCGCTGCAGGCGCAAATTAATCCGCATTTTTTGCTAAATACGCTTAACAATATAAAATGGATGGCTTATATTCGCAATAACAGCGAGGTAGGGGACATGATCTCCAACCTCGGCGGCATCTTGGAAGGAAGCATCGGACGCGGCGGCAGTTTGATACCGCTGAAGCAGGAGCTCGATTATATCGACAATTATATCGGTTTGATGAAAATGAAGTTTCAAGAAAAGCTGTTGGTGGAAACGGATATACCTGAAGAACTTATGGAACAGGAAGTTATCAAAATTATGCTGCAGCCGATTATCGAGAATTGCATCGTGCATGGCATTGAGCCGATGACCGGACCTGGCCGCATCGCCATTCGTGCCCGTTATGAAGGCGATCATTTTAATTTGCAAGTGTCGGATAACGGGGTAGGTATGGAGGCGAAGAGGCTGATGGAAATCCGAAGCCGCTTGGCGGCAGGATCGGCGGAGCCGCCTCCCGAGCGAATCGGCGTTAAAAACGTGCATGACCGGATCAGGCTGCAATATGGGGAATCATTTGGCCTTCGTATCGTTAGCGTGCCTGATGAAGGAACGACAGTAGAATACCGGTTGCCGATTAAAAAAGTGGAGAAAGGGATTGGCGATGAAACTAAAGGTGATACTGGTTGATGACGAGCTTCTCGTACGATTGGGCATAAAATCGTTAATTGATTGGGACAAGCATGATTTTGAATTTATCGGCGATGCTTCGGATGGTGAAAAAGCGCTTGAGCTGATGGAATATAAGGTGCCGGATATTTTGCTGACGGATATCGTGATGCCGCGCATGAACGGGCTTGAGCTCATCGAAATCGTTAGAAAACGATACCCGGATACGTTAATCATCGTGCTGAGCAGTCATAATGAATTCGAATACGTGCGGAAGGCGATGAAGCTTGGCGTAGAGGATTATTTGCTGAAAACGTCGATGAAGCCAGCGGAGCTGCTGGATCTCCTCATCGAAGCCGCGAGCAAAATAAAAGGCAGGCAAGGAAAGCAAGCCAGCCAAACGGATCAGTCTGACACACCGGAAGCGCGGATTGACGCCGTCACCCGGCAGTTGCAGATGCTTCTGTTAAACGACGACCTGCCAGATGTTGTGGATATGAAAAATTTGCGGCAGGTATCGGTTCTGTTCGTCCTTCATGTGCGGCATGTTCGAGAAGGCGGAGCGGAGCTGTCGGCGCTCCAACTGCTGAAGCATTTGATTGAGTCCGAATTGCAGCCTATTCTGGACAGCCGGCCGATCGCGGTCGGAAACCGGGAAATCGTTGTGCTGCTGGCGCTGCCGGAGGACAAGCTTCCGGAATTAGACATGCTCATAAGCAGCCTAATCAGCGCATCCAGCCAGCTGCTCGGTATTTCGTTGCGTGCCGAAGCTAGCGGTCCAATCCTTGAATGGGAGGAAATCCGCAGCCGATATTTAAAAACGAAGGAGAAGCTGATCGATCAGGGCGTTCATGAAACAGCCCGCGACGATATCAGGAAGCTTCTTGATTATATAAGGGCTAACTATACGCAAGATATTTCTTTAAAGCATGCGGCCGAAATGATCAATATGAGCGAAAGCTATTTGAGTACGATCTTCAAGAAGGAAACCGGCTCCGGCATTACGGATTGGATCAATTCGCTGCGGATAGAGCAGGCGGCGGCCTACCTCGTCGACACCAATCTCCCCAGCTACTTGATTGCGGAGCAAGTCGGGTATGAGAACATTAATTATTTTGGCCGGCTATTTAAAAAAATCAAAGGGGTCAGCCCGCAAAAATATCGCGCTATTCATCAAAAATAATAGCTGTTTTCATTTCTCCCCTGCTGCTGAGGGGGGATTTTTTTTCAGTCGCATCTAAAAATTTTGAACATTACAATTAAAAATAGTGAATAGTTCGCCGTTTTCCAAAAATGTTGAATAAAAAACGAAAATTCCGTTCCTGTTTTGAGCGATTGTACGAAGCTATAATTTGCTTACAGCCTTCCCAGGCAAGCATTTGGAAGGTCAGGACACCAAAGAAGAGGGAGGAGAATGGAACATGATCGTCGGGTCGCTGAGACATTGGACGACGCAGCGGGAGTCCGCGCACCCTGTGCTCCGCAAAGCTATCGATTATTTGGCTGAGACCGATTTTGAAGGGCTTGAAGAAGGGAAGCATCCGATCCAGGGCGATGATATGTTTGCCCTGCTTATGGCGATTACGACAAAGCCAAAGGAAGAGCAGCCCGCCGAGAAGCATGAACGGTTCCTCGATATCCACTTATTGCTTCAGGGAGAGGAGACGATCGGCTGGCAGCTGCATAGCGAGAACAGCGAGCCAACCGAGCCTTATAATCAGGAGCAAGATTTCGCGCTATTTGTGGAGCTTAAGGATGAGACGCTGATTCAGCTGAAACCGGGTATGTACATGGTGCTGTTTCCGGATGACATTCACCGGCCGGGTCTTGCGACAGCCCATGCCTCGAATGTGCGGAAGGTTGTCGTCAAAATCAATCAGGATTTACTTTAAAGACTTCTAATGAGATGACCACTATGAAAAAAGGGGGCTTTATCCATGTTAAAAAGTCGTAAGTTTTCTTTGATTCCAGCATTCATTCTAATCCTCGCGCTGCTGGCGGGCTGTTCTGGAAATTCAACCGGTTCCGATTCCAATAAAAGCGAGAACGATGGAGCAAGCGGCAAGAAAGAGAAGGTTGAGCTTTCCTTATGGCTCACGCCGCAGTGGAAAGGCGTCTTCGATGCGACAGAATCGAATGCCGACTATGACAGCTTCTTCAACTATGCGGCTGATAAATTTTCGAAGCAGTACAGCAACTATGATGTAAAAATAAATGTTCAGGTCGTTGCCGGCGATCAGCGGGACGAGATGCTCAACGTTAACCTAAACGGCGGAACACCTCCCGACATTTTCTTTGAAAGCGTTTTCGCGATGGGTGACTACGCACACCGCGGCGCGCTGGTACCGCTTAATGACATCGTAGACGATGCGGCAAAAAGCGATATCGCGCAGGGCTACTGGGATAACGTAACCTTCGGTGACGGGATTTACTTCTATCCGTTCTCCCAAAATCCCGGAACGCTGGCTTATAACGCCGATATGTTCAAAGCGGCAGGGCTGGACAAATTTCTCGGAAACGAAAATGAAATTAAAACATGGACCTTGGCAGAATACGAGCAAATTTTGGAAGGCCTGAAAACAAAGCTGCCGAAGGACAAATACGCGAATACGTACCCGATGGCGCTTTACGCATTGAACAACCAAGGCGACACCTGGAATCTTGCTTATCTTAGAATGTTCGGAAACAAGTTTTTTGACGGGCAAGGAAACATTACGGTTGATAATGAGAGCGGTGTCAAAGCGGCGGAATGGCTGAAGAAGATTTACAGCTCGGGCTACACCAATCCCGGCGCGGAATCGGTATCCTCCAATGACGCAAACGCGATGTTCCAAAATCAGCAGCTCGCGATCAGCTTTACGAATGCGGTCCTGTTCAACAATGCCAAAGCGGATATGGAAGCAGGCAAAGCACCGAAGTTCGATCTCAGGCTTGCCAACATCCCGTCCGAAGGCGGAGATCCGCTATCGTTCACTTATGTGGTCGGCGCAAGCGTATTCCAGACAGGGGACGATACCCGCATTCAGGTTGCCAAAGATTTCGTGAAATTTTTCTCCAGCGATGCTGAGCTGGTTAAAGCTTCCAAGAACAGCATTCCGGTAAGAAGCTCCGTCGCAGCTGAGTTCAAAGACCAATATCCGCTATTTGCGGCGTATGATGCAAACGCTTCATATATGTTCAACTTCACAGGCAACGTTCCCGGTTACAGCGAGCTTAGACAAGTGCTTTATCCAGAGCTGCAAGCGATCTACATTGGCGAGAAAACAGCTGCGCAAGCGATGAAGGACTATCAAACCAAGGGCAATGCCGTTATTCAAAAGGCGAAGGAAAGCTCGACGCTTTACAACTAGAGACCTGCCTGCAACCGAAATCATGTTTCGATGCTTTGATCGCCCCAGCTATGGTCAAGGCATCGAATAAGAAAGGTAACGGATATCCATGAAACTACGCAATCATTACTGGAAAGAAAACGTGACCGGCTATCTGTTTATAATGCCTCAATTTCTATTGTTTCTTGTGTTTATCGTGTATCCGATTCTCGAAGGCATACGGCTGAGCTTGTACAAGATTCAATATCAAAAAGAGACCTTCGTAGGTTTAGACAACTACATCACCTTGTTCAATGATCCTGTGTTTTTCAAATCGATTTATAACACCATCATATTCGTTGTTTTTATTGTCCTTCTGACCGTAGGTTTTTCTTTATTCGTGGCTTCGGCCGTCTTCGACAAAAACGCGAAATACGTATCTTTTATCAGAGGCAGCTATTATATTCCGGTTATGGTATCGATGGTCGTCATGAGCATGGTATGGGGCTTCTTGCTAAATCCCGCCAACGGGCTTATCTCTTATGCGGCTCGCGAGATGAATTTCAGCACCTTTAATTTGCTAGGCAATAAAACGACAGTATTGCCGGTCGTCATCTTCGTCACCTTCGCGACTAATGTGGGCCAAGCCATCATCTTGTATATTGCCTCCATGATCGGCGTGCCTAAGGATCTGTTCGAAGCTGCCGAGGTGGATGGCGCAAGCCGTACGAAAGTTATTTTTCAAATTTTGATTCCTCTTGTCAAACCGACAACGATATATATAACGATTATTAACATTATCGCCGTTCTGAAGATTTTCGTCGTCATCCAGATGCTGACAGGCGGAGGCCCGAATAATGCTTCCGTCACCATGATGTATTATCTCTACAACAATGCGTTCAAGTATAATCAGCTCGGCGTCGCTTCTGCGGTAGGGGTTATCATGTTCTTCATTACATTGTTATTGTCGGTGCCTCAACTCAGAGCGATGTTCAAGGATAAGTGAGGGATAAACCATGCTTCAGACGAAAACAAAGAAAAAGCGGGAAACGTACGACGTAATCGCGAATATCATCATCATTTTGTTCGCTATTCTCAATCTTTTCCCATTATATTGGCTATTTACAAGCTCGCTCAAAAACAGCTCGGACGTGCTTAAAATGCCGCCGGATTGGTGGCCGAAGACGTTTACCTTCTCGAATTATACGGAAGTGTTCAACAGCCAGCCCGCGCTGCGCTGGACCTTAAACAGCTTGTTCGTTGCGGGATTAACGACCGTACTGGTCGTAATCGCCAGCTCAATGGCCGCGTATGCTTTCTCCAAGCTGCAATTCAAAGGCAAACAAGTCATTTTTATTATTTTCATATCCAGCTTAATGGTCCCGAAAGAGGTCATGATCGTTCCGTTATTTCGAATTACGCAGGAGCTTGGCTTGGTCAACAGCTTGTACGGCATGATCTGGCCGAACGTGGCGACGGCATTTGGCGTGTTTTTGCTGAAGGGATTTTTCGACAGCGCTCCTGATGCGCTGCGGGAAGCAGCAAGAATCGACGGGGCAGGAGAAGTCAGAACATTCTTGCAAATTTTGCTCCCGATCATCAAGCCGGGCATCGGCGCGCTATTCATTTTGAACTTCGTTCAAGTGTGGAATGACTACTTGTGGCAGCTGGTTATCGGCCAGGATAAGGAAATGAAAACGTTGATGGTCGGGGTCGCCACCTTGATGCAGGATCTGAATCCTAACTTCGCTTACAAGATGGCCGGCGCAACGGTCGCCGCCATTCCGATGCTCATTATCTTTATCCTGTTCCAGCAATATTTTACGAGGGGCATATCGATAGGAGCCGTAAAGGAATGAAGCATTATATAGGCATTGATATAGGCGGTACGGAAATTAAATATGCGGTGTTTGGCCTTGGTGCGGAGCTGCTCTATCATGATTCCGTCAAGACGCCTAAAGGGCAGGCGAACATTCGGATTCCTGAACAGGCGGCCGGCATTATCGCTGAACTGCTGGAAAAGTACGAAGGCATTCAAGGCGTCGGCATAAGCACGGCAGGGGTTGTTGATCCCGCAAGCGGAGAAATTGTTTTTGCGGGTGGCACCATTCCGGAGTATAAAGGAACGAATCTTAAAACGATGATTCAGGACCGATTTGGTCTGCGCGCCATCGTCGCCAATGACGTGAATGCCGCAGCATGCGGCGAGAAATGGAAGGGTGCGGCTCAGGGCAGCGATCATTTTTTTTGCATGACGCTTGGAACGGGCGTAGGTGGGGCTCTATTTTGCGAGGGAAAGCTTGTCGTGGGCAGCCATTTCCGGGCCGGGGAGATCGGGCATTCCTTGTACGATAAGAGCACCCGGACGACCTATGAGCAAAGGGCCTCGATGACTGCATTATTAAACAAAGCGTCGCTTGTTTTGCCGGAATTCACGGGGAGCGGGCATGAGCTGTTTGCAAACGCCCGAATGGGCAGCGAATGCTGCAATGCCATTATCGATGGCTGGGCCGAGGAAATCGCAAGAGGCCTCGCTGAAATAATTTTGCTTGCCGATCCTTCCTTGATTCTGATCGGCGGCGGAGTTTCGGAGCAAAAGGCGTTTCTGCTGGACAAAATCAAGGCTCGGCTTGATGAGTACCTGCCAGCTAATTTTTCTAAGACGGAGCTAAAGGCGGCAGAGCTTGGCAATCGGGCTGCGCTATATGGCGCAGTATATCCTTATTATAATGATGAGACGGAGTGGGATAGCAATGAAAACAGACATCATCTCTAACTATAAAGGTATTTATGTAGCGATGTATTCGGTTTACGATGATGCCGGAAACGTGGATGCTGCACGCGTGAAGAAGCTGGCAAGATATTATGTATCGACGGGCATTAAAGGGCTTTATGTCGGCGGCAGCTCAGGCGAAGGCATTTTGCAAACGGCCGAGGAACGCAAAAAAGTACTCGATGCGGTAATGGAAGAGGTAAAAGGGGAATTAACGATTATCGTGCATGTGGGAGCAAATTCGACGCGTGAGAGCGTAGAGCTATCGAGACATGCCGAGCAAGCCGGAGCCGATGTCATTTCAGCCGTTCCTGCCATCTACTATCGATTATCGGAAGCGGCGGTCGAGAATCATTGGCAGCAAATGATCGACAGCACGGAGCTCCCGTTCATTATTTACAATATTCCGCAAACAACGGGCTTTAACTTGTCGATCCCGCTGCTGAAGAAGATGGCGCGGCAAGAGAAGGTCATCGGCGTGAAAATGTCGGGGGAGAGCACGTTTGAACTGCAGCAATTCAAAGAGGCCGGCGGCGAAAACTTCCTCGTGTTCAACGGCCCTGACGAGCAGTTTTTGGCGGGCAGAATCATGGGAGCGGATGGCGGAATCGGCGGCACGTACGGGGTTATGCCTGAGCTGTTCTGCGAATTGAACCGTTTGTATGCGCAAAATAAGCTGGCAGAAGCACAAGCGCTCCAATATAAAATCAATGGCATCATCAAGAAACTGCTGGGATATCCATCCCTATACGGCGCATGCAAATATATACTCAGCATTAGAGGCATTGAAACGGGCGAGCCGCGCTTCCCGCTATTGCCTGTCCGGGAAGAGGATCATGCTTCATTAATCGAGCTGAACGAAGAAATCAATGAAGCGATTGCCTTTTATACGAAGGAATAGAGGGGATAGACGAAAATGATGGAACAAATCAGCGGCGGGTTAGTCGTTTCATGCCAAGCACTGGATCATGAGCCTCTGCATAGCCCGTTTATTATGTCAAAGCTGGCATTGGCGGCCAAGCAAGGCGGCGCGGCAGGGATAAGGGCGAACTCGAAGGCGGATATTATCGCGATTAAAGAGGAGGTTTCGCTGCCTGTAATCGGGATCGTCAAACGGGACTATGCGGGCAGTGCAGTTTTTATTACCGCAACGAAGAAGGAGATCGATGAACTGCTCGAAAGCGGCTGCGAAATGATTGCTATGGACAGCACGGTACGCGAACGTCCTGACGGCGTGACACTAGCTGATCTGGTAGCCTATTGCAGGAAGAAAAATCCGGCTATTCTGCTGATGGCGGATATTTCAACGGTGGAAGAAGCGGAAATCGCGCAGCAAATGGGCTTTGATTGCGTATCTACGACGCTTCATGGTTATACGTCTTATACGTCGTCTACCAAGTTGTATGACAATGACTTTGCCTTTTTGAAGTCCGTGCTGCAAAAGATCCGCATCCCAGTCATCGCGGAAGGAAACGTGCTGACACCCGAAATGTATAAGCGCTGCTTGGAGCTTGGAGCAGCTTCGGTCGTCGTTGGCGGGGCGATTACTAGACCAAAAGAAATTACGGCGAGGTTCGTAGCTGCTGCGAAGAGCTAAAAAAAAGTTTAACGGAAAGAGGACTGGCGAGTAAGCATCGTCAGTCCTCTCATGCTGCTCCGCTACTCCTCGCGGATGACAGCAAACTCCTGCAGGAATAAGCGCTCTACAAAATCATCCTGATCCAGCTGCAGAGCAGCAGCTCCAACAATAATTTGAATGCGGTCGCTGCTGGCGAAAGCTTTCGGCAGGTCATGGTAGAAACGCCATGCCTTATCATATCGTTCCACGCTTATAAGCAGGTTTAAATATTCTTCAGCAAGCGCATGGTCTGGAAAGGACCTTCGAGGATGTGGATGCCGGCAAGTATTATGCGCCCTTTATTGCTTTTGCAAGCGAGAATGGAATAGTAAAAGGGCTAGGAGCCGGTAAATTCGCTCCGAATCAGGACGTTACACGAGAAGAAATGGCTCAAATGATTGCAAATTTCATGAAGTATGCAGGCTTTTCGGTAGCTGAAGCAGATACAAGGCACACTTTTAGAGATGACCAAATAATATCAGCCTGGGCGTTGCCTGCTATTCAGCAATTGCACCGTTATGGAATCATCAATGGTAAGCCTGACAACCAATTTGATGCCAAGGGAAAAGTGACCAGAGCGGAAGTCGCGAAAGTAATTTCAAACCTGATCGAGCTGAGCGTTCAATAACTTAGGTAAAATAAGTATGGAAGACCGAGTGCGTCCGCATTCGGCCTTTTTTTATTGGGCAGTGAACAAGCCTTTAAGATTCTATTAAGAATAAGGTAATCGATTGCTTGTTACAATCAAATCGACTATAGAAAAAGGAAGGTGCTTGTAACTTGCATAACCCATTTTTGAATCGTTCAGAGAAAATAAAGTAATAGACTGAAAAATAAAGTTGATACAATAGTAGGTTGGGAAATACTGATGTGAACTGATTGATAACTCGTAATATATTGTAATTAAAGCTAAGGTTTTATTGAGCAAATCATCAGAAGATTGTGCTTTTCATTGCTGGGACTTTAGTTTGAAGAGGCTTTTTTTATGAACTATCCTAAAGAGTTAATAGTTAAAATGAAAGTTGAATTTATTTACGACACCAGTATAGGGCAAAGTGTTGAATGGTAACCACGTTAATAGCAAGTATTATGTTGAGCTTTCCCCTCAGCGGTGGAGGTATTTTCATTCGAATATAGAGGATTGGTGTTGGTTATAGTATTATGGATAATAGAACAACTGCCTCAATAGATAGTTATTAATATAGAACAAGGAGTAGTACATGGCCTGGA
This sequence comes from Paenibacillus sp. LHD-38, assembly GCF_031157315.1. Classification (GTDB taxonomy): domain Bacteria; phylum Bacillota; class Bacilli; order Paenibacillales; family Paenibacillaceae; genus Pristimantibacillus. Next base: position 45,212 of record NZ_JAVIFU010000052.1, read on the forward strand.
GCAAATTGAAACAAAATCTGGAGAGTTTTCTCTGTCCTGCGTTATATGGAAGGGTCGAATACCGTGCAACGAGCTACCGTTATTTACCCGATAAAGCAGGGCTTTGTTATATTGCAGTAGATAAAAAAAACGTACTTAATATGAGTGATACAACTAACTTAATCAGATGGTATCAGACGGAGCTGGAAATTAAGAATGATTCAGATATCCAAATTCCTATCAACAATGAAGAAATTGAAGCAGTCAGAAAAGATACCAAGGGGATAGTTCCGGAGGATCGTCTAAAAGTAATTGCAAGAAGTAGAAAAAAATCAGAATATGCAAAGGAGCTTTTGTCGGCACAGTCATCATTAAGTAAATCAAATTTTATCGTTATAGCTAATAAGTTTTTATCCACTTCTATAGAGGAAAGCATAGAGAGCAATGATATCTTATTGAATATTCTAGCTTTGGTGGACAGACGAGTTGGAAAAAAGCGAATTTTAAATATGAACGAGAAGATGAAGTTAAAGCATCCAATTGTGCAGTATTTTTATGAACTACGGCTTAGTACGTTATGAAAATAAATTACTCATTCACCTTTACCAGGGGCTGGCCAGATAAGATTAGTAGCTGAGATGTATTGGCGGAAATAGTAAAGAGGGGCGAAGAACCCCTCTTTTTGCTTTTAGAAATGTCATCGTACAATGATGTTATTTAAACAAAAAAATCAGATTAATTCCCTGCTATCTTCGAAACTGTTTCGATTCAAATAAAAATATATTAAATTATCTCTAAGTTCAATCTCCCTTTTGAATCCTAATTTCCTCAATAAACTAATTGACCTTTCATTCTCTGGTTCAACAGTTGCATCAACAATCGTTAGTCCCAATTTGAAAACAATCAGAAAAGCAAGTTTCAGTGATTTCATGGGCTTGGTACAATTTAAATATGATTTATCAGTAGCGTTGCATTAAACCTAACATAGGTTTCAAGTGATTTATTTTGTGCTAAATTGTGCTAAAAATGTAAATTTTACGGCGTACATGGCAGAAAAAAATCTCCTAAAATTAGAGG
>NZ_JAVIFU010000053.1 GCF_031157315.1 Paenibacillus sp. LHD-38
AACACGTCTCAGCAATGCTCTAGTTGCGGTGAGATGGTGAAAAAGACGCTGGCTGTTCGAACGCATCGATGTGATCCGTGCGGATATGTCGCTGACCGCGATGTGAACGCGGCACGAAACATTTTGCAACGCGCTTTAGTATCGTAACCATGAAAAGCATAAGGCTCGGACGGAGCCTTCAAGGAGGGGTGAGGTTACGAATCCCGATGATCTGAGAAGCCCTGCCTTTAGGCATGGGGAGTCGTCACATACCCTAGACCAAACATCTTGAATCACGGAGGCTGAATCTAATATATCTATTATAAATTTTGGAATTATCGGCGGAGGCTGGCGGGCGGAATTTTACATACGAATCGCGAAAGCGCTGCCTGAACGGTTTCGCATTCGTTCTATACTTGTCAGAGACGAGCAGAAGGGACGGGAGCTTGAGGCAAAATGGGGCATACGAACCGTACGCACGCTGCAGCAGTTTGCGGCAGAGGCGAAACATTTCAGCTTCGCGGTCGTCTCTGTGCCCCGGACGGCTGCCCCGAATATCATCCGTGAATTAACAGAGCTTGGCATCCCTATTCTTGCGGAGACGCCGCCGGCCGTTGATTTGGCTGCCCTGGCAGAGCTATGCGGTTCATTGCCGAGGGACGTGAAAATTCAGGTAGCCGAGCAATATTTGTTTCAACCGATGCATGCGGCCCGGATTCGGATCGCAAGATCAGGAAAGCTTGGAGAGGTGTCGCAGGTACAGGTTTCCGCGGCGCATGATTACCATGGGATCAGCTTAATTAGACAGCTGCTCGGCGTTGGTTTCGATGCCGCGACGATAAGCGGGGAGCAGTTTGAATCCAAGCTGATGAAAGGCCCGAGCAGGCAAGGTGATCCGCTCGAGGAGCAAATGGTTCAATCGGTGCAGCGGATTGCTACGTTCCGTTTTGGGGACAAGCTGGCTCTGTACGACTTTACAGGCGATCAGTATTTCTCGTGGATCCGCCGCAGCCGCATGCTCGTGAGAGGCAGTAAAGGCGAGCTGATAAACAACGAAATCAGCTACCTTGAAGATTACGCGACACCTATTTATACAGAGCTCCGCAGAGTGGATACCGGCCATCATGGCAACCTAGAGGGCTATTATCATCGCGGAGTTATGGCGGAGGGGGAGTGGCTTTACAATAACCCGGTTGCCCCAGCGCGATTAAGCGATGATGAAATAGCGATCGCGACCTGCTTGCTGCATATGGGAGATTATGTGGCGGGAGCGAGGCCTTCCTTCTACAGCTTGGCTGATGCCGCTCAGGATCAGTATTTGGCGCTCTTAATGGACCAAGCGATAACAACAGGCCAGTCAATTAAGACGGAGAAACAAGTCTGGAACCACCTTTAATTGTAAAGTAATAATATACTTGCATGTATGTTAAAATAAACGCAGCTCACGAAAGAGCAGGTCATAGCCAAAAAACCGGCAGGCATCGCACTGTCGGTTATGAATGCGAATGCATTGACAATTCCTTTCTTGCTACTAACAATTATAATGCAGGGGTTACGGCCGCGCATAAGATGGCCGAGCTCATTGGCAATAAAGGCAAAATCGCTGTCGTGACGCTGCCTAACCAATTGAACCATCAGGAACGAACGGTAGGTCGCTCGTTGGCCTTGGCATTGATTGGCAGCAGGGGATTAAAGGCTTGGTACTGCTGCTCGCCGTCGTGTTTGACATTTATAACAAAAATAAAGCTGCATAAATAAAAGAATGGTGTCCGATTAGTCGGGCACCGTCTTTTTTTGTGGAGAATGACAGAAAAAACGATGTGTCCAGCCTCTGTTAAGGCGCATCATCGATAGCGATAAATCAAAAAGCCAATAGCTTGGAGCTCATGAATAGGCGAATCGGCGGGGTTTATGGTATGATTTCTGGAAAAGGGAGGGATCGGTGTGAAGGGACAAGGCATTCTCATTTCCGCGTTGGTGTTTGCGCTTCTTATTGCGATATTCGCTGTGATTAACGTCGATTCGGTTCAGGTGAATTTTATATTTACGAAGGCAACGCTCCCGCTGATCCTTGTTATTTTGGCATCAACGCTGCTTGGCGGCTTGACGGCAGGGCTCCTTGGCATGATTCGTCAGATTCGTTTGCAGCGGACAGTGAGAGCATTGGAGAAGCAGGTAGCAGAGCTGTCTACTGAGGCTGAGCTGCTGGGCGTAGCGCCAGCGGCAACTCGCTCGGAGTCGAAGGATGCAGCAGTAATGCCGCAAAGCGAGTAACATTTCATCGCGAAACGAGCTTTTGCCGCCAAGATGGCGTCAGCCGTTTACGCTTGAAATATAAGAAAGTATAAATTTTAACG
>NZ_JAVIFU010000054.1 GCF_031157315.1 Paenibacillus sp. LHD-38
AACGTTATACTATGCTTATATTTCACCGCGAAACGAGCTTTTGCCGCAAGGGCGGCTTCAGCCGTTTACGCTTGAAATATAAGAAAGTATAAATTTTAACGTTATACTATGCTTATATTTCACCGCGAAACGAGCTTTTGCCGCAAGGGCGGCTTCAGCCGTTTACGCTTGAAATATAAGAAAGTATAAATTTTAACGTTATACTATGCTTATATTTCATCGCGAAACGAGCTTTTGCCACCAAGATGGCGTCAGCCGTTTACGCTTGGATAGCGAGGGCATTTATGTTTATTTATACGTACGCATGTCATGAGGATGAGGCTGCCTTGTGCGGGCTTGAGCTGCAAACCTTGTTCGGCCAGGCGGCAGCCAGGGGAGTGATTCGCAGTCCGTATGCCATATCCGTCCACCGCAGTCCGTTCATCAAACGGCGGATTGAGGTTACGCATCAAGCGGATAGCTTAGAGGAGCTCATCCTTCAACTGCCGTCAATTGATCTAAGTAACCGAACGTTCAAGGTGTTGTTCACGCAAGGGGATGAGGCGTTCGCCTACGATGAACAGAGGCAGCTCGAGAGGGCTGCCGGAGCGGTCATCCGGGGTAAAGCAGACATGCGCAAAGCAGAACGGCTCTTTGGTTTAACGAAGCATCAGGGCAGCTGGTTTTTCGGATTGCTTGAGGAGAACAGCGCGGCTTGGCTCAAGCATCAGAACAAGCCGCAAAATTATTCGACGGCGCTTCCGACTAGAGCAGCGAGGGCGATCGTTAACCTTGCAGCGGGGCGCTCTCCGGAGGAGCTGCAGCTCATCGATCCCTGCTGCGGAATGGGCACTGTCCTCATTGAAGCATTGTCGATGGGGATTCGTATTCAGGGGGTGGATATTAATCCGCTTGCCGTTAAGGGAGCGAGGGTCAATCTCGCTCATTTTGGTTATCCTAATCAGGTGAAGCTCGGCGATATGCGGCTCCTTGAGGGGATGTACGATGCGGCAATTGTAGATATGCCATACAATCTATGTTCTGTTTTGCCGGAGAACGAGCAGCTTGTTATGCTGGAAAGCATAAAAAAATGGGCAAAGCGAGCGGTTATCGTGACGACGGAACCGATCGACCGGCAGCTGCGGCAGGCAGGTTGGCGGATAACAAATAACACAACCCTGAGCAAAGCCTCTTTTACCAGATATATAAGTGTAGTAGAATAAGAATATGTAGTGCATGAAGTGAGGTGAACCTATGTCTACAATCGAACAAAATGAATCTGCAGAGCAGCCGAAGAAGCTGACTCAAGCAGAGAAAGCGAAGCAGCTGCTCGCTCAGAAGAAGCAATCGAAAGCTGGAGGAGCTCCAGGCCAAACGCATCTTTCTACCGGGACGCAGGCACTGAAGAGCCAAAACACGAAGAAGGTAAACAATCAGCGTAAAAAAATGGGTGTATAGCTGTTAAAGTCGGTTAGTTAGATGCAGCAATAATCAAAGAAGAGCGCCGGCTAACAACAGCCTGGCGCTCTTCTTTTTAAATATATAAGAATTTATAAGTTATCACTTATAAACGTGCTTATATATCTCCGCGAAACGAGCTATTGCCGCCAAAGGACGGCTGCAGCCGTTTACGCTTGTAAATATCATAAATATGCAAGAATGAAATTTGCGGTAAACCCACATAATGAATATAAAGTTACGGGTTGAAAATCATAAGATTGAGCGACACAAGTTAATGTTTATTTTGGAGGGAATCGTTATGACGGCGACCAAACCATCACGAATGAATATCTATTTGCTTGCCGGTATCGCAACATCCAACAGTATTTTTACCGAATGCAAAATAAAGCTTGAAAAGCTGTTTCAATCTGACGGCGTGGAGCCCGACATTCATGTCATTTTCCCCTATGGCGACGCCAGCCGCAGTTTGGTCCGGCAGGTGCTTGAGGTAAAAAGCGATTTATCTAATCGTTTAACGGCAGGAAGAATCGGCGGGCAGCATGCGCTTGGGAAGATTAAAGAGACATTGACCAATGAACGCATTCTCCTGATTGGGCACAGCGGCGGCGGAGCGGCTGCCTATCAAGCAGCGAAAATGCTGTATGAACAAGAAAAGATCGAGGATTTCCGCATCGTGCAGGTCGGCTCGCCAAGAACCCCAATTGAGCCTAAGCTTCAGGACCGCGTCAGTTATTTTCATTCAATCGACAGATTGGGTAATCCAAATGATCCAATTAGCCGGATCGGCACCTGGGGCGGCTGGAGCAGAGATCGCTTTACGATGCCAAGATGGAACCGCATGAAGTATGCGCCTGGTTATGTTGAGGGTATCCCTACGGTAGGAGGACATGCCGATTATTTTCGCCATACGCAGGACTATGCCGACCAAGAGGCCATCTGTAATTTGGATAAAACGGTTGACCGTGTGCGCGGCTGGTTGAAAGGATGGGTATGATCCTATACACTAAGAAGAAAGTATGCGGCCCGAAGGAATAAGGGTTCATGCTTACGACTTAGGAGGTGAGCCAGTGGCAAATACCCATACGTACTCCAGAAAAGAAGAAATAGCTAACGCTGTCACCCATGGTATCGGAGCTGGTCTTAGCGTAGCCGCGCTTGTGCTGTTGATTGTATTCGCAGCATCGAAGGGGACGGGTCTTCATGTGGTTAGCTTTACGATATATGGAACGGCAATGCTGCTGCTGTATGCAGCTTCTACACTCGTTCACAGCTTCCCGGAGGGAAAGGCGAAGCGGGTATTCGAATCGCTGGATCACTCGTTTATCTATGTGTTTATCGCGGGTACGTATACACCGATTTTGTTCCACATCGTAAAAGGGACGCTCGGCTGGGCATTGTTTGGCATAGTATGGGGAGCCGCTCTCGTCGGAGTTATATTTAAAGCGTTTTTTGCATCGCGTTTTCTCTTCACGTCAACGATCATTTATATTGCTATGGGATGGATTATCGTTTTTGCCTGGAAGCCGTTGATCGAGCATTTGGCACCAGGCGGCATACAGCTGCTCGTTACCGGCGGTTTGTTATATACATTCGGTACGGTGTTTTATGTGTGGCGCGGTTTTCCTTATCACCATGCGGTATGGCATTTGTTTGTACTGGGCGGATCGATTGTCCACTTCTTTGCTATTTTGCTTTACGTGCTGCCGGCAAAATAAGGAATCCGCGTAAACAGCATAGCAAAAATAATTACGTATCCAAAAATAGTGAGGCAAATCTCATTCACCATGAATCCAGTTTCATGGAGGTAGAGATTTACTTCACTATTTTTTTTTCGAGGCATGCATTTAGAGATCAATCGCAGGGCACCATCCGGGAGGATCTGCGCAAATGGACAAAGCAAAAGAGGGATCCTCGTTTGCTAGATCGGCAAAGTAGCTTGATAAAATGTGATTGCCCGCGACGGAGCCCATCCGGAACGAGCGCTTAACTTCGCCTTTTACATGCATGTAGTAATACGTTTGTTTGGTTTTCGGGGATTGGTAAACGAGCGTTGGCAAATGCGGTACGATATCAAATTCATTTTGAAAGCGCCAGTGAGTTGCGATTGTTGCGTTATAGGTCGTCACAAACTTTGGATCGCCAATCCTGGGGGTCCCAAATGTATATACAATGGGGGACGTAAAAGCAGAATTGTTTGCCAGATCAATGGCCGCCAGCGTTGCTAGCGATCCGCCAAGGCTGTGCCCCGTAATGAACAATGGTTTATCGGAAGAAAGCTCTTTTAGTATATCGAGTATGCCGATGCGGGCGGACATATAAATGTCGGTAAACCCCTTATGGGTGAGGCCCGCGTTTTTGACGGGGCGGTATGCGGTCTGCTGAGCGATGAAATCGGATACCCAATCCACTGCGGAACCGCTGCCGCGAAAAGCAAGCACGGAGGCTCTCTCCGAAGTCAGCACAAAACCAAATCTCTCCGCGCTGTTATCATAGGCTTTTGCAGTAAATTCGCCGACTAGGCTGTAGCCCCGCGGTACAAGGAACAAACCGTCCTTGTTGTTGTACTGCATATAGGTTTGCCCGCAAACGGCTGCCAAAAACAGAGCTGTTCGCAGATCCAGCTCCTGTGGTGCTTGTGTGTTTCTCGAGTTTGCTCCCTTTGCTCCCATATCATCCCTCCGCTCATACGGCTCCGGCTGTACCGATGTAGTATTGTATGATGAACTGGGCTAATGGGTACCGGTGGATATAAAGTGGATATAAATGGACTTTATGATGGCAATCCAAGTATAATCGGGGAAGAAACCGATTCTGAAAGGGGATTCATTCATGACACTTCAAATAGGTATTGTGGGTACAGGCTGGTTTGGCATGATGCATGCAGAGAAGCTGGCCAAGCTGGACGGTGTGAATGTCGCGGCTTTCGTTGCGACGAATCAACAGAAAGCAGATGCGGCAGCGCAGCGTTTTGAGGGCGCCCGGGGTTATGATTCGATTCATCATATGCTTGATGACCGCAAGCTTGATGCTGTGTATGTATGTGTACCGCCGTTCGCGCATGGTGAAATCGAGTCAGCCTTGCTTGAGAGAAGCATTCCTTTCCTGGTGGAAAAACCGATCGGAGTAGATGAGCAGCTGCCGACTGCCATTTTGAAGGGCATAGAGGAGAAGCAGCTTATCACATCAGTCGGCTATCATTTCCGTTACATGGAGGGAACCGACCGTGCAAGAGAGCTTCTGCGCGAGCGTACAGCTTTAATGGCGCTTGGTTACTGGATGGGCTCCATGCCAGGGGTAAGCTGGTGGCGCAAGATGGAAGGATCGGGCGGACAGTTCGTTGAGCAGACCACCCATATCGTGGATTTGCTTCGTTATACCGTTGGTGAAGTAACAGAGGTTTATGCGGCGTACGGCGACCGTTACATGAGCATTGTCGAGGAAGGCATAACCGTTCCTGATGTGGGTACGGTAACCTTAAAACTAGCAGGGGGCGCAGTGGCGACGATTAGCAATACTTGTGCCATTCCGGCGGGCGATCGTGCCGGATTGCATATTTATACGAATAAAGGCGTGCTGGAGCTGGGGCATGGCGGATTGATTGATATGGAAGCGGGACGCAAAACGGAATATGTCAACCGAACCAATCCCTATGAGCTGGAAAACGATGCTTTTCTGCACGCGGTGAGAACGGGAGATACGTCGCGTATCCGTTCGAGCTATGCGGATGCGGTGCTTACGCATCGAGTTACAATTGCGGCAAACTTATCTGCGCGTTCAGGACAACCAGTCAAGCTGTAGGCAACGATTTAAACGAAGAAAAACCATCTTTACAGGTTATTAACCTGCATGGACGGTTTTTTTGTTTGCATGCTGATGAAATGGTTTACGGCATGTAAAGAATCGGATTAGTTTTTTTTTCGGCCTGAACGGGTTTTTGCTTGCGGCGGCGGTGTAGAAGCTGCTGCGGTAGACGTTCGTTCTGAACGGCTTGCCTTCATCCGATCTGAGCGCTTTCCCCTTGCAGAGGAGCCATCTGGTGCAATGATTTCATTTGGCGTACGCCCATTCAGTAAATCGCCAGTCCAGCCTTTCTTCCACAGCCAAATATACATGAAGAGAGTGATTATGCTAATGACCGCTATCATGGCCGCGAAACTCCATTTATAGTCCTTGAACGGCAGAATTTCGAAGTTGACCCCCCATATGCTGCCTATGATCGTAGCGGGCAGGAATAGGACGGTAAATATCGTGAGCGTCTTCATGATATCATTGCCGCGGAAGTTAGAGATGGCATCGTCCATGGAGATAAGGGTATCAATCTCAAGCGCGTAATGCTTGAGCAGAGCATCGATTCGCTCAAGTTTATGGGTGATTCGCTGAAAGCTGTCAACATCGGTAAGATCATTCATGAAAGCTTCTTTTGCGGCGCTGTGCACCTCTCGGATGGGGATAAAGAGATGGCTCCAATGCAGCAATTCATACCGTCTCTCGAAGATAATATCGATAAGACCGGTGCGGTTCTCTTGGCGCATCGTCGTTTCCAGTTCGCCAAGCCGCGTCTCAAAGCCGTCCAAGCCGGCATGAAAGGTATCCAAAACGATGCTAAGCATAATGAAAAACGCTTCAGGGGCGGTCGCGCAGCTGTCGAGCTTTGAAGTATGCTGAGCGGATTGCAGCCTAAGCGGAAGGCGCATATCCTCATGCATCGTCAGCAAGCGGTCCTCGGTCAGCCAAAAATGAAAGGGCTGAACATCTGCTTGATCATCGGTTATTTGAAACATGAGTGTGCCGAAGAGCAGCTTCTTCGAATGAGAAGCATCACCTACCGAAATCATGTTTGTCCGTCTGCCGGAACATTCATCAATCCAAGAAGCGCATTCCGGAAAAAGATGCTTTAGCTCATCCGTGTGCTGCTCAGCAGCATCCTGCTCTTTTCTCGTAATGGCTTTAACGGCTCTTTGCTCTTCGCGTGAAGCATTTGTATGTTTTTGTGCATCTTTTCTGCTTGGCAAGGGTTCATTTCTTGGGGGTTGCTGCCTTGCTTGCTGCAGTACATGCCATTCCCATCCTGCGGGATAGCGAAGCATCCGATGGATCATCGCTTTGCCTCCTGCTTGTCCGAATTTCCAATATCTATTCCTTCATCATACCGTGAACTGCATTGATGCACAACCTAATCGTCAGATTAGGCAAAACCATCATAAATTCAAGCTGCCATTCTACAAAATGCGACTTATTCCGTCAAAAACAGGGCATACCAAGATTAGCTTGAAGCATGAACAGCATATGTATTTCTGTTTGTATCCAGGAGGTAAAGTCGATGGCTAGAAAAATTGGTATTTTTGAAACCGAACAGCAAGCAATTACGGCGATAGAACAACTCGAGCAGGCTGGCTTCGTCCAGGGCGAGCTAAAAGTGCTTGCCAAGGATTCCGAGCATTCCAGGCGCATAGAAGCGGAGAGCGATGTCCATGTTGACGAGCTCAGAGAGCTTGAATCTACGTCAGATCATGATGGATCAGGCAGCTTTGGAATGGCCGCTGCTACCGGTTATGCCGGCGTCGGCACAAATGCCGTTTACGGGATAACGGGTTATGGAGCGGCGCCTTATGCCGTGGGAGGCAATCCTTTTGCGGCTGCCATATTGTTTAATGAGGATGAGCACAGCAGCAGTTTGCATGCGCTCGGACTTGACGATGACGAAGCGCAAGTGTGCAGCAAAGCGCTGCAAAGCGGTTCTTTAATCGTCATCGTTGAAACCGATGAGAGCAAGTCGTTGTTTGATAAGGAAGGCGGACCTGATTTGTCGCGCCTCGGCGCGGCAGAGGCCGTTTTTCGTGAATGTAACGCCTCAATAATTGCATCCGGTGCATAAGAGTCATTGTTAAGGATGCAAAAAAGAAGTCTCATTTATTACGCAAGTTGTTTCTTGCGGCTAGATGAGGCTTCTTCTTATTTATCCAAGCACGTCTACATGCATGCAGGCTGTCTCTAGACATTAGTCAGGGATTTACGGTCTAGCTTAACGATATCGATTAAAGGATGTTTATCGCCAAAAATCAGATCGCGTACAATATGGGCAGCAATCATACTGTATACGGTTCCGTTGCCCCCGTAGCCTAAACAGTAATAGACGTTCTTCCAAGCAGGATCGGCACCGATAAAGGGTAGATTGTCACATGATTCCCCAAAAGTAGCGCTCCATTCAAATTCAATTGGCGCCTGAAGCTCGGGAAATAGCGTTTTTAGCTGTTCATGCAGCTTCTCGCTTCGTTCTTGCCTTTGCTTTTCACTGTGGAGAGGCTGCTCGATATGCTCATCCAAGCCGCCAAGGACTACGCGTCCATCGAGTGTCGTACGCATGTATAAATAGGGGCGAGCGGTTTCCCACACTAAAAAACGCTCGTGCCAGCTTTGAAGATTACACTGGATACCGGTTACGAGCGCGAAGGAGCGGCTCATCTCTGCTTTGATTAGCTTGCCGCGAAGCTCCTCAGGCTCGTAGCCGACCGCGTAAACCACATGTTCGGCTTCTATCTCATAACCATCCGCAGTGCGAAGGCGGTGAATACCGCTTGGCAGTGTATCATGCGCCACAATATCAGTTTGCTCAAATATCTCAAGCCCGGCATCGGCTGCGGCGTTAGCGACTCCGTTTACAAATTGATAGGGATTTACCTCTGCATCGCCATGTGTAATGATCGCACCAGGCTTCCGGAATGGGAAATGTTTCTCGATTTCATCAGGGGACCAGTATTCAACATCAAGTCCACATGTTTTCAGTGCCTCGTACTCTTTTTTTAGCTTCGGCAAGTCTTGTTCGGTCGATGCGAAAAAGAGGCTGCTTCTTCTTCTAAAGCCGACATCCTCGGATAGAGATTCGGCCGCTTTTTCAATCAAATGGACAGCATCCCTGCATGCCCTATAAAAACTTTGAGCGTCACGCTCTCCGATTTGGTCGATTAAGTCGCATAACATGATATCGTTTGAAAAATGCAGCAGACCGACATTTGCGGAAGTGCTGCCGCCTGACACTTGTCCCCGTTCTGCCATCAACACGGATAGGCCGCTGTTAATAAAAGTGGATGCGCAAATACTCCCCGACATACCGCCGCCGATGATGGCAACTTGTGTTTTTTTGTTCTCCCGCAGTGGTGCATATTCCCTTGTACTGTCTAATGTATCCGGCCAATATAAGTTGCCGGTATATAGCTCCTTCATTGGTCATCACTCCCTTAGATAGTATTACCCGCTTTTAGGAATATGAAGCGACGGAAGGCCGATACTAATGCATGCAGGTTAAATGGTAAAATTATTCCTCAAGGTTCCGCATCGCTTCGCGATATGCCGTTGGCGATTGTCCGTGAAAACGGCGGAATTGCTTCGAGAAATAAAGCGCGTCCTGCAGTCCGACAGAGGCGGAGATCTGTTCAATCGTAAGCTCGGGACGTTCGCGCAGCATCTGCCGCGCTTTGTCGATTCGCAGTTGAAGGAGGAATGTTACAGGGGATACGCTGGTCCGCTGCTTGAACAAGCGCGACAAATAGGCCCGGTTATAACCAAGTGATTCCGCCATTTGCGCAATAGAAACCGGATGGGCATACTGCGTGGACAAGTAATGGACAACCTGCCGGAACAGATGGTCGCCCTCTGCCTGCGCGGTGCGCGGCGAGCTTCCGCTTTGTGAATGCAATAATGTTTTGTATTCGGCCAGCAGCAAGTGCAAATAGCCGGCCGCCTTCATATCCGCCGCGATACCGCCGCGCCTGAAGGTCTCGAATATTTGACGAAACAAGGCACTGGTGCGCCGTTTATCCGGAGTAAACACAACCTGCTGCCCGGCAGTAAAGCCGGATGCGGAAACGAGCTCGGCCGCTTGCGTTCCATTAAAAGCGACCCAGCGGTACCGCCAAGGCAGGTCGTTGTCCGATTCGTAGCTGATCAGCTGCTCCGGCTCAATCAGGAAAGTGTGGCCGGCACGGAGCTCATGCCTATTGCCGTCGCAAATAAAAAGCCCCTTGCCCTCGAGCACGGTATGCATTAAATAAAAATCATACACCTTTGGGCCAAGCCGGTGGAGGGGTTTGGTTTGGCTCTCGCCGGCAAACAGCACATTCAGCCGCGCTTTCTCGCTGCCGTCAATGACCGGATTGGAGGCCACCTTATACATATCCTGCTGCATTTTACATTACACCTGCTTTATATTGAAATGATAATGCGAACAATTGCATAGTTTTCACTATCATAGCATGTCCTCTGACCAACAGAGAAGTCACATTAATCCATATAAAAAGCACTTGCCGCCATTTCGTTTTACAGCGGGTTCCCTTATACTGAAGTTGAAATCAAAACAAACTAAATTGATAAAAAGGAACGTGATAGCAAATGGCAAACATTGACGCGCTAACACAGCAATTCATACAGCAATACGGCGGAGAAGCGGGCGACATTGCCGTATTCCATGCTCCGGGCCGTGTAAACCTGATCGGGGAGCATACAGATTATAACGGAGGTTATGTTTTCCCGGCTGCACTAACCTTCGGTACGACTCTGCTTATCCGCAAGCGTCCAGACAACCAGCTTGGACTTGCGACAACGAACTTCCCTTCCTCGAAAAGCTTCTCGCTGGATGCGATTGTTTATGATGAGGCTGACGACTGGATGAACTATCCAAAAGGAATCGTATATGAGCTTCAACAAAGCGGCGTGCAATTCACTAGCGGCTACGACTTGCTATACCATGGCGAGATTCCGAACGGAGCTGGACTTTCCTCCTCTGCTTCCATTGAAGTTGTAACGGCGTACGCGCTTCAAACGCTGGAAGGCCTAGAGACAGACAAAGTGAAAATCGCTTTGCTTTCGCAAAAATCCGAAAATGAATTTAACGGCGTGCAATGCGGCATCATGGATCAATTTGCAGTAGCAAACGGCAAAAAGGACCATGCGATTCTCTTGATGTGCGATACGCTCGAGTATGATCTTATTCCTTTTGACGCAGGCAAATATAAGCTTGTCATCGGAAATACGAATAAACGCCGCGGTCTTGTTGATTCCGCATATAACGAGCGTCGTGCACAATGTGAGCAAGCGGTTCAGGATTTGCAAGAAGCGTTCCCCGAGCTTACGCTGCTCGGACAAATCAGCCTTGAGCAGTTCAATTCAGCTAAACATTTGATTAAGGATGAGACCGTACAAAAACGCGCTCAGCATGTCGTGGAAGAAATCGACCGCGTTCTGCAATCGATCAAAGCTCTGAAAGCAAATGACCTGGCTCAATTCGGCCATTTGATGAACGGTTCCCATGATTCATTGCGCGATCTGTATGAAGTAACAGGCGCAGAACTGGATGCGATGGTTGCGGCGGCTCGTCAAGTGCCGGGCGTGCTTGGCTCCCGTATGACGGGCGCGGGCTTTGGCGGATGCACGGTTTCGCTCGTGCATGAAGACAGCGTAGAAGCGTTCCAAGAAGAGGTAGGCCGCAAATACAACGAAGCGACAGGCTTAACGGCTGACTTCTACGTTTGCACCATTGGTAACGGCGTAGAACGTCTCGTATAAATCACTTTATTTCAACAGCAACCATATGGAGAGGGGAAATGAAAGATGGCAGTTTTAGTGACAGGCGGAGCAGGTTATATTGGCTCGCATGCCGTAGCGGCTTTACAGGAGCGCGGAGAAGAAATCGTTATCGTCGACAACCTGCAGCAAGGACATCGCAGTGCATTGCTTGGAGGGAAGCTTTACGTGGGAGACCTTCGCGATGCAGCTTTCATGGATACGGTTTTTAAAGAAAATGAGATCGATGCAGTCATTCATTTCGCAGCAAACTCGCTTGTGGGCGAGAGCATGAAGGACCCTGGGAAATATTATCACAACAACGTATTCGGTACGCTATGCCTGCTTGAGAAGATGAACGAGTATAATGTTCGCAAAATCGTATTTTCGTCCACTGCCGCAACTTACGGCGAGCCGGAAAACGTGCCAATCGATGAGTTTGACCGTACGCTTCCGACCAATGCTTATGGCGAAACGAAGCTGGCAATGGAAAAAATGATGAAATGGTTCGATGTTGCACATAACATCAAGTTCGTTTCCCTTCGCTACTTCAATGCAGCCGGCGCGCATGAAAGCGGCAAAATCGGCGAGGACCACAGCCCGGAAACGCATTTGATTCCAATCGTGCTCCAAGCAGCGCTTGGTCAGCGTCCGCATATTTCCGTCTTCGGGGAAGATTACGATACACCGGACGGCACTTGCATCCGCGACTATATCCATGTAAGCGACTTGGCTGACGCGCATGTGCTGGCTGTGGACCGCCTTCGCAGCGGCGCGGACAGTGCTGTTTACAACCTGGGTAACGGAACGGGCTTCTCGGTCAAACAAGTCATCGATATTGCCAGAGCCGTAACCGGAAAAGAAATTCCTGCCGTATTTGAGGCTCGCCGCGCAGGCGACCCGGCTACGCTTGTCGCTTCGTCTGATCGTGCCCGCAAGGAGCTGGGCTGGAATCCGAAACGCGATAAACTCGAGGACATTATAAGAAGCGCTTGGAGCTGGCATGAAGCGAATCCAAACGGTTACAACGACTAAGGTTACCCGCTTAACCGAAAGGGGCTACATCCATTGGCAAAAGAACAACTAGAGATATCAGCTAACGACGCGCTGATTCTAATCGAAAGATTGCTGCAGTTCGCTGTGCAGCGTAAGCTGCTGGCCGATCAGCTGGATACGCATGCAGCCAGAAATGAGCTGCTTGATTTGTTTGGCTTTACGGAAGCTTTCGAGGGGAATGTAACCGAGGAGCATCTGGAGAGCGCGGTTCCGCTGCTGGAGCAGCTGCTCGATTACGGTTATGCAATCGGATTGATCCCAGACAACATTACAACATACCGCGACCTGCTTGATGCCCGCATCATGGGTTATTTATTGCCGCGTCCATCCGAAGCGAGCGCTGCATTTCAGCGTTTAACTAAGGAAGAGGGGCTAAAAGCAGCCACAGATGCCTTCTACAATCTGAGCATCGACTCGAATTATATTCGAATGGACCGCATACGCAAAAATTTGTACTGGCTCCATGAGACGGAGTTCGGCAAACTCGAAATCACGATTAACCTTTCGAAGCCGGAGAAAGATCCGAAGGAAATTGCCTTGCTCAAAACGATGCCGCAGGCGAAATATCCGAAATGCTTGTTATGCGTCGAAAACGTAGGATACGCGGGACGTCCGGATCATCCTGCGCGTCAAAACCTGCGTGTATTGCCGCTGACGCTGCAAGAGGAGCAGTGGTATTTTCAATATTCTCCTTATGTGTACTACAACGAGCACAGCATTATTTTCAAAGGCGTGCACGAGCCGATGGTTATATCCCACTCGTCCTTTGCAAGGCTGCTCGATTTTGTTGAGCAATTCCCGCATTATTTTATCGGCTCTAACGCCGATTTGCCGATCGTTGGCGGCTCGATTCTAAGCCATGACCATTTCCAAGGCGGCCGTCACGTGTTTCCGATGGAGGCTGCCTCCACTGATGTCTTATTTGTTGATCCGAAGCTTCCAGGCGTTCGCTTTGGTATCGTGAATTGGCCGATGTCTGTCGTCCGGGTCAATGGCACGTCAAAGGCAGACGTACACAGCGCGGCATGCCGACTGCTGGACGAGTGGCGGGCTTATAGCGATGCTGCGGCAGATGTGCTTGCTTTCACCAAAGAAGCGGACGGTAAGCTAACGCCTCACAACACCATCACGCCTATTGCAAGGCTGCGTGATAACGGCGAATATGAGGTCGATTTGGTGCTGCGCAACAACCGTACAAGCGAAGAACATCCGGATGGCATTTTCCATCCGCATCAGCACTTGCATCATGTTAAGAAAGAAAACATCGGGTTAATCGAAGTTATGGGGCTTGCGGTGCTGCCAGGGCGCTTGAAGGATGAGCTTGAGCAAATCGCAGCGTATTTGACAGGCGAGGCAGTAGCTACTTCCGCTGAACTTCAGGCTGATACGCGTCCGCTTCATAAGCATGCGGACTGGCTCTTGTCGCTTATCGAGCGCTTTGGCACGGCTAATACAGCGGAGCAAGCCAAAACAATCGTAGAGTCTGAAACAGGCGGCAAGTTCTTGGAGGTGCTGAAGGACGCAGGGGTGTACAAGCGTACAGCAGACGGCGCTGCAGCATTCGAGCGGTTCTTGACGACAATACGGCTTCAGAGAGCATAGTATAAAAGAACCTTCATTTGCGCTAGATGATCAGCGGCGGAATGGAGGTTTTTATTATTTTATAAGAATGAGCCAAAACGCTTAATAAACATGGAATGTGAAATTATATTAATTTGTAAAGTGACAAAATTTATGGTATTTTTTATATGATAAACAAAGCTATATGAATAATTATTTTTATAACTCTATAAACTAATTATCGGAGGGGTCATGATGTCCGAAAAAATGCTGCCGCTAGACGATTTTTTGCAGCTGAGCACAGACGAGCAGGTAGAGAAGCTTAAGCGTTGGAAGATGGACTATACGCTTAAAGATATTCGAGAGGCTTGGAATTTTAAACATTCCGCGCAATATTACATGCTGCTGAAGAAGCTGCGCATTTATGAAAGAGTCGTAAATAAATCAGATAAATTTTATCCCGTACAGGAGCAGCTGATCGCCAGGGCAAATGCGGGCGGAGATCGCGGCTGGGCAGGGCAGAATGCTTATTCGGATCGGAAGCTGCCGGCAGATAGTTTTGACTATCACTTGAATACGACGTTAAGCGGCCCTGAACTCGCAGACAAGCTGGAGAGAATCGCACATTTCCTTAAAGGCGAGCATAAAGAAGTATCGATTAAGCTGTCTATAGAAGCTGCGGAAGTGGAAGCCGAAGAACAGGATTAATAGCTGTAAAAGCAAAAAAAGAACCGAGCTCGGCGAAGATGCCAGGCTCGGTTCTTCTTATGTTGGAAAATGAAAATTATTGTCTGATACTGGAATATTTTGCTTTAAAAAAATATTATTGTATACGCAGCTTGCCAAGCTCGGACACAAGAGCTTCAACCTCGCTGATGCTAAACTTTTCCTTGGATGCGACGACTTCGTACAGGTCTCTTATATCCTCATATTTGGCAAGGTCGAAGTTAGATGCCTGCATAGCTGCGGCGGAAGCCATTTTAAGCTTTGTTTTGATAACCTCAATCATAAATTCGACATTTTCTTGAGTTTGCAAGTCTAAATTAGTCATGGAGTGCCTCCTGAATTTTTTATGAGCCGTAAGCGGCCTCGGGGGAAATAAGCATATTCGGACATGTTGCTTTGCTGCAATTGTAACATGTTTCAAAAGGGAATGACCACAAATTGAACAGTAACTTAAAATTGGATACAATTAATAGTAGAATGACAAAGTAATCAATCACAGGGCAGGTGCAAGGCGACGGAACAGCTAACGAAAAGTGAAATAGATCTATTTCTTGAGGCAGTTGCAAATAAGCATCAAGATCGAAGCCGCATTGCATTTGTTTGTATTGGCAGCGACCGTTCAACCGGCGATTCCTTTGGTCCTCTTGCAGGAAGCCTGCTTAAGGACCGCGGCTGGCCGAATGTCATCGGGACGCTGCAGCAGCCTTGCGATGCGCATGCCGTAGAGCACGCGGCACTTGAGATACCTAAGGAATGTACGATCATCGCTATAGATGCTTGCCTTGGAAAACCAGGCTCTATTGGACGCTGCCTAGTGTCGGAGGGCCCGCTTCAGCCAGGGAAAGCCATCGGCCGCAGATTGCCGGCAATTGGAGATTACAGTATAGCCGGCGTAGTGAATGCAAATGGCCCAAAGGCCTATTGGATGCTGCAAACGACGTCGCTTTATCAAGTGATGCGTATGGCAAACGAGGTAGTGAATGCAATCGAAGCAGCTTGGAGCAGCTACATAGATGATGCGACATCAGTAAATCCTGAATTACAAATCCCGGTTTTGTAAAGGAGAATGCAGCAAATGGGCAACGAAGAATTAGGTAATGTGGAGTCAATCGCGCAGCGCAAGCTATTTTTGAATAACGGAGTAGAACTGGCTTATTATGATTCCCACCCGCATGACGGCGGAGCAGCGGACGGTATTTCCGAGGTTGTAGTTTTGCTTCACGGGTATTGCGGCAGCTCTGCGTATTGGGAGAGCATCGTAGAGGAGCTGGAACAATCGGTACGCATTATTGCGCCTGACGCGCGCGGACATGGCAGAAGCTCTGCGCCAACCGATGAGGTCTACACGATGGAAATGTATGCAGAGGATATTGCCGAATTGCTGATCAAGCTGCAAATTCACAACGCGGTGCTGCTCGGTCACTCTTTAGGCGGTTATATCACTTTGGCATTCGCAGAGAAATTTGCGAAGAAGCTCTCGGGCTTCGGTCTCATTCATTCGACAGCGCTCCCGGACAGCGACACAGCGAAGGAAAACCGGGATAAGGCCGTTGCGGCATTAGAGCAAAACGGTGTTCAGCCATTCGTAGACGGGCTTATTCCTAAACTCTTTGCCCCGGCTAACGTCGAAGCTTTGCAAGGCGAGGTTGAACGCGGCAAACGAATCGGCTACGGCACAGCTCTGCAAGGCGCGATCGCCACGGCCAAAGGGATGAAGGCCCGGCCTGACCGCAAGCATATTATCGAGCAGGCTGAGCTGCCCGTGCTGCTGGTAGCAGGCGCCAATGATAAAGTCATTCCGCTGGAGAGTGCTTTTGCGGCAGTGAACGGTTCAACAACAAAGGTAGAACTAGGCAGCTCCGGCCACATGGGAATGGTGGAGCAGCCGAAGGAGCTGATCACAGCGATCGTCAGCTTCGTGAATGCAAAGCAGTAACATGCAGGGAGAGGGGAAACGATATGTTTCAACGCGATTACTTCATGCGGATGATTGAGCAAATGACGGAAGCGGTCGGCCAAATTTTGAATCTGAGGCGAGAACGAAAGCATGAGGACGCGCTGCTTTTCATAGACGAGCTGCTGGATAAAAAATTCCGTCTGAGCAGCAAGCTCATTCGTTCCTTATCAGACGACGATTTGATGAGGATGATGACGACGAACGGTATATTGGAAACCGATCATTTGCAAGCAATCGCTATCTTGATGAAGCATGAGGCTGAGCTGAATGCGGAGCTGGGCAAGGAGGACGAGAGCTTCATTGCCAATCTGAAGTCTCTCCATCTCTTTTTGCGGTTATCGCTTGTTGGCGCGGAGCCAACGCTCGCGGAGCCTCGCTTGCAAATCAAGGAGCTGCTGGAGCGGCTCCTGCCATATGAGCTTCCGAGGCAGACCAAGCGGTTGCTTACGGATTGGCATATGGAGGAGGGCCGTTATGATTCCGCCGAGAATCTCATGCATGAGCTGCTCGAGGATAACGGACTTGGCCGGGCAGAGGCAGAGGAGCTTTACAGCCGAATGCTGCTGCAGGCGGATGAACGGCTTGAGGCAGGCGGGCTGCCCCGCGAGGAAATCAAGCAGGGCCTAGAAGCTTTATCAAACAAGTAAATATGACTTTAGACTAAGCGTAAAACGGTAAAACGGTATGCTTAGCTTCAATAAAGGCCTAGGAGTGAAGATGCGCATGACGGAACAATGGCGGCAAGACATCTCAAAATGGATCAGCGGCAAAGAGCTGCTGCAGGCAACGCTAAGCCAGCCTAAGCGGAAGGACGGTACCGTGGCACCCAAAACGGTCATCCGTCCAATCGAGATGAAGAGCGGACTCTTTTATCAATTTGAATATCATTTTGCGAATAAAGTTACGCATGACAATATTGAAGGGACAAAGGCTGCGGAGAGAGTCATTGACCTGCTGCAGGAAAATTACCGGCAAGCTCTTGTGAAAACGCCTGAGGCTGATGTCCAGCTGCTCTTTAATAAGAAAGGCAAAGCAGCCGTGCTGAAGAAGCCTCCTACAGGGGATTCAAAAAAGGGAGTCCAGCAGCATAACAGGCAAAAACAGCGCGTGCTCGCGGAAGGCAAAGCTGCGCCGTTCCTTGTCGAGCTGGGCATCATGACGCCTGAGGGCTTGGTCCATGCGAAAAAACAAGATAAATACAGGCAGATCAATCGTTTCCTGGAGATGGTTACGGATGTACTTGCGTACTTGCCGACGGACAGGGAGCTTACAATCGTTGATTTTGGCTGCGGTAAATCGTATTTGACGTTTGCGCTTTACCATTTGCTTGCAGTAGAGCAGCAGCGGAAAATTAATATTATCGGTCTCGATTTAAAAGCGGATGTCATCGCATTCTGCTCTGAGCTTGCGGAGAAGCTCGGTTACGATAAGCTGCAATTTCTTGTTGGCGACATTGCCGAATATGAGGAGCTGCAAGCTGCTGATATGGTCGTCACCCTGCATGCATGCGATACAGCCACGGATGCGGCTCTTGCCAAGGCGGTCAACTGGGGAGCCTCGGTTATTATGTCTGTTCCGTGCTGTCAGCATGAGCTGTTCAAGCAGGTCGATAACGATGTACTCTCGCCGCTTTTGTCGCAAGGCTTGCTGAAGGAGCGTTTTTCCGCGCTGGCAACGGATGCGGCACGCGGGACCCTGCTTGAGGTATTGGGTTACAAGGTGCAAATGCTAGAATTCGTAGATCCGGAGCATACGCCCAAAAATCTGCTTATTCGTGCCGTTCGTTCGGAGCAGCAGGGGATTTCTATGAAAAAATGGGAGCAGTACGAGCAATTCCGCCAGTTTCTGAATATCTCGCCGTCACTTGAGCAAATGCTCGCTGAGCGTTGGCCGAATGCTATCTCTAAATAATGGTTATTAAGACGATTGTTAAACTTTGAGTTTTTTGATGTTAAGTAATTGTCGATATAATTAACATTTGCTACAATGGAAGAAGATGGCTATCAAATGAATGGGTGAACCGTAATGGAATGGATGATCTGGCTAGACTTTAGTATGTTTCTAGTGCTGCTCGGCTTGTTTTTCTACGTGTTTGCCACAAGCACCGTTACGGTCCTGCATCGCATTTACCTTTCTTTACATATCGTTTTTATGAGCTGGACGTTCTCTCAATTCGTTTACCAGACAGTTACCGCAACGGCCTTCAAACTATTCTACCTCTCGGTTTCATACATAGGGCTTTCCTTGCTTGGCATTGGCTGGTTTGCTTTTATCCTTTTTCTTACCGGCCAGTCGTATGTGATTCGAAAGAGCCGGTTGTTCATTTTAGCAATACCTGCTCTTACATCCGTAGCAGCAGTCGTCATCAACCCAAGCGGCATGTTTTTAAGTATCAATGAACGGCTCAGCCCGATGAAGCAGCTTCAGCATGGGCCGTTATATTGGATTATGATTGTCCAGCTGATTCTTTATATGGTAATCTCGTTCACGATCATGTTTTACAAGCTGCGGGGTGAAAATTCGGTTAGGCAGCGTACTTTAATCAAGACAGCAATAACCGGCATGTTCGTGTTGGTTTCGTTTGCTATCGCTGATTTGATTGTCAATATTTTTCTCATAGAGGAAATGAATCGATATGTTCCGCTTATTTCAGTCGGCATGGCGCTTGCAGCTGTCTATCTGGTTCATGCCATCAGAAGGAATAAAGTACTCGACATTATTCAAACGGTCCAAAGGGACGTTATGAATACGATGTCGATGGGCATTATCGTATTGGACGAAAATGATATCATCATAGAAGTGAATAAAGTGATCAAGCCGATCCTGCGGCTGCGCATAGGCGATAAATTTAATCCTGCCCTGCTTGGCCCGCAGTTCAAGGGAGAGGCATCAAGAGGGTTTACGGCTTTTTTCGAGGAGCAGCGTAAGCGGCCTATGGACAGGCATGAGATCGAAATTGCTATATCTTACGATAAGTACCGGCATATTATCGTTCAATCGGCTCCTATTCTGAATAATAAGAAAACACCGGTAGGAAGGCTGCTTACCTTCCAGGACGTAACCGAGCTCCGGCTGCTCGTAGAAGAGACAAATAACCAGAATGAACAGCTTCAGGATCGAAACCGCGATCTGCTTATTATGCAGGACGAGCTGTTTCAAGCGAATAAAAAACTGGAGCATATGGCGATTACCGACGGATTGACAGGCTGCTTCAACCGACGGTATTTGCTGCATCAGCTTGAGCTAGAGGTCGTTGCGAATATCCGCTACGGCATTCCCTTTTCAATCTTTTTATTTGATCTGGATCATTTCAAATCCATCAACGATAAGTACGGACATCTGGTTGGCGACGAAGTGCTTTGCGGCACGGTGGATGCAGTGCGGGGCTCGTTACGGTTTACGGATATTTTGGCCCGCTACGGCGGAGAAGAATTTACGGTGTATTTGCCGCATACAAACCGGGAACAGGCGGATCAAATTGCCGAGCTGCTGATGGAATCGGTTGAGCAGAACAAAATCAATATGGGGAACGGTGAAATGCCGGTCTCGGTAACGATAAGCATGGGCGTCATCTCCATTGAGCATTTTGAGCCATCAGACCTTGCGGACCCCAAAGCCTTTTTGCGGGAGCTGCTCGCGCAGGCGGATGCTGCGCTGTATGAAGCGAAATATAATGGCCGCAACCGGATTGTAAAACGAAAACTAGCCTAGTGGCCCGAACATGATGTTCGGGCTTTTTTTCAAAATATAGGAACTTATAAATTTTAACCTTATACGATGCTTAAATTTCACCGCGAAACGAGCTTTTGCCGCCAAGGACGGCGTCAGCCGTTTACGCTTATGCGGTCTGCATAGTCAGTAGGGGATAGTTCTGCTAAAATAGATGCTATCCGGTTACAATCGCTAAACTATCGAAGGCGGGAACTAATCTAATGAGAAAAGTGCAAATTGGAATGGTCAAGCCGGGAGACAGAGTGGCTAAACCCATTTTCCAAGAAAACGGCAACGTACTTCTGGGAGAAGGGGTAGAGCTCAATGATCGTTACATCGATCGATTGCATAACTTGGGCATTGATTTTCTATTCATAGAGGATGGCTTAACGGCGGATCTTATTCCCGAGGACACGATCAGAGATGAAACGCGCAAGCAAGCGGTCGATACCATTTATAAAACGATGAACTCCTTCAAAGACCAAAACGTATCAAAAGGCCGGACGATCGCACCCGACATGGGCCGGAATTTCCGGGCGGTGTTCGGACAAATCATGCAGGACCTATCTTCAAGACCAAATATGCTAGTTAATTTAACGAGTATTCATGCCATGGACGGCTATTTGTTTCAGCATTCCTTTAATGTTGCGGTGCTTGCAGGCATCATGGGCATAGCAAAAGGCTTTAACCGTAATCAGCTGGAAGAGCTGGGCATTGGCGCTCTCCTCTTCGATATCGGGATGACAAAGGTTCCGCAGAAGCTATTGAATCATACGGGAGCCTTATCGGCAGAGGAACGTACTATCATTCAAGGCCATGCGAAGGACGGCTTCGATATTTTGCGGAAGTATCATGATATATCGATCGTATCCGCGCATTGCGCGCTGCAGCATCATGAGCGCTTTAATGGTTCGGGCTATCCGCGCGGGCTCAAGGAAAGTGAAATTCACATGTATGGTCAAATCGTCGGCTTAGCGGACACGTTTGATGCGTTAACTTCCCCGCGGCCGTACCGGAAGCGTTATACGGCGAGCGAAGCCATCGAGTTTCTGTTTGCCGCAGGAGGTACTTTTTTTGATCATGAGCTTATCAAGCTCTTTTGTCGACATATATCGATTTATCCGGTGGCCACCTCGCTCCTGCTCAGTACCGGGCAGGTCGGTGTCGTATCGGAAAATAACGAGCTTGCCGTTCATCGTCCGCGCGTGCGCATCATCATGGAGCCCGATGGCACGATGCCGGCCTCGCCCTATGAGATCGAGCTGAAGGACGAGCTGTTTATTACCGTCGTCAAAGAGCTATAAAGCTTTCGCCGGTTAGATTAGGCATTTCATATAGGAGCCTGACCATACCAAATCTTCGATTCTCGCATATTTTAATATAAATGCGGGAAGGAGTGAAAGTATGGCAAATCGAGTAGTACCCCCTCTATTTAATCCTAAAAACGTAGATAAAATACTACTAAATAAATCAAGTGCCCGCAGAATTCAAAGCGGTCCTACATTTAATCGCTTGACGGTATTATGGGTTGACGGCAGCGGTGTTCCATTCAATACAACAGGCTTTAACGCAGCTTTGTATAGAGGCAGTACGCTTATTCAAACCGCGGCTTTTGATCGTTTCGGCGTCGTGTTTTTTAGTTTGATAACGACATTAACGACCACGAATTATACCATTCAGGTATATGATAGCTTTGGCAGAGTCTATCGCACCAAATCGATACCGGCGGGCGTAGAAGCGTTCTCGGTTATCGGCTAACCAAAGGAACTTGGAAACCTTCCAAATCGGCGGCTGCATGCTGTCAGAGCGGAAGGTTTCTTTTTGCAATAATGGTAGACTTGCTTTATATCTGGTAGCGTTTAAGGTAAAATGATGAGAAAAAGAGCCAGTAGGGGATGTGAGTTCACTTATGGGATCATTACAGCACCACAAGCTCTCCAAGCTCGAAGTGCTGCGAAGAGTACTATTTATTACGCTCGGCGCTGCGCTGGTCTCGGTTGGATTGGAAATCTTTCTTGTACCAAATCACATTATTGATGGCGGTATTGTCGGTATATCGATTATGTCTTCCCATTTATCCTCATTACCGCTCGGTCTTTTTCTTTTTTTATTGAATTTGCCTTTTTTGTTTCTCGGGTATAAGCAAATCGGAAAAACCTTCGCGATTTCGACCTTATACGGCGTATCGGTGATGTCACTCGGAACGTTTTTGCTTCATCCGGTGCCGCCGCTTACGGTAGAGCCCTTTTTGGCCGCTATTTTTGGCGGCGTGATTCTGGGCATTGGAGTCGGTATGGTCATTCGTTTCGGGGGCTCGCTTGACGGCACCGAGATCGTTGCGATCTTGTTTAATAAGAAGCTTCCGTTTTCTGTTGGCGAGACGGTAATGTTTTTCAACTTATTTATTCTCGGCAGCGCTGGTTTTGTATTCGGCTGGGACCGGGCAATGTATTCTCTTATCGCGTATTACATTGCTTTCAGAATGATTGACATCACCATCGAGGGCTTTGACGAATCCAAGGCGGTATGGATCATTAGCGAGGAATCGAAAGAGATCGGCGCAGCAATCATGAGCAGGCTGGGACGCGGCGTTACTTATTTGCATGGGGAAGGCGGCTTCACGGGCGGCAGCAAACGCGTTATTTTTTGTGTCATTACGCGCCTGGAGGAAGCAAAGATGAAGTCTATCGTACATGAACTCGATCCCGTGGCGTTTCTCGCTGTCGGCAATATTCACGATGTGAAGGGCGGACGGTTTAAGAAACGGGATATTCACTAATGATGATAGTAGTCCTTATGAACAGATGACGAGGCCGGATCAGCTTGCAGCGAGCGGCAAACTGAGGCTTGGATGAAGGAGAACTGCATGTTGGATGAGTTTGCGAGTATTCATCATTGGACGGCGGCTCGGCAGGAGAGCAAATGGCAGCAGCAGCTCGGCGTGATTACGGGTATAGGCGACGATACCGCTGTCGTGGATCCTGCTTCCGCGGAGGATGGCGTAGCTGCTCCGAAGCGGCTGCTGCTGGCGGTCGACACGATGGTGGAGACCGTCCACTTTAAACAGTCGACGATGCGGGACGAGGATGTCGGCTATAAGGCGCTTGCGGCGAACATTAGCGACATTGCCGCGATGGGGGGCGTGCCCTTGCATGCGCTCGTCTCGGTCAGCGTACCGGCCGCGTACACGCCGGAGCGGATGCGGAGGCTGTACGATGGGCTGTACGAGTGCGCCGAGCGCTATGGGGTTGCGATTGCAGGCGGCGATACGACGTCGACGCCGGGGCAATTGGTTGTCGCGGTAACGGTGACGGGAACCGTTGAAGCGGGACGTGAGCTGCTTCGCTCGGGCGCGAAGCCGGGCGATGCGGTGTTTGTGACCGGCGCCATCGGGATGTCGGCGGCGGGCTTGCACGCGCTGCTGGCGCAGGAGGAGCGTGCAGGTGAGACGCTGTATCCGGCTGATTTCAGCGGTGAGCCGGAGGCGTCGATCGTGCTGGCGCATCAACGGCCGAGTCCGTCGGTGCGTGCCGGGCGGCTGCTGCTTTCGCGCGGAAGCTGCCGCTCGCTAAACGATGTTAGCGACGGGTTGGCGAGCGAGGCATGGGAAATTGCGGAATCCTCGGGGCTGCGCCTTGTGCTGAGGGAAGCGCAGTTGCCGAGAAGCGGAACCTTGGCAGCTTATGCGTCAAAGGTGGGCATCGATCCGCTTGATTGGATGCTCTATGGCGGCGAAGATTATGTATTGCTGGGAACGATGGCTTCCGAGGATGCGGAATTCATGCGAGCTGCTTTTCATCAAGAGGGCCTGCCGTTTTTTATTATCGGGGAAACCGAGGAGGGCGAGCCCGGAGTAGAGCTCATACGCTATAATCAGGTTTATAAGTCCCCTTCGGAGAAGAGAGTAAAACTTAAGAAGCGCGGATACAATCATTTTTCGTGATGAACGGGTGAATAGAATATGCAGCAACAGATAAACCAAGCCACATGGCTTACGCAAACGGAGCAAGACACGGTAGCCTTGGCTGAGCAGCTTGCTGCTTGGGTAAAACCGGGCGCAATACTTGCGTTGGACGGCGATTTAGGCGCAGGCAAAACGCGATTTTCGCAAGCCTTTGCCAGAGCAATCGGCGTAAAGGGAATCGTAAATAGCCCGACCTTTACCATTATAAAAGAATATGAAGGGGAACAGCTTCCCTTTTATCATATGGATGTATACAGGCTGTCGCTGGAGGAAGCGGACGAGCTTGGTTTGGACGATTATTTTTATGGCGACGGGGTAACGATCGTAGAGTGGGCAAGCTTGATTAAAGAGCTGCTCCCAACTGAGCGGCTGGAGCTGTATATCGAGCACCTAGGTGATGAAAAACGGCGTATACTGCTAACAGGCTATGGCGAAATTTACGCAAGCTGGTGCCGTGCAGTAAGCGAGATAGGAGCAGGCAGATGAAAATCGAACAGAGGCAAGAAGGAACCATTTTGGCTTTAGATACGTCAACGGCATCGATGGCTGCCGCAATTGTAAGCGGTCAAGAAGTGCTTGCTGAAATACAAACATTGGCTGAGAGAAATCATTCGGTTCACGTAGTTACGCATATTAAGGAAATGCTGTTGAAAAGCGGGATTAGCGATTCAGACATCGAGGCAATCGCTGTAGGAAACGGACCTGGCTCCTATACAGGAATGCGTATTGCGGTGTCCGTAGCCAAGACGCTTGCTTGGGTTTGGAACAAACCGTTAATCGGCGTATCCAGCCTAGAGGCGCTTGCTTATGGCGCTTGGCACCAGCATTCGGAGAAGCAAGCGGAGTTAGATAATACGCTGGATGGCGAACACTGGATACTTCCGATTATGGATGCACGGCGAGGGCAGGTTTACTCCTCCTGTTTTTCGATGACCAATAGGACAGAGTGGAGCCGCTGGCTTGATGATGGCGTGCGTCTTATGAAGGACTTTGTGGATCAGCTGGAGCAGCGATTGGCAGAGCAGAAGGGCAAGGTTCGAAGCATCTCGCTAGTGGGGGAGTTGTCTCTTCATGAGCAAGAGGCGGCGCGCTTGCAGCAGGTTGGCGAGTCCGCAGGCGCAGCGGTTCGGCTCCAGCCATTTATCCAAGAGGGACAGTGGGTAGCAAAGCTTGGCCGTATTAGACTTGAAGCAGGTCTGGTAGAGGACCCGCATACTTTTATTCCTAACTACACACAGCTTACCGAGGCTGAAGTCGTTTGGAAAGCGAAGCAGGCAGGTGAAGCGAAGGTATGAAGGTAGATGTGAATGAGCTCATTTACCGTGCCATGACGATGGCGGATATTCCTGCTATCGTTGATATCGAGCATGAAGCCTTCACGAGTCCTTGGACAGCGGAGGCATTTACGAATGAGCTTATGAATAACTTATTTGCCCGTTATATGATCATGGAATACGAGGGCCAAATCATAGGCTATGGCGGCATGTGGGTCATTATGGACGAAGCGCATGTGACGAACATCGCGGTAAAAGCTGATTTTCGCGGGCAAGGGCTCGGGAGCTGCTTGCTTGCCGAGCTGCAGCGGACGGCGGTTTTTTTTGGCGCAGTCAAAATGACGCTGGAGGTTCGTCCCTCCAATGAAATTGCCCAGCAGCTGTACCGTAAATACGGTTTTGAGCCGGCAGGAATTCGTCCGCGTTACTACTCGGATAACAATGAAGACGCGCTTATTATGTGGGCGGAGCTTGACCATGAGCGGTTGAAGACAGGGGAGCAATGAACGTGAGTCAGTCGGAACAGGCAGCTAGTACACAGTCGATGAATGATATTATTTTGGCAATAGAAACAAGCTGTGACGAGACATCGGCAGCCGTTATTCGCGGCGGCAAACATATTTTATCAAATGTGGTATCCAGTCAAATTGAAATTCATGAGCGCTACGGAGGCGTCGTGCCGGAAATTGCTTCGCGCAAACATGTGGAGTCGATCACGTTGATTATCGAGCAGGCTGTCAAGGAATCCGGGCTCACGCTAAAAGACATGTCGGCCATTGCAGTCACGCAGGGTCCGGGTCTTGTAGGCGCTCTGCTCGTTGGGATTGTGGCTGCAAAGAGCTTAGCGATGGCGCTGGATATTCCATTAATCGGCACGCATCATATCGCCGGACATATTTATGCTAACGAGCTTGTGCATGACATTGTATATCCATGTATGGCACTCGTGGTTTCTGGCGGTCATACGGAACTCGTGCTTATGGAGAGCGAAGGCGATTTTCAAGTCGTTGGGCGCACAAGAGATGATGCAGTAGGTGAAGCGTATGACAAGGTAGCGCGCGCTCTGCGTTTGCCCTACCCAGGAGGGCCGCATATTGACAAGCTGGCTGTCGAAGCCGAGGAAACGATTACTCTTCCGCGTGCTTGGCTGGAGCCTGACAGCTATGATTTCAGCTTTAGCGGTTTGAAATCTGCAGTGCTTGCCGTTATTAACCAGACAAGAATGAAGGGTCTGGAACTTAACGAAGCAGCGCTTGCACGCGGCTTTCAAGAGTCGGTTACCGAGGTGCTTGTTACCAAGGCGCTGCGCGCAGTTCGTCAATACGGCGCGAAGCAGCTGCTTTTGTGCGGCGGAGTGGCGGCTAACAGGGGCTTAAGAGCAGCTTTAACGGCGAAATGCGAGTCTGAACGTGTACCGCTGCTTATCCCGCCGAATACGCTTTGCACGGATAATGCGGCTATGATTGGTGCGGCAGCTTATCTAAAACTTAAACGGTCTGAATTTACCGATCTCGACATGAAAGCCGATCCAGGCTTTTCGCTGGAGAGCTGGTCTGTTAGCAAAAACAGTTAAAAAACATTTGGAAATGGAATTGACAGACTATTTATAAGAGCATATAATAAGCAACAATACTTCAAAACTTCAATCTCATACGTTACAAACGCAAAGAACAGGAACAGTAAAGCTTGTCCGGGAATGTTGGCAGCGCCGTTATGAATGAGCTTCATTCATGTACTGCTGCAACACAGAGAGCTGCGGGTTGGTGCAACGCAGTCGAAGGATGCTTGAAGCTCACCTGGGAGCGGAACAGTGGAAACGATGGCGGCATTTTTATAAATGCTGATCAGCCATGCAGGTACATTGTTACGGTTAACCTCCGTAATCGGGTGCATGTGAGTCAACATCCGGAGTTGGCCATATGCTTAAGTTGGGCGTCCCTGCTCGTTTGCGAGCGTATGGGAGTCAACAAGGGTGGTACCGCGCGGGTCTTTATAGCCTGTCGTCTCTTGATTCAAGAGACGACAGGCTTTTCTTGTTGTCTATGAAGTGAAGTATATGACCTTTAGTCGAATGTGCAGTAAACCATATAGAGTAGAAACGCAAGGAACAGGAGCAGTAGAACAATAAGCTGGCAAAACGGAATTCGCTAAACTCATGCTGAGCAGTGAGGAATCGAATCCGTACAGAGAGCTGCGGTGTGGTGCGACGCAGTCGAAGCTGAGTTTGAATCTCGCCTGGGAGCGGAACGGTGGAAAAGGGCTGCGTTACGGTTGTGACAGCCCATATCTACACCGTTACGGTTAGCCGCCGTCATCGGGCATTTAAGCGGGCATGGATTCCTGCGAGGTAAGCAAAGAACCTTTTATAAAGGGCAGCTTTGTCGAACTTCTGCGGTAAGATTCTGTCAATTAGAGTGGTACCACGGCAGCGAAAGCTCGTCGTCTCTTACAAGGAGACGGCGAGCTTTTTTTGTACCCAAAAAAGGATTTATCAATATCAATTTCAATCAAACCTTAGGAGGAAATAACAATGGCGAACGAAATGAAAAAAATACAAATATTCGATACGACTTTACGGGACGGTGAGCAATCACCAGGGGCTTCGATTGATTCGGAACGCAAAATCATCATTGCACGCCAGCTTGGAAAATTAGGAATTGATGTTATCGAGCCTGGTTTTCCCGTATCAAGTCCGGGCGAATTTGCTGCCGTACAGCAAATTTCCCGTGAGCTGCAGCATGTAGAAATTGCCGGTTTTGCTAGAGCAGTGAAGGTAGATATTGACGCTGCAGTAAAAGCGACACAGGATGCCGCTCGCAGACGTCTTCACCTGTTTATTTCATCGTCAGACATTCATCTGAATCACCAGCTGCGTAAATCGCGCGATGAAGTGGTGAAAATTGCCCGCGATATGGTCGCTTACGGCAAGCAATTCGTAGATGAGATCGAGTTCTCGGCAATGGATTCGACACGATCCGGCCGCGATTTTGTTATTCAGCTGGTTGAAGCGGTTATTGCGGAGGGGGCGACGATCATAAACCTTCCGGATACGCTGGGGTACGCGATGCCAGAGGAAATGAGGGAGCTGTTCCAAGCCGTTCGCAAGGAGGCGAGAGGTGGAGGCACGGTACGATACAGCGCACATTGCCACAATGATCTGGGCCTTGCCGTAGCAAACAGCATTGCAGCCATCCATGGGGGCGCTACGCAAATTGAAGTTACCGTAAACGGAATCGGCGAGCGCGCGGGCAACTGCTCCTTAGAAGAGCTGGTCATGGCCATTGAAACGCGCAAGGATGCGGTTCAAGCTGAAACAAACATTCAAATCGGCGAAATTTATGAAACTTCGCGTATCGTAAGCCGCGCGATGAACTTCCCGATTGCTTATAATAAACCCATTGTTGGACGGAATGCATTCCAGCATGAATCAGGAATCCATCAGGACGGCTTGCTGAAAAACCGCAATACGTATGAAATCATGGATCCTGAAGCGATGGGTATATCGCGGAACATGATTATTTTAGGAAAGCATTCCGGTCGCCATGCCATTAAACACCGTCTTTCAGAATACGGCATCGACATGACGGAAGATCAGCTTCAGAATGTGTATGACAAGTTCAAGGAGAAAGCTGATGCTCAAAAGATCGTTACGGACGATGAACTGATCCGTATCGCGGGAGAGCTTACCCAAACCCAGCCGGATCCATACGTACTGGTAGATCTTCATGTACACGCCGGCACACAGCGGTCGCGCACGGCAACGGTAACGATTCGTGAAAATGAGTTCGGAGCAGAGCAGTCTTACATCGCAATGGGAGCAGGCCCGATTGAAGCGGTTATCCATGCGATTCAACAAGCTATTCCAATAGCTGCCGAATTTGAGGATCTGGAGCTTCATTCGTTATCCACAGGCGAGGATGCTCATGGCGAAGCGGTTGTCAGCATTGTGCACCAGCAGCAGCGCTTCCGCGGGACTTCGATTCATAATGACATCGTGCTGGCAGCTGCACAGGCTTATGTATCAGCATGCAATCAAGCGGTTATGACAACAGGCAGCAGAGTAGTCGAAACAAAAACAAGCCGAGCGGCAAATTGATCTTTATGGAGAGCTAAGTCTTGTTATCCCTTAGTAGAAAATGTTTCTTCGTTCTCTACTATGGGATAATCAGCATTATTTTTGGAGTTAGCCTTATTAAAGGAGGCAAATGAAATGAATCATATCGTTCAATATTATAATCAATTTGATGAGTGGGGGCGTCTCGATAGAGCGCCCCTTGAGTTTATCGTGAATTGGCATTTTATAAGCCGATTTGTGCCTAAGGGCGGACATGTGTTGGATAACGGGGCTGGTCCCGGCAAATACGCCATGGAGCTTGCCCGGGGTGGGAATACCGTTACACTGACCGATTTGACGCCGAGGATGGTACAAATCGCACGCGAAAAAGCAGAGGAGCAGGCATTATTAGAACGTTTTATAGGTTTTCATGCAGCGGATGCCAGGAGCTTGAGCATGTTTTCCGACGAGACGTTCGATGCTTCGCTTATGATGGGGCCGCTCTATCATTTGCAGCTGCCAAGCGACAGGGAACAGGCTGTTAAAGAGCTGCACCGGGTGACGCGAAAGGACGGTTATGTGTTTGTCTCTTTTATGACAAGAATTAGGCATTTGCTTAATGCGCTGGCCGATCCGCAAAGCTGGAGACCTACCGACAATATGACTCAGATTCGGACTTTCTTGGAAACAGGCGTATTCAATCATTCAGATGAAGGAAGGTTTACGGGCGCTTATTCTTTTCATATAGATGATATTAAGCCTTTAATGGAAGCAAACGGGTTTGAAACCGTCAAGCTAATCGGTTCTTCGAGTATTGCCGGAGCGTTGACAAAGGAACAATTTAATTATTGGAATGCAACTGGGGATAACGAATATCGTTCGTTTATGCAATTGATCTATGATTCTGCAGAAAATGTTCATTTGTTAGGTTCATCGTCACATTTGTTGTATATAGGGATTAGAAAATAAAGCTAAACATTTGCCAATATTAGTGTTGTGCACAAAGTTATCCACAAACACCCCCCATTTTGTGTATAACATGCTGAAATACGCGAAAACACTGGATTTACGAAAGGTTAACACTGTGAACTAATGGGGGATAAAATTTATGCCATTAAACTGTGGATAATGTGAATAAAGTGGATAAATGAAATGAACGTGAGAAATTGTACCTATAAATCGACGAAATCCGCGGAATTCCTACTATAATACTAGAGCACTACTGACAGAATTAACTAACAATTTATACAGAACTGTTGATATCTTTGTGGATAACCGTGAATAGTTTTTTTTGGGTATTTGAAGATAGAATGAATCGATGCCCATTCTTTTGTTTTGCGCTTTCATTGCGGTCACGCAAAAAAATTGCGTGAATTACTAGACAGGTTTTCGGTGAAAAAGTTTGCCGCATGCGTTATCGTAAAACTATGACGCATACCAAAACATAAATCTCACCTTAAAGCTAGTAGCTTAAGAATGCTTAAGTGTGAATGGAGGTTAACCAAGGAATGGATAAGCAAACGATCATTCAGGTAAGCTCGGTCAGCAAGTATTATGGTGCGAATAGGGCAGTAGACCAAGTATCCTTCAAAGTGAACGAAGGTGAAATATTCGGTATTATCGGTACTCATGGTGCTGGAAAGACGACACTGCTAGAAATGCTAATGGGTATTCGCATGCCGGACCGAGGCAGCATTCGCATATACGGACATGATGTGGTTCTCGAAGCAGAACGGTTGAAGGAAGATATCGGTATTCATCTGCAGAGCACGACTTTAGTAGATAAAATGAATGTTCGTGAAGCAATGGAGATGTTTCAGGGCTTTTATAAACGGAAAAACAATTTGGATCGCATTATTGAACAATTCGGACTTAGCCCCTATTCGGATAAATTAGTAAAACGGTTATCTGGAGGTTGGAGACAACGGACGGCGCTCGCTATTGCACTCGTAAACGATCCGAAAATCATATTTTTGGATGAACCGACGACGGGACTCGATCCGCAGGCCAAGAGGGATTATTGGGCGCTGCTGCAGCTGCTTAAACAGCAGGGGAAAACCATTATTGTCGCTTCTCATGATATGGAAGAAATTCAGCGCAATTGCGATCGGGTTTCCGTCATGCGCAAGGGTGAATTCGTGACATGCGATAACCCGTCTACGTTAATTGCTCAGCTGCCGGGAGGCGGAATGACGATGGAAGCCGTTTATATGCATCACGCAGTTGAAATGGATGGGAGTGTAAGCGTATAAGGATAAACGGAGAATAACTTCGGCTTTTCAATGTATAGGCATACCTCAAGGAGGGCTTTTTAGTCAATGGATCATCGCGATCGCATCGAAAGTCCGTCAGTCGAGCGCAGAAAACTATTAGAAAAACGGATGGAGATGATTGCAAGTTTAATGAATCAAATGAATGAGGAGGAAAGTCAGAAGAAAGAAACGCAAAAGGAAAAAAAGCGCAAACGCATCTACGACTGCCACGGCATAAAGACACTACATTGGTTGGGACAATTTGTAACTACATTTCAGCGTATGTTCTCTTAATGAATTCATAGTATAATGATAGGATCTTGATTTGGCGGAGGATCGCTTGTGAAAGATTGTATTCCACTCATTGGACAACAAATGCAGAAGCAGGTTCAGCGCTTTTTTACAGCTGAGCCTCTTCTTCGTTTTGCAGAAGTATTTATTGAGGACAAGCTGGCTGAATCGCTTCGGTTTGGTCAGCTGACAGTGCTGCACTATGATATGTTCGGCGGTCAAGGAGAAGATCCCTACAAAGCAGCCGCAGCAGTGGAGCTATTTATACTGGCATCGGATATATTAGACGATATACAGGATCAGGATGCGCCGCATAAGCCTTGGATGCAAGCGCCTCTAGCTGTAGCGCTTCATGTTGCGACAGCGCTCCTTACCTTGTCGCAGCAAGCAATGCTTCAAAGCACTTCGAATGCTGAGAAGCGAATTGCACTTTTAGATATGATGAATGAGCAGCTGATGAAGTCGGCAAACGGCCAGATGTTAGATATTTTGAATGAAATGAATGACGAGCAAGCCTATTTGGAAGTCATAAAGCAAAAATCCGCGGCATTGCTTCAATTCGCTTGCATGACAGGCGTTATGCTGGCGGGGCGCCCTTGGCATCCTATCGTTGCAGAATATTCGTTTGAAATTGGCCTAGCTGCCCAGATTCAAAATGATTTGCGAGATTTGCTGAGATGGGACGATAAAAGCGACTTTTTGCAAAAAAAGCGGACGTTGCTTACACTATATTTAATAGAAGGCGATGCGGAAGAGGACCTTTGGATCAGGGAGTATTTTCAAGGAAGCCGAACGGTTGAAGAAGTTTCCATGAACCATGAGATTTTTCTCGAAGCATGCGAAAGAACAGGTACTATATTATACGGGTCTGTAATGAGCCGAATGCACTACAACAGGTTTGAAGAATTACTAGACGATATACAGGAAATTAGTCCTTGGAAATCGACATTTTTGCATATAATAAACCCTAAAACTACATAATAACCAACAAAGATATCAAATCACGCAAAAGTCATTTCGGTAAATACGAATCACTTTTGCGTTTCATGTCGATTCATTTCCTGTTATATTATATTAGTATACTAGTTTTCTAAATATTAGTAGAGAAGCGGAGGAGTTAAAATGTTAAAAGAAACAATTCGTCAGTTGGTAAGCAGCACTGGAAAAATGTCTATGGCTATGGGTGGTCAACTGCAAATTGCAGGTGTTTCAGCAGCTGAACAAAAAGCTCTTCTTGGCGAACTTAAAGAAAAAAATGAAAAAAACAGCGGCTACGCTTATATGTGGAGCTAAACTTTTAACTATGCTTGAAGGGAAGAGGACAACATGAAACCTACACTATTGAATCGCATTATTGTAATCCTCTTCCTGGCAGTATTTTTATCATCGTTATTGTATCTGACTTCAGTTATAGTCCGGGTACCATCGATAGGTGTGGTACTGATTAAGGATTCTAGTGATCGTTATATCGTGAAATCAATAGAACCAGCGGGACAGGCAGAGGTAAAAGGAATTCAGGTAGGCGACCAAATAATCGAGGTAAACGGAAAACCCGTAAAGGAATTCCGCAACGTTGAGAAATATAACTCAATCGAGTACGCCGATAATGTTCTTATCTTACATAAAGACAATGTTCAGCAAGCGATAGCTTTTCCAAAAGGCTGGACAGGTGATCATTCACTCTGGGAACTATTGATTCAGTTGTACATCCCAGGTATATCACTTGTTATTTTTTGTGCCTTCTCAGGTTTTCTGTATGTAAAGCGCAGGAATGACAAGGCCGTTATTATGCTTATTCTATTTTTTATTTCAATTGGAATCAGCTATTATAGCTCAGCTGCGTCCTATCGCAGCGATCCTGTAGGAATCACTATAATATATCTCTTATTGCCTGTTATATCTTTGTTATTCATGGGCTTTATGAATATTTATTTACAAAGATTCGATGTTCAGTTTATTAGCAGGAAGCTATTGCGGACATTGTTTGGTGTTGCAGGAGTAGTAGGCGTCGCAAGCCTGCTATATATTTGGACGGATTTGTTTCCTATTCAATTTTATAGCTATATTGAGA
Source organism: Paenibacillus sp. LHD-38 (assembly GCF_031157315.1). Classification (GTDB taxonomy): domain Bacteria; phylum Bacillota; class Bacilli; order Paenibacillales; family Paenibacillaceae; genus Pristimantibacillus. The sequence continues at coordinate 33,912 of NZ_JAVIFU010000054.1, forward strand.
TGGCCTTTAGCGGCATTGTGCTTTTAGGCAATTTACTATGCGTTTATAAGCTTATTCGTAAGTTTATCAAACACCGGAATACGAAATTACATTCCTTGTTTACTATTACTTTGATTTCGCATCTGGTAGCATTTACTCCATTCGCAACACTCAATTTGCTCCCGCAAATATTTGGGGAAAGCCAAATATTACCGGCAGCTTTTACTGCGCTTTTCTTATTCGTTCTGCCAATCGTTTATTTCTATCTCTCAACCTCAAATCAATTATTCGATATTGATTTTATATTGACTAGATTTAAATACTATACGGCGCTTGCTTTCATTCCAGCTGTTATTGTAGCTGCACTTGTGGTGTTTGTACTACTAGGAGAGAACAATCCGTCATGGACCGCATGGTTTGGCGTGTTTTTTGTCATCTACATCGGAATGACGTTGTTTTTATATGCGAAGGAACAGATTGATCAGCGATTCAGGCCAAAGCTCTTTAAGGCAATGTACAGCTATCAAGATAGTTTGGATCGTTTTTCACGTAAGATTGCCAGGGTTATGAAGCAAAGCGATTTGGAAGCCGTTCTAAAACAAGAGATTTCTGATCTTTTGCCAGTCAATCGAATTACCTTTTTGCTCGTGGAGCAAGCAGAGAATACCGTATATCCGATGGGCGAGCACCCGGAGGAGCTTATTACAGCAGAATTTTTGTTAGGAACGGTAAATTCCCTGCAGGTAGGCGAACTGATAGAGCTTCCTTATGGGCTTGGCCTTGTAATCGGTAGACAGCGTTCAAGGTATCATATCCTGTGGATTGGGATGAAGACCAATCACACCCGCTTCAACTCGGACGAGCTTCGCTGGCTGAAGACGATGTCGAACTACTCCAGTATTGTTTTCGAAAACTTATATTTAATCGAAGGATTAATCGAGGATTTGGAATCAGAGGTACGCAAGGAACATTCAACCTCGCCTTGGGTTCTTCGCCTTCTATTCTGCTTGTCTGAGAACGAGAGAAGAAAGCTTGCTGCGGATTTGCATGACTCAGCGCTTCAGGACCAACTGCTTTGGTACAGGAAGCTGGAAGCCATTATGATGGACTATCCGATATCGAATAGTCTAGGCCGTGAGCTTGAGGATATAAAAGAAGGGCTTCTCGATGTCATCCATCAAATACGAGAAACCTGCAATGAGCTGCGTCCGCCTCTTTTGAAAGAGATGGGTGTAGTTGAGGCTGTGGAATCCATTATTGAGCATACTCAAATGCGTGTGAATTTCGCGGTCGATTTCCGTGCCAAATCGTTTAACCGCCCGCTAAATGAAGAGCAAATAACGGCGATTTATCGTATTGTGCAGGAGTTGCTGCGCAATGCGGATAAACACTCGCAAGCTAAACTAGTTATCCTTGAACTTGAGCTGCGAAAAGGAACTATATATTTCCGATACCAAGATGATGGTGTCGGTATGGATGTCAATCAAATGATTGTTTCTTTTGAGCACATGGGCTTGTCAGGAATTAAAGAGCGGGTGACAGGACTTGAAGGAGATATATCTTTTTATTCTCAAAGCGGTAACGGCCTGGAGGTTGTTATATTATTGCCAGAGATTATGACAACCGGTAGATCGGAGAGGGGTATATCGCGTGATTCGTATCTTATTAGTTGATGATCATCCTTCCGTTGGGGAAGGGACGAAAACAATGATCGAGCAAGATAGCGAAATGTCGGTATCGGTTGTTTTATCTGCAATCGAAGCGCTGGATATCGTGCAAATTGAGCATTTTGATCTCATATTATGTGATTTAAATATGCCTGGCATTAGCGGATTAGAATTGACGAAGCGACTAATACAACAGGATCCCGAACGCAAGGTTATTATATACTCCGGCTACGAAATCGGTTCGCATTTTAATTTGCTTATCGAATCGGGTGTATCCGGCTTTATATCCAAGACCGTATCAAGAGAACAGCTCCATAATGCAATAAGATGCGCTATGAGAGGGGAAACGGTGATCCCTATTACGCTGCTAAAGCAGCTGAGGCGGCATGAAGTGACCATAGGTCGCACGGAAGTAACGATTGAGGATGTATCCATCAACGAGAAGGAACAAACGATCTTACATGAGGTGGCTACCGGTATTAGCAACAAAGAGCTGGCAGCCATGCTTCACGTAAGCCAAAGAAACGTGGAATATCAGCTTTCGCGAATATTCGATAAACTTAATGTGCGTTCTCGTTCCGAAGCGATCAAAGAGGCACAGCGATTAGGCTTAATAAGCTTAGAGCAATATTAGAAATGCATGCATTCGTTTCTTTATCCAGCTAAGTATTAAAGGGATTAATAGTAAACGGCAGATTAGGGCTTTGGCCTTAATCTGCCGTTTCGTATGCGGGCTATTGTTAATGGCCCGAAGCTTTATCCAATAAGCTAAGCATATAGGCATCAAGTCGTTGGATCATCAAAGCATCAGTTAACCCGGTTACTCCAAATGCGGGCCAGCCCGGATACACGGATGGCGGCCCAAAAAGGATATCGATTAAAGACAAGAGATCCCAGTAAGGCTCATATTGAAAGCGTGAACCTGCATGCTTCTCATAAGCGTTCAGAAAAGCATCCGCAGTATTAATGCCATAAAGCTGAGCTAAATTTAATCGACAATGGCCGATGTCAATTCCAGCAGGCCCTTGGCACGCATTCACCCAATCGACAACGCCGCTTATTTGGTTATGCTGCCATAATACATTAGTAGGATGATAATCACGATGTATAAAGCATGGTTTCGCAATGGGGCGAGGTCCTTTTACTAGGGCAATTACCTTGCTCCAATCCTCCTTAAAGCTAGACCAAGAGGGAGCTTCCAAGGCAGGGACATCATTGTAGGTAAAGTAGCTCCAAGGATAATCCTTCGCCTCAGTCGTATGGATTTGAGCGAGCGTTTTCGCCAGCCCATCGACCCAACTATCCATATCTGGAGGCTGCAGGTCTACGGTACCCTCAAGCTGAGTCATTAGAACAGCAGGTATTCCGCAATCCATGCCTGTTTCGTCAAAAGCTAGGATTTGCGGAGTTGGCACGCCCGTCTTTGCTGCCCATCGGAGGTTTTCAGCTTCATGAAGCGCCAAATCAGGCTCTTGGCGAAGCCATTCGGCATTGTCGAATTGACGTAAAACGACTTTTGATTCGACGGCTTGAACTTCAAGGGTGATACTGTGAACGATGGAGGACATTCCGCCATGCAGACGAGTAATGGATTGAACGGAAGCAAGCGGGTGAATCGCTGCAGCCACCCACTTGAGAAGGCGATCTGGAAGTATTTGATTTGAAATGACAGTCATATTTTCCCGTCCTTTCCCAAATTAATCAGCTCTTCTTACATGTACTGCTCCCATTCCTCATAAGCGGCAGCTAAAGAGGTTTTGCGCGATTCGATGGCTGCTTGAATTTCTTGGATGCGGATATAATCATTGAAAATGCCGGGATCAGCCAGCTGTTCCTCCAATTCGGTAACTTGCTGCTCTAATGAAGCGATATCTTGTTCCAATTGCTCAAGTTTGCGCTGCCTAGTCCGTTCTTCCCGTTTGGCTTGTTTGTCGGCCTCATACGAATTCGTCGGTATATTGTCGGTTACGCTGGCAGATTTCGAGCCGGAAGCTTGTTTTGACAGCGCTTCGAGCCTTGCTTCCTCGATTTCATTTTTTTTCTCTATCATTTCGTCATAATTTCCTAGGAAATGATCGGTTCCTGACGGTTTGAGTTCGACAATTCGTTCAGCCATCTTGTTTAGGAAGTACCGGTCATGTGAAATGAAGAGCAAGGTTCCTTCATAATCAAGCAAGGCTGCTTCAAGAACTTCCTTGCTGAAGAGATCGAGATGGTTGGTAGGCTCATCCAAAATCAACACATTGGCCTGAGCCAGCATAAGCTTGGCCAAAGAAACGCGAGCCTTCTCACCGCCGCTAAGCGAAGAGACCCGCTTCAGTACATCTTCGCCGCTGAATAAGAAGTTACCGAGAACAGTGCGTATTCGAGCTTCTTCCATATGGGAGTATTGGCCCCATACTTCTTCAAGGACGGTATTTTGGCCGTTAAGTCTAGTCTGTTCTTGATCGTAATAACCGACCTTTACATGGGTTCCGAATCTGACGTTACCTGCAGTAGGCTCGTTTTGACCGACAATAACCTTAAGCAGCGTCGATTTTCCAATACCGTTAGGGCCGATTAAGGCAACGGTCTCGCCGCGGGTAAGCTGGAAGGACACATTGCGAAAAATCGGTGTATCTTTCTCGGCGAAAGTGACGGAAACATCATTAACTGCGAGTACATCTTTTCCTGTCGGACGTTCGATTTCGAAGGTGAAATGCGCTTTCTTCAAATCGCCTTGAGGCTTGTCCAGACGGTCCATTTTGTCGAGTGCTTTGCGTCTGCTTTGCGCACGCTTGGTTGTCGAAGCGCGAACGATATTGCGTTGGACGAATTGTTCCATTCGCGAAATTTCATCCTGCTGCTTTTCAAATTGCCGCATATTGATTTCATATTCCGCGGCTTTAAGCTCCATATAGCGGCTGTAATTGCCGGTATAACGCTTCGCGGTGTGCCGCTCAATTTCAATAATGGTTTGGGCGAGCGCATCGAGAAAGTAACGGTCATGAGAAACGACCAGAATGGCACCCGAATATCCGCGCAAATAAGATTCTAGCCAGGTTAATGTCTCAATATCGAGATAGTTGGTAGGCTCGTCCAGCATCAGCAAATCAGGCGCTTGAAGCAGGATGCGCGCAAGCGCCAGGCGCGTCTTCTGGCCTCCGCTAAGTGTCGAGATTAACGTGTCGGATGGAAAACTTCCGAAGCCCATCCCATGCAGGACGCTGTTGATGCGGGTATTGATTTCGAATCCGCCCTGTTCCCGGTACCAATCCGAGCGCTTGGCATAACGATCAAGCGTATCCGCATAACGTTTCTCGTCCCTATGAAGAGCCGGGTCTGCAATTTTGATCTCAAGGTCGCGAAGCTCCTGCTCCGCTTCGATTAGATGTGAGAAAACGGCACGCATCTCTGCTTCAATGGTCCGATTGGATTGCAGGCCGCTGTTCTGGGCGAGATACCCGATTTTTGTTTCTTTTGCTTTGTGAACGGCACCTGAATCAGCAGACATTTCACCTGCGATTATTTTGAGGAGCGTTGATTTCCCGGCGCCGTTTACGCCAACGAGACCGATACGTTCCCGCTCCTGCACCTGCATAGAAATATTGGATAATACGACATTTACGCCGTAGCTCTTTGTAATGTTAGAAACCTGCAGCAGCATTTTGAAACCTCCAACAAAAAATTGTAAAGAACGAATGCTTTTACTACTTAATAGTGTACCATAAACGAGCGCTGGCATTGGCGAAAGTTGCATAACAGTGGTAAACTACTTTTAATGAAAGAAAATGATTGGGACTAGAATAGGTGAGTGTTTTGGTTGAACCAAATCAACTGGGCGATAAAGCTTACATACGTAATCAAATGACGATTAAACGAAACAGCTTGTCTTCGGAGCAGCGGAAATTATGGTCAGAAGCTGCTTGTGCGAAGGCGGAAAAATTACTCGAGAGCCGAAATGCCGATGCATTTATGGTTTACGTAGCTTTCCGAAGCGAGCTTGATTTATCACGACTCATTGAATGGGGCTGGCGCACAGGACGGGATGTCCTTGCACCGCGATGCTTAGCCGCAGACCGGTCAATGACGCTGCATTATTTGCGGAGTTGGGACGACCTGATGCCTGGAGCTTACGGCATCATGGAACCGAATCCCGATAAAACGCCAAGACTGGATGATTATGCTCCTTCCGTTGTTTTTGTTCCAGGTATCGCTTTTAATGAGCATGGTGGCCGTCTTGGCTACGGCGGTGGTTATTACGACCGTTTTGCTGAAACCTACCAAGGAAAAAGCGGTAAGGCAGCGAATACGTTATGGATCGGAATGTCGTTTGAGGATCAGCTTACAGCAGAAATTCCGCATGAGCGGCATGACTTGAAAATGGATGGCTTGATTACTGAGCGCGGCATCTACTTGCTTTAGCGAGAGGTATGAACGCGATACGTGCTTGAGCCGTTAGAAGGCAAAGTATTCGATTACGCTAGAAGGAGCGATAGAGGTGGAGTTGACACATTTTAACGAGCAAGGTCGAGCAAGGATGGTGGACATCTCCGATAAGGAAGTCACTTCACGTACGGCAGTCGCTCAAACCAAGGTAACAATGAACCAAGAAACGTTAACGCAAATCAAGGCGGGTAAAATCGGTAAAGGCGATGTGCTTGCAGTTGCCCAAGTGGCAGCAGTCATGGCTGCCAAAAAAACATCAGATTGGATTCCAATGTGCCACCCACTTCCTCTTACAGGCATAAATGTGGTATTCAGCGATAATGGGACGGATGAGCTTTACATCGAAGGAACAGTGAAGACGACCGGGAAAACCGGCGTTGAAATGGAAGCTCTGACAGCCGTCTCAGCTGCAGCGTTAACGGTATACGACATGTGCAAGGCGCTGCAAAAGGATATGATCATCGGGCCTACTCAGCTCGTTTCCAAAACGGGCGGTAAAAGCGGCGATTATCAGATTTCGTTAAACCCATGAGCGAACAAGGGATGGGAGGAATGGTAAATGCGGTGGAAGGTAGCAATATTAACAGCAAGCGATAAAGGCTCACGCGGAGAACGAGAAGATACAAGTGCCCAGGTTATTCGTGAGCTGGTGGAGGAAGAGTTGGGCGGCGAAATCATCGATTATCGCATCGTTCCGGATGAGCAGGATGAAATTATGGCAGCTCTTATCGAAATGACGGAGTATTTTCATGCTGATCTGGTACTAACGACAGGCGGAACGGGTCTTGCGCTCCGTGATGTTACACCTGAAGCAACGCTAAAGGTCATTGATCGTGTGGTGCCGGGTCTGGCAGAGGCAATGCGAATGGGAGCTCTCCAAAAGACAAGAAGAGCGATGCTCTCGAGAGGCGTATGCGGAATAAGAGGCAGCTCGCTCATTATAAACCTGCCTGGCAGTCCTAAAGGGGTACATGAGAGTTTAATGGCCATCATGGATCAATTGCCGCATGCACTGAACATTTTATCCGGACAACTGGGGGATCATAGCGTATGAGTCAGAAAAGGCAGCATTCAGAGGACGAAGTCCAGCAGCATGGATCGACCGTTCTTAAAGAGGTGTCGGTATATGATGCAATCGGATTGCGCTTGGCTCATGATTTGACACGTATTATTCCCGGACAATTTAAAGGCCGTTTATTCAAAAGAGGGCATATCGTGACAGAATCAGATATTCCTAACCTTCTTGATATCGGCAAAGAGCATATATATATTATGGAGCTGGGCGAAAGTGAGCTTCATGAGGATGATGCGGCCATTCGTATGGCCGAAGCGTTATATGGGGATCAGCTCATGCTGTCGGAGCCTCATGAGGGAAAAGTAAGCATCAAATCGAAGCTGCTTGGCCTTGCTGAGGTTGATAAGGGAATGGTTTATGCCATTAATGAGCTGGGCGAAATAGCGCTGGCTACAATCAGGTCGAAGTCGGTCGTTAAGCCAGGACAGCCGCTTGCCGCAACGAGAGCGATTCCGCTTGTCGTACCGAAAACGAAGGTGGAGACGGTAGAGAGGCTGGCTGCGGAATATCGCAAGGCAAATGGCGGCGCAGCTCCGCTGCGTGTTCGCCCTTTCCGTAAATTTCGCGTAGGGTTGCTAACGACTGGCGGAGAAGTATTTAATGGCAGAATAGAGGATAAATTTGGCCCGGCCGTTAGAGGCAAGCTGGAGGAACTTGGTTCAGAGGTTGCAGAGCAGCGTTTTTCTCCCGACGATCGACAAACAATTGTCAAGGAAATACACTATTTGCTCGAACAACGATATGATATGATACTTGTAACAGGCGGAATGTCGGTTGACCCCGATGATCGCACGCCAGGCGCAATTAAAGCCGCAGGAGCGGATATCGTAAGCTATGGTACGCCAATGCTTCCAGGTTCAATGCTGCTTGTCGGTTATATCAATGGCGTGCCGATTATGGGACTGCCGGGATGCGTCATGCATGATCCTTATACATCTTTCGACGTGCTTCTGCCGCGGGTTTTAGCGGGCGATACCATAGTACGCGAAGATATTGTCAGTATGGGATACGGCGGTTTAAACAACTGTTAGTTTTTGCTGCTTACGAAGTAAGCTTACTGCGTAAAGCTTTAAGGAGGTATACAACATGTCAGGAATAGGTGCAACGGGTATTATACTGCTCGTTCTGGTTGCTTTACTTCTGTTTGGACCGAATAAGCTGCCAGAGCTTGGACGTGCTTTTGGACGGACGCTGCGTGAATTCAAATCCGGAGCGAGAGAGATGATGGATGACGAGGACCGTAAGGACAAGGATTCGAGCCGCGTTGAAGTGAGTCGTTCGGAAAATAATGATAAAGACAATAAGCGGCTTCCGGACTAATCGGGCCCGCTTTTTTCTTGAAAAAAAAGGCTGTTAATGCTTGGCGAAGGAGGTAAGTACGGGTGGGATCGGATGCAAATAATAAAACGGAGCAGACATCGCGTAAAGCGCTTCTTCAACAAGAAGGGCTCATGCCGCTTCTAGAGCATCTTGGAGAACTGCGGAAGCGCATAGTCTACGTGCTCGTTATACTGACGATAGGCTTAGTAGTCGGATTAATACTGGCACAGCCTACTTATAATTTTCTAATGAGCCAGAAGCCGGCAAATACGATTTCATTACATACGTTTTCACTTTGGGACGGTATCGGCATGTATATGAAATTCGCTTTTGTTATCGCCTTGATTATTGCGCTTCCTATGATTGCTTATCAGCTCTGGGCATTCGTAAAGCCGGCCCTGCGCAAAAACGAGCAGCGATCCACGCTTAAATACGTTCCATTCGCGCTAATTATGTTTTTAATTGGCCTGGCGTTTTCGTATTATGTCGTGTTTCCTCTCGCGTTCAACTTCACAAGGACGGTCTCGCAGCATTTAAATCTCGAGGAAACCTATGGGATCGCGCAATATTTTACGTTTATGTTTAATTTGCTTATTCCGATATCACTTCTTTTCGAGCTGCCGCTTGTCATCATGTTTTTGACGGCGATTCGATTGGTGAATCCAAAACGGCTTCGCAAAATGCGCAGGCTGGCATACTTCGTTATGGTACTTATCGGGGTAATGATTACGCCGCCAGATTTCATATCGGATATCTTAGTGGCCATTCCCTTAATTATTTTATACGAAGTCAGCGTGTTTTTATCGGGTACGGTCCATAGAAAACAATTGGCAGCGGATGCGAAATGGGAAGCGGAATACGGAGAGTCATGGAATAACGCTTAACGGGAAGAAGAGGGAAATCCTCTTCTTCCTTTTTTGTTTTATAAACGATTATAGGAATAAGTTTTCGCTTATAAATCTGCTTTTATATTAACGTATCACCGTGAAACGATTGTTTTTTCTGCAAAGAAGTACGACGACATAATAATCCCGATTAAGAACCTTGATAAATCAAGGTTCTTTTTTATTTGTACGGATTTTCTTGTCGTTTTTTTTGGACATGAAAATCCCCATGATACTGTACTAGCGACAAAAAAACCACCTTATTACGGTTTATTTAAGTCTTACTTGGACAAAAATTGATACTAAGAAACTCAAACTTCGCAGAGCGAAATTGGCTTTAAACCCTTGATAAGTATAGCTAAACCAAGAAAATATTAATCTCTTGCAAAATAGAAAACACCGCTTCGGTTTGGTATAGTGATTGTGA
>NZ_JAVIFU010000055.1 GCF_031157315.1 Paenibacillus sp. LHD-38
ATAGAGCAAAAGCAGCCCGCCCTCGGATGAGGGACGAGCTGCTTTTTTAGTTTCCGCGATAACATTTCCAATTTGAAGCTTACTTTTACTCAAAAGCAAGGCTTTTGCAGGGCTCTCATACGCTAAACACTTTTTTCTAAGTGTCCAGTGTATGGGTACCAGTTTAAACAGCGGGTCTTCTTTTTTTTGGAATTTTAACCTTATACAATGCTTAGATTTTACCGCGAAACGAGCTTTCGCCGCCAAGGACGGCGTCAGTCGTTTACGCATGTATATGAACTTATCGATCTGAGGTTCGTTTATTGAATTTCTTTAAATTGAACGAGCTGTTTGACGAATCGATAAACGGCTTCCTGCTCCTTCAAGCTTAAGCCGTTCATTTGATGAACAACCTTGGTCGCGTAGCCTTCTTCCTCAGGTGAATCTGCGGCATCTGCTATGGATATGACGTTCACGATTTTCTCCAGCGGCGTTTGAAGCGCATGCGCGATTTTGCTGAGCACATCAATTGTGGGATTTTTTTCCCCGCGCTCAACCTGTCCCATATAGGATGCGTTTATGTCAGCGCGCAAAGCAAGCTGCTCCTGGCTTAGCCCTCTTTTTTTTCGCAGCTGACGGATGTTTTCACCAACAAGCCCCGCAATTTCACTCATTTTGTCACCTCAGCCTAACGATAAAACTTTAGCATTCCGTCAACAACGTCCTATAGAGCATATTAAAAAAAATGACTATAGTCATTGACTAAGAGCTGGGCTTTTTACTATAATTGTGTAAAAAAGTATCATTCTAATATTATGATTACCTATAAAGGATCAATTTACCAATTGAACGATTGATGGTAGGATAATAGAGGTCAAAAATATTGACGCGAGGAGGATGGCAAAGTGGTTGACGAATTCGATTTCTTCAGAAAAGTTCGTGCATATTATAACAATGTTCCCTTCCTTGTACAGTTCACCTACCGCTTGTCTCATCGTGTTGATAAGGCTGTTACGGCAAGAGGTACGTTTAGCTGTCGCGTTAATCCGCATACCCAAATCGTTAAATATGTGCTTGATCTGAAATCAGATTCTATTTCCAGACCATATAGCGAACATAGCTCTTTTTTGTTCTCGAGTATATATGAAGAAATTCCGGCGCAATTTATTGAAATGAATCAATATCCCATTCAATCGCTGCGTTACCCGCTTCCGATTGAATACGACTGGCAGGCCTTTGTGATGTCCGGCGCGGAGGATGCAATCCATATGCAATCGATTCAGCAGCTATTCAAAAAATGGAGATTCAAGAGTACGGATGAACAGCTGGTAGACGGAAAACTAAAGGTCGAGCAGGTGCTGCTGCAGTGGCAGCTTTAGACAGGACATAAACGGGGCGGGCATGACTTGTCCTTCTCTTTCACTTATAATAAATGAATAGGTTTGCAAGTTGGACGGAGGACACGAAGTGGCACCAATCGGACCGGGTAACGAGACCAGCACGAAGCATGAACAGATTTTGAATTATATCCAAAGCCTCAAGATCGGAACGAAAATTTCAGTTCGGGCAATAGCCAAGGCGCTTAGTGTTAGCGAAGGCACGGCTTATAAGGCATTTAAAGAAGCGGAGAGCTCAGGGCTCGTCAGTACGAAGGAACGGATCGGAACGGTACGAATCGACCGTAAGCGCCGTGAGGCACTCGATCAGTTGACCTTTGGAGAAGTGGCTGAAATCGTGGAAGGAAGACTGTTCGGCAGCGCGGCCGGACTCGATAAAACGCTGCATAAGTTCGTTATCGGAGCAATGGAGCTGGATGCGATGCTGCGGTACATTGACGAAGGCAGTCTTTTAATCGTCGGTAACCGGACCGGTGCGCATCGCTGCGCGCTGGAGGAAGGAGCAGGCGTACTGATTACCGGCGGCTTCGAGCCAAGCGCGGAAGTGATCAAGCTGGCTGACGAGCGGGCACTGCCGATTCTCTCGTCCAGGCATGACACCTTCACGGTTGCCTCTATGATCAATAGAGCGATGTACGATCGTCTGATTAAACGTAAAATCATGTTGATTGAAGATATCGTAACCTTCAGCAAACCTGCGGATGTGCTTCGAATCGGACAGTCTGTTCAAGACTTCCATAAGCTTTCCCGCGAAACCGGCTATTCCCGTTTTCCCGTGGTAGACGAGAGAAGCAAGGTTGTTGGAATGATGACGGCCAAGGATGCGGTTGGTTCGCAGGAAGAGGGGACGGTCGATCGGGTGATGACAAAACATCCGATTACGGCTGCACCGAACATTACCGTTACGTCTGCTGCCCATACCATGGCCGCAGAAGGCATTGATTTGCTGCCGATCGTAGACAGGCACCGCAAGCTGCTTGGGGTTGTAACAAGGCAAGAGGTTCTTGATGCCATGCGATTTGCAGGCAAGCAGCCGGAATCTGGAGAGACTTTTGAGGATCTGATGTGGGCAGGTTTTATGGCAACGGCAAATGTCAGTGCCGTCGGGCAGGACGAGCTCGGCTTAGCTTATAAAGGGACGATTACACCACAAATGTCCGGAGCGCTTGGGATGGTGTCGGAGGGTTTGCTGGCTACGTTAATGACGCAAGCTGCGCGCAGAATGATTCGAGAGACCGCCAAGCGTGATTATCTGCTGGAGAGCATGACGACTTATTTTGTACGACCCGTTCAGATCGATAGCGAAGTGACGATTATACCAAGGGCACTGGAGCTCAGCCGGAAGTTTACGAAGCTTGAAATCGAGGTTAAGGATGCGCAGGGCTTGGCCGCCAAAGCGATGATGACGGCCCAAATGATTGATCCCTACTAATCGCAGGTTAATTTTTAGGCGTGCTGTATAGGCTGAGGTTACGAAGTCCGGCAAAAAGGTTGAATACGCCGATGACTAAAAAAATTGCGCCAATGACGATGCGAAGGGTAGATTCCCCAGACAAAAACAGCTGTACCAGAGCAATAAACAGCATCATGACGCCCATGCTAATGTTCATTCTGGCTGCGAATACGGCTTTGGTTCTCGCATCGGCGGAACGGCGCGATTTAAAGCTGAATACGGCAGATAATACGAGTGAAATAAGGATGCCCGGAACGAGCAGCCATTGCAGAAGTTGATCCAAGAATAAGCAGCTCCTTTAAGTTATGTAGGTACAGCAGCAACCCGCGAATAGACAGGCTCTATTGTATCACGAATCACAGGCGCGTGCTTAGGAGGGAGGCTTCACGTAGTCCCGGACCTCCACCCATACTTGAAGGATATTATCGACGACTAGAATCGTGTTCACTTCAATCGTATAGTCTTTGTTGTGCACATCCATATAAACTTTTCTTTCAAGCAGCTTCCTTGCGAAACGGGCGTCGGAATCGATTTCGTAAATGCTCCTTCCTAGGAAGCTCTTGAGATCCTCTTTGATACGCTTGATCAGCTCGGCTTCGGTGACTTGATCTAATCGAGGCCGTTTGGTATCTTGCCCGGCTTCCTTCTCGATGCGAGGGAGCACGCTTTTTATAACCGTATGCTGATTTTTGAATTGATTTAAGTTCTTTATATCCTGCTCGTACTGCTCGAGTTGTACCTCAAGCTCGCTCTTCAATGTAATTAAAGCCTCGAAACGCGCCAAAAAAATAGAATTGTACACAATTGCCCCAATGATCATCCCGAGCGTTAATACCCCTACCATTTGTAGTCCTCTCACGAAACGGTCAAACGGCGGCAGACGCATCGCTTATGCGGCTCCCTTGCAGATGAGACGTACCAGTTCCGTACCTAAATGTGCGCCAAGAAACGCGATGATAATAAAACAAATCTGCTGCGCGGCAGGCGATAATTGCCCCTGCATGATATTGCTTTCAATGACGCGAACAGGATCGATGGAGCCTCCAATCGCTGCTACGATCGCCCATATTTTTAGCCTTGCGGCTGTGTCAAGCATAGTCGTCGCAGGCGGCAGCAGCATAAACACCGACCCGATCCCCGCAAGTGTAGAGCCCCCTAAGACAACGCCGAACGCAATAAAGAAATCAAGTCCCGCTTTGGACAAAAAGTAGCTCATCGATATCCCTCCAAAAAAATAGTGATGCATCACAACGCTCCATGCCGTATGCTCTTCTACCATTCTATGGGCGTGTCCACTGCGATTATGATAAAATAGAGTTAACTTATTTGGACGAAGCAGAAAGGATCGGATGCGATGAGCGGCCAGAACGAACAATCTTTCGTGCATTTGCACGTTCACAGCGAATACAGCCTGCTTGACGGCGCAGCCAGAATCCGTGACCTTACTGCAAGAGCAGCAGAGCTTGGAATGAAGGCGCTGGCGCTGACCGATCACGGGGTGATGTACGGAGCGATTCCATTTTACCGGGCATGCCGGGCTCAAGGAATTAAACCGATTATCGGCTGCGAGCTTTATATGACGACCGGATCTCGATTTGAGAAAGGTTCGCGCAAGGATAATCCGACTTATCATTTGATCGTGCTTGCCAAAAACGAAGCAGGTTACCGGAATCTGATGAAGCTTAGCTCGATCGGGCATTTGGAAGGCTTCCACTACAAGCCACGCGTGGATCTAGAGATGCTGCGAAAGCATTCGGATGGACTCATTTGCCTGAGCGCATGTCTCGGAGGAGAAGTATCGCAGCATTTGCTGCATGATCGGTTTGAAGAAGCGCGCAGCAGCGCAATGCGTTACAAAGATATTTTTGGGGAAGATTTTTATTTGGAGCTTCAGGATCACGGCCTCTTGGAGCAGAAAAAGGTAGTCGCCGAAATGATCAAGCTCGCTGCCGATACGGGCATTAAACTTGCGGCAACAAATGATGTGCATTATCTGCGCGCAGAGGATGCTGCTATGCAGGATGTACTGATTTGTATCGGAACGGGTAAAACGATTGAGGACGCCGATCGCTTGCGCATGCTGACCGATCAGATGTATTTGAAAACCGCGGAAGAAATGGCGCTTATGTACCGGCATGTGCCGGAAGCGCTTGCGAATACGATAGAAATTGCGAATAAATGCGAGCTGGAACTGACGCTTGGCCGGGCTGCACTTCCTATATTTCGGCCAGTACCGGCAGGGATGAGCTCCTCTGAATATTTAATTACGTTATGCCGTGACGGCTTGATGGCCCGATATGCGGGAATGCCCGAGTGGGCGGCTGACGTTGATTTTAGGCAAAAGGCAGAGCAGCGGTTGGAGTATGAGCTTTCCGTCATCGATAAAATGGGATTCAGCGACTATTTTCTTATCGTATGGGATTTCGTTCGGTTCGCCCATGAAAGAGGCATAAGAACCGGTCCGGGACGCGGCTCGTCCGCGGGAAGCCTGGTTGCATATACGCTGCGGATAACCGACGTGGATCCGCTGAAATATAAGCTGTTGTTCGAACGGTTTTTGAATCCGGAACGGATCTCCATGCCCGACATCGATATTGATTTCAATGATGAGCGCCGTGATGAGGTTATTGCTTACGTGGCAGCCAAATACGGGGATGAGCATGTTGCGCAGATTATAACGTTCGGAACGATGGCCGCAAAGGCTGCTGTTCGGGATGTAGGGCGGGCGATGAACGTGCCGTTTCAAGAGGTGGACCGCGCGGCTAAGCTCATTCCAAATCAGCTTGGCATCACGCTGGATGAGGCGCTGAGAATGAGCACCGAGCTTCGCGAAGCGAGCGAGCGTCAGCCGAAGACGGCAAGCATGCTGAAGATGGCATTGAAGGTTGAGGGGATGCCGCGCCATGCCTCTACGCATGCTGCGGGCGTCGTCATCTCTCAAGAACCTCTGACGCACTATACCCCTGTGCAGGCAGGTAGCGAGCAGATTCCTCTTACGCAATATTCGATGGAGCATTTAGAAGCAATCGGCCTTCTCAAAATGGACTTTCTCGGCTTGCGCACGCTCTCGATCCTTGAGCGCGCGCTTCAGGCCGTAAAGGAGCAGCACGGCAAAGTGATCGATTTCCATACGATCAGCGACGATGATCCGGCAACGTATGCGATGCTCAGCCGCGGGGATACAACAGGTATTTTCCAGCTCGAGTCCGCAGGTGTCCGGCGTGTTCTGAAGGAAATGAAACCGACGGAGTTCGAGGATATCGTCTCTGTTCTCGCTTTGTATCGTCCAGGACCGATGGAGTTTATTCCGAAATACATTCAAGGCAAACACGGGCTTGTCAATGTTGAATATCCGCATCCTTCACTTGAACCAATTCTTGCGGATACCTACGGTATCATCGTATACCAGGAGCAAATTATGCAAATTGCTTCCTTAATGGCAGGTTTCTCGCTGGGTGAAGCGGATTTACTGCGACGCGCCGTCTCCAAGAAGAAGCGCGAAGTGCTTGATGAGGAGCGGGCGCATTTTGTAAAAGGCAGCTTGGCCGAGGGTTATTCCGATTCCGATGCCAATCATGTCTACGATATGATCGTACGGTTTGCCGATTATGGCTTTCCGCGCGCGCATGCTGCGGCTTACGGCGTGCTTGCCTTCCAGACGGCTTGGCTCAAAGCCAATTATCCCGTTCCCTTTATGGCTTCGATGCTGGCCTCTGTAACCGGGAATCAGCGGAAGACGGCAGAATACGTGGATGAATGCCGTCGGATGGGCATTGCAGTTTTGCCGCCGGATGTAAACGAAAGCAGCGTTTCCTTTACACCGACGAATCAAGCCGTGCGCTTCGGTCTTGCGGCAATCAAAAACGTTGGAACGCAGGCTATCGAAGCGCTCTTGAAGGAGCGCGGCGAGCGGCCTTTTGAAAGCCTTCTAGATCTTTGCAAGCGAGTGGATTTGCGGGTTGTGAACAAACGGGTGCTGGAGTCTCTCATTCAAGCGGGAGCGTTCGATTCGCTGCCGGGGCATCGCGCCCAGCTGCTTGCCGCTCTAGAGGAAACGGTAGAAACCGCAGTGAAATGGCGTAAGGAGCGCGAAGAGCTGCAAATCGAAATGTTCGGTCTCGACGAAATTCAGAATTGGGATGTCGAGCTTCCGGATATTCGTCCCTATACGACGGGGCAGCAGTTGGATTTTGAGCGAGAGCTGCTAGGTCTTTACTTATCGGGGCATCCGCTGGATGCAGCCGAGCAGCAGCTTGCGCCGTTAGGCCTTGACCGGCTGCTCGAACTAAGTGATGCAAAGGACGGCGCGATCGCCATCGTGGGTGTTATGGTTGTGTCGGTTAAGCCTTACACGAATAAAAAAGGTCTCTCCATGGGCTTCATCGAGCTGGAGGATCGCATTATGAGAGTAGAAGCGGTCGTTTTCCCAACAATCTGGAAGCGGATAGGCAGCAAGCTTGAGAAGGGCGGACTCGCAATCATCCAAGCTACGGTTCAACAGCAGGATGATGATTATAAGCTGATCGTTGAGGATTGCGTCCCGATTGAGCATGAGAATATGGATCTTACTGTTCATGTAGGACGGCTCCAAAAACAGGCAAAATCGCGTGCGGCACGCACGGTCGGCGGCACTTCCGCTCCAAGTAGAGCTGCCACTCCGGGACCTGCCGCACTAGCCACTCAAGCTGATCGGCCTGCTGCTGGGAATCAAGGAGCCTTCAAAAACAACTCACAGGCAGATAGAAAAAGCGGCAATGAGCAAGGGCGATTACCTTCGGCTGAGCGTAAGCCACAGCGGGTGTATATCAAAATTATTTCAGAAAATGAACAACCCGTTATACTTGAGCAGCTTAAAGCCATCCTCTCGGAACATTCCGGTCAGCTTGCTACCGTTTTGTTTTATGTACAAGGACAAAAGTCGATCGCGCTTAGCGATAGTTATCGCGTTAAACCGTCCGCGCAGCTGCTTGCCGCAGTCGAGCAGCTGCTCGGCGAAGGCGCGATCGTGGTCAAATAAGCAAGGACATTCGTACCCTTCCTAAATATCCTGTAAACAAAAGTATTTCGTATGCACGTCAGGGCTTGTACGCGCATATGTTTAGAGATACAAGCGACGATGGCAATGTTGCTTCCGATCGGGGAGCATCATGTTAAGGACAATGTCATCTGCCCACGCTATTGTTTCCAAGATAGACGTACAAGCAGTTACGGGAGGGATGAGTCCGATGACAGGAATCGAGAAATGGCTCTTAAAACGAGGGGTATCGATCGACGACGTAACCGAAATCGTATATACGCTGCAGCGTCCCTACAATGGTGATTTGACGATGGAAGATTGCGAGGAAAGCGTAAGGGCGGTACTCGATAAGCGCGAGGTTCAATATGTCATGTACACAGGCATTGCTTTAGATGAATTAGCGGAGCGTAAATTACTGCCTGAGCCCTTGCAATCGATCATGGAAACCGATGAATCGCTTTTTGGTGTCGATGAGACGCTTGCGCTCGGCATAACGAATGTTTATGGCATGATTGGATTGACGAGCTTCGGATATTTAGATAAAGTAAAACCCGGTATTATTCGTCAATTGAATGTGAAAGGCGAACGCATTCATGTGTTTCTGGACGACTTGGTTGCTGGATTGGCCGCCGCTGCATCGGCAAGAATTGCGCATCAAGACCCGAAAGCGATCCGATATGATTTGCCGGATTCGCCATGACTATGGTATCATTATGAGATCATATGGCCTGTTACCGGGATAGCTATGCTTAGTAAGTGAGCTTTGCGGAAGCAAAGTTTTCAGGAGGTACCATGATGTGGACGGTCATTTATATCGCACCAACAGCAAAAATCGCAGATAACATCAAGAAGCGGCTAACGGAGGAAGGATTTTTGGTGAAAATCCGCTCTGTCAATCTGTCCAAACAGCAATACGAGATACTAGTCCCATCTGGCGAGTTGGAGGAAGTACAAGAAGTATTTAACTCCATTATGCGTCCACTATGATGGATAGCTCTATACTATTGCGCCCTTGAGAGGTGTCACACGTGCAAATAAAGGATCTATTTACGAAGAAGAAATATGCGACAATACCATCGGAGCCACGCAAACGTGAGGTTCCTGAGGGCTTGATGAATAAGTGCTCGAAATGCGGCACCATTCAGTATAGCAAAGAATTAGAAAAAAACTTGAAGGTATGCTCCTCTTGCGGCCATCATTATCGCCTTAGCGCTTGGGAGCGTATAGCATTAACGCTCGATGAAGGACATTTGCTAGAATACGATGCGGATATGGAATCCGTCGATCCTCTAAACTTCCCTGGGTACGCAAGTAAGCTTGAACAGCAGAAGAATAAGTCTAATCTTCGCGATGCTGTCATTACAGGAGAAGGTACGATCGGCGGTTTTCCGGTTGTCGTAGCCGTTATGAGCTTTGATTTCTTTACCGGCAGTATGGGATCGGTCGTTGGTGAGAAGATAACGAGAGCGATTGAAGCGGCTCATGCCAAACAGCTGCCGCTTCTTATTTTCTCGACCTCGGGCGGCGCTCGGATGCAGGAAAGTATACTTAGCTTGATGCAAATGGCCAAAACAAGCGCAGCGCTTTCGAAATTTCAAGGCGCAGGCGGTTTGTTTATTTCAATTTTTACCGATCCTACTACGGGCGGGGTTTCGGCAAGCTTTGCGAGCTTGGGCGATTACAATTTGGCCGAGCCTGGCGCATTGATCGGTTTTGCCGGACGAATCGTTATCGAACAAACGATTCGCCAAAAGCTGCCTGACGACTTTCAGACGGCCGAGTTTAATTTGCAGCACGGCCAATTGGATAAAGTCGTACACCGCAAAGATATGAAGCCGACGTTAGCTAAGCTGCTTGATATGCATTGCGTAAGGGGGGAAACATCCTATGGCGGGTGAGCTGCCTTTTGAAAAACCGTTAATGGATTTGCGGCAGAAGGTTACGGAGCTGAAGACCCTAAGCGTGGAGAAGGGAATCGACTTCACGGAGGAAATTTTGGGTCTTGAGCAAAAGTGCAAACAGCTGGAAGAAGAATTGTACAACGAGCTGTCTCCGGCTCAAAAAATGCATATGGCGCGCCATCATCAGCGTCCTACGTCGCTTGACTATATTCAAACGGTGTTCACGGATTATATGGAGCTGCACGGGGATCGTTTATTCGCCGACGATCTTGCGATCGTCGGCGGCCTTGCCAAGCTGAACGGAGTACCGGTTACGGTAATCGGACATCAGCGCGGCAAGGATACCCGCGAGAATATTGCGCGCTTTTTCGGAAGTCCTCATCCCGAGGGCTTCCGTAAAGCGCTTAGGCTTATGGAGCAAGCGAATAAGTTCAATCGACCAATCATTACCTTTATCGATACGAAGGGTGCTTATCCGGGCAAAACTGCTGAGGAACGCGGACAATCAGAAGCGATTGCGCGCAACCTGAGAGAAATGGCCGGCTTCGGCGTGCCTATCATTTGTATCGTTATCGGTGAAGGCGGCAGCGGCGGAGCGCTTGCTTTAGGCGTAGGAAATCGTGTGTTAATGCTGGAAAATGCGATCTACAGCGCGATCTCCCCGAATGGAGCCGCATCTATTTTGTGGAAGGATGCTTCCAAAGCGGATCAAGCAGCTGAAGCGATGAAAATTACGGCCAAGGATTTGCTTGAATTTGGCATTATAGAAGATATCGTTATGGAGCCGCAGGGCGGAGCACATAAGGATTTAGATTTTCAAGCGGAGCAAATAAAAGACATGCTGTGGAAGCATTTGCAGGAGCTTCTTCCTATGAGTGCGGAGCAGTTGATCGAGGACCGTTATAAGAAGTTCCGGAAGGTCGGCCAATTCAAAATTGTGGAGAAGCCGATTGAAGTGCCAAGCACGCATGCGGCTGACGCGAATAGCGTTCAAGAAGCTAACGGGACGGTACGACCATCCGAACAGACGGAAGAAGCAACACCGTCCGTTCAGTAAATTATATGTAAAATTGATTATTTCACTGTACAAGCAGCGGGATGTCATGTCAGTATAAAAAAAGAATATCAGGCAATTTACGGAGGAAACATAACATGCGCAAAACGAAAATCGTTTGTACAATCGGTCCATCCAGCGAATCACTGGAAAACACAAAGAAACTAATCAAAGCAGGCATGAACGTTGCCCGTCTTAACTTCTCCCACGGAGATTTCGAAGAGCACGGCAACCGTATCAAAAATATCCGCATTGCAAACGCTGAGCTTGGTACTTCGGTAGCGGTTTTGCTTGATACTAAAGGTCCTGAGATCCGTCTCGGCAAACTAAAGGAAGAGCCTATTGAATTGAACCAAGGTGAAACCGTTACGCTTACTACAGAAGAAATTCTGGGTGATCGCAATCGTGTGCCTATTACTTACAACAACCTGCCTAACGATGTAACCATCGGCTCTACTATTTTGATTGACGACGGCTTGATCGGCTTGACGGTAGAAGAGGTTCAAGGAACTGAAATCGTATGCCGTATCGTTAACAGCGGTCCAATTAAAAGTAAAAAAGGCGTTAACGTACCTGGAGTGAAGATCTCTTTGCCTGGTATTACCGAGAAGGATGCGAATGATATCGTATTCGGAATCGAGCAAGGCGTAGATTTCATTGCAGCTTCTTTCGTGCGTAAAGCAAGCGACGTGCTTGAAATCCGCGAGCTTCTTGAGCGTCATAATGCAGGACATATTCAAATTATCTCCAAAATCGAAAACCAAGAAGGCGTAGACAATCTTGATGAGATTCTTGAGGTTTCTGACGGCTTGATGGTAGCGCGTGGCGACCTCGGCGTTGAAATACCGGCAGAAGAAGTGCCGCTCGTGCAAAAAAACATGATCAAAAAAGGTAACCGCGTAGGTAAACCGGTTATCACAGCTACACAAATGCTGGATTCCATGCAGCGTAACCCTCGTCCTACTCGCGCTGAAGCGAGTGACGTTGCAAATGCGATTTTTGACGGTACAGATGCGATTATGTTGTCCGGCGAAACAGCTGCTGGACGTTACCCGACAGAATCCGTACAAACAATGGCACGTATTGCCGAGCGCGCTGAAGCAGCTTTGGAATACCGTGAAATGTTTACAAAACAAGCCAATGCACAACAAACATCGGTTACTGAGGCTATTTCGCAGGCTGTTGCTAACTCTGCTCTTGACCTAAGAGCAAAAGCGATCATTACATCGACGAAAAGCGGCTTTACTGCCCGCATGGTGTCGAAGTACAAGCCTAAGGCTCCGATCATTGCAGTAACAACAGATGAGAAGGTATTGCGTCGTCTATCTCTCATTTGGGGCGTATTCGCAGTACTTGGTCCAGATGCTGATACAACAGACGAAATGTTTGAAAATGCAGTAAAAGGCGGCATGAGCACAGGTTTCCTTAACCTTGGCGATACTGTTGTAATTACAGCTGGCGTTCCTGTTGGCCGCGCTGGTACTACAAACCTTATCAAAATTCACCACATTGGTGAGCTTTTGGCACAAGGACAAGGTATCGGAAGCCAAACGGCAATCGGTAAAATCGTTGTAGCCCGTACACCGGAGGAAGCGATCGCCAAAACGACTCAAGGCTCTATCTTGGTTACGATCTCGACGGACAAAGAATATATGCCTGCGTTTGAGAAAGCTGGAGCGGTTATTACAGAGCAAGGCGGAATTACGAGCCATGCCGCAGTAGTCGGTCTTAACCTTGGAATCCCTGTTATTCTCGGCATTGCAAATGCAACCGAAGTGCTTCAAGATGGTATGGAAGTAACCATTTACGGCGAAACAGGCGTTATCTATCACGGCCAATCGAAAGTACTTTAATTACAGAGGTACTTATATAACAACCATATAAGCACAAAACGAAAGCGATGGTGATCTCACCGTCGCTTTTTGTTAATCAGTCATATGGTAAATAAGTTTTCTATAAAAAAGCTCTTGGGGGAGGATCATTTATGCAGACAGCTGCCAGGTGGTTTACGCATCCGATTCGTGTCCGATATCAAGAAACCGATCAAATGGGTGTTGTCTTTCATGGAAATTATGTAACTTGGTTCGAAATTGGACGTACAGAATGGATAAGAAATGCGGGCTATACCTATAAAGCAATCGAGGAGCAAGGCCTGCTGCTTCCTGTTGTAGATTTGCAGTGCAGCTACGTTCTTCCTGCACGATATGATGATACGATTCTTGTTTGCACGCGTATAGCGGCGTGCACGCCCGTACGTGTTACCTTTGAATCGCAGGTCAGAAGGGTTGATGCTTCAGATTTTCATGCATCAGAAATCGCGGCTGACGAGCAGTTGCCTGGTGAGCTGCTAGTCGAGGGCGGTACTAAGCATGTGTGGGTAAATACCGAATGGCAGCCGGCACGCTTAAACAAAGTAATGCCCAATTTATACAATCTTCTGCTTACGAAGTAAGTTTGCTTCGCAAACCAAGATTATGCTTACGAAGTAAGTTTGCTTCGCAAACCAAGCTTATGCTTACGAAGTAAGTTTGCTTCGCAAACCAAGATTATGCTTACGAAGTAAGTTTGCTTCGCAAACCAAGCTTATGCTTACGAAGTAAGTTTGCTTCGCAAACTTTTGAGGAGGTCCAACCATGTACAAATGGCTGTTGGGAGTTTTTATAATAGTACCCGTAATCGAGCTGTGGGGTATTTTACAAATGGGCAGTTGGATCGGCGGTTGGAATACATTTTTTATTCTAATCGTAATGGGATTGGCCGGAGCCTATTTAGCGCGGGCAGAGGGGCGCAAAGTTTGGGGAGAGGCGCAGCGTCAAATGCAAGCTGGGCAAATTCCCGGACAAACCATGCTGGATGGGCTTTGCGTGCTTGTAGGAGGCATTTTTCTGTTGATGCCAGGATTTTTGTCCGATATCTTGGGAATAACACTTCTTTTCCCTGTGACGCGAACTTTCTATAGGCAGCTGATGTTGCAGTGGATCGAGAATAGGATGAGAAACGGTAATTTTAAGATCGGAAGGTTCTAATGTTTACGTCACATTTACAAAAGGTTAACATGGGAATAAAAGTTATCCTTCATAATGATAGGGGTAGAAGTCGTTTCCTGCAGCATTCTTGAAATGCATTTTGAAGCGTATGCTTAAGAAGCAGGTTAATTTCGCAAAATTACTCAGGAGGCGTGAGAAATGACCAAGCTTTTGTCCAACTATGTAAATCGTGACCTAAGTTGGATTGAATTCAACCGAAGAGTTCTCCAAGAGGCTCAGGATCCCAGCAATCCGCTGCTGGAGAGAGCTAAGTTTTTGGCCATAGTGACAAGCAACTTGGATGAATTCATGAGCGTAAGAGTCGCAGGCATACAAATGCAGATGAGAGCCGGATTGTCGAAAATGGATTTTACCGGATATACGCCGTCCGGTCTCTGGAAAAGGCTCATTAAACGCGCAACGCAAATGGTTAACGATCAATACCGTACATATAGAGAAGTATTTCGGGGCCTCAGCCGTGAAGGAATATTTATTCGTTCGCTCGAGGAGCTCAACATTTCGCAGACGAAGGCGGTCTCGGACTATTTTCATGAAATTGTATTTCCTGTACTCACGCCTATGGCTGTCGATCAGAGCAGACCGTTTCCGCTCGTTCATACCAAAGAGTTATATTTGGCAGTGCTTTTAAGACAAGAGGGAGATGCTTCTGAGGAGGAGCCTTTGTTTGCGATTGTACAGGTACCGTCTATCCTGCCAAGGTTCGTTCCCGTTCCCGGAAGAATCAACAGCAAGAAGACTGAATTTGTGCTGCTAGAGGATTTAATCGAACAATTCATTGATACGTTATTCAACGGTTACATTCCTTTCTCCGTAAATCCGTTCCGCCTCACAAGGGATGCTGACATTACGCTGAACGAAGAAGATGCGGAGGATCTGCTCGAGGAAATCGAGAAGGAGCTTCGCCGTCGCCGCTGGGGAATTCCGGTAAGGCTTGAGGTTGCTAAGGGCATGCATCCCTATGCACTCGAAATGCTTACGGAAGAGCTGGAAATCGAAGATAATTTATTCGAAATCGACGGACCGCTTGATTTAAGCTTCTTAATGAAGTTCGCTAGTGCTGTTCCGGGCAATGATAATTTACGTTATGAGAAGCTGGAGCCGGTCTACCCGCGGGAATTCGATGATACCGACGACATGTTTGAAGTCATTCGTCAACGTGATGTGCTCATGTACCATCCTTACGAGTCGTTTGAAGCCGTAAATGATTTTGTTATGCAAGCCGCTTATGATCCGAACGTATTGGCGATCAAAATGACCTTATACCGCGTCAGCGGCCAGTCTGCGCTCGTTCAAGCGCTTGCGAAGGCTGGTGAAGCTGGGAAGCAGGTGACGGTTGTTGTAGAGCTAAAGGCGAGGTTTGACGAGGAACGGAACATTGCCTGGGCGCGTCAGCTGGAGAAGGCGGGCTGCCACGTCGTATATGGTCTAGTTGGGTTAAAGACGCATGCAAAAATATTGCTTGTCGTTAGACGGGAGCATGGCACTCTGCGCCGTTATGTCCATGTAGGCACCGGCAACTACAATGATAGTACGGCTACCTTGTATACGGACATCGGGCTGTTTACTTCGCACCCGATTATCGGCGGAGACGCATCGGCTTTATTTAATGAGGTAACCGGCTACTCTTCTCCATATGAGTGGAAAGCCTTCGGTGTTGCGCCGTCGGATTTGAAGGAAAAGCTATACCGGCTAATAGATCGGGAAAGATTGAACGCAATTGCTGGGAAACCGGCGCGTATTATCGCGAAGATGAACTCGCTGTCCAATCAGGAAATGATCGATAAACTTTACGAGGCTTCTCAAGCCGGTGTGAAAATAGTGCTTATTGTCCGCGGGGTTTGCTGCTTGCGGCCGGGCGTGCCAGGACGAAGCGAGAACATTCAGGTCATCAGCATCGTTGACCGTTTCCTGGAGCATGCAAGAATAATGTATTTCTATAATGGCGGGGAAGAAGAGGTTTATTTGTCGAGCGCGGATTGGATGACGCGAAACCTGACTAGACGGATCGAGCTTATGTGTCCGGTGTTCGACTCCACGCTCAGACAAATTTTGATCAAAATGCTTCATCTTAATATCAATGACAATGTGAAGGCTCGCGAGCTGCAGTCGAACGGTACTTATGAACACATAGTTAATGCTGATAAGCAGCCGTTCCGCAGTCAGTTCGAAGCGAAGATTATATCGTCGTGGAAGGGACGTGCGTAGCCGAATAGTCGAGGCTCGGCGTTACCCCCCACAGCTTTTTGAATTCGGTTCCCAACTCTTCAACCTCGCGTCGCTCAACGGCCAGCGTCCCGCGCGGCTGAATCGGTCGCAGCAGCAGTTGATTGCCTGACAAGTGGACATTGAGCTGCGCGATGGCCTGCGTTTCCCCGCGGTCAAGAGCAGCTGACAGCTGCAGCAGCGTGCCAAGCTTATAAATCACATCAAGGTCGGATTCGTTCAGCAGTTCTTTATATTCGGAAATGTGCTGGCGGGCCCGGCCCTTGCTTTTGTACGAGGCGATTGCTGCTGTCATGATCATCTCCCGATGGGTAATCCCATTTAACTGAGAGTTGATGATGAGGTAGAAGGAATGTCTCGCATATTCGTAATAATCGATAGATGCGCCTATTCGAAACAGTTGCGATGCTGTATCAAGCAGTACTCGAGTTTGCATCGGCAGCGGATGGTTATAATTGAGCACATCATAAATCTCAAGCGAGATGCGATTGACCTGAAGCACATGCTGCTTCGGCGCTTCCGGATGCAAGGCGCTCAAATTCGTTAGGCTGTATTTCAGCACGTCGTCCAGCTTGGGACGATTGGGAAACCGTGTCGCATGGAACAAGCCATCACGAAGCCCAGCTCCGCATATACGGTAATAGGAAGTTTTGGTTGCCCGGAACAAAGCCCTCAGAATGGCGACGCCTGGCACGACGACATCGGTGCGATCTTTGGACAAGCCCGGCAGCTTGCGTCTTTTGTCGAGAGGGAGCTTGCGCATTTGATGGAACAGCACATCGACCTGCTCGCTGGTAACCGGATAGTTATGCGTTTGCGGGAAGGGATATTTATATGCGGCTTGATGCATTTTACCTAATGCACGAACGGTGCCTCCTACTCCTACAAGCGGCAATCCCGGTGTCTCACCGATCCAACTCTCGTTACGTACTGCTTCTTGGACAAGTGCTTCAAGCGCCTTGAGCTCGTCGTCGCCCAACATGCCTTTCGTTCCGAAACGTTTATTGAGGCTGACGCAGCCAAACGGAAAAGAAACGGAGCGAACGAGGGAGCGGTTACGAAACAAAGAAAGCTCGGTGCTTCCGCCTCCGATATCAATCAGAAGGCCATCCCGGATATTCAGCGAGTTGATCATCCCTAGAAAACCGTAGGAGGCTTCATCCTCGCCGGAAAGCAATTCAATCGTCAAGCCGGTTTCGGCTTTTATCCGCCCAAGGATTTCAGATCGATTATTGGCATTACGAATGGCCGCCGTAGCGACAGCTCGAATATTGCTTGTATGATTATGTGTGCAAATCATGGTAAAATGAGTCAGCGTGTCGACAAGCTCGTCGATCGCTGTACCTGGAAGACAGCCGTCATCATCAATACGTTCGCTTAATCTGGCAGGCCGTTTGCTGCTATCCGCCACACGATGAGCACCATTTGCTGTCCTCTCATATACGACGAGACGGACTGAGTTGGAGCCTATGTCAATAATTCCGATACGTTGTCCTGTCATATAGCGCCTCCAATACAGCGAATTTTGCTCGTTATGTTATCTATCTGACATTTTACCACTATATTCGATTCTGTAAAAATAGTTTATAATGCGGCTAAAAATGGTGCGAATAGGGAAAAATGCTGCTGGAGCATACGACACGTTGTGGTGAAATAATAAGCGAAAAAAATATTAATGATGCTGATAAAGCATTTTTATGTCCGTATTTGTTCACTTCAGTGCCGAAATCATTTATGATTAAAGGCGACGGTACAAAAATGAATCCCTTTTATTGTTAACGATACCCATGTTAAAGGAGAGAGAACGATGACAGCAACTAAAGGTTTGGAAGGCATTGTAGCCGCGGCGTCCTCCATCAGCTCGATTATTGATGGCGTACTGACTTACCGTGGTATCGATATTGATGATCTCGCGGAAAATGCATCATTTGAAGAGGTCGCATATTTGCTTTGGTACGGAAAATTACCTACCCGTTCTGAACTTGACGGGCTGCAAAAGCAACTGGATCAATATGCAGCAGTTCCGCAAGGCGTTATCGATCAAATCAAGCTATATCCAAAAGATACAAACTCGATGGCTGCTCTTCGGACAGCGGTATCCAGTCTAGCATTGTATGATGCTTCCGCTAACGACATGTCCCCAAAAGCGAACCAACTGAAAGCAATTAAATTGCAGGCACAGCTGCCAACGATTATTGCTGCATTTGCGCGCATCCGTCAAGGACTAGAGCCGGTAGCTCCAAAGCAAGGCGTGTCAATCGCATATAACTTCCTATATATGCTAACTGGAAACGAGCCAGCTGAAGTTGCTGTTAAGGCACTTGATCAAGCACTCGTTCTTCATGCTGACCACGAATTGAACGCTTCGACATTCGCGGCTCGCGTTACGGTTGCTACTTTGTCTGACATTTATTCGGGCGTAACATCCGCAATCGGCGCTTTGAAGGGTCCTCTTCACGGCGGTGCGAACGAAGCTGTTATGGTAATGCTTGAAGAAATCGGTTCTGCAGCTAACGTTGAGAGCTTTATTAACAACGCGCTTGCGAATAAGCACAAAATCATGGGCTTTGGTCACCGCGTATACAAAAACGGTGATCCGCGCGCGAAGCATTTGCAAAAAATGTCGCGCGAGCTTGGCAAACTGACAGGCAACATGGAGCTTTACGAAATGTCTGTTAAAATTGAAGAGCTTGTAACAGGACAAAAGGGCTTGAAGCCGAATGTTGACTTCTACTCCGCTTCCGTTTACACCACGCTTGAAATTCCGCGCGACCTGTTCACGCCAATTTTCGCGATCAGCCGCGTATCCGGTTGGAGCGCTCATATTCTTGAGCAATACCAAGATAACCGTTTGATCCGTCCTCGTGCAGATTACGTTGGACCTGTTAATGCTAAGTACATCCCGATCGAGAAGCGCTAATCGCAAATGTAGGATATAATTGAATTGGAGGGCGAACAAGCCGTTCGTTCTCTCATTCAAAATATAATCCTTTATAAGGCTATACATATAAAAGATTATATACCTACATGAAATAATATTAACTTTTACCTGCCTCAGCGGCAGGTACCATTCTAAGGAGGATTTCATTCATGGCCCAGTTCGAAAAATTCGCACTTCCAACAGAAGGCGAGCAAATTACAATTGACAACGGTATTCTTCAAGTTCCTAACAACCCGATTATTCCTTTCATCGAAGGCGACGGCACAGGCCGCGACATTTGGAAGGCTTCGAAACGCGCTCTTGATGCAGCGGTAGAAAAAGCTTATAACGGCGAGAAAAAAATCGCTTGGTACGAAGTTTTTGCAGGCGAAAAAGCATTCAACGAGTACGGCGAGTGGTTGCCGGCTGATACGCTTACTGCAATCCGCGAATATATCGTAGCGATTAAAGGACCTTTGACAACGCCTATCGGCGGCGGTATCCGTTCTTTGAACGTTGCTCTTCGTCAAGAACTTGATCTTTACACTTGCTTGCGTCCGGTTCGTTACTTCACTGGCGTACCATCCCCAGTAAAACGTCCTGAGCTCGTTGACATGGTTATCTTCCGTGAAAACACAGAGGACATCTACGCGGGTATCGAGTACCAAGAAGGTTCCGCAGAAGTGAAAAAAGTAATCGCGTTCTTGCAAAACGAAATGGGAGCTAACAAAATCCGCTTCCCTGAAACTTCCGGTATCGGCATCAAGCCAGTATCGAAAGAAGGTTCACAACGTCTTGTTCGCGCAGCGATCGAGTATGCAATCAAACACGGCAAAAAATCCGTAACGCTCGTACACAAAGGCAACATCATGAAATATACAGAAGGCGCGTTCAAAAATTGGGGCTACGAAGTGGCTGAGCAAGAATTCGCTAACGAAACTTTCACATGGGGTCAATACGACCGCATTAAAGAAGCAGAAGGCACTGACGCTGCTAACAAAGCACAAAAAGAAGCAGAAGCTGCTGGCAAGCTAATCGTTAAAGACGCTATCGCGGACATTGCTTTGCAACAAGTTCTAACTCGTCCAACTGATTTCGATGTTATTGCAACATTGAACCTTAATGGTGACTACCTGTCCGATGCTCTTGCTGCTCAAGTTGGCGGTATCGGTATTGCTCCAGGCGCGAACATCAACTACTTGACTGGACACGCAATCTTCGAAGCAACTCACGGCACAGCACCTAAATATGCTGACCTTGACGTAGTAAACCCAGGTTCAGTAATCCTTTCCGGCGTAATGCTTCTTGAGCACCTAGGCTGGCAGGAAGCGGCTGACCTTATCTATAAAGGTATGGAAGCATCAATCAACAACAAAACAGTAACTTACGACTTCGCACGTTTGATGGAAGGCGCAACAGAAGTAAAATGTTCCGCATTCGCAGACGAAATCATCAAAAACATGTAGTCCATTCTTTAGCTTAAATAATAAGGGGAATCCCCCATATCTTTTCAATTGCATCCCTAATCTCTTCGCTCTAAGAATGACGTCCCGCTAGGGACACATTCCCGCTTTTCGCTCTAGGAATGGCGTCCCGCAGGGACAATTCCCGCTCTTCGCTCTAGGAATGGCGTCCCGCAAGGGACACATTCCTCCAGAAGCGTAAAGCGTGTCCCGCAGGGATGAAAGCGAGCCAAGCTCAACAGTTGCAAATGCGCGCAGGTCAAACTCCCGCGTTCGTCCAATTGGCAGGTGTCCAGAGGGCGCAGCGCCTCGGAGTCCTCCCTTGGAAGGGAGGATTTAGGTGGGTTCGAAAAGCATTAAGGATCGTAAATGAAAAAATGGGAGTCAAAGGGGTCTCCCCTCTCCCCTTCAAAATAAGCTATGTTACGGGAGGATTTACACAAGATGGCGATAAAACGTAAAAAAATTACAGTTGTAGGAGCTGGCTTCACAGGCGCGACTACAGCACTTATGCTTGCTCAAAAAGAACTAGGCGATATTGTTCTGGTCGATATCGCACCGCTTGAAAACCCAACTAAGGGTAAAGCGCTTGACATGCTTGAAGCTACTCCGGTACTAGGCGTAGACGCTAACATCATTGGTACTGCAAGCTATGATGACACGAAAGATTCTGATGTTGTAATCATTACTGCGGGTATCGCTCGCAAACCAGGCATGAGCCGCGATGATCTTGTAAGCACAAACGCAGGCATTGTGAAATCGGTATGCGAAAACATCAAAGCTACTAGTCCTAACGCTTACGTGATCATCCTAAGTAACCCGGTTGATGCGATGACTTATGCGGCATTCCAAACCCTTGGTTTCCCGAAGAACCGCGTAATCGGTCAATCCGGCGTACTTGATACTGCTCGTTACTGCACATTTATCGCCCAAGAATTGAATGTATCCGTTGAAGACGTTCGCGGCTTCGTGCTTGGCGGACACGGCGATGATATGGTTCCACTTGTTCGTTATTCGAACGTTGGCGGTATTCCAATCGAAAAATTGATTCCAGCAGAACGTATTGAAGCAATCGTGCAACGCGCTCGCGTCGGCGGCGGCGAAATCGTTAACTTGCTTGGCAACGGCAGTGCGTACTACGCACCTGCAGCGTCCCTAGTGCAAATGACAGAAGCCATTCTTAAAGATAAAAAACGCATTATTCCGGTAATCGCCTTGCTAGAAGGCGAATACGGCTACGATAATCTGTTCATGGGCGTTCCGACAATCATTGGTGGCGACGGCATCGAGAAAGTGCTTGTGCTTGATTTGACTGTTGAAGAAAAAGCCGCGCTTGATAAATCTGCTCAATCCGTTCGCAATGTTATTCAAGTCGTAACTGGCTAATTTACGAACTGCTCGCAGATGAAATAAATGAATGCGTTTGGGAGGACCCTGACAGAATGCTGCCAGGGTCCTCCCTGTTTATTTTTTAGAGCGTAAAAGTTTTGGTTGAGGAGGAGGGGTCAGGTTGATCGAACAAGCCAGAGAAGCGCTGAAACGGGTATACGGTTACGATTCTTTCCGAAAGGGACAAGAGGATATTATTTCGGGAATATTGCAGGGGCGCGATACATTGGCAATATTGCCTACCGGAGGCGGGAAATCGATATGCTACCAAATTCCATCGATGCTTATGCCGGGTACGTCACTTGTTATATCGCCACTTATTTCATTAATGAAGGATCAGGTGGATGCACTGCGTCGGGTAGGCGTGTCCGCGGCGTTTCTTAACAGCTCATTAGGAGCTGCTGAGTATCGTGAAGTCATGCGGAATGCCATGCAGGGCGAATATAAGCTGCTGTACGTTGCGCCTGAACGACTTGACGCGCCGATGTTCCAGTCGTTGTCGGAGCAGCTGTCCATTCCGCTCATCGCGATTGACGAGGCGCACTGCGTATCGCAATGGGGACATGATTTCCGTCCAAGCTACCGCCAGCTTGCAGGCTGGATTGCCCGTATGAAGGATCGGCCGCTCGTAGCTGCATTTACTGCGACGGCAACGACCGAGGTTGCGGCAGACATTTCGGAAATGCTGAAGCTTCGTGACCCGAGCGTATTTGTTACCGGGTTTGCCAGACCCAATCTGTCGCTATCCGTCATTACGGGAGTGGATAAGAAGAAGTTTCTTGAGAGTTTTGTGTCCGGGCGCAAGGAACAGTCCGGCATCATCTATGCGGCAACCCGCAAAGAAGTCGAGAATGTTTATGAGCAGCTGACACGCCGAGGCATTCAAGCTGGTAAATACCATGGCGGCTTATCGGATGCGGAACGGGCCGATACGCAGGAGAAATTCCGATTTGATGATATTCGCGTAATGGTCGCGACGAATGCGTTTGGCATGGGGATCGACAAGCCCAATGTACGTTACGTGCTTCATTGGCAGATGACCAGTGACATCGAATCCTATTACCAAGAAGCTGGCCGTGCGGGACGTGACGGCGAAGAGAGTGAATGTATTCTTTTATTCGAACCTGCCGATATGCAAGTACAGCGCTTCCTGATCGAACAGGGCACCGGAGATTCTGACCGTAAGTCTATTCAATTGTCCAAGCTTAATACGATGATGAATTTCAGTCGTACTCAGCGCTGCCTACAGCAATTTATCGTCGATTATTTTGGTGAGACCGGTGTCGAAGCTTGCGGCAAATGCAGCAGCTGCCTGGATAAGAGCGAGCCAGTCAATCGGACAGAGGAAGCAAAGATGGCGCTCTCTTGCGTTGGCCGGATGAAAGGTCGCTTTGGAGTGACGATGGCCGCTAAAGTACTGAAGGGATCAAGGGATAAGCGGCTGCTTGAGTTCGGTCTTGATCGCTTGTCCACCTACGGCTTGATGCGTCATTTGCCCGAGAAGGAAATTGCGGATTGGCTTTATTGGCTCGTTTCAGAAGGCTATTTAAAGCTCAGCGATGGGCAATACCCGGTCGTCTCTTTAACGGCGAACGCGCTTCCGGTGTTGGAAGGCCGCGAATCGATCATGCAAAGAGTAAGAGCCACCGTAAGGCAAGCCGCATCTGCCGATAGCGCCAATGCATCGCCTTTGTTCGATGCGCTAAAGCAGTGGCGCAAAGAAAAAGCCGCTGTGGAAGGGGTACCGCCGTTTATGCTTTTCTTCGACGCAACGCTCCGGGAAATTGCCAATGCGCAGCCGCAGTCGGTTGACCAGCTGTTAGGCGTGAAAGGGATCGGCGCGGCGAAAGCGGAAAAATACGGTGAGGATTTGCTCGCCATTATTCAAGCTTTTGATGGTGAAGACAGGACAGCTGTGAAAATTTCGGCCGTCCCAAGAGAGTTTGGTAAAAGTACGGGCGACGATGAGCAGCCAAGCCATCTGACGACGCTTGCGCTTTTTTCAGCGGGACAAGAACCGGACGAGATAGCGAAGGATCGCGGTTTAAGCAAAGTGACGATAGAAGGCCATATTATCCGCTGTGCGGATGAAGGCGAGGAAGTAGACTGGAGCCGAATAATTCCCGCAGAATACGAGCAATTGATCGTGGATGCCATAGGCGAGCAAGGTACGGAGAAGCTGCGGCCGATTAAGGAGGCATTGCCCGAGGAGGTTACTTATTTTGCAATTCATGGGGTTATGAGTAAATATGGTTTTAAAGGATAAAGAGGGATATCATTTATTCATTTGAAGACATTGGCGCCCAGGTGTGAAAATTTCGGGAACGATTCAGGATTTGTATCCTAAATGCATGTATAAAGGCCCGGATTGGGAGCGTAGTCATTTGAAAAAAATCTCGTTTCTGATAAACTATTCGATATACACAATTTTGGCAGGAGTGGGTCGTTGATTACGCTTTACCAAAACAGGAGGAGTAAAAATGGATAAGGCAATGTTGTTTTTGCATGTATTAGGTGCAGTCGGAATGGGGTTTTATATCGTGCTGCCAATCATGATAGGCAGAGCGTCCAAGCTAGCCGGCGTTGGACAAGGAGGTCTGGCGGAGGGTTTGCTTTCGGCGAATCGCATCGCTCAGTACTTTCTTATTTTGCAGCTGCTTACTGGCGGTTATTTGATGTCCCAGGCTGATTACACGGTAGCTTGGATGATAATCGTAGTCGTGCTTTTCCTTGGAGTAGCCGCGCTGGGCGGTATCATTTCCAAGCCGCTTAAGCTGGTCGTAGCTTCCATTCAAGAAGGCAAGAGCGCAACAGCGCATATTAGCAAAGCACGTGTTATGAGTATCATCGTGTTGGTGCTGTACATCGCGATCATTTACTTTATGAAGTTTCCAATGCTGGAAGTTTAATTCTTTATGCTTAATTATAAAACGTGGTAGGGGGATTTTAACGTGCATGAATCATCACCGCAAATTGTAACGTTTGGCGAATCCATGGCTCTATTTATGCCGCAGGAGCATAAGTCGATTGAACGTGCCGCGACGCTTGAACAAAGCTTCGGCGGAGCGGAAAGCAATGTCGCAATCGGGCTTGCACGTCTAGGTACCTCCGTCGGATGGTTCGGCGCGCTGGGCGATGATCCGTTCGGCAAGATAATATTAAAAACGCTGAGAGGTGAAGGCGTTGACGTATCGCGCGCGCAGGTCAGCACCGAAGCACCGACAGGGATGATGTTCCGCGAGCATGTAGCCGGCAGAATGGCTGTCCACTATTTCAGAAAGCATTCGGCTGCCAGTCGGATGCTGCCTGAGCACTTGGACGAGAATTATATTCGTGGCGCTAAGCTGCTTCATGTAACCGGTATCACGGCCGCGCTGAGCGAGGATTGCCGAAGAACCCTCCGCCGTGCGGTTGATATCGCGAAGGAAGCGGGCGTTCTGGTCAGCTTTGATCCGAACCTGCGTCTTAAGCTGTGGTCGATTGAGCAGGCCAGAGAGATTCTTTTGCCGCTTGCCGCAGAGGCGGATTACTTTTTGCCTGGATGGGACGAGCTGAAACTATTGTATGACACAGATGACTATGAGCATATCAAAGGTCAACTGACCGAGCTGAAAGCAGTGTCCATTATTAAGGGCAGAGGCGATACAACGGTCGTATTGAATAATGGGCAAGAGGAGAGCTTGCCATTTTATCCAGCCGAGCAAGTCATTGATACGGTCGGTGCGGGAGACGGCTTCTGTGCGGGCTTCTTGGCAGGCATTATGAAAGGCTTGTCTCCAGTAGAAGCGGTACGCCTTGCGAGCATTAACGGTTCATTAGTCGTGCAGATGCGCGGGGACTGGGAAGCTTTGCCGGAGTGGAGCGTCGTTGAGCAGCGGATGTCCGCCAAAGCCTGGGTGGAGCGCTGACAATGGCTGAAGCAAACGGCAACAAGGGGCAGCGGCGCCGTGAGGCCGTTCTGCAGCTGCTAAAACAGCAAGGAAGAGTTACGATACCGGAAATGGTTGAACGCTTTGGCTGTTCGGAAGCGACGGCTCGCCGGGATTTGGAGCAGATGGAAGCCGAATATCCCGTGATCCGCACCATTGGCGGGGCGATGTACGATGGCATGAATTCGGTAAGGGATATGCCGTTTGCGGAGAAGGAAGGCCTTTCGATTCTGGAGAAGGAGCACATAGCCGAGCTTGCTGCCTCTTTAATCATGGAAGGCGACGTGATTGGTTTGTCGGGAGGCACAACCAATTTTCTTATTGCGAAGACCTTAAAGTCCCGGAAGGGAATTACGGTCGTAACGAATGCCGTTAACATCGCCATGGAGCTTGCAGGCAGCGATATTCAAGTTGTCGTAACCGGCGGCATCATGCGACACAACAGCTTCGAGCTGTGCGGTCCGCTCGGGGAGGGCATGGTAGCCCATCTGCATATCGGAAAAATGTTTATTGGCGTCGACGGTATTTCTGCTGCTGGCGGTATTACGACTTATTCAGAGCAAGAAGCGCAAATTGCCAAAGCACTTATTAAACGTTCGCAAGCGGCCTACGCCGTGTTCGACCATACCAAAACAGATCGTACCTCGTTATTCTCTATCGCTGCTCTGGCGGAACTGCGCGGTGTTATTACAGATCTCCCGCTCACAGAGGAGCTGGCGGAAGTGATGAAGCAGCAAGGTATTTCTGTACATGTAACGGGTTAACCACTTGTTTGGGAAGACGTCAAATCCTGATGACTGGATTTGACGTCTTTTTTCTGTACCGCTAAAGTCAAAGCATGAGCGGTTTTGTGAATATTTCATGTGTTGAAGCGGATGCTATCGCTGCCCATGCGGGACGACTAAATCTTGTTCAGCGTTCCGACGACCTTATTCGTATCACCGTTCACATAGATGGTAAGTTTTGGATCAAAGGTCACTTTGTACAAATGTTCAATTTTACTTTTTGGTTCCCCGCCCTTAGGAATAGAGAATTGATTTATCATATCATCAAAATTGATCTTTTCTACTTCTGCTTTTGCCAATCCGCGAGAGTTAACCTTCTTTCATCCGAGGAAAGACTGTTCCAAGCCGCTTCACGGACAGCGTTTAAAGGTTGATGCTCGGCTTGCGTGTTTGAGCAGCCTGTAAGAAGCAGCATGCCTAACAGCAAGAGGGTAAAAGAAGATCCTATTCTCACATCAAATCCCGCCTAAATAATGAATCTATATCTTTAAGACGTTAGGTTGGAATTTTTTGTTTCATCGGTATGCTAAGACAACAATGTATTTCTATTTACATAGCCGTTCATAAAAAGAAAGCACTGGAGGCATGATTAGCGTCCGTGCTTTCTTTTTTTTCGATCTTATATTATCCTTAGCGAGCTTCAAAAACGGAACGCCCTTGGACCCAAGTTTGCTTGATCCGGAGCTGTGCATCGGTCCAAACCAGATCGGCTTGCTTGCCGCTTGCAATGGACCCTGTACGGTCGCTAATGCCGAGCTGTTTCGCTGCATTGCCGCTTGCTAATCGGCTAAGCTGCTCCAGGGGCAGGTTGGTGTGCTCAAGCATGAATCGAATCGCGTTGATCATCGTTAAGCAGCTGCCTGCCAAGGCATTTCCCTCGCGCAGACGAGCTTCACCTTCTTTAACGATAACGGCTAAGCCGCCCAGGCTGTATTCACCATCAGGCATGCCGGCAGCCGCCATCGCATCTGTAATCAGAATGACTTTGTCCGATGGCTTCGCGGCAAGCACCAGCCGGATCGCGGCAGGATGAACATGGATGCCGTCCGCAATAAGCTCTGCGGCAATACGGTCATCAGTCAGCACTGCGCCGAGCGTTCCCGGCTCGCGGTGATGGAGTCCCCGCATCGCGTTATACGTATGAACCGCTTGCGACAAACCTGCATCAGCGGCGGCGATGACTTCATTATAAACGGCATCCGTATGCCCACAAGCCGTGTTGATGCCTTGCTCAGCCAGCCAAGAAATGGTTTCGATAGAGCCCTTTTTCTCGGGTGCTAGCGTAAGCTGCCGAATGAGATCAGGCCATTTCGAATGCCAAAGCTGCATCCATTCCAGCTGCGGTGTTTGGATATGAGCGGGATTTTGAGCGCCGGGCCATTTCTCGCTTATGAAAGGACCTTCCAAATGTACGCCGTACAAAGCTGCAAAAGGCATCTCGCTGCTGCGGTACTCGGAAACGGCCTGCAGTACAGCTTCGATAGCTTCCTTAGAGGCGGTCATCGTTGTAGCCAGCATTCCTGTCGTGCCTTGCGAAGCATGAAATTTAGTAATGGTATTAAAGCTTTCTCTGCTGGCATCCATAAAATCAGCACCGAAGCCGCCGTGCACATGCACATCAATAAAGCCGGGAAGCAGGTAGCCACCTTGACCGTCAATGAGAGGAAGATCCTCTGCTGCTGAAGCAGCTGATTCAGCAGCATCTCCAGTAATAATTTGCGATATTTTACCGTTTTGAACGATGACACTGCCGGTTTCGACCCGGTCTTCAAGGACAATATTGACGTTATGAATGATCCAATTAGCATAGCTTAAAGTCATTTAAACTAACATCCTTCCAGCCTCGCGATCAAGGAGAACGATAACGCGGGCATGTGTTTGAAGCAATGAAGCAGGCACGCTTGTCGTGATCGGACCCGTCAATGCTTCCTTTACAATCTCCGCTTTGTCTGAACCGCGGACGACTAATAAGATTGTGTTTGCTTTCAAAATCGACCCGACGCCCATTGTAATCGCATATTCAGGAACCTCGTCCATAGAAGCGAAGAATCGTGCATTAGCTTCGCGCGTTTCCTCTTTTAGCTTAACGGCATGAGTACCGCCGGATAGGTTGACATCCGGTTCATTAAAGCCGATATGGCCGTTGTGGCCTAGACCAAGCAGTTGGATATCGACAGGTTGAGCCTCAAGCATGGCATCATAGCGGGCGGACTCCTCTTCCATGTCGGGAGCCATTCCGTTAGGCAGATGCGTTTGCTTTGCCGTGATATCAATATGTGAAAACAAATGCTTGTTCATATAATAAGCGTAGCTTTGGTCATTTTCAGGCGTGATGCCGACATACTCATCCAGATTAAACGTCGTAACCTCTTTGAAGTTAACCTTTTTTTCCTTGTACGACTCTACTATTTTGTCATAAATCCCAATAGGTGTCGATCCTGTTGCAAGACCAAGCACGGCGTTTGGTTTTTCATTTACGATATTTATAAAAAGTTGTGCTGCATATGTGTCCAATTCCTGCTGCGTATCAAACATGATCATTTCCATGCGTATGCCCCCTTGATGAATTTGTTAGCTTTATTTTATATGAGTTTCGACAGATTATCAATATAAAATGATTGTAAAAATCATATATATGATTTTTACAATCATTTATTCGATCAACAACTTCCTGCCATATCGTTAATAGGATAAAAGATTAGAACATTTAATGAATAGGCTTGTCTTTTTATTTACAGTTTTTATTTGTGTATGTATAACATTTGTATATTATGAGATGAAGCTTTGGACAGGAGAAAAAGAAGCAGTCTTATGTCCGGCGGAAGATCTTATGCTTTGAAACTGGGTTATTATACATTTGATCGAGGATCGACCTTCCTTATGATGCCTCATTTACTGGAGGAACTATTCCATGCGGCAGGACGCTCGCTTCATGACTTTGTAAGCACATCAGGTAGTGGTGTTGAAATTATTTCATTTGGCGTAATATTTCAAAAAGTTGTCCTTCCCTTACAAATACGGTACGTCTCCATGCTCACTTTAAGCCGCTGTTTGTCGTCTCGCAAAGCGCAAGGGACAGCATGACGGAAACAGAGCAAGACCGATTCTATGAGAAAGCTCTTGTCATTGAACGGCTGTCTGGCCTCGCAGTGGGCCATGAAACGCATCGAAGCCGTGCGATGTTTACGCCATGGACAACGGCTAGGCTGCTTAAGAAATTTCCGGTTTTGCGTATCACTGCGGACTTCAGTCATTGGGTCAACGTGTGCGAATCGCATTTGGAAAATCACGAAGCTGAGTTAGCTATTGCAATCGAGCGGACGATCCATATCCATGGTCGTGTTGGTTTCCCAGAAGGGCCTCAGGTGCCACATCCGGCTGCTCCGGAATATGGGACCGAGCTGGCGTTGTTCATGAACTGGTGGAAGCGGATATTTACCAAGCAAGCGGATACAGGGAAAGAATGGGCGACCTTTACCGCTGAGTTCGGACCCCCGTCCTATATGCCTACCGAACCATTCACCAAGAAGCCGGTTGCAGATCTATGGGAAGTGAACCATTGGATGACAGAATATATGGAAGCTCAATTTAAGGAGCTTGCTAAAGGCTAGCCCATTTGAGGGTAGCGGGAATTGAGCTGCTGATTTCTTGCCTAAAAGGAGCATACGCATGACTAAGAGGGGGTCTTCGGCCCCCTCTTAGTCATGCGTATGCGTTATTCAGAATGCTTTACGCTCTGCTTGCACCAGCTATTTCATTGCCTTTTGCAAAATGAGCAGCGGCTTTTTCCGCTTGTTTGTAGGCATCGCTCAGCACGTCATCCCGATTTAAGAAAGCAGTCCCTTGGGCTCTTATAATCTGGTAGTCTTCGATGCCGATAAAATGAAATATGGATTTCAAGTACTTAT
This sequence comes from Paenibacillus sp. LHD-38, assembly GCF_031157315.1. Taxonomy (GTDB): domain Bacteria; phylum Bacillota; class Bacilli; order Paenibacillales; family Paenibacillaceae; genus Pristimantibacillus. The sequence goes on from NZ_JAVIFU010000055.1 coordinate 30,466, forward strand.
GAGAATATTCGACCTCCGTATACCAATCGTTATTGGTATATACGCTGCCGCTTCCTTGTATGACTAGCAAGCTTCGCCCATCTTTTAATAATCCGACTGAGCCGTTCTCCGTATATTTAAAAGTTTCCTTGGCGATTAACACATTATCTACGTAATCCTTCAGCTTTGACGGTACGTTGAAGTTATGCATGGGCAGAGCGATGACATATTTGGTCGCTTTTTTGAATTGCTGGAGGATCTCAGACATGCGATTTGTAACCTTATTCTCCTCCTCGGTTAGTTCTTTTTCTTTAGCCAGCTTCTCCCAGGCAGTTAGGACAGTTTGATCAATTGCCGGAACATGGTCTTCATAAAGATTGATTTGTTCGATGGCAGCTGACGGGTTTTGCTCCTTATTTGCCTCCAAAAAATGTTTTAAAACTTGCAGGCTATATGAGGTGGGCGAATCAACTTTTGGATGAGCGTTAATGATAAGAATACGTTCCATGTTTTTTATCTCCTTCAAGTGTATGGTTATGATTATAATGTCGATAATATGAATCGACGATATAACATATCAAGAATATACGTTTTATCTTATCGCTTGTCAAATGAATATTTTCCTATTTTAATTCTAATAAAACCAGTGGATTGAGGGGTTTGACAAAGAATTTAATTACACTATTATAAATGATTGATCATTTCTTTATTCGTAAGGAAGCTGTTGTTTTCACGGCAAAACATTGATTAGGCTCTATAAGGAGCTCAATGAAATCATGGAGCTGGGAGCGAGAAACAGAAAATTATGCTATGCTAGTACGTAGTCGTCTTGCCGGATTTGGTATAGATTACTTGGAACAAGCAGACGTAACCATTACATATACGCCGGAGCAGCTGGAGCGGGACATGTCAGCGATCGCGGTTCTATTTACGGCATATCATCAAATGGAGCTAGGCTAACTTTTTTTCGCCCTGGCAATCGTTCAAACGATATTCAGGGACTGTGGTTTACAGGCGGAACGCCAATCGTTGCGCTTTGTGGTCAGCTTGTAGTTGAGGAGCTTATCAAACAGTATAAGATATAAATTGATAGAGAAGCGAAACGTGAGCTGCGCCGCCATAGAAGACGCTGCCCGTTTTGGCTTGGGAGGTACGAGCATGTCAGTAGATCAGCAAGCAGCAACCGCGAAGCGCAAGGGAGAGCATATTCGCATTTGCCTGCAGGAGCAAGTGAACAGCGTGGGCATCGAAACGGGGCTGGAGAGGTATCGCTTTAAGCATAATGCGCTTCCTGAGCTTTCCTTTAGCGAAGTTAGACTGGATACGGAATGGTTTGGCAAAAATCTTGGCGCTCCGCTGCTCGTGAGCTCCATGACTGGAGGAACGGATGAAGCGGGCGCTATCAATCGCCGCTTGGCCGTTGTCGCGCAGGAGCGGGGCTGGGCGATTGGGCTCGGCTCGATGCGGGCCGCAATAGAGAACGAAGACCTGGCCAGCTCTTTCTCCATCCGCAGCGATGCGCCGACAGTTCCTGTCATTGCCAATATCGGTGCGGTTCAATTTAACTACGGCTTTGGGATAGAATCCTGCCGCAGAGCGGTGGAAATTGCGGAAGCGGATGCGCTCGTCCTGCATTTGAACAGTATGCAGGAGGTATTCCAGCCAGAGGGGGACACAGATTTCCGTCACCTGCTTTCCGCGATTGAACAAGTTTGCAAGGCATTAAACGTACCCGTTGGCGTAAAAGAGGTGGGCTGGGGTATCGATGCGGATACAGCTGCAGCGCTTACCGGTGTTGGCGTGTCCTTTATTGATGCGGCTGGTGCAGGCGGAACCTCTTGGAGCCAAGTAGAGAAATTCCGATCCAGCGACGAAATGCGGCGACAGGCTGCTGAATCATTCGCAGATTGGGGAATACCGACTGCAGAGAGCGTAGTGGAGATTCGGGAGCGGCTTCCGCAAGCGAATATTATTGCGAGCGGAGGCTTGCGTACAGGCGTCGATGCTGCGAAAGCCATTGCGCTCGGCGCGAACTTGGCTGGTTTCGGACGCGTTCTGCTTCCGCAGGCAGCGAAAGGCAGCAATGTCGCATCGCAAGAGCAATTGCTGCAGCAATTCGAACGGATTGAATTCGAGCTGCGCACAGCGATGTTCGGAATTGGAGCGGGCTCCGTAAGCGAACTAAGACAAACGAATCGGCTGCTGCTTAAATAAGAGCCGGCAAGGCAAAAAAAAGAGGTGTATCAGAAGCAATAAATCTGCTGCTGCACCTCTTTTTGCTGAGCGGTTTATTTGATAAGCCCGGTACCTTCAATTTTGATGTCGGCAAGGACTTTAAATTTAATTGCGGGATAAATAGACTGCCACTGCTTCCAAGCGCCATTTCCCGGATGGGTAGCGCGATAACGCAGCCCAAAACCGATTGGATCAACTTTGGCCTTCTGAATTTTCTTTAGCAGGGCAACGCAGGTTTTAGCATATTCCTGATTTAAATCTCGTTCAATGGTAGCCCAGTTTGTCTCGTACAGCCCTCTAGGCGCTTCCTCAAAAACAACCTTCATCATGACATGCATTGTAATCGTATCTTCTCCGTCGACCTTGTCAATTTGGAATTTAGAATGCAATTCAGTAATCGCGACGACAAGATCCATTCCTTCGAACATTCCATGCATGGAGGATTTAGTGAAATCCTTGGCAAGCTGGTTGTACAGCTGGGATTCCGAAGGGGATAAAACGAGCTTCACTCGTTTTTTATTGAGTAGAGCCGTTCGATTGATGATGTAACTCTCCTTGCTGTCCCTTTGAATAACGGGCATCAAGGGATCAAGTCCATGTTCTGAAGCTCGCCTTGCAAAGTCGGACACGGATTCCACATAGGTATAGGAAGATTCTGTACCATCTGCTCCAAAGCTTAGAAACAGCGTATTGCCTGGGTAACGCTCAGAGACGGGCTTAACCTGAAGCAGAGTCTCGGCATCGGGCTTCCCAATTGCGATGTCGGCTACGCTTTGAATATCTCTTCTTCTTGACATCCATTGCAGTAAATTTTGATAGTCTTGGCGCGCCAGCTTCTCTCCGATTATAAAAACCTTGCAATGCCCGAAATCAAGCTCTTTGTCGACATAGGCCTTCAGCATGCGGACACCCTCAGCAACGCTTGCGGTATCAATCGTTTCAATTTGCACTTTGGATGCGCCCGGCTCGATCTTTGGAGAAGGAACGGCAAGCTGGAGCGTAAGCCGATAAGGTTTTTTCTCGTTATCCGACAAGTCTATCCCTAATGCAACGACAAAGAATCGCTTATCGATATCCTTGAAGCCGCACCCGCCCAGCATGCAAATGGCCGTGATCGTCAGAAAGATTCGGATGATGAGTCTCATGCGGCTTTCGACCTCCTCCTGCTTAACACAAAAACCCATATGACAACGTATAACTCAACGAATAACCGAACAACAAGCCAATAAGAAGTAAAGAGCATGTTCATTTTCTCATTGGTCATGACGAGGTAGATCAACGTCAGCAATGCAAAAATGCCGACAATGACATAGTTGGATACCGGTGTTTTTGGGCTGTCGATTTCTGGCTTGCTGCTGGGAAAACAGCTCTTGATAAACTCCATCGCCTGATGCCATCCGGACATCGTATAGACGAGTGTTAAATTCAAATAAACGATTAGAAAAAGAAATAATACGCGTTCAATAAACCCGTACTGCATGAGCAAGGAATCAGCAGTTAAACTCCATATGTATATGTATTGATTGACGCCTTCTGTCCCATGGAAACCGATGGGGACAAAAAAAGTAATCAGCATAATCATCGCCCCAAAAAACGGGTATATAAAACGGAATTTGAAACGAAAGTTCGGCGGGAACAGCCGATTGAATAACGAGAGATTGATATAACCTGTGAAAATAAAGGATGCTGCCGCAATGCAGGTTAGAGTGGGCATCGCTGTTACATAATTGGCTACGACATGAATGGCATCCCAATTGAGCTGCGTACTTCGCGTCGCTTTAAACAATACAAACAAAATGACCGGCGCATTGACGATCAGGCCGATCTCTACGACGAACATGACCGTTAGCGTTGAGCGTGTGGCTGCATAACCGCAGGCGAGGACAAGCATCAATAAGATGATGATCGAGTTTGCATCGGGATTAAAGAAACGATTGATGAGCACGGCATAGGCAACCACAACAATCGTCGTCGCGAACCACCACATAATTCCAAAAAAAATCATATTGACCGTTACCAGCCATTTCGGACAATAGAACTTTAAAATTTCAGGCAGACCTTTGCCGGGAAAACGAGCCATTGCGCTTGTATACATGTACACGAGTACCGTGCCTACGACAATGCCGATAAGCATGGAAGATACAGCACCCGTATATCGAAAATTGATTAAAATATGCGGAACATAAAGCATGAGGTTGATGAAGCTAACGAGTATGAAGTTATAGAAAACATAGCGGTTCACTTGATTTTCACCTGCCCTACATCGCCTTCTAACGGCCTTAATTTTCCGAAAATCCGCATATACGGTTTACCAAAGCTTCTAAGGTTGCAAAGATAGGTGATGTAAATAAACATGCCAACCGCGACACCGGAGATGCCGAAGAAAATCGAAATGCCGATAAGCGGATATTTTAAAAAACGGACCGCAAAGGAAAGCGAGTTAACAGGAATAACAAAATTCGATATCGCCACAACGGAAGTAACGATGATCATAATGCTGCTCACAAGCCCTGCTTGCTGGGCAGCTTGTCCGAGGATAAGCCCCCCTACGGTTGTTGCTGTAGATCCAATGTAACGGGGCAAGCGAATGCTCGCTTCAATTAGCGTCTCGATCATAAAGAGCATAATAAATACTTCGATGAACGACGGATAAGGAACAGCGGAGCGGCTTCCCGCAATCGAGAAGGCCAGCTGCACGCGGAACAGCTCTGGGTTATAGGAGACGACTGAAATATAGAGAGCAGGCAGGGTAATCGTGAGCACGATGGATGTGTACCGGAGAAAGATGAGAAAACGGGTCATCCAATACGCTTCATAATCATCCTCCACCGCATGCATGAAATCGAAGAAGGTAGCAGGCAAAATAATAGCAAACATATTGCCTTTCAAGAGAACGATAATTTTACCTTGGGAAATCGCTTTGGTTATTCGATCGGGCCGCTCTGTAATTAAGACCGTCGGAAACAAATGCTTGCGTTTCCCGACGAGCAGTTTCTCAAGCTCGCCTGCGGCATGCAGCATTTCTACATTGATTGTCGTTAATTTCGTACGTACGTTATCGAGTACGGAAGGATCAACGCGGCGCTGATCAAACAATGCGAATACAGGCGTTTTGGATAATGAACCGATGGTATGCTCTTCAACAGACAGGTCCGGAGAGGGATACATGCTGCGAATCAGGTTTAGAGAGATGTTTAGATCTTCGCTTAAAGCAAGCTGAGGCCCCTGAATGGCGCTCTCTACCTGCGTTTGCGGATTCTCAATGCTTATGATACGAGAGGCATCGAAGGAATAAATGATTTCATTTGATTCAATCAGCACATTGCCTCTTAGCATTAGTTCCTGCCATTTGGCGACATCATCGACTACGCGATATTCAGGATTCGTTTTCAGCTGGCTTTCAAAAGGGTAGAAATCTTTCGTAAACGGGACGATAATGAAATCGTTTATTTTATTTTCTTCGCATAGAGGTGCGATATAGGCAACTTCGATCGTCATTTCGCTGTTATGCAAAATTTCCAATTTAATATCGACGGCTTCTGCAAACAACAAGCGAATACGCTCATTCATTCCGGTTTCCCCCTTTCATTCATTTGCGAATCATACAATGGACTTATTGGATAAGCTTCCATAGTTTGTGTCAAAACCCAAAAATTATGCCTGGTGGAAACTGTTTTGCGAGTAAGTTGGAATTCAAGTACAATTAAGCAATCAAATTGATTTTCTTGGCTTAGGTTCATAATGAAGGAGAGCACGAAAATGAAACCATGGTACGAACAGAGCTTCGGCTCCGACTATATGCTTGTCTATAAACATCGCAACTGGGAAAACGCCGCTAAAGAGGTATGCCAAATGATCTCTTGGCTGGGACTCTCCGAAGGAGCGCAGGTGGTTGATATCGGCTGTGGAATGGGACGGCATGCCCTAGCGCTCGCAAGCTTCGGCTATTCAGTAACCGGCATCGATTTATCACCGAGCTTACTGGAGGAAGCCCGCCGTCATGATATAGAGGGCGCCGTAAAATGGGAGCAAGGGGATATGCGCGAGCTGCCGTTGGAAGCAGGCACCTTCGATGCGACCGTAAACTTTTTTACTTCGTTCGGCTATTTCTCGTATGAAGATGACAATGTGAAGGTACTCCGTAATATTCGCAAAGTGCTGCGGCCGAATGGTTCGTTTCTTATCGATTTCCTTAATCCCGTTTATGTGGAACATACCCTAGTGCCCCGATCGGAACGAAGGGATGAAGATACCGGGCTAGTGATCCAAGAGCTTCGGTCTATTGAAGACGGCTGGGTGCAAAAGGAAATTACCGTGTTCCATCCGCAGAGCAAAGAAGCGCCAAGGGAGTATTTGGAACGGGTAAAATTGTACAAGCTGGACTGGTTCAAAACCCAACTTGCAGGCTGCGGGCTGGTCTTGGAGCAGCTGTATGGCAATTACGACGGTTCCCCTTATGAGTCTTCAAAATCTCCACGCATGATTATGGCAGGAAGGGCTAAATAAAGATGACAGAGCAAAGGAATGACACGCATTTTCCGGAATTAGAAGCGGATGCTTCTTTATACGCCACTGCCTTGCAGGAGGAGTGGCTGCAGGTAAAGGTCCCTGTGCCTTTTTCGCTGAAATGGGTAAACAGCTATCTGATCCCGGAGGCCGACGGGTTTACGCTTGTTGATCCTGGACTGCGGACGGACGAAGCCATAAAAGTATGGGATGCAGTCATGCAGCGGCAGGGCTTGCAGTGGAAGAAAATTTCACGGATCGTTCTGACGCACCAGCATCCCGATCATTACGGACTGGCGGGATATGTGCAGGAGAAAAGCGGTGCACCCGTCTATATGACACGCAAGGCGCATGCTTATGCGGTAAGGCTCTGGGGAGAAGGAAGCGATTTCTCCCAGCAGCTGCAATCGCTGTATGAGAAACATGGCATGCCGATTAAGGAAAGAGAGGCCATCGCGGAGAATCTGGAGACGTTTGTAAGCATGGTTTCTCCGCAGCCTGCGGTCACCTATTTCGAAGCGGGTGAACAACTCATGATGGGGGGACTAAGCTGGCTGTTAATTGATGCGCCAGGCCATGCGAGCGGTCAGCTCTGCTTCTATCAGCAGGAACGGAAATGGATGCTGTGCGGTGACCAGGTGCTGCCCCATATTACGCCAAATGTAAGTATCGTACCTGGAGAAGACGGCGACCCGCTTGAGGAATTTCTCCAAAGCCTGCAGGCGCTTAAGCAGTTCGAGGTTTCGCTGGCGTTTCCTGGACATCGTGATCCCTTCGCCGGTTTTAATGACAGAATTACGGAGCTTCAACAGCATCATAGCCGCAGACTCGACAAAATGGCAGCGATGCTCGCAAAAGAGCCCCGCACCGCCTATGGCATGTGCGAGGCTCTATTCGGAAGCCGTTTAAACGGCAATGCCCATCAATTAAGATTTGCCATGTCGGAGACGCTGGCGCATTTGGTTCATTTGGAGCGAAAGGCTCGTATTGCTTCGTCTGCCGTTTCTGGCATCTGTTATTTCTCTGCGGTCAAAGGCTAACGGTCACGGAATTCCTGCGGCGTTATGCCGTAGCGGTCTTTAGACACTTTGATAAAATAGCTCGTTTTCAAGTAGCCGAGCTTAGCAGCTATTTCGTAAATTTTATCAGGGGTGGTGCGGAGCATATGCGCTGCGGTTTCCATTTTCAATCTGGAAATGTATTCGCTTATGCCCTCGCCCGTTTCCAGCTTGTAAATTTTCGACAAGTAGGAAGGATTCAAGAAGACGTGAGAGGCAATCGTCTGCAGCGATGCTTCCTCCAGATGGCTGGATACGTATTCTTGTACCTTCTGTACGGTACTGGAACGGGAGTGCTGAACTCTGCTGCTCATATGGCTTCTATAAGCATCAAGCACCGAAGCTGTCCACGTACGAAGCTGCTTTATGGTATGAAAGTTGGGGCCGCTTAGCAGCTGGTTGAACTCCGGACCCATGATGTCGGCCATCCAAAGCTTGTTTTTGTGAATCGAGAAGCTAAGTGAGCTGACAACCATAAAATACGTTTCCAAGATATGCTCATGCGATTCGCCCCATTTATGTACCAGCTCCTCGAACACCAGCTTCAGCTTCCCCTCAATCGTCTCCCATTGACCGGCCTCCAGCAAATGGATCAGCAGCGGCGGGTTATACAAATGAGAAAGGGAGTTTGCCTCTCCATGCTGCGCTTCCTCTGTCAGCGTCAATAAAAAACCTCGTTCACTTCCGATGCGCTGCCTAAAATTGATGAGCGAAAAGTCATAGGTTTCGCGCATTTCATGCGGAAATGCATCCTGTTTCGTAAGCACAAGCGATATGGTGCCCTTTAAGTAGAGCTTCACATAGTGCTGGAGCTGCGCCGCCTTTTGCTCGATCAAATGAAGCAGCGGGGCTTGATCCAGACGGTTATGTGTTTTGCTCATGATAGCAAATACAAAATATCCGTGCTCATCCTTCGTATGCCACAGCTTATATTCATCGGAAAAGATCTCTTCCGCGATATTGCAAACCGCATACTCAAGCAAAGAGCTGTCACGCTCGGTTTGTTCGTAAAAATAGTCTTCCACCCGCAGCAGCATCAGGCAATGCGGGGCATGCAGCTTAAAGGAAAGGTCCAGCATATCAAGCTTCTCCGTCAGCTTCTCTTCACTATAGGCTTGGCCCTGAAGAAGAGAGAGCAGCAGATGGTTACGCAATATAGGTAAATTATCTTTCAGGGAGGATAGAGCGCTCTGATGCGAGCTGATCGCCTTCCAATGCTCCTCCAGCTGCAGCACGGCCTTCTTAACCGCATGAAGCAGCTCATCGTCCTCGGCGGGCTTTAACAAATAGTCGCTTGCTTGATGCTGCAGCGCTTTTTTGGCATATTCAAAATCATTGTAGCCGGATAACAATATACATTTCACATTGCTCCATGATGCCCGGATCTGTTCAATTAAATCGAGACCGGAGAGGCCGGGCATATGAATATCCGTGATGACGATATCGATGGGCGTAGCATTCATAATTTCAAGTGCCTCAGCGCCGGAATGTGCTTGATAAACGGAATCGATACCTACGGTTTGCCAGGGCAAATTGCTGGCTAGATCCTCAACAAGATCAGGTTGATCGTCAACGATTAATAATTGGTACAAGGTCAACAGATCCTATGGTTCAATCTAGATGGAATAGTTTTCGTGCGGCCAAGTCAGGTATACGGCTACGCCGCCCTCTTCGCGAATCCGGAAGGTAATGGAAGCCTCCTGGCCGAATTGGAAGAGCATGCGCTGCCTAATGTTCCACAGTGCGCAGCCGCTCGAATCATCAGGCGGATTCATAATTTTTTTCTCCAGCTTACGCAGCGTTTCCTCGGTCATCCCAATACCGTTATCCTCCACGATAAGCGTATGGTAACGGTCATCGCTCTCACCGGAAATGGTAATGACACCGTCCCCGTCAAATCTTTCAATCCCATGCAGCACCACATTTTCTACAATGGGCTGAAGCAGCAGCCTCGGCAGTTCGGTCTCCAGCATCGACTCGCGCACTTGGATGCGATAGGAAAGATGCTGGATATGGAACTGCTGGATCTCCAAATAGCTTTCAACCAGCTGTAGCTCCTCCTTCAAGGAAGCCGTCATCTTCTCGACCCTCGTCGTATAACGGTAGTAGGTGGAGAGATGCATGGCCAGCTTCATGACGGATTCCTTCTTATCAAGTCTTGCTAGACTGCGGATAAGCGCAAAGCAATTGTATAAAAAATGCGGATTGATTTGGGATTGCAGCTGCTTTACATTGGCTTCGCGCCTGCGCAGCTCCTCGACATAAACCTTCTGAATGAGCTGCTCGGTATTAGCAGCCATGTCATTAAACCGCTGAAACAAATAGGTGAATTCATTTTTGGGATTCACGGTTATTCGGGTAGAATAATTGCCCTCTTGAAGACGCTTAACGCTTCGGATCAGCAAGCCGATCGGCCGTTGTACGTTCCGGTACAGCAAATAACCTGCGTGTAAACTCATAATAAGCAGCAAACCTACGGAGCCGTAAAATAGATTTTGGCTTTTTACGATGGGCTCCTTACAAGTCGGAATGGTTCTTCATTGACTTGAACAGCGAACAATCTATTGGCAAAATCGTTCTAACATGGGAAGCTGCCTATGGAAAAGCTTTGGATATTCAAGTGGCTGCAGCGGACAGTGATTTATCTTCGGGCAGCGCGGATTGGCATATCGTGCATTCACTGAACAGAAGCTTGGAGCCGGCCCAATTTACGGAATCCATAACACTCGATAACAGCGTGGACGCAAGATATGTGCGCGTTTTGATTACGGATAAGGGATTGCCGCCATACGGCCCTTCGCTTTTTGAAATTGAGATTTACGAATAGCCGGATTTTATTGTTTGATATCTCAAAATAAACAAGAGAGCATTTCTGAGCAGGTCGTTTCCTGCGAGGATATGCTCTTTTGTTGTTATATATCGCGTAGTTTTTGAGCATTAGGAAGTTTACATTTTAATTATGATGATTTAATGAAGACGACAAATATATATTGCGACATATATAAATATATGATACATATTAAATAACGGAAATGACTTCAACATGTGTGCTAATGATCTATTCCGTCATAAGAGAGCAGAGGAGACTGGATTATGGAGAGAGAATTGGCATTAGAACTTGTAAGGGTAACGGAATTAGCAGCACTCGCATCCGCGCCGTGGATGGGGAGAGGCGATAAGAATAGCGCTGACGGAGCGGCTACATCCGCGATGCGTTCGATGTTTGATTCTGTATCCATTCGCGGAACGGTCGTCATAGGCGAGGGGGAAATGGATGAAGCGCCTATGCTGTACATAGGCGAGGAGGTAGGCAGTCTGAACGGACCGGAGGTTGACGTCGCGGTCGATCCGCTTGAAGGCACGGAAATCGTAGCGAAAGGGTTAAATAATGCGATGTCCGTTCTTGCAGTCGCTGGCAAAGGACAGCTGCTGCATGCGCCGGATATGTACATGGAGAAGCTTGCATTCGGTCCTGCTCTTGTAGGCAAGCTGTCCATAACGGATCCGATGGATGTGACGCTGCGTAAAGCAGCGGATGCTCTTAACAAGAAAGTATCGGATCTGACGGTAATGATTCTGGACCGTACGCGTCATGAATCCATCGTTAAAGTGCTTCGCAAGGTAGGCGTTCGCATCAAGTTTTTGTCGGATGGCGACGTTGCCGGTGCGATGGCTCCGGCTTTCCCTGAAGCGGGAATCGACTTGTATGTGGGCTCCGGCGGAGCGCCGGAAGGAGTAATCGCCGCCGCAGCGCTTAAATGCTTGGGAGGCGAGCTGCAGGCGCGCTTAATGCCGGCCGACGGCAACGAGTATAATCGCTGCGTTCAAATGGGGATCGAAGATCCTTACCGCGTGCTTACGATGGAGGACATGATCGGGACGGGCGATGTATATTTTGCGGCAACGGGTGTTACGCCAGGCGAGTTTTTGGGCGGGGTGCAATACTTCCCGGACCAACGGGCAGAGACGCATTCCATCGTGATGCGGGCCAAGACCAAAACCGTGCGGTTCGTGCGCGCTTTGCACTATTTGCCGAACAAGACGTTTCTAAACGGCAATCAATAATAATCAGGGCTGCTCCTAAAGGTCACAATGACCGTTTAGAGGCAGCCCCCTTTATTACACGGTGAATTTATTTGTGCGGTCGCCTGAAGCTCTTGTGCCGGTTGTGCAAGCGCCTGGGCGGATGGTTCTACCTCCATGGTAGCGAATAGAAAAAAGGACCAGCCCGTCATTAGACGAGCTGATCCTATGTAATGAGTTCTGGGAGTAAAGAAGCTGAATCACTATCCTGCTGTTGTTAGCTAATTACCGCCAGGGATGAACTTTTTCAACCAAGTTCCAAAGCTTGCGGGATTGCGGCTTTGGATTAGAACGACGCCTTCGCCGCGGAAGCGGCAGACAAGGCCTTCACCGCTCGTGATGCTGGACAGCCAGCCCTTGGAGGCTTTCTCGATTGTATAATTCATATAACCCGGCCATGCAACCAAATGCCCGTTATCGATGATGACTTCTTCGCCGGCGCTCAGGTTCAGCGCATGAATCGCGCCATAGGAGGAGAGGAATACGGTGCCCCGTCCGCTGATTTCCACAATAAAGAAGCCTTCGCCGGACAGGAGTCCCCTGCCGAGGTTTTGCATTTTGGTATTGACTTCTATGCCGCTAGTGCCTGCCAAGAAACCGTCCTTTTGGACGTAAAGCTTGTACGAGCCGTCCAGCTCTATGGCCTCGATATCCCCGAGAGAGGGGGGAGCAAGGTGAACCTCACCTTGACCCCGAACCGCTTTCATCTCTTGAAAAAAGAACGTTTCTCCGCTCAGCATTCTTCCTAGTCCGCGCATAATTCCGCCGTCGGCTGTGCCCTTCAGGTCGATGCTCGGCGACATGGAGACCATGGCGCCCATTTCGGCTTTAACGCTTTCCCCCGGATTCAGCTTCACTTTCAACATGGCAAAAGCGCCTTTATAAAAAATATCGTAATTCATGAATGTACCTCCTCAAGGTTTTGCGAATGCAAAATCCTACTTCGTAAGGATGAGCCTAAGGTTTTGCGAATGCAAAATCCTGCTTCGTAAGGGTAGGCTTTAAGGTTTTGCGAATGCAAAATCCTGCTTCGTAAGCCCCGATTAATCAAGGGGAGGCTGCGTAACGCCTTCCCGCTCTGCTTGTCTGCGGTGAGCGATTCGGCTTGCTGCCGATGCTGCGATCGCTCCGACAATATCGTCCAGAAACGTATGGATTTCCCCGTCGCTTTTATCGTTCAGCTTGACCAGAATGCCCGGCTTCAGCTTGTCGACATAACCGAAATTCGTAAAGCCGATGCTTCCATAGACATTCACAATGGATAGGGCCAAAATTTCGTCGCATCCGTAAAGACTCTCATCATACTTGATCATATCCTGCAGAGGAGCCATCAATTTGCCTTCCTCGGCGAGAATATCGAGCTGAATCCCAGTCAGAACAGCATTTTGAACCTCGCGCTTGGATAGGACGGCATTCACATGAACAATACAATCCTCAGGCGTCAGGTCAGGAAAATAATCCTTTTGCAAAAAATGCACGAGCTCGGCGATAGCCATTTTCGTTACTCCGCGTTTGATGAGCCATTCGTCTGTTGCCTCGGCCACTTTGCGGCTGTTGAGGCTGTAAATTTCGGGATTGGACATGTTTTTGTTCCCCCTTAGGATTTTATGGACAAAACTGGTCTAAAAAAGGGAAGGGCTCGTATACATAGTACTACAAATAAGGAGTTGTACAAAGCCGCCAGGCAAAACTCGATTAGGGAGGAAAGGTCAATATGATTCAAAAAAGATGGATTAGGGGTGCAGTACTTTCAGGGGTTCTCGTTTTGCCGATTCTAACGTCAGGTTGCGTATTGTTCTCGCAGGAGACAAGCCAAAATATTGATCCGCCTCAGATTGAGGTAAAGGATGGCACGGAAGGTGCTGAAACCGGACAGGCCGTCGTTGGCGAAGAAAACCAAATGACCGTGTATCTGGAAGATCGCAATGGCTACTTGGCGCCGATCTCTCTTCAAACCACGCTGGGCGCTAATGAGCAAGCCGGGCAGAAGGCGCTTGAAATGATGGTGGAAAACGGAGCTTATGCCAGTCAACTACCTGAGGATTTCCGCGCGGTGATCCCGCAAGGCACACAAATTAAATCGTATAAAGTCGATAAGGAGCAAAAGATTGCGACGGTTGAATTTTCCGAGCCGTTTAATGATTACAACGTGCAGGATGAGCGTACAATCGTAGAAGCCATCACTTGGACGCTGACGGCTATGACAGGCATTGAAGGCGTTGAAATCTGGTATGAAGGCGCCAAGCTGCCGGAAATGCCAGTTGACGGTTATCCGTTAGACGAAACGCTGACACGGGCTGTAGGCATCAATATTGAGGCGGCAGAAGGCGTCAATTATGCGCAATCGACGCCGGTTACCCTTTATTTCTCTGCAGTAACATTAAACGATGAACAATATTACGTACCCGTTACAAGACTTGTGGCGCGTTCGTCATCTCCGGCACAAGCAGCGCTTGAACAACTGATTTCAGGTCCGCTTAACAAAAAAGAGCTGACCAGCGTTATTCTTCCGGATGTACAGGTGAAGAACATCGTGCAGGATGGCGATGTCGTCACGGTAGATTTGCAGGATGAGGCTTACCAGGAAGGACAGAAGCTCCCGACTGAAATGCTGCAGGCGCTTGTTTTGTCCGTGACAGAAAATACTGGCGCATCGACGGTTCAAATTAAATTGAACGGCGAAGCGAATGTAGTCGACGAGGCAAATAAATCTTACAGCGAGCCGGTTGGCCGTCCGCATCATGTCAATGCGATTAAATCATAATGAAATAACATAAACTCGAATAAAGAGGCTGTTCAAAAGCGAATGCTGTTGAACAGCCTCTTGTGCGCTTGGCAGCGCAATCGACTAGGGAGTGAAAGTCTCCAGTACACTGCGAGGTGGCGGAAGTACATAGCTGACGCATAGTGCTAGTCCGTGAGGATAGGTGCGGAGGATGCGAA
>NZ_JAVIFU010000056.1 GCF_031157315.1 Paenibacillus sp. LHD-38
ACCGTTGCTTGGAATAATCTCCTATATGGACTTTCCACCGAGGAAGTCGATAACAAAGATATTGGCAATGAGATTGGAAAGATTAAGCGCCAAAGAACTCCGATGCCAAAGAAGAACGGCGAATCAAATGAAAAACTTGTGGGAAGCTTGTTGTTTGAAATTAAAGGGGCAGACACTCAAGATGTAATAGCAGTTAAGGTAAATGATAAGTTTGTCAAGGCATCCAAACTTGGACCGATTCAAGTTACAACGAATGTATCAGATCAGTCCCATGAACAATCATGGATAGTAACACTGTCTGTTATCTGTTTCTTGGTCCTTTTAACAATGATTATCGTATGGAGAAAAAGAAGACGTATAGGTTAGTTCATTCCGCTAACGGGAAACGATAGTTCAACATCGAGAGGGCTGCCAAATGGCAGCCCATCTATTTTAATGATCTCCATTTGAAGGAATGGAGATATTTTTCTGGAATAAATATTTACTGGAATTTATTATGTTAGGGTGATTGAAAATGGACAAACACTATGAATACCTCCTACTAGCTTTCGAAGAAGCTGAAAAAGCAAAAGATGAAGGTACATTTCCGATCGGTGCAGTTATTGTTGATTCAGACGGAAAAGTTGTTAGTCGAGGTAGAAATAGAGTGTTTTCAAGCTGTGATACAACATCACATGCAGAAGTAGACGCTATAAGAAAGGCTGGTTATAAGATATTAAATATTGAAAGTAAGAAATTTGTTTTAAACAACGGGCTTACATTATATACAACATGTGAGCCATGCCCAATGTGTACTGGTACAATTGTACTCTCTATGATTAAAAAGGTAGTATGGGCCGCAAACGATGCTGATATTGGTGCATTTAAAAAATTTAAGGAAGGAGCAAGTCAGTTACCTATTTATAATGATTTGTTTAGTGACATTGAAATTATGGCTGCTCCATACTCGGATTTAGAGATTAGGCAAAGACAAATGTTAGCCGAATGGAATAATAATCGGGGTTACACTGATAATCATTGGAATAAAGAATTGATCCATGACACGGAACGTTAATTTACGAAAGACTTGTCCCTGGCGATTGAACTACCGGGTACGATTGTTCAGCTAACTGGCGGGATAGCGCAGCAAACGTTTTGAGATTATGATACGGTTAACCGTAATGTATCTAAACATAAAATACAGTTTGACCACAAATTTTATATCAGCATATAAAAACAAAGCCACTCCTAACAATGGAGTGGTTTCTTTGGATAGAATCTTTCTATTATTGGGAAATAATAGTTTGTATATAAATACGTTATTATGTATAATTACTCATTATGTGTACGGAGGTATATGCTATGAAAGTATTTGTAGATGGCCAGTACGGGACGACTGGACTAAAAATACATGATAGACTTAACCAACGAAACGATGTGGAACTTCTATCGATTTCGGAGGAGCATAAGAAAGATCCCGAGATCCGAATAAAGTTTATGAATGAAGCAGATATTGTATTCTTGTGTCTACCAGACCAGGCTGCTCGAGAGGCCCTAACACTTATTACGAATCCTAATACCCGGGTTATTGATAGCAGTACGGCTTTTCGTACCAAGCAAGAATGGCTCCGCTTGTCGGCGCGTTCGGCATTCAGAAGGGCATTGCGCGGTCCGATTCTGACCAGCAAAAACAATGAGCCAGACGCCGAATGGATTCCACTCGAATTCCCGGTTGGCCCGGAGGGCAAGCAAGGCACGATGGGTCATGGGTATATTTCCGGCTACAACGTAGTGCCGATTACAAGCAAAAACCCTGATGCCGTTGTACGTATGCTCAACTTCATGAACGGCGATGGCTACCGTACGCTGCTGCTTGGTTTTGAGAACGAGGTCTGGTCGATGAAGGACGGTAAGATCGTAACCGATTTCGAGAAGCACAACGAGCATATCTACCGCCAAACGCTGGGTGAATCGATTCGACCATACGGCGCCAAGGAGGAACGGGACCGCCTGGATTCGCTTGGCATGGAATTCAAACTTAACGATAACATTGACCGTATTGAAAAAGTGGCGATTCGTGATCAATTCTTCGGCGTCCCGACGCCTGGCATGGGCACATACAAAGCCGACCTGCAGAAGCTTGAGGAAGAATATTTCACGAAAATTGTTGTAGGCAAGCTGCCGATTGATGCATTCGACGAGTTTGTTGCGGAATGGAAGAAGAAGGGCGGAGACGAGATTACAGCAGAGGTTAATGCCTGGTACGCGGAAAATAAGTAGAACTGCAGGGTATATGGAACGGTCAGCGAATCTGCTAATTAAGATTATTGTCGCGGACCGGTGTTCGGGCCTTGCCTAGCATAGCGGAAATAGCGCTCCTTGGGAGCGCTATTTCCGCTATGCGGGTAAACCACTATAATGGAGCTACCAGTACGGCACGGAGGGATAACTATGAAATGGCTCAGGGCGTTTCGGAATAAATTCAGCGGGTCGATTCAGGTGAGGCTGACCTGTTATTTTATCGTCATATTGCTCCCGCTTATCTTGTTCAGCATGTATGCCAATGCACGCTCGCAGCGCATTCTGGAGCAGGAGCTTGGGGAGCGTACGATGAGCGCCATGAGCTCGGCTCTGAATTATGTGGATATGACGATGGATGGGCTCAAAAATTTGTCTACGCTGCTCTCGACAGACCGCAATCTCACCTCCCGCTTGAAGCATAATGAGGATCAGCTTACGCCGGATGCGCTCTATGATTTCTCTCAGGTGATGTTGCAGCTTGTTAATATTACCGCTATTAATCCGAATTTGTCGGGGGTTACAGTCTATCACGGAAGCTCTAGACGGATGCTGTCGAGCAGAATAGGGTCGCTGTACAGACCGGAAGCGTTAACGGAAAAATGGTATACCGATGTCGTCCACTCCTCCGGGGCTTACAGTCTTTATTTGCCGGATCACCACGAGGAAGCTTTGACGGGCTGGGCCGACCCCGTGTACAACGAGGAGCAAATTGTTCTAATGCAGCGAATGGATCTTTACAGCCGGGATCGGGACACGAATGTGCTGATGCTCTCGGTTCCGAAACGGCTGCTGCTCGGCTATCTGATGAGCCTGGTTCCCAGCAAGGCCTCACAGGTCTATCTGCTGGACGATGCGGGACGCCTCATTGTCACTAATGCGCCCAAGGAGCAACGTGTTGATCTGTCGGATAGGAAGGAGGAGCAGTCAATGATACAGAGGAGATCTATAAGAAATCGCGGCCGCTGCAAATTTTCTCCTACTGGATTATTTTGATTAGCTGTCTACTTGCGGTGTGGATTTCCTGGCTTGTGTACAGCAGCATTTCCTCGCCGATCTCCTCGTTGGTATACGGGATGAAGCAGCTTCGCATCGGTAATCTCGATGCGAAGCTGGCAAATAACAGGCAAGACGAGCTCGGTTATTTGACCGATGCGTTTAATCAGACAGCAGAGCAGCAGCGTTATCTGATTCTGGATATATATGAGCAGCAGCTGCGGATGACAAAGACGGAGCTTTAGTTTCTGCAATCGCAGATTAACCCTCACTTTTTGTATAATACGCTTGATTCGATCTACTGGTCCGCCAAAAATTACGACGCCGATGAGATTAGTGAGATGGTGCTGAACCTGTCCCGCTTCTTCCGGCTTAGCTTAAGCAAGGGGCAGGAAGCCTTCACCGTGGAAGAGACGTTCTCTCATCTGCAATATTACATTCGCGTGCAGCAGCTGCGCTTCGTGGATCAGTTCACCGTGAGATTCCAGTCTATCGGAGAAAGCAGCGGGCTGTACGTGCTTAAGCTGCTGCTGCAGCCGCTCGTGGAGAATGCGATCCTACATGGACTGGAGAAGAGAAGGGCCGGCGGAGATTTGAGTATTTCAGCGGAGGTTGAAGAGGAATGGCTCATGTTGACGGTGTCCGACAATGGCAAAGGGATCGGGGAGAAGCGGATGGTGCGGCTTCGCGAAGCGCTTGGCCGGAGCGGAGGCGGTGACGTGAATGCGGCCTCGGATCGGAGTATGGATTTTTTTGGGTTGTTGAACGTGAAGGCGAGAATGAAGCTTTATTATGGAGAAGCTGCCGAGTTTACGATTGAGAGCGGGGAGGGCGCCGGGACGATCGCACGCATCAAGCTCCCGGTAGAGCGCTGCAGACAGGAATGGGGAGGCGAAGAGACGGGAATCTAATGATTGTGGAGGATGAGATCCGAATTCTGAACAGCTTGGCCAATAACATACCTTGGGAGCGCCATGGCATTGAGGTTATTGCTTTGGCCGAAAACGGCAGGGAAGCGCTGGATATCGCAGGGCGGCGTATGCCGGATATTCTGCTGCTGGACATTGAAATGCCGGAGATGGATGGCTTGACTCTGGCTGCAACGCTTCTTGAGCGGGAGCCGCAGACCAGAATCATTATACTGAGCGGACATGAAGATTTCCAATATGCGCAGCGCGCGATCGGGCTTGGCGTGAGCAAATATTTGCTTAAACCGGCTGGCGAAGAAGAAATTCTGCATACGGTGGTGGAGGTTGCGGAGGATATTCGGCGAGAGCTGTCGGAGAAGCACAGCCTGAGCGAGCTTCATAGGATGTGGCAGAGCAGGCTGCCTCAGCTTCAGGAGGATTTCCTGCGCAGTTGGTTGACGAATCGCTATGCCGAATGGGAGCTGCATAAGCATGTTCGGGAGCTGAATATGGAGCTGCAAGTAGGCGGTAGCTATGCCGTTGCCGTATGCGAGATTGATCCATTGTCGGAGAGCGAATCGCGGTTTTCCCCAGCCGACATACCGCTGCTGCAATTCTCGCTGGACCGAATCGCTAAGGAATGTATGCCATCGGAGGAATGCCGTGTGTTCGGTGATGCCAATGGCTCAACGGTATTGCTGTTCGCAAGCCAGTCAGGTGAACCCGAGGGTGATCTGTCAAAACGAATGAACGGAAGGATAACCAGGCTTCTCAGTGTTGTGAAGGAGTGTCTCAAGCTGACGGCGAGTGTAGGCATAGGGACAGTATGCGGCTTAAAGGATGTGCCTGGCTCCTATCAACAGGCATGCCGAGCTTTGCAGGAGAGAGCGATTTATGGACATGAAATCGCCATTCCCTATCTAGAGGTCAGGCAGAGCGAGCGACCGGTCGAGTTCGACACCGCGTTCGAGCGGCAGTTGGAAATGGCTTTGTATACGGGGGACGCATCCGAGTTAATGGATCGGTATGTAGAAAGCGCCTTTGCAGAGGCGGATTCATCCGAGCTTGCTTATGAGCATTTGCTTTTTTTGAGCGGCGTATTTATTCGGATTATTCAATCACAGGGCTGGGCGCTGAAGAAGGTGCTGGGACATGATTATTCTTATTTCCTGTCGCTGGAGGGGCTGGTGTCCCGCAGTCAGATCATGGAGTGGGCGAGGCGGGTGACTGGACATATCGGCGCTTATCTGGAGCAGGAGCGGAGAAGCTCAAGCCATCAGTTGATAAAACGTATTCTTGCGACTGTCGATCAGATGCTGGCCGAGGACCTCAGTCTGCACTCCCTTGCGGAGCGCCTGTATGTGAATTCGTCTTATTTAAGCCGTCTGTTCAAGAAGGAAACGGGAGAATCGTTCTCGGGCTACGTGCTGTCAAGGCGGATGGAGCGGGCCAAGGAGCTGCTGCTTGGCGATGCCAAGGTGTATGATGCAGCCAGCGCGGTAGGCTAGCGGGATCTTAGTTATTTTGCCAAGGTGTTTCGCAAATATTGGGGCGTAGCGCCAAGCGATTTGAAGAAGTAGAGGCTGCTTGCAAATATGCCCCGAGAAGTATTTGAAAGGAAGGTTGCGGTGCTTCAGCTTCGGGTTGCAGCGCACGGATTAGTGGAAACGATGAAGACCCCGCACTTGTCGGCAAGCGGGAAACAGTATGTAAAACCTGTTATGACCACTTTATACGAAAAATTAAAAGGTCTAGTTCAAGAAGGTATGTGTTCATTTTAGCTGGTGCCCTTATAGCAATTCCATCGTTTTACATGGGTTTTCAGTCACTCGAAAGCGATATTGACAAGACTATACATTATATTATAAGTGGCGGATTAGGATTGTTTTCTGTTGTATTTAGCGCAGTCCGACTCCATCAATTTAAGAACTGGGAAGTAGTAGACGAGTACCCTGGGCGTAATAAAACGTTGAACTAACGGGTAACACTAGTGCAATTCAAACGATTAAAACCTCCCATTAGAAGCAAACCTAGATTTATTAGGCCTAATGGGAGGTTATTTTATGTATTTAAGTGAATGGTTGCCGGTACTCAACTAAAGGGCAGAATAGTTTAATCATCCCGCAATTATTTCAGGTATAGAGAATTGCGAAGTTGAAAATCGTTATATACAATGGGTGGAAAGTATAATTCAAGTGGGTGAAATCAAAATGACGACGTATGATCAATTTATGAGTAACCATTTTCCAAATTTGATTCTGAGGCCACCTTTATTCTACAACTTGAATGTAGGAATTCGATTTGAACTTGGAGATTCAAGTGCGTATGATTTAGATAAGAATTACTATATGGAACGTGTATATAAACGAGCTATTGAGTTATTCAAAGCTATCAATGAGAAAAATGATGAAATTATTCTTGTTACAAATGCTATTTTTGCTTATAACCTAAAGAACAAAATTAAAAGGGTAAATTTATATCGAAAATACATTAAGAGTAAGCACTTATTAAGAAATCTAAAGCTTAATGTTATTCCCGATGTCTTTGCTGATGAAGATGAAATACCAGACGAAATAGACAATACTTTTAGATATATGATCAATTGTAAAGTTAATGAGCTAGATTATCTCAATTTAATTAAAGCTATTTGTAACCAAGATGTAGGGATCAAGCCTGCAATTCATCACGATGTTTTTTTTCTCAATATTAGAAGAGGAACAATTTATCATATTTATGATGATCGTGGATGCGATGTGATTTCAAATTCAATTTCAGGAATTAAAGATATTTTTCTTGAATACAACGATTGGATATTAAATTATGATAGGGAGTCCATTAATAAAACATTTGATGAAGTTTTCTATCAAGTTCTTGACATCCGACAGTAATATGAAAATTGAAGGATGAGATTTATGCAAACTTCATTACTATTTCACAAAACTCGTATTTTGTACATATGTCTATAGGTTGAAATAAACCTTCTTGGCTATAGTGTTGTCGGATGTCGGATGACAAGAACTTGATCCCATTCCCTACGAGAATAAGCAAAACAAGAAAAAAATACTTGCACGGATTCCCATTGTTGATTATGCAATTTATAATGTCAATCTCAATACATACTGATCGACATATTGACGAAGCTCTTTGTTTTCCTCGGTCATATGTGAGTTGTACATCATTGATGCACCTAACGGGCCGTAGGATTTCATCGAATATAAACTCGATCGAATTGACTTCTTTTCGTGCGGGCATTCACCGAACGATCTGTCCATTAACGAAT
The DNA here is from genome assembly GCF_031157315.1 of Paenibacillus sp. LHD-38. Classification (GTDB taxonomy): domain Bacteria; phylum Bacillota; class Bacilli; order Paenibacillales; family Paenibacillaceae; genus Pristimantibacillus. The sequence goes on from NZ_JAVIFU010000056.1 coordinate 7,462, forward strand.
GCAAAGTATTTTTCGTCTCATAATAAAATTCTACAGACTGTTTTTTTGCCATGTCAGGATGAAATCTAAAAGCCATCTCTGGAATACATCTATCTTTCATTCCTTTTATTTCAGCACTAGTAGGAACGATTATATTCTTTGATCTCTGTTTTGCAATATTAAGCCACTCTTTGAAATAGCTTAAGCATATATGTGCCGTAACTTTATTTATGATCCAATGAACCAAATTTCTATTTTCGATGACTTTAAGATTGGAGTAATCGAAAAGATTATTTATGTACGCTTCAACAACATCTTCTATTAGCTCTGTGGCCGTTAATCTTCCTTTTCTCCAGGAAGTTATATCACTCCCTCTTTTCTCTTTGTAAAAATGATCTAACTTGAGCAACGATTGTTTCCAAAACACATAAGCATACGCGTATGGGCAGATATCAGGAAAGACTTCGTTATCGGATTGCCAATCTTATGGCTCGAAACAAGGTTACGAACATGAAGAGCTACGGGTCGGGTGGCTGCTCAGGATAATGTCCTTTAGTTCAGTCAGAGTCTTGATCCGATAGCTGGCCTGTGAGAAGTCATGTGTTTTTGTAAAGTCGTTATGGACAATAGCACAGTCGATACCAGCCGCCACGGCTGAGTTCAACCCTCTGTTTGAATCCTCTACAACCAGAGTCTCTTCTTTGGTAGCTCCGAAGCGCTTTAGGCCGGTCAAGTATGGTTCCGGGTGCGGCTTGGTGCGCTCGTAGTCTTCGCGAACAAGGACGAATTCCATGAATTGTCTAATCTGGCGCTTTTCATGAATAAGTTGAAAATCCGCACGTTTGGCAGTCGTCACGATGGCCATGCGGACGTACTTTGACAGTTCGGCTAGAGTTTCAACTACGCCTTCAATCTCTATGGCTTCTGTTCTTAGATATTCCTGATAATAGACGTTGCGGACCTCACGCTGCTTGCTGATGGTCTGTTCATCAATACCTGCCGCCCTAGCTTGAGACCACGTGCCTAATGACTGGGTCATGTCGCGGAGGTATTGATCTTTATCCAAGGTAAATCCAATGTCAGCCAGAGCGCGTTCTCCCGCTTTGAAATACCAGAATTCAGTATCAACCAGAACACCATCATGATCGAAGAGTATGAACTTTTTCATTGTATCGTTCTCCTTTCGCAGCTGCGCCAACCATGAGCGTATTCAAACTGTCTGCAATTTGGTGCACCGAAATTTCGAATTACGCCCTATCTGGTTAATGTCGCTTAGATAAGATAAGCACTTAAATTCTTTTTAAGCCGATCTTTTACAGAATACGTACCATCGACGGAAAATTCCTTGCCGGTGATCATTTCGAAGAGGCGTATATAGCGGTGCGACAGTTCGATGACAAGGTCATCAGGTGCGGCAGGCAGAATCTTATCTTTATAAGGGTCGCAATGCTCCCTGAACCAAAGTCGCAGGAATTCTTTGTCGATATTCTCCGGTTCCTTGCCCTCGGCTAACCTCGATTCGAATGTCTCTTTAATCCAATAGCGGGAAGAATCGGGTGTATGTATCTCGTCGATGAGAAGAATCTCTCCTTTGTCATCAATACCGAATTCATATTTGGTATCTACAAGGATTAATCCGTTCCTAGCTGCGATCTCTGTGCCCCTGGCAAAGAGCGAGAACGCGATTTTTTGCAAATACCCCCAGGTCTCTTTGTCGATTAGGCCTTGGTCAACGATAATGTTTGCCATTTCCTGACCTTTGGTTAATTTATGTTCCTTTTTAGTCTCTTTAGCAGATCGTTTTTGCCATTGTTTACTATGATTTTCTTTGTCATGAACTTGATAATGTTTATTATGATTTTCTCGGGCGTTAGCACTACTGTGACCTGTTAATACTAATGTCAATCCGAGTTCATTTTGTAGTCTCCTCATTTTATGATTGTAGTGTAATTTTACATATTTACATTAGTGTCTACTACTGATTGAAATTTATACAATCTGGCTATTTTGCTCCTGCTTTTAACAAAATTTGTTCAATCTCTTTAAAACCTTTCTCACGTGCATGTTGCAAAGGAGTTACATTGTTTTTATCAGGAATGTTCACATCTGCCCCATAATCTATAAGGAATTGTACTGTTTGCTGCTGTTTTTCGTTTCCATTATTCAAAATAATGGCTTCTAATAAAGCCGTCCAACCAAGATCATTAACATGATCAACATCAATATCGGTATTGGTAAGAAGTTCTTTGATGACACTTACATATCCATGTTCAGAAGCAGGGATCAAAGCGGTTCCTCCATACCGGTTAGTGATCGTTGGATCGGCACATGCTTTAATTGTAAGTTTTAGGATATCTATAAATCCTTCTGCACCAGCATACAGAAAGGGATTGTTTTTCATGTCATCCTGAATATTGACGTCTGCTCCTGCCTCGATAAGTACTTTTGCAGTTGTGACATCATTATTATAAGTTGCGAGCATAGTGGCAGTTTGTCCATTTGAGTCCTGTACATTAATATTAACTCTTTCCTTAATCAGTCTTATTACGGTATCCGTCTCGCCACGTTTTACTGCTTGAAATAGTTTCTCGTTCACTACTTCCTCCCCCTTATCAAATGAGGCACATCCCTGTAGCAAAAACATGCAACCTATTGCTACTGCCAACCACTTCCATATATAATACACGCCCGGCATCCTCCTTTTCAGTTACATTCTAACGGGCGAATTAAAAAGTTTTTTTCATAAAAATTTTCCTCCTTATATATTTTGTATTTTTGTATTTAAACTATGTTATTTCGTCTTAAATTATGGTAACACTTAATTTCAAACCCCTTCTAAACAATTTCTTAAAAAAAGATAAACTTATTTGTAAAATTTTTTAATATCGTAGGGTAAGCGCCCGGCGCCTTTCCATAGTTGTTATGGAAGGTTTCCAAACACTCCCCCCCGAACCGGACGTACACCTCTCAGCGTATCCGGCTCTCCACCTACCTAATCTAATCTTCCTGCGTGAAGGTCGTCATGGCATTTGATACATAGGGCCATTGTTTTACGTCTTCTTTCGATCATTTTCCGTTCCCATTTATTTTTGCCTTTTACATCCTTCAATTTCCTTATGTGATGCATTTCCAAAGGCATCCCGGAACATCCACACCATTCGCAGGTTTCGGCAACCAATCTACGGATAAGGCTACTTCTTCCTTTGAAAGCCCATGTATTTGGTTCGTAATCTACGGCCAAGTGCTTTTGGACATTGTTTAAATTCTGTCTAAAGCCTTGGTTATAGAGCATAGAAGTCTTTATTCCGTTTTTGGTTCGGTAGCGAATCGAGAAGACACCATTGACTTTGTACTTGTTTAGAATCTTGTAAACGGAGGTTCTATATTTGCTTGCAAATGTCTTATACATACTGAAGCTCATAATGTAATGAAACTTACCGAGTACAGAGACGTTATTTGCAAGCATGAAATAGTTGTAAAGGCCTCTTATTTCCGCGTTGTAGATCGACAGGATCTCAAAATCGTCGAGTGGCTGCAACCCCCTATGGAGTATTTTCCATTCTCCGTTATTGTTGATCTTCAACGCTCCGAGATTCTTTACTTTGCCAACCCATGCTTCTTTAGGAACGAATAACCGGATGTGTCCATTTGAAGTTCTTCTCTTGATCCCGAATTTGTCTTCGTACATTCTTTAACTCGGCCTCGAGGTCATGAGCCATGGGTACTTGATGAGATCGATGGTTTCATGTCTAGACTTGATCCGGATAAGTATGATAGACGTGCTGCAAGAGATGAGGCTTTAGAGATTCTAGAGCGTCGAAATGTATTGACAAAAGCGACTGCTGCAAAGGCACGCGCCTTACCACTTGGTTCAGCTGCTGAGGCACTACCAAAGGCACGTAGACCTCGGAAGGAGTTACCAAGAATAAAATATGATCCAAAGGCGTCTGATCCAGGTGGGATACTTGGGGCAGTGCTGATTTTGACGGCCCCATTCCTTTACTTGTTGACCCAAGTAGGTTTAGGCCTTGGCTGGACGATGTGGATTGTGACGCTGTGGCTGTTTGTTGGTCTGCTTGGAATAGGTATACCTAAAGGGTCAATTCCAAGAAGTCCGAGTCGTTTGAGTCGTGGCATGGGGATATTTCTTGGATTTGCAGGACTTGTAACCCCAATTACTACCATTGTTATCAGTCTTGTGGACCTGGTGCATGCGCCGAAATTTTTCGGTGCATTAATAGCTTATCAGGGGATGACCGCATGGTTCATTTTTATCTGCGGATTGGTGATCGAAAAGCCTGCCCATAAGCGTTCTAAAAAGCGGAAACCCTAAGGAATACGGGAGATATACCATCTGAGACTGCACGTTGATAACGGCGGTTGTGTTCCGGGTCCATACATATAGGAGTCTCCTGCTTGCAGCACACATTATGGAGAATCAGCACGCGGTTCAATGTTGCTGTGCATCATACGAGTCAGTACTGATTAGGGCACGGAATAGATACTGCCACAGCATCATCCTCAACACGGTGTGGCAGGTAGTGCCTTTCAAAATTTTAATGCACGAGTTGAAGACCAATTCCACCAACATGACGTACATCAATCTACCGCAATCTGAGTGTGATTGTTGAAGAACAAAGGTAGAAAATGATCAAACATTTTTATAAAAATCGTTCTCGTGAAATATTTAAAGAGCCTGTTTTGATCAAACTTTTTTTCAAAAGCAGGCTCTTTTATATTGGAAAGTCAACATAATAAGACGTATTTTGATCAAACTTTTTTATAAACCAACATCATAACCTTAATATAAGGGTAGTATCCCATATTGGCACTTCATGACAGCTTCGCTGGAACTTTCGCGAGACTATCCTAAATCAGACAGCCCCCTTTTAAATTTTGAACAGTCAAAACTGTCAATATCGGTATTCCCATTTCTTCAGAAATATCCTCTATGTCTTTTCTTACCTCAGTCAAAGATGAAATTCGTAACAGTTCTAAGTAACGATCATTATCAGGTCCGTAAGTTACATATAACTGCTTATGAATAACGACTTTTCCAATGTAGCATTTGTTCTTCATTAAATTACCCCTTAAACAGACCGTCATCTCCTCCCGATCGGCTCTCGCTCCTGAAGCTCACGATATAGGCTGCTGCGGCCGATCTTGGTGATTTCACAAATTTTCTTAATCGTATAGCCATTTTGTTGCCGTTTTAGAAAGAGGTCGATCGTGTGATTGATGCCCGCATGCTTCTCATTGTACCGCTTCGGACGACCCTTGTACACGCCCCGTCCCTTTGCTGCAGCAATCCCTTCTGCCTGGCGCTGTCTGTTCTTCTTCCGCTCCTGCTCAGCCACATAAGCCAGCGTTGAGAGCAGCTGGTCCTCAAGCAGCTTCCCGATGTCTCCCATCGTCCGGAACTTGCGGGAGTCGAACAGTTCCTCGTTGTCCAGCACAACAATATCAGCGGCAATGATGCGCGTGATGTGCCTCCATTCATGAATGATCCCGTCATAATCACGACCGAGACGGTCTAAGGAATCTAAATAGAGAATATCTCCTGCTTCAAGCTGTACTCGCAGCGCCTGATAGCGTAGGCGGTTAAAGTCTTTTCCGGATTGCCGGTCGATGTAGATCCGTTCCTCCGCGATCCCGAGTGCTTGCATTTTAATGAGCTGCCGTTCGGTATTCTGGTCGGCAGTTGAAACACGGACGTAACCGTATATTTGCATGTCGCCTAATTCTCCCTTCACAGCCAAATCATAACACGATATTTGGGACATGAAACATGAAAATGGGATGCTATAAACCGAGATTCTACCGTCTGTTCTCAACGTCCCATTAGGGTGTGCCCTATTGGGAAACTATGCAAAGAAAAAAAGCATACTTTTTAGACATAAAAAGGTGACTGTTTTTGTATGTGTCCAAAAAGTGTGCTTTTTTGAATAACGCCGCCGCAGCCGGATGATTCGGCTACTTTTGAAAGGACTGGAATTGGGGATGATCGAATATATCGATAACCTTGTACGTCTAAGTCCTGCTGTGTCTTGATGATTCTCATACTTACATCCCTCCTGAAAATGAAAATGACCCCTCGAAAAAGGGGTCTTGGTACTGGGTCAAAAATATGATATATGTAAGATATTGGATTCGATTCGGTTTTCAGAGAAACAAATCGGAAGAATCGCTCCAAAACAGGAGGTAACATATGAGTTCCATTCTAAAAGTTATAGAAAAGCTAAAGTTGAACGTCTTGAATGTTGAAGATGTTCCAGAGTCATTTAGTTCTGATGTATACAAACTTACTCTTGCCAGTGGAGAAAACGTGTTTGTAAAAATTCCATTTAACAAGGATAAACTATTCCGTGAATTTCAGATGCTTGAAACATTAAAGGGTGTAATACCTGTTCCTAAGGTATTGGACATTTGGTACGGGGATGAAAGTACTACTGGAGCATTGCTTCTTTCAGCAATTCAAGGTATGCATTGTTCAGGAGACATTGATGAGAAACTCTCTTTTCAAATTGGCGTGTATCATGCTATGCTCCATGAGGTTAAAACTCCTGGGTATGGTTACCATGTAACCGATGGTTTCAAGTTACTTGACCAAAATAATTGGAGATTACATATCAAAAGTAATTTTGAAAAGTGGAAAGAGCCATGCAAAGAGATTCTCGACTCAGAATTGTATGAGAGATGTATTCTTCACTTTGATGGAGTTTTCTCTGATTTACCGGATCCTGACGGACCATGCATTGTTCACATGGATTTTAGACCAGGTAATATATTGGTGAATGGTAACGAGGTTGCTGGCATTATTGATTTCGAGAGTGCCCGTGGTGGATCGTCGGAAATAGATTTTACAAAAGTCAATCGATATATTTGGGAAGTCAATCCGAGAACAAAGTTACCGTTCATTGAAGGTTATCATTCGATTCGACCTATGTTGGCTCTGGAAAGAGTGCTGCCATTTTATGATTTTTACGATGCTTTCAACGCAGTTGTTTGGTGTAAAAACAGAGGAATTGAAAAAAATCAAACGTTCCTTCAGGAAAATATTCTTACTTTAAGGAATTCGGTAGGTTATTGAGTATAGTTGTTTAGATTTGATAGGGCAGGCCATCCCACAAAGGATGGCCTTTAAACTTGCCGTTACAGACAGCGCGGAGAACCGTACCATAAGTAGGGCGAAATAAATAAATCTCTTATACGGAACAAGCAAATCCGGCATGTGATGAGTTCTCTCAGGGAACTTCAATTAGCGTATTGGATATTAATCGGACTTCTTCTTGGTTTCGGTTCATCATGAATGACGCAGTATTCTACGATATTCCCGTAATGATCCGCTTCGATAGAACAGCAGCTTGTCAACATCTCTTTCACTAGCTCTCCCGAATAGAAGATATTCAGATGTTCGCTTAACTGCTTCTGCGACATGCCTTGCAGCTCGGAAAGCTCAAGCGCCTCCCGATATTTATCCGGCATGCGATTCAGGATGCTCATCATCCCTTCAGCGGCCTCCGAAGTACAATCGACGACTGGTTCTTCCTCGACAATGTTAGAGCCATTAAAATAGAGAACCCGCGCCTGGCGCGGGTCTTATTAGACTATGTTTGTCTTCTGATAGGACTATAACCAGAAGATCTCTTTTATTTACTCCGACCTTTATTTGCCGAGATTAATGATATACTCTACGGTTTGTGGATCATAGTGGGAGAAGAATAAACTTTCGCCTGTATCGAGTGCGACTATTTTCTCCATCTCCTCCACTGTCAGTGTAAAATCAAATACATTAAAGTTTTCTTCCATTCTATTTTTATTGACCGTTTTGGGAATGACCACTACGTCTCTCTGAATCAAGAAGCGCAAAGCAACCTGGGCTGTAGATTTGTTATATTTATCGCCAATTTCTTGTAAGGTTGAGTTAGTGAATAAATGATTCTTTCCTTCCGCAAAAGGACCCCAGGATTCAATCTGCGTATTGTACTTTTTCATAATTTCATGTGCTTTTACCTGCTGGTTAAAGACATGGGTTTCCACCTGATTCACAGCCGGCACCACTTCGCTGAACTCCACCAGATCGACATATCTATCCGGATAGAAGTTGCTAATCCCGATCGCCCTGATTTTACCCTCTTTATAGAATTCCTCCATCGCACGGTACGTTCCATAGTAATCATTAAATGGTTGATGGATCAGGACCAAGTCTAGATAATTAAGCTGGAGTTTGTCCATGGATTTCTGAATGGATGCTTTTGCTTTGTCATAACCTGCATTGGAAATCCAAACTTTAGTGGTGATGAAGAACTCTTCTCTCGACACTCCGCTTTTTTTGATCGCACGGCCTACTGCTTCTTCATTTTGGTAGACCTGTGCGGTATCAATGGAACGGTAACCCACGCTGATAGCATCAAGCACGCATCTTTCACATTCCTCCGGATCGTGAATCTGGTAAACCCCAAAGCCCAAAATAGGCATTTTTACTCCATTGTTCAAGGTTGCGAATTCCATTTCAATTCCTCCTATTGTTGATTTTTAGGCCTTCCGACTGCTACAATTAACATATTACAGCATTCGTGTTACACGAAGGCAAGAGGGGTTTATTTGTACATTCATGAGGAGGAATTTCATGTACACGGTAAAAAAAGTGGCACAAATGCTTGACTTAAGCGAGCATGCGGTTCGTTATTATACGGATAAGGGATTAATACCAAGCATACTGCGAGATCAAAATAACAACCGCCTATTCGATGAGGAATCCGTCAATTGGCTTATCGGTGTAAAGATATTAAAACAATGCGGGATGTCTATCGAAGATATTAAAACCTATGCAGATCTTTGCATAAAAGGCGATTCTACAATTCAGGAACGCTACGAGATCATTTTAAGACAAAGAGAACGTGCCCTTCTTCAATTGCAGGAAGTGAAAAGTACAGTTGATTATTTGGAAGCCAAAACCAATTATTACCTTAACATTATGGAGGGTGTAGTTGCTGATAGCTCCAACCCCGCTAAATGGCCTCTTAAGTATGAAATACATGAAGTTTGGGACTCTATCAAGAAAGATGGTGCCAAATGACGTTGCTCATGCGATTGCAAAGCAATGAGTAAATCTGCTGTCGTCTCAAAGGACAGATAGTCGAAGGCCAGTTCTCCGATCACCAGGTGATGCAGGACTTTATGGCAGTAGCATCTTCTTCTACCTCGTGCAATTCCCAAAGTTCCTTGAATTCGGGACTGCAAGCCAGTAGCTTTTCCGTCAGCTCGCTCCAACAGGCCGGCATTATTATGCCGCTGCTAATGAAGGGGTCACCTCACGAAACGGAAAAAATCGTACGCTAATAAGCAATTCATTACATGAAAAAACCGGACCCTTTATTCTACAAAAGGATTCCGGTTTTCGTAATCGGGTAGCGGCTAGAACTCGTTAAACTAACGTGTCCCGTTAGCTTAATTCAGATACCCTGAACTTTTCTTCATTTTTTCTTTAATCGATGTTTTAAACTCCACAAGACTCTTATTACTCAGTTCATCTTGAAATGTGACTTCACCATTATTCTTAGCTGCATCATAATTTATTTTTCCTTTGTCATCTATTCTAAACTTGCCCTGGTAGAGACCGGAAATGACAAATGCTTCTTCTGAAGTAACCGGCCCTTCATATTTGTGCAAAAACAGAACAAACTTGTCATTTTTCTTTGTTATGTTAGATGCTGCAAATTCAAAAATCTTAATATTACCGCCGTTATAACTTTCATCACCCTTAATTACCTCATTTACTTCTGCATCTGTGAGTTTAAAATTTGCACCCTCATATTCAGGTATTTGTTCGAATTCGCCAGTCATCGTAACTTCAACCACGAGTTCTGAATCATCTGTTATTTCTTCAAGGGTTGAATAAATGACCGCTAAATCGGCAATTGACGTTGATTGTGCATTATCTCCTTTCCCGCAACTCGTCAGAATCACCATTAGTAAAGTGAAAATAAGAATATACAGCTGTGATTTTCTCATATCATGCCCCCTATGCTTTGTATGCCATCTATAGACGTTGTTTAGAAATCAATTGTTACGGTATCCTGAAAATCCCATCACCTAACTCAGTTTCGGTTGACTTCTATGCAAAATCTTCAATTCTTATGAACATGTCGCCCGCTAACTGAGAAAAGGGCTGCCACGCGGCAGCCCTTCGGTATTTAACTATCGTCTCCCGTTAGCTTAATCATATATGAAACGCACTAAAAGTCGGTCAGGTAATATCCCAACTGATTTATAGCTGGTTAAAGACATTTAATAAAGGAGTCAACGATGCAGTGTGTAGAATCCGAGTTCGAGCTTAGTTGAGGAACAAATAACGTACCGATGAAGAATTTATGCTCAGGTATTTCAACTATTCTTGGGTTCCCTATTGAATCTGTTCCGACTATTCTTAATCCGGCTTCATGAATTTGTTTTTCATATTCTGGACTAAGTCCAAAGTTACATCTAAACTGTTCAATTACATTTTCGATTGGATAAATCTCTGAGATTTTCGAGGGTTTCTTTACTATGACTTCACCTTTTTGTCCAACTAATGAGCAAGCTAGTTTACTAACTAATCACCTCATGTTCTCGGATTGAGCGAATTAGTTAGGCAAAACGAAACTAATCACCTCATGACCGCGGATAGAGTTAATTAGTCTTTCCGCGAGGCTTAGGCCGCGCACTCTCCACCCTCCCATTGTAGCTTCGTCCAGGCAGGGATGTATTTAGTGCAATGGAACGAGAAAGCATGTAACGTTATAGGGCTCCAGACGAGCGAAAAAGATCCCCTCCAGAAAAAACGCCCTCACCCCGGAGTTCAAGGTTAAGTTGCGCTGCCTGAAGTGGATCCTTCTCTAGCCGCTTTTCGCCGCCAATCGCTGCTTTTCACAGCATTGTCCTGGAATACTCGCGGCCTGTACGAGGCCTAATACGAGCGTTTACCATTATGTCTATATGAGCACCAGATATGTCTCTATGACCACCAGACATGTCCATATCCTCACCCGTCGTTCATGAGCTGCCGGATGATATGATCGGCTGTCCGCATTGCCAAGGCAGAGGTCGTCAATGTCGGATTGACGGCTCCTATCGTAGGCAAAACACTATTATCCGCTACATAAAGACCGGATACGCCGTGAATCTGACCGAAGGGATCGGTTGCCGAAAAAGCCGGGTCATTGCCCATGCGGCATGTCCCCGCTTCATGGTAGTCCGCACCGGGAGGGAGGATGCAAATCTCCGGCATGCCGGCGGTTGACGCCAAGGAGCCTCCAATGGCAGAGGCTATTTTATTGGCGCCATCGACCATCCGGCTAATGACCGATTTGTCTTTGCTGCTGTAGGAAAAATGAACCTGAATGCCCGGGACCCCATACTCATCCTTCCTAAGCTCATCCAAAGTAACACTATTTTCATATTGGGGTTCGACTCTGCCGAACATATCGCAAAGATAATCCGTCCCTCCGAACAGATACATTTGCACCTGATAAGGCCGATCTTCGGATTGCGGGATCAGAATGGATCCTCCGCCATCCGGCAAAGCGTCCGCAACCTTCCCAGGCGACTTCAAAAAAGAATGATTAATCAAATAATGTCCAATGGCTCTGCCCGGAATTCCGGAATGTAAGAGCAGATGCGGAGACTCCAGAGCTCCTGCGGAAACGACCACCTTTTTGGCTTTAAGAAAAAAGGGTTTTTTATCCGGCGACATCACTTTTACGCCGGCAGCTTTTCCATTCTCGGTCATGACTTGAACGGCTCTGGCATTGACGGCCAGCTCGTATGGCCGATAGCGCAGCGCCTCCCCCATGAATACGATAGAGCTGAACTGCCCGCGGCCAATCGCTTGCGGAAGCGCGCTCGATTCCGGGTAACCGCCTTCCCAGAGCCGGCCCAAGATGACTCGGCTGAGTGGCGTCAGTGTTCCGGCATTGACGGCCATCGCTTGTTCGGCAATATTGTAGTACGTCTCCAACTCCTTATAGGAGATCGGCCAGCTTGCTAACTCAAAGGCAGGCAGGCGAGGCGTAGTCGCTCCCCAGAACAGCGTTCTTCCCCCGAGGGCATAAACGAGCCTGGCCCCGGAATACTCCGGCAGAAATTTGCCAATAGGCGTAGATATTTTCGGATTTAAGAAATACTCCAGCATCCGGGACCAATCCCAGAATGTCGGGACGTTTAAAGCATGCGTCGGAAGAAGTAAATCCCCCCGTTCGACAACGGCGATTCGCATCCGGCTGCTTCTGAGACGTTCGCACAGCCTCCAGAGCATGGCGCCGCCCCCGCCTCCCGTCCCGATGATGAGGACATCGTATTCAATGTCTGTCATTTCGCTCAGGGGCGTAAGCGGAATCCATTGGTCGATTAAGCGGGCAGGTATTTCGGGAGGACAAGAAAGGAGCGCCGTTTGATTCCGGTTCATGGCCGCCTTATCCGGGATAAACACGTTCATTCCGGATAGATTCGAATCCGGATCACTAATATGCCGATTCATCAAGATCAGATCGGACAATTCAAGCCGGTGTGCTTGCGCTATTTTCCGTAGGGTGTCTTTAGCTGCAGCGACTTGTATTTTCATCCCCCATCACCTATTTCCTGAGGCTTTGTTACATGAATATGCGGCTACCGCTTGGCATTATGGCGAATTTGACCCGGTTAATGTTAAAAGAAAATAAACCATTAGACTGAAAATTATCAAGACCTATAATCAAGAAAATCAAATAAAATAAAGAGCTCCACATATTATGTATGACTAATATGTGGAGCTCTTTATTTTAATTATCGTAACGAAAAAGGTGGCGACAGCGACGGCGATCTGATTCCTTGATGCATTCAACTAACGTTCCCAGTTAGTTCAATATTTTGTGTTGTGCCACAGTCCCCTATTAGAGCAGTACGAATTAATTTAAACCCCGAAATCGCTGCTCGCTCGATTCGTCAGGATCGCGCTCGCAATAATATTGAAGAGATAGTCAGCCCTTGGCGCGGACGACGGTTGGTTGCTGAGCCACGCAAGCGCAGCAGCTAACGAGAACAGATCATCACCATCCATGTCGGTACGCGCCAAACCTTCTGCCTGGGCACGAGCGAGAAGCTGCGTGCCTGCTGTGCGCATCGTCATGCATGAAGCGTGGAGCGCGGACTCCGGGTCCTCTTTGGCTGCCATCATCACGTCCACAACACCTTGATAGTTGCTCGTGAATTCAACGATTTCGCGTAACCACGACACGAGCGCATCTTCGGGTGAACTTGCAGTTTCGAGCATACGTGCCTTTGTCGTAAACTCGTCGAAGCTTGCGCGGAGCAAAGCTTCGAGCAGCGCCTCTCTCGTCGGGAAATGACGATAAAGCGTGCCTAGTCCGACACCAGCTCTGCGAGCGATCTCGCGCAGTGATGCATCGACGCCATGCTCGGTTATAACGACGTTCGCGACTGCGAGTATGTGCTCATAGTTTTTCATAGCATCAGCTCTCATAAGAGACCTCCTTGACAAGCGGAGCGTTGCTCCGTATAATCATAAACGGAACAGTGCTCCGATTAAACGGAGCACCGCTCTGGTAAGTATAACTCATCTGCATGAAAGGAGAAAGTAAGATGTCTATAAATACAATGAAAGCAATTCGTCTGCATGAATTCGGCGGTCCTGAGGTACTGCGTTACGAGGAGGCGCCGATTCCCGAACTGAAGCCAGGTGAGGTGCTTATCCGCGTTCACGCGGTTGGCATCAATCCCCCCGACTGGTACCTGCGCGAGGGGTATAAGGATCTTCCTCCTGAGTGGCGGCCGCCGGTGCCCTTTCCCGTCATTCTGGGGTCGGACGTGTCGGGCGTCGTCGAGGCGGTAGCCACGGATGTACAGGGCTTCTCCGTCGGCGATGAAGTTTTCGGCATGGTTCGCTTTCCTAGCTTTGGGGAGAGCGCTGCTTATGCAGAGTACGTCGCCGCGCCAGCGTCGGACCTTGCACTCAAGCCGGCAGGCATCGATCATATGCACGCCGCAGGGGCGCCGATGGCAGGCCTCACCGCGTGGCAGTTCCTGATCGAGCTGGGGCACAGTGAAGCGAATCCGCTTCAACCGGAGTCGCATCGCCCGGTGCCGCTGAGCGGTAAGACAGTACTCGTCAATGGTGCCGCGGGCGGCGTGGGGCACTTAGCGGTGCAACTGGCTAAATGGAAGGGTGCGCACGTCATCGCGGTGGCATCGGGCAAGCATGAGTCGTTCCTGCGCGAGCTCGGTGCCGACGAATTCATCGACTACACCAAGAGCCCTCCCGAGGACATCGCTCATGACGTTGATCTCGTCCTCGATACCCTCGGCGGTCCCACCACCGGTCGTTTCTTGCGTACGCTCAAGCGTGGCGGCGCTTTGTTCCCAGTGTTCTTAGGCTTCTCCGACGCCGAGGAGGCCGCAAAGCTGGGCGTCATGGTATCAATGACCCAAGTGCGCTCAAACGGCCCACAGCTGGCGGAATTAGGGCGCTTGCTCGATGCCGGGACGGTTCGCGACGCCATCGACAGCATGTTTCCACTTGCCGATGCTCGCAAGGCGCATGAACGAGCCGCCGGTGGGCACATTCAAGGCAAGATCGTACTCACGGTGGAGTAAGGACGATAGCTCGAATGATTTTCGCACTCCTTGTAAATCGCGATTAGCTTTGAAGAAATTTTGCATGCTTAATTCAAGAAAAAAGGATGAACATCAATGATTCTACTCATGGGTTACGTACATCTAAATCCGTCTGACGTAAATGAGTTCACTGCAGACGTTCAGGACGTCGTTTCCAGCACGCGAACTGAAACTGGATGCCGCTTTTATGCCTTTACCTTGGAGGATGCACGCGCCGGACGCATGCTGACTGTTCAGCGGTGGGAAGATCAAGAATCGCTGACCGCTCATGTTGAAAGACATGAATCGGCGCCGTTTTTAATGAAGTGGGGAAACAGGATGAGAATGGACATTCAAAAATATGATATCTCAAACGAGCGCTCGTTTATGGAGTAAAAGAGGCGAGTAGACCGGGGATTCCCCTTTCTCTCACAGAACAGGGCTACTCTTGCAGCATGAGTTAAATGGATCCGCCGCGGCGGATCCTTCTGCTTATATTGATCTAAAGTATCAGCTCGGATCACTGAGCATAACTGCCAGTTAGCTTAATGAAAACAAGGAGCAGCTGCCGCGGTAAAGTGCTCCTTGTTTCGTTCAGCTATCGTTCCTCGTTAGCGGAACATTCAAAACAAAAATGCGGCAGACTCCGTGTATCTTTCAGACCACTGAGAAAAAGGAAGATCATTATCCCAAGTGACATTGTTTATTGCTTTGGCACATCCCCAATCTAAAACCCGTTGGTGAAGCATGTGGACCCTAAAGCGTTCAAGAAAGGCTTCTTTTGCTTCACAATTGTTGAAATAACTAGAGATGAAGTGCTTTGCAGATTCTTCCTCCCCATTATCTAGATACATGGCGATCATTCTAGGTAGGTCAGCAATTCCATCACCAAAATAACCGGTTGTAAAATCAAATAAACCACTTAACAGCCAACCATCAGGTTTATCTTGCACAAGGATGTTATCTGCTTTAAAGTCCCCCATGACGAAGGTTGGTGAGCGCAAACCATCGAATACTTTTTCAGAAGCTGTCAATAAATTCTCAACCCATTCAGTATCTTTAGCGGTGATTACTGAATATTTTTTTGCATCCTCCAACCAATATCTTATTCTGTTGTAAAGCCAAGTTTTATAAGAACCCTCAAATGGACGGATATTTCGATATTTTGAATCGAACTCGCCATACATTTCTACTTTCCAATGATGTAATTCGCATAAGCTTATTGCTAATAATTCAGCAATTTGTTTCTTATCTTCTCCGCTAAGTTCTTCTTCAAATTCCGGCTCGTTAATATGTCTGCCTGTAAGACGAGGCATAATAGAATAACTCCAACCAAATATGTCTTCCTGTTCATCCACTAGGTATGGAGAGGGAACAGGCAATTTCGTTAGACTAAGTAGATTATCTATATAGAATTTTTCTTCAATGAACTGACCTGAAAACAGTGGGTTTCCTTTAAGCACATACACTCCCGAGGAGGATCTGACAAATAAGGTCTGGTTCCCCACACCTTTTGGCGTTTTTTCAAATGAAATGAGTTTTCCTAGGTCGAAACGGTTAAGCATCGACTGTAACTGCTCGTTTGTCACTACACCCAATTGGTTCGAAGAAAAAAGTATTTCAGTAGTCAATTGCACTCACCACCGTCCAAAGTTCAATAAATAAGAATTCGTTTCCGATTGTTAGTATCCTGCCCGTTAGCTTAATGAAATGAGCAGGCCACCGCTGCGCCTGCTCATCCATGTGTTATTCAACTATCGTGTCCCGTTAGTTTAATTTAACTCCTACAACGTCATCATCCTTAAGGCTATAATACTCTCTTAATTTTACGTCTGTTGCTATTTCAATAATTGTTCTAGGATGGTCACCATTATCAGATGCGTTGCCGTCTGTTCTTAAAATAAATGCCTTTCTTCCGAATATCGAGCATTCTTGAATACTAACTGAAACCGATCCGCCATATTCTTCTTTTTCTAAGCGCATTACGTTAGCTGGTAAGTCGTAAGGTTCATCAAGTTGGATATTTAATGTACCTGGGAAAAATCTCATCCCCGTTTTGGACTCGTAATAAACACTTAGCTTTTCGATCCAATATGAAAAATCCCCTTGACCACTTACGACTTTCCCATTTAACGTTCTGTTTAGGCGAAATTCCTGACCTGGTTCAAATATTTTTACAGTAAAATTATCCGTGTTGTTTTTAATGTAATAAGCACGCCCCATACCATGTACTTTGACGTGTGATTCATCTTTGATTTCAAGACAAATTGGTTCGTCACTGCCGTTAAAGCGTGAGCGGCTTGCAGCGATTGGATCCACCGAAGAAGGCTGTGAAAACCCTCTTCATCGTTTGAGAAGGATAGAGGATTACCGATCACGATTCCTCGGAAATTAACAGCACGAGCGACATGTGTTTGCTGTGCGATGTCGATCCCGACGACTAGATGTTGAGCGGTAATTTTTTCAATGAGTTGATTTTGTTTCGCTTGCGATTTAAACTTCATAATAGAGCGTCCTCCTGGATGATGGAATTTTTAGGGCTATGACCCGTTGCGTACTTCCATCGTACCGAGGCGCTCGTTTTTTTGCAAAGCGGAAATTTAACGCTCTACAGGAATGCTATCGTGTCCCGTTAGTTGAATCATTCTCGCCAATTAATTTTATTTCATCGGCATTAACAGCATCAGTAAAAGTTGAACGCATTTCTGGTCCTTCTCCATATTTAGGTTCACAGTCTTGTTGGATTTTAATAATAAAGCCATCTTCAGTTTTATTTGTTTCCATAACTTTATTGATAGCCGCTGCGTTTATTGAACTATCGTACCCGTTAGTTGAAACTATTCAGCTTAGTTATCCATTAAACAAGTGCATCGACGTTTAGGCAGTGTCGAATACACAAACCTCCGAAAAACAGTCTAACGAACCCTGCGAGAAGTCGGGACGGTCACACTATAACCAACCCGAACATGCCGTGGTACCCAGCAGCCAAGCTCCACGTTCCACGGGCATCACGTGAGTCCGCGCCGCCCGGCACTGCTCTTCACTTTTAAAGTGAGTACGGGACACGCTGGCGAATGCTCTCTCAGGTTACATTCAAGATAATGTCCTTTAGTTCAATCAGAGTCTTGATTCGATAGCTGGCCTGTGAGAAGTCATGTGTTTTTGTGAAGTCGTTATGGACAATAGCACAGTCGATACCAGCCGCCACGGCTGAGTTCAACCCTCTGTTTGAATCCTCTACAACCAGGGTCTCTTCTTTGGTAGCTCCGAAGCGCTTTAGGCCGGTCAAGTATGGTTCCGGGTGCAGCTTGGTGCGCTCGTAGTCTTCGCGAACAAGGACGAATTCCATGAATTGTCTAATCTGGCGCTTTTCATGAATAAGTTGAAAATCCGCACGTTTTGCAGTCGTCACGATGGCCATGCGGACGTACTTTGACAGTTCGGCTAGAGTTTCAACTACGCCTTCAATCTCTATGGCTTCTGTTCCTAAATATTCCTGATAATAGACGTTGCGGACCTCACACTGCTTGCTGATGGTCTGTTCATCAATACCTGCCGCCCTAGCTTGGGACCAAGTGCCCAATGACTGGGTCATGTCGCGGAGGTATTGATCTTTATCCAAGGTAAATCCAATGTCAGCCAGAGCGCGTTCTCCCGCTTTGTAATACCAGAATTCAGTATCAACCAGAACACCATCATGATCGAAGAGTATGTACTTTTTCATTGTTTCGTTCTCCTTTGTCAGCTGCGGCAACCATGCGTGCCATCACGCGCCGTTGATCACCCTAAGTAGACGGGCCACTGATGTGTTACTGAAGAAATAAGTTGTTAAATAATTTCGATTCTACAATTACACTATCCTGCCCGTTAGCTTAACGTCCAGCGGTACATATGTAGCTGATAGGCGTTAAACCAACGGGCAGGATAGTTCCAATATGTGGTATTATTTTTATAAACGATTTAGGGGGAAACCATCAATGCTAATGCGTGTATTTTACTCTTTCATGTTTTGCGGGGAATGGTGAAAAATGATTGCTTTTGGCATATTATTTATTTTTATTGGAATTTCAATGATGCTAAATCCAAAATTTTTTTGGGAATTAAATGATCAATGGAAGTCTAAAGATGGAACAGAAACTTCAGATCTTATATTTTGAATAAAAGAATTGGAGGAATAATTTGTACTGTTGTAGGGGTTATATTTTTATTGATAAGATTTTATCTTAACTAAGAAATAAAATCGTTAAATTAATCCATTAAAGAAACGGGCAGATCTCCAATATATGGTATTATATTGGAGTGTGATAGGTAGCGTTGATAAGGGGGATTACCAATGGAGAAAGAACAGGAGATTCAGGAACTAAAAAAACGTATAGCTACACTCGAGAATCAAGTCCAAAACAAACCTCAGGCATCAAACGTATTGAGGTTTAGCTTAACTTTTATAATTGTGTTCGTGGTCTTACTGGTCTTGATTGGTATATTCCAATTTATAAGCACAACCAATTGAGCTAACGGATTCGTTAGTTCAATGAAGGACTGACTCTATATGCTCTTTGCCGATGATTTCACGCTCCACCTTATAATAGGGTAGTTCTGCTTTCCAATTCATGATACTCTCCTTGCCATCCTCCACGGACATTAAATTACAAAGGCAAATTCATTACGACCACTTCACAGAGAAGAAGCCGGGATTCTTTAGCGTACGAATTTCCGGCTTTCGAGTGTGTTTATTCAAAAAGTAAGCATGCCTAGCTACCTTTCAATCATTTTCGTCCAAAAGCCGCCTTTAAAATGTCTTGGCTCGTGTGAAATCACGAACGCCCGCGGTGCATCGGCAGCAATACTATCCATGAGTCTCTTCTCATTACTTCGCTTGACGAGCACTTGCATTACGAGCCGCTTGCCATCCTTGCCGTCCGCTGGCCAAGACGTCACGCCATACCCGTAGCTTCTTAGCTTGTCCGGCAAAGTAGTCTCAACGGAATCGGCGATGACCTGCACGACGGAATAGCCAAGCGCCATATACTCTTCGATTTGGCTCCCCAGATAGACGCCTGCTCCGAAGCCGAGGCAGTAGGCTACCATATGAATAGGATTGGAAAGATTTTGTAGAACAAGATTCAACCCGGCTAAATAGATGAATACTTCAACCATTGCAAGGAGGGAGGCTGCGCCTCTTCTCCCTTTTATCAGAAAAATTAGGCGCAGCGTAAACAACGATACGTAGGTTATATTAATAATAGCAATCGAACTAATAAGCAATAACGGGCTCATTACTTATTCACGCACTGCAATGTATAGCGGTCGCGGATTTTGTCCGGAATACGGCTTCTGAGGCTTATTTTCCGTGCTGTTGTACACAAGGAATACATTACTGCGCGGATCCGGTGTAATGTTGCTGTTCGAACCATGCATCGTATTGCAATCGAACAAGATGATGGAACCCGCAGAGCCTAGTGCCGTATGAATGCCGCCTTCTTTGCGGAGCATTTCTAGGCTATCCGGATCTGGAACGCCGTATTCCTGCCGGCGAAGCGATTGCTTGAAATGATTGTCCGGCGTCTTGCCGATGCAAGATATAAATTTCTTATGCGAACCGGGAATAACCATTAACGGTCCATTATGATGATAGTTATCCTCCAGCGCTATAGAACAGCTGAACGCGCGCATAGCCGGCATTCCATCTTCCACATGCCATGTCTCGAAATCTGAGTGCCAATAAAACTCTTTGCCCGTAAAGCCCGGTTTGAAATTAATGCGGGATTGGTGAACATAGGTGTCCGATCCTAGTAAGTAGTTCGCTATTCCCACGAGTCGCGGGTGCTCGGCCAGCTTTTTGAAACATTCATTATTATCATGAATGGCGAAGATTGAACGCACTTCTCTGCTTTCCGGCTCTAAAATAACATGCTCCGCCTCTTCCTTACGATAAATGTCTCCAAGCTTTTTCAGTTCCGACCGCCATTCAGTAATTTCCTCCGCCGAGAAGAATTGATCTAGAACCAAGAAACCGTTTTGTTCGTAGAAATCCGATTGCTCCCTGGTCAAAGGACTTTGCTCCGTCCATTCAGAATAGAGCACAGGGTCTTCACGTTTCATAATAACGGGTACATCGGTTACTCTGGATGGATACTTATCCGCTAAAGATTGTTTCTCTAACTGCTCTGATTTCAAAATAGGATTCATAACCTTCACTCCCTAATACATTTATTGGGTCTCTTGGGTTTCAACTAAAGGATAAACACCATCCGCATCGTGCGTTTCATTGCCCGTAAGCGGTGGATTAAACACACATACCATTCGCATTTGGCTCTTTGCCCGCAGCAAATGCTTTTCATTGCCATCCAACGCATAAAGTGTTCCTGCCTCGATCGGATAAACTTTACCACCGATGACCTCTATTTCACCTTCACCTTCGATGCAATACACGGCTTCCACATGGTTACGGTACCAAATTAATGTTTCAGTTCCGGCTTTAATAAGCGTATCGTGCATCGAGAATCCCATTCCATCCTTCTTAAGCAACAAACGCCGCGAATTCCACGTCAATGTATCGATATCGTCCTTTGTACGAATAACGTCAAACAAATGTTTTACGATCATTTCCTAGCACCTTCCTGTCCTATGCTAGCCATATATATCATTCGTTTATTTATACGTTACTTCAACCTTAGCGACAGCCGCATACTTTACTGTTTTATTTTCGGTTTCTATAACTTCCTTCAAAGCTTGCTCCATAATCGTAAGTCCCTGCTTCAAAACGGCATCCTCAATCGTAAGCGGGGGCATGAGCTTTGCTACCTCATCGTAAGGCCCAGAGGTTTCCATAATTAATCCGTTATTAAACGCTACTGCACATAGTCCCGCCGCCAGATTTGGTTGCCGGAAGGCCATCCCTTGTATAAATCCCTTACCTTTAACTTCGCTTATCCAATCCGGGTAGTCCGCCGCCAACCTTTCCAAACAAGCAAAGATGACTTCGGACTTACGCTTGATATCCTTTTGGAAATCATTGGATTTCCAATAACGGAGCGCTTCGGTAGCTGCTACAAAACCAAGATTATTGCCTCGGAATGTACCATTATGCTCGCCTGGGCTCCAAATGTCATGTTCTGGCTTGATGAGCGTCAATGCGAGCGGCAGGCCATAACCGCCAATTGATTTCGACAAGCAAACGATATCCGGCTTAATGCCCGAATCCTCAAAACTGAAAAACGTTCCTGTTCGCCCGCAGCCCATTTGTACGTCGTCAACGATTAGCAGCATTTTATTCTTACGGCAAATCTGCTCTACCCTGCGTAGCCATGCGGAGGAAGCGCTGTTTAGTCCGCCTTCGCCCTGCAGTGTTTCCAAAATAACAGCTGCTGGAAGATCAATACCGCTCCCAGGATCATCCAGGAGCTTCTCCAGCATGAAGGACGTATCCAATGATTCACCAAAGTAACCGTCGTAAGGCATGAAGGTCGTACCCCCAAGCTGTAAACCTGCCCCTGCTCGCTTGAAGCGATTTCCTGTCGCTGACAAAGAACCCTGTGTCATGCCGTGGAATGCGTTCGTGAAGCATATGACGTTCGTTCGTCCCGTCACTTTACGTGCCGTTTTCAATGCGCTTTCCACCGTATTGGTTCCGGTGGGACCAGGAAACATCACCTTATAATTCAGTCTCCGCGGTTGCAAGATAACCTCATTAAACGTTAACAAGAACGTTTCTTTCGCCTTTGTAGCCATGTCCAGGCTATGGGCTACCCCATCCTCCAGCAAGTAATCGATCAGCTTCGTCCGTATATTGGAATCATTATGCCCATAATTCAATGCGCCTGCACCGGCAAAAAAGTCAATATAGCACTTCCCGTTTACATCCCACATTTTCGCATTACTCGCCTTCGTAAATACCGTTCGGAAGCTGCGGCAATAGCTGCGAACCTCCGACTCCATTTGTTCAAATACACTCAATTTATCTGTTTGCTGCTGCATTTGATTCATCTTAAACCCTCCTTATTTCTGTTGTTTGATCTATTAATGATGGTGACGCTTACGAAGCGGACCGATACGAAACAACAGCTCCGGCTCATGGTTCATCCATTCTGGAAACAGGTGCTTGCCGTAGTGCTCGGCTACTTTGCATTCCGTTCCGTGTTCTGCCGCAAGTCCCGTAAATAGCCTTCTGGAGGGAATATTATCAGGTGCGATGGTCGCTTCGACGTACCGTATATGTTCATTCCCCTTACGGTTCAATAGCTCTTGCAGCATCGCCTTCGCAATGCCTCGTCCTCTGGATTTCTCGCTTACGGCAACCTGCCAAACGAACAACGTATCCTCCTTATCGGGACACCGGTAACCGGACATAAAGCCTTGAATATCCGTCCCGCTGCAAGCAACCGCACACGTTTCTCGATATATATCGCAAAGCATGATATAGCAGTACGGAGAATTTAAATCAAGCGAGCCCGCATCCCTAATGAGCTGCCAAACAGCTGAACCGTCACTGATGTCAGGAGTGCGCAGACTAAAGCATTCAGTTTCATAAAGCTTCATGCTTCTCACCTCCTTTTTTTATATGCCCAGATGTATTTTTCTAAAGAAACCGCTGTAAAAATGCTTGCAGACGTTCACTTTTCGGGTTTGTAAACAGTTCTTCCGGAGTACCTTGCTCAACAATAAGACCTTCCGCCCCGAAAATAACACGATCCGCTACCTCGCGGGCAAACTCCATTTCATGCGTTATAAGCATCATCGCCATCTGGCCCTCAAGTGCGATTTCTTTGATGACGGACAACACTTCGCCAACAAGCTCAGGATCAAGGGCAGAGGTTACCTCGTCGAATACCATCACCTTCGGCTGCATGACAAGCGCCCTCGCAATCGCAACACGTTGTTTTTGCCCGCCGGACAACTGGGATGGATATACATGCTGCTTCTGGTCCAATCCGACCTTGCGAAGCATCATAACCGCCCGATCCTCCGCCTCTTCCTTCGATAATCCAAGTACAGAACGGAGAGCCATCGTCACATTGCGCAGCACCGTCATATGAGGGAATAAGTTGAAATGTTGAAAGACCATCCCTACTTTGCTGCGCATTTTTTGCAGGTGCTTTTCATTGGCCCGAACCAGCTTCCCCTTTAGCTCCATTTGCCATAATGGTTCATCTTCGATTGTAATCGTCCCCGAAGACGGCTCCTCTAGCGTCATCAGCATCCTGCCAAGCGTTGTCTTGCCGGAGCCGCTAGGTCCAATGAGCGCAATTTTTTCTCCCGGAAATATATCTAGGTCAATTCCTTTAATAACGTGCAGATCCCCGAAGCTTTTCTGGATGGACTGATAACGAACAATCGGATTCGTTTGCGGATAGCTCGTTAGTTCGACTAACCGACCACACCCGGGTGATTTTTCCGTTTCAGGCATGATGTTTCTTTCTAACTGAGCGTTCATCGTTTCTCTCCTCCCTCTGGATGCCCGCGCCGGAGCATTCGTTTTTCCAGCCGGCGTATACCGTATGAAAAAATCAAACTGACGATTAAAAACAGCAGACCGACAATCGTATATGGTTCAAATACGCGGTAGGAGACGGATGCCTCGCTTTTTGCGGTCAGCAGCAGTTCTACAAGCGTGATGGCTGACAAGGTTGGCGTCTCTTTAAATATAACGATCAAATAATTGCCCATCATTGGAATAACGGGAGGCAGCGCTTGCGGCAATATAACGGACAGCCACGTCTTCCGCTTTGATAAATGAAGGGCTGTTGCTGCTTCCCATTGCCCGCGCGGTACAGCATCGATGCCGGAACGAAATACCTCAGACATATAAGTTCCGTAATGAAGTCCTAAAGCGATAACCCCCGTTACAAATGCGGACATCGCAAGCCCCGTCAGCATCGGCACGCTGTAATAAAGAAAGAAAACTTGAACGAGCAGCGGCGTGCTTCGGATAAATTCAACAATGGAGCGAACGGTCCATCTAATCAGTCTGTAAGCCGAACGTCCAGCAATTGCAAAAATTAAACCAATTAAGATCGATAATATGAACCCAATTAGCGTAGCGCCCAATGTAACCAAAAAGGCATCTAACAGCTTCGGAAGCAATGCAACGACATAATCCCATTTCCACAATTCACGTTTCACCTCCAAACCGTAAGCTTGCGTTCAAGCAAGCGGGCCGAAACGGAGATAAACGAGGATAATACAAAATAAATGAGTAAAAGCAGCCCGAATATTTGTGGCGTCCAGGTATAGTAATTATTCCGTATAATCATGGCTTCAAAAGTAAGGTCCGACAGTGTTATAAAATAGACGAGTGAAGTTGCCTTCAACAATTCGATCATCAAATTTGCGAACGGCGGCACCATCCTAGTAACGGCTTGAGGCAAAATAATTCGAAGCATACGCATGCTTCCGGATAAATTCAGCGCTATGCCGGCTTCGTACTGTCCCTTTGGCACGGCTGCAATCGAGCTTCGAACAATCTCCGATCCATATGCACCAATGTTCAAACCGATCGCAAGTACGGCCGCTGTTAGCTTAGAAAGCTCAATATCAAGAAACGGCAGTGCAAAATAGACCCAAAACAATAGAACGAGCAGCGAACAAGCCCGAAATACTTCAACGTAAACATTAGCTATGCCTTTAACAATGGTGTAACGGGATGAGCTCGCAAGTCCTGCCGCCGCCGCAAGCAGTAACGAAACGATAGACGACAATGCTGCTACCTGAAGAGTAATGAGTGTCCCGTCAAGCAATAAGGGAAGCCACTCCAACCATGGCGCGTTCATCTCAAGCCTTACAGAGCTGTGCAGCAGTAGTGTCTTGAGGAAGCTCTTGTTCCGTGAAACCGAATTGGCTTAATATTTCCAGCAACTCGCCGGATTCTTTCATTTTGTTAAGCTCGGCATTATATGCCGCTTGGAATGCTTCGTCCCCAAAGCGAAACGCGGTTGCACCATAACCGCGAATGCTCTCGCCATCTACAGTAGGCTGCTCAAAATCCATAACCCGTTCCAACGTGCTGTCGTTCGCAGCTTCCAAACGGGATTGCAACGCGGGACCTGTCATTGTCATCGCATCGGCGCGTCCCGATTGCAGGGCACTTATCGCTGCATCTTGGTCCGGTACGATAAGCATGCGATTTTCCGGTATTCCGGAAGCCTTCAAATAATCTACCTCGACTGCTCCAGCCATGACCGCAACCTTGGCATCGGCATGCTCCGCAATGGATTGGTAGCTGGTAAGTCCTAGCGGGTTGCCATTTTTCACTGCGAGTCCTTCCCCGATACTGTATTCCGGATCCGCAAACAATACAGCTTCACAGCGATCCTGTTTAATGAACATTCCTGCAGTAATCAAGTCAAATCGTTCGGCTTGCAGGCCGGCAATCAACGAAGTAAACTCCGTCAATTCTCCCCTCAGTTCATCGATTTCCAAACGTTTCAAAATAATTCGAGCAATCTCAACAGCTTCCCCCGTTAATTCGCCGCTTTCGTTTTTGTAGGCATACGGCTTCTCATTCGCGAAGCCTACAGTTATGTAGCCCTGCTGCTGTGCTTGAGCCAACGTATCTGTTGCACCCTCGTTATTGCTTCCGCAAGCCGCTAACAACAGCATTGGCAGTGCTAATAAAATAGACAAATTTTTCCACACACCTTCCCACATCCTCTACATTTATTTTCGAACACCTAATAAGGCTAACATCTATTCCCTGGCTGGTCATTTCCTGAATTGCGTGATAATTCCGCATATTTACCATTCTCGTTATCAGGGGGATGCTCACCCAACAAGAACGCCTAATTCCTTCCATATCCTCTCTAATCGTATACGATTGAACGGTTTGATTATTGCTCTATCTATGTTATATAAGATTTATTTATAAATAACTCTTCACTCGAGAGAACGATACTTTCTCATACCCCCTTTCCTTTTGCCTAATAAAGAATCTAATAAAACAAGCCTATATAAACATTTTTCCTCTGACATATCTCGTCATGAAATCTGAAAAATATCCAAATTTTAACGAATCTCATTTCCGTTATTATTATTAGTTTTTTTTATTAACACTTCATCCTTTTCATTTGATCTATAAAGCCCATTTAAAGCAAAAACGAACAAATTATTGATTTTATCTTTCAACTTGATCAAGATATATAGGTGGAGGAGCACTCCATCAATCGACATTTCATACCATTCACATAAGAAGCATACGTATGAAAGAAAGATTGTTCAAAGGCAGGTCATTGATTTGAATTGTCGGTTTTGGTATGAGTAAAAGGGCAACTGTCATGAAAAACCACCTTCTTGAAAGATTTACTTTACGTTTTTTTCCTCTGATAGACAGCTAGTGCTGCTCGGCAAAGCTAATAATCACGAGCTGCTCGCTAACTTATAACAAACGACAAAGTATGCTAAAATTCGAGGGGATTAACAATGACTCTTTATTCATTATTTATCTATAATTAAGTCCTATAACAAGCGATCGAGCGACAAGAAGTATCGTTAAGATAAATCTACATATTGGGAGAGAATCGAATGGATCCAGTTATTGGTCTAGATATTTCTAAAGCAGAAAGCCATGGAAAAGCCTTTTTGAGCGTAGAAAAACCGTTCAGAGAAACATTCGATTTCGAACACACACGTGCAGGGCTAGCGAAGCAATTTCAATTTGCTCAGGACCTTGCGTATGTATGCAACGAGCATTATCAAAGCCCCGTTGTCCAGTTCTCTGCGAACTTCGTAAAAGCTTTAGCGTCAAGAGCTTTGTAAAGAAATCGGTATCTCCCGAAGTGGATTCTACGCATACGTGAAGCCATTTAACACGGATAAGGATTAGCAGTTGATTCGTGACACTTTTGAATACTATAGAGGCGTGTACGGGTACCGCCAAATTCAATTGTTCCTAGACCAATATCATGGCGTGTGGATGAACAACAAGAAGGTTCTCCGGCTAATGCAAGAGATGGATCTCCGCTCAAGAGTACGTCGTAAGTAGCATCACAGTACTCGAAACTGGAACTTCGGTGACCGCGTTATTAAGAACATCCTAGAGAAGGACGTGACTGGGCTGTGGAGAAACTCACTATTCTCGAAGAAGTATCATCGGGGATATTGGTTTCCAGGCTGCAGCGAAGAAATATCGGATTAATAAAACGACTCTAATGACAGCGTCGGTACAAGCTCTATGGTTCTAAAGGGCTAGAGAGTCGTACACGTAACCGAAGCTATACGGATGAGTTCAAGCATCAAACGGTTGGGAAGCAAAAGCGCTATGACAAAGGGTCGCTCTACGACGTGGCAGGAATGGATCGATATTGTCCAATATTGCCTGGCAAATCAGCATGACCACCATAAGACAGCAGGACAGTATCAGGTTTACTACCAGCAAGTATACCAATGGGTGAAGTAGTTCGAAGATGGCGGTCAGTATGCGTTAAAGGATGGCCGTAGGAGAAAGAAAGAGCCTGAAGAGTTAACAGAGGCCGATCGCCAAAAACTCGAGATGAAGAAGATGGAATATGATATCTAACGGCTTCGTGCGGAGAATGCGTTTCTAAAAAAGTTACGGGATATGAAAATAACGTGGAATATATGAGGAATACCTGGAAGATGAAGCATCACAGTACTGTAGCAGATGAATACGCTCTCTTTGGAATGCAGTGAACACCGAAAACCTCCCATCAAATTTCTGAAATCTCTTAACATTGAGCTTATAAAAGTAAAAGCGAGAAAAAATTAGACGACCTCTTCCTCTTCCCATTTGAAACCCATAATTGATCGCCATACAATGTACTTATTTCAATTTCTGTTTACGTGTACTTACAGCATTTAATTCATGGATTTTCAGTACTGTGGCCATACAACTTCTTCAACATAATTTCAGTCAGAACATAAACAATAAGAAGAAATGAAGCCCCCCAAGCTGATGCTAACTCTCCAAATAAAGAGATGAATGAAAAACCAATTAATGGGCCTGTAGCAGCCCCTAAATCGGTGGCCATTGAGTATCCAGAAACAATTTTATGACGATTATAACCCGTTGAAAGTTGGAAAATTTTCGCATCATTTAGAGTCATAAGTACAGTAGATATCAACAGTAGCAAAATCGTAACGCCTAGCCATGTAAACGGTTAAACAACCGAATATTTGGTCTCAGTCACTTAAACTAGCGTTGGCGTAGCTTTTCTCCGTTTTTCTCACACTTTAACTGTTTTAGCCTGCACTTGTTGCATAGTTACCGATTGACGGAACTGCTTCGGAGCCAAATCATATAAACTTCCGTGCATGCGCCGCTCGTTATAAAAGTGAATATAGTTCGTCACGATCTCGTTCGCTTCCTGGTAGTTGCTGAACTCATACCGCTGCAGACATTCAGCTTCCAACAGACTGTGGAAGGATTCAATATGCGCATTCTTGTTTGGCGTCTTTGGAGGGATTCTCTCGTGTGTCACGTCATACCCTGCACACGCCTCCTCAAAAACATGAGAAATAAACTGTGGCCCGTTATCGGTACGGATCACAGGGCGCTCCTTTGTTTCAAAAAGCTGTCGCTGCCATAAGGTACGCTGAATCAATCCTGCTGCATGTTTCCCTTCACAGGACAGTCCCATGTGGAAATCGATGACCTCACGGTCTAACACATCAATGACACAAAGCAAGTAGAAGAAGCGCTGTTCTCCTGTGATGTAGCCATACTTGATGTCCATCTCCCAGAGTACGTTCGAAGCTTTAATCTCGCGCTTATTGGCCAATTTGCGCGGATGCTTTAATCGTTTTCGCCGCTGCGGCTGGAGCATCTCCATCTCATCGAGTAACCGGTATACTTTCTTTTTGTATATCACCAAGTCATACTCACGCTGCAAGCAAATCGTCAATTTGCAGTAACCATACACGTCCGTTTCTCCGTTTAAGAGTTCACAGAGCCATTCTTGAATCTGGCTGTCACTAATCGGTAGGTATGCCTGTTTTGGTCATTGAGAAACCAGGCACAGGCCGACCGCCTTTACGCTTTACAGCGTTTTGGCTGCTTGCCTGTTTCTTTCGGTAATTATAGATTTGTTCGCTCACACCTACAATCCGCAGGTTGCGGCTAACTGCATGCCCCAGCTTAATCCATTTATCGGCTATTTCAATTTTGTTCGATAAGCTGGGTTCTGCTTTTTTAACAAGTCACGAAGAACAGCAATCTCCAGATCCTTCTCACCTAGGATCTCCTTCAGTTGTTTGTTTTCACCTTCAAGTGCTTGAAACTCCTGTGGTGACGGTGAATAGACGCTAATTGCTTTAGCCGAAGAATCTGTTGTCTTCCAATCTGTGTGCTCGGCTCGTTCCATCCAACGGTTCAGCATTTTCGAATTTATGTTATGGCGACGTGCTACTTGTGCAGCATTCCCGACTTCCTTCGCTTCATGAATCACTTGCTGTTTGAACTCGATCGTAAATCGTCTCCGTTGCATAAAAAATCTCCTCCATTGATTCTTCATCTAGCTTACTACGTTAAGTAACTTAGACTCAAATCCAATTTCGGGGCTTAAGAGATACTATACTTGTCTATTTTAGACTTCTTAAGGAGATTAAGCTCACACCTAATTTTAAAGAAGTAAGTATCAATACACGTATGCTCGAGGAATTAAGCAGAATATTATTCTATGGTTTACTTAATCATAAAACAGAGGACCGAAATTTTAAAAAAGAACCTTGCAGAGAGCTACTCTGGAAGGCTTCTTTAGATCCTACTATTAAAGAAAATAAAGTCTCAGAGTTACTACTAGTCATTAAGCTTACAGGCAAAATAATAGGTAGTGCATTTATTTTCAAACTATTTATTCGTTTCAATTATAGCTTTAAACGCCTTGTAATTAAGTGGCAGCGTCACATAGAAAACACCTTCATTTTCACACCATTTTTTATCATCTTAAGCTGAGTTCAGTTGTAACAACGAGGATTTTAGTCAGTCTCGATACTTTGTTGTAGCTAAGCCAAGCATTTAACGATGAAACGTTAAAGTTAATAAACAATACATCAAATTTATTTTCTTGTAATTTCTTATAAACTTCATTACGTTCTGCGATTTCTTCACAATCTTTGATGTTCATTTGTTTACAATAATGAGTGAATACTATCCGCGCAATTTCATCATGGAGAGCGATAAGCACATTCATATTTCTACCTAATTAGCAGAAATAAACGTATCTATGCCCATAGTCTTAAACTCTTCACACAAGTTGTACGGTCTTCCTGTTGCGACTACGACTTTAATTCCTTTATCAATCAATTTCTTGATTGCTTCTTTTGTGCTTAGGGGGATGCTTCTATCAATTTCACTTAACAGGGTGCCGTCAACATCAAAAAATACAACCTTGTACATATTATGAAAAAGGCCTCCCTTGTTATTTTAAACTTCTACCGCCTGATTAACATAACCCTACTGATTACCTCTTAACAAAATGAAGGGCTACCTCGGCAGCCCTTTTGTATTGAACTCCCGTTAGCTTAAAAGAGAGGGGAATTATGCCTATACCTTAACCTCAAAAATGGAATCAACGATAATGGGAAGATTATCTCTCAATGAAACTGCCCCGAAGACTGAACGTGCATGAATACCCTTTTCACCAAAAATATCTAGCATTACGTCAGAACAGCCATTTAACACCTTATGATGTTCTTCAAAATTTGCATCTGCATTTACGAAACCCTGAATCTTAACAACTCTTTTGACTTTTTCCAAAGAACCTAAAGCTGAATTCAACACAGCCAGAATTTCAATCCCGGTCTGCCGAGCAAACTGATAACCTTCTTCGGTTGAATAATCTTTACCTAGCTTCCCACTAGGCTTACCAGTAGGTCCCTTTCCCGAGACAAACAATAATCCGTTCACTTCAACGAAGTTTGCGTATTTAGCCGCGGGCTCACTAGCATTTGGCAGAACAATTCCTAATGTCTCCAATCTGTCGGTTACTGTTTGTTCAGACATGGTGTTCCTCCTAAACTTTATTAATTGGAAGAATTATACGCTGTTGCTCCAAAATCAGTCAATACATTCCTTCAACATAACGTTACCCGTTAGCTTAATAACTCAAACTTCGCAGCTTGAAATAGGCAGATAAGCCTTGAGATAACTGGGCAAACCGGCGATCCATTGTTGTAGTTGACTTTTAATTAATTTTGAAAGTTTTTTGTTTGCCGTTGCTG
>NZ_JAVIFU010000057.1 GCF_031157315.1 Paenibacillus sp. LHD-38
GCCAGTCATCGTAACTTCAACCACGAGTTCTGAATCATCTGTTATTTCTTCAAGGGTTGAATAAATGACCGCTAAATCGGCAATTGACGTTGATTGTGCATTATCTCCTTTCCCGCAACCCGTCAGAACCACCATTAGTATAGGGAAAATAAGTATATACAGCTGTGATTTTCTCATATCATGCCCCCTATGCTTTGTATTCCATCTATAGACGTTGTTTAGAAATCAATTGTTACGGTATCCTGAAAATCCCATCACCTAACTCAGTTTCGGTTGACTTCTATACAAAATCTTCAATTCTTATGAACATGTCGCCCGCTAACTGAGAAAAGGGCTGCCACGCGGCAGCCCTTCGGTATTTAACTATCGTGTCCCGTTAGCGTAATAATTGTTCTGCGTTTACTATTTTTTTGAATGTCTAATAATTTCACCTGCCACTGTTTGTGGTGGATTCGATTGCATTACATGTGACACTTCTTTTCCATCCATCGTAAACGTTTTTGCTTCTACACTTACCCTTTCGCCAACAGTAAGGTCTTCGTACAAATTTTCATCTTCTATGTGATAATACATTAAATCAGTTTCCTCTTTCATAAAATCAGATTGGGATTTCGTTTTTGATTCTTCTTCAGAAATATTCTTTGCTACTAATATCATAGAAATATTACTGTCGTTTACATTTCCAATTTCTTTTCCAATGATATAATCACCCTTTTCTGATTGATTACTGCATCCAATTATCAATCCAAATACAGCAATAATTAATACCAAAAATGTTTTTCTCATCTTAATTCCTCCATTGTAATTGAACACATTCTATATATTATATAGACGGTCACATCAATTGAATGTTGCGACCGTTAAACAGGTAATACATGGATTTGGCGTTTATCCGTTTATTCTGCAAATAAAATAAGGGGCAGTTTGCTATTAAACTATCCTGCCCGTTAGCTTAACGAAGGGTTACCACGCGGTAGCCCTTACGGTACGTGAAAGGGGTATTGAACATGGGGTAAATAATAATTATAGATAGAGGTTATAAATTAACTTACCATGCAACAAATTCAGATCTAACTCCGTTATAAAGTAACCTATAGGAGGGATCGACAATGAAATTAAGGATTTTGCCATATGGTCTTATAATTCTAGTGCTTCTTATATCGGGTTGCACAAACAACGGTGTTACCAATTCCGAAAATATAAGCACTTCCCTTGGAACAATTGTTTATAAAGATGTAATGGATGAAAAATTTAGATTTTTACTAATTCCTAAAACAGAAGGAATTACCTACGAAAAAATGTCCTTGAAAGAATTAGAAAGCTTGGCAAGATCACAAAATGATTCATCTTGGTACACTTTGTCAGAAGAAATGTACAACAAATTAAACATTGGCCAGAACGTTGAGGTAAAGTGGGATTCATCCCATCAGTTCGAATCCAATCCTCCGATCCGCTCTATGAAAGACATTAAAGTTACTCCCAACTAATTTGAACAAAATTTTTGGTAATATAATGCCCGTAATTGATTCAATTATCCTGCCCGTTAGCTTAATGACGCATCGTCAGTCTAATACTACTTTATTTTCTATAACACGACTTACTTATGAATATTACGGCAGCACGTTAGTTTTTTAGAATGGACGACATGGTGCATCATTTCCCCGTCGGGAATGGGACTATGTTCTTGTCACTAGTCGGGAATGGGATCAAGTTCTTGTCATCAACAAATGACAAGAACTTGATCCCATTAATAAAAAAAACCGCAATTTGCGCGGCTTTAATGGGACAATGTTCTTGACTTCCGACATCTGTCGGACGACAAGAACTTGATCCCGTTACCTACGCGAATAAGCAAAATTAGCAAAAAAATGCTGCACGTTTTCCCAGAATTCTACACGATTAATACAATAAAAAAATCCGCTTGCGCGGATTCCCATTGTTGATTATGCAATTTATAATGTCAATCTCAATACATACTGATCGACATATTGACGAAGCTCTTTGTTTTCTTCGGTCATATGTGAGTAGCGGCTAGACCCCTAAAATCCGGAGTACTTCCAACCAAAAAACAACTTTACGCAGCTAGATTAGCCTTCCATGTACGCTTTTATTTGACTAATCGTGATTCCAGCCGCATCCCCATCCCTTATCCAGCTTTGCGTCCAGTCTACGACTTTGTCCAGCGACTGACTGATCGTCCATTTGGGTTTCCACCCTAAGCGATGCTTCGCTTTAGAGCTGTCGAGGCGAAGCATCGGGCTTTCCTTAGCTTGCTGTTCACCAAACTCGTATCGATATGCCGCCGAGTCTCCCCATTTGGAGCAAAGCAGGCTAGTCACTCCCTCAACGGAATGAAAATCGCTTTCATCCGGTCCGAAATTCCACGCTCCCTCATATGAATGCCCTTCATCGTACATTTTTTCCGCCAGCTGCAAATAGCCGCCTAGAGGCTCGCATACATGCTGCCATGGACGAACAAATGAAGGATTTCTGAGGCTGATCGGTTTACCTTTCATGATTGCATCCAAGCAATCGGGAACTAAACGGTCATTAGCCCAATCCCCGCCGCCAATTACATTTCCGGCTCTTGCGGTTGCAACTGCACAGCCAGCCGCACCGGAGAAATAAGAAGTGCGATAAGCATTCGTTATCGTTTCGGAACACGCTTTGCTGTTAGAATAAGGATCGTTGCCGCCTAACGAATCGGTTTCCCGATAGCCCCACTCCCAATCTTTGTTCTCATAGCATTTATCGGTCGTCACATTAATTACAGCCTTGATCGAATGATCGGCGGCTATCGCACTGCGTATCGCTTCGAATAGATGAACGGTGCCCATCACGTTGATCTGATAGGTTTCCAACGGCTCTAGATACGATTTCCGAACAAGGGGTTGTGCTGCCATATGAATAATAATGTCCGGACGGGCATTCAGAATTACGCTGCGCAGGGCATCCAAATTTCGAATATCATCATAAATAACGCCAGCAAGACGAGTCTCGACCTGTGCGAGCTCGTACAGGCTAGGTTTTGTTGGCGGCCTAAGAGAATATCCGTGCACTTCAGCACCAAGGTAAGACAGCCAGATGGATAACCATGCTCCCTTAAAGCCCGTATGTCCGGTCAGAAACACCCTCTTTCCTTGCCAAAACGCCGGTCTCACTTCGATCTCCTCCCTCTGTTCATCCGTTCTTTCGTTCATTCAATCCCATATTTGCCATGGAGCTTTTCCGGTTTTCCATATCTCCTCCAAAGCCTGTTTGTCTTTCAGTGTGTCCATCGATTTCCAAAAACCGGAATGCTTATACGCCATCAGTTGGCCTCTCTTTGCCAGCTTTTCCAATGGTTCATTCTCTAATATCGTTTGGTCCCCCTCGATTAAATCAAAGATTTCGGGCTCCATGACAAAAAAACCGCCACTGATCCACGAACCGTCTCCCTTTGGTTTTTCCTGAAAGCTCTTGACGCGGTCCTCCTTTGCAAGAGTAAGCGAACCATATTTGCCCATCGGCTGCGTCGCCGTCACCGTCATCAGTTTGCCATGATCACGGTGAAAGCGAAGAAGGTCGTCAAGATTGATATCAGCAAGACCGTCTCCGTAAGTAAGCATAAACGGCTCATGCCCGATATAATGTTGGATACGTTTAATTCGGCCTCCTGTCATCGTTTCCTTGCCGGTATGGACCAGCGTCACCGTCCAAGGTTCAATCGCGTGGTTATGAATGATACGCTCATCCCGTTTCATATCAAACGTAATGTCGGAATGATTGCTAACATAGTGATTGAAATAATCAATAATGCTGTGTCCCATATACCCCAAGCAAATAATAAAATCATGGAATCCGTATGCGGAGTAGAGCTTCATAATGTGCCATAGGATAGGCTGCATACCGATTTCGACCATCGGCTTTGGCTTGACCTGTGTTTCCTCGCTGATTCGCGTGCCGAGTCCACCGGCTAATATGACCACCTTCATGACAACTGCTCCCTTTGAAAGGCCTCGAATATATTTCCAATTACATAACGCAGCATCTCTTCCGATAAGCCGGGATAAAGTCCGATCCAGAACGTTTGGTTCATCATGGTATCCGTATTTTTCAACTCGCCTATCGTTTTATATTTCACATTGCGATAAGCAGGCTGCCGAAGCAGATTTCCGGCGAAAAGATACCTCGTGGCGATTCGGCTTGCTTCCAAATGCGAGACCAGCTGATGTCTCGTTATCGGCGATTGTGAACGAACAGTAATCGGAAAGCCGAACCAGCTGGGCTCGCTTTTCGCCGTCGATTCCGGCAGCAGCAGAACATCCCCTAAAGGTTCAAGCGCATCCCGTAGCAGCCGAAAATTGTCGCGGCGCCGCTTTATGAAAGCTGGAAGTTTCTTAAGCTGAGCGACGCCGATGGCAGCCTGCATATCGGTTATCTTGAGATTGTACCCGATGTGGCTGTACGTATATTTATGATCATATCCGCAAGGAAGGTCTCCAAGCTTCCAATCGAAGCGTTTGCCGCAAGTATTGTCTTTACCGGGTTCGCACCAGCAGTCCCTTCCCCAATCCCGGAAAGATTCGACCAGTTTTTTGAGCTCCGGCCGTGAGGTGAGCACAGCACCTCCTTCTCCCATGGTGATGTGATGAGCGGGAAAAAAACTTACGGTAGCTAAATCTCCAAAGGAACCGATCGGCTTTCCCCGATATGTCGAGCCTACGGCATCGCAAGCATCTTCGATCAGCCATAACTGATGCTTTCGCGAGATGCGCAACACCTCATCGAGATCAAACGGATTGCCAAGCGTGTGGGCGATCATAATCGCTTTCGTCCGAGTACTGATCGCTTGTTCCAGCAAGGTTGTATCGATATTGTAGGTGGAGCTGTTCACATCCAGAAAAACAGGCACGAGCCCGTTTTGCACAATCGGATTCACCGTCGTTGGAAACCCGGCAGCGACGGTAATGACCTCGTCGCCGGGCATGAGCCGGCGTTCGCCTAATGCGGGAGAAGTAAGGGCAGAAAGAGCGAGCAGGTTGGCGCTCGAACCGGAATTCGTTAGCAGGGCGTAACGAGTACCCATGAAGCGGGCGAATTCGTTTTCAAACCGATGAGCATACCTTCCCGAAGTCAGCCAAAAATCAAGCGAGGAATCAAGAAGGTGATATAGCTCTTCTTCATCAAATACTTTGCCGGACACCGGGATGGTATCGTGACCCGGACGAAAATCATGATCGGGCCAGCGAAGCTTGTAATATTGCCTGGACAGCTCCAATATTAATTCCCGCAGCTCTTCCGCTGATTGAGCCAATTAGGCGTCCTCCTTCAATCCGTTTGTTCACGATGCTCATGCATATCTCTAATTTTCTGCTCATGGTCTTTGTGACAGACCAGCACCGCATTTTCCGTAACGACGATGATGAGATGCTCCACGCCGAAGGTGCCGACAAAGGCATGCTCACTATAAACAATACAATTCTTCGTATGGCTAAGCCTATGATTGCCGATGACTACATTGGAATCGGCGTCCTGCGGAAGCCAGCGATCAAGCGAAGACCAGCTTCCGAGGTCATCCCAGCGAAACGAAACGGGAAGGAGATAGGTTAGAGGCGACTTCTCCAAAATGCCGTAGTCGATCGAAATGCTGGGAATGGCCTCATAAATCGTATGCAATAGATTTTCATGGATTGGGCTGACCGCTGTTTTCCATTGCGCAAAGCCTTGTGCGAGCTGCGGCATATATTGTGAAAGCAATGCCTCCACATAAGAGGCCCGCCAGGCCATGATCCCCGTGTTCCAATAATAGCCGGATTGATTAATCCAGCTCATCGCTTGAGTCGCATCGGGCTTTTCGGTAAACTGCTCAACCCGGCAGCAATCGCCTGCAGTTCCCTGAACGATTTTGATATAGCCATAAGCCGTTTCCGGTCTCGTAGGCTTGACACCCAGCGTCACCACGCAGTCCTCCCTGCCGGCCTGAAGATAGGCCCTCTGCAAAGCCTCTCGAAATTCCTCCTCCCCCTCGATGGAATGGTCGGCGGGAATGGTAATGAGAATGGGATCCTCCTGTTTGCGAAGAAAATGAACAGCGGCAAGACCGATGCATGCTGCCGTATTTTTGGCCATAGGCTCAATGATGAGCTGGCTTGCCGGAAGGCCTGACTGATCGAGCGCGATAGCTTCGTATTTTGCTAATGTAATCACATAAATATCCTCAAGCGGCAAAAAAGCAGTCAATCGCTCAATCGTTTTCTGGAACATCGATTTACTGCCGAGAAACGGCAAAAATTGCTTCGGCAGATCGGGCCTGCTTTGAGGCCACAGTCTGGTGCCATTTCCTCCCGCCAACACAATGGCCTTCAGCAATCGAATCCCTCCTCAATCAAATCGATCAGCATCTCCCGCTTCAGCACATCCCGCTCCAAGTGCGGCGACATATCCTCAATCGGTTTATTCACGTTCAGTTTCGGATGAACGGCGGCATAAGCGTCTAACGGAACATGGACTAAAACGGGGCCTTTATATGCAAGCGCTTTTTGAATGATTCGCTCCGCCTGTTCCATGTCTGGTATGTGATAGGAGCGAATGCCGTATGCCCTTGCGAGCTTGATAAAGTCCGGGCAGCTGTACCCGACGAGCGAGGATTGCTGCCTGCCTTGAAAATAAACATCCTGAAATTGCCGCACCATGCCGAGGTTATAGTTGTTCATTACGAATATTTTGATTGGCAGCCGATGATACTTAATGGTTTCCAGCTCTTGAATATTGACCTGCAGCCCGCCATCGCCGGCAATAACGATCACTTGCTGCCCCGGCTTCGCTTTGGCCGAGCCGATAGCCGCAGGCAGAGCGAAGCCCATGGCTCCCAGTCCGCCGGAATTGAATAAGCGCTGCCCTTGTTTCACTTTGAATGATTGACTCGCCCACATCTGATGTTGTCCGACATCCAGGCAGATTACCTGATCTTTCTTGCAATGCTCGGATAGCAATCGCAAGAAGGCATTCGGGTCAATGATTTTGAAGTTCGTACTCGGAGGTTCCGAAGGATACCGCTCGCGATAGCCTTGAAGAACTCGGTACCAGTTGGCTAAGTCTTTGGGCTCTTTCAACGATGACACTTCATTTAGATGGGAAAGAAATATTTTCACATCTGCGTGAAGAGCAATGTCAACTTGCACTTTTTCGTTTAATTCGTGAATATCGGCATCGACGTGCACTTTTTTGGCAGCTCTCGCAAAGGTGTCGGGTCTGGTTCCCGTCTGCCTCGTATCCAATCTCGATCCTAAAATAAGCAACATGTCACAATTGGCTAATGCCAAATTACTGAAACGATTGCCATAGGATCCAATCAGCCCGAAAAAAGCAGGGTTATCATGGGAAAGGGCGTCAAGCCCCATGAGGGAGGAAACGACAGGAATTCGGGTAATATGGACAAATTGATGTAATTCCTCTTGTGCCTTAGCCGCCCTGATACCGCCGCCAACGAGAATAAGCGGACGTTCAGCCTGCATGAGCAGTTCAGTGATCTCCTCTAATACTGTTCCTTCCAGGTACTGGGCATCGGTGACTGCCATTTCTTCGTCAGGCATGTAGCCTTTAAGCTCCTCCGGCTCGATTTCGGCGCGTTGAACGTTAAGCGGAATATCGAGCAGTACGGGGCCGGGTCTGCCGGCTCTGGCAAGATAGGCCGCCTTTTCCAAATGGTAACGTATCGTACTTGGCTCCGTAACCAGCTCTGCATACTTGGTTATTGGCTTAACGATGCTCACGATATCCGTTTCTTGAAACCCAATCTGACGCAAAGGCCTATCGAATTTATATTCATACGTATTGACCTGGCCGGTAATAAATAATGCCGGCACCGAATCGAAATAACAAGAGGCTATGCCTGTGGTTAAATTCAATGCTCCCGGTCCGCTGGTAGCCATAGCGACGCCAAGACCGCCGCTCGCTCTGGCGTACCCTTCTGCGGCGAAGGCGGCAGCCTGCTCGTGATGAACGGATACGCAGTGAATATCCTTCCTGTCATAGGTCGAATCGATCAAATGTGCAATCGCGCCGCCGACCATCTCGAATAAATGGGTCACTCCCTGCCGGACAATAAACTCGATGACATAATCGGAGAGCTTCATGAATGAAGAGACCACCTTCGCATAACCTCGATTCTGAATACATTAATGCATATTATTCAAGCTTCTTCTCTCCGGCTACGCTTTATCGCCCATTACCGCTAAAATATAGGTTTTTACACATTCAACACCCTCATGGACCTACATATACTGAATCAAGATGCAGGAGGCGGTGAGACTGGGTTTGAATAAAACAATCAATCGGGATTATATTCCATACCTCGATAAACATCACACCGGTTTTACCAGGAAGATAAAGCTGGACGGAAATAAAATCCGCAAAGCGCTGAAGTCCAACCAATCCTTGGCTGTTTCCTTCTATGGCGTTGTCCGCCCTCCAGCCGAGAGCAAGCCAGATGACGCTAAGACCCATATTTCAAAATGTCCAAAGAGGAAGAAGCGAACTCCGCGGCCCAAAAAAAATGCTAAAGCAAAAAAAAGAATGCCTTGCATCAAGCCGAAAAATAAGCGTCATTGCAAATGCCATCCCAAAAAAAAGAAAAAATGCCGCAAAAAAAAGCTCACGACAATTCGAACGATGCGTTTTTTAGAAAGAAATTATAATGGCTTGACAGTCGGGGAAGATTTCATGTTTTTACCGTCGCAAAACACATCGTTGTCTACGAACATCATGTATATGATTCAAAACCATAGCGATAACGCTACATTGGAAATACAGGTCGAGGTTAGTCCGGACAATAAAAATTATTTCGTGGATACGAAGGGAATCAAAATAAAACCCAAGCAAAATTATGTGACTACCCCCTTGAGGTTTGCCAAATTTACTCGAGTGGGCTTTAGAACATTGGAACCGGGAACAACCGCAAGCGTTAATGTCAATTATCAAACGCAAACGCAGCTCCGTAAAAAAAAGAAAAGACGCTGTAGGAAGAAGGCCCGATCTCGTTCATGACAGGGCCTTTAAGCGCCAATCCGCTTCTAATCTGTTAAGCCCATTTGCTTAAATATCATTTCGAACCGCTGCTCGTAAGAATGCTTTTCATGCGCTCGCTTGCAGCCTGCTACGGCAATTCGTTCCCTTTCCTCCTCGTGAAGCAGGTAATACTTTATTTTGCTGATTAACTCCTCTACGTCACGGTAAGTCTCAATCTCCTGGCCGAATTCATAATAGGCTTTTAATTCCGAATTATAGCCTGTCATCAGAAATCCTCCGCAAGCCGGCACCTCAAAATCCCGCGCTTTAATTTGCAGAAGATCGGCTGACGAG
The DNA here is from genome assembly GCF_031157315.1 of Paenibacillus sp. LHD-38. Classification (GTDB taxonomy): domain Bacteria; phylum Bacillota; class Bacilli; order Paenibacillales; family Paenibacillaceae; genus Pristimantibacillus. The sequence goes on from NZ_JAVIFU010000057.1 coordinate 9,343, forward strand.
CATCTGCTTAAATTAAGGTTTATTTTGGTTTGATTAAAGATGCTGACCATTTCCTCGAGAGATACCTTTCCCGTTGACCATCCATTCCCCCATATATGAACTTCAAGCCCCGCATTCACCAATTGCTGCAAAATATCAACGCGATTTCCATGAGGCATGCCTACAAAAGAAACATCATAGCATTTTTTCGTTTCTCGTTTTCTATGAATGGCCGGATTGTGGCCCCATTGCGTATGAATGACGTTCTTATAACCATTCTGATGGTACAAAGGGACAGCGTCCGCCGATGTGGTCACCATCCAATTAAAATGCGGAGCCCATGCCAGCGTATAATCGAGTCTCCAATGATCGTCCGCGCATAAATTGAAGGTGACCGTACCGGTTCGGTGGCTAATTTCATCCATAACCGCCGGATCAAATTGATTTTCTGAGAGAATAGTAAAGAGTACTTCCGGCTTTTCCTTAAGAACCAATTCCAGCAGCATGGCATTCATCTTCGCTTTTCCAAATTGCTGCAAAAGTACGTCATAATGAAAAGGGACGAGTTGGTGTCCCATTCGGTGCAGCTGGTCATATAACACCATTTCCAAGCCGTACCCCCTAGCGGGGTCCCCGTAATCATAAAGCATATTCGCAAAAACAATTTTTAATGGTTTCAAGCGTCATTCACCCTTCCCGTTGTTAAATGCATTCGCTTTTCTTACCCTATGTTATCTAAAAAAGCTATATCCGCGATTAATATCTTCTTTTCATTTTCATAGCGATGAAAGGCTCCGAAGCCGTCCGCATGTCTCAATTCTGCGTTTCTCAACGCTTCCTCTACGATATTGCGTGCCAGCCGTGCGTTTCCGAAGAACATATCCCGGGAATGATAGATTTCCTCATAGTAGCGGCACAACTTCTTTTCCGCTTCCCCTGATAACACGTAGTTGTGACGAGTGAATAATCTTTCCGTTATTTCCAGCAGCTCGTTCGGGTCATAGTCCTCGAAATAAACAATTTGGGAAAATCGGGATTGAAGTCCCGGGTTGCTTTTTACAAATTTCTGCATTTTTTGCGTATATCCGGCTGCGATGACAATAAGTTCGCCTCTGTAATCCTCCATTTTCTTCACGAGCAAGTCAATTGCAATTTGGCCGTAATCCTCTTTCAGCTTATCGGCCCTCAGTGTATAGGCCTCATCAATAAACAATACCCCGCCTATAGCATCGCTTATAAGATTCGCCGTTTTTTGTTCCGTATGACCAGTCAGCGCACTAACAAAATGCTCTCTCGATGCTTCCACTAAGTGACCTTTTGATAAGATTCCAAGTGCTGCGTAAATTTCACTGAATAGCCGAGCCACCGTTGTCTTGCCTGTTCCCGGATTGCCAAGAAATAATAAATGAGGGTAAGGCGTTACCGCTTCTTGGCCAGACTCTTTAGCATACCGGATCAACTTCACAAGTTCATTTACACTTTTCTTGATCGTATGGAGGCCGACCATATTTTGAAGCTCTTGTAATACCTTATTTAAACGGGGCTCATCGATAGGAATAAAAACCTTCTTGTTCAGCATGGAAGGTCGAAGTACGGACATGTCCTCGGGCAAAATGGTGGTCATGACCTCCCTTGTGCGCTTGTCTTTCGGCAATTTTACGCAGCGCCTGGAATGAGCTAATTTCACCTTCTCAAAACAGTTGCGAACCAACCGGGCATTGCCGAAAGATAAATCCCGGTTTCGGAAAAGCTCCATAAAATAATCGTACAGCAAGGCTTCAAAATGAGAATCGAGGATATATTCTTCGTCTAAGGCCATGTGACGGGCGATACGGAGCAGTTCATCCGGCGTGTAATCCGGGAAAAAAATCGTCTGCTTAAACCTCTCTCTTAAGCCGGGATTGATGTCTATCAAGGTTTTCATTTCTCGAGGATAACCTGCCGCTATGACCACAAATTGGCCTGAGAGATCCTCCATGCGCTTCAAAATGACTTCGATTGCTTCCTTGCCGTAATCCTGTCCCGAATCGGATTTCGCGAGCGTATAAGCTTCATCAATGAATAAGATGCCGCCAACGGCCGATTGAATAGCCCGTTCCGTTTTCATTGCCGTTTGTCCCACATATTCTGCTACTAAACCCGTGCGGTCGACTTCTACCACATGTCCCTTTTCTAATAGCCCCATTGCTTTATATAGCTTGCCTAACAGTCGGGCCACAGTCGTTTTTCCTGTTCCGGGATTTCCGACAAATAGAGCGTGAAGCGATAAAGAGTCGGCAGTTTTCATGCCAAGACGCTGACGGTCCTTCACATATTCAATGTAATCGACCAAATCCAGAATTGTCTGCTTCATTGATTCCATCGCTACAAATCCTTCAAGCTCTTGAAGCTGTGCGGCCAAGCTCTCACGGTCTCCACTTCCGGGAGACGATGGCGAAATGTGTGTATTCGAAATAAAGATGTTACTGTGATCGTGAATGATACAATTCACCAAATGCGGATTTCCGTCTTTAATCCATAATCCTTCCCCTGCATGACCGTAAATTTCGCAATCCTCCAGAATTCCCAGTCCAGCGTCCGCAACGAGTAGTCCCAATTGTTTCCCATTGAAGATTTGGCAGCGTCTTAACTGCGGATTCGCCTCTTTCTTAATCGCCACATTTAATATTTCGTTTCCGTATATCTTGCAGTCTTCCAATATTCCCTGTCCGCGTTCAGTCGCAAACACCCCAGCATCGTGACCATCGTAAATTCGGCAATGAGAAAGTTTAGGATTGCCATCATGTATAATCGCCAGTCCCGCTTTTGTATGGGCAAAAATATCGCAGGATTCGAAGCTCCCTCTGCCTTGATTGGTGACCAATACTCCTGCATTTCCTCCCTTATAAATACGGCACCTTCGAAAAACGGGATCCCCCCCGCGTTCGATTACCACACAAGCAGACTTGTGATAACTGATGTCGCAATCCACCAGCAAACCTTGACCGCCGTCTGTCACATGAACTCCCGCATCTTGACCGGAATGTATCTTGCACCGTTTGATGATGGGATCCGCCTCATCGCCTATACTTAGTACAGGTCCTGCCTTCGATGACATCTCGCATTGTTCGAATAAGGGGGAGCCCTTCACGATATAAACCGCCACGAATTCCCCTTCGTCTGCATGGTCGATCATTATGTTTTCAACCGACGCGAAAATAGTCTTCATCTCCAGGGTGTGGGAAGCTGCTCCGATCAAAATCACTTGCCCCAAAGAACCGGATCCCATGATTTTCACTTGTTTTTCAACGACGATGCATTCCCGGTAAATACCGGGATGTACGACAATCGTATCGCCCGGCTCCGCTGCATGGACCGCCTCCGCAATGGTCCTGAAATTAGCTTCTTCTACGGGGGAAACGGTGATCCTATTAGATGCAGCCATTAGATGAGCTCCGCTAAAGGGAGGAAATGTTCTCCCTCAACCAGTCCGGATTTTATCAATGCGTACCTGTGCTTTCTCATGTTGACATCGGAGCCGAGAATAGCAAAAGTAACAGAGAAGTCTATTTGGAGATCCGAAGAGGTCGGAATTCCCCTGAACATATCCGATTCTTCTTGGATGTTCTGCTCGGACTTAATAATTTGGGTGACACGCGTCTTCAATTCTGGAAAAGCATCCAGAAAACATCCCGCAAATCCCCCGTCGCCTATAATCTGAAGTTGTTTACCTGATTCTTTTATTTTTTTTTCTAGGCTGTAGAGCTGATGGCGAAACGCGATTCCATATTGGTACAAATGAGCATAAGATCTACACTCGTTCTGTGAGTGCATATAGTTAACAATTTCAGTCGGGGTTTTCCTGAGTACCAGAAGATGCAGCAAGCGAGAAAGCACTTTCTCCCGTGCTTCACCCTCATAATCGTGCAATTGGGGATCCATTTTCAGCAAATCAAGTACACCTTGAAGGGCAAAATGAAAACATTGCATCTCTATGGCTTTTTTTACTCTTACCATCACAGTCATATGCAAATAATTACACAGTACATTTTTCAATTCCACAGATAGCGAAGAATAGTACGGAAGCTGTTCGAGCGCCTTAAAACGCATAAATTCCCAGCCATTCATAGAGGAAGCGATCGTCGTTTCGCTTCCCTCGTGCAAAGTATGATTAACGAGGGGCTCGGCAATGGAATAAGTGTCAAACGCAAACACCGACTTCATCACAAAATCAACATCACAAATATGGGAATCGATCAGTAGCCCCGTATAAGGCAAAATCTCCCTTTTGACCATCCATTCGCTGGGAAGCCCGAAGCTGTGAATGTTCATGCACTCCCTGACAGAGCTGAAGCCTTTGGGCCGCAGCAGATCAAACGGCAGAGAAAGGTAAGGCTCTGAATTAAATGTGAAGCAGCAGGTAATGATCCCCGCATTCGGTTGGCTGACTGCGGCATCGTAAAAACGCTGTAAGGCCTCCTTTATAACCAGAGTGTCGTCAGAGTGGAGAAATTTGATATATTTCCCTTTCGCCTCAATCAGGCAGCGATTATGATTTGCAGGCGCTCCTATATTCCACTCATTTACAATAAAGCGAATCCGGTCATCATCAAATGAAGCAACTACTGCTTCTGTATGATCAGTGGAACGATTATCCACGATAACAAGTTCAAAATCTTGAAAACTTTGTTCCAGAACGCTGCGAATGGAATCTGCAAGCCGTTCCGCTCTGTTGTATGTGGGTATGCAGACTGACATGAAAGGTGTTTCCAAAATTACATCTCCTTCCCTTACGCTTTGCATGTTAAAGTCTGCTTAGCTTTTCTCTTAGACGATGTGATTCCGGATGAAATTGAATTCCCAGCTGCAGCGCTTCTTTGGCGTACTGAAGCGCAATTCCGTACCGGGTTCTCCAGTTTTGAATTAACTGCTGGGAAGCTTGGATATATCGCGGGTTGCAATCTAACGACAATAAAAAATAACGGGTAGACTGCTCCCAGTGTTTAGCCTCACGGTGAGCTAACCCCAGCCCATAATAGGCATGATAGGTGGCCACACCTTCAAAGCTGCTGTAAAGATAAGGTGCGGGACCCATAGCGATGCACGCTTCAAAATGCTCAATGGCCTGCTTCCACCGCCCCTGTTCGAAGGCACATGTAGCGAATATATGGTGAAGGTCGGTAAAATCCGGAAACCGGGCGATTCCGTCAATCAATGTTTTCTCGCAAGCTTCATAATCCTTTAAAGCCAAATAACAGTGTGCGAATTTATTTAAACAATCGGCATATTGTGGATGCTCCGGGGTCCAGTCAGACAGGGAGGCTTGAAAATGGTTGACCGCCTCAAGATACTGATTTTGCAGCATAAATTCCACACCCAAATAGTACCGGTAAAGAGAGGACTCCTGCTGCTGCAATTGCTTTCGGATAATATCCATATTTCTTTCGGATTTTTGCTTTTTCTCGATGGTTTCTGTTTTGTAACCATCGTGATGAATCACAAGATCAACCGTTTCAATTCGATTTCCACGTTCCCAAAATCGTTGTAATGGAATATGCTCATGAATAATCCCAACATATCGATATTCCGGCTTGTTTCTAAATAACGAAAGCCTACGGTCAACAACCGTATGCGAATCATCGATCTTGCTGTTGACTGTCAGGAAATAACCGTCAATATCCGGATTTTGAATCAATTCGCGCAGGCGGTCGCATGATTCAGGTTCTAGCCATTCGTCCGCATCCAAGACAAGAATCCATGCCGAGGTTGCCAGTTCCAAGGCAGCGTTGCGTGCGATGGAAAAATCGCCATTCCAAGTTACCTGACAAACCTTAGCCCTGTATTGTTCCGCTATAGTAACGGTATCGTCTACCGAACCTGTGTCGACAATAATAATTTCATCAACCAAGCCGGATATGCTTTGCAAGGCTGTAGGCAGATACTCTTCTTCATCCTTTACAATCATGCAAAGGCTGATGCCTTCCTGCTGTTTCGGAGCTGCAGAATGATGGCCCAGCCCAGCCGTTTCCAAATAATACTGGTATGATATTCGCGACAACCCGAGCATCGCCTTGATATGATCCGGGGATTTATGCAATATTTCCTGATATCCCTTCCAAGCTTGACCGTATCGGCCTAATGAGTAAGCAATTTCTGCCAATAGCACGGCCGATTCTAAACTCGGATTCCCTTGATCATCCCATAGACGAGCCCAGCTTTGTGCTTCCGCTGCTTTCCCTTTCTTTTGCAGCAGCTTTGCGAAGAGAATAAGCTTTTCTTCATGCTGCCACTGCTTTGGAATAAAGGTATATATTTTAGCGAGCCAATCGTATTTCCCTAAATAAACAAAAATTTCCGCTAAACCGAGAAGCGCCTCTTCCTCCTTGCCGGATAAGGTCCATCCAGCCGATTTGCCGCTCTCCGCTTTCCCTTCCAATATTCGGCTCACTTGCTCGCATAATTCAATTTCAAAGGAGGCGAATCGATTGGCTTGACGGAGGAAGCTCAGGATGTTTAAAGATTCCTGATAATCCCCGCATAACCAGTAATAGATACACTTGAAAAATGACGCCCTTACATATTTCTGGCTCTGTTCGGGGATCTGGTTGAACAGGTCGCAAGCCTGCTGCAGTTCACCGCTATAAAACAAGCATTGTGCCTTCAAGAGATGCAGCTCCTCCGGTAAAGACGGGCTGAGCTGTTCATAATGACGGAGAAAAATAAGTGCCGTTTCGAAAGCGCCCGCATTCGAAAAAGCTTCGGCAAAGTACTGGTTGGCAATGGGAATATTCAAATCAAACTGTCTTCTCAATAGGGTTAATATTTCTTCTTTCGTTTTTGACTTAACCAATTCTGCAGCAATAGCATGAACCGCGGGAACATAAGACGTGTTGCATTGCAGTGCGTCGAAAAAAGCTTCCAGCGCCTTGTCGCTCTCCCCGATCTCGGAATACAAATATCCGATACGATAATAGGCTGTATAGGAGCCGCTTCCGCACATGGAGCTGTAGGTCACAGGCGCTTCCCCCTGCTTAATGCAGGCATGATAAGCCTTAATCGCCTCGATGTTTTTCCCTTCCTGCTCAAGCGTTTCCGCGCGAAGAAAGTAAAGATCGGTATAATCGGGATACAATTGGGTTGCATTCTCTAATTCTTCATATACGCGCCTGTATTGAAACAACTCCTGGAACGCGATAATCTTTTTCTTCAGCATTTCCGATGAAGGTACAATCCCCATCTCCAAATAGAGCTGCTGCGAACGCTCAAATGCTTCTACGGCCAGTTCGTAATCCCCTGCGCGCAAATGCTCCGTACCGAGGTAAAAATAGGTTATCGCCGTTGGGTTTTGTCCCAATTCCTCTTCCAAGAGGGTCCGGTTACGTGAAATTTTCTGCTTCGCTTCAACTTCCGTGTTCAAATACCCGTAGTGCTGCATGCGGATATCGCAATAATTAATCCCTACGCCATTCAATTGCAGCGTTTCATGAATTTTCCCGGTAAAGCGGAAGCGAGGTTCGTTTTTCACCAGCCGGGGCTGCAGCATGCGAACATAAAGGCCGCCGCCTTCTCCGAAATAACTGAGCGTATCGAAAAAGAAACAATCGGTGTCGGTTTCAAGGAGCAGCTCCCTGACGAGATGCCGATCCTCCGGATGAAGCTCGTCATCCGCATCCATCAATAACATCCAATCGCCGGTCGCTTGTTCGATCGCAACATTTTTCGCCAAACTGAAATCATTCTGCCACGGGAAATGGAAAACTTTGGCCCCCAGAGATTCCGCAATTTTCACCGTAGCATCGACAGAACCGGTATCCACTACGATCATCTCATCTACGATATCCTTCACGCTATGAAGAGCACGCCCAATATTAAATTGCTCGTCTCTGGAAATCATCACCATACTTATCCGCTGTCTGCTACTTCCCGACATACTGGATGGCCTCCTCTATTTTCTCCAGCTCTTTCGATAGAGACTTGACTTCGGGAAAACGTCTTCCCCCTCTCACAAGGATATCCTTCGAATCCTCAAGAAAAAGTAGCGCAAGTCTGGAAAATAGATTTTCATCCCCATTCAGCTGCAAGAGGACATCCTTTGCTTTTTCCGGCTCATTTTCATATTGATAACAGGCGTAGAGGTGAAGTCTGGCCTCGACATAATAAGGACTGGAGACCGGAATTTGGCTCAACTCCCGGATCGCATCATTATAAGCACCGCGTTTACGGTAACAGCCTCCGAGCAAGTAACGAAATTGGTAATTGGGATCATGGTTTACCATCGCGGCAATAAACTTTTCGGCGGACTCATACTCTCTGAGGCTTAATAAAATATCAGCAATAACAGGGTATTTCTCCATATTCGGCTGCGGCATTATCTTTTCCAGATAATCCCCTATCCATGGGGGGGACTGTACATTATGCTGGATGGTCGCTATTTCGTAAAGGGGCACAGAACGCGTGGGGAATAACTTGTATGAATTTTCATAGGCTGTAACAGCTTCCTCATTTCTTCCCAGTGTTCGATAGGCAAGACCAAGCGCGTAATAGGATTTATATCCGCCAATCCCTTTACTCACCACATAATTCAGTCCTACCGGATCACCCATGGCAATGCATGTGGAAAAGTCGGAAACCGCAGCAAGCTGATCTCCTTGCTGATGATGAATGACCCCTCGTAAATACACGAGGTCAGTATAATCGGGGTAAAACCGGATTCCTTCCTGTGCGACAGACATCGCTTGATCCCAGAGCCCCAGTTCCATTAACACTGTCGTATGAGCCTGAATACACCGTGATGCCCATGGCAGCTTAGGATCAAACCTTTTCATCGCTTCGGCAAACTGAGCTGCGGACTGTTCCCTTTCATTCTGACGACGGTACTCCACCCCCATATAGAAACGGAGATATCCGTTGTCGGGTTCGCATTTGATAGCCTCAAGGGTTATCTCCAGGTTTCTTTTTCCTTTATTCTTCGCGTCGGAAATTTCCTTCAGGTATCCGTAATGTTTAATGCGCACATCGGCCGATTTAATGACAGCTTTCGGGTCTCTTCTATAGATGGATGGAATCACCTGTTCGTGAATTAATCCCTCATACACATATTCGGGCCGGTTTCGGTACAACCGTATGAAGGATGATACTTCTTCCTCGACAACATTCTGATCGTTAAGCAGACTGATGATCGAAAAAATATAGCCCTCCGCCCTGGGATCAATCATTAATTTTCGCAGCTTCCCTTTATCTTCAGCAATCAGTTCTTCGTCACCGTCCAAACGCAGGATCCATTCTCCCTTAGCTTCCCTGAGCGCCCTGTTAAGCGGCTTGGAGAAATTTTGTTCCCAGGGCTCATGAAACACAATAGCCCCTGCTTGCTCAGCGATCTGGACGGTGCGATCCGTGGAACCTGTATCGACAATGATCATCTCATCCGCCAAATCCTTAACGCTTTCCAAACATCTTGGCAATAAAAGCTCTTCGTTTCTCACAACCATGCATAACGTCAGCTTTGGTTTTTTCTTAGCCACAGGCTATCACCTCACGTATCTTAAGAAGCAGCTCCGTCAGCTTCTCGTTGTTGTTATTTATTGTTAATCCTTCTTCCAGTCTTATAGCCGCTTCCTGCATAAAACATTGAGCCAGCTCGCGATACAAAGCCGCGTCGCCATGTTTTCGCAGCAGCTTGATTGCCATTGTTTCATCACCCAAAAACCAATAAGCAGCGGCGCGCATCACCACAGAGCGGCGGAAATAGACACTCTCTTCCGGTACAGCAGCCATCCGCTGTATAGACTCGTTATATTGGCCAAGCGCGATCAAATAGCTTCCTGCCAAGATTAAGGCTTCCCCGCGGGCCGGCTCCAGGAGCAAAATTCGTTCCACATAGTAAAGCGCTGCGTCCAACCGATTCAACTGCACGAAAATTCGGTTCAAGAATTGCAACCCGTCTATCGTTTCCGGGGATAACCACTTTTCGAAGAGCTGCTGTACGTGCTGCACATTGCCGCTTTTTAGAAGCAAGGCTCCCAATCTTACATAGGCTTCACTCCGGCTGACACTACACTCAATCGATTTTTTATAATGTTCTATCGCTTTGGCATCGTTATTTTTGAATTCAAAAACCCGGCCAAGAACAAAATGCAGCTCACTTTGTTCAATTTCGGAACCTAGTCCGCTCCACCGGTTATACTGATCCACTTCCAGGCATTGCATATAGGAACCGATGGCCCGATCCCGTTTGCCAACCTTCTCGAAAATCTTCGCTTGCAAATAATAAAGCTCCGCGCTTCCTTTATATAGGAGAATGCCTTTCATTGTGGATTCAAGCGCCTCGTTTGTTTGTCCCGCTGCCTCCAAAGCCACGGCAAGCAGTTTATACATTCGCGCCCCCCACATAGCCTTGGAGTCGCTTGCTTCTATAGAAAACCGCAGATGTTTTATCGCTTCAAGTATGGCCGCGGAATCCGGATTTTCTTGTCCAAGATATGCTTGGGCCACACAAAACCGAAGGAAGCCGTCATCCGGTCTTTTATTTAATTCAGCTAACGCCATCTCCAGATTTCGCGCCGATTTATTTTTCTTTTTCATTATTTCTCTTGTGTATCCAACATGCTTAACACGGATTCCGGTACGAAGAAATTGGGCCTCTGGATTAGCTGTCAGGATCGATGATCCGATTTGTTCATGAAAACTGCCTACAAAATAATGTTCGTGGTGATTGCGGAATATTCGAAGCGCAAAGTCTCTCTCCACGCCGTGCTCCAGCTTGCTTTCTATCGTCACCATATATCCGGAAGCTTCCGTTTCGGCTAGCAGGGGCCGGATCGATCCCCGATCGTCCGGATGAATTTCTTCGTCCGCATCGAGAAACAATATCCACTGGCCCCGCGCCCTTTCCAAGGATACATTTCGGGCTCTAGAAAAATCCTGATCCCACCTGTACGGGTATACTCTGGCACCCATTGATTTGGCAATCTCAACGGTATTGTCCGTGGATCCCGTATCGATAACAATGATTTCATCCACAACCCCTTCTACACTTCTAAGACAGCTTGGAAGCAAGTCTTCCTCGTCCTTGACAATCATACACAAACTTATTAATACGCTTCCGTTCATCCAGACTGCAGCTCCTTTGCTGCTTGATAATAACGCTTCAGCGATTCATCCTGCGGATAATCACGTATTCCCATGCTTATGATCGTCAATGTCCAGTCCCATAAGATGTCAACATACTGCATATATCTTTCTGGCGATGTCATCGTTTCGCCTAAATGAAGGCTTAACCATTGCGCGGCTTCAAAATCTCTCTTTTGCTCCTTTTTGGATTGCAAAAAAAGAAGTCCCATTTTCTCATTCTCCGGATCATGCACAAGTGCCTTGAAAGCAAAGCGGTCTGCATAACTGAATTGTCCGTATTCATAGAGCCATTCTGCTGCAGCGGGATACATATAGGAATTATTTTCAAAAAACGGCAATAGAGATTCCATGAGATCATTCCGTTTTAAATGAAGAAAACAACGGATAATGTAATTGAATTCCTCTTTGATCTTGATAAAAGCTTGTTCTCCTATCTCCACAGCAACGGCTTGCTCCCCTGATAAGAAAGGATGGATCGCCATATAGATGGCTGCGCAAGGTGAGTCTGAGTATGTCGAACGGTTACGAAGGCTCTTTAGACATTCCCTCGCCTTATGCCAATCTGACAAAATCCAGTATGTCAGACAGGTTCGCAGCATTGCTGAAACGTAGAAGGGGCTCTGTTCTGAAATTTTCATAAAAGACAAGATAGCATCATTCGGTTTGCCCATCATCAGCAAACTGTCAGCGATCACCATCATTGCGGCATCTTTATGTGTAATCGAAGATCGCCATGCGATTTCCGCCGCATCCTTGGCTTCCTTATATAGACGTTCCGCAAATAAAATATTTGCGCGCAGAAGCAGCTGCTGCTGTCCATTAGGTGCATAAATCCATTGATCCAGCCGCATAAGCAATTGTTTCTCTCCATCCCGATCATGTATAAGACGGGCTGCAGCATAAAGCGGGGCTGTCATATTACGGTCCGCCTCGTAGCTTTTCGCATAGTACGCAATAGCCTGATCCAGTTGACCCTTTGCTTCACTAATCATTCCGAGGGAATACCAAGCCTTGCAACGTACTGCCGTCGGCTCTGATCTATAATGATCCGATAAGGACCCCGCTTGAAGGTAATGATGCAGCAACTCCTCTGCGGCATCCCATTCATCAAGAAGAAATAATAGCTGGCCTTTTATCAAATGCAGTCCGGCATCGTGAGGATCACTCTTCAAGCAATCGTTGATGCAATCCAACGCTTCTTTGTACCGTCCGTTTTCTTCCAATGCTTGTGCAATCCATTGATAAAGCAATAATCCATATCTGAGCGGCAAGCCTTCATCCATTCTGATCTCTTCCCAAAGACGCTGTGCTTCCGTAAGTAAACCGCAATTCGCCAGCTTTACGGACAAGTGCAATCTTTCCATGGAGTCTGCCAACCATAAATTCGCATCGTACAACTGATCGCCCTGATCGATAGCAGTGTCTGTTGATTGATATTTCTGCTCTCCGGCCTGAAAGAGCGGGAATGATACAAGTTTGGCTTTACTCTCAAGCTCAAGAGGCAAGCAGCAGACGCTATGGCCCTGATAGCGGTATTCAGGCCGTTTTCTAAATAATCTGGTTTCAAAAGGAACGGTATATTTTGTTTCCGAACGATCGGTTATCGGAAAGTAAAAGCCTTCTTCCTCAAAGCAATTGGCCAACATCTGCAGTCTGTAGACTTCTTGTTCCAAGAGCATTTCTGTTGCATACAGCGATAAAATCCAAAATCCTTGCGCCTGATCCATTCCTTTATTTAAGGCTTCTGATTTGCGTAAGCCAACGCAGTCGACCCATGCAACTCCCCATAGCTCAACCTCTTCTTGTGAATATTGGGATGGAATCAAAGAAACGATTATGATTTCATCGGCAATCGCTTCGCATTGCCGAATAAATAATGGACAAGCTTCCATATCTTTTTGATCCTCTACCATTACGATTGCAGAAAGCTGAAAGGCCATCGTCTTGTTTGCCTCCAATCATTCCTAACCTATGTATATGTATATGTGAATAGAAAGCTCTTGCTACTTGGAAGCATTTACTGTTCTATAAATAGGTTATTGATTGTTTTCATTAACTTAATCATAAAACCCCAGTCAGATTGGATCAGCAAAGCATAAACAAATACTGAATACGTGAAAGAGAGGAGGAATAAAAATGAGAGTATTTACTGAGACTTCTGCTGATTTTATCGCTACGGTCACAAACCTTACACCCGCCTGTTTACAAATCAATTCCGTTACCACAAACCTGACGGCTTCTTGTTTACTGGTTGAAGTCAGTCAGCCTGTTGCTGCAAGCTTGCTTTCCCAAGTCAGCCAAGCTACTGCCGCCAGCCTGCTTTCCCAAGTCAGCCAGCCTGTCGCTGCCAGCTTGCTTTCCCAAGTCAGCCAAGCTACCGCCGCCAGCCTGCTTTCCCAAGTCAGCCAGCCTGTCGCTGCCAGCTTGCTTTCCCAAGTTAGCCAAGCTACCGCCGCCAGCTTGCTTGCCCAAGTCAGCCAGCCTGTCGCTGCCAGCTTGCTTTCCCAAGTGAGCAACGCTACCGCCGCTTGTCTTGTTATACTTCTTGGCGATCTGGGTATTGCTGACACGACTACATCCAATACAACAGCTAGCGCAACGCTTACTCCTTCCAGTACACGCAGCGTCATCACCTTGGCACAGTACAGTATCAGTGTTTCCAACTCTTGCGAGACCGGTCTTGTAACGCAACTGCAACTCAGTCCGGATAATGTCAACTGGACCAACGATTCAGGCACCAGACTTATCGCCGCAAGTACTACCGGTATTTTCAATCCCAGCCATTTCTCTAAATACGCCCGAATTCAATATGCTGCGCAAACGGCGGGATGTACAGTTACCTTCAACGAATTGTTTCAAGGACAAGTATAGTAACAGATCCCGCTTAATAGGATCAAACATGATTGCGGTAACCGGTGCATTTGGATCGGTACCGCAATTTTTTTGTCCACACAAAAAAACGAAGCTGTATGGACCTCTCCGGTATCCGTACAGCTTCGCTCAAACTATATTGGCTTCGTTTGGTCAAGTGTTATAATCCGATCAATAACCGCTTGGCCGAATGCTTCCTTGGAAAATCGATCGGTGTACAGGCTGCTTTTTAGATACCGATCAATATGCTCTATATAAGCTTGATATTGCTCCTCCGTTATTTGCTTCAAAAAAACGTATAGCTTCTCATAGTCGTTAAACTTACGGAAGTCGATAAACGCCCCTTCCGGCACGTAGTCTGTAATGTTAAAGGCGCCGAGATATACGGGCACACACCCAGCCCGGAAGCAATCGAAAATTTTCTCAGTTATATATCCGTTCACTTGGATCATATTTTCATAGCAGATAGCATACTTATACTTGCTCAAGACGTCCCCTTTTTCCCTAATCGTTCCTCGGTACGAGGGGAAATCAGACGAATCCCAAGCAACGCCGTACAAATCGAAATCTTCGGGGTGATGCGTCTCAAAAAAACGGATCGCCCTGCGCCGTTCCGAATAAAGCTCCAGCGGATGAGTGGACGAGCGATTTCCGTTAATCATCGTGCAAAACTTTTTATTGGAAAAAGCAGGACCATGGTAGCGCCTGTCAGGCTGGGCATAGTGAATTTTGATATATTTGTTATGATCCACAATATCGTCATACCAGGTAAAGATCGTTTGAAAGTATTGATGGTATTCGGCATTCCAATTCTGTTCATTAACCACAGGCGGCTCCCACAAAAATAACAGCATTTTTCTTTTAAAGCTTTCCTTTTTCATGTATTGCAAAAAATAAAATTGCCCTAGCGATGATATGAAAGACGGCATATCAAAGAAAAGCAAATAATTGCATGTCATAACATCGCCTTGATCAATCGTATGAAGAGAAAAGCCCCGGCTGGCAAGCGCCTCCCTTAAATGAGAGAGATGAAGCAGGCAATCGTCGCGATTATATCCCGAATCCAAGTGGAATACGACATTCTCCCGGTTCATCTCGTCATATACGTTATGCAGCAAGATCGTTTTCATATTGCTCATACTCTTCCACCTTGCTCCAACTGATCGAATATCCGACATAATCCGGAAATTTTTTCCTGAATATCATAATGATGATTCCCTACAAAAAAGCCATGCTCATGAATATAATCCGCATTTTCCAGCTTTCCATGGATTTCGCAATTAAACCGCTCGACCACCGCATTGCGTGTAAAATTTCCCGCAACAATGGGCCGGCATTCGATTCCGTTTTGTTGTAATAGAGCAACCGCCTCTTTTCGGTTGAAAGGCGCTTCACTCTTAAGCAGCAAGGAAAAGCCGAACCAACTGCTCTTCCCAACCTCCTTCTGTATAGTAAACCAAGGATGATCCTTGAACCTTTGCTGAAAAAAATCCGCATTTTCCCTGCGGACCCGGAGAAATTCCGGCAGCTTCTTCAACTGCTCCAGGCCGACAGCGCTGTTCATCTCCATCGGACGGACATTGTACCCCGGAAGGATGAATCGATACGACTCTTCGAACGGGTCGTCACTCTTCGTCGAACAAACATGGTTCTCCCTTGGGAGGTTCCGCGTCCAGCCATGCGCCCTCAGGCTAAGCAGGATATGGTAAAGCTCCTCATCATCGGTAGCAATCATTCCCCCTTCCATCGTAGACATATGATGGCTGAAAAAAAAACTGAATGTCCCCATTACACCGAACGTGCCGCTCTGCTTCCCATCGTATTCGGCTCCCAGCGATTCGCAATTATCTTCCACCAGCACAATATTACGGTTACCGACAATCTGCTTGATTCTGTGAAAGTCATTCGGATTACCTAATAAATTCACGATCATAATCATGCGGGTATGTCCGGTGACAGCTTCCTTCAGCGCATCGAGATCATAGTTTAGCGTATACCGGTCAATATCCACGAATTTTAGCTTTAATCCGTATTGGTATAACGGATAATAAGTGGTGGCCCACGATACGGCAGGCACGATTACTTCGTCCCCCGCTTCCAGAGCCCCGTCTTTTTTATAAAATAACGCAGCAACAGCAAGAAGATTGGCCGATGATCCGGAATTGACCATGATACTGTATTTGTGTCCGATGTAACGGGAAAACTCCCGTTCAAATTGTGCTGTATACTTCCCCATCGTGTACATACCGCTATCTAGAACTTTTTCGACCGCTCTACGTTCAGACTCATCCCAACTGCTGCTGGCTAAAGGATAACGAATCACGAATATTCCTCCCGTTCCAGATAAAAAGCGTAGGTTTTTCGTATTCCCTCTTCCAATGAAGTACTGGGGGTCCAGCCCCAGCTTTTTTGCTTGGTGATCAAAACCACCTTTTGACTCATCCCTGCCGGCTTTGTTAAATCATGGACGAAGCTCCCGTCATAACCGATAACATCCGCAATGGTTCGATAATACTCGCAGACGGAATAATCTCTTCCCATTCCTACGTTCATGATCAACGGCAGCTGATCAAAACAAACGATGGCCCGGATCAAGCAGTCCGCCAGATCTCCGGCATACATAAACTCTCTTCTTGCCTGGCCGTCTCCCCAAATTTCGACCTGCCGGATCCCCTTGTTTTTAGCTTCGTGAATCTTTCGGATGGCAGCAGGAAGCATATGCGAACGGTTAGGATCGAACTTATCCCAGCGGCCGTATAGATTGCAAGGGATGAGCGTTATATACCGGTACTCCGGATTTTCGCGATGAATATATTCACAAAGTTTCGCGATGGTAATTTTGGCCAGCGCGTAGCCCTCATTGGTCGTTTCCAGCTCCCCTGACAAAATCATTTCTTCACGCAGAGGATTCGAGGCATGCTTTGGATACATGCAGGAGCTTCCGAGATTGATAAACTTTTTTATGCGGTTCTGTCTCGCTGCCTCAACGACATGGAGACCCATATCCAAATTTTCAAGCAAAAAACGGACCGGCTGCCTCATATTTGCTTGAATTCCTCCCACAGTACCGGCGGCATGAATAATCAAATCCGGCTTATGGGTCTCGATATAACGGTTCACATCCGGATAGTTAAACAGGTTCAGTTCGGCTCTGGTCGGGGTAAGCCATGTGCCGGGAACCCTTCCCAGCTCCGGATGCTCCAATATATTTTTCCCAACCAAACCCGCTGCTCCGGTAAGCAGGATTCGCATTTCGTTTTCCTCCTATTCAAAATCATGGATGTGGAAATAGCCCCCCTTTTGTAAATAATCCAATCGTTTCACTTCAGCCAAATCAGACATCACCATATCTTTGACAAGTGCTTTTAAATCATATTTGAGGGACCACCCCAGCTTTTGCTTCGCCTTGGACGGATCCCCAAGCAGAAGTTCAACCTCCGTCGGTCTATAGTATCGCGGATCAACCGATACCACCTGTTTACCGATGGGCAGCTGGAATTCAGGATAACGGCAGCTTTTTACGTATCCTTTTTCCTGCTGCTCCTCCCCTTCGAACTCAATTTCTATGCCGAGCTCGGCAAAGGCCAGACGAATGAAATCCCTCACCTCCGTCGTTATTCCGGTGGCGATAACAAAATCCTCTGGCTGCTTTTGTTGAAGCATCAACCACATAGCTTCTACGTAATCCTTCGCATGCCCCCAATCCCTTTTGGCATTCAAATTGCCCAAATAAAGCTGCTGCTGAAAACCTAATACGATTCGAGCCACAGCTCTTGTAATTTTGCGGGTAACGAAGGTTTCACCTCTAACCGGACTTTCGTGATTAAATAAAATACCATTGCAGGCAAACATTTTATACGCTTCACGATAATTGACTGTAATCCAGTAAGCGTATAATTTTGCCGCTGCATAGGGGCTTCTGGGATAAAAGGGGGTTTGTTCATTTTGCGGAACAGCCTGCACGAGTCCGTAAAGCTCCGAAGTCGCAGCTTGATACACCTTGGTTTTTTCTGTAAGGCCAAGAATACGTACTGCCTCCAATATACGCAATATGCCAAGACCATCAACGTTGGCTGTATATTCCGGCGTTTCGAAGCTAACATGCACGTGACTCATCGCTGCTAAATTATAGATTTCATCCGGCTGTATGTCTTGTATGAGACGTATGATGCTGCTGGAATCCGTCATATCGCCATAATGTAGAAATAAACGAATGTCGTCATTGTGCGGGTCTTGAAAAAGATGATTGATCCTTCCGGTATTAAAAAGAGAGCTTCTACGTTTCAATCCGTGGACAACGTAGCCTTTATCCAGAAGCAACTCTGCGAGATAAGCGCCGTCTTGTCCTGTGATGCCTGTGATTAAAGCTATTTTTCGCATAGGTACCTCCATCACACTCGGTTATGCAATAAGTTATGTGCTCGGGCATATAAAGGAACTGATGATTTAACCTAATTTCAATAAAAAACAACTCCAAGTTGTATTTCTTCCGTTTTTTACGGGCCGCAGAACTAATTTTGCGCAATAAGCTTCGTTTATCAATCTCCGATCGATTGTTATTGGCGATGCTATCTGATTTTGACGAATTGTAATATGAAGTGCGACAGCTAAAAAATAAAGACCCATGTTGGTTTCGTGTAAAATGGTAGTCACCACAACCAGTCCATTTATACAGGAGAAACCCAACATGAGCTACACCCATTTTAGCATAACTGAACGCGCTCAACTAGAATTGCTACATCGGTTAGGATGGTCATCACGAGCGATTGCTAAAGAACTAGGATGACACCACTCCAATATTGCACGAGAATTAAAACGTAGCAGCTTAGAAGGAGAATATTCTTCAACTCAAGCGGAAGAAGCTTATCTAGAGCGAAGAGAGCGCTGTGGGTCCATTAATAAGATTTCAACTGAACTCGTCACTCACATTGAGGAGAAGTTAAATCAAACCTGATTATAATGCTCCCATAGGTTGAGACACGGGAGGGAGAAAAATAAGTTCTAATGAAGCAATGGAAAAACGGAACCGATATACCTCAGAGTTTAAGACGAAGGTTGTACTGGAGGTCCTCCGTGAGGAGCAGACCGTAAACGAGATTAGTGCGAAATATGAACTAAGCTCGTAATGGTTAGACGGTGGAAGCTGAGTTTTTAGAACGTGCTTCCGTGGTATTTGAGAAGAAGACCAGTGAAACAGAAAAACTCAAAAAGGAGTATGAGAGCAAGCAGGAACATCTAGAGAAGCTGGTAGGCCAACTTACGGTTGAGGTCGACTGGCTCAAAAAAAATCTGGTCTTAAATGAACCTCTAGAAGCCCGAAAAGCCATGGTAGAACGCGATTGCGATGCCATTACCTTCAAGCGTCAGGCAGAGTTGGTAGGCGTGAACCGAACCAGCGTATACCGCGCTGACAAGGAACGTCATGAGAGCAAAGAAAATGTACAGATCATGCATCGGATCGATGAGATCTACATGTTGAATCCTTACTTCGGTTAACGGCGTATGACCAGATTCCTTCGAGATCAGGGCTTTGTTTGACGAGAAATACGAAACGATAAAACGGAAACGTCCTTGTCCCGTGGAATGAGTCCTATGTAGCCAAACCCACCCGTTAGCGCTATAACTTATTTTCCGCATATTGTCTAATGAAATTGTCGGATGACCAGAACTTGATCCCATTCCCTACGCGAATAAGCAAAACAAGCAAAAAATAATGCTTGCACGGATTCCGGGAATTCTACACGAATAATACAATAAAAAAAATCCGCTTGCGCGGATTCCCATTGTTGATTGTGCAGTTTATAATGTCAATCTCAATACATACTGATCGACATATTGACGAAGCTCTTTGTTTTCCTCGGTCATATGTGAGTAGTACATTATTGATGCACCTAACGGCTTCACCCTGCTGAGGAGGCCGTTCCATCAATGATATTGAAAGAAATGTCTGCCCTCACTTTAGATTTAGTCTCATCATGTGGTGAACATCCTCCAGTTTGGCCGCATAGTACGTAATTGAACAGCCTGCCGATCGCATCAGCAGGCTGTTCTAAATTAGTCGGTATCGCCCAAGAGTAAATCGATTTCCGCCGCGGCACGGTCCAATCCTTCTTGCACGGTCAATTCGCCAAGAAATATTTTACTCATGAATCCGGTATACACTTGTTCGATATTTCCCCAGTTTTTGACCGGCGGACGCAGAAACGCGTCATCCGTGGCTTCCACATAAGGATAAAGGTAAGAATCCCGGTTAACCGTCCAAGCAGAACGAGCTTCCAGGTTGGTCGGGATCAATCCGGTTTTCGCCATTGTAAGCTGTGCCTCCTTTCCCGTCATCCATTTCATAAACGTCCATGCCTGAACAGGGTTTCTGCTGCCTTTCATAATGACCAAATGATTGCCGCCCATAATTGAAGCCGAGCCGTTGCCACGCGGAAACGGTACTGGAATGGTCTGCTTTAAGGTCCGGTCCAATTCGGCGCCCTCCAATTTGCTATAATACCATGGTCCTTCATCCGTCATAAGCACATTTCCTGTCTTTACTCCGATCCAATTGTCGCTGCGGTCGTTCATACGTGAAAAATGGAGAAGATTTTCCCTGTAAAGCGAATGTAACACCTTGACCGCTTGAACGGTTTCTTCGCTATTTAAAAATCCGGTTGACTTGGTGAAATGATCATCCATCAGAGCCCCCCCGAGGCTGTAGATATAAGGAAGCGTATCCCATGGCTCCCACCCCCCGAGTCCGATCGTATAACGGTTTTGCCTGGCTACCTCAATCACATCATGAAGCGTGCGCGGAGGCTCCGAATATCCTGCCCGTTCGAGAAGCTCCCGGTTAAAAATGGCCGACTTGACGTAAATATCAAGAGGAAGGGAATATAATTGTTTCTGGTCAAAGCCGACTCTCATTGCCTCCCGATGAAAAAGGTGGATGATATCCCCGTAACCGGAGTATCCGTTTATCGGCTCCAGAAGTCCTTTATGTGTAAACTCGGGTACCCAGGCGAGCTCGATCCGGACGACATCCGGCCCCCGGTTTGAGGATGCAAGCGTAATCAAGGTGTTCCTTAATTCATTATTTATGGCCAGGTTTATCGAATTGACACGAATGTTCGGGTGCTGTCGTTCAAAAGCGGGAATAAGCTCCTCCTCGAGCACCCGGGTTTCTTCATCGCTGTAACTGTGCCAGAAAGAAATAATGCTGATTTCTTTTCCGTGCAGCGTTTCAACCATTTCCGGATCGGAGATGACCGCTTGCCTTCCGCATCCGGCAATCCATACAACACCCAGCAATATGAAAATCATGAAAATCGAACGGAAGGCCATGGCGGAATACCTCCTTCTAATTGAATTGCGACCCACCCGCCC
This sequence comes from Paenibacillus sp. LHD-38, assembly GCF_031157315.1. GTDB lineage: Bacteria > Bacillota > Bacilli > Paenibacillales > Paenibacillaceae > Pristimantibacillus. Next base: position 30,673 of record NZ_JAVIFU010000057.1, read on the forward strand.
GATGCTTATCCCTGTATTCGACCGGAGTGAGTCCCGTCACTTTTTTGAACATTTTGCTAAAATATTTCACATCTTTAAAACCAGCGGCTCCGGCTACATCATAGATCCGGCTCTCACTTTGCGCCAAGAGCCGTTTTGCTTCCCGAATACGAAGCTCAATTATATAATCGATAAAATTTCTTCCCGTTTGTTTTTTGAATAACAGACTGAAATAGCTTTTATTGAGATGAACGATATCCGCCACACTCTGCAATGTCAAATTTTCTGTATAATGATCGGCTATATATTTCAGAGCCTTGATGATCATTTGCCCGCCATATCCGCTGTTCGTCAGATTCGGTATGACCGGCTTCACGATTTCCTCCATTAGGCCAAACAAATCAGATACCAATTGTTCCAACGTTTCCGCCCGATGAAGCAGATTAAGCTGTTCGGTAAGCAATGATCCTGTGTCCTCATGCAGTTCATGAACACGGGAAATAAGATAGCACGCCTCATGCTTCACTTTATCCGGGGTTTGCTCCCCTCTTTTCCATTGTTCAAGCGCAAAATCAGCGGCGATGGAAACCGGATCGCCATTGCGAATGATTTCATAGAAAGGTGTCCAATCCCTCTGCCCTTCCAGATCCGTTAACGACTGTTCATTGCCTTCTTCCGATCCGTTCATGCGGTACAGACTGCCTATACCTTCGAAAAATCGCTTTTGGCAGGCCGATCGGCTGGAGAAAAATCCATGCAGAATGCTGCATATTCCTTGCTCGATTACGAAGCCGACCGACGTTGAAATTCCCCATTCCGTTTCCAAAGACTGCTTCCATTGAAGCAGACGCTTCTCCTCTTCCCCTTCGTGATCCGGAAACAGAAGAAACATACTGTTCTCGGATACCAGCATTGCGGCACCCTCACTTACCTTCACATAAAAGCTTTCCTGCAAATCTTCCAGAAGCATCTGCACATAAAGATATCCGTGATTTTCTATCCATTCCTCCGCTCCATCAAGCATGAGGTAAGCGCAAAGATATCGCTCTTCCAGCCATCCGGGAGCCCAATCGGCTGATGACAGGTGAAATTGCTCCTGAGCGATCAATCTCTTGATTTCTTGTTCGACAATTTTTCGTTCCCTATAAAGAGCTCCCTCCCGGAAATGAATCAGCTCGCAGTCCTTTCTCCGCTCTTCTTCGAGCATGGAGATGCAACGCTTAAGAACAACAAGCAGGTCATCGCGGTTCAAGGTCAATTTTAACAAATAATCGACAGCGCCAAGCTTAAGCCCCTCTTTCACATATTCAAAATCGCTGTGGTTGCTGATCAGAATCACTTTCAGCGAAGGATAGAGCGCCAGTGCCTGCCTGATAAGCTCTAGTCCGTTTAACAATGGCATTTTAATGTCCGTGATAAGAATATCAAAGCGACGGGACTCTAGGACGGCAAGCGCCTCCTCCCCGTTTGCGCAGCCGTGTTCCGCCGACATGTTCTCCTTTTCCCAATCAATAAAGGCATGGATGCCGTTGCTGATAATCGGCTCGTCATCCACAATGAGTACACGATACATCATATTTCCCCCGGTCTATATTTCTATGAAATGAATTCTAATTGCTTCTTCAACAGAATTCGAACGGTGGCGCCTTTTTCCGGACGGTCCGTTATGGACCATTCCGAATAGCCGGCGTAATAAAGACGCAGCGTATCATAGAGATGTCGCATACCGATGCCGATTTCACCGCTGGCAATAGCCGTCTCCGGATCGTTTAACAGCTTCAGCTTTCTGCTCCCGATGCCCAGCCCGTCATCTGAAATAAGAACCTCCACATTCCCTTCTGCCGAACGAATCCGTATCAAGATTCGGCCATCCGTTTTTTTCGGAACGATTCCATGAAAAATGGCGTTTTCAACCAGTGGCTGCAGCAGCATACGGGGAATAGCGATTCCCTCCATGCCCGGTTCCACGTCCAGTTCGAGGTGGAATTTTTTTTCGTATCGAAGCTCGAGAATGACCAGGTATTTTCGGATAATGTCCAGTTCTTCCGCCACCGTTATGATGTTCCCGCTTTTGCCCATATTCGCCTCAAGCAGCCGATTCAGGGCCGACAAGACCTCAGATGCGCGTTCATTTTGGTTCGATTGAATCAACCACCCGAGGGTGCTTAACGTATTATAAAGAAAATGCGGGTGGACTCGGTGAGTGACAGCGCGCAATTCCGCATGATGCTTCTGACTCTGCTCATCTTTCACCTGATGGATCAATCGTTCGATTTCATCAAGCATCCGGTTGAATTGATTGCCAAGAAGTCCGATTTCATCGGTGGACCGGACAACCGTTCTTACTTTCATATGTCCTTGCTTGATACGCCGCATATCCCGGGTAAGCTGATTTACAGGCTTGACGACTCTATTGGCGATAAAAAGTCCTATGGCGATAGCAAGTATCGAGAACACGGCGGATGAAAGCAATACCCTGGATTTGAGACGATCCAGCTGCTGGGTGATTTCCTGAACCGGAACGGTACCGACAATCATCCAGCCGTTGCTCAGAAGCTGCTTGACCCCATAATAAGGTACTCCGTTCATGCTAAATTCAAATTCCGTCCGATCGTGCTCCACAATGTTTTCGAATAATTCGGGATCCTCTACTTGCTTGTTGATCAAGCGGAGATCGCTGTCGATCATAATCCTTCCTGCGGTATCCACGACAAAAAACTTTCCTGTCTCCCCAAGCTTGAGCTTGTCGACTGTGCCGAGAATGGAACTTCCGTCCAAATGAACCTGTACCAGTCCGATATTGTCGAGCGTGTCAAAGTTTTTCAATACCCGGCTAACAGGAACAACCAGATCCGTATTGACGCCGCCTCCTCTGAGACGGTCAAATTGGATCCCCTGCCAGACAAGTTCTCCGTCCTTGCGCTTGGCCTCCTTCACCCACTCCAGCTCGGATAGTCGTATGCTTTTCAGTTTCGTCTCGGAAAAGGCGCCGCTGCCCCAGCCTCTGCCGTCCTCGTTAAATATATAAACAATCTTCACAAAGGAGTTGGAATAAACCGTATTGTTCAGCAAACTATTGATAAATTTATAATTCCAGCTCTCCTCATAAGACGGACTGTTATTCAAGTACATCGTGGCGCGCTGAATATTCGGGTTGCTGGCAAAGAAATCAGAAGTATTGATCCCTGCGTTTATTATGGAAGAAAGTGAGTCCGCCGTTTGTTTGCTGATTTGCACGATAGACCCCCGGACATTTTTTTTCAAAATCGAATTTGATTCCAAATAGTAAGACAAGCTTGTAAAAAAAACCGGAATCAGAATTACGAGCACAAGCGCAAGTATGATTTTGGCTGAAAAGCTGTTCATTAACATTCGTAACATGGCGCATCACCTTCTTTTATTCTTTCTATTATTGTACATGGTTATGAGTGCATTGGGCCAATTAAGGATTTGGAAAGCTGCATAGTGTATTATGTTTGCTAAACTGCATAAAGAAATACACCTCCTAAGTCAGTTAATATAGTTAAGTATCTTTAATTATTAATAACAATATAAGGGAATTAATGATGAAGAAGTGTCCTATTTTTAGATATGAACGAATAAATAACGTTGACTGACAGGCACGAATCCCTTTGATGACTGTAGTCACTCCTACTTTAAGACTATATTTTATTGTATATTTCTCTATTTTTTTGCTTGCCAATCGCTTCAAACCACAGTCCTGCCTTAGTTTTTAGCCTGTCCATCCTATTTTGTAAATAGTCTAGTCCTAATTCATCATTGATAGCGGCCGGCTTTTGCTGATACATTTTTAGTAGACCCGGGTCAAACGTTTGCACAAACAAAGTTAGGGGATGAATTATGAAGATCTCAAAGAAATTTACGACGATTGCTTTATGCTGCAGTCTGTTTTCAGGCTCGGTCCTGGCAGGAGCGATTCCGGCAGCGGCACAGTCGAAAGATCAGATTGCAAAAGGATTTGTTTCAAACGCTGAATTGGATAAGCGTGTAATCTATCAAACGTTTAGTTTGTACCAGCCTTATGATAAAAATATGTATCGTACTCTTGAAAAAAACAGTAAACAACTGAAAGATTGGGGCATCACAGACGTTTGGATGCCGCCGGCTTACCGGGCTTTTTCCCAATCTTACTATGGCGAAGGCTATGCGATCGCAGACCGCTATGATTTAGGCGAGTTTCCCGAAGGCTTAAACGGCGAGCGGGCAACCAAATACGGGACGAGCGATGAGCTGAAAAAAGTCATCAAAAAATTGCACGCAAGCGGCCTTAAAGTTCAGGAAGATCTCGTTCCAAATCAGATGATGGGGCTTCCGACACCGGAAGTCGTAAGCATCACTTCGGTCGATAATTTCGGTAACGAAAACGATCCGAATGTGAAAGACAGACTGGTTCAGGTTTACAGCCGAGGCGGCGGTCCGGGCCAGGCTAAATACGGAGTGATCAAGGAATGGAATCATACGTATTACAACGGAGCAACCCCGCAGCAGCTTGGATTGTACCGTGTAATGGTCGATGAAAACTTGAAGCCGTACCGTTATTTCGGACCGGATGACGCAAACAATCATCTCCCGGATTGGCTGGCAAACTCCGATGCCCAAAAATATGGAAAAATTAAAGCTACAGACACTTATTTAACGGTAGATGCCTATTTTGCTGTCGAAGGGGCGGCTACGGAGACTGAACAAGTGTGGAAACCTGTGCTGCTCTTCTATATCGATCCGCAACAAGGAGCGACCAACCAAAACTATCTTGATTTTATGCGGGCAAACGGTTTTGACGGCAGCAGCGATGACGAAGTCAGAAAGAAAATCATCGAAGCGGATGCCGCGACTGTATCCAAATTGACCGACCAATATATCTTCTCCCAACCAGGTTACACTGCGGCAACCGATCCGCACGGAAACCTTCGGTTTAACAACGGCAATAACCACCATCTGAATAAAAATGTGCTTCAGTACGAATTTTTGATCGGAAATGATATCGATAATTCGCATCCTGTCGTACAGGAAGAACAACTAAACTGGGCCAAATTCTTGATGGATGAATATGGCTTTGACGGATTCCGTATCGATGCGGCGTCTCACTTGAACACCGATATACTCACCAAATTCCAGGATTTGATGAGCTCGCGATACGGCAAAGATTTGAATAGTCATTTAAGCTTTATTGAATCCTACACTGACAATCAGGTGGATTTCGAGAACAACAATAACAATGGGCAGCTCGTATACGATCACCGTATGTTTGGCGCGATGCGAGATGTTTTGGGAAGTGCCTCGAGCTGGCGTCCGCTCAAAGACATCGTGAGCTCATCCTATGTCGACCGTACCAATCCGGACAGCTTTAAAACGCCGAACTGGTCGTTTGTCAATAACCACGACCAGGAGCACAATGCGATTAAGCCGATTCCTCTTACTGCAGAGGAAGCAAACGGAGTGAAGCCGAAGACGCTTGCCTATGAAAAGATTCAGTTTGAGAAATTTGCCAAAGACAGAGCGACTGCGGATAAGCAATTTGCTCCTCATAATGTGCCAAGCCAGTATGCATATATTTTGACGAATAAAGATACTGTACCTACTGTCTTCTACGGCGATCTGTATGAAGGAAACAAAGCCTATATGTCGGAGAAGACGCCTTATTACGAAACGATTGTCAAGCTTCTGGAAGCACGTAAGAAATACGTTTCCGGCGATCAGAAGATTACGTACTACGAGAGCAATACATCGACTGAAGCAGGAAAAGATCTAATTGCCAGCGTTCGTTTCGGAACAAGCCGGGATACAAGCGCGGCGACTGTTATCTCCAACAACGCGAACGCTAACAGAATCATCAATGTCGATATGGGCAAGCAGCATGCGAATCAAACCTTCGTAGATGCGACCGGTTTCAACAAAGATGCGTTGAAAACCGATGAGAACGGTATTTTGACCGTACCTGTTCTTGGGAAAACCGATCCATTAGTACGCGGTTATCTTGGAGTATGGGTGCCAAGCAAGGACAATAACGGAAAAAAACATGACAAAGGCATCAAGGGTATCGATGCATCCCTCGTTCCGTCTGCAGCGGGTGACAACACTGACACTGAAACCGGCGATAAAGGCAGAAACGGACACGAATGGCAAAAAACTGATGTGAGACATATTGAGAAATGGCTGAAACGGAAACATGAGTAAGTTGTTTTTCCTGCCTGCATAGCAGAAGGGTATCCTGCCATAACAAAGTAAATGTTCTTCGTATATTGGTCGACAGCAGCAACAATATGGCCAGTCAAAAAAATAGCGGAGGTCTGGTTGTCGATCACAGGCCTCCGCTGCTTCATGCTATTTAAACGGCATATCAATGGCCGGTTCAAAACTTTCGTCTGCAAACACTTAACTCAGCCCACATCTTGATAACAAGGTGTGGGTTATTTCGCATATTCGATTAAGGTAAGGTCTTGTCCCTCCTGAACTATTCCATTCATCAGAATCAACTATGAAAAGGCCGGTTTCATTGTCCATACTTCTATCGATTTGACGGTCACGCTGAATGAAGAAGAAGTCAAGAGGTCAAGTTTGGAAAATAAAATATACTGTTACACATTATATGACGTGTTTTACCGATCATAAAAAAATAAGTTTACTGCCGCTATTTTATTCAACTAGCTATGATGAACGTAAAACAGCCCCGTATTTACTTCGAATCGTAGGTTAAAAATGGATAGTGTAAACCACACCATTTTCAGAACTACAAAGCAAAAGGAGCTGTCTACTATGCATTCTGCCACAAAATACGTCGGTTTAGATGTGTCGAAAGAAAAAATTTCGGTTGCCATTGCAGATGATGGGCGGGAGTTGCCTCGTTACTTTGG
>NZ_JAVIFU010000058.1 GCF_031157315.1 Paenibacillus sp. LHD-38
ATTTTCCCCACCACAAGTACCTTCTTCATTTCTTCTCTGCTCAATGTAATTGTCTCCTGTCCCATAGTGACATTATCTCAGAACAGTTATGGGATGACATTATCACAGAAGAACAACACGTGTTTGAAAAAGGATTGACACAACATAGGTTTGATGTTAATATTTCCCTCTCAAATCTTGTGCGGAGGTAACATGCGTGATAAAAGTTCATGGTTTAAGCAAAGCCTACCAGGTTGCAAAGCGCTCGTCCGGCGTTAAACAAGCGGTGAAAGCATTATTCAGAAGGGAATATAAAATCGTGGAAGCGCTTAACGATATTTCCTTCACGATCGAGCCAGGCGAGATCGTAGGTTACATCGGTCCAAACGGCGCCGGGAAATCCACGACGATTAAGGTCATGAGCGGGATACTCGTGCCGGACAGCGGCACTTGTACGGTTATGGGGTACACGCCATGGAAGGATCGGGTTGCCTATGTGAAAAATATTGGTGTGGTCTTCGGCCAACGTTCCCAGCTGTGGTGGGATGTTCCGGTTATCGATTCCTTCGACTTGCTCAGGGATATTTATAAGGTGCCCGAGGAGGAGTATAGTAGTACGCTGGCTCTGCTTACAGAAACGCTGGAACTGCAGGATATTATTCAAATGCCGGTCAGGCAGCTAAGCTTAGGACAGCGGATGCGCTGCGAAATTGCGGCTTCCCTGCTGCACAGTCCAAGCGTGCTGTTCCTTGACGAGCCGACAATCGGTTTGGATGCGGTGTCCAAAATAGCCGTTCGCCGCTTCATCCGGACGATTAATGAAGAGAAGGGCGTTACCATTATTCTGACTACGCATGACATGAACGATATCGAAGCGCTGGCGAACCGCATTATTCTCATCGGTAAAGGAAAGCTGCTGTACGACGGCAGCCTGAGTGCGATACGCAGTCAATTTGGCACGCAAAAAACAATGACGGTCGTCTACAACCATCATTCGGAGCCTTTGCGGGTGGATGGAGCGACCGTGGAGTCTTGGTCGCCCGAACGGGCCGTGCTTCGCGTCGATACGGCGGAGATCGTCATAAGCGAGGTGCTGATCCGTTTGTCTGAGCAGGTTGACCTGCTTGACGTCACGATCGACACGCTTCCGATTGAAGATATGATTGTACAGCTATATAAGGAGCATCAAATATAATGCGGGCCTATGTCTCGGTTTTTAAGCTTCGGCTGAAGAACGGATTGCAATACCGAACCGCAGCGCTTGCGGGGATGGCGACGCAATTTTTCTGGGGTTTCGTCATCATCATGGTATTTGAAGCGTTTTACAGCGGTACTGCCGTTCAGACTCCGATTTCACTATCGCAGCTCATTACCTATGTTTGGCTGCAGCAAGCCTTTTTGGCCTTCGTCATGTTATGGTTCCGTGATAATGAGCTGTTTCAGCTCATAACGACGGGCAACATTGCCTATGAACTGTGCAGGCCGAATGGAATCTACGGACTATGGTATGCCAAACTTCTTGCGCAGCGGCTTGCAAGCGCCCTCTTGCGGAGCATTCCCATCTTGGCGGTTGCCTTCTTCCTGCCGCAGCCTTACCGGATGCCGCTTCCGTCAGATCTTGCAGCTTTATTATTATTTATCATCGCGCTGCTGTTAGGACTGCTTATGATCGTTTCGCTTTCCATGCTGATGTACATCTCTGTATTTGTCACGCTTTCCCCCGCAGGCTCGCTGCTGATGTTTGGCGTAATTGGGGAATTTCTTGCAGGCATGGTCATCCCGGTTCCGCTAATGCCGGCTTGGCTTCAAGATATCGTCTACGTGCTTCCTTTCCGCTGGACCGCGGACTTTCCATTCCGCGTCTATTCCGGACATATCACAAAGGAAGAAGCATTGATCGGTATCGGCATTCAACTCGTATGGTTTGTTGTTTTGGTCAGCATCGGCAGGGCGGCGATGGCCAAGGTATTGAATAAAGTCGTCGTACAAGGAGGGTAAGCGAAATGAGCTTGTATGGAAAATACATCGGTATTCTATTCAAATCGCAAATGCAATACAGGACCTCGTTTTGGCTGCTGGCCTTTGGGCAATTTCTTGTGCCGTTCACGGTATTCGCGGGATTGTATTTCATGTTTGAACGCTTCGGACAGATCAAGGGCTGGAGCTTCCACGAAGTGGCCCTTTGCTTCTCGATAATTCACATGGCTTTTGCCATTAGCGAATGCTTCGCTCGCGGCTTCGATTCGTTTTCGAGCTTGGTTAGCAACGGCGATTTTGACCGTTTGCTTGTCCGTCCCCGCGGCACGGTGCTTCAGGTGCTTGGCTCGAAGTTTGAATTCACCCGCGTTGGCAGGCTGCTGCAAAGCGTGATCATTTTGAGCTGGGCAATCAGCAGGCTGTCAATAGATTGGACGGTGCTCAAGATCATCACGCTTCTCTTGATGATTGCGAGCGGCGTATTTATTTTTACGGGAATCTTTATGCTGGCTGCAGCGATGTGCTTCTGGACGGTTCAGGGGCTGGAGATCGCAAATATATTCACGGACGGCGGCCGAGAAATGGCGCAGTATCCGCTAAATATTTATCAGAAATGGGTAAAACGTTTTTTTACCTTCATTATTCCTTTTGGGTGCGTCAACTACTTGCCCTTGCTTTATCTGCTGGATAAAGCGCCTGGGAATCATCTGCCGTACATGCTGGCACCGCTGTCGGGCATCCTCTTCATTATCCCTTGTCTGCTGGTATGGCGTTTTGGGGTTCGTCATTATCGCTCCACGGGCTCTTAGATGATGACGATTTGGTTACAGCGGCAGGGAAATGATGAAAGATGTGGAAAGGCTATAATGAAATGAACGGAGATCATAACGGCTAAGGGGGAACAGCATTTTGAAATCGATAGCGGTCCGAGAGCTCGCGGCGCAATTTTCATTAGAGGTGCTGGCGGGTGTCGATCAGTTGGAGCGGCAGATTGTTAAGGCGAGAGCTTACCGTCCAGGCCTGGAGTTTGTCGGATATTTCGAGTTTTTTCCGCAGGAGCATATTCAAATCTTAGGCAAGAAAGAAATAACGTATTTGCATAGCCTAACCGAGGCTGAGCGAAATCACCATATAGGAAATATCGTTAAATATCATCCGCCGTGTTTCATTGTAACCGCAGGACAAGAAGGATTGAAGTATCTGACCAAATATTGCGATCAGGAGGGCATCCCGCTGCTGCGAACTAACGTGGTGACGGCGCAGTTTCTCGGGATGCTGGATGCATATCTCCTTAAGACGCTCGCACCGGAAATTTCCATTCACGGCATCTGCTTGAATGTGTCGGGCATCGGTATTTTGCTCCGCGGCAAGTCGGGTATCGGAAAGAGCGAAACCGCGCATACCTTGATTCGGCGAGGCTCCAGATTAGTGGCGGATGATATCGTCGTGCTGAAGAAGCTGAGCTCCCGAACGCTGCTGGGCACCCATAACGAGAAGACCAAGGAGTTTCTGGCCTTGCGCAGCATTGGGCTTATTAACGTCGTGAGACTATACGGCAGGCAAGCCTTTCAGGACGAGACGAGAATCGTGCTGGACATTGAACTGACAAAGTGGCGGGACAATGACCTGAACAATGATTTGGAGCTGGAGCCTAAGTTTACGGAATATATGGGTGTACAAATCCCTCATATCGAAATTCAGCTTCAACCGGGAAGAGATGTTGCCGGATTAATTGAAGCGGCAGCGAACAATTGGTATTTGAAGCAGCAGGGATACAGCGCAGTGGAAGAATTCATGAAACGCTTGGAAGTTGAATAAGCTCTTTGTAGCACGAAGCTAACTTGGTACAAAGGATGATTAAAATGTAAACAACTATCCATTTCCTTGTAAAACATGATACACTATGGGCAGAGAAAGCTCATCCTAGCGCACAAGTCCTGACAGATCCGAAGGAGGAAATCGCGTGGAAAACTGCTCAATCGTAACAAAGCCTGCGCTTCATTTGGCAGGAATTAGCTATTGCGGTCCCTATTCATCCTTTCCGGATGAAGCGATCAGGCTGCAAACCGAGTTTTTGACACGCAAACATGAGCTCAACGACGCAGTCAAATCTACGGTGCTATACAGTCCGTATTTCGGAAATGAAGTGTTTGCCACTTACTGGGCAGCCTACGAGGTTCAGCATCTGGAAGAAGTTCCGCTAGGCATGGTACAGTTCACCATTCCCGAACATCGTTACGCGATGGTCGCCTGCTCCAATAAAAGGATTGGCGAGGGGTATGAGCTGCTGCACGCTTGGATCAATGAGATGCGGCTAGAGAAGCAGGAAAACGCTGTGTCGCTGGAAATATTTTATATTGACGAGCATCATTTGGAGGAAGAGCCGGTCGAATTGCTTATACCTCTCAAAGGATAACTTATATGAAGTGCTTGCGCGCAAATGAACGGCATATGGAATGGCTGACATTCCATACGCCTCATTCTGCGAAGGCAGGCATTTTTTGTTTGAGGAAGCGAGAAGGAGAACCGTGATTGGATTGAAGAGAAACGACGGGATAGATGCGTTCATAAGTGGAACGACTCCAATACTGCGATATGGATTATTAGCTGGCGTGTTAAGCGGATTAGTTCTTGGCATTACCATGAAGCTGTTAGAAAGATTGACAGGGTCAGCAGTCTACATGCTTCTCTTGAATGTTGATTTTATTGATTGGCTGCCGCAACCGCTGCCCGAACTGGCAGAATTTGCGCTGCATTTGATTGTAGCTCTGCCGCTTGGTATGCTTTTTTTGGCATTATTGCGGATTTGGAAATCTCCGCTGGGGCTCGGTCTAGGAATGGGCTTAGCCCTCGCATGCTGTACATGGATACCGCTGACCCAGCTATCGGAACGAGTACCATCCTCGGCCGATATTGCTGCTTTGCTGTGGTGGATTACAGGCCATCTATTATATGGCACAGTGCTGGCGTATTTCGGGAAATCGTGGATAAAGAAAGGAAGGGATAAACAATGAGTTTTGCCTTATATATCGTTGATGCTTTTACCAAGGAACGCTTCAAAGGAAATCCGGCTGCAATCTGTTTCTTGGAGCAGCCGCAGTCAGAAGGCTGGATGCAGCAGGTAGCTGCAGAAATGAATCTGTCGGAAACGGCTTTTGTGGTTCCGGGTGAAGAGAGCTATGGCCTCCGCTGGTTTACGCCGACCGTAGAGGTGGATTTATGCGGTCATGCTACGCTTGCTACAGCGCATATTTTATGGGAATCTGGCAGATTGCCTCACGGGGAGCCAGCACGTTTCATGACGAGAAGCGGGCTTCTAACAGCTAAACAAAGCGGAACATGGATCGACATGGATTTTCCCGCGGAGCCACCGGTGGCTGCCGTTGCGCCAGAGGAGCTTGTTCAAGGGCTTGGGCTTATTCCGCGATTCGTTGGCCGCAATCGGATGGATTTTTTCGTTGAGGTAGACAGCGAGGAGACGCTGCGAACCTTGCGTCCGGATTTTGGACTGCTTGCAAGACTGGACGCGCGCGGCGTCATCATCACGAGCCGCGGGTCAGGCTCGCCTTATGATTTTGTATCGCGGGCATTTTATCCAGGCACGGGAGTTGATGAGGACCCCGTAACAGGTTCTGCTCATTGCGCGCTCGCGCCTTACTGGGCGAAGCGGCTTCGAAAGCAAGAGCTGGTCGGCTACCAAGCCTCAGAGCGCGGCGGCGTCGTAAAAGTAAGGCCTGAGGGCGATCGAGTTTATTTGTCTGGACAAGCCGTAACGGTTCTTAAGGGACAATTGGAGGAGTGAGACTATGTTGATGAAGAAGCTGCCTAAGGAGCAGAAGGAGCAATTGGCTGCTAGAATCCAGCACTATTTCGAGCTGGAGCGCTCGGAGACGATCGGTTCGATCGCAGCGGAGCAGCTGCTTGATTTTATGATACAAGAAATAGGACCGCACCTGTACAATCATGCGATAAATGATGCACGCAAAGCAGTCCTTGAGCGAATGCAAACACTGGAGGACGAGCTTTACGCGCTGGAAAAGCCGATTGTCACGAAGCGTTAAAGATCATTGCTTATAGGGTGCCTTCGAATTGAATGGCCCGGTATTCGTATCTGCCTATTTCTAGCCGGCCGGGCGGCAGATACATATTTGAAACTGCGTCGGTCCCCCTAACCGGAAGCGTAACGCTGCCGCCGGCGCCGTTCATGTTAATAACGATCCAGAACGTTAAGCCGTCACCTCTTCTAGGTGCCACGATAGTGCCGGGTGTCACATCTGATCGCAGGGTGACACCTGCTCCCATGCAGTAGTGGTCGATTAGCTTCATCAGCATGGCATCTCCGTTTTCTCCTTGCGGCATCGAACCCAGCATAACGAGCTTTCCGCGGCCGTATTCCCGTTCCGTCAGAAATGAAAACCCCGGTGTTATTCCCTCTGCAACCGATCCGACAGCTTTGGCAGTCACCTCTCTCGGTTCAAATAAAGCGCTCCACATTCCAAGCGGGGCTGTACAGCCGAAGGCTTGGCCCATTGCGCCGGTATCATCCATAGGATAGGTATGAACCGTCTCTACGCCTGCTTCATGCTCGAGCTTACCAAGCGTAGCATCCGTTGGAATCGTATGCTGCTCGGTTCTTCCTCCTGTCAGCGGGCCCGCGATCCAGATCCCGCCGTTTTTCACGAAAGCTAGTGCCCGCTGCAGGTAATCTGCCGATACATACGGCATATAAGGTGTAAGCAGAAGCTTATAGCCACCTAAGCGTGCCCCCTCCAAAAGCAAGTCACGATGAATCCCCATATGAAGCAATCGCGAATAATAATCGGTCATTAAACCTCGGAAATTCAGCTTGCGCATGGGCTCTGTCTTAAAAAAAGCTTTCGATCGATCGGAGTAGCTCATCGCTACCTCAGCCTGCATCGGCTCGCTCGCCAGCAAAATAGGTTCCAACTCGTTTTTTGCCTTTGTCACCTCCAACACATTATGGTAGCCGATTGTCGGTTTACCCCATGCGCTTAAAACGGAACCATGCAATTGCTCGCAGCCCGCGCGCTGCTGCCTCCAAAGCCAGTAACAAAACCCGCCCGCGCCAAGCGCGAAAGCGGCAACCGCTTCCGCTCGAACATAGCCGCTTGGATGCGGAACGGCATAGCTCTCCAAGGAACCGCTAAAGGAAGGGCTTGTCTCCATGATCCAAAAAGGTTTTCCGCGCTTTACGTTTCTCCATAAATCACAGTTGATCATATAAGCGGGAAAATGGCTTGCGGAAGCATAGGTGTCATAAGAAGCGAAATCCAAACCGTCAAACAGCTGTTCATTATCCACATGAAAGGCAATGCTGCTGTTATGAGTAATCGGCGCTTTCGAATATGTCCTGATCATATCGGCCTGCTCCTTGGCGAAATCAGCAACCATTTCCATTGAAAAGAGCTGATACATCGTCTTCAGCGAGGAATTATGAAGAAAAGGAACGGGGCCGGGCTGCGGAATTTCCTCGAAGGTTGAGTAACGCTCGCTCCATATTTGAGTCCCCCACGCATCATTCAGCTGTTCGATATCGCCATATTGTTTCTCGAGCCAGCGATGCCATAGTCCAAGACAGCTAAGGCACATGCATTCTGACACATGTGCTTTAAATTCATTATCAAGCTGCCAGCCTATGAGCCCAGGCAGCGAACCGACAGCTCGCGCGATATGCTCCGTAATGATAGAGCTTCTCTTCCGAAAATAAGCGTTATTCGTGCAAGCATGCTGCCTGGAGCCGTGGCCCATCGTTTCCCCGCGTTCATTAACATACATGCGTTCCGGATGGCCATGCGACAGCCAGATGGGCGGCGTGGCCGTCGGCGTGCACATGATGGTTTCAATTCCGTTTTCGTAAAGCCGCCCAATAACAGTGACAAAGAAGCTGAGGTCTATCTTTCCTTCCGTTGGCTCAAGGGTAGACCAAGCGAATTCACCGATGCGAACGACATTGATGCCTGCCGCAAGCATATAGGCAATATCCTGCTCCAGCACACCCTGCTCCCAGAGCTCCGGATACCATGCAGCTCCGTGATAAAGCTTTTTACTCCGCATGCTTACCATCCTCTCCAATTCCATTTCTTCTACTGTAAGGAAAGGGGGGATTGCGAACAATCAGACTTTTTTGGAGGGTCCAGCAAGGGTATTAGGATAGTTTTGCAGGCTTTGCACTTTCTTGTGCGGCAGCGCGAAAGTCCTTATAAACCGGGGACAAAAATGTCTGATTGCCGGAAATCAAGCGATATTTGCATAATGGGTGTACACCGCCAACGAGGCGATGAACGACATCCGGAGGTGAACGATAATGAAGCAGGTTACAGTTCCAAATGTAAACAAGCCATCTTCCGGCTACCGACCGAATGTGCTGCGCAGGCTGCAAAAGGACAAGTGGCTTTATTTTCTGCTGCTGCCAGGCTTGCTGTATTTCTTACTATTCAAATATGTTCCGATGTGGGGCGTGCTGCTCGCCTTCAAAAACTATCAGCCTTATACAGGCTTTTGGAACAGTGAATGGGTGGGCGTGGAGCATTTTCGGTTGTTTTTCTCGAACCCTGAGTTCTTCATGCTGCTGCGCAACACGCTGCTCCTATCCTTTTATAATTTATTGTTTTTTTTTCCGGCGCCCATCATTTTAGCGATATTGCTGAATGAGGTACGGATCGCATTTTTCAAACGCTCGGTTCAAACGATGATTTACGTGCCGCATTTTATTTCCATGGTTATCGTAGCCAGTATGACTTATGTATTTTTGACCACGGCAGGCGGTCCGGTCAACGAACTGATTTATGCGTATACGGGTCAAAAAATCGAGTTTCTAGCGAGTCCGGATTGGTTCCGTCCGATTATTATTTTGCAAACGATTTGGAAGGAATGCGGCTGGGGAACGATTATATTCCTCGCGGCGCTTGCAGCTGTCGATGTGGAGCAATATGAAGCGGCGATCATGGACGGGGCTAACCGCTGGAAACAAATCTGGCATATTACGCTGCCGTCGATCAGCAGCACGATTATTATTTTGCTCATCCTAAGGATGGGGAATGTGCTTGAGAACGGCTTTGAACAGATTTATCTGCTGCTTAACCCGCTTAATCGCGAGGTCGCCGAGGTATTCGATACTTACGTCTATATGATGGGTATTACGCAGGGGGCTTTCAGCTACAGTACGGCGGTTGGTTTGTTCAAATCGATTATCGGAGTCATTCTCGTGCTCGGAAGCAACTATCTAGCGAAAAAATTCGGTCAATCCGGACTCTACTAAGGGGTCGCGAGAGAAAGGAGCAGGCTTGTGGCAAAAACATATCGAACGGTTTCGGGTACTATTTTTGATGTGGCTAACTATCTCTTTTTGGGCTTGTTCGCCATTGGGGCAATTCTGCCGTTTATTTATGTCATTTCCGGTTCCTTTGCGACGGATGCGGAGCTCACGAAACGGGCGGTATTTCTTATACCGGAGACATTTTCCATAGCAGCCTACGAGTTTATATTTTCAACCGATACGATTCTGAAAAGCATCGGCGTGTCGATGTACGTAACGATCATTGGAACGGCTGTCAATTTGTTTTTCACTGTTACGATGGCCTATCCGCTCGCACGACGCAGCTTAATGGGAAGAAATACGGTCCTTAACCTGGTTGTTTTCTCGATGCTGTTCGGCGGCGGGATGATTCCGACTTATCTGGTCATCCGTGAGCTGTCGCTGCTGGATTCGTATTGGGCGCTTATTTTGCCCGGCGCGATTAGCGCGTTTAACTTGATCATCGTCAAAAACTTTTTTCAGGAGCTCCCGCCTGGGCTGGAAGAGGCTGCAAAGATCGACGGCTGCACGGAGCTTGGCCTGCTCTGGAGAATCGTGCTCCCGCTTTCTAAACCGGTACTCGCAACCTTTACGCTGTTTTATGCGGTTGGGCATTGGAATGATTTCTTTGCCGCGCTGCTCTACATCAACAATCCGGAAAAATGGCCGCTGCAGGTGCTTCTCCGTCAAATCGTGCTGTTGTCGCAGGCTGCGGCGGGCGACCTGAATTCCATGGACCCGAATTTCGTCAAGCCGCCTGACCAATCGATCAAAATGGCTGTCATCGTAGTTGGAACCGTACCTATTTTGATGGTCTATCCGTTTCTCCAGAAGTATTTTGCCAAAGGCGTGCTGATTGGATCGATTAAGGGCTAAACGCGGTAACGTCCGACTGCCGGAGGGTTGATTGGCCGAAGGCAGGCGGTTTTACGATATAATACAAATAACTAAGGGAGGTACATGCATGAAAGGAACTCGGATCAAAGGGAAAAAATGGGCATCGCTGCTGCTGGTTGGAACGCTTGCCGCAGGTACGCTTATCGGTTGCTCGCAGCAAAATAACGGAGCGAATAACGGGGCATCCGGTACGGCATCCCCGGACACGGCGCCGACAAACGGAGGCAGCCAAGCAGAAACCCCGCTTAAGCTCAGCATCATGCTGCCGATTTTCAAAACGAATTATCCGAAGGACGATAGTCCCGTTGCCGCCGAGCTTGAGAAGAGCACGAACTCGGACATTCATTTCGAGTGGGTGCCGAATGCATCTTATGTGGATAAATTCAATATTACGCTGGCATCAGGCAAGCTGCCGACGATTATGTATGTGCCGGACGTGAAATCGCCAAGCTTCGTGAATGCGGCCAAATCAGGCGCTTTTTGGGAACTGGGCGGCTATCTCAAGGATTATCCCAACCTGAGCGGAGCCAATCCCGTAATCTTAAGCAATTCCTCCATCGAGGGGAAAAATTATGGCATTTATCGGGGCCGAGCGCTGGGTCGAAACGGCGTTTATTACAGGAAGGACTGGCTGGATAACGTAGGACTTCCCGTACCGGAGACGATTGATGATTTCTATAACATGTTGAAAGCGTTTAAAGAAAAGGACCCAGACAAGAACGGCAAAGCGGACACGTATGGCCTTGTGCTTGTGAAGTGGACCGGTCAATGGTCCAGCGGCTTCGATAACATCAAATTATGGTTCGGAGCGCCGAACAAATGGGGCGAATCAGACGGTAAGCTTGTGCCCGAGCATATGACGCCGGAATATCTAGAAGCTTTGAAGTTTATGAAAAAGCTGTATGACGAGAAGCTTATTAACCAAGATTTTGCCATTATGGATTCCGCAAAATGGACGGATCCGCTCGTAAACAATCAGGCAGGCGTTATTATTGACGTAATAGACGGCGCTGCCCGCGTCGATGACAAAATCCATGCAGCGCTCGCGGCAGAAGGAAAGGATCAGCCGGATCAGCATTTCATGGACGTGTTTAGCGGCGTGAAGGATGCGGAAGGCGTGCTTCACACGCTGCCAACCTCTGGCTTTGCGGGCATGCTCGCTGTGCCGAAATCGTCGGTTAAGACGGAAGACGAGCTTAAACGCGTTCTGGCATTCATGGATCAGCTTAATGCGCCGGAGCTGCAAACGATGCTTGGCTATGGTCTCGAAGGGAAACATCACACGATCGAAGAGGATTCAGTCGTGATGAGCAAGGATACTGTGCTCCTGGAATCAGAGGTTGAGGGCCTTAATCAAATGCTGACCTTTATTCCGGAGGACCGCTCGAAGAAAGTGAAGCAAACGCCGCTAAGATTGAAACAAACGGAGCTGCAAAAGGAGAATGAGAAATATATCGTCACGAATCCGGCAGAACCGTTCATCTCCCAGGTTTATACCGAGAAGGGCGCGCAGCTTGATAATATATTAAATGACGCACGCATTAAATTTATCGTTGGACAGATCGATGAAGCGGGCTTCGCTGCAGCCATCGAGCTATGGAAGAAAAACGGCGGCGACGATTTGATCAAAGAAATGAATGAGCTTTTCGCGGCAAGCAAATAAACCAAGCAGCATAATAGACAGAGTCCGCTTTGAGTTCAGCGGGTCCCTGTCTATTGGCATAATTCAAAAGAACTATAAAGAAGTGAAAAAAAAGGTCTTGTTCATTTCCTCAATGCGAGATATTCTTGGACAATGGAATTGAATGCGTTTACATTAATGGGTTAATGATGGGAAATACATTTCAGATTCGGTTGGTGAGAATATGCTGAAGGAATTGAAATCAAAGATCATCGCTGGCAAAACAACGAAAAAAGGCACGAAACGGCGCTTTTACAGGAAAAGCTTAATTATGATTCTGCTAGTAGCCAGCATACCTGGCTTAATAACTGGCGCGCTCGTGTATGGCATCGCAGGCGGGCGGCTGGAGAGTGAGCTGCTGCAAATGCACAATACGCAAATCGAGCAGAGAGCCCGAAACATAGACATGCAATTAACGAATTTGGAGCTGACGCTCTCTCATTGGGCATTTGACTCGAAATTTGATTACAGTCTCGAAAGCCGCAATTTCATTCAAGATTTCGAGAAGGCGAGAGACATAACTAAGACGTTGTTAGTTATGCAGGGCTCGAATACAATAAATAAGACGGTCGAGCTGTATTTAGGCGGAGACAAGGAGCCTGTGTTATTCGAGCCGGAATACGCTCCCCTTACTACTAAGCAGGAACGTGAGCTCTACGAGGGATTGCTGGAATCCGACAAAGTAACCTATTGGACCGAAATGTCGTTTGAACCGCAGCGTCCCGGGAACAAGGAGCTGACGCTGGTTCACCATATTCCGGGGGGCAGCTTAAAACCTTTCGGAGCGTTGTTAATCCGTCTCGACAAGGAGAAGGTTGCGGATATGCTTCGCACGATGACCCCATATGACGGCGGAGAAACCTTTTTCCTGCAGGACAATGGAAAGCTGTTTGCATCCACGGGCACCAATACCTATGAATCCTCCTTCGTTACTGCGTTAAAAGCGGAAATAACCGCCATTGGACAAAATGAAGGCTCCTTTTTTCTTGATTGGGAGGGGGCTACCTTTACTGTAACCTATGGCAAATTTTCTAGAATTGCAGACAGCTGGACTTACATCTCCGCTTCTCCGATCACAAGCATCACGGAGCCAGTCGTATTTATATCAAAAATTATTTTCACGGCCAGTCTTAGCGCCCTGCTGCTGGCTGCGCTGCTGGCATGGTTTGCTTCGCGTACCATTTATTCGCCTGTCAACCGGCTGCTGAACCTGCTTACCGCAGGCAAATCGCTGCAGCAGGAGCAGGGGGACGAGTTCTCATTGATCGAGCGGCAATGGCAGCATCTAAGCAGGGAAAGCACGGAGCTGCATTCGAAGCTTTCGGAGCAGCTCCCCTATGTGAAGGAAAGCTTTCTGCATCAGCTGCTGCAGGGCTACTTGTTCGCGTATTCGGAAGAGGATTTGCTCGGAAGAATGGAACGTTATAAATGGCAGGTGGATCATCATCGTTTTATCGTCGTCTATATGCAGTTAACAGGTATGGCCAGCCTGGAAGGAAAGTTCAAATACGGTGACGAAGGCCTTGTGACGTTCGCGGCGGTTAATATGATCGAGGAGTTCGCTTCGCAGCATTTCGAACAAAGCAAAACGATAAATTTCCATGATCTTGCAGCGGGTCTGCTGTTGATTGTGCCGAAGGAGAGCTCCTACGCCGAGGCGCTGCAAGCGTTTGGCGCGGAGCTCACGCATGCGGTCAATCATATATTGAACATGCGCCTTACGATTGCCGTCAGCGAACCGACAGACGCGATAGCTGATATACCGTTATCCTTCGAAGAGGTAAAGCATGCGGCGAGCCAACGAAACGTCGAGAACGAGAACCAGTTGATCGATATCGGCAAGCTTCACGCGCAAGGAGCTGGCAGTGACGAGCCGCAGTATCCATTTACTTTGGAGAGGGAATTTATTCAGGCGCTGCGAACGGGACAGGAAGCGGAAGCGGATGAGCTGCTGCGCGCGTTTCTTGAAGCATTGTCCTGCAAAGGAGCGAAGGCTGTTGATGTGCAGCAGGGCATGCTCCATCTGCTCGGCAGCGTCCAGCATGCCATCATGGTTTCCGGCATACAGCCGACAAGGCTGTTCAAATGCGTGAATCTGTATGAGCAGCTTTCGCAAATACGCGAGCCGCAGCTTATTTTGTCATGGTTCCAAGAACGGGTGTGCTCGCCGTTTATGAAAGAGCTGGGAGGGCGTTCGGATGCTCAAGTGAAGAGGTTAATCGAGCATGCCATGATTTATTTGCAGCAAAATTTCATGAAGGATATTTCGCTCGACAATTGCGCGGACCATATCGGCGCCAATCCGTTTTTCTTAAGCAAATCGTTTAAGCTGGTGACGGGGAAAAACTTTATTGATTATTTAACCAGTCTTCGCATGGACAAGGCAAAGGAACTGCTGCGGGAATCCGGACTCAAAATAAATGACGTGGCCGAGCAGGTCGGCTATCAGCATAGTTACTTTAACCGGATATTCAAAAAGCTCGAGGGGATGACGCCTTCCAGATACCGTGAGCTGAGCCAAGCGAAATAAAGGCTTGCAATAAAGTGCAAAACCATAAAAAATATGCAAGCCTGCCGATAACGGCAAGCAAAAATGTCTCATTGTTAGCAAACGATAGCCTCTGTAGGATAGTGGTACGCTTTAAGCAAACCCAGCTATTCTAAGGAGGCTTTTTACGATGTCATTACCCGTATCCGTTAAGCTGCGTTGGTTAAAAAATAAGGTGTCGGCCCCCGTAGGCGTAACCTTTGGCATTCCATGGAAGGAAGGGGATTTGAAACGGGAGGAAACGCTTGTCCTTCGGCAGGAAGAGACCAATGAAAAGGTCGCGATGCAAAGCTGGCCTGCCGCCTTTTGGCCTGACGGCAGCGTCAAATGGTCTGCGCATGCCGCAGTCTCCATGGCATCCGGCCTGGGCGGCCTAGAGGTCGTTAAAGGAAACGAGACTGAACCGGGCTGTTCCGTTACCGTGCGGGAAACCGATGAATCTATCGTGCTGAATACCGGTGTTATAGAGGTTGTCGTGCCTAAGCAAGGCGATAAGGTAGTAGACCGAATCCGCCGAAACGGGGTTTTGTTATGCAGCGGCGGCAAGCTCGTGTCGATCAGAGAAAGCCGCAGCGCCGTTTCCGGCGTCAAGACGACCCGGGAGGAATGCTTCACCTGCAGCTTTCATAAAGTGACCGTCGAGCAAAGCGGTCCGGTGAGAGCCGTCGTTAAGCTGGATGGAAGACATCGCTCGGATACCGGAACGAGGGAATGGCTCCCGATTTCACTTCGCTTATATGTATACGCAGGACTTGAAACGATCCGTATCGTTCACAGCTTCCATTATGACGGTAATCCGCACTCGGACTTTATAAAAGCTTTAGGAATCGCATTTACCGTTCCGATGAGAGGACCCTTATATAACCGCCATGTTAGGCTTGCGGGCGACAGCGGTTTTTTTAGCGAATCACCCAAAACCTTGCATACCAGGCGCACGAAAGGAAAGTACAGGGAGCTTTTCGAGAAACAAACAAAAGGCGGGCAAGTAGCTTTTGATGCCGAGGATGATCAGTATTTTCTAAGTTTGCTGGATGATTCGGCCTTATGGGATGATTTCAAACTCGTACAGCGCTCCGCTGACCATTACGGGGTATGGAAGCGGACGAAAGCCGAGTGCTGCTGGATCAAGGCGGCAGAGGGGAGAAGGGCGGGCGGCCTCGGTTATGTCGGCAGCGAAGGCGGGGGCTTAGCAGCCGGTTTGCGAAGCTTTTGGGAGAAGCATCCATCCGGACTGGAGGTTGGAGGTACCGCAGGTCAGGAGGCAAAGCTAACCGTTTGGTTCTGGTCGCCGGACGGTGACGTGATGGACCTTCGGCATTACGATACGGAGACGCATGTGGAGTCTTCTTATGAAGGGGCAGAGGAACTGAGAGCAACGCCGTACGGCATCGCCAATACGAGCGAGCTGACGCTTTGGTGTACCTCGGAAACGCCGCAGCTGGAGCAATTGCAAGCCATGCAGGAGCAGACTGCCGCACCTGCGATGCTTATCTGTGAATCAGATTACCTGCATGAGACACGCGCGTTCGGCTTATGGAGCCTGCCTGACCGCAGCACGCCGTCAAAGGTGCATTTGGAGGATCAGCTGGACGGAATCATCACTTTCTATCAGGCCGAAGTCGATCAGAGGAAATGGTACGGTTTCTGGGATTACGGCGATTTCATGCACAGCTATGATCCGGTTAGACATGTGTGGAATTACGATTTGGGCGGCTGCGCTTGGCAAAATACCGAGCTCGCGCCAAACATGTGGCTGTGGATCATGTTTCTCCGTTCCGGCAGGGAGGATATTTTCCGGCTTGCGGAAGCGATGACCAGGCATACGAGTGAAGTGGATGTCTATCATTTTGGCGAATATGCGGGGCTTGGATCGAGACATAACGTCGTTCATTGGGGCTGCGGCTGCAAGGAGGCTCGGATCGCCATGGCGGGGCTGCACCGCTATTATTATTATTTGACCGCGGATGATCGCATCGGAGATCTTATGGATGAGGTGAGGGACGCAGATTTCTCGACCGTGAGCCTCGATCCGATGCGTGCGTATTTTCCGAAGGACGAACATAAGACCCACATCCGGATCGGACCGGACTGGGCGGCCTTCAGCTCGAATTGGATGACGAGATGGGAGCGCTTCGAGGATGAATCGTACCGCGACAAAATTCGAGTAGGCATTGATTGCGTTAAGCAGGCAAAATACGGACTTATTTCCGGTCCTACCTACGGCTATGATCCCGAGACCGGTATATTGTCTTCGCTTGGCGACGATAATTGGGGTCGGCATTTGGCCATATGCATGGGTGCGCCTCAGGTCTGGTTCGAGCTGGCCGCCATGCTGAAGGATCCGGAGTGGGAAGCGATGATGGCGGATTTCGGCGTTTTTTATAACCTGCCGCAAGAAGAGAAGGAGCGGATTACCGGCGGCGAGATCAGCCACAGTAACTTCGGGCATCCCGTTCTCAGCGCTGCGATCGCAGCGTTCGGCGCTTATTATAAACAGGATGCAGCGGTTGCCAAACAGGTTTGGGGCATATTGCTTGAGAACCCGTTCGCTCAGGTCAATCTTCAGCAGGCATCGGAAACGGTTACTTATGTTGGAGAATTGAACGAAATAGATTGGATGAATACGAATGAAGCGGCGCAGTGGTCATTAAATACAATCATCAGTCTGGCATTAATCGACGAGTGGCTGCCAGCGGCAGTGACAGAAACAAAAGCAACAGCCGAGGTTAAATGATGGCTGCGCCTGAATGGAAGCTGCTATATAGCAATCCGCTGAAGACAGCGGAGGATCTAACGGGCTTTCGGCTGGAAGGCGAGGCGGCCATGACATTTCCGAAGGGACAGCTTCGTATGGAAAGCGTGATGGAGCCTGATGATGGTCAGCAAGCTAACTTCGTATTGTGGTGTCCGGAAAGTTTTCCAAGCGATATGGCTGTGGAATGGGAGTTTAGGCCGATTCGGGAGCCAGGTCTGGCTATTCTTTTTTTCGCGGCAAGGGGTGCAAAAGGGCTTGATTTGTTTGACCCGACATTTTCGACGCGTACCGGCGAGTACGAGCAGTATCATCACGGTGAGCTGGATGCTTATCATCTCTCCTATTATCGCAGGCGATGGCCCGATGAACGCTCCTTCCAAACCTGTAATTTGCGCAAAAGCTATGGCTTTCATTTGGTCGCGCAAGGGGCTGACCCGCTGCCCTCGGTCGCGGACTGCGGCGGTTTTTATCGGATGCGTCTTCAGATGCGCGGTTCGCGCATTGATTTCTCGATCAATGAGCTGACCGTATTGTCTTGGGAGGATGGTGCAGCGTATGGTCCTCCGCTCGGAGCGGGGAAAATCGGCTTTCGCCAAATGTCGCCATTTATAGCCGAGTACGCTAACCTGAGGGTATATGCACTTGACCAATAAACCACCTTCATTATTAGGAGGAGAACGATGAAACGAGAAACGGTAGATGCGGTCAAGCTGGGCCAGATCGATATTAGCGCAGCAGGGCCGCGGTGCAAGATGCTGCTTGGCGATTTAAACGGGGACGGACGAATGGAGCTGCTGCTTGTACAGCCGGATAATCGGCAGGATGTACGATATATTCCCCATCAGGTGCAGTGTCTGACCGCATACGGTCTTGATGGGCAATTATTATGGCAAACAGGCGAACCGAGTACGGAAGCCGGCAGCCAAGGATCAGACTATCCCGCACAAATCTATGATATAGACGGTGACGGCAGGCTGGAGATTCTATGCGTCATGGATGAGATGTTCTATATCTTGGACGGCTCCACAGGAAAGAAGAAGGAGAGTTATTCCCTTCCGGATCCCCATGCTCATGATTGTATTATCATTGCGAATTTGTCCGGCGGCGATCGGGCGACAGATATCATCCTGAAGGATCGATACCATAAGCTGTGGGCAATGAATCGGAATTTTCAGCCGCTGTGGACCTATGAAGGAAATCCCGGCCATTTTCCATGGGTTCATGATGTGAACGGGGACGGCAAGGATGAGGTGATGGCAGGTTATGATTTGCTTGACTCTCAAGGTAGATTATTGTGGAGCTGCAAGGAGCTGGACGATCATGCTGATTGCATTTGGGTCGGTGACGTGAATGACGACGGTATGCCAGAGCTCGTTATCGGCGGAAGCGTTACGGTCATGTATGACCGGGAGGGCAAGGAGCTGTGGCGTCATGCGGGTTCAGTCGAATCCCAGCATATTGCGTTAGGACGTTTCTGCCCTGAACTGCCGGGCATGCAAATCGCCGGTCTGGATCGACTTGTCCGTGAGGACGACGGGCTGGGTCTGCGGGGGAAGGACGCTTTGTTTCTCCTCGATTCGGAAGGACAAGAGCTGTGGAAGGAAGACCGCAAGACGGCTGGCTGGCTTACGATTATCGAAACCCTGCGTGGCTGGGAGCCTGGCGCTCCGGATTATATTCTCGCCTACCGCAGAGGCGGCGGCGTTTATCCGGCATTGTATGATGGACACATGAATGAAGCGGTACGATTCCCATCGAACGGGTATGCCGTCCATGCGGACATGCTTGGGACAGGAACGGAGCAGGTTATCATTTATGACGATTTTAACGCCGCAATTTATTCAAGCCGTTTTATTGATCTAAAAGCGTACCCTGCAAGCGGGAAGCAGATCCCTCAGCCAAAACGTCTCTACAGCTCTACGCTATATCCAGGCGGCGAAGCTTAAGGGTGCTTGAACAAAAGAAACACGGCAGCCCCGGGTCATCGGGGCTGCCGTTTTTTCTATTATTTAACAAATAGGCAGTAGCATAATCCTGAGAATTATGTTACTATAAATGCGAACACTAGTTCTGTTTTTCGTGAAGGCGCTGATCCAAATGTGAGAGGAAGATGCAGCAATGGTAACCGATCGATACTCAGAGATAGACGAAGTTATTGCATATATCCATGAAAATATTTATGAACCGCTTCCGTTATCAAAGTTAGCGAGATATGCGGGCTACAGCAACTTTCATTTCACGCGTATTTTTAAAGAAAGAACAGGTCTATCTCCGTTATACTACGCATCTTCGCATCGGTTGCAGAAGGCAAAGGATTTATTGCTGCAAACAAACCTAAGCATCCGAGATATCAGCTTGGAGATCGGACAACAGAGTCTAGGTACCTTCACCTCTAGATTTACCGAAAAAGTAGGCGTGACGCCTGCCGAATTTCGGAACTCTGCTTTGCAAGCAGATCAACAGCTGCTTTTATTAAAGAAGCTAAAGGGATGGCAGTCACTTCATTTGCCGGATAAGCAGCATGACCGGATAGTGGGAAGGATTCATGCGGAAGCGGCTTTCGAGGGTATCGTTCTAATCGGTTTATTCACCAAACCCATTCCTGAGGGGCTGCCTCTTTACGGAACGCTTCTTTCGTCATTGGGGGAATTTTGTTTAACCGATGTTAAGCCTGGCACTTATTATTTGATGGCGACATCAATCTCTTGGGGCATGCAGGCCAAAGACATGCTGCTTCCGCATGCTACTCTGCGCACAAGATCGAAGGAGCCTATTGTCGTTACACCGCATTTCTCCGTCCCGTACCAGAAGGTTACCCTTCATTCGCCACGCGCGGATGACCCCCCGATTTTGATTTCTCTTCCTTTGCTCATGGACAATTTCCTCAAAAAGATCATGCCAATACAAGAGAGCTAAGCTGACTTCTATTCGTGTCAGAAACATAAATTCTGTCCATCCGAGTACATGCAATATAATGTCGTGATGGACAGAACGAATGGAGTTAAGCAAGCGTCTTTCTATACGCGGCAGCGGATTTAAACGGAGTGACTTTGTTTTTTCCTGTTGATTTTGAGTGATACATGGCTTCGTCAGCTTGCTTAATCATTTCTTGAATGGATTTGCTCTCCTTAGAAGTACTAAACCCTATACTAAGCGTAACCATGGTCTCCTGTTCGACTCTGCGCCGAATGGATTCGGCTACGATCTCTGGCTTTACCCGCTCGGAGCTCATGCAGCTGAGCAGCTCTTCTCCGCCATAACGCCCCGCAGAACCAATTCCGCTGGACTCCTCTTTGATAATTTCAGCAACCTGTTTCAGCACGTCGTCAGCCCTATGATGGCCATGCGTATCGTTCAGCTTCTTGAAATTATCAATATCGCAAAAAATAATCGCCATAGATTTGCTGCCTTGAAGCAGCAGCTCCGCCTTGGAATAAAAATGGCGCCGATTATACAACCCGGTCAAGCCGTCCATGATCGAGGATTGATAGGTATGCATGAGCCGCTCGATCACCCATTCAAAGAGCAGAATAAACAACAGCGTATAATAAATAATCGGAAGCAGCTGGCTAACCGACACCAGCCATATTAAAGATCTGTGAAAAACATAAGCATCCGCCAGTCTCGCAAGCTCGCTTGCGAAGAAGACAATTAAGCTGGCGTAATATTTGGAGCTCATATTTGCGCTTCTCGTATCGAGCATAATTATGAAGATGACAATTAACCCATAAAAGTCGAGCGCAGGAAAGGTAAACGTCTGCGCATGGACAACCGTCTCTGCGGTAATGGGAGTAATCGCAAATTGTATGCCTGCAACAACGAGCGCCATCATACTCATAATGATAAAGGGAATGACTTTAAGCTGAGCAGACCTATGAGTATATAATTTCATGAAAACAAAGTTTATAATAATAAAAGAAATGATTTGCAGCACTGTAAAGCTTAAATAAAGATAGGGTGACAACGACCAGCCAGGATAAGCGAGAACGACAAGCAGGCATTGCTTAACGATGATCAAAGGGATGGCTGTAATCAGCAAACGATAAATTCGTTTGTTGCGGTAGCTTACATATAGCCTAACCGACATGAAGAGCATTAAGATAAGGATAACGATAACAGCCGAAGAAGAGAGCAGGAGTCCGTTTGGACCTGAAAGCCATTGTGTAATTGACATGAGTTAACCACCATTATTTTGGATTGATTGCAATAGCTTTACAGAAACATATGTTCTAATATATCATGTTTTACGGTGAACGAATAGTTGGCATACCTGTAACAAGTTACACCTCGAAAGGATGGGACACATGAATATTTTACAAGCCTTATTTTTCCCGCCGGAGCAGCCGGGCGGAGTTTCTTCCATGATCCCGTATATTCAAGATAGATTTATTAAGCTTGGCTGGCAAATGGAGTTGTTTTCACTTCCTAAGCGGGTGAGAAGCAAAGGTCAAGAGGCGGTCAAATTCGAGACCTTCGATCATACCGTTTACAGCGGAAATGCAATGGTAGATAAATATATACAAACCTATAAAGATTACGTATGGTGGACGAAAATGCGCATTAAAAAGCCGTACGATATCATACATGCCCATCATCCGATCGCAGCCCTCGTCATGAAGCAGCTGTTCCCGGACACACCGCTGGTTGTAACCATTCATTCCAGTTATGAGCGAGAGCTCATTTTGAACGGGAAAATCAAAGAAGGCGGGCCGGAGCATCAGTTTCTGATGAGCCTTTACGGCGAACTGGAGGCAAAAGCGGATCATTTGCTTACGGTATCCGAATCGTTTCGTACTTACATTGCTCCTCATATCAAGAAGCCCGAACAAATTAAGGTTATCCCGAACGGCTTTGACGAGAAGAGATTTAAGCCGATCTCCCATGAGAACGCGGTAACGCAGCTGATTACGGTGTGCAGGCTCGTTCCTGCGAAGGGGCTCGATGTACTGCTGCATGCATGCGCGGCTTTGAAGCAGAAAGGACATCCCTTTGTTCTCCATATCATTGGGGACGGACCCATTCGCGAGGAGCTTGAAGCGTTAGCGGTGGAGCTGGACTTATATGATGACATTATCTTTTACGGCTATATGCTGCATCCCGAAGAATTTATGCCGTTTTTTGACGTGTTCGTCCTGCCGTCGCGTGCGGAGGCATTTGGCTCCGTGTTCGCGGAAGCAGCTCTTTGCTGGCTTGCCCTGGTAGGCACCAATGTCGGCGGTATAGCCGAGCAAATTGAGGACGGCGTCAACGGATTGCTTGTACCGCCGGAGGATCCGGAAGCGCTGGCTGAAGCGCTGGAGAAGGTCGTTACTGATCCTTCTTATCGCTACCATTTGGCGAGAGCCGGCTCGGATAAAGCGAAAAAGGTGTATTCCCTTCAACGAGTTATCGCGCAGCTGAAAAAAGTTTATATCAGCATGAAGCCGGAATAAGGCTCATTCTATCGGAATAGGTGGTTAGGGGATGTCAGTAACGTTTCGATTCATACATGCCGCAGATTTGCATCTGGATAGTCCTTTTCGCGGGCTTGCAAAAGCACCTCGCCGCGTTCGGGAGGCTTTAACCGAATCTACCTTCGATGCGCTGAGACAGCTGACGCAAGCCGCGATTAGCGAGCAAGTAGATTTTATCGTATTAGCCGGCGATTTGTTCGATGAGGCGGATCGCTCGCTTAGGGCGCAGCTTATGCTCGTACGGGAGTGGGAGAAGCTGGCGGAGCACGGCATAGCGGTTTACGTGATCCATGGCAATCATGACCCACTGAACGGGGCGCGGGCAAAATTAGCGCTTCCGTCAAACGTTTATGTTTTTGGAGCGGACCAGATGGAATATCGGCCGGCTTACCGCAAAAGCGGTGAGCTGGCTGCCTTTGTTTACGGAAGGTCCTACGGAACCCGTATCGTTTCCGAGAATATGGCTGCAGCGTATCAGATCGAAGCTGAAGCACCGTTTCATATCGCGCTGCTTCATGGCAATGTTGACGGCGACGGCACGCATGATCCATACGCACCGTGTGCGCTGGACGAGCTAATCGGCGGCAAAGGCTTTGATTATTGGGCACTTGGCCACATCCATCATCGCAGAGTGCTGCATGAGTATCCGCATGTGGTATATGCCGGCAACGCGCAGGGAAGAAATCCGCGTGAAACAGGAGCAAAGGGCTGTTACTTGGTTGAAGTCACGGCTGCGAAAGCGATCGAACTGACTTTTTTGCCGCTGGATAAGGTCCGCTGGTACGAGAATGGATTCTCGATATCCGGGATCAGCTCCGAGCAAGAGCTGCTGCAGCAGCTGGATGCTGAGCTGGACCGCGTTATGGCGGATTCGGACGGACGGATGGTCATGCTGCGCTTTATCTTGAATGGCCGCGGGCCGCTGCATCAGAAGCTCTCAGACCCTGCGGTCGTTCGGACGCTGCTTGAGCAGCTGCAGGAAGGAAGAAGTATTACAGAGGACAATGTTTGGATCTATGTGTTTGGGCTGGAAGCGAATACCGGGGCTGAGCTGAGCTGGCTGGAGCTGGCGGAAGAGGACAGCTTTGCAGGGGAGCTTTACCGGGTCAGTACGGAACTTGCACAAGACGAGCGGCAATGGCGGGATTTCGCGAAAACCGCGGTCGGACCGATTGCCGGGCATGCGAAGCTCGGAAGGCTTCTGCGGAGCCGGTGGGACGAGCTGCCGGAAAAGTGGCTGGAGCAAGCTCGCGAGCTTACGCTTGGCATGATCCATGGACAAGGCGGGGATGAATGATCTTGCGTGCCGGTTTCTATCAAAACCTTTGGGAGATGACATGAACCATGAAGCTTTTGAAGGCTGAAATTGACGGATTCGGACAGCTTTACGGCAGACATATCCCGCTTGATGCGTCGGTCATTATTGTGTATGGACCGAACGAAGCGGGAAAAAGCACGATGTTTGGCTTTATACGTTCAATGCTGTTCGGCTTTGCCAAACGCGGGCAGCCGCAAGAAAGGCAGGAGCCGGTAAACGGAGGCAAGCATGGAGGACGATTGATTTTCCGCAATGCAGCGGATGAGTCTTATATCGTAGAACGTTATGCTGCTGACGGAACAGGGAAAGTAAAGCTGCGCGGTTTAAATGCTTCATCAAACATAGACGGACTGCTGCAAGAAGGTGCCGTACTCCCTCAGACAGAATGGGAGCGAGCCTATTTGGGAGGCGTCAGCGAGAAGCTGTATCGCCAGCTGTTCGCGATTTCACTGACGGAGCTGCAGGAGGTTGGCGCATTGTCCGGGGATGAGCTGGGACGTTATTTGTACCAAGCAGGCTGGGATAACGGGAAAACGATTGCAGCGGCGGAAAAGCGGTTAATGCAGGAAATGGAACTGCTGTTTAAGCCGCGGGGAGCTAATCAACAAATGAATCAGCAGCTCAAATCGCTCGAGCTGCTTGATGGTGAGCTGCGAAAGCGCCAGGATGCGATCCTTTCATACAATGCGTTGACGCAGCAAACGGAAAGTCTGGATGAATCACTTCGCCTTCTGGAGCTGGAGCTGCCGGCCAAAGAAGCGGTTCATCTGCTGCTGAACAAAGCCGTATCGTCTAGACCTCTATGGATTCGCAAGCAGCAGTTGATCATCGAACGGGAAAACTTCGTTTACGCGGCTTCTCTCCCGGCTCATGCGGAGAAGAGCTGGGAGGAGCTGCTTAGACAAAGGGCGGCGGAGCGGGAGGAATGCGAGAAGCTCAGACAGAAAGCGATTCTGCTTGAGCTCCAGCTGGATTCGATCAGCTATGACGAGCGGCTAATCCGCATAGGCGAGGAGACCGAGGCTCTCCTTCAAGCATCGGAGAGCATGCGTCAGCTGAAACAGGACGGCTTCACGCTCGAGACAGAGCTTCGCGAGCATGACGAGATGATTGCGAGACTCGTCAGCAGCATTGCGCCTGAATGGACGGAGCGGCAGCTCAGGGAGCTTCATGTTACGATAGCCGACCGCGATTACGTTAGGACTGCTAAGCAGCAGGAGCTTGACTATACGCGGACGGAAGAAAGGTTCGCGGCTGAGCTTGAAACGCTGAAGCAGCAAGAACAAGAAGCGTCTGCGGCCTATGAGGAAGCGAGGTCAGCCGCTCTTGCTGAAGCGCAGCGGCGCGAGCAGGATAGGAGCGGCACCGGATTTGAGGTGCTGCCGCATGCGCGTGATGCGCTGAAGGGGGCGTGGAACGCCTTGGACAGCGCACTCCGCGAGTGGGAGCTCGAGCGGGTGCGCTCTGCCGGAGCTGCTGCAGACGCGAGCGATAGCGAGGCGGGTGGCAGCGGCCCGGCAGCAGGCCTTGGCGGAGCCGGCCTGCTGTGGGCTGCGGCGGCAGGAGCGGGCGGAGCCGTGCTGGCGCTTGGGGCTGCCGCGCTGGCCGGTGCTGGCGGCGAAGCGGGGGTAGCTGCGCTGGCGCTGGCTGCAGCCGCGCTAGTGCTTGTCATCGCTGCGCTTCTGCGAAGCCGCAGCGCAGCTCGATATGCTGCCAAGGAGAAGGGCATTCCACTGCGCGGCAGGGGGAGAGCAAGGTCGGGCGGAGTCTCACCGACGTCTATCGAAGCGGATCAACTGGCTATCAGTAACCGCGAAAAACGAGTGCATCAAACGCTGGAGGCACTCGTGAAAAAGCCGCAAGAGGCTGCTGCTGCTTTGTTTGCAGCTAAACATTACAGCTCGCCTGAGCATCTGCTGGCAGCCGAGCAGGCGCGCATGCAGCTGCGCGCCGCGGTTGAAGACCGTCTCGAGGCGCTGCAAAACAGCGAGCGCCTCGAAGGGAGCCGCATCGAGCTCGCCCGCCGCTTGGAGCGCCTGCGCGCGCACGCTGCAAGCCGCAGCGAGGCTGCCGCCGCCGCTGCGCAAGCAAGACAAGCCGTCGCCCGGCAGTGGGCCGGCTGGCTTGAAGCACGCTCGCTGCCGGCGGGTATGTCGCCGACAGCTGCGCTAGAAGCGTTCGAGCTTGCCGAGCAAGCCTTGCAGCGTCTGCAGCACTATGACCGTTTATCGGCGAAGCAAGCCGCCTCAAACAAGCAGCTGACTGCTTTCGCACAGCAAGCAGCAGCTTTATGTTCGTATTTCGAGGAAGCGGAAGCCCAGCTGGCTGTTGACCCTGCTGTCGCGTTGCGGCTGCTTCATGCCGAAATACGGCGCCATGCAGCCGCCAAGCAGGAGGCACGCGGCATTCTCACTCGCCGCGATGAGCTGCTCTTGGCCAAACAAGCTGCAGAGACGCAATTACAAGAGCTGGCAAAGCAAATCGAATCGCAGTTGGAAGAAGCTGGACTCGCCAATGAAATGCAATATGAGCTTGCTCTTGAGCACCGCCGCTGTTTGCAGGAACTTGAGCTTGAGCTGACGAAGCTGACGCTGGAGCTCACTGCTGGCATGTCTGCGCAGAAAGTGAATGAGCTCGAGACGATGTTCGGGACATGTAATGAAGAAGAGCTTCAGTCTCTCTTATCCAATTCGCAAACAGAGTTAAATGCTCTGGAACAGAAGAAGCGTGAGCTGTTGGAGCAGAGGGGGAGGCTGCGGCAATCGCTGGATTTGCTGCTTAAGGAAGACGAGCACCAGAGACTGCTCGTAGGTAGAGAGATGACGGTTGCGGGCCTGGAGAAGGATGCGGAGCGTTATGCCATTCTTTCGATAAGCGCTGCGTTGATCAATCGGACGAAACGGATTTACGAGGAAGAGCGCCAGCCTGTCGTACTCCGCAAAGCTTCCCAATTTATCGCGAAGCTGACGGATGGCAAATACATTCGAGTGCTGACAACGCCCGGTGAGCCGGGTATCAGGCTTGAATCCTCGGAGAGGCGCATTGTAGACAGCGGAATGTTGAGCAGGGGAACGGCGGAGCAGGTATATTTGGCGATGCGGATGGCGCTCGCGGAGGAAGCCTCGAGAGGGGCTAAGCTTCCTCTTATGCTGGATGATGTATTTGTTAATTTCGACCGGGGACGGCTCCAAGCGGTCACAAGCTTGCTTGCTGAGCTGAGCTGTGACCGGCAAATTATTGTGATGACCTGTCATGAGCATGTCCGGGACGCGATGCTGGAAAATTGTGACGGAGCTTTACTGGCGCAAATCTGATTTGGTTAATTAGCGGACACTCGTTTCCGGATAATCAAAATAAGCCAGCCAAAGCTGATAAGACCAAACAACGGATACAGCGTTGAGAGCAGCGTGCCGAAGCCGATTTGGCTGGCTACGTAACAAATGGCGAGAATTAGCAGGACAATCAAGCTGCGCGCCCATTTCAAACGCTCGTGGAGCTGGAGGGTCAGCCCGTATATATCTGCGATGAGCGTCGTGAAAATTTCTGCAAAAATAATGAAAACATAAATAAACTGCACACTGGGTCCAAGCTGCCTGGCAATGCCGCCCATTGGGATCGCAAATTGCTGAATACCCGGCATATGTACGGATAATGCAATATGTCCAGCCAGCAGCATGAAACCGATCCCGATGCCCCCGACCCATGATCCGGCGATGATGACTTTTCGGTCGTTTATTTCCGCGCCAAGCGGAACCAGCACAGCTTGAGACATGGAGAGATTAAAGGCCGTATACAGAAACGGCGAGGCCCAGGCGGCCCAAATGGAATGATCGCTAACCAAGGTAATGAATTTATCTGCACCCGGCGTTCGGAACGTGTCGATCATGATGAGCACCGTAAAGAGCAGCATAATTGGCACGACAATCGCATTCACGGTAAGGATCGCATTCATCCCTTTCCGAAGTAAAAAGTAACATGCGGCAATCGTAATCAGCAATCCGGATTGATACGAAATGTTCCAATGCTCATAAAAAATCGTGCCGGCGCCGGCGAGCATAACGGCCGTAACGCCTAGAAGCACGACGAGCATGAAATGGCTGATGAGCCGTCCATATTTGTCGCCAAACAACGCCTTATTTAAGTCTTCATAAGATTTTGCCCTAATTTGGCTGGCAATAAGCATCATTTTTGTTCCCAGCCAAATGAATAAAACCGTAGATAAAGCAATCGTAATTGTACCCCAATACCCGAAACGGGTGAAAAATTGTAATATTTCTTGACCAGTGGCAAAGCCTGCTCCTACGATTGTACCCATGTAGGTCGAAGCAATTTGCAGCACCTTTCCAATACGTTTCCACATCGTCTACCGTCCTCCGTTCGCTAACCTCTTATTAAGAAGGTATGTCCAAGCGGGGACAGGCATGACATTTTTCGGAATTTTACGCTGCTTGAGCCTTGAAGTCTGGAGTTCGATTAGAACCATGTTTATTGCCATTATTGATTTTGCTGCCGCATTAACGTTTATTTTAATAAAGCCCAAGGGGATAAATGAAGCTTTCATCGCATTGGCAGGAGCGGTTATTCTATTTGCTGCCCAGCTTTTAAAACCGGAAGATGCGGCGTACATATGGGGTTTTGTCTGGAATGCGACGTTTTCGCTAATCGGAATTATGTTATTTATATCGTTGCTTGACTATAATGTTTTTTTTCGCTGGGCTGCCCTGCACATCATTCATCGTTTCCACCATCGGCAGCTGTTGTTGTTCATAGGTTTGTCCCTGATGGCTGCGCTTATTACCGTTTTTTTTAATAATGACGGGACTATCCTAATCATGGTTCCCATCGTACTTGAAGTAACAGCGCTGCTGAAACTTTCCCGAAGCGGAAGACTTTTATTTATGCTGGGAATAGGCTTTATGGCAGATAATGCGAGTGCCCCGTTAATGATGAGTAATATGACTAATATATTAACAGCGGATTTTTTCGATATCTCGTTTGGTGAATACGCTTCGCGGATGCTCTTGCCAGGGTTAATCGCAATCGGTGCCACCATTGCCGTGACGGTAGCTTTCTTCTGGCAGCCGATCAAGAGGGAAGAGGCAAGAGCGCCAGCGCCGAACCTCTTCCCGGTTCCAGCATCGGCTATTTCTGATAAACGATTATTTTATTTATCTTGGTTCAACATTTTATTAATGATGATTGGGTATTTAGGCTCGGAGAGGGTAGGAGTTCCTGTTGCGGCGGTAGCGGTTGGCTGCGCAGCGATTCAGTGGGCGGCTTCGGCAGCGGCCGGGCGTGCGCCGTTGAAGGAAACGGTTTTGCGAGCGCCATGGCTCATTATTGTATTTGCTTTATCAATGAATTTAATCGTATACAGCTTGCATGTGCATGGAGCGAGCGACAGCGTGGTTTCCGGAGGTCATAGCGCCTGCTGCGGAGAAAAATGAACTGATCGGCATTTTTGGATCCGGGTTATTGTTTTCCTTGCTTGCAGCCGCAATTAACAATTTGCCTGCCGTTCTTATTTCTTCACTGGCAATCGAGCAGGTAAACGGACCTGACTACTTGCCGTTTGCAAGTTTGCTGGGGACTTCGGTCGGAGCTCGCTGGCAACTTTGTTATGGATGCAGCTCGTACGGCAGGGAGGCATTACGGTCAACTGGCGTGAATATACCAAATACGGCCTGCTGCTAACCTTCCCGATTTTACTCCTCGCATTGTTTGGTTTATGGCTGATGGATTGGTCATAACCCTATCAGCTAGCTTAGCGCGAGCAGCTTAATGGATACGATTTGATTGTGGACAGGATCTAGATCAAGCTTGAGCAAGGAATCTTTAGCTTTGTAAGTGAGCAAATAAGCGGTTTGCTTCTCAGGCTTGCCAAGCGCATGCAGTGCTTCTTCGGGATTGTCGCCGATTCGGAGACCGCTTAGTCCTGCTGAAATAGCTTTGCCGTAGACTTCGATATACTGCACGTTCTTATTGGCGTTGATGCCAACTGCAAAACCATCGTACTCAAGCACAGTAATCGGTTCGGTATCTTCCTCCAGCTTGTAGCTGTCTATTGGCTTGCCGTGAAGCTTGGACACTACGGAATCATGGTTTCCGATCGCAATGCCGTTAAGCAAGGGATTGTCGGCCGCCCATTCCGCATCTTCGCTTTGCGTTTTTACTGGAGCCTTCGAATCTTTCTCATCGCGAAGCGTCGAGGTTTCAGCGCTTGTGCCGCTAGTCGTATCTACGCGGTTTAAATGCGGCTCATTCGTCTGAAGCCCGTTGTCTGCCTGCTCAGAATATGTTTTCTGAGGGGTGTCAGGGTCGGTTTGAGGAGTGGTTGTAATAACCGTATAAGATGGTTCTTCGGGAGCTGCACTTTGGCAGCCGGCGAGCAAAATGACAAGCGCGGAGGCAGCCGCAAGCATGACGATTTTTGTCTGCTCTGTGCGATAAGGGATCATATTTTGCACTCCTTTCTTACTATATATTACATCGGATTTGATGCATTTAATTATAAATTACAAATGCAGCGAATAGGCTGTAGACATGAAAAGATACTAAACTATTAGACGCTGCCATGTGGAAAAAGTTGCTCTTTTCTCCGATGATTTGAAATTCTACCTTAGAAATACTCCGTTTATTTTTGGTTTCTGATTGAACCCTTCCATAGGGTTGCACTTTTTGCCTGACCTATGGTACGTTAACAAAAAGGATTTTGGTGGAGGTAATGAAAGATGGAGAATTTAAAAAAACGCATTTTAGCAGAATCGTCCGTACTGTCGAGTAACATGCTGCGGATGGATGCTTTGATCAACCACCAGGTCGACCCTAAATTGACAATGGAAATGGGACAAGAATTCGCTAGACGCTTCGCAGAGGAGCATATTACAAAGGTGATCACAGTGGAATCTTCCGGAATTCCAGCTGCATATGCAACTGCTTATACGCTGGGTGTACCGCTTGTATTTGCGCGTCGAAAGAAGACGCTGATCGCTGATCCGGATGCCTATGTTGAACGCGTGCCTTCCTTTACAAAAGGAATGGTAACGGATATTATGGTTTCCAAACAGTTTCTAACGGCTGAGGACAGGGTACTATTTATTGACGACATTATCGCGAATGGCGATGCCGCACGCGGACTAATCAAGATCATAGAGCGTTCGGGCGCAACTTTAATTGGGCTTGGCGTCGTCGTCGAGAAGTCATTCCAAGCTGGTGGAAGAACATTGCGGGAGCAAGGGATTCGTGTGGAACCGCTCGTTCGAATTTCATCACTAGATAACGGTGAAATAAAGTTTGAGTAGAATGTTCCAGCACAAAGGCTCTTTTCCCATCCGGCAATATCGCTTATAATGATACAGTAGTGATCGAGGGGAGGCACATGTTATGGGGGAAATGTCTGCAGAGTTTATGTATACGAAGCTAAGCGCTGCCAAGGTCCACTTTGAGCGTGCACTAGATTGTAAACATACGGAATTTGATGATTTGTATCCTTATATGATTGAGCATCCACAGTTTTTTTGGTACAAACGTTATGTGGCATGGTCGGAGCTGTTGACGATTGTAAAGCTGTGCGACGAATTGTCCATTGAGTGGCGGGATCAGTTCACTGACCGTCAGAGCGAATATATCGGCAAACGCGTGATGTCATCGCGAGTTTTGGATGAATGGTATGAAACCAATGATGCAAAAGAGCATGCAGGTTAGCTGAACGTTTGCTAGGTTCATTAATTCTTATTTATATTGTCAAACCAGCCTCAATGTTATGCGCGAGCATCCATTGAGGTTTTTCCATACAATCGGAGCTTTAACTTAGAAACAGGAGGAAACGAAAATGGTAAGCGAAGAGCAATTGGACAAATTTCGTGTAAGCGGCGAAACCATAAGGGTAGTAAGAGACGCTATGGAAGCAAACGATGTTCACGGCATCGTCGTTGCTTGGGATGATTCCTCTGTTGTTATTCGTCGTCCTAGCCGCCGCGTAGTAAAGCTCAGCCGCTCATACAGCTACGGACCGGTATCGGAGGAGCGTACGAATCCTTTTGAGGATGTTACATAGAGCCGTGTTGATCATTTTTTTTCGCAGCAAATAGCAAAGAGCCTTTGTCCCTTTGGCGGCAAAGGCTCTTTGCTTCGATATGATGTTAGTCGTCGGCGTCGTTAATCTGCTAGGCTAAATTACGCAGCTTGGCAAACGGCTGATCGCTAGCGGTAGCTAGAGACGGGAACGAGCCTGTAGGTTGGTTTTCCTCCGGGTTTTGAATGCTTGGTAATTGTACGGATGCGGCCGACACGCGTGATGTCGGTTGCTCCTTTGCTGTTTTTCGTTATCGTCAGCTTCAGTATCATGGCGCGAGTGGTATGCTTATTATTGAAAATCTTTGGAGATAGGAAATTGCCTAGCGAATAAGCCGCAACTCTCGTTTTGGTTACGCCATACTTGTCCTTCACCTTTCTTTTAACGACGGGCTGCAAGACATGAGGGTGAGCGCCTAGAATGGCGTTAGCCCCGTGTTTGAAGCAAAGGTCAACCAATCGCATTTGCGTTTTGTTCTGTGTGAGTCTGAACTCCCGTCCAAAATGGAGACAGACGATGACAAAATCGCATTTCTTTTTGATGCGGTTAATATCGGCTGCTATTTTTTTGGACTGAATCCGGTTAACCAGATAGGATTTGGCAACAGGCATTCTATTCGTTCCGTACGTATAGGATAGAATACCGATATCGATGCCTTTGACGCGCATAATTAATAAGCGTTTAGCCTCTTTTTGCGAGCGTGCGGTGCCTGTATGCTTAAGGCCGTGCCGGTCAAGGACGTTCAACGTGCGCTTGATGCCGTATTCGCCCCCGTCGGCACAATGATTATTGGCTGTCGTCATGACATCGAAGCCGGTATGCTTAAGTGTCGAAGCAAGCTCGTCTGGGCAATTGAACATCGGATAGCCGGTGCGCTTGCTGCGTCGTTCGTATCGGCCGAGTCGACTCGGATTGCCGCCGAACCAAGGCGTCCCGGAGAAAGTCGTCTCCAAATTACCGATCAATAAATCGTTATTTTTTAGATGGGGTGCAACTCCTGCAAATATCGAACCGAAAGAATATTGATTCTTTTTGGATATTCTTGCGGAGTCGATAATCTTATTTTTCATGAGTAAATCCCCGACAGCTCCAATCGTGATCGTAGTCAATATCTCACCTCTTCTTGTAAGAATGTATTACTTTATTCGTGCCTACAGGTGATGCGCTCGGTATGTGCCTAGGGGCTAATAAAACTAATAAGGAGTCGTGCCATGAACGGATACTCTATGAAACAAGTTGGGAATAGTCACTCGTCAAGGAACGCTACCATTGAGGTCATCGGGGAAGGGACGGCAGCAGCGCCCGCCGATCGAGCGATCGTCGTACTCGGGGCTGTGACGGAGGGCGCGGATTTGCGTCCAATTCAAGCTGAAAATGCCAATATCATCACAGCAGTCATTGGATCATTGCTGAGACTGGGCATACCGCGCGACAAGCTGCAGACGCAGGAGTATCGCGTTGACACCATGTATGATTTTGTGGATGGAAAACAAATATTCCGAGGTTATCAGGTAACCAACTTGCTTCAGGTGACGGTAGATCAAGTCGATCAAACGGGGACTGTTGTGGATACGGCCGTTAGCAGCGGCGCCAACCATGTATCCAGCATCAGGCTTACGACTGCTAGGCCTGATATTTACGAGCATCAAGCTTTATCGCTTGCTGTGCGTGACGCTGCGCAAAGGGCGCTGACGATTGCTAATACAATCGGTGTCGTTTTAGCCAATGTGCCGCTCGAAGTGCAACAGCTGCCGCTATCTGGAGGGCCCGTCCCGATGTTTAAAGCAGCGGCATTCGCTGACAGCGCGGTTACGCCAATCGAGCCGGGGGCTTTATCGGTCAAAGCTTCCGTCCGAGCCGTATATGCTATTTTGTAAGAGTGCTGCACCACATTCCACGATGATCGTTTGGTCGGAGTTAAAAGGAAAGAGCCTCTGGCCGTTAGGCCACAGAGGCTCTTTGCTTTAATGTTGAACTTTTAAGTTCCGTTAACGATGTTTTCAAATTTCTATTCTGTCCAGCTGCTGGATTGCGTTTTGAAATTACTCCTCGTATTTTGCTTGCTTATCCATTTGTGCCTCGGCCCAATAGAAAACAAGTATATTTGTTGATGAATAAATACGTGCATTCTAAATGATCGAGGAATTTAAGCATCAAAAAAACCACTTCCTATCATGAATTTAATATCATGACTATAAAGTGGTTTGAATTTATAAGTTGATTTCTAATATTGACCACTAGATTAAATATCGTCTAGAATAGTCATAAATGCTAATAAGGATGCGGTCGAGAGGACTCGAACCTCCACGGCTGTTACACCACTAGAACCTGAATCTAGCGCGTCTGCCAATTCCGCCACGACCGCATAACTTGTTTCAACAGTAGACATCTTATCATGAGTATGATGGAATTGTCAACATTATCTTATAAAAATGTTGTTCTTCTGTGATAATGTCATCCCATAACTGTTCTGAGATAATGTCACTATGGGACAGGAGACAATTACATTGAGCAGAGAAGAAATGAAGAAGGTACTTGTGGTGGGGAAAAT
>NZ_JAVIFU010000059.1 GCF_031157315.1 Paenibacillus sp. LHD-38
TGCTATGCGCTTTTTCTTTGCTTTCCCCAAAAAAACAAACGGCACAGGACTTTTCCCATGCCGTTTCGGATTTCATTTTTATTCCTGTTCTTGTCTTTGAGCTAAACTAAATGACATTGGCCATGTGGCAGCCCTTCAGGGATGGAACTATCGTTTCCCGTTAGCGTAGAGAAGTTCTTTGCTGAAGTTCATCATTTGCTAAGCCAGTTAACTTACGAATAGTTTTATCAATGAAGCAATAAAGACTAATAATCCTATAATTAGTCCTCCGTGTCCATAATCACTATCGGTACCTATTCCGAGAAAAAACGCTATCAATGAATCAATCATGGATACAACAATAAGAACAAATGATTCTGTTGTTAAACTAATTACGAACATGTGTATTGCAACAATTCCTAAAAATAATGAAACGATATCTTTTCTACTTGAAACAGATTTGTCCATTATCTCTTCCTCCCAACTTTATATGGTATTCAAGTAATGGCTGCGTTATCCTGCCCGTTAGCTTAATAAAATGAGCAGGCCACCATAGCGCCTGCTCATCATGTGTGTTATTCAACTATCATTATCCGTTAGTTCAATCACCTATTCAATCATCGATTTCGCTAATATTACCATCTGTTTTCTAGACAATCGAAAGCTATCTAACTCAATGTAAGTGCCATCTTGCACCCACCGCAAACATCTTCCTTGAGTTCCATAATCAAACCTCGCTTCAATTCCGTTCAATTTAACAATCTCACCACTCGTATCAAATTTAAAATTCTCTTCTTTAACTTTGGTCGTAATTGTTTTACTACGAACATCGATTGTTGTTTCAGATCGATTAATTTTGTACCCTATCGCTTTATGCTGTTCAATCCCAAACATATACGTGTTACCCGATTTATCGAAGTAATGGAGTCTAACCTTCGTAATTAGTTGGTCAGCATCAAGAGGATAAGGTTCCTTGATTTCAAGCTTCCAACTCGTTAAGGAGTAATGTGGTGTAAACAGCTTAAAATCCGTTGCACTTTTTAGTTGATCCAAGCCAATATGTGCAAAAGCAATTAAAGGATTTAACAACGATATTGTTGTTAAGAACAATATTAGGACCTTTTTTTTCAGAACCACCATTAGCACCCCCGCATGCGTTTATTCGTGTAGGGTTTCCCAAGAATGGTGTCTTTATCGACGGACGGATTTGTTTAGTAATACTGCCCGTTAGCTGAGCGGATTTCCAGCAATGCAAAACAAGCGATGGATCGGCTCCACCGCTGTGCTATCGTTCTCGTTAGCGTAGTCTCTAAAAAACAAATTCTTTCTCGTTGTTTTCCTTATCAAGATATCTAACACTACAGGAATCTTTCCAATTATCCCAATTTGTGATGCTGTCAACTTCCACACGGAATAATTCTTTATATGGTACATTCATCGGATTAGAAAAACCATAAAAAACAAGTTCATAGGGGCATGCCCAATAGCATCCATCAACCACTATTAGTTTTTTTTGTTGGAAAAACATTATTTCTGCCCAGCAAAATCCACGCCCTTCATAAGCCTCTTCGGGAACATAATGTTTGGTTTCTTTATTTGATAAATTAACAATTGAATAACCCTGATAATCGAGCCCACACAACAGATATTCAGTGCCATTTACATCAACCCAACTGAATAGGAAAGGGTCGAAGTTTCTATATATTATGTCGATGTTTTTATGGTCACTATCCGTAACAATCCCTTTTGTGTAATTATATCTGTTAATACCTTCTTCATGATTATAGTGATGGATTTCAAGTTTGAACTTCCCCGACGGTGAATCAATAAATTCAGTCTCCTCGGGGTTGTAAAACTTATCTTGAAAATAGTACATCATCTCAGCTCTTTCACTGAGAAACTGAGAATCCTCAACAATATTTCTCAAAGTCATTCACCTCACATTAGTATTACAAATTGCACCATATTATTGGGCTGGCTATTACGTTAATCTGCCCGTTACTTCAATGAAATAGGAGCAGCTGCCGCGGCGGTCTGCTCCTTGATCAGATTGAACTATCGTACCCGTTAGTTGAATGTTTTCGCCGATTACAAACTTTCTTCATATTTTTTGCTTTAGTAGTTGCTCTAATTGATAACTTGAAATTGGTAATTTATTATTCACTACAAAATCGTGATATTCTTTAAATCCTTTTCGTATAGCTTGCTCAAATTTCTCTTTTTCAATTTGCTTACTTTCTATTATGAAAGGCTCACTATGAATCAATTCATTTCTGTCATTAAACGTAGGCCGCCGTTTCTTATGTTCATTGAGCA
The DNA here is from genome assembly GCF_031157315.1 of Paenibacillus sp. LHD-38. GTDB lineage: Bacteria > Bacillota > Bacilli > Paenibacillales > Paenibacillaceae > Pristimantibacillus. Next base: position 2,296 of record NZ_JAVIFU010000059.1, read on the forward strand.
ATCGTGCCCGTTAGTTGAATCGTGAATCATAACTTCCACTGAAACCACCGACCGTGGCCATCTGTTTCTGCCAGCGTTTCTCTGTGTCCATTTCCGTCTACATAGTAATCGAGATGGAGGTCTAAATCCCACATATTATTATAGAGGTGGAACACGTCCCTTTCTTCACCGAGGTTTTTAATTTGCTCACACAATTTTATCTTAGCCTCGTGAGACATTTGGTTGGCCACATGGGTATGAAAAACACATATTGTTGAATCCTTCGTTATCCTCGATACAATATTCGGAAGTAAAGAAACACCATCTCCCTCAATTAACTCTAAGGGTTGTTTTTCTAAACATAAAGCGGCATTTTCAAAATAGGAAATCCGTTCCTTATGTTCTGGCCAAATCAACGCTTTCAGCCATAGATAATCTTCAGGATCATTTAGGTCATTTATGTGCAAATCAAGACCGATCCTGGATGTTACGGGTGGGCTACGCTCAAGAAGGAATGGAATATTATCGCCTCTAATTTCAGCTGTTATCTCAAGAGGAGATTGTTCATATCCATACTTTTTGTTGGATTTATAAGAGTAGCTGTATTTATCCCAAAGGAGTTGCAATCCCGCACTTGTTCCTATTTCTATGAGAGCTAACGGTTTTTGCGTTATTTTATGAATATAGCAAAAGCTAGGGTACATGTAAGCACAGCGTCTCACTTCGTTCGTTTGTACAAGCTTGCTTTCTAGAATCTGAATAATCTCGTTCTCGTACTGCTTACAAAAATCACTGAAATAATTAATGGAGGACGATGACTCACGTGGTTCATCTACAATGCTGGCGTAATACTCAGCTAATTCGTGTTCTATCCCCCCTAATAGGAGATAGTGAACCGCACCTAGTAAGAGGTTAGGAACAGGCTGTCCTGGTCTCGAATAAGAGGCCAGTTTAAGCAGCTTCGGATCATTAGCAATGTTACCTGCAAGATTTCCATATAGTCTGCTGGAATCCTTACATTCCCTTTCAGCAAAAACCCTAAAACGCTCTGAGAGTACGTTCGTTTCCAAATCGCACACCACCTTTTTCCTAATTAGTGGTATGATAACATGATTCCCCGATAAATAATATTTCATTATTTTTATACAACATATAGATAATATTTATCGAAAACCAATTCCGAAAGTTGGATATTATTGGAACTATCCTGCTAAATAGCTTAACGAGGCTGCCGCGGCGGCCTCATGTTGTTATTTATTGTGCTCTCGTTGCCCGTTAGTTGAACAACTTTACTGCCCCAAAAACCCCAAGAGACCATAATCGAACGGATGCTTAAAATCCATCATCAGGTTGATTATTATTTAGTTCTCGCAACCAAATTTCAATAGTATCTCTAATTTCAAATCGGTCTTTAGACCGCTTTGTTTTTAATTCATTTCCGTACTTATCTACATCTACATGCACAAGTACTAATTTGTACTCCCCATTTAAGCTACTATCTGGGTACCATCCTAAATCAATTATATATGTATTACTTTCTGGAATAACATGTCTTCCATCTACATTTTCGAGTTTGCTTATTTGCATAATATCTTCCATGAAGTAATACCAATTTGCTTAAAAAATCATTTTCTTCGGCGAGAATCGGATCAACATCATGAAATTTATTATAAGAAATCGCATAACCAGCTGGAATTTTTATTCGCATTAAACTCACGATATTATCACTCCTAATTAATTTGTATGAAGTGTTCGCTAAAAGTTTAAGCAATCCTGCCCAATGGCTCAATAAAAACAGGAGCAACAGCCGCGGCGATCTACTCCCTGATAATGACGCTAACGGTTGCAATAGGTAAGCATTTGAAGTGATCTCCAGCTTTTCCCCTGCTCCACACGGAGCGTGCCAGTTTCCCAGCACTCCGCGTTCCCTCTAACTGAATTTACTAGATCATAAGTTCCTCGTTACTCATTGATATGGGATATGTTAAACTGGTTCTAATGCATATTTTTCACGGTATTGGTTGATCTTGTTCATCATCAATTCCGTTAGATCCAGTTTATTCTTGAGTACGTCAATCGTCTCTTTATGAGTATGATGGATAAGTTGTTGGACCTCTTTGTGGAGGATCCGCAAATTATTAAACTTGTCATTTCCACCTAAGCGCAACGGGATATAGTGGTGGCAGTGAACATCGGAAGCGAAGAGATACATGCCTGTAATTTCGCATTTCCCCATCTTCATGCTATACCGACTAATTCGATTATCCATATATTCAACACTTTGATTCGGGATGCTAGATTTCGTTAGTAAGTAAATTTCCTGACGTAAATCTGGTCGAAGTTTTTTGTATATTTGTTCTCTGCCTGTTGTGGTAAAGAGCGAAAGCCCTTGACTGAATCCCATTGTATTCTTTGTTTTCACGTTGGCTAGAGGATATAAATAAACATCTGCTACTTTAAAAGTCCTGTAACCCAGGCTGTAAAACTTACTGTAAGTTGGCGGTGGGTTTGCAGGATGCTCGTATTTCCCGATTTGTTTGAGACGATTGTACATGAAGGCACGCAGATCGTAGGCAAGACGTGAGAACGCAACACTAACATGTGTTGCCCGATTGAAGTAATTGTGAATTCCTAAAACAAAGCTGTTGAACCGTGCAGCGGTTAGAGCCGTTGGCAAAGCTCGCATTCTGAGAATGTGCTTCTTAGCTTCGCTCCTAATTTTCTGCCTTTTGTTGGCTTTAATACCTGTATGTGCTACTCTCTTTTGACCTTTCTTGTTTGCGCGAATTGTAAACCCAAGGAATTCCGACTCTCGTTTTCGCAGATTAATAATTTGCGATTTTTCGGGTGAAACGTCGAGTTTCAGGCGGTCTTTGAGATACAGGACTACCGCATGATACCACCTCTGGGCGGATCTCCAATCGCGACAAATGATTTTGAAGTCATCGGCGTAGCGCACCAAATAGCCTTCTTTCAGACTAGATCGTATTTTCGCAGCCCTTTCGCCAGTTCTTGATTTGAATGGTTGTGTCAGCGGAAAGAACTCCCATTGACCAGACACCCAGTGATCGAGGTCATTCAGTACAATATTCGAAAGCAGTGTTGATAGCAAGCCACCCTGAGGCACGCCTTTTGAAGGTATTCCTTCTCCTTCAATTTCAGCTTTTAGCATTTTAGAGATGCACGCAAGAACCCTTCTGTCCCGAATACCCATATTCCAAAGTTGCTTCACGAGCAACGTATGGTTAACATTGTCGAAAAATCCCAATATGTCGATGTCCACTACAAAATGCATCGACGCCTGATTAATGAGAAATTGAACTCTTGCCATGGCATGATGTGTCGATCGAAGGGGTCTGAAACCGTAGCTATGCTTGTAAAATTGGGCTTCAGCTATGGGCTCAAGGACTTGCTTGAAGCACTGTTGAATGATACGGTCGAGGATGCAAGGGATGCCAAGTGGTCTCCATTTGCCGTTATCTTTTTCGATAAGCTTCCGTCTGACTTTTTTTGGGCGGTAGTTTTCAAGTCTGCTTTGGATTTCACTCACTAATTCATTTTCGGGTCGTTGTTCGATGTCTTTGATGGTTAGCCCATCGGTTCCTGGTGTCTTTGATCCTTTATTGGACTTCATCGTGCGATAAGCCAGCAAAATATTTTCTCTGGATGTGACGATCCCATAGAGGTGTGAAAAGGTTTCTTTGTTTGCCGCTCTTGCGTACAAATCCGTAAAGGATTCCGTCATGCCGTAATACTCCCAATTTCGTAAAGCTTGCACTGTGGCATCCCTCCTAAATGAGTGATGTCCCCACATTCCTACCTGATCGGTGCAATTCGCGTATGGAAAATGATCGTTCTTTTCAATTAGACTTGGGGCTATTCCTCCACTCCTATTACGGGAGCTTCATCAGTCGTGCCCCTACCCTCACAAGGATAAATCCATTTCGGCTAGTGCCTTATTGCAACCGTTTCGGGTAACAGCCCTTCCTGCAACGTCCCTTGTTTTCCAAGTCCCTTACGACCTAGCTATCTGTTCTGAACTTAGGTGCTTCCTCTAAGCCTGTGAGACCCATGCCGCCATGGTTAGGCATAGCGTATTTCATAGGGAAAATTTTCACTTTACGCCGCTCACACCATCGTCTGATGGTACATACGTTTCCGTATGCTCTAACTTTAGACCTGTACATTCGGAAGTTTGTCAGTTCGCTTCTGCGCGAGCATTCTCACCATATCCAGCTTTTCAGCCGCGCGACATATCCGTTGGCATACCTTTTCTATTCGAATGGCTCCAGCCTTCGTTCTGCCGAATCTACCTGTACTTCACACCACATGTTCTGTTAAACATGACGCGCGCAGGAGTATTGGCGGGATGGTTTCGGGATACATGGTTCCGTCATTCCCATCCTCGGTTGTAAAGTTAAGATTACTCCTTGTAATCTTCTACTTTTCACGCTGTCTGACGCTTATAGCAGAACTTGTCGTACTCTCCCGTTAGTTGAATCACTTAGCCTTTATGACACATGCTAGGGATGTCAATTTTTCGGTATTGTTACGTTTCCCTGCCGAATCTCATTCGGCAGCACTAGCGAAATCGTTCCAAAAGAATGCGTCACATCTCCGTTCACGCTTTTGTATCCAGTTTCTGTATACTTTCCATCGACATCGATGCGGCCTGATCGATGGACCGTATTCCCGTAAGGCACATAGTAGTAATAGAGAAAGGGCTTTTTGATTTTTGGTGTCGGTCCTGTGCGGTCCTTTAGCTGATCCGCAAATAACTGTTGAATGGCGTTGCCTTCTATGTCTTGTAAATGAGCCTGCCAAGTAGCGACGAGAAAATCATCCTTATGCTCAAAAAATGTTACGGTCTCATTTCCTTCGATCATGAAAAACCGAAGCGCCTCTCCCTCAGGAAACAGAAAGGCCGTGCTGTGATCGTGATAAGGGTGCAAGGTTTGTAAAGGCGGGTGCTCAAAATTGCGATCTCCGTATGGACCGTTTATGCTTATCGCAATTTGCCTGCTTGTCGACAAGTCACCCGAATAGAGCTTTGCGAAATAATTCTCACTGAGCGGCGACTTGATAGAGACGGTATTGTTTTTCTAGTCCACCTTGTACCCGAGCTGCTGTGAAATGAATCGCAAAGGGACATATACGCGATTATCAATGGTTCTGACCGTAACATCCAATAGGACGTCGAATGTCTCACCAGTGGCACTATTCTCAACCAGTGCGGTCTTTTTCTCAATAGTCAGCGAAGCTCTCTTTGACCACTTGGTTACGATAGCGGTTTTCTGTTGTTGTTTCCACTCGACCGACGCGCCAAGCGATTCTGAGACAGCGCGAAGTGGAACCAGCACCCTGCCTTAGACGATAACGGGCTCGTTGTCGGTTTGCAGCTTTTTATTCTTCACCTCAATGCTGATATTATCGGCCGCAAGAGCCGACGAACTAAAACACATTACGCCAATTACGGCGCATGCGGCGATAAACTTCTTGCCCTAGAAAGGAAGGACAATTCTGCTGAAATCAAACTGTCACACGTTATTGCCGATCAAGATCTGGACATGGAACGTATCATGAAACTCGTAGAGGATAGAGATTTTGAATAATGACCAGTGAAGGAATCGAAATAAAAGCCGACCTATTCCAGATCGGCTTTCGTCTGCATCAAGTTTTGCAAAATAGATGGTCTTTAATTCTCGGTCTGCTCTTTTTTGACAACCAAACATCACCTCGGTAAACCCTATGCGAGACGCAGATCAAATTTCACTTCCATATGCACGAGTATTATTAATTTCATTGACATAAGGTCAGGATGCGATATACTGTTGTCAAAATATTTCGAAAATTCATTACGTAATTTATTTAGACTCTTTACTTCTATGCTATAATGGTGTATATGGAATACCTTAAGATGGAGTGGAATATGACAAAGAAAATCACAAAAAAATCGATAACAAGTCCTATGAAAGTAACGCCTGTCAAAGCAGACAAAGGATAAAGTTACTATTCAGTCATCTGTCAAAGCAACCTCGGATTGATTTGCTCAACGGGTTATTCCATGAAAATTTCACAGTAGATAATTGCGAAATTATACCTGGTAGCACAGAATTTATTGACAGCAACTTAGATAAAAGCGCAGCTGATTATTTAGTACACGTCAAACAAGAAGGCGAGACTAAAAAGTTTCATATTGAATTTCAAACCCAAAATCATTCCACTATGATTATCCTCATGTTTGATTATGGGTTCAAAATGGCGAAAGCTTCTTCGGTTAACACAAGTTCTGAGGGATTAGTATTTGAATTCCCTAGACAGCTCGTGCTTTATCTTGAGAGGGATGATGCCATATTGGAAGAACTCTCTTGTAAGATCATTATACGCGACAATGATCAATCTATTGATTATAAAGTACCCGTTTTAAAATATTGGGAAATCGATCCTGTTTTGTTGCGAGACCAATTATATGCTCTTCTTCCCTTTCAAGTTTTTGGTTCGAGAAAGAAAATTAAGGAAATACTTGACGATAAGGGACTATCGGATGATAAGAAAAAAGAATTGATTTACGAAGAATTGAGTGAAGTGCTCCTTACTGTAAAACGTTGCGGAGAAGAAATGCTTCAAAAGCTTGATGAGAAGAAGATTAGCTTCGACGATATGGACGATATGGACAATATGTCCAAAACCACAATTTGTATGACAATTTCGAATCTTATTATGAAGGATTTAACCAGGAGGTGTTGAAAGTGGTAAAAACATTTATTGATCCAACTATTTTGGAAAAAGGCAGAGCTGAAGGTAAGATTGAAGGCAAAATTGAGACCATTCTAGAAACGCTCGAAGAGAAAGGTTCCGTTCATCAGACTTTGAGAGAAAAAATTCAATCGGTAAACGATTTAGATAAACTGAACCATTGGTCAAGATTCGCTAGGCGTGCTAAGAGCGTCGATGAATTTGAAACATTAATAGATAAAAATTAATTTTCTTTCAAAACGCCTGCAAGGGCGTTTTATTTTTCTTGGTCGGGAGGGTATTGAATTGAAGAAAGTGGTAAAAACATTTATTGATCCAGCATTGATTGAACAAGGGGTAATTAAGGGAAGAATCGAAGGAGAAATCAAAGGCAAAAATGACGGATTAATTGAAGCGATATTGGAAAATCTTTCCGAATTAGGTGTGGTTAGTGAAGAATTATCAGAAACTATACGTTTGGAAAACAATTTTGTTAAGTTGAAAAATTGGTCAAAAATATCAGCACGTTCCAATAGTATTGATGACTTCAAAAGAAAAATCGGAATGAAATAATTCAAGATACGAAGGCACCTTGCGAGGTGTCTTCTATTTATGTAGGAAAATTATTAACCAGGAGGTGTTGAAAGTGATTAAAACATTTATTGATCCAGCTTTGATTGAAAAAGGCAGAATTGAAGGAGAAATCAAAGGCAGAATTGAATTGCTGATTGAAATGATTTTGGAATCACTTGAGGAAAAAGGGAATCTTCAACCAGAATTAGTTGAAAAAATAAGTGCTGAGCGTGAATTTATAAAACTGAAAAATTGGAACAAGTTGGCTAGTCGTATAAAAAGCGTTGATGAATTCGAACGGAGAATAAATCAGAATTAATCACGTTTTGGAGCGCTGATTTTGTGATGGGTTAAACCCTACTTTGCATTTATATAGAGTTGACTCTTATTATTACTGTTCAAAGAGAGTTATTTTTTGCATTAATCATGGTGCTATTTGCAATAATCGTGGAAGCCGACAGTTATCCCCGTGCCTGCTCAACATTGGCTATTACTCAACTATCGTGTCCCGTTAGCTTAACGTCATTCTTAGAGAATTTCTTTAACTGTACATTCGATAAACATGAGTAGCCTTGGATTTTCAAATCACATCAGGAGCCTCATCACGTTCAGGCGGTTCACAAATTTTTAATTTCTATTTTTGAGTGATTCAACTAAATCAATTGCTTCTTTTATATATTCGTAAATTTCTTTTAGTGATTTTGTTCGCTTGGTGAATATTGGATTTGACCAATCTTGACTTTTTACTATTACTAATGTAAATATCCCAGCTTCTAAATTGAATTCTGGTAACCATCCTAAATCCAAAATTAAACCTTTATCATATTTCACCTGAAATATATCGTGTTTAAACGACCAGATTTGTTCTTCAAGAGGAATCGTATCATCAAAATTAAATCATTAAGGATTACTTGACCAGAATTAAAATCAATTTTTTCACATTGGTTACCTCCAATGATTATTTTAGAAGTGTCTTTAATATCTATTTGATTTAACATACTTCCAAGCTATCCTGCCCGTTAGCTTAACAAAGAAAAGGAGCAGCTGCCGCAGCAAACTGCGCATTATTTGTTCAACTATCGTTACCCGCTAGCTTAATCTGCAAAAACCACTTTTTGGTTGATAAGTTAAGTACAATCAAGAAACTCGTCTGCCTAGCTTTATCCTCCGTTATGATTTAGCTGACCAAAGAAGATTTTTTGAGGTAAATCCATATTATTAAGCTTTTGAAAACATTTCGATCGAATTAAATTACTAATCATCTCGACTTCTGCAGAATTATATGTAGCCAGCTCACTCCTTGATATTATTAGTAACTTACCAAAATGTTTCGACAAATCTGAGATAATTTGTTGTTGATCATCATCATTTAGATTTTTATATTGAGCTATGATTAAATCAGGTTCATACCCATTTTCTTGTGTTTCGTCACTATGGGATTCTGAAACATTGCGATTTTGGGATGGAGACTGTATAGCAAAAATTTCTATAATATCAGTAATAGCGACTTTAAAAATGGAGCATTCTTCTGTTTCAACAAATAAATACTTTTCATTCACTTCTCTAGAGATGCCTCGAACAAACTCATCAGCATTTTTAACTCTAATTACAATAGAACGTTGTTCTTTTACTGTCTTTTCAATAAATTGCTGCTTATTCATCATATTATGCAATTTATCACCTTACCTTTTAGGATGTATTCTAGCAACAATATAAAAGCTTTACCATGCAACTTTTTTAGTAAATCAACATCAGTTATTCTACATTGTAATTACAATATCCTGCCCGTTAGCGTAGCGAAGGGCTGCCATGTGGCAGCCCTTCAGGGATGGAACTATCGTTACCCGTTAGCGTAATCGTCAGATGTCCAATGAAACAAATTCCTCCCCCATAATTTTTTACACGTAAGCGTCTATACATATTTTTTTCATAATGATAACGTACCCTTCGTAGACGGAATAACATCGCCTGTTATCCTAATTGCTTTCTTCAAAGCATCGCCGAATGCCACGAAAATTGCCTCATTTATATGGTGTGTATTTCTGCCGTATTCCAAATTGATGTGCATGGTTATCCCGCTATTATGCGCTACAGCGAGAAAAAACTCTTCGGTTAATTCGGTTTCAAACTCGCCTGCTCGTGTTGACGGCATTTCCACGTTTAACACTAAAAAAGAGCGATTAGATATACTCAAATCCACTAATGCTAAGCTCTCATCCATAGGTATACGCGAACTACCATAACGGTTTATGCCTTTTTTATCCCCTATAGCCTTTTTGATTGCTTGCCCCAAGCATATTCCAATGTCCTCAACCGTGTGATGCCCATCTATCTCTAAATCACCTTTGCAATCCACATTTAGTTTTATTCCTGCCCTAAAAGCAAAAAGCGTGAGCATATGGTTAAATAATCCAATTCCCGTGTTGATGTTGCCTTCACTGTATTCATCGAGATTAAGCTCCAGTTTAATTTCTGTTTCTTTTGTTTTTCTGTTAATTAATGCCTCTCGCACCATAACAAACTCCCTTCTTAACTGAGGTATTGCCTTTTGGTATTGCTAGCCGAATGAATTCGATTAAGACCACATCCTTTATTACTTTACTTCTCTAATATATTAACGTAATAAAGTGATAATGTAAAGTTATGTAGGTCGGTCAGCCACGCTAAACTGCCCGTTAGCTTAATAAAATGAGCAGGCCACCGCAGCGCCTGCTCAACAATGTGCGTTATTCAACTATCGTTACCCGTTAGTTGAGTAAACTACCTACGTAGGTAGCTTATCTATGCTGGTTAACATTAATTGTTTATTTCAAAACTGCTTAATACTGCATCCCACGCTAGCTCTGATGCAATTAATCCAATATGACCAGCATTAAGATTTGCGTTATCGACTTCATTGGTTGAAGCCATAAATAAAACGTCACCATCGTCAATTGTGTGAAAAGGATATATTGCTCTTGCCATAGAAGTATGAATTTGCTTGGACAATTGGCGCAAAGAAACAGCAGGCAACTTCTGATTGGTTACAACTACTGTCAATGTGGTATTTCCAAGCTTCTTAACAGAGTCATCCATAAGATGGTTTAGGTTCATATGGCGTGTATTTGTATGGATATCATAATAACCTCTTACAATCGAACCGTCTCTTCCTACGATAGCCCCCATTGAATTGACAACTGTGAACACTACAATTTTAGTCGGACCGATTTGCTGAAAAGCTGCGCCTTGGCCGCCTGTTTCCCAGTGGTTATACCCTTTTCCAACTTTCGCGGAACGTCCTGCACCAGTTGCACCCATCGGAAACTTGTTAACTTGTGCATTTAGAAAAGCAACACTTCCGAGTTGCTTATCTGGGTAGATTGCGTTATCCCTTCCAACGAAGTCATAGATGGTTGCTGCCGCCACTCTAGGCATAGAATTTGTTGAGTAACCGCTCTGGGCTAATAATTCAGAAGTAACTCCAGTTACAGCCTCTAATCCGTGAACGGAACCACCAGTTAAACAAATTGCGTCAAGAATTCGCTCTCCAGCAGAAAAATTGTGATTGTCGGTAGTGAATGTAGATGGGGAGCCTCCTCTTACATCTACTGCTGCTCTCACTGTTTCTGGAAAGTACAAAACGGTACAACCCGTTGGACCTTCTTTGTATTCAGCGACGCCCACCATTATCGCGGAGAAATCATATTCAAGATTAGCTTTGTTAGTTTTTGTATCAGGTTCAAGTGATAGACTGTCATTTGATTTGCCCACATGCATTATTGAATCTCCTCTAATTGTTGTATAATATTTACATTTAAAATAATGAACATATGATTCCATGTCATCCATTCTAACCAGTGTTACCACGCTAATTTGCCTGTTAGCTTATTAAAATGAACAGACCACCGTAGCGCCTGCTCATACATGTGTGTTTTTCAACTAACGTACCCGTTAGCTCAATAATGGAGCCTTCAGTATCAAATAACGCCAAATTTTGTTAAGGCATAGTATATGCCATCTTCACTTGCTTTTTTGGTAACGAAATCTGCCTTTTGTTTAAGACGTTCCTCACCGTTGCCCATGGCAATACCGAGGCCAACGAACTCTAACATATCCAAGTCATTTCCACCATCACCAAAAGCGATAGAATTGCTAACGTCAATGTTGTAATAATCCAGTACTTTTTTGATTGCTTCCGATTTAGAGACCACTTGAGTTTCAAGGATGTTCATTACATAACTATGGAAACGTACAAACTGAAGTTGCGGAAAGTTATCAATAAATTTTCTTGCTTCACTCTCATCAGCGTACAAACACATACAGTAAATCTCTTCTGGGAGTATGTCTAATTTGTTGGGATAATCGCTAAGAGCAAGGGTCTCTTCTAGCGCATTTCTAACACGTTCTTCTTCTACTCCGATACCATTCATTGAAATCGAATCTGTAAAATAAGAAATACTGTGTCCGTTTAACTCGGCAAAACTTGATAGTTCACGAACAGTCTCTGGAGAAAGTACTGACTTATAAATAACATTACTTTGGGTTTTAACAAGTGCTCCATTTGATGATATTAAAGTATCAATGCCTAGTGCAATTAGTTCTTCGCACAAATTATGTGGTCTCCCTGTTGCAACTACGACCTTAATACCTTCTTCATGAAGCCTCTTAATAGCCACTTTTGTACTTTCAGGGATACCTCTATCCACTTCACTGTATAAAGTACCATCAACATCAAAAAACACTATTTCGTACACTGCGCTAGAATCCCCCTATCTTAATTTTACTATACGTTAAGCACCCAAGGAATTCCACGACTAACTAAGCTACTCTGCCCGTTAGCTTAATAAAGAAATGGAGCAGCCGCCGTAGCAAACTGCTCCATGTTTGTTCAACTATCGTTACCCGTTAGCTTAATCAGCTTTTCTTAAGGGGTTGACCGAAAACCACATGAAAATGAAGATGTTTCGAATCTTGATATTCGCCTAAATTTGTTATCACTCTGCAAGCTCCATGTTCAGAAACCACTTGGGAAGCGACCTTCTTCACAGTATCCATAAGCTCGATTAGCAGTGCATTATCCCTCTCTTCTAAAGTAATCAGCGATGAAATATGTCTTTTCGGAATCGTCACGATATGCACTGGATAGAATGGTCGGGTATGATGATAAGCGAGCACAGTATCGGTTTCTACTACTTTTTGTACTGGTGTTCGACCACTTAATACCTCTTCACAATAAAAATCTTTTGACATATGTAATTGCCTTCACCCTTAATGTTTATTTTTTCTCCGATAATTCAGTAACGAGAAACAATTTACTTCGATATACCTGTTTGGTGTTTGATTATAAACTCGGGGTTCGTTACATAATCCATGTAATTAACCGTCCCGTTAAATTCCAAATAAGCCTGATAGCGAGTACGAATAGCTGGATGTGTAATGTAATCAAGAGCTCTATCTTTAGCCACCCAGCGGCTATCGGTTGTTTCTTCAGAAACAGTTAACTCCCCACCAATAGGTTTACATACGAAATCAAAAATAACTTGCGTTGGAACTTCAGTCACGCCATCATACCATTTAAAAATTCCAGTATTCGAATAAACACCAATTAAGTAGCTAACAGTGGTGTCAATTCCGCTTTCCTCTTTAATTTCACGAACCAAAGCATCCATCAGATTTTCTCCAACTTCCACTTGTCCACCAGGGTAAACCCAGCCACCGTCACGAGTTTTTACTAAAAGGATATTTCCTTGCCCATCTTCCACAAATCCACCTGCGGATACGATATGCGTTGGAAATGGCATATTTCGACCTCCTATTGCGATAACTTTGCGATAACGTTTGTATATTTATTCCACAGACATATTGCACTATCCTGCCCGTTAGCTTAATAAAATGAGCAGGCCACCGCAGCGCCTGCTCATCCATGTATGTTATTCAACGATTGTTCCCCGTTAACTCAATAATTCACGCTTAATTAGATTGTCAGACTCTTCAACTTATTAAGCAATCGTTCCCCGTTAGTTCAAACATATCGCCGAACCCACTCTTTTATATGTGATGCAACAATACTTACATCCGTTTCCGTTGTATCAATAGTAGGCATTGGTGGATTATACTCTTTATCTGCAATTTCAAGCAGTTTCTCTGCAAAGTCTTTGTGGTCTTGAATCATTTCATCTGACCAATTTCTTTCACGTAAACGTTTCTCACGAGTTTCTTCATTACAGTGTAGGTTCAGGTAATAAACATGTTTAAAATAAGGATAGTCTACACATTTTTCAATATCCCAAGGCATCATAGTGCCGCATATGATAGTCATGCGTCCACTTTGAGCGACATTTCGTGCAACACGAAGCCAAATATTTCGATTTTTATCCCAATCATTTCCAATAAATTCAACAAGGTTATCAGGGTCGAAAACATCAAAATCTGGCATTATTCCTCGTAGTTCTTTAATGACATATGTTTTCCCTGACCCGCTTGCACCTGTTACAATAAACAATGGCAACCTATTCCCCATATTTTTGAGCCCCCAAATCTACTTATATTTTACAATCATATCATTTCTCGAACGATATAGAAGGTAGTAAACAATTATAACTAGCCTGCCCGTTAGCTTAATAAGTTGAGCAGGCCACCGTAGCGCCTGCTCATCATGTGAGTTATTCAACTATCGTTCCCCGTTAGCTTAGCGACCAACAGACTACAAAGTCATTCGGTATACCCCAGCCTCACCGAGAAAATCCTTTCTGGTCAATCCTTTTTCTCCAAGCAATATCCGATAATTCGTTATCGTACCATCATGTGAAATAATAAATATTTTTTGATAGTTTTCCCCGATCCAATCTAATAACTGCTTAGCATATCCTTCAAAAACATCTTGTTCGATCCTGTTAATTCCTTCTTTCCAGCAATCAAAATTAAAATCAAGAATATCAGTATGTCCATAAAGATTTGTGATTTCAGCTATAGAAAGGATATGATCACAAGCTAAAAAAGGGAGTTCGGGGTTTTGAGGAAACATTCTCGGACCAACAAATGGAGAAATAATGAAGTCCATACCGTTTTTCATAATAGTTGCCGTCTCAATTGTACGTTTAGTTGGACTTACAAGAACTAAATAATCAGGATTAATCTTAATTTCATCTCGTAGTTGCATTACTTGAAATTTGCCGTACTCTGTAAGACTAGGATGCAGAGTGTTCAACCGATTTGGATAATCATTGAGATGTTCTCCATGACCGTGCCGAATAAAGATGAATTCCATTTCCCGCCACCTGACATTAAATTCCATATTGGGTATTCAATGATATTGAACAATCCTGCCCGTTAGCGTAACGAAGGGCTACCACGCGGTAGCCATTTCAGTGTTCAACTATCGTTCCTACGTTAGTATAAAAAGCTATTGATACTCACTCAATAAGTTCTTCCATCTTAAACAAAGAAAGAAACGTTAAGCCTGAGTTTTCAAGATTATCTCTTCCTTGCTTTTCACGTTCAATTACACATAAAACATTTTTAACATTAGCACCAAAATTACTCAAATCTTTTGCACTCAACAATATTTGTCCGCCCGTGGTGACGACATCCTCAATAATACAAACATTTTTGCCCTTTATCTCAATACCTTCAGCCAATTTACATGTACCGTATTCTTTTGCCTTTTTTCTAACAAATGTAACTGGTATCCCAGTCTTTAGTGATAATGCTGTTGCAATAGGAATGCCGCCCATTTCGAGCCCCGCCAATATTTCAGTACCAGTTGGAATTAATTTTGATAAATGTTCAGCGACCTCGTTTAACAACTTTGGATAAGATTCAAACAAATATTTGTCAAAGTAATCATTAGATACTTTTCCTGACCTTAATTTAAAAGTTCCTGTTAAATGTGCCGTCTTATAAATTTCATTTGCTAATGTGGCTCTATCCATATTGCACCCACCTCAAATTTTACTTTATTTTACCATACTAACTTATTGAATATAACTACCCGTTTTGGGGAGCAAAAGGCCACCACGCGGTAGCCCTCATCGTATTGAACTATAGTGCCCGTTATTTTAACCCTAAATTTTCCATAATCGAGTTTATAAAATCTGTTTTGGCATGGGAATACGTAACTTTGTCAGTTTGGTGTACTTTGGAGAGCCTCTCTTTTAGAGTTTGATATTCATCCAATGCCTCATCGTTTCTCAATAAATAATCCCTAAAGGCAAGTTGTTTTTTCAAATATAAACTACCTGTTTGGAACATGTGTATCTGATGAGTTCTCGGCTCCCCTTTGCTAAAGTAATGCCTATCAGGCAGTATATCTGTTCCTCTATATTCATAACCAAGCGTTTCTAAGCCCTGTATGCAATTTTTACCGAGTTGGAAATCCGTCAACTCAATTGCGATATCAATTATTGGCTTAGCCGATAAGTTTTTTACCGCTGTACTACCGACATGGTGAACTGCGAGGATAAGCTCACCGAGATCCGATTTTATTTTTCTACTCTCTTTTGTAAATTCTTTTTCCCATTCGTTCGTCCAAGGAATAAGATAAACTTCCCCTTTAGGTAGACCAAGCATCGCTACACCCCCTAGAACTTTATATCTCCAAATTATAACAGTTTCTTTGAAACTATACTGCCCGTTAGCGTAATAAAGCAGCCGATCATTGTGGTCGGCTGCTTCCGTGTTTTCATTGAACTAACGTTACCCGTTAGTTTAACGAGCTATTTAACCCAATTCGGTATATGGTGTCTGAAATATTTACTTATTTTTTCAAGTTCACTCATCACGTAACCTATTTTTTTCTCGTCTAAATACCAGTTATCCTTTGAGGTTCCCGTTTTATCAATAACCGAACTTACATAAAAAGTTGTTTCTCTTGGAAAGTCAATTTGATATGTTAAAAGCGCTCTTCGCGCGTGATAGTTTTTACAAACTAAAATGGCCTTTTGAGGGATTACCCCATGCTGACGTAATACTTCCAATGAAAAACGCGAATTTTCAAAAGTATTTGTTGCTTTATTTTCTTTTAATATTGCTTGTTGAGGAACACCTAAAGATAATCCTACATCTCGCAAAAAATCCCATTCAGTTTTTTCTACATGTGAGGTAGCTCCACCAGAGGGCAAAATAAACTGAGCAATTCCCTGATGGTATAACATTGCCGCTCTTTCCATCAGTTGTGGGTGACTTCCTCCTGGAATTAATATAACATCTGCTGGTCCAAGTAACGTTTCAAAAAACATAAAATCACTAATACAATCAAATGGATAAGACAATTTAACACCTCCTGGCTATCCCAGTTTTCGTTAGCTCAACAATACCGTTATTTCATTTTAATAGTACCACATATTGGAACTATTCTGCCCGTTAGCTTAACAAAGAAAAGGAGCAGCTGCCGCAGCAAACTGCGCATTATTTGTTCAACTATCGTTACCCGCTAGCTTAATCTGTAAAAACCACTTTTTGGTTGATAAGTTAAGTACAATCAAGAAACTCGTCTGCCTAGCTTAATCCTCCGTTATGATTTAGCTGACCAAAGATGATTTTTTGAGGTAAATCCATATTATTAAGCTTTTGAAAACATTTCGATCGAATTAAATTACTAATCATCTCGACTTCTGCAGAATTATATGTAACCAGCTCACTCCTTGATATTATTAGTAACTTACCAAAATGTTTCGACAAATTTGAGATAATTTGTTGTTGATCATCATCATTTAGATTTTTATTTTGAGCTATGATTAAATCAGGTTCATACCCATTTTCTTGTGTTTCGTCACTATGGGATTCTGAAACATTGCGATTTTGGGATGGAGACTGTATAGCAAAAATTTCTATAATATCAGTAATAGCGACTTTAAAAATGGAGCATTCTTCTGTTTCAACAAATAAATACTTTTCATTCACTTCTCTAGAGATGCTTCGAACAAACTCATCAGCATTTTTAACTCTAATTACAATAGAACGTTGTTCTTTTACTGTCTTTTCAATAAATTGCTGCTTATTCATCATATTATGCAATTTATCACCTTACCTTTTAGGATGTATTCTAGCAACAATATAAAAGCTTTACCATGCAACTTTTTTGTAAATCAACATCAGTTATTCTACATTGTAATTACACTATCCTGCCCGTTAGCGTAATGAAGCAGCCGATCATTGTGGTCGGCTGCTTCCATGTTTTTATTGAACAAATGTGTCCCGTTAGCTAAACTACCTATTATTTCCTTGCCACTATCATGAAGCGTTCCGTATTGGTCTTGATTCCCTTTTCTGTTTGATTTAATTCAATAAACTTTTGAAGTATTTCGAAATCATGATCAGTTTGCCCGAAGTTAGGAATAACAGGGGTGTATTTCAAAAAGAAGACCAAATCCTCATAAGTTTGGAAATACTGCGTTGCATCATATTCAAAAGACTGAATATCGGTAAAACCAGCTTCAGCTAGCTCCGTAAGGTATTTATCTTTTAAGATCCCTTTATCAGTTTCAAAACCCTGTCCTCTTCCGAAAGCTTTTTTAATGTTTAATTTATCATTTTCACTTACCTGTTGAGTTAAGAATATACCATCATTCGCTAACACTTTTGAAACTTCATTTGCATAAAACTCACTGTGCCGACAGGACACCACATTAAAAAAGAACTCAGGAAATGTAATATTTTCAGCTTCCATTTGTAAGAATCGAATATTTGTTTTGTTTGATATTTTAAAGTTTTCAGTAGCGGACTCTATCATTCCTTCTGAATGATCAATGCCAACAAGAAGTAATGCAGCATCGGCAATAGATATTAAAGCTTCCCCACCGCCCGTACCTATATCAAGCAATAAATCGGACTTATTGCATCTTTTAGTAACTTCAAAAAGAAAATTCCATTGTTCTCCTTCAGAAGTAGTTCTTAATTTACTAAAGTCCCAACCGTTTAATTTTCCAACCTTGTTGTAAAAATCCCTGTACTCAGACCTGTTCATATTATGTCCTCCACCTTTAAAATGAGATAATAAAAAGCCAAGGGGGTATGGGCTATCCATGAATAGGAACAAATGAAAAATAATCATCTGTTCCGTTATCCAGGCTACCCTTGTGTCCTTGGCTTTATATTTTGGATATCAGCCCGACACCATTCAAAGTTCTGGTTTCATGTTACCAATAGGGCAGAAAATCCCCTTGGCAGCTGGTACGCGTTTTCTCCAGCCCGAAAACTAATTACTTTGAACGATACGGAATGACATCCATTTCACCTCGTTAAGATAGATATCATAATTTTAAATGTTATGCACCTGACATTCAAGCTTTTACTTATTATTACTTCCATTTAGCTTAACAAAGAAAGCGAGCAGCTACCGCATCAAACTGCTCCTTGTGTGTTCAACTATCGTTTCCCGTTAGCTTTATAAAAAGAAGACGACTACTTAATCAAGTAGTCGCTCCAATAATCATGACAGACCAAAATGTACCGCACACTTTATCCGATTTTTCGACCTATGGCCTCCACCATATTACTAAAGACCTCTTCCCAGTCAAGGTTTACATTTTCAATTGTATAAGTTAGAAATGGCAGCTTATCAAGCAGTCTCAATTCGATCCGCTTACGGTTTTCCATTAACCTAATATTTTGTTCCGTCGCGAAGTGGGGTCTTGAACGGATGGAAGAAATCCAAACCTGCTGGTCCCGCACACTCGGCTGAGTTAAATAAATCACCACGGGCTGCAAAGCAGCAATCTGATCGGCAATTCCCTGAATATGCTCCTCGATATGGTGATCAATAGCTTGATAATGACCTAACAAATCATGAATCTGATGCTGAAAAAAAACTGCTTCGAGCACATATACCTCATCTGAATTGCTGGCAAGCTCAGCGAAACGTGCCCAATGCCGCTGAATCGAATATGTAAACTCTGACAGCGCGGCTACGGGCGAATCCGTCCAGCATAACTCACGGGACTTCAGCTCTAAATAGAGCGCATCCAACTCGTTGAATTCCTTGACTTCACGATAAGGAATCAGATAATTGATACCATTTTTTATGGCCCATGAACGGATTTCATTAGCGGTGTCTGGATACCGCATCAGAAGTTCCTTATATTCCTCTTCGCTGAAGAAAGCGTGCCAATTCAAACTCGTAGGATGTCCTTTTGCACCCTCGTCATAGAAACGAGAGGAAATGCCTTGCTGTACCAGGTAGCAATGCAATCGTTCTGCTAACGTCGATTTGCCCGTGCCGCACAACCCTTCAACCAAAATCAATTTGCTATTCTTTCGCATGCAATTTGCTCCCAATTCTTATTTACATCTGTAACTTCACTATAGTTACCCGTTAGCGTAATCGTCAATCCGAGTTACCCATCATAATCTAAACTTTTCTTTAATGCTATTAGCAACTTCCACTGGAGTCAGATTTGTATTATTAATTTTTATATAATTCTTTCTTGTGATTTCCCCTTCATATGAATTTAACCTATGGTTTTCTGTTGCAATTCTCATTCTGTGTTCGGATTGTTCGACATTCCTTTTAGAAGGCTTATGTTCTAGTCTATGGGGGGTTTTATTACGTTCAATTCTTTCATCAAAATCAGCCTCAAGTTCTACAAGATAAACTTCTCCGCCATTTCCTTCAAAAATTTCGCAAACATTTTCCACGTAATCCCAGTCCTTTTCCGAATCAAACGCCCATACATAAGTGAATATCAATCCATTCAAATCACTCTTCGAGACTGCTTCAAATATCTTTTGACGGAATTGATTTGATAATTCCCACATTTCAGGACTAAATCCTAAAAACGGACAAAGTAATTCAATTGTCATGTGATTATGAAAAAGCTTCAATTCCGTTATTTCTTCTAACACATGTCCAACGGTCATTTTTCCAACTGCCTGTGGTCCGAATATTATTATCAACTTCATAAGCTTCACTCCCGAAATCACAGTCTAAACATTATTTTCCTATTCATATTAATACTATCTCTCATTCAGTTATCCTGCCCGTTAGCTTAATAAAATGAGCAGGCCACCGCAGCGCTTGCTTATCAATGTGTTTTGTTCAACTATTGTTTCCCGTTTGTTCAAGGGAATTTCTTACATAAAATTGTTTGTGAAGTAACAACATAACCATGAGGTGTTGAAAATGTCAAAAGTAAGTAATGTTTATATGATAACCATATCCATATTATTGACTTTCTCCGTGTTCTTCTCAAGTTCTTATGCACAAGGATTGCCGAAATCCCATGCTAATGACTCCGAAGAGGTAAATAAACGGGTTGAAGAGCTAGAAAAACGTTTGAAACAACTTGAGCCAACTGAACCGACTTCGATTACTAATTCACAAGAGGAAGTAGAAGCCGAAAAATACTACCCTTCCGACACCATTCCTATTCCTGAGATAATGGATAAGGGAACAAAAATTCGCTTCAAAGTTATTAAGAATGACCCTAACTATAAAAGACCCGTTTATGAAGAACATTGGCATAGCACTTATTGGGGAGGTAGATGGAGTTATGTTCCTATGCGAATACATTACGCGCTCCATCGGCTATTTACCACTTATGACATTGGAATATCAGGCGAGTTAAATTTCAAAAAGAACGTTGGCATTGATTTCCCTATGTTTCAAAATAAAACTGATCTTGATTTGTATATCGTTGTTTTTCAGATGACTGTCACTGATATATATACAAAAGGAAACCAAGTAATTGTCGTAGGCACTCCCGAACGAAATGGAGTTCAAGTCTTGACCATTAAAACAGGTGATTTATATCCTTCGGATTTAAAGAAATTGTTGCTTATTCAATTAGCAACTCCCCTTGGTTACGAACTTGATTACTCACTCATTGTCTACGAACCATCAGATTTTTGGTTAAAACGAATACAGCAAGCAAAAGAACGAAAACGATAATGGCGCTTGATTAGCGCCCTTTTTCATGACTTTATTTGTTAGTTAAAAAATAGCCCTGCATTTATTTACTTAATGAATGTCTGATAATTTCATCTACCACAGCTTGTGGGGTGTACGATAGCATGATATATCCTTTTGTTTTTACAGTTACCTAATCGCCATTATTTACTGCAACCAATTATCAATCCACAGACAGTAATTATTAATACTAAAAAGGCTAACGTTCTTTGCATTCTCGGTCGCCCCCACCCCTTGTATATATACAACTCCCGCACCCTGATAACATTCAACAGAGTGCATATAATAAACGAGTCCTACTCATTTACTTTGAAATCAATTTGAGTCTTTATATTAAAATCTTCTTTATCATTAGTGTCTTCATTGGATGATTGAACATAAAAATCAACATAACCATCAACAACATAATAACCAGCAGGAAACCCATTCTCCCAAAAACTTTTTATAAAATCGGCATATTCTTTTTTTGTCTTGTTCGTCGTATCCACCGCTTTTCTTATACTCTTCCCGAAGAGGTTCACCTCTTTTGAGAGTTGTGCTTAATAACGGTTCGTTCATGCTATAAGAAATATCATAATCCCTTGTTTTCTCCACGATCGGAAAATAGAAGGGAGACGCAGCATGATAAATCGTGACCGTTTCTTTATCGCCTATATATTCTAATTCAGCATAAAGCTTCACTGAATCACCCTTTTGATACTCTTCATTCTCGGTGACTAGTCTGTATACAAAATCGCCTTCAGTTATCTCCGCTCGTGGTTTGTTTAAAACATCATAATCTGCCGAGTTAGAGCTGATATTGTCAGCATTACCTTGTGATCCACAACCTGCCAATAAAAATGTTATCACTATAAGACTTAGTAATAATTTGAATCCCCTCATAAAAACACCTCTCAATATAAGATGTATGAAACCTTTAGAATTATCGGCGGCGCCTTCTAAAGGATATAACCAGCAACACAAAAAATGCGAGAAAAACGACAATCACTATACCGATTTTAACGAATCGGTTATTTGTTTCTTCTTTAAAGTTAGATATTTCGGATGGAGTCTTTGATGGTTCATATCCTGCTCCCAATGCTTTTAATTCTTCTTGCGCAGATGCAAGCGTCTTTGTTCCTCCACAAAGACCAGTTTCAAGTCGATCTGGATCACCGTAAGCAAAAACAATATATTCTTCATTCACTTCGAATCCCTCATATCCACAACTTGCCGAACTCAATGCCGTGTAAACAGTCGTTTGAGAACCTAATTCACCTTTCCATACCGTTTTCACTTCCATTTGGGCTTTAACAGGATCTGCGGAAGACCAAATCTTTCCTTTAGAAGATTTTGTCAAAGTCAAAACTTTTCCCGTAAATATTGCGGTTTTTCGATTCAGCTGATCCTCTACGCTTGGAGGCTCCGCACAAGAGCATGCTTGGACAGTTAATGGATTGACCACGAACCACATACTGAACATTATCAAAAAACTCAATAAGACCATTGTTGTGCTTTTCCGCATTTTCATCACCTCATCGATTGGTGGTCGTTCCCAACTAATTTTATAACACTTCCGTTTATGCTACTTATATTTTATTCCGTTAGAGACCGCAGCTCCTCGACAACCATATCCACTCGCTCATCTTTAAAGGATTCATCTGCCACATAAAAAATTAATACATTCGCTATTTGGTATATGGTGTATGGACTCAAATCCGCTGCTGCTGTCTTTTTCTCGAAATCCTTTATACCCTTTCTAACCTCTTCGCTGGAGGTGTAGACATAAATGCTGATTTTTTGATTTTCATCAATTACAAAACGCCTTGGTGTGACATCATTATATGCTCTTGAAAATACGCTTTCTGGATGCAAGCCTGGTTCTTCTAACATCGAAACCCCATGATTTTCAAATAAATCTTTAATTTGTGCCAACGTAACTTTTTCTCTTTGTTCATACCCCCCGCAATAATGAAGCAGATAGCTAAAGTAATCACCATTTTTCTCATTACAATCCCCCTTAAACATTTATGACGATTGGAGAAGGAATTAAGTTGCCCGTTCGATACTCTCTTCAGTTGAATTGCAGTTATATATACTTTTTATTTTGGAAATGATCATAAAATAGGAAGCTACATAGGAGGGACAAACAAATTTGGAGATATGGCATGTATGGGAATGTAATCAATGTGGTTCAACAATGACAATAAATTACGATGCAACTAATGAAGATTACCACAGGTTTAAGAATTGCGGTTGTAAGCTTGATGGTATTTTAGAGTGGAAGTATAACTATGATGAGGTTCAAAATATTTAAAACAAAGGCTATGTTAACCTTTGTTGTTGATTTTCTATTGAAGTAACGGGCAGTTTTCATTAATGCTTCCGTTGTAACTTGGTGAATGGAATAAGTGTAAACTATTGTTTGCTAAATACATGTTCATTCAAAAACACTAAACTCATAATAAATAATATTAAGTTGGCTTAGAAGGGAGAGCTATATGTTTACAATGATTCCTGTAGAACCTGTACGTGTACCAAAGAACATTGCAATACTGATTTTTGATAACGTAACAATTTTAGATTTTACTGGACCTTATGATGTGTTTACCCATGCGAATAGAGAGGACATCAAAGTATACACTGTTGCGGAGAATTTATCGGTAGTAACGGGTTATGGAAATTTATGCATAATGCCTAATTACAGTATTTTTGATTGCCCCAAGCCAGATATTTTAATAATTCCAGGTGGTCTTGGGACAAGAAAAGAAATGCATAACCCGATAATTATTGAGTGGATTAAGCAATCTTATAATAATATTGAGTTAATGTTTTCGGTATGTTCAGGAGCATTACTTTTAGCAAAAGCAGGATTGCTTGACGGGTTAAAAGCAACTACACACCATAATGTATTTGGGCTTCTGGAAGAAATCGCACCTACTACGGAAATTATAAGAGATAGACGATTTGTTGATAACGGTAAGATTCTTTTATCAGCAGGAATATCTGCGGGAATTGATTTATCACTCTTTGTTGTCGAGAAAGTTTTCGGCAAGGAAAGAGCATTACAAACTACGAATGGTATGGAGTATCAGTGGAGTTATTCAAATCACGGAGAACTATAGTTTCTTTTGGTCAGAAATCAACAATCAAGAATAACAGAGCCAAAACAAAAAAAATCGCCTTGGACATTTGTCAAACGTGATTTTTCGTTCCCGTCATTAATTAAAGAATATGAGTAGTCTTATATTTTTGAACCTATATTATTGCAAAAATTTATGCAGATTTATCGGAGCTCAGACGATGCTTCTATTCCGATATGGGAATAAAACTTGTATCATCTTATCGCGCTAAATTGCACGTTAATTTAAATAAAAAAGGAGCAACTGCGAACTGACGCTCAATATTCACACTAAACGACAAGGCAAGCAACTAATGCTATTTGCACACTTTGCACCTATTAGATTTTATACCTTTTTCTTCACCTGAAAACCGAGACGTAATTTACGTAAGAATTTGTCTGTACAGAAAAATGGGAAAACGTTAGAACCTCAAAAGAAAAAGAAGAAAACCGTGTTCCACCTGCCACACGTCTGTTCGTAAGGCTCTTCGCTATACTTCGTGGCTAAAGGTACGTTTGATAGTCCTTAGAGTAGCGAGGAAGCAAAAATAATAATGTGTTCGGCGATAGGACAACAAAAAATCGTCCTTGAAGCAATTACCGAAGGCGCAAAAGATTTCATAGTAAAGCCGTTCCAAAGTGATAGGATTATGGAGGCTCTCTTACATGTAGCACATTAAAATAAGCCCCGCTTCGCTGACCGTGGAAAGTAACGGAATGCGAACGAGGGGCTTTTCTTCGTTTTATCTATCGTTTAGTTACTTGAAATTCACTTCAAGGAAGTGAGGTATTAGATTGTGAACCTTCATCGTGTTCCACATACATCTGATCCATATGAAAGATCCAGGGGGATACCTTACAGTAAGAAAATTAAACCAGATTGCCTAATGCTCTGGCAACCTAATTTATTATTGATCTAATGTTCTCCGTTGTCGTAACATTTTTTTCTTCTAGCGTGGAAGATATGTTACTTAAGAACGGTTGGCATCAGACCAGATCTTTAATTCTTCCACATTATCTGTCTGAAATACCACGCCGTCCTTATTAAATACGAGAATAACTGGTAGCTTCTCAAAGCCGAATTCCTGTTTATAATCAACAACCGTTCCCTCTTCATGAGCCTTCCACCAAATGCCACCTTTGAATGATATCGGCACGTGTTTTTCGAAATCCAGCTCATCAAATGGTGGCCTTGTACCTTCCTCGTACATCACTACTGTGTGGAAACCATCCCCACGGCTTAAGAAGCCCTTCCATCTTTCCTGCTTAGACATGTTGACTTTAAAGATTTTGTTTGCCTTGTAGGCGTGTCTATCTCTTTCAGTTTCACTTGCTGGGGTCGGCGACACCGCTAGTTTTTGTCCTATTTTTAAATTTTTTGGATCGATCAGTCCGTTTTCGGAATCAAAAACAGTCGTTTCATCATAGGATACGGTTTGCGAGTGCATGATGTCCTCTCGTTCTCCAGTCGTATTATTTCGGTGCACCCAATCATCAATATCTAAATGAATTTCACGTTTCTCCGTGTCCATGCCGAGTACAGATACAATCATTGTATCCTCATTTGAGGAAGCTTTTGTTGGCACTGTTTGGACATGGTGATCAACTTTGTTGATGACAGGCTTAATTTGATCCTCACCGCAGCTCGTCAAAAAAACCGTGATTAAAGACGTTCTAATGATAATTCTTGAAAGATAGCGAAAGCTATTCATGGATGTTCTCTCCCTTCATCAAATAGACGAAAGTGGAGAACATTTGTTGCATTAAACTGCCAGTTAGCTTAATACCCAACTCAGCCTTGTGGTGCATGAGTGGTTCTTTCTGATTAACATTGTGGCTCTATTTTATTAGTACAGTGGCTCTCACAGATTAATTAAATGGCTCTAATCCATCAATATACTCACTTGCTCTTCCTGATCTTTCTGCTCCCTTCCTTTTCATTCCATTTGCTCTGGAAATGCCTATTGAATTGCCTCATAACAGCAATCACAAACAATAATATTCATCTCGCTCATTCCAATAAATTTTGCCTTGGTTCTATACGTAACACCTTCTAGGACTTCGCGCGGCATAAAGCCTTCTCCACATGTCGAACACGTTGCTTGGATTTTCATATAGCATTCCAAGCACAGTGAGCCGATGTCGTAATTCAGATGTTTAAACAGCATTTCTGCTTCATTCGAGCAAAACGTACAACATTTCATATTCTTCACCCTCCATTTTCATCGGAAATGCAAAAAACCGCAGACCTAATCCCTTAATGTTAACAAGGATTATTGGTCTACGGTTCTTCCGCAAAACCGATCTTATTTATTTAATTTAATATAATTCATGCCCGATAATAGTACAAGGTTTTTTATTTATACAAATTCAAATGCCAAGTAAAACATAATTCTCAACATATTAATGTCGAATATATTTTTCAGACTAGCTATTATTTCATCGGTTAACTCAGCTTCAACTTCGATCATTTCTTCAATATTGTTATAGCTAACGGTAGATGCTTTGCCTGTATCATTTATGGTTTCAAAGTAGTCAGCAACCAGCTCAGTGGCACCCATTGCAGCCTTGATTATCGGGCTAATTGTCGTGGTTATGAGGAGCGTCTTACATTTACTCGTGAATACTTTACTATTAGAAATTAATGCAAGGATATCAGCGTATACAGCGGAGATTTTTATGAAGAAATACCGAATATAAATGTTTTATACTCATCAATGGTTTATTGCCTTACGTAATGAACCATTGATGATTATTTTTATTTATCGTATTAAAAATATGACTCGCGGTTAGGTTTGGTTCGCTGCCTTGCCAATGATGTAAGCATTAAATATTTTTGAAGTCCCTTTGAAGCTTTGATTGCCAGATTACCCAATTGCTCGGCTTTTTCCATATTTCCTTTTTTATATTCTTCTTCGGCCTCAAGTATATACAGAAAGACCTTATTTTTCAGTTTGCTTTTGTAAATTCTATATGTCTCCCATTGAATCTCCATTAGAGCGATCAGAGCGTAATTGTAAGAGCGTACTTCAGGATTTTTAATCATTTCGGTTTCCCTTTTCGCTGCGGATATATTATTCCTTTCTAAATATAGTGCAGCTTTTAAAAGAGCTCGCATCTGTTGTTGCCTTCCCCAACTTTTCAAACGTTCTATTTTTTTATAGGCTTCATCATAATTACCAATTGTTATGTCAAGTAGGGCTGTGTAGTAGGGATGTTTTTGTTTATAAAGAAATTTTTCAACACGATCCATATCACGAGAGAAATAAAGAACGAGGAAAGAAATGATTTGATCCAAATATATTAGTACTGTTATCCCGAGCACAATCGGTATAAAAACAAAAATTGATAGTTCGATTTCGTAGAAACCCACTAAAAGTCCTATTCCTATGCTAATAATAAAAAGAAAAACAAAGCGAATGAGATTCATCCCTGTCACCGTCCTAAGATTATCTTATTATGAAGTTAATGATACCTGTTATCGCATCAACAATGTACCGATTTTTCTAGGACTGATTAAATCCCTTTTATTATTAAAAAGTGAAAGGGATTTTCATACGTCTCAATAGTACATTTATTCTTTTTGTATACTAACCAGGATCGAGTTGTTCTTTCTTTTTGTATTTCTTCATATTGTACTACTACACTTCATCAGAATCTATTAAAAAGAGTTGCCGAAGCAACTGTTTCCGCTATCATGTCCCGTTTGCTTAAAAACTAATTGTTATTTTCTATCCCATCCAATAGCTAATTCAACTAAATTGTTTCCGCCTATTGTAATACCCTTCTGTCCAATTATTTGACCACCTTGTGCTTTATAAAATTCAAGGGACGGATTATCTTTTAGAACCCACAACATCATTGATGAGTAGCCATTATCCTTTAATGACTCTACAACCGAATTGAACAGCATTTTTCCTAAGCCTAATCGTTGGTAGTCCTTTAATAAATAGATTGCATATAGTTCTCCATCATGTTTAAATTCATCATTCCGACTTCGACCCCCACTAGAAAATCCAACGATTTTACCTGCTCTGTCCTCTGCAACGAATATTTTTTCATGTACGTTTAGATTTTCAAATGTCCATAACCAACTTTTCATTCTATTTTCAACGGAGAGATTGGACAAATGCGATTCGGAAATAATGTCTTTATAAGTGGTTTTCCAGCTATCAACATGAACAATTGCGATTTTTTCAGCATCTTCAATGTGAGCTTCTCTTATTTTCATCGGTTTCCCCTCAATTCAATTGTCAGTTTAACCGTATATTACCATAAAAGAGCATTGAAGATAACTTCCAGTTACTTGAGAAAACGGCTGCCATTAAGTCGGCCGCCGTTTCTTATGTTCATTGAGCAATCGTATCCGATAGTTTAATGAACTATGTTGTTGGGTAGTCACCCCAAAGTTCAATTGCATTTCCATCTGGGTCAAAAAACTTAAAGGACAAGCCTTGATAGTCTGTCAACTTTCCTACCTTAATACCCTTGTCTTTGAATTGCTGGTAAAGCAAATGGATATCCTCAGCCACAGTAAAGCCGTATGTTGCTTGTACACCATTAGTGTAATTCATATGCGAAGTAACTTTACCTTCATCATTAGGGATTAAGAATACCCGAACTCCTGATTCTGTTCTCAATTCTAGACAAATCGGGTCTTCAACCGCTAATTTAAAGCCGAGATGTTCTGAGTACCATTCCAAAGCCTGTTGAAGATTAGTTACAGGTATGTACTGGTAACTGGTTTTTAATTGCATAGAATATCGCCTCCCATAATTGCTATATCCAAGTAAATACCACGTGTCTATTTAATTACCTGCCCGTTACTTAAACGATCAGGAGCAGGTCGCCGCGGCGCCTGCTCCAGTCATAATTATTGCGCTATCGTTCTCCGTTGAGCCCATGAGTTAAATTCTACCGCAGGGTTACCTGCGTACGTAGTTTCTGAATATTCACCTTCCGAGTATTCTGAAATTGTCCTCGTCCAAAATGTTTTTGCAAGCGAATTTTTTTCCAACCAAGAAACACTCCATATTCCCTTAAACATCTCAAATGTTTTATATGCTACTTCTTTTCCAACTCCTTGCCTTCGGTACTTTCTTAAAATGAAAAACTCCGCTATTGAGAACTTGGGTAAATCGTCTGAAACTGAAATTTCCCTAACTAAAACAAACCCAGCCAGCTTCCCCGATACCATCACAAAGAAGGGATGCCGCCCGTCTTCAGTCCAGTAATGATCTAGATATTTATAGTCAAAAAGGCCATATTCGTTAACATCATTATCGCTCTCATCCTCAAATTGGCTCATATCGTACTGATATAATTCCATTAGGTTTCGTAGTATTATTTTCTTTTCAGATGAAACCCTTAGAAGTTCCATGCTAAATCCACCTCCTAATAAACCTCCTAATAAAGTACTACGTTATTCCATGTTATTCCTAATCCGATTCTTTCGCATTACTGCCAGATAGCACAGCCTGGCTGCCGATCGATCCTGCTGAAGCCTCGTGATGTACGGTATTGAGCTCTTCTCTGTTGGCGGTATGATTCAATATCCTAAGAGCAATTCAAATTCAATTTCGTGTCGAATTGGTATCCCATCAAATCCTGCCATGGGTATTGATGGCTTTATTTTTCTTGCTTCTGTGATGGCGTTTTGATGAACTGCTTTCATGTCAAATCCTCTTTTTTGATAAAAACGAATAGTCCTTATATTATCATTTGAAGTAATCATCCATACACGGTTACAGTTTTGTTCCCTCGCTGCTGATATAACTAAATCAATCAGTTTAGTTCCGATACCTTGACCCCCAACTTTGCTGTCGAGGGACACGATTTCGCAATCGCCTTCACTTATGTGGAAGGTTATCATTCCTTTTATTTCATCACCAATTAATACTACATACCCTGGCAATTTATTTATTGAATGTACTTGCCCTCTGGATACAATGATTGATCCTCTAAACTTGATTGCTTCCGCTCTTAGCTTTTCATCAATTGCTTTTATTACCATCCGATTTTCCTCCAGTGACTTAAAGAGCCAGCAAGAATTAAGTATCTGGAATTAATTGTATCATAACAGACCATCCAAAACGACTAATATTGCGTTAAACTGCCCGTTTGTTGAGTGAAGGGCTTCCACGCGGCAGCCCTTCGGCATTGAACTATTGTGTCCCGTTAGCTGAATTATTTTTGCTTTATATGGTAGAGAACATGTTTATTTAAAGGACTATCTTTCTCAACTTTCGGGTGATTAAACATTTTAATAAAACTCATACCGATTTTTATCATTACTTTTTTCGATGGCGCATTAACATCCGCTGTAAAACTATAAACATCATGAAAACCCAATTTGTTAAATCCATATTGTAAACAGACTGCCGCCCCCTCGGTTGCATACCCTTTTCCCCACGCCTCTTTTTTTAGTCGCCATCCAATTTCAATACATGGTGTAAAATCAGCCTCAAATGTTGTCCTATGAAATCCTATAAATCCTATAAACTCTTTATTCTCCTTTACTTCGACGGCATATAACCCAAAACCACATTCCTTAAATTCGGATAGAACTGATTTATAGAATGCATATGTTTCTTCCGTTGATAAGGTTTTAGGAAAATATTTCATAACCTGTTCATCTGCATTTAGTCGACTAAACGGCTCTAAGTCTGTTTTTTCCCAGTCACGCAATTGCAATCTCGATGTTTCTAAATATATCATTTTACACCTCCGAAAGATGTTCTTATCGGACGAACTATCCTGCCAGTTAGTGAAAAAAGGCAGCCATACTTCTGGCAGGCTGCCGTCGTGTCTTTATTCCGTCGTTCCCCGAGGGAGCTTAACTCCAAATCTAAAACAACCCTCTTCCAATAACATTGGCTGATACTGGTTGAAACCCAAGATCTCTTACCCATATTGATAGTTGACCCATATGATGAATTTCATGGGCAATCACATGACGCAAGATTTCACCTTTGGTGTAACGTCCTTCCGTCCATGGTACGGTCACAATTTCGTGTTCAAAATCGTTTTCCATGTTTCAAGGAACAGCTGTATTTCGGTTCTCCAAGAACCTGAAAGATCCCGTAATTGCTGAATAGACTTGTATTTATCATATTGCACTTGTATATCTGGTTTTCTCTGAATTCCACGAATCCAGCTATATTACACATCTACAATATGAAATAGTGTATATAGAATACCACCTACTCCACCAATACTTTTACGCATCAACTCATCATCTGAAATTTGCTTACACAATTCAAACCATTCATCTCTTACCATCCAGTTATACCGAAAGAAATTTATCAACTCATGCCACTCCCGAATAATTACAGATTTATTCCTCGGATTATAGATTCGTGTCTAAAAACAAAATCCCTCTGTTATTAAGCAAATCTGCCAGTTAGCGTAAAGAAGGGCTACCAAACGGCCAATGTCATTTAGTTAAGGCGCAGGTCCAAATATCAAGAAAAAGAGCAGGTTATCGAAAAAGATAGCCCGCTCTTTTTTTGTACGAAAAAGAGAAATAAGACTTGACAAATAGGTATAAATGTGTGGCGAAGCCCCTTGAAAAACGAGGAGGTAACGCCAATGAATGAGTACGCAAATTCGCTAAAACAAACGCTGACATCCCTCATACGAGAAATGTCAGCCGCACCAGCACCTTATGTCAAAAACCCTGAAAAAGATTTTACCCGAAAGAA
>NZ_JAVIFU010000060.1 GCF_031157315.1 Paenibacillus sp. LHD-38
GCCGCCAGCGTTCGTCCTGAGCCAGGATCAAACTCTCCAAATGGAAGTTTTCGCATCGACGCGATGTCGATGAGAAAAGCTTCATGTGTTTGAAATGCTCATTACTTTTTATCGCTTTTCTAACGATCCGTTAGGATCGTAAGGGCAGTTATTACTCGTTGTTCAGTTTTCAAAGAGCAATCTTTTTTCTTTCGTTCCGGTGTGTTTCTTGGCCGGAATAAGAATATACCATGGACAAGACTAGTAATGCAAGTGTTTTTTCAAAATAAATAATAATAGCTTTAAAAGCTCTATGTTTCATGTTTATACAGAATAGAAGATTCACGATAGAAAGCTTCTATTCTGTAAGCAATCATGATTGACCAGTCCTTAAGATACGCTAGATATCGAAAAGCCTGCCGCCTGCCGCTTCATATAAACGCGAATACATTTTCAAAGCATAGGTATCCGTCATCCCAGCTATGTAATCGCAAACTAACCTTGCATTTCGCTTGTCGGAGGTTTTACTCCAGCTAGCCTTTTCATCCTCAGGCAGCAGATTTTTATCGTTCAGCATCGCATCGAACAGCTTTTCGATAATTTTGCCTCCTCGCCATTCGAAGGTTTGCACCTTCTGCGAGAAAATGACATGATCCACGACGAGTGTTTTCAAATCCTCCAGCAGCTGCATCGCTTCTTCGGCGATGACCGCCTTATACCGCAGTCTATTAGAAGAAAAGGCCGGCTGCGCATCCTTTATCGTTATTTCATGAATAAAGCCGGATACTAAATCAGCAAAGAAACGCTTTGTCTGCTTGTTTTTATCGCTGTCATTGTCCAAGAAAATCCGCAGCGATTCGGCTATCCGCTCCGATGAAATCGATTTATGCCGCTCGACCACCTCGCATAGATCATCCCTTTTGATCAAATTCAGCTGAAAGGCATCCTCTAAATCATAGGTGGCATAAGCAATATCGTCAGCCAGCTCAATGATCGAGCATTCAAAGGTTTTGTTTAACGTTTTTCTATGCTTTCCGGCCTGAGGCTCGGATATTTGTGTGAAATACGCCTTCTCCTCTGGCGAAAATGCTTCCAGCACCCATTCAAACACAGGCTCATCCTCTTCAAATATGCTGCTTTTGGGCGGTTTGCCTGCTACATCCGGATTATTTACCCGATTCATGCTGGCAGGATATTTTAGAATGGACAGTAAAGAAGCCCTGGTTAGATCAAGTCCCGCTTCCCTATCCCCTTCTCTGCTGGTCAATAATCGAAACGTATGCGCATTCCCTTCAAAATTAAGATCAAAAGCTCTCATGCATTTGTTCAACGCACGCTCTCCTTGGTGGCCAAACGGCGGATGGCCCAAATCATGGGCCAACGCGGCTGCTTCTATAAGAGAGGTATCTATTTTGCTATCCGCATCATTAAAGATATTGTTTTTTTCATTTAACGTTGTGGCAATTCCTCTGGCAATTTGAGATACTTCAAGGGAATGGGTGAGGCGCGTGCGATGAAAATCCCCTTCGGTGATTCCGATGACTTGCGTCTTGGATTGCAAACGGCGAAACGCCGCCGAATGGATGACCCTGCCGAAATCGCGCTCAAAGTCGTCCCGGATCGAAACCCGCTGCTTCGCATTTTCCGTATTGATATGCCGCTCTATATCTTTTTCATTATAGAATGGGTTAAAAGGATGATTAGTTAGAATCATAGGCTCGCTCCCAGCTGAATTCGTTTAGAGCCATTTTAGCAATATATGGGCTTTATTGTAAGCAAATGTTGAAGAGATAATAAAGGAGAGCTAGCGCT
Source organism: Paenibacillus sp. LHD-38 (assembly GCF_031157315.1). Lineage (GTDB taxonomy): Bacteria > Bacillota > Bacilli > Paenibacillales > Paenibacillaceae > Pristimantibacillus. The sequence goes on from NZ_JAVIFU010000060.1 coordinate 1,792, forward strand.
TGGGAAATATATTCGCATTTTATGGACCGTCCGCGTCAGGAAAGTCCGAAATTCAAAAAGAGCTGGCAAACAGCGGCTATCCAAAAATCATAACAGCTACGACAAGATCCCCGAGACCGCATGAGGAAAACGGGGTCCATTATATTTTCATGACAACTGCACAATTCGAGCAAGAGCTTGAGGCCGGCTCCTTTATCGAGTGGACCAATTACAACGGGCATTATTACGGCACTTTAAAATCCAGTATCGAAGAGGTGCTGAGTCAAAATGGCAAGGCTCATATCGTTCTGGATCTGGCCGGCGTGCTCGCTCTCAAACAGCTGTACAGCGGTACCGTTGCCATCTACATAGGCGCTGACATTGAAACGATTACGAGAAGGCTTACGCTTAGAGGAAGTCTGACGGAAGAAATGGTTAACCGAATACAAAGAGCGGAGCAAGTCGAATTAAGCAGCGCCTATACGCAGCATGCCGATGAAATCGTCTGGAATCATGACGGCGTTGATTTTGATGATACGATGCGGCGAATACAGGAAATCATAGCAGCCGATCAATCGCAATAATTGCAAAGAAAGAGCTCTCCTGCCCAAAATGGGTAAGAGAGCTCTTTCTTTTAACTACATTTACTGTTCAACTTGAACCCAGCGCTCTTCTTTATGGCTCTTTAGGATTGCTTCCATTATGCACATGGACACATGCCCGTCTTCGAAGGTCGCGAAATTCGCCTTATCCTTGAGAGGATCTTTGCCTTCTCGTATGAAGGTGTAATATTTCAGCATCATATTTTTTACCGAATCCGGCCAGCCTTCCGTATGCCCGCCCGGATGATGGATTGACGGTCTAGATTCTCCGTATGGATAGGAATGTCCTCGTACTCCTCATCTGCCTGATCCTCATCGCTTCCGCTGAATGTATCCGCATGGGATATGGGCTTTTTTCGATGGGGATGGACGGTCCATAAATCGGCGAACACTTGCGAGATCTTCTTGCCCGTCACATATTGGACGGTATCGCACCAATGCGATCCGATATCCGCGACAGCCCGCGACCTGCCTCCTGTCTTATCCTCCAACCGCCAATTGTAATCCGTCTCGTAAAGCAGCCAATCTTGAAGATAGCTGCCATGGACCATATTGATCCTACCGAATTCATTTTGCTTCACCATCTCCGATAGCTGCTTCATCATCGGAAACTGGGGATAGTAAAAAAATAACCTCGTGCACGATACCATGCTTGCGCGCCAATGCCAGCAGTTCCCTTGATTCGGCGCTCGACATCGCCAAAGGCAATGATTCGGCGTACAGTTGTGTAAGACATCAATGTCAGGATTTCGAAGCATTTCCCTATCATCGTAAACATTGATTTATCCGACATGAACATGAGCGGCTTAAGAAATCCGTTCCATGCTCCCATGAACACGAAGTTCGTCTTCGCTGCTAAAGCAGGTACAGCAAGCCGAATCGAGTCGCTTCTTATCTTATCCAAAGCGATCGAGTAAAACCCGCCTATTGCACGCCAGCGCTGACTACCGTTCATCAACGTATATACGAGCTCGGCTTTCAGGCCGCTCAAATCCTCATCGATCTGTTAGAGAGGGAAGAAGCGATTCATCATGTCATGCTTCCTACCGAGCTAATTAAACGAGACAGCGTTCGCAAAATGTAGCTTCAGGTTTATAAAGATGCTCCCCGCATCTATGAACGCACCTTGTTCCAAACAACAAACAGGAGTCTGCAGATAGCAGACTCCTGTTTGTTGTTTGGTCAGTATTGCGCGATTATATGTCCATACGACCGCCTCTACTGCGATTTTCTTCTTGTCTTCTTCACTTCTGCCGCCTTGCTTTTCTCTGCCTCCCCCATGTCTATCTCAATACCGAACACATCCGAAATGTCGGCGTCCTCCATAACACGGCGTCCTCTTCCCTTCGATTTTTCAAGCATTGCTTGCGACTTCTGCGTTAATGATACTGAAATAAGCTCATCCACATTAACGCCTCGAAGCATAAAAAACAAAGCAGAATCCTCGTCAAAACGAGCCCCAACACCATATAGCATCGCTGCCACATGCTTGCACATTCTCGCCGAGTCCGGACAGCTGCATGCCAGCGTAATTTCCTTCGGGGAGGGAAACAAGCCCTTGCCCTTCACTGTAAACAGCTCAGAGAGCCCTTTCGGGAATTTTCCCGATATGAGCTCCTGCAGCGAATCGATTTTCCCCGCGCACTCCGTCACGACCGCTTGCCAGGTTTCTTTCGACAGAGGGACAATCGCAATTTCTACCTTATACGGCTTTGAAGAGCTGCCTTGTACGAGACCTGCTATCTTGCCCTGCGTAATTTGCAGGTCCAGCACTGCTCCATGCCGGACATAGCTGCGTCCGCGCTCGATTCGATTCGAATAATCCGAGTAGCTCTCCAGGTTTTCACTCCATGCTTTTCCCCACCAAGTTCTCGTGATCGTTCTGCCGGTAATGACAACTGGCGCAATGGCTGCATTTTTTTTCTTCAGTTTCTCGACAGCCTTCTCTGCCCTTTTCTTCTTCTCCGCAACCGGAACATAGGCTGGAAATTCATTATAAAATGCCATCCCATTATCCCTCCCCAAATTATATCGTCAGCTTCATTAATTCCATAATTTGTTCATTATCCATCTCCGTAATCCAGCTCTCCTGAATATCCGGAACAATTTCGTTTGAAAGCTTCATTTTTGCTTCGATCATCAAATCAATTTTCTCTTCAATCGTGCCCTCCGTAATAAACTTATGAACGATAACATTTTTTTGCTGGCCGATTCGGAATGCCCGATCTGTCGCCTGGTTCTCGACAGCCGGGTTCCACCATCTATCGAAATGGATTACGTGATTGGCTGAGGTTAGATTCAGTCCCACACCGCCCGCTTTAATAGAAAGCACCATGAATGGCACATATTCTTTACTCTGAAACTCCGCTACAATCTCTTTGCGCTTATTAACCGCCGTCTCGCCATGCAGCACAAGCCCCCTATGCTGAAAAATCTCTTCAAGGAAGGAGCGAAGCGACTCCGTTATTTCTTTGAATTGTGTAAAAATAATAACTCGCTCGCGCTTCTCGTAGATTGTCTCGCAAATTTCTCTCAGCCTTGCGTACTTCCCGCTCTCATCCTCTGCGAATACCTGCTGGCCTAAATATTGATCGGGATGATTGCATATTTGCTTGAACTTCATTAACGCTGCAAGCACGAGCCCCTTGCGCTGTATGCCTTCCTCTGCCGACTCGATCTTGCGCTGCAGCTCCTGCACGAGCTTATTGTAAAGCACAACCTGTTTTTTCGTTAATGTCGAATAGGTTTTCATCTCTATTTTATCCGGCAAATCGTTAATAATGGTTTTGTCTGTCTTCAGCCTTCTAAGAATGAATGGACTGACGACTTTCTTCAATCTCGTGTAGCCATTATCAGACTCGCGCATGCTCTTCGTAAACTGCGTAAACTCCTTGGCAGTGCCGAGCAAGCCCTTGTTCAAAAAATCGAACAAAGACCATAAATCGGATAACCGGTTTTCTATCGGCGTACCTGTCATGGCGATCTTATAAGACGCTTTTATTTGCTTCACCAGCTTCGTCTGCTTCGTGCCCGGATTTTTAATGGCCTGAGCCTCGTCCAATATTAACGTATCCCAAGCCCGATTCGTAAGCCATTCATATTTGGAGAGCATGCCGTATGTCGTAATAAACAACGCATGCTCCTTCAAGCTTCCGCCATGCTCAGATATTTCCTTATTCTCAGAGGGATGGTACACATAATATTTCAACGAGGGAGCAAACTTCCCGATCTCGCTCATCCAGTTTCCGATAAGTGATGCCGGAACGACCAGCAAAGCCTTCTCCTCTTTTCTCGTCCGTACAAAATTCAACAGGGCGATGACCTGTATCGTTTTGCCGAGTCCCATATCATCAGCAAGGCATGCGCCTAGACCAAGCGTTTTCATAAAATATAACCAGCCAACGCCCCGCTCCTGATATTCGCGCAGGCTCGCATGAAAATCCCCCCCCGCGGAGACAATCGATTCTATCTCCTCCGGATGCGTCAGACGGTTCATAACCGATTCAAGCCATTGCCCATTCGTCACATCCAGCTCTACTGCTTCCTCGGAAATGTCGAGCATTTTGCTTGCGTTCAGTTGAAGCCGCATCGCATCAACAAGGCTAAGTCCGGAATCATCCATCACCCGCTGAGCCTGCTCATAGGCTTTGAGCGCTTCCTGCAGCCGCTTGTGGTTGACCTCTACCCACTTGCCCTTAATAAACGCGAGTCCTTCTTCTTCTGCCATGAGCTGCTTCAGCTCATGGGCAGAAATCGTTTCTCCGCCCAGCCATAGCTCGGCGTCAAAGCTTATTAACGCATCTATATTTACATGAGATGGCTGCTTATCGCCTACACTCACTGTCAGCTTGAGCACATCCGACTTATTTCTCCACCACTTGGGAATGCGGCACAAAATACCTGCTTCCTCATAAAGCAATACTTCTCTTAGAAACGTGTATGCCTCATCTGCCGTCAAGCCGATCGGATAAAAAATATCCCCTGATTCAATCAGCTCGGCGATGAATGCACTTTTCTCCGAAGCTTTATGGACTGTCGATAGCAACTCCAGCAGCTTTCTGCTATTTTCGCCGTATTCCTGCAGCGCATTTTTTAACGGAAGATGCTTTGACTTGCCATTCGCGGAAAGTTCAGCCGCATAGGTCGATAAGAAGGAGAAAGGAAGATCCCCCTCCTTCTTGTTCTCTACCAGATGGAAATACACTCGTCCCGCCATATGAACAGGCGCATCGCTGTCCATGAACAGCTGTGAAATGCTGCCACCATAGCTCTGAATTCGATTTGCAAAGGCGCTATGGAGCGCTGCCCAAGCCTTTTCCAACCAGCTGGAGTTCAAATATTGTGAGCCTAATAAATAAGGCGCATTTTCCAAAATTTCATTGATTTCTTCATCCGCAAGCTCTACAAGGACTTTCTCTCGCAATACTTCCAAATCCGGATTTTGAGCAAGCCTTCTAACAAAGGAAGCAGCGATGCGTATGAGGTAGCTCAGCGATTCCGACATCGCTTCCGTGCTTTTCGTCATTCCAAGCCAGAACCAGAATTGCTCTGCATGCTGGTGGTAATGCGTATCTATTGCAGCCTGCACAGCAAGCGTATGACTATCCAGCTTCTTGGTTGCGGTCTGCCAATCCAGCGCAAACAACCCATCTTGTTGAATAATCGCAATGAGCTGTTTATTGGGGCTGTCCCCACTATGATTCGTGTCAGTCGACATCTTGCATCCACTCCATTTTGAAATAACGTTCATAACTGCTGCGTCTGCTCATTCCATCATAGCATAAACCTGTTTACCTTCGTATGTTATATACGGATCGTCTGGTGTAGTATCTTCAGCGCGAAAAGACCGTCAAGGAACGTGAACGACATCCTGGACGGTCTTCTTTTTTAAATAAATGGCTTTCGATCAGCCCATTTTCTTCACGGTATGTTTTTTTTCCTTCCGCTTCTGCTGGATCTCGTCCAGGTACAAGGTAAACTTCGAATGGCCGCTGTAGGATATAAACAGCCAATCTAGTGCGCGAGTGAGGGCCATATAGAAGAGTGATACTTCACGCTCTTCAGCCTCCTCCAGCGAGAACGGCATATTCTCCGTATTGACTATGAATACCGCGCGAAAATCGAGTCCCCTTGCGCCTTCGACTGTCGATATTTGGATAGCATCGCTGGCTCGTTCGGAGGGCTGCTTTGAATCGGTATCTACCGTTAACACGATATACGGGAGACCTTGCCGTTCCAACTCCTTACGGATCATATCGATATAAGATAGATAATAGTTATTTTTCACGCGATGCAAAATGACCATTTCGGCGTACGGTACTTTTTTCTCGTCATGCAGGTACTGGATACGCTTCACGACAGCAGCGATCTCTTCTTGGAAGCTGCCGCAGCGCAAAATCGCGGGCTCCGGCCCTTTTCGCCGTGTGCTCTGGGGTGGGATGATCTCGACACCGTCGATCGAGCCCTCCTGTACTTTGTTCTGAAGCGGCGAATGGTGCTGATAGAAGCTCCACGCAAATTGCACGATTTGGGCAGTATTGCGATAATTAATGGATAGGATGCGGGAGCGGTCTCTGGAATCTTGCGCTTGATTTTGTATGCTTGGACTCAGCATATGATTCAGCAGCCTCAGCCACTCCGTGTCAAACTCCTGCCCCTTGTCGATGAGAATGGCGTCGTAAGATGGAAGGATCGCTTCCTTCTTCTCCAGCTTCGCGATAAGGCCGGGAATGTCCGTTTCCCTAGCATTCAACACCTTCGCCAACCACTCATGAAAATGATAAACCGCAACGTTATGCTCACGGATCCTGTTATCCTTTTGCTCCTCCAGCATCATCCAATCAAAAAGATCCTCCGGCTCATCCATTAATTCATCAATCATTTGCCGAAGGCTTAACGATAAGGAACGGCTATGGCTTAGGACAAGCATTTTCCAATCCGGATTTTGTTTGGCCAAAATTTTGGCGCGGCTTGCAAGGACAACTGTTTTATCGCTAGCGGCATTTCCGAGCATTAATCGATGCCGGACTTCGAGCTGCTTCGCCATATTTTCCGGATGCAAATCCGCTGCCTTGATATGATGCAGAGACAACAAGAGCTGATCCTGCTCATTCGTGTGCTGGCGGAATTCTGCGCCGATACGCGCCTCAGGGAATAGATGATAACGAATCGACTGTATATCCTCCTGCGTTAAAAGGTACCTGCTCCGGCTCCAGGTTGCGAACATGCCATGAATTTTTTCGATAAACAGATCGGCAGAGAATCCTTCATCCTCCGGATCCATCTCATCGCGGCAAAGCACAAACTGCGGGGAGATAACGTCGTATAGGTTGTACTTGTCGAAATCCTCCTGCTTCATCCGCGTAAAGACGGTGCCGAATCCGTAAGGGAATTTTAGTGCGCCATGAAGGCCGCCTTCCTGCTGGATGAGCTGCGGGTCTTTCTTGAGATGGTTCACCACATGACGCGCGATGTCCCTCACTTGCTTATACGGATTTTCCACAGCTTCCAACCGTCCCGCAGATGTATACAGCTGCCACTCGTCATGATCAATTTGAAACAATGCCGACGGGGTATAGTCCTTTACTTCGAGAACTACAAGCCCCAAATCAGGTCCTATAATGACAAAATCAGGCCGGCTCCCTTCGATTTCCGGTTCGTAATACACCACGTAGTCATCCGCTAAATACGCCTTCAGCGTCCGAAACAGCAGCCGCTCGCCCGCAGTCGCACTCGTCCGTATCACCTCGGGAACCATGTACGCCATCCTTTGTCACCTCTCGTTCGATTTTTCTAGTTGATGCTAGTATAAAGCCTATTTTGCTCGATGTGTAGCCAAAAACGTTGGAAGAGCTGTATTACGCATTTTTTTCACCATACGGGCGTCTGGTTAATTTAGATGGAATTTCTCCTTCTAAAATGACTGAATCAGCCGATTTTGATCCATTAGATGGAATTTCTCCAGTTATATTTTAGATTCCAACGGGATTATCGGAAAATCAGAGAATTAACGTGAGAAATTCCATCTATTTTTTAAAATCGAACGGGCTCGGTATATTTACATGGAGAAATTCCATCTAAAGCTGAGTCTTAGATATGGCGGCTCCATTTTTGTGAGAAGGAGCATATATAGAGCAGCGCGGGCATTTCTAGTGAGAAGGAGCACGTAGAGTAGGGCGGCGCTTTTCTAGTGAATAGGAGTACATCGAGCTGCGCGGCGCTTTTTTATGAAAAGGAGTATCGTTGCTCCTTTTTAGAGAGAAGGAGCACAAAGAGCAGCAGCTCGGCGCTCCATAATGGCGTTTAGCTAATTTAGATGGAATTTCTCCTTCTAAAATGTCCAAATCTATCGGGATTGATCGATTAGATGGAATTTCTCCCGTTATATTTGAGAATACATTGAAATTATTGGATAAATCGGTGAATTAACGTGAGAAATTCCATCTATTTTTAAAAATCGAACGGGCCTGGTTCATTTACATGGAAAAATTCCATCTAATGTTGACTATTGTTGTGTTTGGCAGCTCCTTTATGGAGAGAAGGAGCCACGCTGCTAGCTCCCCCGCACCTTAGCGCTCCGCCGTCACTGCGAAATAAACAGGGAGCATCCCGAGCGTCAACGAATCGGTGAAGGTATGCAGCTGAGCGGCCTGAAAGCCTTGGGCTTCCATCAGCCTGATCAGCTGTTTTTTTCTGAAAAAGTTCGCTTGCGAGCGATGGAACGTAGGATCGGCCGTATGCGAACGAAGCAGCTTATTCCTGAAAAACTGGACCACTTTCTTGCTGAAAATACCCTTTCTAGAGAAGAGGTAATTGCCTATATAGCCTGAACCATGCACGAGCAGAAAAACCTTGCCTCCCGGGGAAAGCACCCGGTACATCTCCTCCAGCGCTTGTTCCACGTTTAAATATTGCAGCGCCACTCTGCATACAACAAAATCAACAGAATGATCCGCTAGCGGAATCTGATGCGCGTCCGCAGCCTTCGTAATAACCGTACAACTACGATTGCTTTGTTCCAGCAGAAGCTTAACAGAATGATCCGCTAGCGGAATCCGGTGCGCATCAGCAACCTTCGCAATAACCGTACAGCTACGATTGCTTTGTTCCAGCAGAAGCTCAACAGAATGATCCGCTAGCGGAATCCGATGCACATCCGCAGCCTTCGCAATAACCGTGCTGCTCCGATTGTTTTGTTCTAGCAGCAGCGTTTCCAGCAGCTCGATCTGGCTCGCATTAGCATCAAAGCCATATATAATGTCCGGCTTGCTTTCGAGCAAGGAGAATATCGTCGCCCCTGCCCCGCAGCATAGATCCAGTATTCTTTTGCGGTTGCTGGCCTCTTGTTGCAGAAGTAGATCGAAGGAGTCAGGCTCATAAACCTGCCGATAATGCTCGTAACAGGCATATCCAAACTCTTTATCCAAGAGCTTTAAATCGCTGGACAGCACACCTTTTGAAATCAACGTTGCCTTGATGGCTTCTGTCGGCTGTTTCCTATTTCTTCTGTTCAAGCCATTTTCTCTGCCAAAAAAATACGCGGCACCTGCCAGCAAATCCCGGTTAAGAACAATTTCTGATTTTACGCTCACTCAGCGCCTCTCCCCCGATCTGAGGGTAATACCTGTTTAACGACATACAGCTATAATCGCCCAAAAGCATTTTCAGCTTGTTATACGCAGCTTCTAAACCATAATAACGTCTAATGCCATTAAGCTTCGAAGTGTTGAAAATACGAGGCTGATGCTGATCCAAATCATAGGGATGGATATAAAAAACGAACGAGTCCCGTTTTCTAATGATGCTGCTTGCCCCTAAGCTAAATAAACGATAAGGATAAATGCGAAAATAACCTCCGCCGCCCCAAGGAATATTAAATCCGTTTAAGGGATAAACCGGCAGAGGGATCTCCCAAAGGCCGTCCCTGATTTTAAAAGGAAAAGAGTCAGACGCAGGTAAATTAAACTTGGAGTATAACTTGTTAAAGGTATTGGGAATTTGGCTTGAATCATAAGTAAAACCTTCTTCAATTAATAGATCGAGCCCCCAATCCGTTATGGAAAAACACGGAGCGCGATAACCATGCACTTTTGAGCCTATTATATTTTCTAAAATGTCCTTGGACATACGGATGTCTTGCTTGAACTCTTGGGGGGACTGTTGATAGACCAATCGATGGGAATATCCGTGGAAAGCGATTTCATGACCTCTGCGATGTATTTCTTTAATTAAGTCAGGTCGTCTCTCCGCAAACAGCCTAAGACAAAAAAAGTGCCAGTCGCCGCATTTTCGTCCAGTAAATCCAGGATTTGATGGAGCGGCTTCTCCAGTCTTAATTCATAGCCCTCCCATTCCGAGAGCGATAAATCCGGGCTGCAAAACCAGTCTTCCACATCGACCGTAAAAGCCATTCTCATGACGATCCCACCCTTCTCCCCTATTATTCCTCATACGTCGAACGATGGCAACATTTGTATGCGTTAGAATGATTTTGGATGGGTGGGAAGAACGATTACATCTGCTAGACTAAGTTTTGTTGAAGTGCTTGATGACCACATTCTCAAAGATCGCGGTGCCGCCTTCCGAAAAAAGACTAATCGCTTTATCGTTCAATTCCGGAAAAACTTCATTGGAAAAAGCGATTTTACCCTCATCAATAAACACTTCAATGCTTGTTTTATCAATCAGGATCTTTAAGTGAACCTTCTTCTTCCTCACATCAAATGGCGCTCTGCTTTCAAGATATCTACTACTCGTATCGGGCTGCCCTGTAAAAGCTCGATTGACGTAAGCGTACTGTCCTTCTACAAAAACTCCGACATCTACATGGCGGGTTTTGTCTGCTGATTCTCGAAGCCTTAATCCGATATTGTTAATCTCCGACCAAGAGATATCGGCGTCCAGCTGGTACGTATCCCCCGTTACCGGAAGTGTTGCAGAGCCATCAACTTTTATTCGTTTAAAGGAATCCGCCTTGCTCGTCCATTGATCTAATGTTTCAATTGGCTGTGATACCAAGCTGTACGTGTGATCCCCGGCTTGTTTTAATTTAATTTGACGCACAATGGAATCCGTTCCGTTAAAGCCTTCTTTCAGCGTTGGCGTATTGTGGGGGTAATCCCAATTATTCATCCAGGCCAAAGCATAACGATAATTGTATTTATCGCTGCCTTTTCCCTCTTCAAACGTTACAGCGCCATACCAATCGTAGCCATAATCTAACCACTGAGGCTCTTTGTAATCCGCGGAAAATTCTTTCCCGTTGAAGCTGCCCGTCCAGTAAGCGTAGGTGTTTGGTTTTCCTATCAATTTGCCATTTGCGCTGGCACCCAGAATCCATTTCAAGCTGCCGTCATCCGCCCGCATCAAATAAAGATCGGGACACTCCACAATACCGATATTTTCCGTGAAGAAACCGCTTGTATAGCGCCAATCTTTTAAATTACGAGACTCGTAAAAACCTATCTTCGTTCCTTCCGCTATGGCCATCACCCATTTATGAGCTTGTTCGTCCCAAATCACTTTTGGATCTCTAAAATCTGCCGTACCCGGATTTGGCATAATCGGATCATCGCGATAGGATTTAAACGTTTTTCCTTTGTCCGTACAGTACCATAAATATTGCTCCTGCTTCCCGCCATCTGCGGAGGGCTGGGTTACAATCGCGACAAGAGCTCCTTTTCCAAAGCCAGCCGTATTATTATCGTCCACAACGACGGATCCCGACCATGGATCGCCATTTTTGTTTGTATATTTAGGAATGGCCACCCCTTCATCCTTCCAATGCAGCAAATCCGTTGATGTGGCATGCCGCCATTCCGTCCCGTTTCCATCTGGATAATCACGATTATAGAGATAATAGTAATGATATTTTCCATCCAAATAAATCGGCCGCTGCGGGTCGTTTTTCCACTTGTCGGGTGCGGTGAAATGATAAGCAGCCCGATAAGTCGGCTTAGGATGAGAAACGTTGGATTCCTTCTTCTTGTTCTTTCCTAAGTCATAAGTTACTGATACTATCGCGACCAAACCGATTAAACAGATGATGAATACAACGATTCTTTTAACGACCTTCTTATTATTGTTCAAATCGACACCTCGCTTTTCATGCTGCTGTACCCTGAACAAGCGTAAACGGCTGTCGCCGTCCTCTGTGGCAAAAGCAGTCGTTTCGCGGAGATATATAAGCACATTTATATGTGAAAACATATAAATTCTTATATATTAAAAAAAAGAAAACGCCAATGTAAAATTGACATTTTCTTCTTTTGTTATTGAGGAGGCTTGTTATCTGTTAATTGTTAATCGTTAATTGCCCTTGTTCGAGGATGCTGTTCTTCACAACGGAAGTCTTGGAGCCTTTAATGTTCATCACGAAGCTTGGGGCAAAAGTAGAATGACGATCCTCAAAGTAGCCTCTATTCGTCATGTAGCTAGTGATAACCACATTATTGCCTTTCACTTGCGGAATCGCAAAGTGAGCGTAGCTCCATGTAATATCATAAGGATTAAGATCTTGATGAAGGACAAGTCCTGTGCCGTTCATTGGTTTGTACGGTCCGTTCAAATCATTTGAGACGTACCCGAGCATGTAAATGTCTTCTTTATCGATTCCATCAATGTACATTTTCGAGCCTCTTGAACTTGTGAACAAATACCATTTGCCATTCAGTTCGAATACGTTAGCACGTTCAATCTCATCGGTTACGGTATTGGATGCGATCAGCGGCTTCATTTCTTTTTTGAACGTATAATCGTCATTTAATTCAATGATACCGAGTGCGCCATTCGCAATTTCCGCATAGGGTTTGTTCGGGCTTTGCAGCAGCTTATTTTTCTCCGCTTGGAAGAAGGCTTTGTTTCCGCCATAATAAGCCTTATTAAACAACGATTCTGCTCCTTGGTAACCCGTTTCTGATCCGGTATTCGCTTCAAAAACAAGGTATTTACGGCCGTTCTCCTCTACATAGTGAGGATCTCTTAAGGTATGATTATCATTATAATCGCCCTTACTGAAACCAGTGGTATCAACGGTTTGATAAATCTTGCCTTCTTTGCCGTCATAGATCGATTTGAAATCTTCTACGCCATCCACGTTCAGCGTATCGCCACTCGGCTGAGACACATTGATTTGCGCCGTTGTTAAAGTTTGTTTCCCGTAAAATCCACGAGCCGGATCCCAAGGGTGACGATTGGTATAGAACAAGCGAACTTTGCCGTCGGAAGTCATCGTTGCGGAACCCGACCATTCTTCGGCTTGATTGTTTAGAATCGCGTCATTCGGCACGAATTTGTCGCTATCCTTAAATACCCGGCCCGCATTCTTCCAGCTGCTAAGGGATGTATCTCCAGCTTTCTTATAGAACAAATAAATAAACGTGTCCGAACCTCGTTTAGGGTCTCCCGCCAAACCAAACACGATTTGGTAGCCGTTATAGTTTGCCACGGTTCCATCTGCATTTTGCAGCGGCCAAGTATCCCAAACATCCATTTCGATTTTGTTGCCATTCTCATCGTACTTGATTGCCGAAGGAATGTTCTTAATGGTTGAAGCATCGAATGCGGGCACTTTGAATTTTTCATTGTTTTGCTGCTCAGGTAATTTCAACATGTCAGCGCGTGTGATGTGGGAAAAACCGTAGCTTTCGTTAAAATCGCTGCTGTTTTTATCTTTTGCAAATGCTTGAGTCCCGCCTCCTGCCAGTAATACGGCGGTGAAGGTTACTGCTGTCGCTTGTTTCATCATTCTTTTGAAATTCATAATCAATCTCCTCTATAATTTGTATTTGGTTTTCTCAAGACCAGATGTAAACCTCTGATAATGGTCTACCTCTCTCCCCCCCTTGTTCTGTGTTACTCATATTTTAATAAAGACGAACCGTTGTGGACATGTTGTACATTGATGTATCTACGGGCTTATATTGATCCTACTCTTGCTTATCACTCTGTTCCCACAGCTTTTGGAGCTTCTGCAGCAGCTGATCGCGGCTAAACTGGTTGCCTACATAAGCTTGCATGGCATAGCCAAGCTCCTCCCTTACTTTCGGAGGGAATTTAAACCAATTCCAGGACAATGTTTTATTCTCATCAGTGTATCGAATAAGATCATTCACGAGCGCTCCTGATCGTTCCGTTTCTATATTTTTAAAAGCGGAAATAAACTGGAATTGTTCTTTCATAAACGTCTTTCCTTGTTCCGAAGAGACCATCCAGTTTAAAAATTTCTTAGCTTCCTTCTTTTTCTCTGGCGAAGATGCTTTATTTACGGCCCAGTTATTGGATACGCCTATCGGCAGGGCATCGTTTTCAGCATCATCATTAATCGGCATAGGTAAAAAACCGATGTTCATATTCGGTGTGATTTGATCAATCTTGGATTGTACCCAGTTTCCTTGCTTCAGAATGGCCGCTTTCCCTGTTGCAAACAACTCAACTTCCGTATTATAGTCTGTCGTCAGATAATCTTTATTGCCGTATTTAACCGTCAAATCCAGCATCCGAATGACATCTTCGAACTTTTTGTTGCCTACGATGGTTTCCGTCCCTTCTTTTAATCCATGAATAAAACCGTCAGGATCATCCTGCTGGGCGAAAGCAATATTGAGCAGCAGAACGAAGAACCAGCTATCCGAATAGCCGACTGCAAACGGGGTAATTCCTGCGGAATGCAGTTTTTCCACGGCTGCCTTTAATCCGGTAAACGTTTTTGGCGGCGTATCGATCCCAGCTTTTGCGAATAAGTCCTTATTATAAATAAAGCCATAGCCTTCAAAATTGATAGGCATCCCGTATGTTTTCCCATCCAGCCTCATCGGCTCAAGCGCCGCATCATAGGTATTTTTCACCCAGGGTTGATCGGACAAATCCTCCAGGTACCTTTTCCACATGACCGCTTCTTCATAGCCGCCGTTAGGAAAGATATCCGGACCTTTGTTTGCCGCAAATCGCGCTTTCAATTCGACAAGGTAGTTTGCGCCGCCGCCAAAGGTTAACACATTCAGTTTGACGTTCGGATTTTCTTTCTCGTATTGCCTCGCCATTTGCTCGAACTGCGTGGAAATCTCCACTTTCGGATTAAGCACCTCCAACGTGATGATCTGATCCGCAGTTATCATATCCTCTTCCTTGACCATAGGCTTGTCCGCCCCGCAGGCAGCAAGCGATAAAGTCAGCAGCACGGCTAACATCCATTGGAAAATCTTGATTTTCATGATTTCCCCCTTTTCTATTAACGACATTAATGAAGCTGCTCCACATTCGTTATTCGTTGATTGTCTTCATCATTCCGATATTCATGCGGCGTCATGCCGACGTTTTTCTTAAACAGCCTCGAGAAATAATTCTCATCCTGGTACCCGAGCTTTAGTGCAATCGAGTACATCTTCTCATCCGTTTCACTTAACCACCGTTTGGCTTGATTAATTCGCAATTGAATGACGTAGCTGGACAAGGTCATCCCCATTTCTTGCTTGAATCGGCGCGAGATATGTTCACGGCTTAAGAAGAACCGGGTCGATAATTTATCCAAGCTTAACTCTTCCATATAATGCTCATCTACAAAAGCGACAATGTCATGCATGCGCCTCGCATCATCCAAATCCGCCAAACGATGGATCGCTCTGAACCTTTGTTCGGCCATTGCCTGTTGTGCAGCTTGGAAAGCTTGAGGGAGCTCTTCCAATGATTCAACTGGAGGTCCGCTAACCAGACGAACAGGAATATCAAAGTGCTGAGTAATCCATTCCTCTACCTTGAAGAACTGGCCGTGACTAGACAGGATCACATAGACATTAGGGTCGTTCTGAAGGGCATAGGCATTTCCCCACTCCCGTGTAACCAGTTCATCGGACAAAAGCTGAAGATAGGGACCCGAGTGATGGGTTTGGTAAAAATACATCATCGTAAGCTCGTAAGCATCCGCTTGCGGCAGCGACAAGGCAATTTCCTCGGAATCAAAAAGCTCACCTTTGCTGGCAGAGGTTATTTCCCTACTTAAGCGAAACGTCTTAACCTCTTCATAGAAACCCGATTCCGAATTACGGCGTTCTTCCTCACCCTTTTCCCAGGCTTGTACCGCTCCCGCCAAGGTTTCATTCAGCATGTCTTCTTCGATCGGTTTCATCAAATAATCAAAGCATCCGTGCTTGAACGCTGTACGCATGAAAGCATAATCATCAAACCCTGAAATCATAATTACTTTTCCCGGGTAATCGTTCGCATCCAACCATTCGATCAGCTCAATCCCGCTATTTTTGGGCATTTTCACGTCTGTCATGATGATTTCCGGACATTCCCGTTCAATCAGTTCTTTAGCCTCTACACCATTTTTGGCTTCCAAAACCTCGGTAATCCCGTGTTCTTCCCACTGTCCCAAAAAACGAATAATTTTTCTAACATTGGACTCATCATCCACAATAAGAGCTTTCATAACGTCAGTCCTCCTTAAAGTAGAGTGGAATTACCAGCCGTACGGAGAACCCTTGTCCCTGCATCGTATCCAGTTCAATTCCCGCAGTCTGATCATAATGAAGAACCAAACGATCATGTATGTTTTTCAAACCGATATGGTCAAGTGAATAGCTTCCTTCGTTCACCTGCGCGTAGATTTTGTTTTTTAATGCCATCAGCTCATCATCCGTCATGCTGGTTCCGTTATTTTCCACGACCAGATTCATATAATCGCCACGTATTTCACCGTAAATTCGCAAGGCGGCCTGCTCGCAGCCCTCGTCATAACAGTGTTTAAAGAAGTTTTCAACGAGCGGCTGCAAAATCATACTCGGAACCGGAATAGCAAGAATCGCCTTCGGTAAATCGATGGAATAACTAAAATCGGTTTGAAACCGTTCCTCTTGCAGGTTTAAATACGCTTTGACATAATCCGCTTCACTCCGAACCGTCGCCTTTTGATCCACACGAATGGAGTAGCGCATCATTTTCGATAAGGAGGTAATCAGTTTATATACTTTTGGAGATTCTGAGAATAGGGCCACCGCAGCAATTGATTGCAGGGAGTTGAATAGAAAATGCGGATTGATCTGGGACTTTAGCGCCCTATGCTGGTTCTTCCTGTTCTCGATCTCAAGCTTGTACTCCCGGTCGATGTGTCGGTTGATCCGATTCATCATGTCCTTGATATGCCTTTCCAGACTGCCGATCTCGTCCTCCCGCTTATCGTCAAACGGGGCGTTTAGATTCCCGCCTTCAATGCTCAGCACTTTTCGGCTAAGCAGCTTGATGGGACGTGTAATCTTGTATGAAATAATAGCGATCATTAACAAACCAAGGACGACCACAATGACACCAACGATGATGTTCGTGTAGGCGGTTTTCCTCACATTTTCAAACAAAAATTTGCTTGAGGTGATCTTCACAAAATGCCAATCCTTTATCGGCTCATGCAGCGTTCTGGAGAAGACAATATCGCCATCTGGAGAATATGCGCCTTCGGCCGACACATTTATTTTCTTCTGTAATTCGGCCGGAACGGCCTTGCCAATCAGCGCTTCATCGCTTGCATAGATGACCTGTCCATTCGCATCGGATAGCCATACGGTTTCTTTATTTTTTTGAAGAAAATGATCCGCTATGCGAGCGATTTTGCTCAAATCAATGTCGATCGTGATGACACCAAGAAACTCATTCGATAATGTATCCATGATTTTGTGATGAACCGTCAACACAACCGTCTTATCCGATTGGGGTAAGTTCGATGTATTGTTGTAATTCTCAATCCGATGAGGCGGTTCGAGCAAATAGTTTTTTTCAGAGTTTACGAGCTTCTGAATAGCCGCTTGCTTCATAAAATCCGGCTTAAGCTTCCGGGAGCTTAACAACGTATTATAGACGGTAAACGTGCTGTTTCCTTCGTCGATATAGAACCGAACCTGCCGAATCTCGCTCCTCATCAGATAAAAGGTTGTCATATCCTTATAGATTTCAAGCTGGTTGAAATAGTGGGACTTATCAAAGCCCTGTTCAAAAACTCTGAATAAATCTGGATTTCGATATAAAATATACGGCAGATTAACGATGTCATCCAAATATTGCTCCAGTTCTTCCGATGCCTGCTGCATTTGTTCGCTGCTGTTCTCAAGCTCATGCCGTTCCACATTCTCTTTCGTCTGCCAATAGATCACCAGCACAGATAGAAAATACGGAACAATGATGAAAAGAAGCAGCATGATTATTAAGCGGGTTTGAATGCTTTTCACAAAAATGCTCCTTTGTTTCATGATAGCTTAGCTATCATTATAACTTTCTCGTATGGCAAATGGTTTCGCCAATAGCTGGTAAACACTATTCGCAATAGCCGAACAAAATGAAGGGGCTGTCCTCTAAGTAGATGATTCTACTTTAAAGGCAGCCCCTAAATGTACAGAAAATCGTTATTTGTTTATACGATTAAGCAAATTCAAAATCATCTGCGCGCTTTCCGCTCTTGAGCCATTAGCGACTGGAGCAAAAAGCTCATTCGTGCGTTTAGCGGAAGTATTCGAAGAATCGATTTGTAAATCCATGGACCGAACGGAAGTTGAAACACGCGTATACCCAATTTCAGTAAGCCAATCTCCTTTTGTCTATTAAACCTTCAATTGGCATGTTTAATACACTTTGAATATTAGACGATTTAATAGACTGGAACATTGACCAATCTGGGGTATTTTATACTGATGTATATAAAGTCTAAAAAACGATCGTTATCTAAACAACAGACAACCTTATCATTAAGCAAAAACCTACATTTAATTTCAGCTTGTAAAAGAAACCCAACATCATAAAATGATTCTGGGTTTCTATATATAAAATTCAGATGATACTATAATGTGCACCGCGGCAGTTTGTATGATCACATAATGATGATTATGACACTAATAAACATTTTTTAAATTTTTGAGGTAATGGTTTATTCATTATTAATTACTTCAATCCATCCTATTAACTTTGTCACATAGTCTTTATTTTCCGAAACAATTCCTCTATGAACTAACTCACGCTGAAGCATCGGTTCAAAGGTCTCTTTAAGAATGGTTTGTCGGTTAAAAAACTCAGAATTACCAGAATAATTAGGCAGGTGAAATAAGTCGCCAACGTTTTTCTCCCATTGAGGTATTCTGTTCCCATCAAGACTTGAAGAAAGTGGCATGACATAAGTCTTGGTTTCCTTTTTAGCTCCTTGAGCTTCTACATGCCAAATTGAGACTACGCCAGATGTAGAATCATTTGCTTGTACTTGAATACCAATTTGATCTGGATCTAAACCTTGATATTGAGCAATATAGTTTGCAATAAGTGGATGATCAATCCCCAATAACTCTACCTTGTCATCCTCAATATATGACTCACGGTCTGTTGTAAAGATTATTGATGATAATCCTGAATTTGTAGAAATCTCAATAAGATCATCTGATTTCTTTCGGTATTCGCCGCCTTCAATAGTAACAGCTTCCCTAATAAACATTTCGATTTGCTCTAAACCATCCTCAATATTTGAAAATGGTTTATAGTTATCCAGACTAAATCCATTTAAATCTTGAAATAATTCAAACACCACTTTTCGAGCCTCTAAAGCGTTAGCCATTGCAATATCTAATTCATACTTAGTTCTTTTCAGTTCAGGATCACTTAAAGCATTCTTATAAAGGCTCTCATAATTAACTCGTTCAGAAAGTTGCCCTAAAATCTGCGATTGAAGATCTTCTGCTACATTCCCTTGCTCATCTACTTTACCAAGTGTCCTAGCTATCTCTTTGAGTTTATCGTCTAACAAGAGAAATATTTTTCCTTCGAGTGTATCTGATAAGACTAGGTTATACACCTGCGCTGTATGTTTTTGTCCGTATCTATGAATACGACCAATTCTTTGTTCTACGTCCATCGGGTTCCAAGGCAAATCAAAATTGAAAAGGATACGTGCAAACTGCATATTAATACCTTCCCGACCAGCAGCTGTTGAGATTAATACTTTAGGTCCATCTGCACGTTTAAAGCGCCTTTCAGCAGCTAATTTGGCTCCGTGGTCTCCCCCACGCAATACAGTAACACCTTGTCCAGGATAGTAACGTTCTATTTCTTCACTCAACAACTCTACTGTTCCCAAATATGTCGCAAAGATAACTATTTTTTCGTCGGAATTATTACGCCATAAAACACCTAGAGCAGAAATAAGCTTTTTGACCTTCGTTTCTTGTTCATCCGGAAAACGACATAGCAATTTCTTTATTCTCATTCTCTCTTCAGGTAATGCATACTTTATAGATGTAATTACAGTTTCTTCTGCATTAGCTAAATCAACTTCATTTGAATGATCGCTTGAAGCATTCAATAAATCTTCTTCATCCATTTTCCGCATTATTTTTCGCTTGTAATCTGCAAGGATTTGATCAACTTCAATATCTGATAGACGATCGTCACCAAGATTATATTCGATTCTAATGATTTCTCTTGCTTCCCTATAGGCTTGTTCCCTTGCCTCAATGTCTAGGTTAGCATCATGTAAAACCCCTTCTTGAATGGTTAATGCTAATAAGCGTCTTCTTAGAGTACGTTGAACTGCTGAAAAACTTGAGGCAGCTATTTTTTGAAATATGGTCATTACAAAACCTAATGCCCTATTTCTTCCACCCTGCCTATTGGCAAGAGCAAAGCCATCAGCCAGGTACTCTACTAATTCCTTATAGAATTCCCTTTCCGAGTCAGACATTACAAATGACTCTGTGTGTACCCAGCGTCTTGCAAATAATGTAGTACCATCTGGTCGGCATGCATCTGCCTTGGTCCTTCTAATTACTAATTCATTTAAACGATGACGATGCTCTAACATATCATCTACTGTATTAAACAATGTTGGGTTTAATAATTGAATCAACATCCAGAAGCGATAGTTGTCACCTTGATGAGGTGTGGCAGAAAGTAACATTAAATCGCGAGACAAGTTTTTCATTGTTTCTGCTAACTTATAGTTTTCTGTTTTTTTGACTTTTCCACCATTTTTATAAGCTGTCAAGTGATGTGCCTCATCAAATACAACTAAATCCCATATTGGTGCTTCTAATAAATTCTTTATTCTACTCTTACGTTTAAGTGTATCAATACTCGCGATGAGACGGTCATGCTTAGCAAAAGCATTTGATCTTCGATCTGTCACGTCTCCATCGCTACCAAACACCTCAAAGTCCAAATGAAATACTTCATTTAACTCTCGATGCCAGTTATTCACAAGCCCCGCAGGCACTATCATAATTGCTCGCTTTAATTCGCCGCGGCTAGCCAATTCACGTAAAACCAAGGCTGTCTCAATAGTTTTACCTAACCCTACTTCATCAGCAATCAAAAATCTTCTCGGTGTTGCTGTTGCAATATGGTGTGTAAGTACTACTTGATGAGGTAATAAATCTATTTTGGCAGAGGTGAGTGCTACTGCACTGTCCAATAACGGTAACCGATAGGCTTGGTATGAAAGCCACGCCCTTTTTGCTCTAGTACGACCTGGTTTGACATGTTGAAGTATTTGATCTGATCTACTAATAATTGTTCTGATATTAAGAGTGGGAACACGCCTTTCGCCTGTACTAAAAAAAACTTGTACAAACCCATCTGAAGGGAGGCTTATAACAATACCTTCACCGTGTTCAGCATGTATAATACGTTGTCCAAGTTTAAACATTAAATTTGATCACCCGCTCTAAGAAATTCTTGGATGGAACAACCCTACACAATCCCGACTTGTAACATCATGTGTATATGAATTCTTTGTTATTAATTTTGCATCTGCTGCAGCACCATTCCACAGACATCTGCTTAACGGAATGGATTGACCATGATATTCACCACTGAGTTTCCAATAGAACAAATCATCCGTTATATTTTGAACAATTCGTTTCTGGCCTTCTGGCAACCAAAATATTAATCCACATTGCCCTTCATACGTTTGCTGAAATGAAAGCAATGCCTGATAAAATATTTTTTCTAGCCACTCATTTAGATTCTCCGGATCCATCGAATCCAATATTGTGTCTAAACCAGCAACGACCATAGCGTATCCATCTGCAGAAAGTAATTCTTCGGGCCACCCTGATTGATAATAATTAAGAAACTGTCTGACACTTTGCACCTGATTTACTTCACAAATATCACTAAGCTCTCCTGAAGCCCATAGAAGCGAGATGCCTCTGCGGGTCCAAGTGCTTCCACTTATGACGCCAGCCATTGATTATACCCCCCCTAGTCCAAATCGAACAAATCTAGCTGCTTCGGAGCTCTATCTGGATGACGTTCAATAAAAGACACACAGATTCGATGTGCCTTAATGGCAGCATTTTTTATTTCAGAGTTCCCTCCATTACGTTTAAACCAATCAAGTAATGAAATTACTGGAGGATGAATGTTAAAATCAGGTATCGACAATGCCTCTGTAACATTAATACCACTGTTCTCAAAGCATGCCCCAATCAGAAATAATACTTGATCCAAATCAAATGACACACTTTTACGAGTCTTCTCTTTCCACTCTCGCGAAAATTCAAGAGGAGAAGTCATTTCAAAAATCCGATTTGATTCTTTACACCACATTTTATCTTCAAATTCATCCGATGAAACCCCAGTACCTCGTAAGTAGTTCTGCATTTCATTTCGCTGTATAGATAAAGTCTTATTAAATATCCTTAGAAATTGCCGCGTTAAAACCTCGGCTTCAACAGGAGGTGGCTCTACATTTGAGTCATTTTCGTCATTTAATAATTGATTAATGCCGATCAGAGCTTCACGAACGGTAAATTCGCGTCCATCTCCAACGAATACCTTTCCGTAATGCTTAGAGAAATACTCCAATGCCTTTCCGCGTTTAACTACTTGCAGATCTGATTCAGTTAACCCAGATTGCAAGTGATTTTCTAGCAAAGATTGAATCTGACGAATATCTTTAAGCATTTGTCTGCGCAATCTAGCCCAGCTAATGGACTCTGGTTCAAATGTCCGTTTACGGCAAACGTGGATTATATCATATTCTATTTTCTTTGAACCAAACTCGGCATTTTCACCTTTGGACTCATCACTACGAATTGGATAAGTAGCCTCCAAATAAAATCCAGCATCGAACAAACTTTCCAATACTGCAACCCATGGTTCATCTTCGCTGTGATGGAATGTGAAAGCTAGTATTCCGCCCGGCTTTAAAATTCGTTCAGCTTCTTTCCAGCATTCGGTTAGTAATCTCTTATAAAAGTCATCTGCATCCCCGGGATGCCTAGCTCTATTTGAAACTGCTTCCAAAGCTTTTGGGACATATAAAGAGTTATATATATTTGGGTACTGATTATTTAAAGCCTTCTCAAGCCAAACGTAGAAAAAATCTGAAAGTTCAGAATATTGCACATTGTCACCAAAAGGAGGATCCGTAATAATAAGATCAATACTCCCATCAGCATAACTTAATGCAGTTGATGATCCATTTGTAATTACTGCACTATTTATTACAGGATCACGAGTTTTTATTTTTATACTTTTAGACTTTATTGTTTCAGCCAATTCAGAATCAAGCTTATTTAGATGATCTTTGGATATTAGTTCATAAGGATCTAACTTCCACTCCATTCCTTCTAACAAGGCGCTTATTGATGAATTCCAATTCCCTCTTCCTAGATCAGAAAAAACACTATTCTCAACAAAGTTACTCTTTGGATAATAATTATTATTACTAAAATGTGGTTCAGGAGTATCTCGTTGCGCATTCCAAATACAAAAAGTATTTTGATTACGAGTATATTGTTGAAATGATCCTAACAGTAACTCTCGAACCTCATTAGAATATTTATTAGTATTGATTATCGATTTTAATAACTGGCTAAGTATTAGCAATTGTCTATAATTAAACATCTTCCACCAATGAGAATAACCGTGACTATCAAAATCCTGACGTTGATGTGTTTCATGACCGAATGGAATTTTGCTTTCTGGCCAGTAATTAATAAGATCGTTGTCTTTTCTTTTTCTCCATTCTACTAATGCGTAATTTAAAGGCTTTGTATCTCCTTTATCGAAAAATCTACCATTATATATCTCTTTATTGTGATCACATGTAGGGCAATATCCATGAATTGCATAGTGGGCTATAGGTGCATCTTTTTCAGATTGTGTTAAAGACTTGGTAAATTGCTGTTGCATACCGCATGCTGCACACACAAATTTACCTTTTCCTTTATTTGAACCAGATTCTGAACCTGTTTCGATTGTAATTCCTGTATCAGGACAAACGATCTGTTTTGGGAGAGTTCCCCTTACTTCAATAAGTCTAAGTAGTTTAGCTCTATCATTATTCCAGAAAATAGTTGATTCAATTGAATCTTCCGAGCAACCTCCATATTCCTGTCCTTGAAAGTTTTTGTTAGCCAACCCAGCTGTCCATAATTTGTGGACTAGTAATGTGAGTGATACTTTTTTACTAATTTGTTTTCTTCTGTCTAACAGTTTAGAACTTTGTTTGTTTTTACAAGAAGGACATTCAAAAGTATTTTCAATATTTATAGATGAGAATTTCTTTTCTGTTTTAGCTACTACCAATGGGGCCGAAGGAGCCATTCTCGCTGTTTTCTCTTCTATGTCAAATACTTCACCGCATTTTTCACAACAGAAATCCGCCCACACTTTTACAGTAAGTTCTTTTACCGATATGACAGGGGTAGTCATTATTGGAGTTCGGTGACCACAACCTGATGACTGGCAAGGCCCATGTTTTGCCCAAAAAGTGTAAATAATTTCGGGGCCCCAATAACGGTAATATGATCTTTCCTCATTACTAAGCAGAAATGGATTGAATTGTTCGCCCATCAATTCGAAGTAGTAACCTCGATCTTGATACCATTTTTTCCATCCATCAAAAGTATTAATAGATTCTTGAAAGTTTTTCAGATCCTTTTCGGTTGGCTCAATAATTACAAGATTATCATAATACGGTTTGATTGGGACATCTATTGATTCAAATTTTAGCCATTTACCCTGATGTCCACGAGGACAATCGACTGCGTTATAAGGCATGATTTGTGGCTTTACTTCCAATTCAATATATTCAGATAATCGCTTAACTTCATCAATATCAACATTAGCAAGTTCATTCTTAACAACAAGCCAAGCAACCGGATTTAAATCGTTACCATACATCTGCATACCAAGTCGAGAACCCTCTACTAAAGTAGTTCCTCCACCCATGAAAATGTCTGCTACTTTCAGATGTTTAAGCGCTCCATTTTTTTGATGATTAGCATAGTAGACATCCCATACACTTTTTGCAGCATTAATAGGATCATCTGGTGCTTTCATTGTTGCAGCAAGGAGCATGCTACGAAATACACTAGAACGTCTTCTAGCCCACCATTTTGACATTTGATAAATAGGTTTACCTGCATTTCCTTCTATTACAGCAACCTGGTTTACAGGTAGTATGGGAAAATCAACTTCTAATACGGTTTTTGGTCGATTTGGGTCAGAGAAATCGACTGTCTCTATTTCTACTTCATTGCCAGCGCCGACTAGTTTAATAATTTTTTCTGCAAATTGCTGCTTTTTGGTTTTTGCCATCTTATTACCCCTTTAGATTTTATAGAGACAATTCAATAAACGGAACAAATGTCTCCATGAAAGATAGACCACCATGAGCGAGTGTCGGGTAGCCTCCTGAACTCTTCCATTTTCTTCTTCCTAATACATACCGAAAACTACCATGATCTGAGTCTAGATGAACATCGATAGGTGGAATCCATTGACTACCTACACCATCGGATTTAGAAAATCTCTGACTTTTGTAAATCGCTCTTAAGTATTCCGTTTGCTCTTCATTTACATTAGCATATTCGCCTGTTGCTGCATAACCATGGTCACTGGTAATAACTACTCGTCTTCCGGTAGCTAATTTATTTACTAACTTCCAAAAATCATCAGAAGTGAAATGTTGTTCACCCTTTGTGAATAGATCACGTAGTCCTTTTCCAGGTTCACTATATAAATGAATTAAATCATCAAAGCATGAATGCCACATAATCCAATTCGGTTCTGATCGAATTAAACCCACACAGTCAATCCATGGCAAGTCGACACTCTGCGTTGTAGCATTTGGTAGAACATGTTCTGAACTAGTTCTGTTGTTCTCTAGTAATGACCGTTGTGTAAAACCAATGCTTTTTGCAAATGTGGTTGTTTCACTAGGTAATTCTGAACCGCTCACTCTAGCACCATTTATATAAAAACCTCGTTCTCTTGCTTCTTGCAGTAAGTACGGCATCTCTCTTAGCGATAATCCATCAATAATAAATATAGCTTTTCCATTTTGCTGACTGCCCCAAAACTCCTTTAATAATTCACTGGTTTTAGGAACAGCTTGAGTAAAGCTGTTCCACAGATCCCAGCTAGCACCTGAAACCAATGTCTCAAGTTCACTAACAAATTTCTCTCTTCTTAAGACTTCTTGTGTTGGTGCATCCGTATATGGTTCTGAAAATACATGTACCAATTCCGAAATTATATTTCTCCACGCTATATCAGAAGGATTTAACAAAACAGAATTCACTAATATTGGAGAAACCATTTAGATTTCCTCCTTGTTAAGACTAAGTCCGTAAGTTACTCCATCAGGTAAACTTCTTAGTAATTTCTGTAGCTGAGCTCCTGTTAGTTGATCTACTTTAATAGTAACTTCTTTTACGGTAGTAATCTGATTAATTCCCCAACCCTCAATCTTACCGATAAGATTCAAAGAGGAAGTTGCTGCAGTTTCAAGATGCTTAATATTGCTTTCAACTTCTGGTTTGAAGATATTGGTTGTTGGTGTCCAACTAGCTCCGGTCCCTCCATCGGTATTACCACCTACTAGCCCATTTCCTTCCTCGGTAATTATAGTACCTCCAGTTCCTCCTATAGAGGTGGGAGTATACCCTTGCTGAGAACCAGCATTGTGTCCATGTGTGGATCCACCAGCAGGATTGATATGGGATGATGATGGAATCGATGAAGGGAGTTTAATAAACGTTTGGGATAAGTGACTCCCCGTCCCTAACTTCCCCTTCATTCGATTCCAAGCTTCATTCTCACTTTCTTCTACTCTACGAACAAGTACTTCCATACCACGAAGATCTATCGCAATTTTTCCCTTCGCGCACAGGCGTATTATCTTTTCTTTTACTTCTGTTTCTCCGAGCCAAGCTATACATTCCTTACCACCAACTCTTGGTTCCTGTAATTCCGATAGCAGTTTAGATATAGGATCATTATTTTGACCCATAATTTCGACAAGCTCATTAAAGTCTTCCTGAATAAAAATATCACGGCTAATCATTATATCGATTGACTCTGAAATATTTTTGCCTTTTGCTTGATGTGCTTCTATGACGAACTCACATTTTTTAGGATCACTATAGTTCCAAATATTGAGAACGGCGAATTTATCAAATAAAGTATCAATTAGATCATGTAGTAACTTTTGATATTTCTGTTGTAATCCTTTATATTCAGGTTCGTTTTGCTTCCATTCGTTTGCTTTTAGAATCGCTCTTGAAAAAAAGATAAGTTCGTTTGTCGATGACCTTGAGAAAATATTTTCAACACCTTGCCTTGGAAGTAAGTACCTTACAGTATTTCTTTTTGTAGTAACATGCTTACAAAGCCATACTCCTAAGTCTTTCTCGTCACAATTTTCGGGTATTACAACAATTGGAATCCTATTATCCCAATTAGAGGGATGTTCGCTTTCCTCTAGTCTATCCCATGGTGTAATTTGCCAATCACTTCTAAGTACAATTACTCGATATTTTCTTGACACATCTTCGGAGCCACCCAACACGTAACGGATTTCTTTAGCTAATTGCTCCATATCAGATCCATCTGAGAAAATACGATTGTTTCTAGCAAAAGATAATAACTTTGATTGTGGATTTTCTTCTTGACGGAAAACAAACTTATTCCCAAGCTCATGAATATTAAAACTATTTTCAACAATAGTGTTCATTTCTACCAAGAAACTATTATCATCTATTCGCTTATCCTGAGTAATATCGACTTGTAAAATTGAGCGCTCACCACCAGCAAGTTTATCTAAGGTTAATGAACGTAGCCATAAAGAACTAATGATATTGGAAGCATGAGGAGCTTGTTCCATGTTTACAGCATCCCATACGGCTTTAAGATTACGTAATGCTTTTTCACGTAACGTAGAATGATATTCATTAGATACGGAATCTAATAACGCAGTAATACCACCGCGTTCTTCTTGTATTGAGAAACTAGCTGAAGTAATAATACGTGTGCTTTGATTTTGTTGCTTATAAAGGTTCGCAAGAATCTTAATTAAATCTCTTGTTTCTTGTGCATCTGTTGCAATCAATACCTGGTCTTCTAGGAGTTGTAAAAAGTTTGGGGCGAATGGCCATGATTCAACAAAATCCTCCTGTGTAGCCTCACGATCTGACTCTGTTATTTCAAGCAACCGATTATATTCGTTAAGATGAACACTTATATTCTCTAAAATCTCAGACGAAGATACATTTTCTCTATTCTCAAATAACCGGTGAAGCAATAGTCTTTTTCGATCACGTTTTGCATATTCACCCTTAAAATCGACCAATACAGGGTTAACACGATGAATTTGCTGAAAAGCATCAGAATTACCATTACGTACAGAGAATACCAAAACAAGCAGTTCAGGATATTCTTTTGCAATTTCAGTTAGGTTCTGAATAAAGTTAAACGCCCAATATTTCCACGGAAACTGTTTAGTATTTGTTAAAGCATCATACCAGGTCTGAAATTCATCCAAAATAATTGAAGTGGGTTGTAACTTTAAAAGTTCAAGTAATAAATCGTACCCCAATACATCTGTCTTTTTATCGCCTAATCCTTCCCACTTCCCGCGGATATATGAACCGTGCGGATGGCGTTCCAAGATAAGATCCCACAAAAATTTAAAATTTTGTCTCTGTAAGCTTTCAGCGATTATAAACGTTTTTGAGCGTAATTTAATATCAGAAATCTCTGCTCTATTAAGCTGATTTGACCACTTATCTAACCACTTCCTTGTTGCTTCGGGATCATCTAATGTATGATATAGTGCAGTAAGTAAGTGTGATTTACCTTGTCCTCGTTCACCAATCATGACAACAGGTCTAGATTGATTTGGACCGACTGCCTCAATTGCCTTAAGCAGATCGTTGGATGGATATGTAATCTCCAAGAAATTAGCTGCATTTTTATTTCCACTAACCTCTTGGTTGAAATCAATTGCAGTTCCTTTTAATACACGGTTTCTAAATTCTTCACGGAGCTGTAATCCTAACACAATATCTACCCCCAGGATTAATAATTAACATTTTAAATACAATTACGGAGACATAATGATAATTTTGTACCATTTTTAAATACAACTTACTTACAAAGAGAAGTTTTGCATAGCTTGGTCAATCATGTCGTCTGTAATTCCAATATAACGCATGGTCACAGATTGGGATGAATGGCCAAATATTTGTTGAAGCAGAGCCAGGTCCTTATACTTTTGATAAAAATGAAACCCAAACGTCTTTCTCATGCTATGTGTCCCAATCGAGTCCTGAATGCCAGCATTCCGTGAAGCAGCATTAATAATATTCCAGGCTTGCACGCGGCTAATCGGCTTATCCCCATTCCGTGAAGGAAACAAATAATCCGAGTCGGCCATCGAATGGCAATACTTTTCGATTCCATTTTTGAGTGCATCAGTCATCAAAATTCGCCGGGTGTTGCCAGTCTTTTTCTCCCTTACCTTAAGATGTATGGCCGACTTCACATCCCACACACGCAGAGGCAAAATATCACTGATCCTTAGTCCCGAATTGATCCCCATAAAAAACAAAAAATAGTCCCGGTAAGACCGATGTATGAGTAGTTCTTTTATCTGACGGATCTTCTCCAGATCACGGATTGGTTGAACGGTATTTGCACCTTGAGATGGTCTCAGGGGTAACACTCCTCCCACCCGAAATATTTAACTAAATTATACAATAGAATCAAAATGTTAAGTACAAGTTTTTGATGGAATCGAAAATAAACAAAAACGCACTGCTAGAAGCCGTTTTTCCGCTATCCGCATGCGTTTATACCAAATTAACATAATGTTGTTCGAGAAGGAGGAGTGCAGCTAGTACACCATAAGTTGTGGGAGGCGAGTTCATTCCATACGTGCTTTACAGCAGGATGATTATTCTGATTCCCTAAATCTTTTAACTATGTTCTCCTTTTCCTTTAATTGACCATATCCAAGCGAATTATAATACTTGATATGTTTTTCAGTTGCTTCAAGAGCTAATTTAAAAGCATTATCTCCAAAATCATTTTTGATATTTTTCAGAAAATATTCTGTTCCATAATTACTCATTGTCCGCCGATATTCCTTACCTTCCATCATAGCTAAAAAATCACCAATAAGATCTTGTGCAGAACCCTCATTCATTCCAGTGATTTTTGATACTTCTGTCTTCCCTTCATTTCGTGTTAATTCTCCTGAATAAACTCTCTTAGCATATGTGTATGCGAATTCTACCATCTCGTTAGTGATTTTCGTCCTCTTACTTAAAATGAATAGATGCTTGTTTTCCATTAATACATTCATTATCTCACCCCATATTTCAACAACGTCATTATTCACAACAAAGACCTTACCATGGGAATTGCTAGCATCGGTTTTCATTTGAGCGAAATTCCCTCTGAAATCACTTGAATATGTATCAGGATAAGCAATTTTGTTGCTACACCTTTCAGCTAATGCTTCAACTGTAACGGTTCCCATTTCTTCCTCGAGTTCAAAATAGGCTTTTATTATCCTATGATTATTTTGTTGAGGTTTACGAGCCCAAGTTGGAATTTTCCGATTAGCTTTCGCAAAATTACTGTCCTCATCGTTCAGATAATTATTTCTAAAGGTTGGTTGTACACTAAAAGCTTTGGAAGCCTTCGAGAAACTATCTGAAACGTATTGAATTATCAAACGTGTAAATAGATCATCTGAATTGTCCTTATTCAGTTTTAACGCCAGTTCAAATGTTTCAGCTAACTCGGGGTCTAAGTTGAAGCTAATTGTTTTATCTATAGCCATACGGAAACCTCCTTCATTTATATTATTATAGTAATCCGAGTATATGTAGTATGTAAATACATATTTTCATATTTACATATATACTTTATTGTGAAACAACAAGAAAAGCCGTCACAGCTTTATGGCCTAACGTTCGCCAAACAATTTATTACATGAAAAAACCGGACCCTATTGTTAAGGAAATCCGGTTTTATAATAGCAGCTCAGAACGAAATTCAACTAATTAACTTTTAATTAGAAGTAATATCATCCTGCGTAATCTCATCTCCGGCCGCAACTAAATCTTGACTCGTAAAAACAGAGACAAACTCCTCTAATTGAGCAATGCTTATCCATTGAAGAGCCCCCTAAGGTGGTTCCTTGCTGTGATCAAGCAGAGCCTCAAGAAGTGACTCAACTTTTTTGAATGCACTGCTATTTTGCTGAAGGTTCAAAATTGCGTTATAGGGTTTCTCATTACAGACTTCTTCCCCAAAATAAGCCTTCTCAAAATTTCCCAATGAAGCTAAAAGCCTTACCTTTGATGTCTCTGGTCGATCGGTTACAACATTATATATCTTCTCATTAAGAGCCCAAGCTGGATTTTTAATTAGTTTACCTTTTCGCTTGGCTCCTATCGGAAAGTTGTGCGACAGATCCTCGAGTAACCACAATTAACTGTTTTCGTTCCCACTCTTTGTCCTTCTGACTAGCAGAGGGGTTTCGGCAAGCTTTCTCGCTTCAACGACTGATTTCGCAAGGACTTTTATGACCAAATCGCAAAAAGTCGACCATCCGCCAAACCGGCGGATGGAATTTTGTTTCTTGCTGTGTGTCCCAATCGAGTCCTAAATGCCGGCATACCGCACTTCAGCATTAATAATATTCCAAGATGGCTAATCGGCTTATATCATTCCGTGAAGGAAACAAGCTAGAATTCACTTTTAAGCTATCAGTATGTGTTTTCATCAACTTAACAGATTGTGCATTTTGTTATATTCAATCTTCAAAGGATTCATACGATCCAATATTATCTCTTTAATTAAATGGATACACGTTAGGAAAAATAACCAACCACTCGTGGAATTACGAGGATCAAAATTAAGAATCCTTGACGCGGCCTTTCGGTCACGCGTCCGGAACGCGGGTTATAGCTGGAGATAGTTTGAAGAGATTATAGTAGAATTTCGGCAATAACTCGTAACGAGCAACATAAAGGAGCTACCCTTAGGCTTGTGCAGATTCGATTCATATGGATCACTTATCAATATCAATTTTCTTGTTATTTACAGACCCAGGTAAAAACCTACCATACTTATCAAAACAACTATTTTTTGAAAACACCTGTTGCGATTTTTTTTTGCTTCCTCGCTACAGTGAATGGCTGATGTCTGTTTAATAGTGAATTTGTCCATACTGCCTGGTAAGAATATTAATAGGGTGGTAAGGACGATGTGGACCTCATTAAGTAGCAACGATAA
>NZ_JAVIFU010000061.1 GCF_031157315.1 Paenibacillus sp. LHD-38
TTATACCATAAAACAGTAGATCTAATGTCGGGTGATTAAGGCGGCTTTAGCCGCCCTTCACCCGAAGCACCTTACATCCCCATAGCTAAAGCAAGGGGTTTTTCGGCGCTAAATTATAAATGGGCTGCTTTCTGAGGCGTTTTCAGCTTCTTCGAAAGCATGGCAAGGAACTGCTCCCTAGTTACCTGAGTATCAGGACGGTAGGTGCCATCCGCAAAACCGGTCACAACGCCGGCTTCCGCAAGTTCCTCCACTGCGTCTTCGCCCAATGCTTTTTCAGGTCGGAAAAAACACTCTCGTCGGACCGGGTAACTCGAATTTCGTATAGACTCAGCTCGCTCGCTGCATCGATTACCGCTACATGAAGATCATTGGTAATGCCGCTCGCAGTCCAATCGTTTTAACCGATCTTTTTGTGGATACAATGTATACCTTATCCTCCGTTAAACCCTGATGCTCTACCAGTGCAGAGACATCCTGCCGTTCAAATGCAAGTTTACCGTCCGAACGCAAAACAATCATATGTTCCGAACTGTTGCTTAATAGAATATAAATCAATCCGTTACGCTGAACTGCAATCTTTTCAAAATCCGAGTATGGCATTTCATATTCCCATTTTTTTACACCGTCTGTCTGAAAAGCGTATAAATTGCCACTTGAACCTACATAAATGCCCCCGTCTGCTCCTAGTTCGAGCTGACCTTCCTGATTTTGGTACTTGCCGTCCAAAGAACGAACTTCAGCGGTCCACAGCTGCTTGCCGGCAGGGCTAAAAGCATAGAGCTTCCCTTTCTCAGATAGGATGTACAACGTGCCGTCCTCAGCAATAACCGGCTTTGCGGCCACTCCCCCCTCGATACTGTTGCTCCAGCGCTCTGCCAAATAGGAACCGACAGGTTGAGCTGCCTCCGCGTTTACGGAGATTGGAACCACTAAGGTTGGAAGACACATGACAAAAGCGATAAGCAAAATAACTGCTTTTTTATAATAGAAACGTCTATCCATATTAGCCTTTCCTCCCATTACTACTAATATTTCTCTATTAAAGCTAGATTCATAGTAGTGGATAGTTGAAAGGCTGTAAAGGAAATTGGCCAATTGCCATTATATATCCAAACTGTAATCTATATTCTTTCCACTTCTTTCCCCGTCGTTTGTCGCACTAAGGCCCGCCTTAAGCCTAGTTCCCAAAACAGACCCCGGACCGTTTCGGAATTCTGATGCACGCTCTAGAATAAAGACATAGATGAGCACGAGGAAAGGATGATAAATATGAAAAAATTATTTCGTTCAACGACGGACAGCAAGCTAACCGGTCTCTGCGGAGGTATCGGACAATGGCTGGGCATTGATTCTACCATCGTAAGGCTGCTGGTCGTCATTGCCGCATTCTTCAGCTTTGGAGCTGTCCTTTTGGCGTATTTCATCGCCACGCTGTTTGTACCGAAAGCCCTAAACAATGATTTCAGATTCACTGACCGATACCAAGCGTAAACGGTTGTCGCCGACCATTGGCGTAAAAGCTCGTTTCGCGGTGAACGATAAGAATCTAGTTAAGTTGGAAAACTTATAAATTTTATATTTTTAAACCAATTTGGGGAGAGATGATAGAATGGGAATTTTACAACGTGTAGTCAGCATGACGAAGGCCGCGACGAATGAGATGCTCGACAAGTTCGAAAATCCGGTTACCATGCTTAATCAATATTTAAGAGATCTGGAAGAGGAAATAGCGAGCACCGAACGTGAAGCTGCGCGGCAGCAGGCGCAGCAGCGGATATTGCAGGCAAAGCTCGCCGAGCTGAAAGAGCAAGCTCATTACTATGAGAAAAAAGCTGAGCAAGCAGCGGCCGAGGAACGAGAGTCAGAAGCCCGCGTTGCACTTGAGGCGAAGCTTCTTTATTTGGACCAAACGGAAGAAACACATAAGCTTATGAAGTTCTCGGAGCAAGCCGCTATTGAGCTTGGGCTGCGCGCTCAGGCATTGAAGGAAGAGAAAACACGGCTGCAAGGAAAGCGTACGGAGTTAGTCGCCCATATGCAGCAGACATCCAAGGCACCCGGATATTCATCGGCTCCTTGGCATGATAGCGCCGCTTCTAGAGGCTTTGACAGAATTGAACAGAAACTAATGGAACGTGAAGCGGAAATTGAGCTTGCCAAAGGACGATACGGGCTGGATTCAAGCCTGCAAGGCCATGATCAACAGCAGGAGCAGCGCAGTGCCCGCGTCGATGAAGAGCTGAAGCGGCTTCTTCAAAAAAAGAATAGCGGCAGCTAGCCTTTATTTAAAATAAGCAAGGGGCTTTCCCATTCATCTTAGATGAACGGGAAAGCCCCTTTTCAGTTCGCTTCCTCTTATTCGCTCCGCTTCCTAAGCCTCTTCCGTCTTGAGCTTCATAAGCAGCGGCTGAAGCTCTGGATTGGCGGGCGGCTCCTTTAAATCAAGGCTTCGCAGCACGTCCACGGCGATGCGCAATACGGCATAATTGCGGTACCACCTGTTGTCGGAGGGTACAGCATACCAGGGCGCAGCCTTGCTGCATTTCTCGAACAGCTCCTCATAGAGCTCGCTATACTGGTTCCAAGCTTTCCGTTCCTTCAGGTCGGAAGGATCGAATTTCCAGTTTTTGCTCGTGTCCTCGATCCGGCTAATCAGCTTCTCGAGCTGAAACTCCTTCGAAATATGCAGGAAGATTTTGACCACCTTAACGCCGCTGTCCGACAGCATCCTCTCAAAATGGTTGATATGCTTAAACCGTTTCTTCGCCTGCTCGTCAGTCACCTTGCCATGGACTCTTGTAATAAGCACTTCCTCATAATAGGAACGGTTAAAGACCGCGATCTGTCCAAGGGCGGGTACAGCACGGTGCGCTCTCCACAAAAAATCATGCCGAGCCTCCTCCTCCGACGGCGTCTTGAAGCTATGGGCGGATATACCCTGCGGATGAAGTCCGGCAAACACTTTTTTGATGACTCCATCCTTTCCGCTGCAATCCATCCCTTGAAAAATAAATAAAACCGCATGCTCTTTACTCGCGACCAGCTTCTCCTGCAGCGCCTGCAGCTCCTGCTCAAGCTCCTTTATTTCCTGCATGACTTCTTCCTTATTATGAAAGCGCCCCGTATCTTTCGGATCAATATCGGATAATGCCACCTGTTTCTGCTCAGGCAGCTTATGGCTTTTTGGCATTTTCTCACACCCTCCCTTGTCTATTTACTTATTTGTATCCCCGACCCGCTTCGCCTAAACAAATAACCAACGGCTATTTTGGCACACCAAAGCGAGAAGCCGCAAAACAAGGCCGCCCATACAAACCCCGGCACGAATGTGGATTGGCTTAAGCTGGCTGCATCGCCTGCTGACGCAGGGTCAGTGACAGCAAGATAAAGCAGAATAAATGGACTAATGATAGACTCCACCAAGCAAATAAAAGCAATCAGTAAATAATAACCGCTTCGAAGCCAGCTTGGTGCGGCAAAATAAATAAAGGCCGTTAATGCCGTAAAGCCGGCACTCCATGCCATGCCATAGTCATTGCGCACGAATAGCGCGAGCGCCGCGCCCGCAGCTATGGCAACGCAAGCTAAGCCGAAGCTCCCTTTCCCTCGTGCATGGAGATAGAAAAGCAGCAGCGCGAACAATGCGGAGCCCATGTACCCGGCAAGCGCAATCGGAATCAACATCCAGTTGTTCGTATAGGAGGTATAGGTTACCCCGCTCTGATCCGCGTACAAATAAATATGCATGACGCTGCCTTTAAGCAGCAAAGTTACGACTGCATGGGCAAGCTCATGGACCAATGTATTCACATTTTGAAAAAAGTCCGAGAAAGGGATGAACCGCGTCAGAAAGATAGTGACGATTATAATAAGCGCCATCCTTAGCCAAGAAAACATGCTTTAGCCTCCAATCTCTTGTCACCATTTTACTCCTTCATACGCGGTAAAAAAATTTATTTTTCAAAAGCTGCTTAATTGGGTAAGAATAAACAATAACCGCGAAGAGGAGAGATACTATGGGACATTATATTGAGGTTGAGAGAAAAGTAAAACTCTACGTTGAGGATATCGGCACCGGCATCCCTGTTATCTTCCTGCACGGCTGGCCGCTGAACAGCCGAATGTTTGAATATCAGTTCACCCTGCTGTCAGAGCAGGGATATCGCTGCATCGGAATTGACCAACGCGGCTTTGGCAAATCCAGCGCTCCGACAGGCGGATACGACTATGACCGACTAGCGGATGACGTGAAAGCGGTCATCGATTATCTGAGTCTGGAGCATGCCTTTCTGGTAGGCTTCTCTGTAGGAGGTGCCATTGCCGTCCGTTACATGGCGCGCCACGGCGGCTATGGCATTCAAAAGCTTGCTCTTCTTGGCGCAGCCGCTCCTTCCTTCACGCAGCGGGACGATTACCCGCTTGGCATGAAGCAGGGGAAAGCCAATGAGCAAATCGCTGCCGCCAAGAAAGACCGTCCCGAAATGCTTAGGGGCTTTGGCGAGATTTTTCTCGCGAATACCGCACAGCATCCGATATCCGATCCGTTTAAGGATTGGCTCCAGCTGCTTGGCCTAGAGGCATCAGCCTGGGGGACCGTTCGTACCTTCGAATCGCTGCGCGATGAAGATCTCCGGGCGGATTTACTGCAAATTAAAGCAAATACGACGATTTTCCACGGCATGCTCGACAAGATTTGCCCGCCGGAATTCGCCACGGAGATGCTGAACAGCATCGATGGCTCAACTCTCGTCACGTTCGAGCAAAGCGGCCACGGCATGCTCTATGATGAGCCGGTTAGATTTAATAATGAGCTGCTAGAGTTTTTAAAGTAAACAAACGTAAACGGCTGATGTCATCCTCTATGGCAAAAGCTCGTTTCGCGGAGATATAAATTCTTATTCAATCAAAGAAAGAGGAGCCGGTTTAACGGCTCCTCTTTCTTTGCTACTGTGCTGTGACATCAGTCAGCTCCTGGTAGTATTTATTTAATAAATAATGAAAGCGCTGAAAATCGCCCGACAGCACTTTTATTTTTCTTTTGATCCTCGTTTTCCGCTTCTGGTCATGCTCCTCCAACTGAAACTGATCGATGTATCTATCCAGCTTCTCCCTAAGCGTAAGGATCAAGCCGATCTCTGTATGCGAATGCGCCATATCCAGCAGATCCGCCGCTAGCGCTTCTCCCAAATGATCCATCATTTGCCCCGGTTTATGTAAAGCTTTATCGATTATGATCTGATCGGGCGTCGAGTCCTCCCGGTAATCCTGCCCCGGCACCTGTCTCCAGAACGCTTGCCAATTCTCTAATTGGCCAACCTCGTATAATAAATATTTATGAAATCCGCAGAGCCATGCGGTACAGCTCGTATTTCGAAGCTGACACCCCACGCCATCGGATAGATGCTGGCAATCACGGCAGCAGGAGCCGCTGTTCGCAATGCAAACCTTGCAAATATGATCCGCTCCCCATGCTTGCAAAGTCAGCATGCCGTTGTCAATTAGGGAAGATCGGCTCACCCGTAAGGACGGTCTGCCTGCTTGGTCTACCTGTTCATCTAGCGTAGAACCTTGCATGTAACTCCTCCTCCTTTATTGTCCAATAGCAAAAGCCCAAGCTTGTACATAACTTGAAGTATACCCCACCTCTCTGCAATAGACAATTCGGCTATTCTGCCCACAAGTGAGGCCAGTCTAACCTTTATTCAAAAACAAAAAAGCCGGCTTCGAATCCGCTTAGATCCGAAGCCAGCCTTGTCTTTTCCCTATTCCGCATACTCTCGGTTAGTCCTTAAATTACCAAGCATTTACGCCAAGCTTGTCGATCGTTTCACGGATAAAAGCAGGCTCGTCCTCCGGCGTACGGGACGTAACGAAATTGCGGTCCACGACAACCTCTTTATCAA
Organism: Paenibacillus sp. LHD-38; assembly: GCF_031157315.1. GTDB lineage: Bacteria > Bacillota > Bacilli > Paenibacillales > Paenibacillaceae > Pristimantibacillus. The sequence continues at coordinate 5,907 of NZ_JAVIFU010000061.1, forward strand.
CGAAGTTCCCGCCTGCTGCTTCAATCTCTGAGAACAGGCCGGGATAGGCAGTCAGCGTTCGGCCCTTAAGCAGACCAGCCGCCTCCAAGATCTGCGGACCATGGCATATTGCCGCAATCGTCGTTCCGGCTTGATCAGCCTTCTGTACGAAAGCTTGCACAGCCGCATTATCCATTAGGCGGGAAGGCGATTTGCCCCCTGGAATAATAATAGCGGAATAATCATCCGCGTTCGCTTCCTCAATGCCCAAATGCGAGGTATATACGATCGATCCCTGCTTGCCCTTCAGCTCTTCGTTGCTGTTCAAGCTAATAATAACGGCCTCGTGGCCATTTTTCACCATTTCATCATAAGGGTTCTTCATCTCGGAATCTTCAAAATCATTGGCCAGCAGAAACGCTACCTTCTTTGCTTGCGTCATCATTTGCACACTCCTTTCCATATTCACGCCATGATGTACTATACCCTGTTTGACAATATTTGAAGCAAGTTATTTATACTTGAAGCTGTGCTAAAATTTGTGGATCCTTGAGCTTCGTATCCTGCGCCAGCAGCATGATTTTGGACAAAATTTCTGCCGTCTTCGGGTCCTCGTCCATAAAGGGCAGGAACAATCTGCCGCGATGCTGCGAATGGACGGGAATGATCGCGAGCGCGCCTTTTGCTTGCTTATAAACGGTACCGCTGCCCAGATGAACGCTGTATTCGCCAAGCTTGCCCGCAATCAAAGCATGATTGCCCTCAAGGCGGACATTCGTGATCTTCAGCAGGCGCAGAGATTCGGTTACGATAGCCATTCGTATGCCAATCGTCGTAAGACTTGCTTCCGGGTCGACTCCGCCAACATGAGCCACGCTGACAACCAAATCGACGTCTCTCATCACCTCGGAGAAGATTAAGCTTGGCACCTGCGCAATCGCAAGCCCCTTCAAGGTTTTTCGATCAAAGAAACGAACGGTCTCCAGCGTCGGACTTTCAATATCGGAAGGGGAGAACCAATCGGCTAAAGCGTAAATGCTGGCTATAACATTCTCCTTATAAAATACCTTCTGCAGGCCTTCCTCATAGCTGACCGTCCATTTTCGCCCTTTGAGAAGGCTGAGCGTTTTGCGGGGCTGTACCTGATGGCCCGCATAGCGCCTCGATAATGATCCGCTCGCAAGCTCATCTACGGTTGGTAAATAGAGTTCTCTGAAAACTTGCTTAAACGGCTGCTTCACTTGACGGTCAAATAAATCCTTCTGGTAGCTGCCCCATTCGCCGCTCTCATACAGATGGAGAGGATGCGCAATCACCAATTGATCGTTTTCCGTTATTTGATAGTTCTCCGCTTGCGGGCTCTCGAGCATTCCCTTATCGAAATAACCAAAGTTCTGGTTTATTTTAAATACCAACGCATACACTAACGGCGAAAGCACCGGATTTTGAACCAGCCTGCTGATCTCCCGTAGCGTAAAGCTGCTTCCGCTCACCATCGAGCGTTCAAGCTCCGCGCGGGCCCTTTTATACTGGTCAGTCAGCTCCGTCTTCGTTTCTTTAAGGGCAACGATATATTCATGCTTCTTATAGGCGGCAGGCACCGACTTTAAAGTCTTGCCCTGCTTCATAACGCGAATATCCGTCTTTCCTGACTCATCGATGACGAGCTGTGCCGATAGCTGTTCATCCAGTGCATGCGGCTCAAAATAATGCAGAAGCTCATCCAGCTTCCTGCCCTCCATATCCCAGGTTAAGCGGATGACATCCGCATAGCCGGCATTTCGCGCGAGATTATCGAGCGCAATGCTGGATGCCTTCTCCTCGCTTGCCCTCCGTTGGGCGCCGAATGCTTTGCTTTCCTTACAAAACCGCTGGATAAAGGAATAACGCTCAAGCACTTCACGCGTTTCCTCGCCATCCTCGCTCCACGGCAGCAGGCTGTAGCTGAGCAAAAGATCCTTGTTTCGCTTCTCCGCAACCTGGGCCTGAAGCTCGCCCGCGTTCAGCCTGCCGAGCACAGCGTCCGCAAACAGCTGCGACCGCCGATGATTCGCTCCAGCGGAAATGTATTTTGCGCATTGGTACAGCAGGCGGAAGCGTTCTTCCCCAAGCTCGTAATAAGCTTGCCTAAACCAATCGATGTCAAATGCGCCATCGTTGAAATCCTGCGGCGCAATCGGTGAATATTGAGCAACGATCGTCTCCTTCTCCGCCGAAAACGATTCATTAATATGCGCATGGAAGTACCAGGCCGCGCTCCGCAGGCCGCTCCAGCCGAGACAGCTTGATACGAGCTCAACCCACTGCGGCGCATACATTGCGGCTTCCAGCAGCCTTGTCTCTGAAATACCGCTATCCTGCAGCAGCTCCCGCAGCATTGCTTCGTCCTCGCCATTCCTGGGATGGCATACCTTGAGCAGATGGCTGAACGTTTCCTTCCGGGTAATATCCTTGCCATATCCGTAAATATAGCCGCGAACGAAAGCTTCCTTATCCAGCCCTTTCAAAATCGCAATAAAGTCGTTCATGCCCTCCACATGCTGAATGCTCGTCGCCAAATGGGTTACCTCTGTAGCCAAATCCCCTCGATTCAGCTCCAGCTCCAATATGCGCCGCACAATTAATTCTTTGACCGCGTTCAACTGCGGATATTGTTTATTCAGCTTGCCCTTCGGGTTAGTCAGCTGTCTGATATGGCTGCTGCTATGCGGCCTTGCAACAAGCTCTTTAAGCAGTTCATTCTTATCGATGATGCCCAAGCTGAATGCGCGGGCAAAATCCATCGTATCCAGAAGCTGAATCTCGAAGCCAAACATCTCATACAACGGATAAAAGATGTGGAATAATTGAGCAAAGGATACATCGTAATCACTGCTTGTACGCAGCTCCTTTCTCCAAAATTCCGTAAACAAATCAAGGAGCCTGCTCTCCTCCTTCACGCGCTCGGCCGGAAAGCAGCGCATGATCAAGCTCAGGAAATGCTCCGCTGCATCAAACCAATCTTTCCCGCGGCTTTCTCTCACATATGCACTGATGATTTCATAAACCTGCATGCGGTATGGAACGTTCTCGGTTAGTAAGTAAGTCTCGCGCAGCAGCTCCATCGGATACAGCTGATCAAGCAGCTCCTTGCGCCAGCCCTCGGCCGGCTCATAGGCAGCTGCATGCCAGCGCTCCTGCTCCCCGTAATAGTACCGGTAAAGGGAATCCGCAGAGCGGAAGAAATGCAGCTGCAGCAGCTCAGCCGGTCCAAAGCCGCTTTTCTCCAAATAGTCAGCCCACACCTGTGCGAGCGGATAGCGTTCCAGCGTAGGCGTGGCATCACTCGTCTCATATCGCCATTGCAAGCTCGTAAGCTTGGCTCCAACAAGCAGTGTCTCCTTTGCGCCTGAATAATCTGTTGTTTCGTATTCATGCTCGCGATGAAGATGAACAAGATCCGCCAAGCCTTTAATAAAGCTGCCGATTTGCTCCGTCGTTAAATTAAAATAGCGTTTGCCCGCTTGCAGCGCGGACATTGGGAGCTGCTCTTTCCCCGATAACTCTTCCTGTGATGCCTCCGGATTAAACAAGCCAATTCCGTTGCTGAGAGTATAGACTGTCTGCTGCTTCAGCTTCGCGATCAACAGCCGCTCTTTGTCGGATGGAGCTTCGATTAAATCGACCTCATCCTTCATGAATCCCGAGAGCTGGGCGAGAGCAGGCTCATCCTTCATTTCGGTTAGCAGTTCAAGCGCCGCTAAGCGCTGAAGCTCGTTTCGGCTTTGCAGCAGCATCGCGAGCACGGCTTCGAGCTGTCGAGCGGATTGCTTCAGCAGCAGACCGATCGCCCCTTGCCGCAGCGCCCCCGTCTTCAGCTTGAGCAGCGATGCCACGGCTTCGATTTCATCCTCGTTCAGCTCAAGCTCGGCCGCCTTTTGCATGGCGAGCTCGCGGTTGGTCATGCTTTTATCCGATAAGCATGCAATCAGAAAAGAACGCTGGGCGCTGCTAGAGGGATCATTAATGAAAAATTTTAGCAGCTCGCCTCTCATATCATGGCTAAGCCTATCCTTCAGCGCGAAAATCTCCGCAAGCCATTCCTGATCCATATCGTAAGCGGTCAAATAGAGAAGCTTGCGAATAACCGTATCCGCAGAGAAGGTATAGCCGACCCAATGAAACACCTTGGATCTTTCTTCACTTACCTTCAAGGGCATGCCGCCCAGCATCGCCATGAATTGCTCGAATTGCCGCCTCCGCACCGTTTTCTCCGCAAGCAGCACCGATTTCCTGAACACCAGCCGCGTGTAGGTTCCTTTAGGATCGCTCTCCCAAGTATAGGAGTAGTCGAAGGTATAGTTCATTACGACCCAATATTGCACTTCTTTATGAGGCTCGCCCAGCCAATCCTGGGCAATCAAAAAACGAATATCCTCGTTCTGCGACTGTGCCAGCATATACTGCGCAACGATTTTGCGATAGTTTTCATCACTCGCCATAATGAGGCTGATTTGCTCATAAAGCTGCTTTTCCTCATGTACGGCAATCGCCCACAGACTCATATAAAGCTCATTGACGTCACCGCTCGCAAGCCCTTCCCGTAAAACAGCGGGATCCGCGAGACACTGTGCGGCATAGGCAATATTTTGCCTTGCTACCCTAGCATTCGAAGCTTCCAGTCCGAGGCCCGTCCAGACATCCAAAGCCCGAATTACGGAGCTGTAGCGAATGAGATCATGCTCGGTAACAACCTCCATCATGTAGATCATGGCTTCGATCGTACCCTCATCCATCGCTTCGACGATGCTTTGCCGCAAGCCTTCTTGCAGCCTAGCTGCAACTAAGAGCTCTCCCATCATGCGGTAGGCTTCGCGGCTGTGGCTGAGGAAGATGCCCGAGATCATGCTCCGGGACAATAACGCTGTGTTGTTATCGCCGTATATTATTTCTTTTAATGCGTGGATAATGGCTTCATTACCATTGTCGATTCCGTATGCAATGATATCCGCAATGGCCATTGCCGGAAATTGATGCTCATTTTCTGATATGTAATTTGGCTTCGCCAAATAATCCGCCACCGAAAAATCCCGTGCATGCAAATAAAATAAAGAAATCATTTTGGTTAGCAGCCGGTCCAGATGCAAACGCTGCTCCTTCGTTCGGAACGGCCTGCGCGCATAACCGGTGCTGTATGGATATTCTGCGGCATGCTCCGCTATATATCGAAAAACATGCGCATATCCGTCATCCAGCAGCTCATCGATTACAGCAACAAGCGGCTCAAACAACGGCTGCTCCTCGCTAGAAGCCAAAATAAGCAGCTGCTCCTTGATCTCTGCATTGATTTCATAGTCGTTGTATCCTCGCTCGCTTAGTTGGATAAGCAAAAACGCCAACCGCTGATGCGGATCGGAAAGCGAAATGACAGCCGCCTTATCCTTCATTTGTTGAAAATACAGCTTTTGTTCCGCTCTATCCATCTTCACTGCCTCCTTAACATGGTACTACCACATGGATCCCGCCAGCATCGTAAACCGAATGAATGCCAGCTCGTCCCCGCCCTGCAGCATAAGCGGCATTTCCAAATGCTCAGCCTCGCTGCCATTTATAAATACCCGGTACAATCCGTCCTTGAAGGCAAGCAGCGCAGACGAAACCGCCTCTTCCTCGTCCGCCTTCCGGTCGTTATCAAGCGATCCGTTGCCCACCTTTCCGTTTACGCCCTGCAGCTCAATGTCAGCCTTCGTTAGAAAAGAAACAAACGGCACATCGCTCTTTCGTTCATTAAACTGCCGGACATTTTCGGATACGATATCTATAATCAACGACCTCAGCGTCGGTGGCGGCTCCGTTAGCTGCCACGCCAAACGGTCGAGATGGTTTTTTCTCTTACCTAAGCTTTTAACCGTTATGAACACTTTTAACACAGCCGCACCTCCAGCTTAAGAAATATTTTATATGCACATCGTACCATATTAAGGAATTTCGTTTCCAAGCAGACGATCCATGCCCATGCCGATAGAAAAAAAGCTGCCGGGAGGCGTTATTTCAACACCTATCCCAGCAGCTTTTTTCTCATTTGGCATATATTCCGTAACACGATAAGTATATCCGTTCTATCGCGCAAAACCTGCCGGTATCCGCTCAAGCAGGCGATCCCCGTAAACATGGTCCATTGCAAGCTCCGGCATATGAATATAACCAATATAGCAGCCGCATTTTTTCATCCCGCATGGACGCTCTTCGGATAGCCCCTCCAGACCGTCTCGATAGAGATGTCCGATCACCTTGCGGTCGCTGTAGCACCGCTTGACGATGCCGGCCCCCTGCACGTAAAAAACATTGGAGCCTGCTCCGCAGCGCCTGCCGAGGCTGTCGTAATCGGGAATATTCAGCTGAAAATAAGGATCAATCCGGGTTAAATAGCTGATCTCATCTTCAGTGTAATAGCCTTTGCGATCTTTAAAGGCATTCACCCAAAGGTACACATCCTCCGGAAGCAGACTCCTTAGCCGCGCAATCGCGTCAAAAGCGCTGCGGATGCCGACCGAGCCTACGCTAAACGCGATCCCCTGCTCATAGAGCTTCATGCACTGGCTCAGAAACTGAGCCTCACTCGTTTGGCCTGGGTGGTAGGTCACCCAAAAAGCCGCCTTGTCCTTTGCCAGCTGCCGCGTCCAATCCAGCTTCGCGGATAGATTCGTTTGCACAGCTACCTTCTGCACATGCGCAAGCCCGGACAGCTCAATCATGGCCTCGCGGTACCACTTGTGCACAAGCACCTCTCCGTACGGATTAAAAAAAATCGACAGCCGGTGTCCGGCAGCTCCCTGCTCGCGAACCCAGCCCATGAAGGCAAGCAGCTGCTGCTTATCCTTCTCCAGCGTCTCCTTGCTATCCTTCGTTTTGCTGAAGGGACAATAAGGACAGTCATAATTGCAGGATGACATCGCTCCGCGGTAATAAAGCACCGCGTTCATCGAATGACATATCCATTCATCAGCGCCCTTACGTCACCCGAAATAAACTCGTCACCGATTGCATCGGAATAAGCCATTCCCCTCGTTGTCAGCCGAAGGACGCCGGATGCAAGCTCGGCTAATTCAATGCTCAGCAGCTCCCGCAATTCGGAATGCTCGCCCAGCGCATCGCTTCCGAATCTCTCTTCGTACGCCGAAAGCGCCAAGCCTTCGCGGTGCAGCAGCGCCTTCAGGATGAATCGGCGTTTTTGCTCGGCTGCGCTTAGTCTAAAGCCGTAGTCCGCCGCAGCATGGCTCTCAGCAGATACGTAGTCCTCGATAATGCTCCTTGTTGCCGCTGCGCTCACGCCGTATCGCGAAGCGTAATGAACATCCCGAGTATACGAACGCGCGCCGCAGCCAAGTCCGGCCATCCCTTCCTCCTGACAGCTGAAAGGAAGCACGTTTTTGTGAGCAAACGACGTATCCTTTGCAAAACGCCGCATCGAAAACTGCTTATAGCCAGCCGCCTCAAGCCGCTGGCGGGCGATGTGATACAATTCAAGCCGAATATCCGTCCCTGCGCTCCGTATTTGCTCCGGCTTTAAAATCGTATTCTCCCGCGTGTAGAGCGGATAAATGAAAATTTCGCCCGGCCCGTAGCTGATCGCCTTCTCCAGCGAAAATAGCCATGAGTCGGCGGTTTGCCCAGGCAAGCCGTAAATCAGATCAATATTAATAAGCGGAAAGTGATAGTCAAGCAGCTTCTCAAGCGCATCCTCTGCTAGACGCGGCTTCTGCGGGCGGTATATGGCAGCCGCCTCCTCCTCGACGAAGCTTTGAATGCCCATGCTGACACGGTCGACCAGCCGATCCTTAAGCACCTGCATCCGATCCTCCGTTACGGTCTCCGGCGATGTTTCTACCGAGATCGAAGCCTGCAGCGGATCAAGCCCCATCGTATGCTCGGCTATATCAAAAAGCCGTTTCAGCTGGGTTGCTTCCAGGAGCGTCGGTGTACCGCCGCCAATCGCAAACCGCGAGAACGTCCGTCCTTGGAACCATGGCGCCCATTCCTCTGCCTGCCGCTGGAGCGCATCGACGTATTGCGTATGCACATCGGTACGGCGGTCCGGAAGCGTGAACAGGTTGCAAAAGCCGCAGCGGGCTCCGCAAAACGGAATATGCATGTACAAAAAATAGTAGTCGGTCCGATCCTGCTCCCACAGCTCCTTTAAAGATTGCGCAGGCTGTAATTCCCGATAAGCCGTCTTATGCGGGTAGGAATACAAATACGAACGGTATGGAGCTTGTGTCCAGCGCTGCTCCAGCTTACGCAGCTCGGGAGAAGATCGTAACGATGATGATTGCAGCAAGCCGCTTCCCCTCCTTATTCCAAAATAAACTCGCGATACGGCACGTTCCATACCACCTCATGGGCAAGCCGGTGTCCTTCATAGCCATCCTCGCCATAAGCCGTCCCATGATCAGAGAACGCAAGGCATAATGTTTTGCCCCTGCGCCGCATCGCTTCAAACAAAACGCCCAGCTGGCTGTCAACATAACGCAAAGCCGCCCGCTGCGTCTCCACGGAATCCTGCTTTGCCCCCGGGACAAAGTAATGGTTGGGTCCGTGCATGGCCGAAATATTCATAAACAAAAATAGTCTTTCGGCCGGATCGGCCTTCTCCAGCAGCTTCAGCGCGTGATTCACCTGATGCTCGGCCGACCGGGGATTGGTTACGCCGAAGGTCATCCGCCAGTAGCTCTCTTGAAAATAACTCGGCAAAACCTTAGCCAGCTTATTCTTTTTCGTAAAAAAAATGACGCCTCCGATGCAGATCGTACGGTAACCCGCCTCCTGCAAGCCGGATACGAGATCCGGGGCATCAAATAACCATGTATGAGGGTGCGTTTTGAGCCCCGTATCTTTCGTATGGAAAAGCCTTACATGGGAAGCTTTGTCCGTATTAGCCGGTGTCGGCAGAAAACCGCCAAAAAAAGCATGATGGGCCGCATAGGTAAAGCTGCCCGGCGTATGTCGCTTCTCCCAGCCTCCTTCCGCACAGAGATTCGGACAATTGGCCTCCTCAAGCTTAGCCGCGTCATAGCGCAGCGTGTCGAGCGTAATCATCAAAATATCGTGGGTACCCACGATTTGGTTCATATCCAGCATACCTGCTTATTCCTTTCTCAGCAGCTGCCGCATTTGCCACTCGTAGGTGTTCATCCCCTCATACTCGGCGCCATACAGCAAATCGCCGAAAGGATTGATGTCTATCGCGTAGGTCATGCCGCTGCCCCTTTGAACGAGTACATCGACCCCTGCGGAAGAGCTTCCTGGAAATGCGCGGAGAGCGTCTTCCGCCGTCTGCTTAACCGCCCGCTTCACCTCATCCGAGAGAAGCCGGTCGACATCCATGCTCCGTTCGTTTCGCAGATGCAAATTGGTGATAGGCGTGCTGCTTAACCGCAGTACGGTGTGGCAGGCTTCCCCGTTGACAACGAGCTGCCGCACGTCAAATGACTTGCTCTCGAAGCTTTCCTTCTCGATCCAGCGCTCGATATGCGCGCCTTCACGGCAAACCCAATCGATGATTCGCCGGATATCCGAAGGCTCCCGGTAACGCCGCAGCAGCCCCGCGTTATAAAAGCTGGTTCCGCCAGCGCTTTCTTCCATGCCGATCGTTGTAATGGCAAGCTCTTCGCCGCTGCGCGGATTCATCTGATAAGCGATAACGCCCGCTGCTCCCGAGCCGCAGGCGAGTTTAATGAACAGCCGCCTCATTCCGCTCGCTTTAATGGCAGCTTGAAGCGCTTCGTAGCTTTTTATGGATCCGACAGGAGCTGGCAATGCCGGCAGCTTCAGGCCGCGACGCTCAAGCAGCTGCCAGCAGGTTCTTTTGTCGAACATATTAGCGATGCTTCCCGGTGAATTCACCCAGGTAACGGAAATCCCGGACGCCTTCACCTCTCGCTGCATGGCAGCAAGGAAGCGGCAATAACCGCGATACCACTGTGCCGGATAAAATAACCGGCCATGTTCGGAAGGCAGAAGGAGCGCCTCCGCCGATGAAATCGAAATGCTGTTCGGCAAAGAGCCCGCCGACCAAAACACATCGTCGCCGCTTCGGTCGGGAGCTCCCCATGCGATCAGCTCCCGCTCCACGGCCTTATTCTCGCCAGGCGCGTCAAGCCGGAGGATCATTCCCCCCTGCCCGGCGTGCTTTCTTAGGGCATCTCCTATGTAAAGCGTGCGATTGAGCAGCTGCTCATAAGGAAGCACAACAGCCGGCGCAAGCCCCAGCTTGCTTCTTGCAGCCTGCAGCCCCAATGTCCGTTTATTGGATGGATTTCCGACGAGTAGAAACGTTTTCTCGAAATTGTCCATTATTCCGTAAGGAATGGATAACGCCAGTCATCTTCATCCGTTTCCTGCTGGTCTGTCACATTTACGGACAAGCCCGATTGCTCCCAGCGAAGCAGCATCTCGTCGGACATATAGTGATAGCTCAGATCAAGATGCTTCAGCTTGCGGATCCGATTGCTTGCCAGCAGAGCTTCTCCGCCTTCATCGGTCAAAGTGCCGTAAGACAAATCAAGCGTATCCAGTTGATCCAGAACCTGTGCATCCGCAATCGCAATCGCGATTTCATCCTGGATTTCACTGTCCTTCAAGCCCAAATATTTGAGCTTTGGAAATAGATCTCCTTGAAGCAGCGGAAGAACATCCTCTATGCCGCCGTCAAAGCCATAATCCTCAACGCCCAAATAAAGCTCCAGCTTTCTGAGCTCAGGCAGCCTCGCGCTCGTTATTTCCTCTAGCACGGATCTCGGCAGGCCGCCGCAAATGACGACCAGCTCCTCCAGCTTCTCGTGAACGAGAGGCTGCAGGCTCAGCTCCTGGCTGCCTTTAATGGAAAGGGATTTCAAGTTAGGAAATGCTTCAAGCAGCGGCGAGAGATTCGTCTGGTTAATCCAAGATACCTCGCACTCTTCAAAGCCCATATCGCCAATAAATAATTTCGTTAAGTTAGGAAAAGAATCCTTATGGCTAATCAACGTTTCCAGAAAGCTATCCGGAGAATTTTCATACGCCTGACCCCAATCGCCAATCGTTAGTATAGACAGCTTCTCGCCATCCGGGCTCGATGCCAGTTTTTCGATCAAGCTGGACATCCTTACCCCTTCTTCATACTCGTCATAACCTACCGATAAGCGAATTTCAATCAAGTGTATCCCTCCAATTGTTTCCATATGACGGTAGCGTAACATGGCATTTTTCAGTGCGTCAATGGTCCCATAGTCACATCTGTTTATGTACATGCCAAAAAGGCCAAACGGCCCCGTTTGCGGAGCCGTCGGCCTTTAAGCCGGATAATGGCATGCTGCCCAGTGCTCATGATCGATTCGTTTCAGCTCTGGCTGTTCACTCTTGCAGCGTGCGGTCGCTGCAGGGCAGCGCGTATGAAAGCGGCAGCCTGAAGGAGGACGGGCGGGGGAAGGAATTTCACCGTTGATGGCTTGAAACTCCCGCTTACGGCTGGGATCGGGCCAAGGAATCGAGGCAATCAGCGCTTTCGTATAATGATGCGCCGGATGGGTAAACAATTCCTCGCTGTCCGCTATCTCGACAAGCTGGCCTAAATACATGACGCCGATACGATTCGAGATATGTCTTACGACATGAAGCCCGTGTGCGATAAATAAATAAGTCAGCCCGAGATCTTGCTGAAGATCCTGCATCATGTTTACGATTTGAGCCTGAACCGACACGTCAAGCGCAGACACGGCTTCATCGGCGAGCACAAAGGACGGCCGCAGAGCGATCGCTCTCGCAATACCTATGCGCTGCCGCTGACCGCCGGAGAACTCATGCGGATAGCGCTCATGCCAGGACGGGTTAAGTTCAACCACGTGCAGCAGCTCTTCAATCCTTGATTTTTTTTCGGCTGCGCTCAGCGAGGTATGGATCGACAGCGGTTCCCCAATGATATCGCCTACTCGCCAGCGCGGATTCATGGAACCATAGGGATCCTGAAAGATCATCTGCATGTCCTTGCGTACGTCATGCAGCTGTGATGGTCTCATCTCTGTTAGGGTCTGCCCTGCGAACTTCACCTTCCCGGAAGTCGCTTTCTCCAGCTGCATAATGACGCGGCCTAGCGTAGACTTGCCGCTGCCGGATTCGCCGACGAGACCAAAGGTCTCCCCCTTCCGGATCTGAAAGGAGACGTCATCTACGGCTCGAATGACAGAGGAATGCCTGGAAAGCAAGCTTTTTCCAAGCGGGTAATATTTTCGCAGGCCTTCAATTTCAAATATATTTTCTGCGGAGACTGATTCCTCTCGGCGGCTGACCGGAGCGGCAGTTTGCCCAATCCATATCTCACTGGTCTGTTTAGCGTTATTCAAATCCCACGCCTCCGCCAGCTCCTTCGCGTACCAGCAGGCCGCCTGCCGTTCATTCACGTCCAATAACGGAGGGCTTTCCTTCGCGCATTTCTCCGTGGCATGGGAACAGCGCGGATGAAAATGGCAGCCGGCTGGCAGCTCGAATAAATTCGGAATGCTCCCCTCGATCGAGTAGAGCCTGCTGCTTCTCTCGCTATCAAGCGTCGTCACGGAACGGAGAAGTCCCTGCGTGTAGGGATGATGCGGAAGCTCAAACAGCTGGGCCGCTGTCGCTTGCTCGACCACTTCGCCGGCATACATGACGATAATGCGGTCGGCCATCTCCGCGGCAATGCCCATATCATGCGTAATAAGCAGAATAGACATATTGAATTCAGCCTTTAGCTCCTGCAGCAGCTGCAGGATTTGTGCTTGAATCGTCATATCTAATGCAGTTGTCGGCTCATCTGCTATGAGCAGCTCCGGGCCGCAGGCCAGCGCCATCGCAATCATCGCCCGCTGCAGCATGCCGCCGGACAGCTCGCTTGGATATTGCTTCATTCGCAGCTCAGGCTCGGGAATGCCTACGCGCTCGAGCAAATGCACTGCCCGCTCCCGAGCTTTCTCCCGGCTGCTCATTTTATGCCCGAGCATGACTTCGATCATTTGACTGCCGATCGTGAAAACCGGATCAAAAGCAGACATCGGCTCCTGAAAGATCATCGCCATTTTCTTGCCGCGCAGCGTACGCATATTTTTTTGAGGAGCACGCACAAGATCGATGCCGCCCAGCTTCATCTCGCCGCTTACGATTATGCCATTTTCATAATCGATTAAACGCATGACGGATTTGGAGGTAATCGTCTTGCCGCTCCCGGATTCTCCGACAAGGCATACCATCTCTCCCGGCTTCATGCTCAAAGACACATCCGAAATAGCAGTCAACCAGCCTTTTGGAGTGGCAAACTTGACGGTTAAATGCTCAATTTCAAGCAATGCTTTCAAATCAATGCCTCCTCCTTAAATCCTGTTTTTCTTCGGATCGATCCGGTCTCTCAGCTTATCGCCCATCAGATTGACCGATAACACGAGAAGCGTAATGGCAAGGCCCGGGAAAGTGGACATCCACCAGGCTACCGTCAGATATCCTCTTCCTTGCGACAGCAGCGTGCCCCAATCAGGAATTTCCTTGATTACGCCAAGTCCAAGGAAGCTGAGCCCGGAGCCAACGAGAATGGAGGTGCCTAATCCGATTGTTGCCATGACGAGCAGCGGCGACCACGCATTCGGAAGGATATGCCGGAAAAAGATGCGCAGGCTGCCAGCGCCGACCGATCTAGCCGCCGTAATGAACGGACGTCCTTTTACGCTCATGATTTGGCCGCGAAATACCCTTGCATATCCGGGAACCGCTGACAAGGCGACGGCCAGCACTACGTTGAACAGGCTCGGTCCCATTGCTGCCGCAATCGCCAATGCGAAAAGGATACCCGGAATCGTCATCAACACCTCAATAAAACCCATGATAACCGTATCGAAAATACCGCCGAGAAAGCCGGACAACGCGCCAAACGAAGCCCCGAGCAGACCTCCGACAAGGACGGAGGCTAGACCGATTAGCAGCGAATCGCGGCTGCCGTAGACGACAACGCTGAATACATCACGGCCATAATAATCGGTACCAAACCAATGCGAGAAGCTCGGAGGCAGCATAATATCAGTCATGATCATTTCAGTAGGTGAATAAGGCGCAATCCGACCTGGAAACAGAGCACATAAAACAATAAAAACAATGACAAAACCAGCCGTATAGACGAGCAAGTTGGATACATTGAGTTTTCCCGTTCTAGGTGCCGAACGCCGTGCTGCCCTCATTCGGGGCCAAGCCGCTTTGACAAGCGCGGACTCCTTCATGCCACACTCCCCTTTGCTTAATGCGAACGTCTTACTCTCGGATCGATCATCCGGTAAGAGAGGTCCACGATTAAATTAATGATTACGTACATAACCGCCGAGAAAAAGACAACCCCTTGCACGACTGGCAAATCCTTGGACATCAGCGCATCCGATATGACTCTTCCGATGCCTTGACGGGAGAATACTGTCTCGATGACAACCGTTCCCGCCAGCAGCTCGCCGCTCAGCACGCCAATCATGGTTAAAGCCGGAATCAATGCGTTGCGGAGCGCGTGGCGGTACATCACAAGCTTCTCCGATACACCCTTTGCCCGCAGCGTCACGATGAAGGGCTCATTGATGACCTCCAGCATACTGTTGCGAACCAGCCTGACGACAAACCCGGCCCCGACAATACCGAGACCGACCGCCGGGAGGACGATCGTCTTCCAGCCCTCGGAGCCCATCGCAGGAAACCAGTCGAGCATAATCGAGAAGATAAGAATGAGCAGAATACCGGACCAGAAGGTCGGCATCGAGATGCCGAATAGGCCGACCACTCTTGCCGTAATATCAATCCAGCGATCTCGGTTAATGACCGACAATACGCCCAGCCAGATCCCGACTACCGCGGCAATGAAGCAGCTTGCAGCCGTCAAAGCCAGTGTCGCAGGCAAATGCTCGATGATTTTCGGCAGCACGGGCTCGTCATTCACAATCGATTTGCCGAAATCACCTTGCAGCACCTTTCCAACATAAGAAACAAACTGCTCATATAGCGGGCGATCCACGCCAAGCTGCGCACGCAAATTTGCCAGAACCTCGGGTGAAACCGTGCTTGGATCGACCATCGACATGACAGGATCTCCCGGAAGCAAATAAACAATGACAAAAACGAGCACGAGCGAGCCGAGTATGACCAATAAGGAGGTAAACAACCGTATACTAATCGTTTTAAGCATGACTTACCTCCTGAGTGTAATGTATTGCAAAAACAATTGCCTTTTCTTCAAGTGCCGGCTTACTTTTGAATAAATGCATCATTAAACAATGGATAGGCGAGCGAGTCAAACTTGATGCCTTGAACCGATTTCGAAGCAGCGATTGTATACGGGAATACATAAATCGGAATAATGACTGCTTGCTCGATAATTGCTTTCTGAACGTTCGCGTACAGCTCCTGGCGTTTAGCGGTATCCTTCTCGATCAATCCTTGATCGATCCAGGTATCCACCTCGGCGTTTTTGTAAGCAGCGAGGTTTTGGTTTCCGCCTACGCTGACTGCACCTGAATGATAGAAGGAACGCAGAGCCTCGGGATCCGAGTTTACTTGGCTGTTTCCGTATATGTCGTAGTTTGCATTTTCGAATACGAAAGTGCGGACATCCTTTGTAATTTCGACTTCCACCTCGACGCCGATTTGCTTTAGCTGCTGCTGGATGATTGCGGCAATGTCATTTCTTTTTTCTCGGTTTGGAGAACCATCAACATAATGGAGGGTTAGCTTTTTGCCGTCTTTGGTACGCAGACCGTCCGCGCCCTTCACATAACCAAGCTCATCCAGCAATGCGTTTGCCTTATTTATGTCAGGTTTCACACCGCCTTCTAGAGACTTGTCATAACCAAACGTACCCGGCGTGAGCGGCGACCATGCACGATCGTACGTGCCCAAATATAACGTTTTGACGATCGCGTCAACATCGATGGCTGCTTGCAGCGCTTGCCTTGCTTTCAATTCATTCCACGGTGCTTTGTTTTGATTAATGAATAAGGTATACGGCAGACCCTGCGTATTTGACTTGAATAGCTGGAGCTTTTCATCCTTCTCCAGCGCAAGGATATTTTGCGGTGGGATCGTCTCCCCTGCGAGAACTTGACCGCTCTGTACGCTCCCGATCCGCGTGGCCTCCTCAGGCGCGATTTTAAAGACCACTTTATCGAGGTAGGGTGCTTCTTTATTTTCCACTAGGGGCGGTGCCCATTTATAATCCGGGTTGCGCTCCACGATGATTTGAGAATTTTCTTCCCAGCTCACGAATTTAAAAGGTCCTGTTCCTACGGGATTTTTGCCGAGCTGATCTCCGTATTTCTGCGCCGCCGTTGGCGAAACAATACTGACGAGCGCTTGGCTTAAATTGCCCAGAAACGCGTTGGAGGGAGTTTCCAAATTCAACTTAATGGTGTACTCGTCAATAATTTCGGACGATTTATAAGGCCTGATCAAAGCAGCTGAGTTTGCGGCCTTCGTCTCCGGATTTAGAATGCGATCGTAATTATACTTCACAGCCTCAGCGTTAAATGGTGTACCGTCATGGAATTTAACGTCCTGCCTAAGCTTGAAGGTATAGCTCTTTCCATCCTCGGATACTTCCCATTCCGCAGCCAGCCAAGGCTGAATGGTGCCGTCAGGAAGCTGTGCTACCAGGCTGTCATGGATCGTTCGAATGGCGCGAACCGCCACGGCCAGTCCGCTGCGATGCGGATCAATCGTATCCGGGGATGTGGCAAGCGCATAGGAGAGTTCACCGCCCTTGACTGGCGCAGCTGCTTCATTTGTGCCCGCTTTAACGTTTGATACCGCTCCCTCGCTTGTGCCGTTCGATTTATTTGTGCCTGCGCACCCGCTCAGCAGCAATGCTAATGCTGCAGTGAGCGCAATAATTGTTTTCCAGCCCGTTCGTTTTTTCACCATATTCATTTCTCCCCATTCTATCTGATTAGGTTAAACCGCTCCGTTCGCCTGTGCTGCCGCAGCTTCAGACGCGGCATCCTGCTCAAGTGAATCCGGCTGCTTGCTTCGCTGCTCCGTGTAACGATTAATTGGAATAGGCAGGCCTAAATGGCCTCGCAGCGTATCCGACTCATAATCCGTACGGAACAAGCCGCGCTGCTGAAGAACAGGAATAACATGCTCTACAAATTCATCCAGCCCCGTCGGAACGCCCGCTCCGATAATAAAGCCGTCAACGGCTCCCTGCTCGAACCACTCTTGAATCAGATCAGCCACCTTCTCCGGCGTTCCGATAAACGGCGTCCTTGGTGTTGCAGAGCGCAAAGCGACTTGACGCAAAGTTAAGCTTTGCTCCTGCGCTTCGCGTTTAATTTTGTCCGTTGTGCTTTGGAAGCTGTTTTTGCCGAGTTCGCCTAGCTCGGGGAACGGTCCATCCAGCGGATATTGCTTAAAATCATGATGCTCAAAAAACCGGCCTAAGTTATCGAGCGCATTTTCGATGCTGATTAAGTTAGCAACCTGCTCATATTTGCGCTCTGCTTCCTCATCCGTCTCTCCAACGATGACGCCGATTCCCGGGAAAATAAGAATTTCTTCCGGCGAGCGGCCGAGCTCCACGGCTCTTCGTTTCACGTCCTGATAGAATGCTCTTGCTTCCTCTAACGTTTCGTGGTTCGTGAACACGGCATCCGCTGAAGCAGCCGCCAGATTCCTTCCGCTCTCCGAGGAGCCTGCTTGGAAAACGACCGGCTGCCCCTGCTTTGATCTTGCGATATTAAGCGGCCCTTTGACGGAGAAAAATTCTCCTTCGTGGTTTAACGTGTGCAGCTTGCTTGCTTCAAAAAACTGGCCTGTTTCTTTATTCCGGACAAATGCGTCATCCTCCCATGAATCCCATAAACCTCGCGCTACCTTCAAATATTCCGCAGCA
Source organism: Paenibacillus sp. LHD-38 (assembly GCF_031157315.1). Classification (GTDB taxonomy): domain Bacteria; phylum Bacillota; class Bacilli; order Paenibacillales; family Paenibacillaceae; genus Pristimantibacillus. The sequence continues at coordinate 23,779 of NZ_JAVIFU010000061.1, forward strand.
ATGCGGTAGCGTTTGCTATGATCCGGATGCTCTCCAAGAGAGAGACTGTAGTTGAGCGCGGTCCCCTCCAAAGGGGATGTCACGACATTCCAGCCTGCTCGCCCTCCGCTAATGTGATCAAGGGATGAAAATTGCCGCGATACCGTAAACGGCTGGCTGTAGGAAGTCGACAATGTACCGACCAGCCCAATTTTAGAAGTGACTGCGCCGAGCGCGGATAGTATCGTAATCGGTTCAAAACGATTCAAGAAATGGGGATTCGATTTTTCGGCAATAAAAAGCCCGTCTGCGATAAATAGAAAATCAAATTTCCCCTCTTCTGCCTTTAAAGCCTGCTGCTTATAAAATGCGAAGTTAACACTCGCGTCCGCCACGGCATCAGGATGTCTCCAGCCCGCTAAATTCCCTCCGGCTCCGTGTAATACTGCACCTAATCTTAATTTCCTTTGCTCCGCCATACACTCTCCACCCCTCGTTTTATAAATGAATCGATATGCAAAAAAACTTTGACAGCAATCCAATTTTAATACTCAATAATTCAAATAGGTTTTGTTGGTATTATGTTGAGATGAGTCTATCACCTGCGTTCAAATACAGTCAATCGCATTCATAATAGAAATATTCTATTGCTATATACAATAATTCAATGCGCTCGCTTACTTGGCAGAGAAGGGGGTGAAGGAAGTAAGGGGGACCCGCTTGTCCCCTTCGATATTTTACGGATGATCGCGGATTAGTGCAGTGCTTTGCGGAGAGCCCATTCGATTACTCGCCACGGGAGCAGCTTTTTCATGAGGAAGATCATTTTGGCATCATTGCCACAGGTGTAACGAAGCTTGGGGTTTCGGGATTGGCATATTTTCACGATTGTATTCGCTACATGCATCGGATTCGGGGCATTTTTCTCCGACTTTTGGTTATATTGATTGAAGCGCTCGATCATTTTGCTATAATGGGAATTAGGTTGACTGCGATAGACATGTTTCGCTGAAATGCCGGTATCATAGGTTCCTGGCTGAACCAGTACGACGGGGATGGAAAATGGAAGCAGCTCTAAACGCAAAGCCTCGCTGAAGCCCTCCATTGCAAATTTCGAAGCCGAATAAGGCCCTGTGTTGGAGAAGCCGATAATGCCGGCACCGCTGCTAATATTAATGATTTTCCCTTGTCCCCGGGTGCGCATATGCGGCAGGACGGCTTTCGTTACCGCGACCATGCCAAAAAAATTAGTGTCCAGCTGTGCTCGCCAATCGGCCATCGGCACCTCCTCAATAACCCCCATGACCGCATAACCAGCATTATTCACCAGCACATCAATAGATCCCCATTGCTGAATGACCGTCTCCACAACATCAGCAATATTCTCGGAATCCGTAATATCAAGCTTCATGATTTCAATTTGCTCTTGTACGCCTTTTTCTGAAGCCTTGGCGAGCACGCTTTCTTTTTTCCCCATATCTCTCATAGTCGCAATAACGCGATAACCCTCCTGCGCCAAGCGAATCGAGGTTAGAAGCCCGAAACCGCTGGACGCTCCTGTAATGAGAGCAATGGGCCGATTGAATCCTTGCTGCGCGTTTGCCATCTCACATCCACCTTTATTATGATTATGCCGGGAATGCAGGAGCCGAGAAATATTCCCTCGATTATTCGGTTGTCAGGAACTGCTTCAACAGACGTTTGGGCGCCGCATGCATGTAAGCTTCTTTGATAAAGACGCCCATCTCTTCCCAGTCCTTGGGGTCGCTGATAGACACCCAGCCGCGATGCCCTATGTATTTTGGCTTGAAGAATCGCTCCTGCTGCAGGATAATTTCCTGGTTCTCTAAATCCGACTTGAAAGTGATGCCATAGTCGCTCATGATGATAAACGACTTGTCTTTTACTTTGAACGTTGTATGCCCATGCCCATCAATCAACTCTACAACCTCAGGTAACGCCTTATTGATGATACGAACCTGCTCTAGCATTCTGATGCCTTCAGGCGTTTTCATTCCGCTCAAATCATGTCCCATACATGCCCTCCTTAAATTATTTTAGGTATTATTTCCTTCGAGATGACACCATTAAATTTAATCCTTTTGCCTCCTTATCTCCCCGGCTACAATTTGAGGAGGATAAGATTGCATTACGATATACTCGCCTTTTTCATTCGCTTTGGGAGTTACAATAACTTCTTCACCGATCTCAAGTTCATTGTAAAGCTGGGAGTCTTCGACTATATAATTAATCAATTCAACATCATTCTCTTTGAGGGCAGCAAAGGTACTGCTTTCTGCCTCTTTCCGAGTAATATGATTTGCCACTAAGATTGATTGCTCTTCCTTTGAAATAATGTAATTTCCCTTTTCAAAATATCCTCTCCTCCGCTTAATCAATATACCATATTGACCAGTATTCTCATGGTTTCATTAAATATTATACGAAGCCTAAGATTAATTAAAAGACTTGGTTATTTGTCAGGGACACGGCACTCAGAGAGATAGGGCAATATTAAACAAAAAAATGCTTTAAATATAAAATAATTGTTTAATAGATTGATAGACTATTTTCAACAATCGACAATAACCTTCTAAATTTTCAAAAATAAAGCTAGACAAGCATGTATTTTTTCGAATATACGATACTATTTTTACAAAAAATAGATGTTGAAAACCTTGGAAATTTATATATAATAAATTTGTGTACGAATGGTTACAGCATTTCGAAACAAAAGGGGTGAATGAAATGGATAATTATCAGCAGCCTCATGTAAATCCGGGCGTGCCTGGTTACGGACACGATCAGAATCAACAGGTTTCACCCGTTATTTCGGTTAAAGAGTGGATGCTCACTATGCTCATCCTTATCATACCGATCGTAAACATTATTATGATGTTTGTTTGGGCGTTCGGCGAAGGCAACCCGACAAAGAAAAATTACTTTAAAGCTTCTTTGATATGGGCAGCCATTATTCTTGTTATCTACGCTATTATTGCCGTTATTATCATTGCGGCAGCAGCTTCTTCATCGATGTATTAGATCATGAAGTAAACACATACAACACAAGGGGCGTCCTTCAAGCGTACAAACTAGCTTGGGGGACGCCCCTTTTCTAAAAAAGTATCGATATATAGAATGTTTTTTACATTAACAGGAAATGCTTCTGTTAAAGCAGCCACAAGCTGCCAAACTCGCTAGTTTACCGGGAAATTCTCCCTTTAAATAAAGAAAAACAGTCTTTATAGGGGATAATCAATTGAATTAGCGGGAGAAATTCCTGTTATCCCAACCCCCACAGCCAACCAGTCCAATTTAGCCGGAGCTTTTCCCGTTAATTTACCCGATACCGACTCATCACGTTAATCAAGTGAATCAAGAAATTTTAAGAAATGCCGTTTGCGGACACAAAAAAAGGGCTATCCCTGAGCGCGGCTAAGCTAGCACCCTAGGGATAACCCTTTCTTCTATTCTAAACAGATACGTCTATTCTACCGCGTTGAAACGGTATACCTTGCTTGCGTAGTCTCCAAAAAATTGCGGTGTTGCAAGGCCCGCATACAACAGCTGATCGCCGCCGTATACCGTCTCTTCCCCGTGCAGCTTGTAGTCACGGTTCGGGTCAAGTCCTTTAAGACGGAAACGGTTCAGCTTCGGATTCGGCTCCTGCAGAACCGATACAAATACAACGAATGCTTCGCTTTTATCCTTCGAAACGAACATCCAAGCGGTTTCGTTGCCCTCGAACGGACTCAGCAGGCGGTAAAAATCGCCAAATTGCACGAGGTGACGCACATCTTTGTAAAGTGCAACCTGCTCTTTGACTTTCTCCTTCTCTTCTTCGGTAAACTGCGTCAGATCCAGTTCATAACCAAAGTTGCCGGAGAGCGCCACATTGCCTCTCGTCTCCAAGGAAGTAATGCGGCCAACCTGATGGTTAGGCACGGCAGATACGTGTGCGCCCATCGAGCTTACCGGATAAACGATGCTTGTTCCGTATTGAATTTTCAAACGGGATACCGCATCTGAGTTATCGCTTGTCCAGGTTTGCGGCATGTAGTAGAGCATGCCTGCATCGAAGCGTCCGCCGCCGCCGGAGCAGCTCTCGAACAAAATTTGCGGGAATGCAGATGTAATTTGCTCAAGCACTGAATAGAGGCCAAGCATATAGCGATGAGCCGTTTCGCGTTGACGCTCAGCTGGCAGCAGCGCCGAGCCGATTTCCGTCATATTACGGTTCATGTCCCATTTTACATACGTAATCGGAGAGCTTGCGAGAATATCCGAAATCGACTTCACGATATATTCTTGAACGTCCTTGCGGGACAAGTCGAGAATAAGCTGTTGTCTCGCTTGCGTCCGTCTGCGTCCCTCAATGTGCAGGCACCAATCCGGATGCGCCTTATAGAGCTCACTCTCCGGCGAGATCATCTCCGGCTCAAACCACAAGCCGAACTGCATATCCAGCCTTTTCACGCGGCTAACCAAATCCTCAAGACCGTTTGGCAGCTTGCTGCGGTCTACGAACCAATCCCCAAGCGAAGTAGTATCGTTATCTCGCTTGCCGAACCAGCCGTCATCCAGCACGAACAGCTCGATCCCAAGCTCTTTACCTGAGCGCGCGATATCTTCAATTTTATCCGCGTTAAAGTTGAAATACGTTGCTTCCCAGTTATTAACAAGAATAGGACGGGCTTGATCACGGAATGCTCCGCGAATTAAGCGAGCACGGTAGATATCATGGAAGCTGCGCGACATACCGCCAAGCCCATGCTCCGAATGGACCATAACCGCTTCCGGCGTTTGGAACTGCTCGCCCGGCTCTAATCTCCAATTAAAGTCAAAAGGATTGATTCCAATAAACAAACGCGCCGCATGGAATTGATCCACCTCTACGCCGGCTGTGAAATTACCGCTGTATACAAGGTTAACCCCATAAACATCGCCATGATCCTCCGTTGCGCCTTCTGAGAGCAAGGCAACGAACGGGTTTTGCATATGACTGCTTGAGCCTCTGCGGCTCTCGACCGATTGCAAGCCAGGCACTAGCTTGCGCTTATGAACATGGCGTTCACGAATCCATGCGCCGGAAAGCTGAAGCATTTCAAAACGATCATGAGCAAAATCTAGACTCATGCTGAATGCGCGCTGCAGCTGCAGCGTGCCGGCGCCGTTGTTGACGATTCTAGCCGAACGTGCAATAGCGTCGAATTGTTCGAATACCGTGTAGGACAAAATAACGGACAAGCCGATTAACTCATCCTTTAATGTGATTTCAAGGGTTTGGGCTTCTTCGTCGTTTTCCGTATACGTAGCCGGCAGCCCGTCTAGCGCCGGCTTCCCATTTACGATCTTGTAGGAATCATAGCGCAGATCCGATACGGTCGAACCGTTAGGAAGCTGTACTTGAAATGCAGGCATCCTGAAATCGGAATTTCCATAAGCAGGGTACTCATGCGGAAGCGTGTCGAGTGACAATTCCAGCTGATCAAGCTCGGTGCTCGGTGTGAAGGAAGCTCTGCCCGTAAGCTCAAAGAGACGCTCCAGCTGCACACCGCGCAGCTTCTTGCCCCAATAGATATGTGCAGGATAACCGGTTTTCGTAACATGAATCACATAGCTTGTATCCTTCGCTTGCAAATGGAATAACGATCGCTGCTGATCATATTGAATAGTCAAAATAAATAACCTCCCGAATGTTTTGAATAAATAAGTCCTGCATTATTTCTTTGTGCTGCCGCAGCTTTCCCTAACGATAAGCGTCGTGTTGATGGTCATATGAACGGCCGCCTCCCGCCCTTCTATTCGCTCAAGCAGCAGCTGCACCGCCGATCTGCCCATATGCTCCGTATGCGCGCGAACGGTAGTAAGCGGCGGATTCAGATAAGCAGAAATTTCAATGTCGTCGAAGCCGACAACAGCCATATCCTCCGGAACACGAAGTCCGTGCTCGTGCAGCGCCCGCAAGGCGCCTACTGCCATTGGATCGCTGCCAATAAAACAAGCTGTCGGCCGCGAGCTTTGCTGGAGCAGCTGATTCATTGCTTCATACCCGTTGTTCGAAGACCAATAGGACATCATCACGAAGCTTTCATCATAAAGCCCCAGCTCGCGCATAATTTTTTCAAAAAAAATGCGGCGCGGCTCGGCATTCTCCGTCGCTTCATATTGACGACTGAGTCGATGCACATAATCATTGCCGCCGATGTAACCTATTTTGTCATGCCCCAGCTCTCTTAGATGTGCGATGACCGCCCTTGTTGCCTGCTCGAAATGCAGCTTTACGGTGTCATACTCATCCAAATCCCCAGAATGGTTTACGAAGACCACACGATTCCCGTTGTTATACAACTGGCTGACATCTTGATCATCAATCGAACCGACGACAATGACGCCATCCAGCTCGTTCACCGGCTGCATCTCTGATTTGCTGTTGCCGCGAAGCACCTTAACAATGTTGATGCCAAGCTCCTCGCAGCGGGTTTCAATTCCGTTCCGAATGGAGGAGAAATAGGGATCCGCATGCTCATCCTCGAGCGTTGACCACATCAGCAAACCGATTTGTTGACGAGATAGCTGCTCATCTTTTTTCATTCTTCGCAGCCTGGACGGCTTATATTGCAGCTGCTCGGCAATGCTAAATATACGAAAACGTGTTTCCTCGCTGACTGCCAGGGTGACATCATTGTTCAAAACCCTTGATACCGTAGCGGCCGAAACACCTGCCTCCTGCGCAATATCTTTTATCGTCGCCATGCCACACTCCATGTTTAGTTAATAATTTTACTAAATAACATCTTCAGTTTAACAGACGGGATTAAAGTCCACAAGTACCTATGCAACTTTTGACAAAAATTCACGTCTTACTTGTTAACAAGGCTACAACCATAAACGATTAATGGGGTGATTGAAAAATGAAAAAAATAATAGCTGTCGTCGCGTTTATGCTTCTATTAACGGCGTGCAATACGAACGCGAACCAGACGGACAAAAATAACGGAAATGTTCCTACAAATACGAACACGAATCAAAATCAACAAACGGATGCCCCTGCGTCTCCATCACCTGATAATGAAGCAGGCTCAAATGACAACACGAATGATAACGGACCAGATGAAGCCGCCACGCCGGACGATGCTGCCGCCGCGGTCATTTTAGCACTGAAGGAATCGGACATAACTACCCTGAGAGCCTACATCCATCCCGATAAAGGTTTATTATTCTCACCCTATGCTCACATTGATACGGCTACAGCCAAAGTTTTTCCAGCTGCGAGTTTTCCCGACTTAACGGATACGACCGTCTACCACTTCGGCTCCTATGACGGCTCCGGCGAACCGATTGATCTCACCTTCCAGCAGTATTATGACAAGTTTGTATATGACAAAGACTTTCTAAATGCAGAAACCGTCGGCAACGATGAAATTAAAGGAACAGGCAATATGAAGGTCAATATCAAGGATATATTTCCGAACAGCTATGTTGTGGATTATCATTTCAGCGGATTTGATGCCCAGTATGAGGGAATGGATTGGGAAAGCTTGATCCTAGTGTTGGAGGAATTGAACGGAGCTTGGTACGTAAGCGCAATTGTCCACTCGCAATGGACGACATAGATAATAAAAAAGACTGCCTCCTGCTTAGGAGGCCACTGAAAAACGTGTGTTTTTTACTTTTGTAAAAAGAACTTCAAAAAATAAAGGCGAATTCCATTCAATTCTGAATGAGAATTCGCCTTTATTTATTGACTTTTAATACCTCTTCTACTTCATTAGTGTCAATATTCTTTTGAGATTGACAGTGAATATAGCCATCGCCCCTTGCAACTGCATGCCAATGAGACCCGAGGAAGATGCTACATCATACCCGTGTCTGTGCTTTAATTCACTATTTTTCGCTTCAATTTTATAGCGTTCTTTTGACTTTTCTTTGAAGTACTCACCTTCCTGGAAGGCTTTCTGCTCGCTATGTTCCGTTGATTTGATGCTGACCGAATAGGTTTTTGATTTTGCTCCTTCTTTATAACAACCTTCTTTGAAGGGGCATTGCTTACACTTATCCGTATCAAAGTAATAAGTATCTTTTTGGTTTGTTCCTTTATTTTTCGTCCCTGTACGTGCCCTGCGAATCGCCAAATGCCCAGCTTTACAAACATACATACCTGCATCTTTATTGAAGTCGAATTCATCTTCCTTCTTACGATTTCCTTGTGTAATCTGTGGATTTAATTTTGACACTAATTGCAACTCATTTTGATTCGCATACTGGATATTATCTTTTTCAGAATAGGCTGTATCTCCAATGACCGTATCGATCTTCATGCCGGTTTCGCGACTTTTCTGAATCAACGTTTGAAGTTGCTTCCCATCGCTCTTTTCACCCGTTGTAATTACCGCAGCTGTAATTATACGTTCCTCATTCATCGCAATATGAGTTTTGTAGCCAAAGAAAGAGGAATCAGCTGTTTTGTGACCCACACGTGCATCTGGATCATTCGAGCGTTTAAGGTGCTCCTGGTGATCTTCTGTGATTTCTTTTAAGTAGTTCAGCTTTTCTTTTACCTTTGGGTATTCACGGATTGCTTCTTCTTTTTCTACGACATCAATGACTTTTTGGCAATAGGCCAGTTCATCGGCCAATTCGTCTGTCGTTGCTTTTGGCGGGAATTTATCCGCTTCCTCGCTACAGTGAATGGCTGATGTCTGTTTAATAGTGAATTTGTCTATACTGCCTGGTAAGAATATTAATAGGGTGGTAAGGACGATGTGGACCTCATTAAGTAGCAACGATAATTTAATTGCGGATATGTTCAAAGTTGCATTAGCACTTGAAGAACCATGGAA
>NZ_JAVIFU010000062.1 GCF_031157315.1 Paenibacillus sp. LHD-38
TATGTGGCCTATATGCACGGTCAAGTTCATGAATTGCTAACCCAGTATGGTGAAATTGACGTTATGTGGTTCGATTTCTCATACGATGATATGACGGGTGAACGTTGGAAGGCCAGCGAATTAATTCAGATGATTCGCAAGCTGCAGCCGAACATTATTATCGATAATAGACTTGGCGGAAACATCAAGTCGGCCAATCCGGAATGCTATGCCGGCGACTTCTATTCACCGGAGCAAATAGTGCCGCCTGGAGGTATTGTTAATGAATTAGGCCAGCCCGTTCCTTGGGAAGCCTGTATAACGCTGAATGAGAATTGGGGATACCATTCACGGGATCATAATTATAAATCTCCTAGACAGGTCATTCATGCATTAGTAGAGTGTGTCAGTAAAAACGGGAATTTATTGCTCAATGTAGGGCCTGATGCTAAGGGGGAGATTCCTAAGCAATCCGTTGCGATTTTAGCTGAAGCGGGTGAATGGATAAGGCGTAACGGCAATAGCATTTACGGTTGCGGAGCGTCCGACTTGCCTAAGCCGGAATGGGGCAGGTACACGCAGAATGGAAAGCTGTTATATGCCCATGTGCTGAATAGAGGGATTGGTCCCTTATATCTGGAGGGTCTCAAAGGAAAGATCAAACGAGCAGCACTGCTCGCTGACGGCAGTGAGCTCAAGGTGGAAGTGCCGTGGATGGCAGAGCAATACTCCGATACGCATACAGGGGCGTTCATCAGCTTGCCCGGTGGAGAATTGCCGGACCCGTTAGACACTGTGATTGAGATTGAAATGCTATAGCATGCTTCCTTCATTCAAAAGAAGAGGTGAGAACAGGTGAAAGTAGGATTAAGCTCTTATAGTCTGCTGAAGGCTCTTAACGCTGAAGAGATGACCATTTTGGACGTCATTCAGTGGATTGCGGATCATGGCGGCGAGCATATGGAAATGGTTCCTTATGGTTACACCCTGGTAGACAATCCGCAGTTAGCCGACGAGGTAAGAGAGAAAGCGCGGGAAGTAGGCATAACTTTATCGAATTATTCGATGCCTGCTAATTTTGTACAGCATACGGAGCAAGCCTTTGAGGCCGAGATGTCTCGTGTCAAGCAGCACGTTGACATGGTGAATCGTCTCGGCGTGAAGCATATGCGCCATGATGTCACTGCATTCACGATAAAACCTGAACAAATGACGATTAAATGGTTTGAGGACAGCTTGCCGCTCATTGTACAAGGCAGCCGAATCATTGCTGATTATGCCGCGCAATATGGGATTACAACGACAATTGAGAATCATGGGTTCAGCGTACAAGCAAGTGATCGCGTTCAGCGGGTTCTGCATGCGGTAGGCCGTCCTAACTTCAAAACGACTCTAGATATAGGCAATTTTATGTGCGTGGATGAGGACCCAGTCATCGGCGTGATGAAAAACCTGTCATATGCATCGCTTATACATTTCAAGGATTTTTATTTCCGTCCATATGATGAGCACCCCGGGGGCGGTGAATGGTTTACAACCGCTAACGGAAATTACTTGCGGGGGGCCATCGTTGGTCACGGTGATCTGCCAATACGCAAAATCATTAAACTCATTAAGCAATCCGGATTTGACGGAAATATTACGGTAGAGTTTGAAGGCATGGAAGAATGCAAGTCGGCCTCCTTAATCGCAATGGAAAATGTACGGCGTTTATGGGATGAAGCCAAATAAAAGTAAATAACGTTTCAAAATGCACCTAAAAAAATAATAAGATTCATGAAGTCGAACATTAACAAGAATATAATTATTGAAAGAAAAGCGCCTACGCTAATGAAGGCGCTTTTCTCATAAGATCTTTCCTTATTCAGTAAAGAACGTGTTACCAAGTGTCGGCTTATTCGGCACTCTTGTTGGCAGTTATCAGAGGTAGCGGCTCAAAATGCACATTAGGAATTCGCTCCGCCTCGGCAGGATTCATATTTTCAGTATTTATGATATTCTAATATAGACTGTTAAATCTCTTTCAAAATTCAAAGTAAAAAGGTGACTTCATGTACAAAATACTCATTGTCGACGATGAGAAATTTGAAAGAGAAGGCGTGAAATTCCTCATTGATAAATACAACCTGAATCTGGAAGTTTTCGAATCGGACAGCGGCGAGAAGGCGCTCGAGTATATGCTGCGCAATCCGGTCGACATATTGTTCACCGATATCCGCATGAAAGGGATGGACGGGCTTCAATTAGCCGAGAAGGCGAGGGAATTGAAACTGCCGGTCAAGGTGATTTTTATGAGCGCCTACGGTGAGTTTGAATATGCTCAGCGGGCGATCGATTTAAAGGCCGTCCGCTATATTTTGAAACCTGTCCAAGTGAGCGAGTTTTTGAAAGTGATCTCGCAAGTTATCCAAATGTGTGAACAGGAACGGAAGGACAAGGAGCAGCAGGAAAGGATTCAAGAAGTTTACGGGAAAGGGATTCGCTATGAGCAGCAGAAGATTTTTTCTCAATTGATTCATGGCGGGAACGATAACGGAGGAGAGGAATTTGTTGAGCCAACCGCTCCCGTATATATGTTTTCCGGTACGAAGCCGATACGTATGGTCATATTGGATACCCGGGAACGATTTTTTGATCTTGTCGATTCGGATTTCGACCAATGCTTGGCTGATCTGCTTCGGAGACCATTCGACGCGGTAAACCTGAACGAATGCCAAAGTTTGATTTTTATGGAAGTATTGGATGAAGAAAATAAATTCGACCTGGAGTCATTAGGCACCGTAATAGTAAACTGGTTTAATGAAAAGTACAGCCGGGACATGTATTTGGTATTTAGCGGTCCGATTCATCATGTAGGACAAATACGCGAAGCTTACAGTGAATTTGAATCCATACTTGAAAGTAAATTCTTCTATGAGCATGGCGTTATCTTATTCACCGGCAGCGCACGCCTGGATGACAACCGTTCGATAAATGTCGAAGAATTGCTGGGTGAAATCAGGAATGATGTGGAGAGGAAAGACTTTACGTCCGTTCGGATGCTATTTGAACGTCTATTTCTGTATTTGCAAGGCGGCACGCAGATCTCTTCTATTTATTTGAAATACATTTGTATGGAATTATTAAAAAGCATATTCGAAGCTTCATCGAAGAGAGACTCAACAAGCTTCAAAAATTATTTGCAATTAATATACAATACCAATAAATTAAGCGATTTAATTAAACTTATGATTTCAGTGATCGACAGCCGCGAATCGTCAAGCAGTCATACGCCGGATTCGATGCGCAAGGTGATTGAGGACATCGTCAAATTTATTGAAAGCGATTACCGCCGGGATTTATCGGTAGAAGAACTTGCTGAAAGAGTCTATTTAACTCCCAATTATTTAAGCCATTTATTTAAGAAGCATAAGGGTGTAAGCATTATTAAGTTTATTACCTCGACACGTATGGAAAAAGCAAAACAACTGCTGACGAATACGCATAAAAAAGTGGCCGACATCAGCGAGGAAACAGGGTACAGCAATGTCGCATACTTCTGCTCGCTGTTCAAAACGTATCACGGCAAGACGCCGACTCAATTCAGGGAAGATCTGGGCGTATGAAAAAGGTCATTTATCGGTGGTTAAACCGGATCCGGTTAAAACAGAAACTATTTCTCTCCTATTTAGCGGTCATTATTATTCCGATCGCTATTTTAGGTTCCTATAATTATTTGCAGTCCAAACAACTGCTTGGCGTTCAAGCAGAACAATCATTAGAACGCAGCGCGGATACGATTGCCCAAAATATGAATTTTAAGTTGGAGCAATATAAGAATACCGCCAACATAATTTTATACAATAGCTCCATTCAAAAGATTATCAGTACCCCCTATCTCGACTACGTCAATTTGCGTTGGGATTTGGACCAATATTTATACCAGCAATTCAAGATGATTGTCGCATTAAACAAAGAAATTGTGCAGCTTTCGATTTATACGGATACGAATATGCCGGAATCCGGAACAGCGATTATTTCCGCCAATCGTATCGCCGAAGAAGCCTGGTACAAGGAAGTTGTTGAAAATTCGGCGCCGGTTTGGGGACGGGATTCCGGCCAAGTCTACTTGGCAAGCCCATTTCCAAGTTTAATGGTAAACGGGAAAAACAACGTGCTATATATAAATATTGTCTACGACCAATTTTTCACAACAATCAGTCAGTTAACGCGCAATTTAGGGATTATTGTGGCGGACACGGCCGGCGAAGTGATTTATTCGAATAAAAAACAAGTAGAAGGCCTGTTAGGTATGGCCAATATCAAAGAGCAGGACATTATTAAGTCCGTTGGAGGCACCTCCCTTATCGGCGGCCAGAGGATGCTTGTGATCAAGAATGACATTCCGCAAGCCAAATGGACCATGTACACCTATGTGCCGGTGAGCCAGGTTTCCCCTGACGCCGGCAATATAATTAAGGCGACGCTGATTGTTATTGGCCTTTGTATGCTAATCCTGCTCGGTATCATTTTGCTCTTATCCAATACGATGATAAAGCGGATTCACATCTTGATCACATGGATGAAACGCGTGGAGCAAGGCGAGCTTAATTTGCAAATTCAAACGTCATCCACAGACGAAATCGGGGATCTGACCGTTCGTTTCGGGAATATGCTGAAGCGCCTGAACAATCTCATTCAAGAAGTGTACGCCAATAAAATTGTTCAGAAAGAAGCGGAGCTGCGCGCGCTGCAGGCGCAAATCAGTCCTCATTTTCTCTATAATACGTTATCCTTTATCAATTGGAAGGCGTTAAGAAGCGATGAGCATGAAATCAGCCATGTCGTTACCTCCTTGTCCAAATTTTATCGGACTGCGCTGAATAAAGGGGATCAAATTATTGCGGTTCGGGATGAACTGGAAAATATCGAATCTTACTTGGAAATTGTTCAAATCATGAAAGATTACAGTTTTGACGTCATTTATGAGATCGATGAACGGGTATACTCGTACCGGGTGATCAATTTAATATTGCAGCCCTTGGTTGAAAATGCGATTAAACATGGCATCGAGAAAAAAGAACCGGATAGAGGACAGCTGAGGATCACTGCCGCGCTGGGGGAAGACACCATTCAGTTTACAGTGGAGGATGACGGGGCAGGCATTCCTGAGGGTATGATTGGAGAGTTGTTAACGTCTCAAAGCTCCGGATATGGTTTGAAAAATGTGAATGAGCGGATCCAGTTGAAATTCGGGTCTGAATACGGAGTCGAAATCAGCAGCCAAATCGGAAAGGGTACAATAATGAAGATCGCGATACCCCGCATTGCCAAATAGGAGTTGGCTGCCTTTTTCACATAGAATTGCTGCTTGTTCTAATAACAAAGGAGGAAGCTGTACGATGAACAAACCGAATTTGCTGTTGATCACGGTCGATCAGATGCGCTGGGATTGCTTGAGCGCGCTCGGCCATCCGATCGTAGAAACACCGAACTTGGATGCACTCGTCGGGAAGGGCGTGACGTTTACGAATGCCTACTCGGCGACGCCGACCTGCATTCCGGCACGCGCCGCGATCATGACCGGCATGAGCCAACGGTCTCACGGCCGGGTCGGTTACCAGGACAAAGTACCATGGAACTACGAGCATACGATTGCGGGCGAGCTGGCGAAAGCCGGCTACCACACACAGTGCGTCGGGAAGATGCACGTTTATCCTGCACGAAATTTATGCGGTTTTCACAATGTTGTGCTGCATGACGGCTATTTGCACCATAACCGGAATAAACACGATAACCCGGTCGACGGCCATTTTGATCAGGTCGACGATTATTTACAGTGGCTGCGACGTGTTGGGGGGGCTTCGCTCGATATGATGGACAACGGACTCGACTGCAACGCATCGACCGTTTCCCGTCCCTGGCATTTGCCGGAGTATATGCATCCGACGAATTGGTGCGCCTCCGAGTCGATCGATTTCCTCCGGCGGCGCGATCCGGGCAAGCCGTTCTTTCTGTGGTCGTCATTCGTCCGGCCTCATTCGCCGCTTGACCCGCCGCAGGCATACTTCGATATGTACAAGGATCTTGACATGCCGGAGCCGCCCGTCGGCGATTGGGTAGATGAAACGGCGGCTCTTGAAGGCGCGCACGATCCAACGACGATTTTCGGCCGCATACCTAAGCGCAGGCTCGATCGGGCGCGCGCCGCCTATTACGGGCTGATCACGCATCTGGACGAACAGATCGGCAGGCTGATTAACGCGCTGCAGGAGTACGGCGTTTTAAACGATACGTTAATATTGTTCACGTCCGATCACGGCGAGCTGATGGGCGACCATCACGCTTTCCGCAAGTCGCTCCCTTATGAGGGAAGCGCGAAGGTTCCTTTCCTTCTTTATGACCCAAGCGGAAGGTTCGGCTTCGCAAATGGCAGCCGCGTTGATAATGTCGTCGAGCTTCGCGATATTATGCCGACGCTGCTGGACGCTGCCTGTGCGCCGATTCCCGCTACTGTAGAAGGTGCAAGCGTGCTGCCGTTATGCCGGAAGGAGCAAACGGAGTGGCGGTCGTATATCCATGGCGAGCATGTATATGGAGCGCGGTCCCACCATTATGTGACGGACGGGAAAGAGAAATACATCTGGTTTTCCCAGACTGGCGAGGAGCAGTTCTTCGATCTGCGTACCGACCCGCAGGAGCTGATCAATGCCGTTTGCGATGCAGACGCTTCGGCGCGGGTAGCGGTATGGCGGGATCGGGTCGTCCAAGAGCTGGAGGAACGCGAAGAAGGTTACGTTTCGGGTGGGCAGTTGGTCGCAGGACGGACGCCGAAAACTTGTTTGGACCATCTTGCGGCAGGAGACTAGACAGAAAGTCGATCAACGAGCTTGAAGTGCGCATCGTTTATAAGCTGAAACGATTATCCTCTCATGGTAAACAGTGAAAAATAGGGTTCATGCCAGGATGAACTCAACACTGTCGACTGGGAGGTTTTTTTATGCCGGAAACGAAAAAAAGGAAAATGAATTGCGAAGAAAATTGAAACAAATCGAAGATATCTGATAATTACCTTCATTTCAGCCCATGGTATAGTTTATTTACAAGAAGGACAACAAGAGTATGACAACCGGAAGGAGGGAACAGCATTGAGTGAAAGCGTTACCACCAGACAATTACAACAGGCCGTGGTAAAGGAAGAGCGAAAAAAGTGGAAGCGGTACAGGGTTTTATACGTGATGTTGATTCCCGGTATGCTATTCTACTTAATATTTCACTATGCCCCGATGTATGGTGTGGTACTGGCTTTTAAGGATTTCAGAATTCTTGAAGGGATTGTAGGCAGCCCTTGGGCTGGTTTCAAACATTTTGAAGACATATTTTCGGATCCGTACTTTTTTAATGTTTTGAAGAACACCATCATTATCAGTTTTTATAAACTAATTTTCGGCTTTCCGGTGCCCATTTTGTTCGCGCTGCTGCTAAGTGAAATTATGAACGCAAAGTTTAAGAAGCTGGTACAAACCGTTTCGTATTTGCCGCATTTTATTTCATGGGTTGTGCTCGGCGGTATCTTTTTCACGATCTTCTCCTTAGAAGGTCCGGTAAATACAATTGTAAAATTATTTGGCGGCGATCCGGTATTATACTTGGCCGATGACCGGTACTTCCGTACGGTTCTTGTTCTTACAAGTATTTTTCAAGGGTTCGGATGGGGCTCGATTATCTATTTCGCGGCCATCGCAAGTATTGACCCCCAATTATACGAAGCAGCCGTTATTGATGGGGCGGGAAGATTTAAACGGATGTTCTACATCTCTATACCGATGCTGATGCCGGTCATTTCCATTATGCTCATCTTATCTATGGCCGGCGTGCTGGATGCCGGTTTCGATCAAATATTTAACATGTATAACACACAAGTATACAGCGTTGCGGATATCATAGACACCTATGTGTACCGACAAGGGTTGGTGGAAATGAATTACAGTACGGCTACGGCGATCGGATTATTCAAATCGCTGGTAGCGCTCATCCTCATCTTTGCGGTAAACCGCTTGGTCAAATTGATGGGACAAAAAGATCACGCATTGTGGTAGATTTTCGGGAAATGGGAGGAAGCCTATATGGTTAATGTGAAAAAATCCCCGGGAGACAAAATCATCGATGCCATATTGTATCTCCTGATGGCTGCCATCATGCTGGTCACGTTATATCCATTTTGGACGCAAGTGGTCATTTCATTGGATGGGGCGGGGGCGGCAAGTACGGCGTATTCTTCAGGACTGGTTCTGTTTCCCAAAGAGATATCATTCGGAAGTTACGCGCTTGCTTTTAAATATGAAGCGCTATGGAACGGGTATGGGAACACCATCATCCGGACGGTATTAGGTGTGGTATTATCTCTTATTTTTACCGCTCTAACCGCTTATCCTCTTGCCAAGAAGGATTTGCCCTGCAACCGCATATTTACCGGCATCATCTTGTTTACGATGCTGTTTGGCGGGGGATTAATTCCGTCTTATCTGTTAATCCGTGAGCTCGGCATGTACAACACCGTATGGGCGTTGGTAATTCCGGGTATGATCAGCGCATTTAACATCTTGATTCTCCGCAACTTTTTTCGATCGATTCCGGAAGAATTGGAAGAGTCGGCCCGGGTGGACGGTGCCGGTTACGCCCGGATTTTCACGCAAATTGTGCTTCCGTTATCCAAGCCAGCCCTAGCTACGATTGCCTTATGGGTGGGAGTAGGCCACTGGAATGCTTGGTTCGACAGCATGATCTATATTTCCGATCCGGATCATCAAGTGCTGCAGGTGGTGCTGCGTAAAATCATTATCGAGAACAATACAACAGACTTAACGCTGCTTATGCAAAAAATGTCGAACCAATCGGAATTTTCAGGCAGGCAGCTGCAGTCGACCATCATTATGTTCTCCATTATTCCGATGCTCATTATATATCCGTTTATCCAGAAATATTTTGTCAAAGGCGTAATGATTGGCGCTGTTAAAGGATAATTTCAATCCATTTGGGATGATCCTTCTAATAGAATGGATACTCATATGATAAGAAGGGGCTGGTTAAGGTGAAAGGGAACAAGGTACTTATTTTAGGAGTTATTTGCCTAACGATGTTCACAGCTGTCCTTGCGGGATGCAGCAATCAGAAAAACGATTCATCCGCCTCTAACAACGCGTCAAACACGCCGTCAACCTCAGACGCATCCGCATCTGATACGGATGTAAAGGAAACGCCTAAATTGACATTTTGGTCGTATTATCCGGAAAGAGTTAAGTCAGATTCACCAGGTGTAACTGCAGTGAAAGAGAAATTCGGAGTAGATGTCGAGTTTGTTCCAACCACAGGCGATTCTTATCAGGAAAAGCTGAACTTGATGATCGCATCCGGCGACATTCCCGATTGGATGAAGGAACCGAAACCGGCCGAGTATGAGAAGTACATTCAACAAGGCGTTGCCGCAGAAATTCCGCAGGAACTCATTGAGAAATATATGCCGAAATATATGGAATGGATTAAGAGATTTATCGATAAAGACGATCCGTTCAAATATGTGAAGCGAGACGGGAAAATTTATGGCCTTCCAGGAGTTTGGGATCTGGGCATCGACGGTTTGCAGCTCGGCTTTCGCCAAGATTGGCTGAATAAAGCAGGCATTGCCAAAATACCGGAAACGATTGAAGAGATGGAAGCCGCTTTAACGAAATTCCGGAACGATGATCCGGACGGTAACGGCAAGAAGGATACGTATGGTATAACTGGAACTGCGGAGTCGCTTTCCGGAATGTTCAGTTCCGTGTTCGGCGCCTATGACGCTTTCCCCGGTATTTTCCGTGAAAAAGAAGGCAAAGTCGTTCGCGGTGAAATTGAACCGGGCGCGAAACAGGCATTGGAAGTGTTGAACCGTTGGTACAAGAACGAGTTGATCGATCCGGAATTCGTCGTTAATAAAGGCAACAATTTTGAAGATAAAATGCTGACGGGCAAAGCCGGCGCGGGAGAATTTTATTGGTGGGTATTCATACCGGGCAGCGCTTTCCTCGGAGGAGAAACTTGGTACGATAAGCTTCATAAGGACAATGCTGATTTCAACTGGTTGACCACCGGAGGAGTGAAAGGCCCCGAAGGCAAGTTTGGTATTTCGCAAAGTCCGGCCGGATCGGGTACGGGTCTCATGTTCGGGAAGCAATTGGAGAAAGATCAAGATAAATTGGCTAAATATTTACAAATTTTCGAAGCGACCCAGTTTGATCCGGAAATTTATGAGTTATTAAACTTCGGCGTCAAAGGAACACATTGGAATTTGAATGACAAAGGTATTGTGGAGCACATCAAGCCATACGATGACCAAAAAGAAAAAGATAAGCTTGGCATCGCCGGCGGATATTCGATGGCGGGATCGTTTAACGATTATGATTTCCAAACTTCTTATACATCCGATAAATCGTTGCGCCAATTGGCAAAAGACACTAGAGCGAAAGGTACGCAAATTTATGATATTTTGAGCGCCTATCAGAAACCGGTATTAAACGAGTATCAAGACAGACTTACTCAATTTACTTTGCAAAATTATATCGATTTTATTACGGGACGCAAACCTTTAAGCGAGTTTGATAAATATGTTGAAGAGTGGAAGAAAATGGGCGGTGATAAAGTGATGCAGGAAGCCGAGCAGCTGTATGATCAAAATAAATAAATAAATAAATGCCAGAACATCTTGCATGGAACGGACATCACAAGCAGATGTCCGTTCCATGCTTTTTTTAGCAAAAATGATGGAGGAAGCCGGTGCTATAGTGAGCAGATTCATGTTTCAAGGAGCTAAAACAAAAGAAATATCGTTTCCGCTTGGAGGAATCGGAACAGGCTGTATCGGGCTCTCCGGAAACGGGAGGCTCATCGATTGGGAAATCTTTAATCGTCCTCATAAGCGCAGTGATAATGGATACACGCATTTCGCTGTGAAGGCTGAGTCGGATGGACAGGTGCTCGATGCGCGAATATTGCAAGGTGATTTGCAGCCTTCCTATATGGGTCATCATAATCAGCAGGTTAAGAGAAACATAGGATACGGATTTGGACCGCTCGAAACGACATTGGCCGGAATGCCCCACTTTAAGGATACGGTGTTTACGGGGGAGTTTCCTTTTGCGGAGATGACTTTCAAGGACGAACAGTTTCCGGGTGACGTGACGATGCGGGCATTCAACCCGTTTATCCCTTTAAACGACCGCGATTCAAGTATTCCAGGGGCCTTTTTCACTATAGAAGTGTGTAATACATCGAACCGGGACATCACGTATACAATCAACTTGGCTATGAAAAATCCTCAAAAAGAAGACAAGAACGTTCACAGCTACAACTATGCAGACAACATTCATTCGATCAAGCTTGGATCAGAGGAATTGAGGGAAGGCGATGTCCGGTATGGGGACATGACGATGGCAACGGATGCGGAGGAGGCGAGCTACCAGCAGTATTGGTATCGCGGCGGATGGGTGGACGGATTGGAAGTATATTGGAAAGACTTTGCGTCACCAGGCCGGTTTAAGAACCGGGTCTATGAGCCGGCGAAATGTGATAATTATGGCTCATTGGCCGCTCATGTCCAGTTAAAACCTGGCGAGAGAAAATCGGTTAGGTTCGTCATTACTTGGAATTATCCAAACTCGGATTTTATATGGCCTGAAGTGTGCGATTGCAATCGAACTTCCTGTCAACATACGGCGGAGCGCGCCTGGAAAAATTATTATGCCTCCATGTTCGGGAATTCAGAGGAAAGTGCGGTTTATGCACTGAATCAGTGGGAGCGCTTGTACAGCGAGACAGCGGCGTTCAAAAATGCGCTGTTCTCTTCGAGTTTACCGCCTGAGGCGATGGATGCGGTTGCTGCAAATTTAGCCACGCTGAAATCGCCGACATGTTTGCGTCTCAGCGACGGTTCGTTCTACGGGTATGAGGGATGCATATGGAATGAAGGCAGCTGTCCCGGATCCTGTACGCATGTATGGAACTATGCCTATGCGCTGCCGTTTCTGTTTCCAAAGCTGGAACGTTCGATGCGCGATCTGGATTTCACGTATAACCAATGTGAAGACGGACGCATGTCATTCCGCTTGGCGACGCCTGTCGGCAGAGAATTGTGGTCATTTCCCCACGCTTGTGTAGACGGCCAGTTCGGCGGTGTCATTAAAGCGTACCGTGATTGGAAAATTTCCGGGGATACACAGTGGCTTCGATCCCATTGGATTGCCATCAAGAAATCGATTGAATATGCTTGGGCAGACACGAACGCGGATAAGTGGGATGCGGACCGCGACGGGGTTATTGAAGGCAGACAACACCATACGCTGGATATGGAACTGGTGGGGCCAAACGCTTGGCTAAACGGATTTTACTTGGCGGCACTGAAGGCGGGCGCAGAGATGGCTCATCATTTGGGCGAACCTGATACGGCCGCCTCATACATGGATCTGTACCGAAAAGGAAAACGATGGACAGACAAGCACTTGTTCAACGGGGAGTATTATGGACAGCAGGTGGATTTGAAGGACCATGCGCTGCTTGAGAGGTACGGAATGACAAACTACTGGAACGATGAAGCGAAGGAAATCAAATATCAAATGCAAGACGGCTGCGGAATTGACCAAGTGATCGCGCAGTGGCATGCCAATTTATGCGGACTGGGCGAAATATTTGATCGCGAACAAACGAAAAAAGCATTGTCTTCCATTTATAAATACAATTTCAAAAACAGTATGCGGAATGAAGTGAATCCATGGCGCCTATACAGTCTCAATGATGAAGGGGGCGCCATGATCTGCGTATGGCCGGATAGTGCCCGGAAACCAGTCGTTCCGTTAACTTATGCATCCGAAACGATGCATGGATTTGAATATCAAGCAGCTGCGCACATGATTCAGGAAGGGCTTGTCCGCGAGGGACTCGACATTGTCCGTTCCATTCGTGACCGTTACGACGGAGAGAAGCGTAACCCGTGGAATGAAATGGAATGCGGAAGCCACTATGCGCGTTCGATGGCCAGCTATTCGCTGCTGCTTGCTTTCAGCGGGTTTGAATATGATCTTACGAAAGGTTTACTAGGCTTTAACCCCATTGAATGGACGGATTCTTATCAGACGTTCTGGTCTCTGGATTCGGGCTGGGGAACATTCTCGGTTCATGGCGGGGAAGCGGTTCTGCGTGTGGAGTATGGAAATCTTCCCCTTCAACATTTACACTTGCCGTTTTTACGTGCCCGAACGGTTGATGGTGTCACCGTAAATGGCGAGGATTGTGATATGACCTGTAATGACGGTCTGTTTACTTTTGCGCAGAAGATTACGATAGAGCGCGGCGCTTCACTTGTCATCCGAATCGATTAACATGGAGGGAACAAACATGATCGATCTGCACTACGGTTGGAATGTCGTTAAGGGCAGCGGACATTGGAAGGCGGAGGAAGAAGCTATTGAGCTGAAAGCGAATGGTTCCGACACGCTGTTCGTGAATGGGAACAGTCCGGAAGCGGCGGATGGAGAATTGGAGTTTACGCTCACTCCGCTGAATCCGACTGGGAAAATCGGCGCGGTGATTCGGTATGTTTCTCCAGACTCATGGGTGTTCATTGGTTGCGACACGCCGATGGATCCTTTCGGAAAAAGCACATGGATTTGGTCGCTTCCCAGCGGAGAAAAAGGTGTCCTTTTTAAAGCGGATCCGCTTTATGAGGGGAAAGCATACCGGGTGAAGCTCCGTTATGTCGGCTCGGTACTAGTGGTATGGATGGACGGTTACCAAGTGTATCTCGGACATATTCCCCAAATGAAACCGGAGCCGGGACGAACGGGCTTTCGGGCGTGGGCTTCGGAAGATCGGGAGCAAGGTGAAGGATTTTGCCGGATAAGTGCGATAAAGGAAAAACCGGTATCTGACTCTAACAGGTACGGTTTTGCGGCAATTTCGGAAGGAGAAGCGCCGATTGCCGTTGCGGATCAGCAGCTCATTAAGTCCGAACGACTGGAAGTGCTGGTTGATTCCTCATTTCCGAGAGTGGTGGAGTATCGGTGGAGAGAAACAGGCGCATTATTGTATGGTCAAGAAAAGCGGCTTGCCTATGTGGATATCAATGGAGATCTCTATGAGCCGGATGTTAGTTTCAAACGGTTTGGAAACAAAGCGATCTACCAGCTATCCTTTCCTGAGATTCAAGTCGAGATGAAAGTGACCTTCGAGGTAAACGATTCTGTACTGGAGATGAGTATCACGGACATCAGGGAATCCGGGGAGTTTCAAGTGATTACGATCGAGTTCCCCCGCCACAGCCTCGTATCCGTGCGGAGCGTACAGGAGGGTGCGTATGCCGCTTGCGCCGAAGGCATTAAAGGCGATCATTTTTTCTTTGTTTCCGAACAAGAAGAAACCCCGGTTCACGTCCATTATTCCATTGCTATCTTAAACACGAATGAATTGGCAGCGTCCGTTCTTAATAATGTTCTGCTGAACCGAAGACGGGTAAATGTTCAAACGGTTCATAAGGACGACTATATGGAAACGGGTATTTGGAACAGCTATTGGACTTATCGGGGACCAAGCGGCGAAGTGATCGATGAGCCTTGGTCAAAGGTTATGATTACGCCGGACCGTAATGGAGACGGCATCGTAGATTGGCAGGACGGAGCGATCGCGTTGAGGGAAACGAGGACCTCAATCCCCGGGGCAGACATGCTCCGGAACAGCTACGCCCATATCGTCATGAATTTTGCCAGCATGGCTCAGTATCCGTTTCTGCGGATATTGGATAATGTGAAGAAGTTTTACCTGTACTCGGACGGCTTCGGACAAATGATTGAACTTAAAGGATATCAATCCGAAGGCCATGACAGCGGTCACCCCGATTACGGCAGCAGCTTCAATGCCAGAGCGGGCGGTTTAACCGACTTGAATCTTCTTGTAGACCGCGCTCTCGAGTATCATGCCGCCATCGGCGTCCACATCAATCACAGCGAGGCGTACCCGGAAGCTAAGGCGTACTCGAATTCCATTATTACGACTACGCAGGGTTGGAGATGGTTGGATCAATCCTATTATATCGACAGGGAGAAGGACATCATGTCCGGCGGGTTTGATCTCCGGTTAGATGAGCTGAAGGAGAAAGTTCCGAACCTCAGTTTTATCTATGTGGATACGTATCGGGATGAGCATTGGGCGGCATACAGGCTGGCGAAAAAACTTCATGGGAATGGCTGGACCATTTGGACGGAAGAAGCGGATATGCTGGATCAGCATGCAGTATGGACGCATGACAGCACCGGAGACAGCATGATTTCCAGATTTATTCATCATACGGAAAAGGATGCATACGAAGTTCATCCTTTGTTAAAGGGCGGATATACCCGAGCGATCGATAACGGCTTTATGGGTTGGCAGAAGGAGCGGGATATTACAGACGCCATCGGATCCTTTTTTACGAAGCAGCTTCCTTACCGTTATTTAATGCATTTCCCGGTAAAGAAATGGACGGACACTGAGGTCATCCTGGAGGGAAACGTTACATCCGGATTGGAGGACGGCGAAAACGTCATATACAGAAACGGCATAAAGATTGCATCGGGCGACACCGTCTTTATCCCATGGAATCCGCAGGAAGAGGTCAAGATTTACCACTGGAATCCGGCAGGGGGCGAGAGCACGTGGACATTGCCGGAGAGTTGGCAAGGGCGGCTGGCGGAGGATGAATCAGGGAACAGGAAAGCAGTGACCACTGTGAAACTGTACAGGTTGACGGACTTAGGGCGGGTGTTTGTCGATGACCTGCCGATTGCAGCCGGTACGGTTACCGTAAACGCCGAGGCCCTGACACCTTACGTCATCTACCTTGCGGAAGCACCGCCTCTGATTGCGATGAATTGGGGAGAAGGCAGTCCCGTCCGGGACATGGGGTTTGATAGCCACGGGTTTGCATATTGGCGGAAATCATCGACGGCGGCGGATACGGATCATATTACGATCCGGAACACAAGTTACGGACAAACGTATTTGCACATTTCCGGGAACGGCGGAGCTGACGCTCTGGTGTCGCAGGCTATGTCGGGATTGGAATTCGGAAAAACGTACTCAGCCTCCGTATGGGTTCAAGTATCTGCAGGCAGACAAGCGGCAATCTGCGTTACTCATTATGGCGGACCAGACGTGATAAAGGAAATTGACCGAACTGCAGTCGTCAATTGGGACATCGACTCGGATAAGCGGGGGACGTATTATCAGAGGCTCCGTTTGATCTTTACGATGCCTGACTCAGGTGATCGTAGTCCTGTCCTTTGCCTGAAAGCCGGAACGGGCGACGAGGACTCTTTCGTCCACTTTGACGATATACGGGTGAGGGAAATAGATGGTTCCATCTTGCAGGATCGCGGAAACGGCCATTATTTCTATGAGGACTTCGAACATGTGGATGAAGGATGGGGCCCGTTCGTCAGTTCAAACGGCAGAATAGGGAGAACCCATCTATCGCAGCGGCATGCCGGCTGTACGAACGATACGATCGGCGGCGATTGGTCGATGAAAACAATGGATGAGAAGTCCGGTGAATTGTTCCGAACATTACCGTCCACGGTGCAGTTTGAACCGAATCAGAAGTACCGGATCTCGTTCGATTACAAAGCCGATCTTGATGGTCAGTACTCGGCAGTTGTAAGAGCAGGAGATGGCGGAATGCCAGCTGAATTAATGAATACAGCTTTGAACAAAGGATTGCATCGCTTTGCAGCGGAATTTACGGCGGGACACGGGCAAGATCATTATTTTGCAATCGTTAAGAACGATGATTCCAAAGGAATGCTTGTGCTGGACCATTTTACTGTCGATTTATGCTAAAGAGGAGAGGAACAGGCCATTATGCGAAAAAAACAAATTAACGAGCTTCCAAGTATGCAGCTTCAAGCGAGTCCATCGATGAATCCGGATTGGCTGGTTAATCCGGAACCTTATAAATCCGGCATTTACCGCGGCGAACATGACGATGAAATCGTGATGACGAACGGATTAATCAGCAGAACCTGGCGATTATCGCCTAATGCAGCGACGGTGGCTTTCCATAATTTAATGACCGATGAAACCATTATTCGCGGCGTAAAACCGGAAGCGACGGTGCGTTTCTCCGGAGAGGATATTTCTGTGGGCGGTCTTGCAGGACAGCCGGATTATGCTTATTTGCGGCCGGAATGGGTGGATTCGCTCACTTCAGATCCGAAGGCATTCCTTTGCACCGGCTTCGAAACGGGCTTGACCAAAGAACGTTTCCCGTGGAAGAAGAACAACGATTCGGCGAACAGTCCATGGCCCGCGCCGGGTGTTTCCTTAATATTTCATTATGAATCCGCCTCGGAATCCGCAAAGGGCATATCCGTTACCGTTCATTATGAGCTGTATGACGGCATACCGCTGCTCTCCAAGTGGCTGCAAATTCATAACAACGGCGGCAGCCAAGTGAAGCTGGAATCGTTCACAAGCGAGCTGCTCGCGGTAGTGGAATGGGATTCCCCTGTGGAGACTCCAGACCGTTGGGAGTTCCCAAACCTTCATGTCGAAAGCGACTATTCCTTTCAAGGAATGGCGCAGAAGAAAGCGAACCGGACAACTTATTGGGTGCCGGATCCGGATTACAAGACCCAAATCAACTATGATAGTTTAACTCCGGCTCTGCTGGAGAGCCGCCCCCCGATAGGGCCCGATATAGGCATTGATCCCGGGGAAATGTTTGAAACGTTCCGCACGTTTGTACTTGTCCACGACAGCACAGACAGGGAAAGAAAAGGGCTTGCACAGCGGAAGATGTACCGCACAATCGCGCCCTGGATCACAGAAAACCCGATATTTATGCATGTCCGCAGCATGGATCCGGCTGTTATTCGCGAAGCGGTCGATCAATGCGCAGAGGTCGGTTTCGAAATGGTTATATTATCGTTTGGCAGCGAATTGGATATGGAAGAAGAGAATCCGGCTTATATTGCTGCACTGAAAGAATTGGCGGATTACGCTCACAGCAAAGGAATCGCCATCGGCGGTTATTCACTGCTTGCCAGCCGCACGATCGGTCCCGAACACGATATAGTCAATCCGAATGGCGCCTATTATGTCCATTCTCCTTGTTTGGAAAGCCGCTGGGGACAGGACTATTTCAGAAAACTGAAGTCCTTTTTTGAGAAAACAGGCTTTGATCTATTGGAACATGACGGGTCGTACCCGGGCGATATATGCGATTCGACCGATCATCCGGGGCATCATGGGCGGCAGGATTCCCAGTGGAAGCAGTGGAAGCGGATATCTGATTTCTATAAATGGTGCAGAGGTCAAGGCATATACTTGAATGTGCCGGATTGGTACTTCCTTGCCGGTTCCAATAAAGCGGGAATGGGTTACCGGGAAGTCAACTTTGCGCTGCCGCGAGACCGTCAGGTTATTCTCTCGCGACAAAATATTTACGACGGTACTTGGGAGAAAGCGCCGAGTATGGGGTGGATGTTCGTCCCGTTAACGGAATACCACGGGGGAGGGCCGGAGTCGACTTTGGAGCCGCTCGGCGAGCACCTGGACACATATGACACCCACTTAATGAACAATTTCACGGCAGGCGTACAGGCCAGTTACCGCGGATTCCGGTTGTATGATACGGAGGAAACAAAGCAGGTCGTTCGCAAATGGGTGGATTTCTACAAACGGTACCGCGATATATTGGAATCGGATATTATCCATGTGCGCAGGCCGAGCGGACGGGATGCAGATTGTATACTGCACGTTAATCCTATGCTGAAGCAGAAGGGAATGGCATTTGTTTATAATCCGCTGGATAAGGAAATTCAGCGGACGCTGGAGCTGCCGCTGTATTATACGGGATTAAGCACAACAGCTATGATCCGGGAGAAGGATGGGAAGTTTCGTATGTATGGGCTGGACCGAAATTACCGGATTCAGGTACAGTTATCCATTGCACCGAAAAGTGTGACATGGTTTGTTATTGAAGCTCCGGAAGAAGATTGACGACCCGAAGGAATGGGCGCAGATTGCCAAAGCAGCCGGCCACAAGTATGCGGTGCTTACAACCAAGCATCACGATGGTTTCTGTTTATTCGATAGTCAATTAACAGAATATAAGGCAACGAATACGCAGGCAGGCAGAGATCTAGTGCGCGAATACGTCGACGCGTTCCGGGCAGAGGGCATTAAGATTGGATTCTATTACTCTATTATTGATTGGTATCATGAGCATTACCCGGCATTCGGCGATCGGATACACCCGATGCGGGATCATGAGGGTTTCCGCGATAAGACGTTTGAATTCGATCGTTATGTGGCCTATATGCACGGTCAAGTTCATGAATTGCTAACCCAGTATGGTGAAATTGACGTTATGTGGTTCGATTTCTCATACGATGATATGACGGGTGAACGTTGGAAGGCCAGCGATTAATTCAGATGATTCGCAAGCTGCAGCCGAACATTATTATCGATAATAGACTTGGCGGAAACATCAAGTCGGCCAATCCGGAATGCTATGCCGGCGACTTCTATTCACCGGAGCAAATAGTGCCGCCTGGAGGTATTGTTAATGAATTAGGCCAGCCCGTTCTGCCGCTCATTGTAAAAGGCAGCCGAATCATTGCTGATTATGCCGCACAATATGGGATTACACGACAATTGAGAATCATGGGTTCAGCGTACAAGCAAGTGATCGCGTTCAGCGGGTTCTGCATGCGGCAGGCCGTCCTAACTTCAAAACGACTCTAGATATAGGCAATTTTATGTGCGTGGACGCGGCACCGATAAAAATCAGGTGTTTGTTGCCCTTTCCAAAAATAAGAAAGGTCATCCGTTGTTCGTAAAAATGGAAGTCATTGATAACATGAAAAAGGAAACGGTAGAAGCGTTTGTAACTGAACATATAGCTGAGAAATCGACACTTCAATCAGACGGACATCGTACTTTTCCAACGCTGACAGACAACTATAACATTGTGAATGATTGCAAATACGGCTATGACATTAAAGATAGCACGATTAGGCTCTCTTTATTGCGCGCTCCGAGATGGCCGGATGTAACCGCAGACCAAGGCGAGCATGAATTTACGTATTCCCTATATCCGCACGAGCAGGATTGGCGCAGCGCCCATGTCGCAAGAAGCGCCATGGAGCTTAATCATCCGGTACGCGTAAAGGAAAGCCAAGCGGGCGCCGCGGCTGAAGCAGATCAGCAAATCCAAGCCAACTTGCTGCCTTCACGGCTGGAGCTGATGCCATTTGAGAGCAGGCATGTCATACTGGATACGATCAAGGCGGCCGAGCGGGGCGAAGGATCGATTTTACGTTTATATGAATCTGCAGGAGGACGTGAGCAGGTTACGCTGCTGCTGCCGCAGGCCGCGAGGGAAGCGGTAGTCGTTAATTTATTGGAAGAGGAACTATATAAGCTGGACATTCAGGACGGGTGTGTACAGCTGAGCTTTAAGCCCTTTGAAATCCTTAGTATTCGCTTGCGTTAATGTGAAGCAGGATTTATAACCCGGGCTCTTGTAAATAAGAAACACCGCTCCGCTTCGAACGTTTGTCCGAAGCGCGAGCGGTGTTTTTCAGTTGCAGGGCGTCTGTTCGTTTATAGCTGGGCGATAAGTGCTCATGTTTATCTGCGAAAATTCCAGCCGAATAGTTTGACATGCACCAGCAAGCGGGTGATCCAGTAGGTGGCGTAATAGAGAATAAGAAAAATGATCACGAGCGGCCGAAATATTATCCAAAGCGTAATCCAGCCGAGAAGAATTTGCCACGGCTTCATTTTTTTCATGAGGTTGCTCGGAAACAGCAGAAACTTGTACACTTTATACGTTTTCTGCAGACCCTCCATATATTCTTTGCGAATTTGCTTGTCGTCGGGATCGAGACGGATTGCGTTTTTCAGCATGAGCAGATAGTCATCATAGTCATTCCGTCTCTCGGCGGACCAGGCAAGGTACAAATAAACAAGCTCGGATTCTACCTCCAGGCGCAATGCCTTGTTAGCAAGCATTTTTGATTCTGAAAAGTTGCGAATCACCGCTTCGTTATAGCTTAAATTAGCGAGATACAGGGCATTTTCGGGCGATATTTCAAGCGCCTTCAGCAGTAAGTCCCGAGCCTCCTCGTATTTGCTTGTCTTATTGTAAATATTAGCGAGCAGGAAAAAATAATGAGGCTCATAGGGATCAATCCGCTGCGCCTCGGCTATGGATTCGAGCGCGGCCTTCCACTTCTCCATCGTATAATACGTATTGCATTGAACGAACCATGCCAGCTCATTTTCCGGATCATGCCGAAGCGATTCGCTTACCCAGTGAAGCGCCTGCTCATATTCATCTTGATAGAGAGCAATCCTTCCGAGCAGAGCGTAGGCATAAGGATCCTCTGGCGTATCTTGGATGAGCGACACAGCCGCTTTCCTTGCCTCATTTAATTTTTTCCATTCGATTAGCTTCTGAATTTCCTGGTAGCGTCTACTTTGCAGCTCTTCATCTAATTCATACATGACGGTGGCTTCCTCGCTATAAAGTAATTATTTCAATCCGTTTTGCTTCATATAGTCCAGAACGATTTGGTAATCTTGGTTAACGTCGCTGAAAGTAGCGTAGTTCTTGGCAGTGGCGAACCAATCAAGCGTCGTCGCTTTCCGATGCTTAGACGCTTTCTTCAGGTCATCCTGCGAGATAGGCTGAATTTCACCGGTTTCAAGCGTTCGCTCCAGCGCGCCTTCAACGGCATCCTTCACGATTTGCTCTAAATCCGCACCCGAAAAATGCTTCGTTTCCTTCGCTATTTTGCTTAAATCGAGCGGTGAGAGCGGTTTTCCTGCCAGCTTTAGCTGTAAAATCGTTGCGCGCTCCGATTCCTCCGGCGGCGGTACAAAGATCATATGATTAAACCGCCCGGGCCTGCGCAGCGCCGAGTCGAGGTACCAAGGCGTATTCGTTGCGCCAATGACAAACACTTGATCATTAAACGTGCGAAGCCCGTCAAGCTCCATAAGAAGCTGGTTGACGAGTATGCGGTCATGATGCTGACGCATTTGATTACGGCTGCCGCCCATTGCATCGAGCTCATCAATAAAAATAACACAAGGCTTATTCTCACGGGCCTTTTCGAATATATCATGCAAATTGTTCTCGCTTTGCCCGACGTACATGCCAAGAATCGCTTGCAGCTCAATATGCATGAAGTTCGCATCGATTTCTCCGGCAACTGCCCGGGCGAGAAAGGTTTTACCGCAGCCGGGGGGTCCATAAAGCAATAAGCTTCCGCCCGCTTCCTTTCCGTAGGCTGCAAAGAGCTCAGGCTGCTTCAGCGGTAAAATAAAGTTCATGCGGATTTTTTTCTTAACGTCTTCAAGTCCGCCAACATCAGCGAATGTTTCTTCCGGCTTCTCGGATTCTACCAAATCCTTGCCGTTATTATCAAAACGAAGCACTTTCAGCTTGTTACGGCGGCGATCAGAAAGATCGTCGCGGTCATTATGATCGGACATGGTCATCATCCTTATCAATACAAATTTGCTATTAGTGTACCAAATTTCCAGCATGGATGGGGTGTTTTTATGTAAGTATTGCGAAAATGAGAGGGTTTGATCATACCGCTGCTTGCGGTAGAAATAGGGAGACAAAGGCGAACGCTGTCGCTCCTACAGTTCCAAACCTCTCCATCGTTCCTTCTTCTCGAATTCTTTTATATCGCTTCAAATTGGCTAATGAATATACAAATACCGGTAAAATATGGCGTTAATCTCTCTCATATTGATTGTCCAAACCAAATAACGGTAATTTTAGGCGCTATTCCTCCCGTTTAGTGCATATACAAGCTCACAATCAGATATAACACCATTTTTTACTGCTAAATTGTTTAATTTTAATTATCCTTGAATTTAACGCCACATTTTACCGTTATTTCATATATTGAAATCGTTGAAGTGTGACGTTATCCATCATGTCTTTTTCCGCAAGTACTATCTAATCAGTCTTCATATCACATCCTTTATGAATCGACTGAATAAGCACCCTCGGTAAACCAATGGTCAATTGCTTGTTAAGTTATAATCTGAAATGCGTTATATAGCAGCCCAGTTTGCATGCGTAATTGTACATGTATTTTGCGATAATATCTGCTTATAACGTATGATAGAAACCTATTCACAAGGCTTCGCAGCAAGCAAACGGGTGTAAATCAGTGTATAGTGGAGGATGTGTGTTTGAATGATACGAGTAGCGGCAGCCGTTATCGAAAATGAGGAAGGGCTATTGCTGATTGCTAGGCGCAAGCCTGAAAAATCCCAAGGAGGCCTGTGGGAATTTCCTGGAGGCAAGCTGGAGGAGGGCGAGTCGCCTGAGGCATGTCTTCGTAGAGAGCTAATGGAAGAAATGGGAATTGAAATCGCGATTGGAGCATTTTTCGGACAAAATGATCATTTTTATGACGCGGTCCATATTCAATTAATCGCTTATCAAGCCAAGCATACCGCAGGAGAGATTAGGCTGGCGGATCATGACCAATACGAATGGGTGCAGGTGAATCAACTGATGAATTATGAGTTCGCGCCAGCGGATATCAAATTTGTACAAATGCTCATGCAAGCTTGACGGAGCTTGCGGGCAGCTGTGAAGCGGTTTTTGTGCACAGCGCAACGGAATCTCATTACAAGGTCGTGTCCATGCTGCTCAAGCGGGGCAAAGATGTTTACGTGGACAAGCCGCTGGCGGCTACTTTGGAGCAGGCAGAACAGCTTGCGGAGTTAAGCGTGAGCCTGGGAAGGAAGCTGATGGTAGGCTTCAACCGCCGTTTTGTACCTCTGTACATAGAAGCCAAACAAAGAATGCGGGATACGGCTTGGGTTCGGATGGAGAAGCATCGGACGGATGCGGTGGGCCCGCATGTCGCGGCATTTACGATGCTGGACGATTATCTGCATGTGGTGGATACGGCACGATGGCTGGCGGATGGGGAGATCGGCGCACCAGTCGGTATCGTTAAAGTGAACGAGCGTAATCATCTGCTGCATACGCAGCATCATTTTGACGCAGCAGCCGGCTTCACGTTATCGACAGCGATGCATAGGCATGCCGGAACGAGTTTGGAGCAGCTTGAGATTGTCAATGCAGGGGAGATCATACGCGTCAAAAATATGAGCCTGCTTGAGGTGGAACGGGATGATCGGATAGCCAAGACGCTTCCGCCATCGTGGCAGACGATTCTAAAGCAGCGCGGCTTCGAGGATGCCGTTCAACATTTCATGCAGTGTATAATTCATGATAATAGCCCGGCTGTCGATGCGAAGGAAGCTTTGAAATCGCAACAGCTGCTAATGAGTATGCTGGGATAAAGGGAGTGCAAGAGATGAGTCAGAATTCACAGGCTTTGCCAAAACCGAAGTTGGCCCGCAAAATAAAAGTGCTTATTTGGTCGGCAGCCATCCTGCTGGTACTATTATTAACGCTTGCCATCGTCTATCAGATTATGGTGTATCCGCCGACTGCAGAAGCGAAAGCCGCTATGAAAAGCGATAAGCAGGTCACCGTAAGCATAGGTCAAGCCGGTTACCGCTTTGAGCCGGCCGAAGGCGAAAAGGCGATCATTCAGCCTAATGTTATCCTTTATCCTGGAGGCTTGGTTGATCCAAAAAGCTATGCACCTGTGGCCCGCAAGCTGGCTGAAGCTGGCCACCGCGTATATATCGCCAGCATGCCGCTTAATCTAGCTTTTACAGGCCAGAACAAAGCAGACGCTTTCATCGCTGAGCATCCAGAAGATCGTTATGTCATAGGCGGGCATTCGCTCGGCGGCGTGTTTGCATCGCGGTACGCCGTGGAACATTTGAATCAAATCGACGGTGTTTTTTATTTCGCGGCCTATGCGGACGAGGCTGGCAGCCTGGCTGACGCCAAGTTTCCCGTTTTGCAAATGACAGCCTCAAACGATGGTGTTCTGAGCTGGGAGGATTGGGGCAAAGGGAAGCGGTTCATGCCTAGCCAAACGCAGTACGTCACTATTGACGGCGGTAACCATGGGCAATTCGGTTCCTATGGCGTTCAAAAAGGCGATAAGCCCGCTCGAATTACCCCGCAGGAACAGCTGGATCAGGTAAGCGGGGAGCTGCTCGGTTGGATGAATAGTATTCAAGCAGAACAGTAATGAGCAGAGAAGCCGGCAATCTCGTTATACGATTTGCTGCATAAAGCAAGAAAAGAAGCAGTCTCCGGAGGTCAATGACCTCTCAGAGGCAGCTTCTTTTTTTGCTTTAAATTTCAATCTTATAAGAGGAGTGTGTTTCACCGCGGAATGAGCTTTTGCCGCCAAGGGCGACATCAGCCGTTAACGCTTGGCGGAAACACGATGTCCTGCGGTATCGGACAGGCATTACCTATTTAGGTTTGACATGAGTTAACGTTGGTTGTATGGTTAGTTACATAAGTAATGAACCGAATGAGCAAAGAGGTGATGAGATGTTTGACGACCGTAGTCCCATATACCAGCAAATAGCTGACAAAATTAAAGATGACATCGTAAGCGGCGTTCTGCAGGAGGATGAGCAGATTATGTCTACGAATCAATATGCAGCTTTTTACCGCATAAACCCGGCTACGGCAGCGAAAGGCTTTCATTTATTAACGGAGGAAGGCATTTTGTATAAGAAAAGGGGAATTGGCATGTTTGTGAGCGGTGAAGCGAGGCAGTCGCTGCTTGTACAGCGCAGGGAGCGTTTTTTTGAAGAGGTCGTTGATCAGATGCTTGCTGAAGCCGCCAAAATCGGTGTGCCGGTATCGGAAATCATTGGGCGAATCGAGCAGGCAAACGGGAGGGATCCGGAATGACGCTTACGATTGAAGTGAAGGATTTACAGCTGCGCTATGGCTCTTTTGCGGCGATCAAGGATATGTCATTCAAGCTGGAGGGCGGTAAAATATACGGGCTTCTGGGCAGGAACGGCTCAGGGAAAACAAGCTTGTTGTCGGTCCTGGCCTCTTTCCGCGAGCAGTCGAATGGCACTGTAACCATTGGCGGTGAGGTACCCTTCGAAAATGCGCGAATCATGGAGCAGGTATGCTTCATCCAAGAAAGCGGCTTTATGGCAGAAAGCTCCAATGTTCGTGACGTGTTAAAGCTTGCGGCAAGCTGCTGGCCTAATTGGGATGCCGAATATGCTAAGCGTCTCATAACGCAATATGATCTTCCTATGAAAAAAAGTGTGTCCTCGCTTTCCCGAGGCATGAAATCAGCGCTTGGCGTAACAATAGGGATGGCTAGCCGCGCTCCGGTCACGATTTTTGACGAGGCCTATCTCGGTATGGATGCACCGTCGCGCTATGCCTTCTACGATGAAATCTTGAATGACTATATGGAAACGCCCCGCACGTTTATTTTATCCACGCATTTGATCGAGGAGGTAGGCTCATTGTTCGAAGAAGTGCTTATTTTGGATCAAGGCCGTCTTATTATGCATGAGGAAACCGAAGCGGTGCGGGCGCGCGGGGCAGCTATTACAGGGGCAAGCGAGGCTGTGGATCGTTTTGTGGAAGGCTTGACGGTGCTCGGGGAAAAAAAGCTGGGCAAAACAAAATCCGTCACCGTGTTCGGAGAGTTAACGGAAGAACTTCGTAAGCGCGCGCTTGCGGAGGGACTTGAACTCGGACCTGTATCGCTTCAGGATTTGTTCGTTCATATGACGAAGAAACGAGGGGATGAGCAATGAGCGGCAAGAGAAAACATCCTGTGCTGAACGTAGCGCGGCATATGATATACAGCTTCCGATGGACCTTTGTCTATTATTGGCTCATCTATATTGCGATTTTTGTAGGCATTGCCTATTTAAAGACCTCCAACGCCGTCATTGATGAAGAGCTTGGTTTGCAAGGCGTTTGGGAGAGCGCATCCGTATCACCCAAAATCTTTCTTATGGTCATCGGCATCATGCTGACCCCGCTATCATTAGCCAGCTTTGTTTCCAACGGTGTAACGAGGAAACATTTCATAGGCGGCATGATTCTAGTCGTAACCGCAGTATCTGCTTTATTCGGACTCACTATGACGGCTGGCTATCTTGTTGAGCAATTCGTATATAATCAAAATCATTGGCAGCTGGAGCTGCAAAATCCGCATCTCTTTACATCTTCCGCGCAGCCAGTCTGGATTTTTTTCGAATATTTCTTCTTGTTCTTTGCCTACTTTGGCAGCGGATGGCTGATCGGCTCCGGATTTCCCCGTTTTCATTGGCAAATGGGCATCGCATTCTCCATCGTCGCCCTTCTGCCAGCTATGGCAATGGAGGCTGTTTTATCCTCAGATTGGATCGGGAAGCTGCTTCAGTTGATATTAGATGTTGAGCGAAATCCGCTGGCGGTAGTTGTCCTGCTTGCCGTTCTTGTGCTGGCTTTCACGATGGCCATGAATTATTTCCTTCTTCGCCGCGTGGCGATTAAGAAAAGGACCTTTTAAAGGAAAAGGGCAGGCTGCCCCCAATGATCACGATGATCGGCGGGGGCAGTCTTTTTTAATATATAAGAATTTATAAGTTTTCACTTATAAATGTTCTTATATATCTCCGCGAAACGATAGCTTTTGCCACTAAGGACGGCGACAGCCGTTTACGCTTGTGATTAGCCTGCATTACATCAGTTGTTTACTTTTTTTTTTGGAAAATAGGTAAATGTTAGAAGGAGCTGTATCGAAGATTGTCGAAATATAGTGTAGTAGATGTTTTATATATTCGACATTTCGAGGTGCATTATGAAAGCATTACGTAAATTCGTATTAGTCTTCATCCTATCGTTACTGCTTATTACTTCCTTCCTAATTGCGCCTTCCTACGCATTAACGAATTCACCGACTACTGAAATAACGGAGTGGGAAATGAGTTGGCAGGATAATTCCAATCATACGATCGAAGATTTGATCAGTAACTCGCAATCAATGGAATGGATGTCCATTTCCTATAAGGATACGCTCCCGGAGAAACCAGCTAACTTAAAATCCGCATGGTTGAGATTCAAACTGCCTGAATTTGAATTAGCAAGACCCACATTATTAATTAGTGAATTGACTGCTAAAGATGTGACGATTTATGTTGAGGATCGGCTCGTTTACGAGTCCAATCGGAATTATCCATATAATAGAAATGAAATCCTGCTTTCATTAAATGCAGATGAATCAGGTGAAATGATTTATATGCTTCTAAATACCAATGCCGATTGGCTAGGACTAAAGAAACAAATACGGTTAGGTGAAAACCAGACTTTGAGCAAAGACTTCATGAAGCATGACATGCTTGATGTCGTATTAGGAGCAGCCCTATTATTTGTATCATTGGCTATGTTTTTAAGTATTATTTTTTTGAGTAAAGCATATTTAGCTGGTTGGAGTTCTCTGTGTGTTGTTATTTTCTCTATTGGTCTGATGATTATTTCTTATTCTCCATACCTGCATACCATTTACGGAGAGTATGGAATCTTTATTTATTATTCGTTTGATGTGGCCTCAGGGTTATTTATGCCTGCGATTTATTTCTTTTTTGAGAAAATTTTTGGAAGGGGCCCATTTGGACTCATAACTAAGTTTAGGAAAATTCAATTTATGTTATTTATTATGACTGTCATTTTGTTGACTCTTTCCTTTGTATCAGATCAAATAAAAGAAATTTATACGATGGTTACGATTGTATCTTTTGGAGGCTCAATCGTTATTGGGAACGTACTGCTTATCGTTTTGCTTATAAATTATTGCCTCCAGCGAAATAAAGAAGCTATTATTTTAACGACTGGTTTTGGTATCTTTTCTGTCGTTGGGGTATCGGAAGTTATTTGGTATTTTATTAAAGATATGAACTATGATCTGTTTTATTGGAAATGGGCTATTCTAAGTTTTATAGCAGCGCTTGTTATTATTTTGGCAAGAAGAATATTACATAACTATGAACAGGTAGTAAAATACTCGAAGCAGCTGGAAGTATTCAATAATGAGCTCCAACGCTCCGAAAAAATGGAAATCATTAGTCAGTTGGCCGCTTCTGTAGCGCATGAGGTGCGTAATCCATTGCAAGTGACGAGGGGCTTTCTTCAGCTCCTGCGTGAGAAAACGGCGAATGATAAGGATAAAAGCTTTATGGTACTGGCTATAGACGAATTGGATCGTGCCTCAGAGATTATTACAGATTTTTTAACATTCGCGAAACCCCAGCTTGAAAATACAACTCTTCTAGATATTGCAGAAGAGCTTCTGCAAATTGAAGGAATATTGGTACCCTTAGCGACCATGCAGGGCGGGGTAATCAAGGTTGATTTGGAGAAGGAGTTATTTGTACGGGGTAATTCATCCAAGCTGAAGCAGGCACTTATAAATATTATTAAAAATAGTATTGAAGCTTTGGATAAAGAAGGCGTTATCGCTATTCGAGCCTACATGGATGACTCTAATAATGTAGTCATTCGAATAAAAGATAACGGGGAGGGGATGCATGAGGCTGATCTGAAGAGACTTGGGGAGCCTTATTATTCCAAGAAAACGAAAGGAACAGGTTTAGGCTTAATGGTTACCTTTCGCATTATCGAAGTTATGCAAGGGAAAGTAGAGTTTCATAGTAAGAAGGGTTTTGGCACCGAAGCAATTATCCTGATTCCTTCTGCAAATAAATAACGCTGGTTGCTTATGTAAGAGCAACCAGCGCTTTTTTTTTGAAATTCTATTGCCACATTGCGCCTTCTACGCTCTCTGCATCTTTAAGCTCTGCAGGATTTTGCGGGAGAACTAGATAGAACTTATTAGCCGATTCTTCGACGACTTCAACTTCAATTGTATCCGGTACATCAATGCCAAAAGCTTCTTTAACGGCTGCTTTCGGATTGGCGAGAAGCTCTTTCTTGAAATCGGCATCTTCCCAAGCTTTTTGAATAATTTGGTCTTGCAATGATTTTTCTGCGGACACAATAATCACCCTTCCGAATATGTATAAGTTTACCATACCCAGTCTATCATGTCCTTTCGACAAATTCTATATAAAATTTCAATTATTCGACATTTAATAGAAACTATTGTACCTTTTATATGTAATTTCTAGATAGAAAGTAGTTGAATCCTCCCTTGATGAGATGCTTCTTGTTTGATTCTATCGTCTCATATGTATGAATTAAATGATTCATGATGTAGGAGTGAAAGTCTACTAACTCATCGGTCTCTGTCTCTAATGCAAGAAGATTCGTGTGGTTTTTGATTGAGCGTTGTATATACGGCTTCATGCATCCCCGTATATAAATCTCATTTTCAGCTTCCTTTTCCGTTAAATGCGTATCTGCCGTTCGATTTGAGGCGATCATCGCCAATAAACCGTTGTAGCTGCCGTCTGCAAGATCTTCCTTCCAGTCCGCGTAATCATCAGCCATCTGCAGCGTCATCAGCACAATATCAATTGCATGCTCCAGCTTCTCGATTAACTCTGTACGATCCGTTAACAGCAGAGCGCCAGTGCAGGCGATTTTGACGGGGCCGGCTTTGCCAGCCGTCCGGATGGGATTCCGGATAAAATAATCGTCGCGGTGCTCATTCGTTACACTTTCGGCCCAGATCGTCACATAACGATGATAATAGCTCC
Organism: Paenibacillus sp. LHD-38; assembly: GCF_031157315.1. Taxonomy (GTDB): domain Bacteria; phylum Bacillota; class Bacilli; order Paenibacillales; family Paenibacillaceae; genus Pristimantibacillus. Next base: position 30,628 of record NZ_JAVIFU010000062.1, read on the forward strand.
AAAATAACGAATGCGAAGGAAATAGCTCACGGAATACGCCAAACATTTCGAGCAAAAGAAGATTGCCGAGGGCAAGCTGTTCCTTCCAGCCCAAAGAAGGCTGACTGTCCATCACATCATCCTGAATGAAAAAATAAAGCATCCCATAAACATTAGCTAATGCGAGCTTTTCACACTGCGAATCGCTGATTCCGCTGGGCTTTTTCACCCAGTAGGGCAGCAGGCTGCATATATAATCCTTGCCGCTTTCATGCTTAACCGGGTTGAACTTATCCGCGTAAACGAGACCAATCGTATTCAGCGGCTCGGGAAACAGAGCAATACGGGCTTCCGCCATGCTGTAAACTTGCGCCAGCTGTGCTTTATAACGGGTGAACCATTCCATGAAAACGCCTCCGCTGCAAATGGATATACATGATACACTATACTAAATGAAGATTTGTTGCATATAGATAGGTTATGAACGGTGTCAATCTTTTCCTACTATATCATTTGTCCTGCAAGAAAATCTTAACATTTTTTTAACCAAGAGGGAGAAAAGGGCGAGTTCCTTATTGAGTAAAAAGAGAAAATCCAGTAATATGAAGTTAGGTTATGAAAGTAGAAGAGGTTGGTAAACGGCCCTCTGTCACACTATACTTACAGAACTGGACTAAGGTCGGGGTTAGGGCTATTACCTGAGCAGGTTTAGAATTTCGTTCTCCTGCATTAAAGTTAATACCTAGATGAAAGTTCTTTAATGTGGAGGTAGTACGGCATGAATAGAGATAAGGAAATCTATGTGCTCTTAACGAACACGGGGACATTATTTTCGAAGACGATAAGATGGTATACGAAGAATATGCTAAATCATGCGTCGATCGCTTTTGACAGCAATCTGAACGAGGTTTACAGCTTCGGCCGAAAGAATCCTAACAATCCGTTTTTTGCCGGTTTTGTGAAAGAGGATGTTCGAGGCGAATTTTTTGAGAATTCAACCTGCGCTTTATACAGATGCACAATTAGCCATTGCTCCTATATAAACATTAGAAATCAGATCCACTACATGGAAAAGAACAGCGATCAATACAAGTATAACCTGCTCGGCATGTTCGGCATCATGCTTAACATTGAGATGAAACGGGATTACGCTTATTTTTGCTCACAATTCGTGGCATCCGTTTTTGAGGAAAGCGGAGTGAACCTGGTCAATAAGCCGTCACTGTTTGTTACCCCCGCTGATCTGGAGAACACTTCTATGCTTGAGTTAGTATACCACGGCAAACTGCACACCTACACAGGCGTCAAAGAGGAAATAAAAGCGACAGGCACATTCAGAACAGCGTAAAAGAGATCTCTCATGGGGAGGTCTTTTTCTTTTTTATAATTAAGCGCCGAAAAACCCCTTGCTTTAGCTATGGGGATGTAAGGTGCTTCGGGTGAAAGGCAGCTAAAGCTGCCTTAATCACCCGACATTAGATAGCGTATGGCAATCTACTGTTTTGTGGTATAATTTTCTTGGGGTGAATCGATGTCACAGCGAGTAGTGGAAAGTAATCACAATGTAACATTTGACTGTAAGTACCATGTTGTATTTTGCCCAAAATATAGACGCAAAGTTCTAATACCTCCTATTGATGCAAGATTAAAAGAACTGTTCCAGCTTAAATCAGAAGAACTTCGAGCTGAGATTGTGGAAATGGAAATCATGCCTGATCACGT
>NZ_JAVIFU010000063.1 GCF_031157315.1 Paenibacillus sp. LHD-38
ACACTCTCACTTTACCAAACGAAGCGGTGTTTTTCTATTTTTCAATATCTGTATTGAACTCACCGTATATTTAGTCACATCATGCTGTTAAGCCGGTTTTCGCTCTGCGAAAGTTGAGTCAGTGAATACAAAGCCTTTTATATGATCAAGGATTATATGCCAATCCTGCATCAAGCCATACAAAAAAACACCCAAGCCATATCAAAAATCCTGTCTCGTCTGTTTCATCTGTTAGAAAAAAACGGACGAAAATCTCACCGCTATGAGAAAAAAACAGTCTTTGATATCTTAGGTGTTGTTTACGAGTATACTACGTCTATCAAGAAGGTTGCATAGTTAACGTTTTAAAAACAGCCTCGTGGTTTAGGCTTATTTGGCAAGTTTATTTGTAAGGAAACAAACTACTCATGAAAATAAGAGAGTTCATCACTTGATTCCAAAATGAAGGTTCTTAGCTTGATGGGCATGTGGCGCTACCCCTTTAAAGAAAAAAGAGATTTACTCAATCCCGAAGGGGCAGGACAGATCATTGAAAATGGTCGTACTGTAAGCCCTAGAACGTAGATTATGAATCCTTATATTATGATTTGTGCATATTCACGCGGATCTTGACAAGCAATCTTAAGATGGATAACATCCTCCTCAATCAGAAAAAATTCGGAATTCGTTTATCCATCTTTGGTTCTTTCAATTTTAGCGAAGGATTCTGTGTTAGATGTCCTTCTTCAAAAGCAAATCGGAAAAGTGAACGAATGAATCGAATCCGATTGTGAATATGCACTTTTTGAATTTCTGTATTGCACCGGCTGCCGCGTTGGTGAAATACAGAAATTGAATACTGAAGATATATCAACTGGAAGAACTGTTCGGCCATAGTCAATGGAAAGGGTTCTAAGCAGAGAGAAGTGTATTTTACATCCGAATGCAAGAAAGAGCGGATCACAACACTCATTCAGCGTCAACTACAGCAAAGAATCGCTGGTCTGCCTAGTTACATCAAGGCTTATCTGCCTATTTCATGCTGCGAAAGTTGAGATAAGAAGACGATCTGCAATATGACGGCAGATCGTCTTTTTCCATCTATTTAATCATGATCCCGAGCACGATCTTTAATGCTGGTTTGGCTAAGGAAATGGGAATCACTCCTGAAGGCAGCCACGGCTCACCACCGCCACATTTGTGAGAGAGTACCTCATGCGGTACTCTCTTAACTAGAAATTCTAATGGTTATCTTCTTCCTCGGCTCGAACGGCGGTCAACAATCGTTGCTGCTTGCTCCTGTATTGCGTCGGCGTGCAGCCGGCCCACTTGCGAAACTGGCTGGAAAAATGCGACGGAATCGGCCATCCGACCCGCGCGCCGATTGTCTCGACGGGCCAATCCTTGGTGGTCAGCAGCAAGCAAGCCTCCTTAATGCGCCGCGCCAGCAAATAATCTGTCACCGTCTGTCCGGTCTCCTCGCGGAACAGGCGGGAAACGTGGAATTTGGACAGGTGCAGGTCGCTTGCCAATTGCTCCAGCTTGAACGGCTCGTGGAAGTGGTTCTCGATCCACTCCAGAATCGCCTCTGCATGAGAAGCGGAGCGGGAGGAGGAGGGCGCCTTGTCCAGCTGATAGGTGCCTTCGCTCTCTAGGAATATGAGCATTTGCGTCAGCAGCGCGGCTTTCAGAGAGGTGCGGCCCTCCGGCGTCGCTTGATTCAGCAGTCGTTCGTAGTAGCGCAGCAGTGGCTCGATGGGATGCCGGTCGGCAAAATTGTAGAATGCCTGCGAAGCCAGCCGCTCCTTCCAGATGCGTCTCAGCGCGGTCGACAAGCTGCCGAAGGTGTGAAGCCCGCTTGCGAACGTGTTCGGCTCGAAGTGGACAATCGAGCGGACATAAGACGACGACTCGGTAATCGCTCTCACATAATGAAGCTGGTAGGGCTGGAACAGGAACAGCGTGCCGGGATTCATCGGATAGACGGTTTGATTCAGGATGACGCTGCCTTCGCCCTCATGGACGTATAAGAGCTCGATGCCGGGATGGTAATGAAAGAAGCCTTTGTAGCCGGGCTCGGCTTCCCGAAGTAGATTGGTAACGGGACCGTTATGTAAATCGACGGACATCAGGCGATTCATCGTGTTGTCTTCCTTTCCGCATATCCGCAATATAGCTATAGTCTAGCACAAGAGAACTGAACTGTCGCTAAGTAGCATTTGGTATCCTCATAGGAGAAACTTATGAGAAGAGGGATATACATGCGGCAACATATTATGGATGACGTCGTTGTAAAAACGAAAGCGAACATCGAACGATTCGGCGACCAATTTCCTCATGTCAGCCTGAACGATCAATATTCGCTTAACGATAATAACGATTGGACCGACGGCTTCTGGTCCGGCTTGCTGTGGCTTTGCTACGAATATTCAGGAGACGAAGCCTTCAAGGAAGCCGCTCGCAGAACGGTCGCCAGCTTCCGCAATCGATTGGACAACCATGTGGCGCTGGATCATCACGATATCGGCTTCTTGTATTCCTTGTCCTCGAAGGCGCAATGGATGATCGAGGGCGACGAAGAGGCGAAATGTTTGACGATTGAAGCGGCCGACGTGCTGTTGAACCGCTGGCGTCCGGAGCTCGGCATCATTCAGGCATGGGGACCGAAAGGCCATCCGGAAAACGGCGGGCGTATAATCATCGATTGCCTCATGAACCTGCCGCTGCTGTATTGGGCTCATCAGGTAACCGGCGAGCAAAAGTATTACGATGTTGCGGTAGCACATGCGGAGAAGAGTCGCCGTTTCCTCGTGCGCGGAGACGACTCCTCGTACCACACGTTCTACTTCGACCAGGAGACAGGAGACGCGCTGCACGGGGGTACGCATCAAGGCTACTTCGACGGCTCCACGTGGACGCGAGGACAAGCATGGGGCATCTATGGCTTCGCTTTGTCCTATCATTACACGAACAACAAAGCTTTCCTCGAAACGTCGATCCGCCTTGCGAAATATTTCCTGGAGCGTCTGCCTGAAGACCTTGTCGTCTATTGGGACTTCAACGCGCCGGTCAATGCGGAGACGAAGCGCGACAGCTCGGCATCGGCTGTTACGGCCTGCGGCATACATGAGCTGCTGAAGGTGCTTCCTGCGGATCACCCGGATCGGGAGGCGCTTGCGCGCGGTCTGGAGCAGACGATGAAGGGACTGGCGGAAGGCTATTCCACGGTGAACAAGCCGGATGCGCAGGGCTTGCTGGAACGCGGCTCGTACAGCGTGCGCGGCGGCGAGTCGCCTGACGACTATATGATCTGGGGCGACTATTACTACATGGAAGCGCTAATGCGCATCGAGAAGGGACATAAAGGGTACTGGTACGATTCCGCTGTACGACGAGTTCCGCCAGAAGATCGAAAGCGCGGCGTTGATCATAATGGAATCGCTAACGAAGAACTATTTGACGACAGACAAAGATAACTCCAACGCGCTGCTGAAGGGCGGAGTGTATGCCTACATCAGAGAGCATCATCGCAATGAACCGTGTATTTGGGGCGATTATTATTACATGGAAGCGTTATGGAGAGTATTGAAACCATTTAAGCGTTTTTGGTAAAGAATAAGGAGGATATTTAACTTAAGAGCAAACCATTCGAGAATAATGATCGGCAGCTTTGGCTGGATTGGATGTATCTGATCGGCGAGCCGGTATTAATAGCGCTTAGAGACAGGAAGCTACGCGCGACGATGCCCGTTCAAGCCCATCCCAGCATTACGGATCGTGAACATTGCACCTATTTGGAAGCATTGGGGCGATTGCTGTGCGGCATTGCTCCCTGGCTTGAATTGCAGGGTTTAAGTGGCGAAGAGGAAACCAGGCGCCGGCAATTTGCCGAGCTTGCAAGAGAAGCGATAGATGCGGCCACGGATCCGGAATCCCCGGACTTTATGAATTTCTCGAAGGGAACGCAGCCCATTGTCGATGCCGCGTTCTTGTCTCATGCGCTGCTGCGATCGCCGAACGAGCTTCTCGGTAAATTGGATGATCGCGTAAAAAGAAATTTGGCCGCTTGTTTAAAAGCAACGCGAACGCGTAAGCCGGGATATTGCAACTGGTTGCTTTTCGCGGCTATGACGGAAACCGCTCTATTCATGCTGGGAGAAGACTGGGATCCGATGAGAGTAGACTATGCACTAAGAAAACACGACGAATGGTATGTTGGGGACGGGACGTATGGCGACGGGCCTCATTTTGTTTGGGATTATTACAATAGCTTTGTCATTCAGCCTATGCTGGTCGATATATTATTGACGATGGGATCGCAGCACCCTGAATGGGAAAAACTCGTGGAGCCTGTATTAAAGAGGGCGTCGCGACATGCTCATACTCAGGAGCGGCTTATTTCTCCCGAAGGGACGTTCCCGGCCATCGGACGATCGCTAGCCTACCGCTTCGGAGCATTCCAGCTGCTATCGCAGATGGCGCTGCAAGAGAGGCTGTCGGAAGTATTGTCGCCCGCTCAGGTCAGGTGCGCGCTTACGGCTGTTATCCGGAGGATGATAGAGGTGCCAGGCACTTTCGATGCGGATGGCTGGCTGCGAATCGGCTTTTGCGGAGATCAACCGGAGGTCGGAGAGACGTATATCTCAACGGGCAGCTTGTACTTGTGCGCCGCTGTGTTTCTGCCGCTTGGCCTTCCACCGCACCATTCCTTCTGGCAAGGCGAGGCGGAATGGACCTCGAAGAAGGCTTGGTCGGGGAAATTTTTGGCATTTGATACAGCTTTGAAGCACTAGAATTAACAATTCAAGACTCGATATTGATAAGCGGTAGATGATCGTCCTTATTGGGGAAGCGGCTTGCTCTGGCAGGCCGCTTTGTGTATTAAGCGGATATTCGTCGTATGTGCGAAGCGGAGCAGTGTATCAAAGAATGGGTGATCATTGTATATGTCTGCACTGGATCTATTAGGGGGAGCCATCATCATGAATAAGAAATACCCGCCGATTAGCGGTAAGCTGCCCGTGTTTATGCACGGCGCAAACTACAATCCGGATCAATGGCTGGACTCTCCGGAGGTGCAGGAGGAAGATATCCGGCTGATGAAGCTGGCGCATTGTAATGTGATGGCGGTCGGCATCTTCGCATGGTCGGCGATCGAGCCGGAGGATGGCAGTTTCGAATTTGGCTGGTTGAATGACGTTCTCGAGAGATTCAGGGCGAACGGCATCTATGCGTGGCTGGCGACGCCGAGCGGCGCTCGTCCGGCCTGGATGTCGGACAAATACCCCGAGGTGCTGTGCGTAGGGGCGAACCGTGTTCGCAACCTGCATGGCGCTCGCCATAACCATTGCTACACGTCGCCGGTCTACCCGAGAATGTTGCCGTTATGAAAAGCCTCCCGCGCCTTCGCTTGGGCTGTGTCCTCCACCAGTGGACACCTTCATGCAGGAGCTCAGTCATCACTTTTTCCAGTAAGGTTCATCTTCATGCGATACTGGAAGGACGATAGGAAAGTAACTTGTGCATTATTTCACACCTTAAAAATCTAAAAAAACTGTCTTGACATCTTGTAGCACCATAAAACGTATTCTTGTTACTCAACCTGAGCTAGACAAGTGGCTAATGTAGGGGTGGACTCTGGAGTGAGGCTAGTGTTACTTCACTAATGGAAACGTTAAATAAGCAGCTTGCTATCCGGACTCTTTTGAGTACCGGATTTTTTAAGATAAGTTATGCACTGATTCTTGGAAAATAAGAGTGAGAGTGGCTGCCCGCTGTATATAAAACGATCTTTTTTTAGACTTTGTAAACATCGGCTTAAAGTGACCCCAATTGACCATTGTTTTGGTCTATTTAATCGTCTATTATTCAAGGTGTATTAAGTAATCAAATTTAAGGTTTAATAGACAAAAGGGAAACTTTAAATGGATAAAATTGGGCATATACCCTAGATTCCCGGAAAATTATACCTAGGAAGGAGCTTCCACACCTAGCCCCTCGAACAGGTGCAACTGCTTCTTAGTCATTTCTCCAATACGACGCCTGCGCCCCGGTTGTTCAAAGCATTCTATGACATCGAACTCATCCAAAAGCTCCTGCATGGTGTACTCTTTAAATAAGCCTCGATCTGACATTGCCTTCTTGATGTAGGAAAGATACAGTAGTGCAACAAATTGTACAAACAGCTTCCCTTCCAGATTCTCTTCTGAAGATACTGATGTTCGGCGCATATTCAAGCGTTCCTTCAAGTTGCCGAACGCTTTCTCGATCATGTCTTTCGAACGGTAGATTTCCAGCGCCTCCAGAGGATCTTTTACTCCATTAGAAACAAGTACGAAGTAGCCATAATTTCTTTCTACTGCATCGATCGCTTCTTGTTTGGCTGTAAGTGAGATCTCTCTTACCGGGGTTTCTTTCACTTCGTAGTATTTGGCGTACAGCTTTTCATGGTCCGGATTTCGTTTACCGGACATCAATTCTTCTTCCAGGCGATCTAGCAGATTGTTAAAAGCGATTTTGTCATCCGTTGCCTTCTGGTCATTGTAATACAGATGGAGATACATCCGTCGGGTATCTTTCACGACGTCACCGCTACGTTTTTTGGTTTGCTTGTAGTTCCAATCGATCATGAATGAATCATAATAAAGACCATGCCTAGAACTGAAATGTTTGCGTGTCACCATAGTAGAACGCACTTCGTCCAGTTTCTTCTTTACAAAGGTCAAGGATGTCTTAGCTGCGATTAAAAACTTGTAATGCTTTTCGTACAGAGCGTTAATGTTCTCTTCACTATAAAATCCCCGATCCATAATGAGTTTCACTTTGTTCAGATGGAGAAAGTCGATGTCTGCGAGCATGTTCTGAATCGTCTTCACATCGGCAATATTGCCGGGAAGCTTTCGATAATATACAGGTAACCCCGATGTCTGACCGAAGAGGAGGGCCAGATTAATTTGCGGCAGCCGATCGTGATCTTTGTTCATTCCATACTTGACTTGCTTTAGCGTTTTTGAATAGGACGAGATGGAGGTCGTATCGTATGCAAGATATTCCGTCTCTAATCGACGCTTTCCTTGCAAGAGAAAGAATTGTTGCTTGGCATCTTCGCTGATCGAACCAAACAGTTCGCTGCTACGCTGAGATGGAATGTCTTTTCCGTAAGGGTGAGCATGAGTCAACGCCCATTTCGAAAACCGGCTTAACGGGTTTCGATCTTCAAGAACCAAGTAATAGGCAAGGGATAAAATCTGCTTATAGGTGGTTGGAAAACAACGTTTTAAGTCATCGGTAATGCCGAGCTTTTCACCAATGGCATCAAAGAGGTAGGTGGCCCCATAAAAAAGGCGGTTACAGACGGTAGTAGGAACAGGACCCCGCTTTGGGTCTAGAGCTTCCAACTTTTCAAGCCTCTTAGAGGAGATGATGTTTCCAGTCACCGGATCCAGTTTACCGATACAAACACGGTGATTTCGGGCTTGTTGTTTTTCTTTATCCCAGTAGCCGGTCGATTCGTAAACATAAGTAACGCCATTTTTCTTGTTTTTCAAGAAAACGAGTGACATATAGATCCCTCCAACATAGGTATAATTATACCTATGTTTGGGCATAATATCAACCCAAAAAAACAGAAAAACCCTTGTCATATAAGGGTTTTGGCGAAGTTATTGTTATAATTTTTCGGGAATGCAGGATACACGCGTTTCGACTTCCGATCAGTCTATGGATTTACAGTCTTATTCTGGATTTGCTCTACATTAAGGCTGGCCTAAATAACAATTGAGCCAGGGAGCTGCCGAGCTTCAATTAACGCGAATAATACGGCAGATTGGAAAAGCCATATATAATGTACAACTCCCAAAAACAATCAGTGAGATGATTCTGGTTGCTTTTTGGGAGTTGTACTTTTAGCAAAATTAGTATCGGAAGCTTTGTTTCCCACGCCCCCTCTCCCGATACTCTCTCGGCGTCTGACCGATCAGCCTTCGAAATACGGAGCGGAAGTGGGCGATGTCCCGGTAACCGACGTTGTGGGCAATATGGGCGATTTTGTGATCCGTTTCGAGCAGTTGGCGACAGGCAGTCTCCATTCGCCTGTGCTGCAGGTACTCGGTAAAGCCCATCCCCGTTAGATTCGTAAACAATCGTATGAAATGTCGTTTGCTCATGCCGCTGGCCGAGGCAAGCTGCTCCACCGATAAGGGTTCGTGGATATGAGTATGGATAAAGTCTAGCAGGTGTGACACTCTGGCGTCCATGAGCGATTCGTTCTGCTGATTTGCTTCCGTACTCGGAGTTAGCAGCCGTGCCAGCTGCACGATCAAATAAACCGTTATGGCGATCATGCCTGCTTCGAAGCCTTGTCGCTTGTCCATATATTCGCGATGAAGTTGCTCGAAGGAGGGACCGATCTTCATCGCTTTGTCGATGAGGGTCAAATACGTTCCCGGTTGACCGCGAAGAATGGATAAGACCTCGCCGCTGCCGTAAAGGGAGAGACCTTGCGCCAATTGCTCCACGAAGTCAGGCCTAATGCACAAGTTATAGACGAGGAGTCTGGCATAACCCGATGGTTTGCTCGGACGGAAAATATGAGAGGTGCCTAAAGGTAAGACGTACAGGCAGCCTTTGCCCGTTCGTTCGATATGGTCTCCAATGTAATGATAGCCATCGCCTGCCATTACATAGACGATCTCGATATAGGCATGATAATGCTCCCTCAGGTCGAAGCCTTCTTCCCAGCGGTTGATGAAGAGAGGAAGGTTTCCTTCGAAGTGCTCCGAGAGAGGGGAATGATGCAAGGGTGCTTTTGCTGCTTTTTTATAGGATTTATTCATCTTCTTGTCGTCATTGTCCCCCATGATTGGCATTTCTCCCTATGAATTGTTGTTCACGAATAGTATACAATCTTAGACAATCGGATGGAAAGGGGCTACTCTCAATGAAAGCAAGGGAAGACAAACAAGCAGTCTGGATCTGGTATCCTGGTGATTTCGAAGTTCGATTGCACGAGAGGATGTCCGTGAAGCGCAGAACAAGAGACGTGATGTATCCTGCGTACTGGAGATTGGATCGGCACTACTCTAATGTGAAGTTTCGTATAGTATATGATTTACCACAGGAAGAAACCATCAGGATCGCCGCAGAAGGAACGTTTTCTTTGTACCTGGATGGAAGGGACAACTATCGTTCTAACGAGCCCGAGTTCACGTTGCCGGCAGGACGACACGAGCTTGCCGTCTGTGTATTCAATGATGTTGAAGTCCCCGCATTATTGATCAGCGGCTCCACCATTACGACTAATTCTTCATGGGAAGTTACTTCTTATCAGAACGATTGGGTGATGGCGGCATTTTGGACGTTTGGTTCGCCAGACAATCCCCCTTCGCAGTATCGTCTATCGGTAACTCCCATGTCTCCGGTAACGGAAGAGCTATACCAAGGTTTTCCGCTGTTCGACTTCGGACGAGAGACGTACGGTTATCTTCGTTTTCATGGCTTGAAGGGGAATGGATCGGTTCGGGTGTATTACGGGGAATCCCGAGCTGAAGCGCTCTCTATGGATGAATGTTATAGCCTAGATTGTTTCCGAGTATCCAATGACATAGGAAATTCGGAAGACGGGGCGTACACGTTAAGGGATGCAAAAGCATTCCGATATGTCTGGATTCACGGGGATTCTGATGTTAGCTGGGAAAGCGTATCGATGTTGTATGAGTATGTTCCGCTCACCTATCGGGGTTCCTTCGAGTGCTCGGATCCCAAGCTAAATGAAATATACGAGATGAGCTTATATACGCTGCATCTGAATACGAGAGAATTTTTCCTAGACGGCATAAAAAGAGACCAATGGGTATGGTCGGGAGACGCGTACCAGTCCTTCCTCATGAATTATTACAGCTTTTTCGATCTTGATGTGACGCGCCGAACTCTGATTGCGCTAAGAGGGAAAGATCCTCTCGTTAAACATGTGAATACGATTCTGGACTATTCGTTGTATTGGTTCATCTCCCTGTACGATTATTATCTGTATACCGGCGATGCGGAATTCATCCGGCAATATTATGGACGTGCGGTGACCATGATGAATTTCGTTCTTCAGCAGCGTAATGAGGAAGGGCTGCTGGAGGGCAGATTGGATGATTGGGTTTTTGTGGATTGGGCGGATTTCAGTAACGAAGGTGCCGTCAGCACCATTCAAATTTTGCTTGTGCGTAGCCTAGAGGCGATGAAGGTGTTCGCAATGCTTGCTAAAGATGGTACTGCCGCTTCTGGCTACAGCAAGCTTGCCGAGGAAATAAAGGAGAGTACACTTCGTCTGTTCTGGGATGAAAACAAAGGCGGATTACTGCACAACTGTGTGTCCGGCGTTACGCAGCCTACGTTAACGAAACATGCCAGCATGTTTGCCCTGGCCTATGGCTATTTAACGTCAGAGCAGCAGGAGCGGGTCGTTCAGCAAGTGATGCTGAATCCCGATACGCCAAAGATACGCACGCCGTACATGAGATTTCACGAAATGGCCGTGCTCTGCGAGAGCGGTCAGCATGAGCTTGTGCTGAAAGAGATCCGCGGTTATTGGGGAGGAATGATTGACCTTGGCGCAACAACCTTCTGGGAGGAATTTGATCCGTCGTTGGAAGATAATGCGCATTACGGCATGTACGGCGTTACCTACGGCAAAAGCCTATGCCATGCTTGGGGAGCAGGACCTATCTACCTCTTCGGCAAGTACTTCCTCGGCGTTGCGCCAACCTCACCTGGCTACGATACCTACAAGATCCAGCCGAATCTTGGTGGTCTTGAGAGAATGAAAGGAACGGTACCAACCGGAGAAGGGGAGATTCGGATAGAAATGTGTCGAACAGAGATTAGAATAGAAAGCACTCATGGTAAGGGCCAGTTGATCTTCAAAAGCACCGAATTCCCTACTTGCAACAATATCGAGGTTCGAGTTAAAGGGCAGAACCGCTATGAAGTTGACATCGAGACAGGACAAATGTATGTAATCACCTACCGTGATTAAATCCTGATGTCTTCTAGATAAAAACGGATTTATGCAAAATGCTCATTTATATCGGAAGAGGTTTTCTCAATTGAGCATCTGACTAAAAGGAAGATAAGGAATCAAAAGAAATAGATATATACACACTAAATAGATCATCTTATATTTGACTACAGAGTACTTTGATGATTGGATAGGTGATGAAATATGACGGTTAACCAGACATTGATCGATGAAGCAGAACGTTTAACGCCTGACTTGTATGAATCCAAGGTTTTACCAAAACGATTGGTAGAGGTTATTGCCGATTCGAACGCCTTTCAGGGTTGGCGGATGGGTACAGTTGGCGACTATGAGGAATTACATTCAAAGACGTTCGGCAAGAACGAGTCAGTTACTCTTGATTTTGGTGATCATCTTGTTGGGTATATATCTTTCGCAGTGGAATCGGTTGGAAGTCCGCCAGACGCACCGTTAAAGCTGAAATTGATATTTGGCGAGATGCCTTGCGAAATCGGAGAGCCTTTCGATCAATACGAAGGGTGGTTGAGCAGCTCCTGGCTTCAAGAAGAAACGTTGTTTGTCGATGTTTTGCCTACGGTCGTGCGGTTGCCCAGGCGATATAGTTTCAGATATGTGAAAATCCAAGTGGTGGACGCTTCACGAAAATACCGGATACAGGTTACGGACGTCCGCTGTACCACGGTCACTTCCGCGGACGTCTCGAAAGTAGAACCGTTGCCTGACCACGTGCCCGAGGACTTGAAGATGATGGATCGAATCGCAATCAAGACGTTACAAGATTGCATGCAGACCGTATATGAGGATGGTCCGAAACGGGATCGGAGACTATGGATCGGCGATTTGCGCCTGCAAGCGCAAGCAAACTATCTCACATTTCGGGACCGGGATGTAGTGAAGCGCTGCTTGTATTTGTTCGGCGGGATGACGCTTCCTGACGGCAAGGTCGGTGCTTGCGTGTTCGAGAAGCCGGCGCCGCATGTCGACGACACGTGGCTTTACGATTACTCCCTTTTCTTCGTTGCATGTTTATATGATTATTATGAAGCGACTCTCGACAGAGAAGCTTTGGAAACATTATGGCCGGTCGCATTAAAGCAACTCAAGCTTGGAACGGAACGATTAGGCTCCCTTGGCGTCATCGTGGAGGACTCGACATGGTGGTGCTTTATTGATTGGAATGACGATCTAAACAAGCAGGCGCCGGCGCAAGCGGTGTTGCTTTATACCCTAAAACGTGGACAAAGGCTGGCCCGCACTCTTAAAGATTTACAAGAAGAACAGTGGATCGCTGATCAGATCGAGATTGTATCGAAGGCGGCTATGGAGCATTTTTGGGATTCGGAGCGCGGCTTGTTTGTAAGCGGTGAAGATAAGCAGGTTTCTTGGGCTTCCCAGGTATGGATGACTCTAGCCGAGTTGCTGCCGCAGGAGGAAAACGCAAAGCTGTTTGACCGATTGCATACCGAGCCTCCCCAAATTGGAATGAATACGCCGTATATGTACCACCATTATATTGAAGCCATGTTTTCATGCGGCAAAGAGGAGAAAGCGTGGGAACAGCTTCGGGCGTATTGGGGTGAGATGGTTGCGGATGGAGCGGATACATTCTGGGAATTATACAACCCGAAGGATAAGAAGCTTTCCCCTTACGGGAGTAACCTGATCAACAGCTACTGCCATGCTTGGAGCTGCACGCCGACTTATTTTATCCGAAAATATTGGTTGAGCGCCTCATAGCTGGATCGACCCAATACCCATTCTGGGGTTGGGTCTTTTATGCTTTTTAACGCTAATTACTGGGAAAAGGTGGTACCCCTTTCTATGCATTCAATTTTCAATTGGCTCGTATCCATACGAATTTTACCAAAACTCCTTCTCACTTTTCTTCTGATATTGGGGCCGATCTATTATATCGGACTTACGATGAATCGACAGGGTGCGGAACATATGAAGACTGAAATTGGAAATTCCTTGATATCCCGAGTGAGTCTATACATGGAGATCCTGGATGTCGATTTCGACCGGACGATCCGCCTGATGCAGGAATACGTCAACGATGACGACTTATTAGATTTAAGCGTGACTTCGGAAATCATGACGGATATCGAGCGAACGGAGGCTACTCTGAGAGTGAAGCATCGGCTCGATCTACTGCGGGAGTCCAGCGCTTTCTTAACCTCGGCTTTCGCGATGATCCCTTCGATGGACCGAACGATAACTTCCGAGCCCTCCACAATTTCCGAGTTTGATCGAAGTCAATTCGATGCATTGCGGCAGTTGAAGAACTTATACGAAACACCCTTCCTGGAATGGAATGGCCGTGTATTCATCAGTGTGCCTTATCCCGATGTGGGCACTGTCAAGACACCATTGTTTATTGCAGCAGTTGAAGTATCGAGAGCCGAGCTGACAGATGCGTTGGAGCGATTCACCAACGAAGGGGGCGGCGCAGTGTTGTCGGGCCGGAGCATTCCATGGACGGTTGCAGGAGCGATAGGCGAAGGCCAAGGACAGACATTCAGAGAACAGATGGAGTGGATCGGGTCCTCAGCTGCAAACGAGGTGCGTACAATTACTGTCGGCGGTGAACCGTATATGCTAGCGCAGAAGGAGTCTGAACGACTGGACGTTACATTAAGCATGTTCGTACCCTATCAGAAGATTGAGGAGCCGCTTCGCGACTACGAGAGATGGCTTATCGTTTTATCGACCATGTCCGTCGCTCTGGTGCTGATATTCTCTTTTAGTATATACCGTATGATCCACAGGCCGCTGAAATCGTTGATTCATGCTTTTCGCAGGCTGAAACAGGGCAATTTCAATGTCGCTTTGCAGTATTCCCTCAAGGATGAATTCGGCTATCTATACGAACAATTCAATGCTACCGTACGTCAGTTGAACGTACTTGTCCACGAAGTATATGAACAGCAGTATCGGGCCCGGCTTTCCGAGCTCCGTCACTTGCAGTCTCAAATCAACCCACATTTTCTATATAATACTTATTTTCTGCTGTATCGGATGGCGCTCCGCAAAGATTTCGATAACGTTATACCCTTGACAAAACATCTGGGAGAATACTTTCAATACATTACCCGAGACGGGATGGAAGAGGTTCCGTTCGAGGCGGAAGCCAGTCACGCCAAGACGTATATGGAGATTCAATCGATTCGGTTCGAGGATCGTATTTATGCCGTGTTCGAGGATCTACCTGAGGGAGCCGAAAAAATTGCCGTACCGAGGCTCGTCTTGCAACCAGTTATCGAGAATGCGTACAAGCATGCGTTAGAGAAAAAAGAACAGGACGCCCGCCTCACCGTTAAAACAGAAATCAGGGATAAGGCATTGCGTGTAACGGTGGAAGACAATGGGGAAGAAATGACAGCCGAACGTCTGGAGGAGCTCCAGGCAATGTTGGAAGGGACAAGAGAACCGGTGGAGACGTCGGGGCTTGTGAACGTTCACCGTCGGCTACGGATTAAGTATGGCGAGCGCGGAGGCCTTTTTCTCCGTCTAGGGGAAAACCGAGGGCTATGTGTGGAGATAGTAATACCATTGGAGGAGAACGAACGATGACCAAGCTTCTAATTGTAGATGATGAGCCTTATACAGTCGATGGTCTGTACGACATGTTAAGCGAAGTAGAGGGTCTCTCATTGGAACTATATACGGCGACCTCAGCAAAGGAAGCTATCCAGCGGTTGACCCGGACGCGGGTGGATATCGTCATCAGCGATATCCAGATGCCCGGTATGGACGGCTTAGAGCTGCAACTATGGATCGCAGGCCGATGGCCGCGCTGCAAGGTCATCTTTCTGACCGGGTACGGCCATATTCATTACGCGCAACAGGCCATCCGTGGAGGCAGCGTTGATTATATTCTGAAGACGGAGGGGGACGAAGCAATCGTCAAGAGCGTGTGTGCAGCCATTGATGCAATCAGGAAGGAAGCGGCCAGCGACCAGTTCCTGCTCCGGGCGAAAAGTCAGCTACAGCAAGCGCTCCCAGTGCTTAGGAAGGAATGGTTCTACGAGTTGACCGAAAGTAATCTCGCAGCCGATTCACTCAGCAGCGCAAAATTCGAGCAATTGAGATCCGAATTATCGGCTATGGAATCAGTGTTGCTTGTCGGCGGCCGCGTTGACCGTTGGAGCGAGAAAGATCGGTTTGAACAGCAAGCGCTGCTGCTGTATGCGATTCAAAATATAGCGGAGGAATACTTTGCTCACGTTCATATGTTAGCGATCATTCTGGAAGGCTCCGAATTCGTGTGGCTGATCCAACCGCAAACGGTAGAAATTTCGGAGGACGTATGGAAGGATACGATCGCTTATGTGCTTGCTACGATGGAGAGTATCCAAACCGCGTGCCGCACACTTTTGAAGCTTCCTGTTTCCTTGGTTTGTACCGGTGTTCCGGAGTCTTGGAGCCGAATGGGCACTGTTTACAGCCGTTTGAAGAAAACGATGGTACTCAGTCTAGGGAACGGGGAGGAGATGTTGATCTCCTATTGTGCCGAGGAGATAAGCCCTGCCGGTTCTGACGGTTACAGGCGGAGCATCGCGGAGCTGGAGCGATATCTCGAGGCCAACGACGAGGCCGAATTCCGGCGATCCGCCGAAGAACTATTTCAACGCATCCCGAACCGGTTCGGGATGTACGCACAGGTGTATTACGGAATAGCCGTTCTTTTGCTTGGACAGTTGAATAAACTTGAACCTCTTGACGAATCGGCAGAGAAGGGCTTGTACAATCTGCTGGACATCCACGCTCATCGCTCCAAGGAGGAAGCGCTGCAGAAGCTGTTATTGACGGCCACCGATCTATTCAAGCAGCACAAAGCGCTGCAAGACGAACGTACTCATCGCGTCATCCAAAAGCTTAATCAACATATCAGGGAGAATCTTGCGAACGATTTGTCATTGGATACGCTTGCGGATCTTGTACACATGAATGCTTCGTATTTGTCGAATTTATACAAGCAATACACAGGAACAAACATCTCGGATTACATTACGGAACTACGAATAGGGATGGCGAAGGATCTGCTGTTGAATACGCCCCACAAGATTCATGAAATCGCCGATCTTATGGGCTTTGGCGCAGCTCCTTACTTCACGAGATATTTTAAACGTCATGTGGGTGTCACTCCGCAGGAGTATCGCGGCTAATTCCGCAACCTACAAAAGGAAGATAAGAAAACCAAAGAGATAGAAATATACGCTTTAGCGCTCGCTATCTATACTAAAATTATCAACAACAAAATCAAGCAAGCAAAAAAAGGGAGGCGAAAGATTTGAGTAAAAGAAAAAAATGGACAACGGTTCTCGTATCCATGCTTATTGCAAGCTTGCTTGTCACCGCCTGCAGTAGAACGGAAGAGCAAGAAAACACCGAGAAAACGCAAGAGCCAGCGACAGACACGGGAGATCCTTTCTTGGGGAAATATGATCCTCCGATTGAGGTTTCGACCGTCAGGATCATTGACAGCCCGAAGTTCGTGGAGGGCGAGGATCTTGACAACAATATATGGATGCGTACGATTTCCGAACGGCTCGGCATCAAGGTGAACAATCAATGGGTTGTGCAGGCCGCACAGGGTACGGAGAAGATGAACGTCACGATAGCTTCCGGCGATCTGCCCGATATCTTCTCGGTGAATGCAAGCCAATTCAATCAGTTGGTGGAAGCCGGCGAAATCATGGACTTGACTGAAGTTTACGAGAAGCATGCGAGTCCGTTAGTGAAAAGTTTCCTGGATGAGGCGACGAACTCCCTCGCATCCGCCACATTCGACGGCAAGCTGATGGGCATCCCGCAGCCGGGAGGCCTGGTCGACGCAGCGCCGGTCCTGTGGATCCGAAAAGATTGGTTGGACAAACTCGGACTGTCTGAACCGAAAACCATGAGTGACGTTCTTGCGATTTCTGAAGCGTTCACAACAAGAGATCCTGACGGTAACGGTCAGAACGATACAACCGGCCTTGCATTGATGAAAGATTTGTACGGCAACTACGGATCCATCGATGGATTCATGAATAGCTACAATGCTGCTCCGCAATCGTGGGTGAAAGCGGAAGACGGAACGCTGGTGTACGGCAGCATTCAGCCGGAAATGAAAGCCGCGCTTGCCTCTTTGCAAGATATGTATAAGAATGGCCAAATCGATCGGGAGTTTGGCGTTAAAGACGCGTTAAAGGCAGGAGAGTTGGCTGCTTCCGGCAAGCTTGGCATGACATATGGCGCATTCTATATATCTCTTGACCAACTGAAGTCCAGCACAGCAAACGATCCGAATGCTGATTGGGAGCCATACCCGATCTTTAACGAAGAAGGAGTGGCGAATCCACAAATTCCTGCCTTGGTTGTAAACGGTTATCATGTCGTTAGGAAGGATGCGGAGCATCCGGAAGCGCTTCTTAAAATGTTAAACTTATATGCCGAAATCCAAAACGATCCGGTCACTCCTCTGGATGTCAAGCAAGCACACTGGAATGCCAATGGAATTCAAACATGGATATACGCCCCGTTCTTGACCGGTCCGGCGAGTCCGAATCTAGGTTACCATAAGAAAGTGGTGGAAGCCTTAAATAATAAGGACGAGACAAATCTTAATTCTGAAGAGAAGATTATGTATGGATATAGTTTGGCGATGGAAGAAGGCACAGGCACTGTTGACGATTGGGCATACGACAAAGTGTTCGGGCGGAATAGCTCATACGCAGTGATCGATCGCTATATACAGGAGAACTTGTTGAAGTCCGGAGAGTTTTATGGAGCGAGCACTCCGACCATGGCGGAACGCATGGGAACACTGAAGAAAATGGAGATTGAGACTTTCACGAAAATTATACTCGGCGATCCAGTCGATTCATTCGACAAGTTCGTAAGCGATTGGAAAAAGCTTGGCGGCGAACAAATTACGCAAGAAGTCAACGAGTGGTATATATCCAGATAGCAGCAACTTGAGAAAGGTAAAGGTTGAGTGCCGGTGTCCTTCCCGGCACTCTCGTTTTTAGAAGAGGAGGTTTTCCATGGCAGTCAAGAAACGCAAAATTCAATGGACGCTTCATCTGATGATCCTGCCGGCGTTACTATTGATTCTCTTGTATAGTTACGGTCCGATGTTCGGAATCGTAATCGCGTTCCAGAAATTCATCCCTGCACGCGGTATTGCCGGATCTAATTGGGTTGGTTGGGACAATTTCCGATTTGTGATGGAGATGCCCGATTTTTACCGGGTGCTTCGCAACACCGTTTTCATCTCGGCCATGAAAATCATTGCAAACCTTGTGGTGCCGATCATGATAGCGCTGCTCTTAAACGAGATTCGCAAAGAAGCGTTCAAGCGTAGCTTTCAAACTTTGGTGTATTTGCCCCACTTCCTTTCGTGGATTCTGCTTGGAGGGATATTAATCGATATCTTATCCCCGTCAAACGGTATTGTGAACCAATTTCTGGGATGGTTGGGTATTGATCCGATTTATTTCCTTGGAGATCGGACATGGTTCCCATACGTATTGGTCGGGTCTGACACTTGGAAAGAATTTGGTTATAACACGATCGTCTATCTCGCAGCAATCACAGGGATCAACCTGTCACTTTATGAAGCGGCCATTGTCGATGGAGCGAGCCGTTGGAAGCAGACGCTCCACATTACACTGCCCGGCATAGCACCGATTATCGTGCTGCTTTGCGTATTAAGCCTGGGCAATGTGTTGAACGCCGGCTTCGATCAGGTATTCAATCTTTATAGTCCGCAAGTTTATGAGACGGGAGATATTATAGATACGTTTGTCTACCAACTTGGGTTGGTGGACGCGCAATATTCCGTCGGAACAGCAGTCGGCTTATTCAAGTCCTTTGTGTCGCTCGTGTTTATTCTCGTTTCTTACGTATTAGCATACCGACTGGCGGGCTACCGAATTTTTTAGTGAAAGGAGCGTTGGATATGGTAGAGCGGCACTCCATCGGCCGAAGACTCTTTGATTGCTTTAATTATACTTTTCTAACCGTGTTGTCCCTCATGTGTTTATTCCCGCTTATCCATGTATTGGCTGTCTCGTTCAGTTCGAGTGAGGCTGCAGCAGGTGGATTCGTCAAGTTCTGGCCCGTTGGATTTACGACCGCTTCGTACGAATATGTATTGAAGCAAGGTAAATTTTTCGAGGCATTTCAAGTGACGCTGCAGCGTGTCGGACTCGGGGTTGCCGTGAACATGTTTCTTACGATACTTGTCGCTTATCCTTTGTCGAAGGAAAGGAATGCATTTCGGTCAAGGACGATATATGCGTGGGTATTCATTATAACCATTCTATTTAGCGGGGGTCTGATCCCGCTATACATGACAGTGAAATATACCGGTTTGCTGGATTCCATCTGGGCCTTAGTGCTGCCTGGCGCAGTACCCGTTTTCAACATTATCTTGCTGATGAACTTCTTCCGGAACTTGCCAAAGGAGCTGGAGGAAGCGGCGTTCATCGACGGTGCGGGTCAATGGACGACAATGTGGCGCATCTTTGTTCCGCTATCGCTTCCTTCGCTTGCTACCATCACGCTATTCGCGACGGTGAATCATTGGAACTCCTGGTTCGACGGGCTTATTTTCATGAATCGGCCGGAGAATTATCCATTGCAAAGTTATCTGCAGACGATAATCGTGCAGCAGGATCTATCGGATATCGCTTCGAAAAATCTTGGTTTGTTGGCTGAAATCAACGACAGGACGTTTAAAGCAGCGCAAATATTTCTAGGAGCGTTTCCAATATTGATGGTATATCCGTTTTTGCAGCGCTTTTTCATCAAAGGGATTGTTCTTGGCAGTGTAAAGGAATAAAGAGAGGGGATTTAAAATCATGAAACGAGTGAAAGTGGGTATCATTGGCTGCGGTATGATCAGCGGCATTTACTTGGAAAATTGTGTGAACCAGTTCGACATTCTGGATGTCGCAGCGGTCGCGGATCTGGTTCCTGAATTGGCGATGAAGCGCGCGGCTGAGTTTGGTGTGCCTAAAGCTTGTACTGTCGAAGAATTACTCGCAGATCCGGAGATCGAAATCGTAATTAATCTGACTGCGCCGCATGTGCATACGGAAGTGAATTTGCAAATCTTGAATTCAGGCAAACATGCGTATACAGAAAAGCCGTTCGCTTTGTCCCAGGAAGACGCTGATCGCGTGCTGTCTCTAGCTCTAGAGAAGGGGCTCCGCGTCGGTTCTGCCCCGGATACGTTTCTTGGCGGGGGACTTCAGACGTGTCGTAAAATTATCGACGACGGATGGATTGGCATACCTTATGCAGCGAGCGGCTCGATTATGATGGGCCATGCTTGGGATGGTATGCATCCGAATATGGGAGCTCTACTGAGACCGGGATGGGACCCGCTCTTCGATATTGCTCCGTATTATTTTACTGCCATGGTTAATTTGTTGGGCCCTGTTCGGCAAGTGTCGGGGTTCACTTCTAACGTACGTGAGCAACTTACTATTACAAATCCAAGAGCGCCGCGTTTCGGAGAGACGTTCCCCGTGGAAGCGTTCATGAATACGGCTGCGGTACTTCAATTCGAATCCGGAGTGATTGCCACCATGCAAGCGGCTAAGGAGAGCTTCGGTTATGCGCCAAGACTTGAAATCTACGGAACCGAAGGTACTCTGTATGTTCCCGATCCGAACAATTTTGATGGTGAGATTCGCATTTTGCAGCGTAACGGAATAATGAAAGAAATTCCTTATTCCCATGGTTTTTCGGCCAACAGCAGAGGCATCGGGATCGCGGACATGGCGCACGCCATTCGATCCGGCCGTCCGCATCGGGCAAGCGGTGAGATGGCGAGACATGTGCTGGACGTCACGCTCGGTTTGCTTGATTCTTCCTCATCGGGTCGGCATACGACTGTTGAAGCGCCATTTAAACGTCCAGCGCCGCTGCCCCTCGGATTACAATACAATTTGTTAGATGAGTAATCATTTTCTGTTGAGAGGAAGATTTGTTTATGACATTTGCAATCGGATTGCAGCCGTGGACTATCCGCGCAGAATTGGATATTGATTTCTTTGGATCCTTGGAGAAGGCAGCAACGATCGGCTATCAAGGAGTTGAGGTTGGAATGCCGCCGAGCGGGACAACGCCGCAGGAATTCAAGGCGCATCTTGATCGAATAGGCCTTCGCGCCATCAGTATTCACTCGGGCATGGATGATTTGAAGAACGAATTGGATTCATTGCTCGACTACGCAACGACAATTGAGAGCAAATATATAGCGTTATCTTATACCCCTTTCAAATCGAGCCAAGAAATAAAGGACGTTGCCGGGCAATTGAACCGAATAGGAGATCGATGCCGTGAGCGCGGCATTCAGTTGCTTTACCATAATCACGACTGGGAATTTTTAGATTTTAATGGCACATCCGCGTATGACTTGCTCTTGCAGGAAACGGATCCGGCGCTCGTTCAGATGGAGTTGGATGTGTATTGGGTGGCCAAGGGAGGAGAGGATCCGATCCGTTACTTGCGACTGCTCAAGGGGCGGTGCCCGCTTTTGCATGTGAAGGACATGGAGCCGGGGGAAGAGCGGTTCTTCGCTGAGGTTGGCGCAGGGATTTTACCAATGTCCCAGATCATCGAAGCGGCAGCCGATGCGGGGACGGAGTGGTTAATTGTCGAACAGGACGAATGTCGTCGTCCGCCGTTCGATAGCATCGCCACAAGTTTCAGAAACCTAAAGTCGATGGGGGTTGTTGTTTAGATGGTAGGGGAATTGCGCGTAGGGCTGATCGGTTACGGATACGCCGGATGTACATTACATGCGCCGGTCATTACTTCGGTGCCGGAGTTGAAGTTGACCAAAGTCGTAGAGCGCAAAGGCACAGTCTCCAAGAAGCGGTACCCGTGGGTGAATGTCGTCGACGACGTTCGCGCCTTGTATGAAGATCCGGACATCGACTTGGTCGTGGTCACAACTCCGAGCACGGACCATTTCACATTCACTCGAGACGCCTTGCTGGCAGGGAAACACGTTGTTGTGGAGAAGCCTTTTACGCCGACGTCTGTGGAAGCGGATGAATTGATTGCACTAGCGAAGAGGCAGGGTAAGGTGCTCAGCGTCTTCCATAACCGCCGGTGGGACGGCGATTTTCTGACGATTAAAGAGCTGCTACGTCAGGGGCGCCTCGGGAAACTTATGGAATGCGAGTTCCGTTGGGACGGGTTCAATCCGGAAGTATCCGGAAACTGGCGGGATGCTGCCGGTCCAGGCACTGGCGTATGGTATGACTTAGGTGTCCATTTCCTGGACCAGGCTTTATGCTTATTCGGCATTCCGGAATCCATTGAAGCCGACATTCAAACGCAAAGAAAGGGAGGGGCTGCTCCCGATTATTTCGATGTCACGCTGCGCTACCCTAACCATTTGAAGGTCATTCTCAAATCATCGAGGTTCGTCCGCATTCCGACGCCGAGGTATTCACTTCACGGAACACTCGGCTCTTATGTCAAATACGGCACCGATCCGCAAGAGTCGGCACTGATCGCGGGACATACGCCTGCCACTGTCTCGGATTGGGGCAAAGAGCCATCCGAAATGTGGGGTAAGCTGATTACTTCCATTGACGGAATACATTTAGAAGGTAATGTAGAGACGTTCCCAGGCAATTATGCCGGATATTACCGAAACGTAAATGAGCACATTGCCGGCCGTTCTGAGCTGGAGGTCAAACCGGAAGAGGCGCGAACCGCGGTTCGAATCATTGAATTGGCGTTGAAGAGCTGCGCGGAAGGCAAAGCAATTTCCATAAACGAGGAATTGGAGGGATAATGCCATGTTTCCGTTCAAGACAGCATTAAATGCCTCTACCCTGTTTCCATTTACACGCGATGTTGAACGGCAAATCACTATTGCTTCCGAGGCTGGTTATCAAGGCATCGAGCTGTGGGTGGAAGACATTCAAACTTATTTGTCTCAAGGAGGGACGACAGATCTTTTATGTTCCAAGTTAGATGAAGCCAGGATCGAGCTCGTGAACGCAATTGCCTTCTTCCCGTGGGCGGACGTCAACGACGAGGTTCGCAAAATGGGAATGCAACAAGCAAAAGAAGAGATGCAGATTCTCGCTGAGGTTGGTTGCAAGGCCGTGGCGGCACCGCCGATCGGTTCCGTTGAGGCGGTGACATTGGAACAGTTCGCAAATTACTTTTCTGAATTGTTCGAATTAGGGGATAAACTTGGCGTAGAGCCTTATCTAGAATTTTGGGGAAGGGCCAAGAAGCTCTCTACGCTGAAAGAGGCACAGGAGGTATTGTCACGAAGTGGGATCCCAAACGCAAAGATGCTGTTAGACCCTTTTCACATGTATACCGGAGGCAGTCCCTTTGAAGCGCTGGGTAAACTCGAGGGTTCACGTATCGGATTATTTCACGTCAATGATTATCCGGATATCCCGACCCGAGAAATGATTGGGGACGATTCGCGTGTGTTTCCCGGGGAAGGAGTAGCGCCGACGAGTAGAATCGCGGAACTGTTACTTGCGTCGGGTTACCACGGTTATTTATCTCTGGAGTTGTTCCAAAGCTCCTATGGAAGTCGGAGTGCCGCTGAGACAGCCTCATACGGTTTGCACACAATTAAGCAAAATTATTCCAACTAATTACCTTGTGATGGGTTGAAATTAGGCTGAGTTAGAACTTGTTCTTAAGTAAAGTCCTTGATTTTCGAGGACTTTTTTTATTAGTTCTTGCTCATTGAGGAGATATTGTTTTTTCATCCGACATTGGGAGATCTGCTTTAACGATTTAATACACTATTTTATGAAATAGGAAGTTTTATACATACGTCTGAGACTGTCAATACGGAGACTGCCCATAAATCTTTTTTTGAAAGTGGGCGAACGATCTGCTCCTTTTTTTACAGACGTACTGACGAGATTCCAGTTCCAGCACATGACTGACTGAGGGATCAGTGCGGACCAGGAACGAGCTAGCCTTTACTTGCAGTTATAATTGAGCCAAAGTTCTACAAGGTATTTCCTCTACCTGTTCCAGTCGTAAATCATTTGTAACAAAAACATCCGCTTGTGCTAGGATGGCGGATGCAATCATGAGCGCATCCGGTGTTTTCATTCCATATTTTCCTCGTAGGAAGGCGGCCCGTTCGGCAACCGTATTATCCACGGGCATAACCGAAAGATTGGGGAAGTGGGCGAAAAGCAGCTTGTACTGTTTCTCTAGAGCCAGGTTCCCATCCCGAATCGGTTTCACAAGGATCTCGGTCAATGAAATGGTCGAAGCAACGGCTGAATAGGCTCCTTCCTCAATTTGTTCGAGCAGCCACTTCGCTTTCTCACCAAATTCAGGATGCTGCTCAAACACGTAAATAAAAATGTTTGTGTCCAACGCTATTTTCTTATATGAAGAGGGGGAGGAGGCATTCACCAATTATCTCTCTCCTTCCGAACATAATCATCACTGGGTTCATCTATCCATAATTCTTTTCCAAGTCCCCAAAGTTTGTCGGAGAATGATTTTGGTTTTGGCATCACAATGATCTCGTCACGAACCTCATCATACTGCCATAACAGTTTATCGCCAACTGCCAATTTTGCTTTCACGCGTATTTCTTCAGGAATCGTTATCTGATACTTCGTCCGAATTTCGCTTTCCAATTTAATATAATGTTCCATATCACACCGTCCTTTTTATTCGTCTTACTATTATCCATTTTATCATACTCGAAGCGATTTAATCCAACTTTAAAACAGAAATCCAAAACACGGCACAGATTGTCCCTTCTGTGCTCTAAGTTGTGCTATAGTAGGTAGAAAAAGACGTTCAAGGAGACTGCTAAGTGAGACAAAACACGACACGGAAGAATTTTTCGGTCTATGACCCGGAGGAGGACAGATTGACTCTTTGGAAAGAGCGCTACATGGGGATGGAAATATCAGGGGACCGGAAGCGAGATGTCGAAAAAAAGATTGATCTGCAGCTAAGCCGGTTCATTGACTTCTTTCGGGAACGGTACGGATATGAAAAAGTAACGGCTGTTGTAAAACGGGATGTTACGGCGTGGCTCGAGCAGCTGTATAATTCTCCCGAAAAGGGAGGGAAGGGTTATGCGCCGGCTACCGTGAACAATCACCAGGCTGCACTGTCCCGGTTTATGAAGTGGCTTCGAGTTCGAGCGCCGCATCTGTTGTCGGAAGATCCGACCAAAGGGATCCGGGAGATTATGCTGCCGGATCCCAAGCCGCGCACGCTGACTTCCGAGCAAATTCTTACCCTTAAAAACATCTGTGACCGACTCGAGCGGTTTCATCTCAAAAAGGACCGGCGCCGGATGAAAGGAAAAATGGAACTCAAAACGCATGCGCGCCCGCAGCGCGATCGGGCGATCGTTTACGTTCTGCTTTCGACGGGGCTTCGCCGAGAGGAACTGGTGAATCTGAATTTGGATCAAGTCGAACCTAGTGACCCTGTGCAGCTACGTGCAGCTCGCAGTGCAAAGATCGTCCGGATACGCGGAAAGGGAAAAACGGAAGGAACCGAGTACTTGTCGGCCGATGCAAGGGCTGCCCTGGCCGATTATTTAGAATTTGAAAGGTATATGGATCACGCGGAGGAAACGCTCGCTTTATTCTTGAGTGCGAAAGGAACTCCGGCTCGAAAAGCAGATGGCCAGCTGTATCCTCGCTCCATTAACCGAATCTTAGAACAAATCGGTAAATGGCACGATGCAGAGCTGAAAGATCCAGAGCGCCACATTTCACCACTGCAGCCGCATAACCTTCGCCATACCTTTGCTAATGAATTAGCCAAACACCCGGATGTGACGGAACAAGATTTAGAACGGCTGTTGCGGCACCGGAATAAACGATATTTATCGATTTATACGAGGCCGCCGGAAGCCACCTCTGCAGGGTTTATTGAAAAGCTATAGTACCCGAAGAAGACCATCTAGTATTTTCTTGCGGGCTTTTATAATTAAACCCATTTATAATTAACCCCGTTGACAGAAGAACTGGAGAATTTAATATGGATTGATCGAGCTTTACTAGGTGCTCTTGGTACTGTAGAAGCAGATTAATGAGCAGTTCCAGCGAGATGAGATGGCTTGAAAAAGTGGTTTCCTTGAAAGGGCGTCCGCGATATCCGTTTTCACTTTACGTAAGCTGGTTTTTTTGGCCTAGTGTGAAATTAACGGATTAATGACAATGTACTGGTATTGATGTTCATCTTGAAACTGAATGACGGGGCTATGGTAGTGTCCGATTGCTTCTAACACTACTGCTGGACGTAGTCCGGTTATGGATTCGAGGTCCTGCACATAGTTTAGGAAAGACGCCAGTCCCTCAAGATTATACTCAAATTGAAGGATCTTCCCATGCGGTATTCCTCGGTCAGTGATGCTTGTGCATGACTTTCTCCTTTGGAAACATTCAGTCCAATGACAGGATTCATGTAACCACTCCTTGTTTTATATTCGCCTGAAGCCCCTAATCTTATTGTCGTCCACATTATCGCATGTGATTCGGGGTCTTGCCCCAACTAGCCTAATCATGGTTTAACAAGTAGGGGGGATGAACGGAATAGCTCTCGAGATCCAAGTCTCACGGGCAGAAACGTTCGACCCCCGGCTACCACAATCTTACGACCATGCAAAAATGAGGTCGACCAGTAATTTCTGGTAACCCCATAATACGAACGGGCAGGATAGCTGAATGGGGAGTAGAAATTTTAAAATTAAAAAGTTTGCTTGTTTTTCTTGTCTTTCTTTTTCAATCTGGGTAATACGAAGAGAGGCGGTACCCCTCCCCATTCGTAAAATTCAACTAAACCGTATATCTCAGCCAAGCTGTATACGACTAAAAATGGTAAGAGACCAATAGCAAAAATAGCAAACAATAATCCGAAGGAAATGGATTTCACAATCTCACTTACTTTCATAAAACTCAACTCCAAATCTAAATAGGATTTTGAAGACAAATCGCCATAGCCAATGGCATAATGTGATTAAATGTCAACTGCAATAATGGATCACCGGGCCTTGAATTTATATCGCAATACGATATAAATATGAAAAGGAGCATGTATAAATGCCAAATCAAAACTTATCGAAATCCTTGTATGAGCAGTTGGCGGATTTTAGATATAAGCTGCGCATATTTATTCACTTCAGTGAAAATGCCGCCAGGGAGGTAGGTCTAACCCCACAACAACACCAATTAATCCTTGCCATTCAAGGATATCCGGGACGTGATTACGCAACCATCTCCGAGGTGGCCGAAAAGCTGCAGATCACGCACCATGCTTGTGTTGGTTTAGTAACCCGCTGCGAAAAATCCGATCTGGTCAAGCGACGTCCTAATCCGGACGATGCACGAAGCGTTCATATTGCATTAACGGCTAAAGGCATCGAGCTCTTGGGGCTTTTATCGGCCGTGCATCTAATGCAGCTTCAAAATCTCCAATTTGATCTAACTTCGTTTAAAGAGATTCATTAATCGGACTTGCTGAAACCAACATATTTGCTTTGGGAGTGTTCAGCTAACGAGTACCGATCGACAAGTTCTGTTATAAGCGTTTAACAGCGTGAAAAGCAGGAGATTAGAAATGCTTAATCTTAACTTTACAACTGAGGATGGGAATGAAGGAGCCATGTTTCTCGAAACCATCCCGCCAATACTCCTGCATGCGTCATGTCTGACAGGTCATGTGGTGTGAAGAACAGGTTGATTCAGCAGAACGAAGGCTGGAGCCATTCAAAAAGAAAAGGTATGCGAACGGATATGTCGCGCGGCTGAAAAATGGTGGGATGTTGCAACAAGGGCTGTCACCCGAAGCAGTTGTTATAAGGCAAAAGCTGAAATACATTTATCATTGTGAGGGTAGGGGCACGACTGATGAATCTACTGTAATGGGAGTGGAGGAACAGCCCCAAGACTAACTGAAAAGAACGATTGTTTTCCAAGCGTGTATTGCACCGATCGGGTAGGAACGTGGGAACATCTCTTCGCAGAGAAGGGATGACACAGTGTGAGCTTAACGATAATGGGATTATCTAGCGGCCCATATCCTTGAGTAACGAGGAACTTATGATCCAGTACGTTCAGTTAGAGCGTATGCGGAGTGCGGCGAAAGTCGCACGCTCGAAAGTCGCACGCTCCGTGTGGAGCAGGTGAAAAGCCGGAGATCACTTCAAACGCTAACCTATTGCTGACGAGAGCTTAATAACGACACAGCAGGCTGCCGACATTTTCTATACGGCGGCCTTTGCTACTTAACGGACAGGATAACAAAATACATTATTGTTAATTGGGTATATTATCCAATGAGGTGATATTCGCTGATGCTACTAAGAAATGGGGTCCTACCAACAAATTAACGTTATCTTAACTCGCAACAGTAAAATCCTTAATTTTCAACGGTTCATTCAATGTTGATATGTAAACAACGTATTCGTCTTGACAATGAGTCTCGCGGCATCAGATTCTAAACACGTGTGCCGATGCCCCTAGGGCACGGTTTACCTTGCAAGGTTATCCGATGCCTGCTCATTGTAAAGACACCACTTCGTTGAATACATTGTTTACAGAGTTAAGTTATCTCGTCAACAAAGTACAATTTTCGATGGTTTTCCCTACATTGCGTACTATGAATAGTATAGAATTTGCTAGTATAGATAAACGCGGTTTGTTGGTAGGACCCCAGGATCGATTCATGATTTATCTGACGCTTTCATCGCTTCAATCTAACAGGAATGCTGCTAACATACAATTTTTTTCTTTTCACGAAGTGACCCCTAATAGTGACATTCTTTGGCTAAAAAGTGTTACTTCAATGCTTAGCGATCGATTGGTTTCTTTTAGCAGAAACTTGGTCAAAAGTTTGGACGAGTAACCCATCCCCCTTCAACCATTCTGCGACAAATACATTCCGAAAATCTTCTACTCCATGAGCTTGAAGTTGAAGCAACAACCATTCCTCATTTCGACCTAGCTCAATCAATTCATCCATTAATAGTTCTCCGTCTCTTATAAGTGTTACTGGAATGTAGACGGTTTTTTCTGGAAGGTTAAGATCCTCCTGTTGAATTTTTTGTTTAGGTGACTTTTTTAATATACTTATAGATCCGTTTGCCTCTAAATAGCAATAAGCAACCTCGCGTATTGAAAAAGTTTCGGACTGCCGAAGGAGGCTTTGAAGTTGATTTATAGTCATTCGATTTTTCTTTAGCTGGTTTCTATTCACAATACCATTATGAATTAATACAGATGGTTTTCCTTCAAAGACCTTACGTAATCCCAAAAACTTTTGGCCTACAATCTCGACCGTTAACAAAAGCAATGCCCATAAGGACATAGAGTAAAAAATATACCAAACACTAACTTTTTCATCATAAACCGCATTTCCTAATAATTCGCCTAAAACAATAGCTGCTATAAATGTAAAAGGTGTAATTTGGTTAATAATCTTTTTGCCAAGAACCTTTACAAGTATAAATAGAAGGAAAAAACCAGTGATTAGTTCTACAGTTAAATAGGTTAATTTCATTTTCGCTGAAACCTCACTCATTCTAAGAATCATAATTTGTTATAACCATTTATATTGATCTGGATTCATTCAAATACAGATTATTAACAGGCGGGTTCGATAGTTGAATAAAACTTAATTAACAAATACTGCATTGTAGATATTTGTCCTTTCTTTTGAAACCAAATGACTGGGAATTTATCCAAAAAGCCGAGGGACGGCCCAAGCGGGTAGAGATAATCAATCACACCCCCGCACAGAACATACATCCCAAAGGATGAGAAAAGCAAAAGGCCACTCGGAATTCTGTCATAAGAATGTGCGATGCCGTATCTTAGTCGCTTTTTCCCGAGTAGAGGACGGTTTTGTCTGTTCATAACTAATTTATTTCCCCTGCTGAATTCACTTGATCGAAAATCCAATGTTTCGCCTTGAGTAATCGCATATCAAAGGCCATTTGATAGAATCCTGTCAGTCGGTATTGGGAAAAATGCCTTTTTTTTAGTTCCTTATGAGCCTCTTGATATGACGAAAATTGAAGTTTTTCGAAAAGAAGACAATCCATCATTTGTTTTATGTTAATAGCATTTTTCCAACAATTCATGGGTACATTGGCAAATTCCCATGGTTGGAATTGATCAGGATATACGGCATCAACCACTTGATAAGGAGATTGTCCAAACAGATTAAAATTGCCACGTATTCTATGCTCCTTAAAAAAATGATAGTTTATACACTGTGGAATTTCATGATAAGGAATCCTGCATTTTTCTTCGCTCACATACTTGATCGCTTCGATAGCTCGTTGTCGTCCTTTCTCCCCTTTCCAGTAACCATTGGAAACTTGCCTGAACTCCCACGCGTAAAATTGACCGGGATACGCATGTTGAACCAACTCAATAAAATTCCATCCATGTACTGTGGCAGGGGGACGCAAACGATGTCTCCAAAGAATATCTGCACTTACTCGATCAGGAATGTCTTCAATGGGTATGTTCAAATATTCTTCGATTAAATATCGTGTCAGATAAGCCAAGTTTTTCTTTCCTTGTTCACCTACAAAAAGTTGGTTAGGAAATCGACAGCATTTCTCTTGCAGTAGATCAATATAAACGGTGACCAAATCTGATCCTTCCATGTGTTACTCCCCCTCTCGTGTGTATTTTTACCAATTACCTATGATTTAGACCCTAAATAGTGGATTTTCTATATCTGTAAAGGGGTAGAGCCAACATTTCAACTTCATACGCTAAGGATTAGCGGGCATGATTTGGGATTGTTTCTGCCAGAGTGGGGACTAAGATCATCATTTTTCGCTATCTTCAAAGACGTCAACTCTTCCATCAGATAAGCCAGAAAGGGATACGTTTACTAATCGTATCCCTTTCTTTTGTTTATCCAATCTCCTTCATGTCAATAATGATATCTGTATCAGCGAAGGGTTTAGTTCGAAACACAAAATACTGGAAATGTGATAAAGTGGGGCGTGCAAATGGAGCAGGGCGGGTTCCTTGGGGAAACAAGCGGTAAAGACTCTTCGACAAGTACGACTTTACTTGATCAGAAGACCGGAAACAACGGCGGAGAAAAAAAACCAATTTCGAAAATTCTTGAGGTTAATCAGCAGCAAATTAAGGATAACTTCGATGATTGTTACGACTTTGTATTTCTGTCGTGGAGGTATGGTCCTGAACTCGGGAATGAGGCTTTTTCCGTCTATTTTGATACATTAGTTGAAGAAAAAAAGGTTAATTACATGAAAGCCGCGCTGCAGGATCTGGTGAGCCATGAGATTGGACAAGGAACAGAGGTTACACCTGAGATCTTCATGCGATTTTTTGAAAAACATGGCGCTTCTAGTCAAACCGCGGTGCTTATCGATGATTTTGATACAGTGGTCGTAAGACTTCTGAACGGAGATCTCGTCATTTTCATAGACGGATGGGATAAAGTGCTGAGCTTTCAGACCGTTAAAGTTCAAGGCAGACAAATCACCGAACCGGTCAATGAAGCGGTTGTTTACGGCCCCCGGGAAAGCTCAGTAGAAAACCTGAAAAAAAATATCGGTCTAATCCGGGCCCGCATTAAATCTCCTCGATTTAAACTGGAATCCTTGACAGGAGGAGGAGAAAGTCAAACGGAGGTCGTTTACGGTTACATTGACGGCAGCGTAGATCCGGAAACATTGGCTGAATTTAAAAGGCGGATCGGCACCATTAAGGATAAGGAAATACTGGAAATATCTTATGTTGAAGAACTTATTGAGGATTCTACTTATTCTCCCTTCCCTCAATTCCGCTATACCGAGCGGCCGGATGTAGTGGCAGCGGCATTAATTGATGGAAAGATCGTCGTAATCTGTCAAGGCTCCGGCATGATGATGCTTTGTCCCGGCTTGTTTGTCGAGCTGCTGCAGTC
>NZ_JAVIFU010000064.1 GCF_031157315.1 Paenibacillus sp. LHD-38
TGGCAGATTGAAGTGTTTTTTCGTTGGATCAAGCAGCATCTGAACGTACCCCAGCTATTTGGAACAACCCCAAATGCCGTGTATGGTCAGTTGTACACTGCTTTACTGGTTTACGTGCTACTTAAATTGTTGTTCGACCAGGGAAATTCGGTAGTTCATCCGAGTGCTCGGTTATCTTTTGCCGAATTCGATCGGTTATTTAGTATGAACCACTTGCAGCCAGAATGGATCGTCTATTTGACGAGCGTCTTAAACTTTCCCTAAAACCAAAAACTGGTTAATCAACAGGCCTGCTTAAACTGCAATGCAGCTGGGTTGCTCGTTCTTCGTGTGCGGTATAACCGTGGGAACTAAAATGTTACTTGGTCGCGGCGAGAGCAAGCGAACCGTACGCCTCTGCAGAAACATATTTTGGTGCGGTAATAAAAACCGGGTCGAGGAATGGTTCCCAAACCTTCAAACCGAATCCACCGTTCTTGTTAGTGTTTTTTCTTTTTTCATTAGGGTCTGTTCATATCTAGCAATTTTATCATCCAGACGTTCCAACGTTTTCTTCATCTCTTCGATTCTGGTATTGAGCTGCATACGCTGCTCGACTAAGAGCTCTTTTCTTGCCTCATTGGTTTCATCGCCCTGTTGAAACAGTCCGACATACTCAATCAACACTTCAACCGGAAGACCTGCACTTTGTCGCATGCATTTGATAAAATCGACCCACTTACAGTCTTCTTCCGTATACTTCCTGATTCCGCTTTTGTTGCGGTTTACAGGAGGAATCAGTCCGATGCGTTCATAATAACGGAGTGTATCCTGTGAAAGCTCAAATTTTTCGCTTACTTCAGTAATCGTCATCAACATGCCGTTCACCTCCTGTTTTCCGATAGTATTGTGCTTGGAGCCGTGTTGGATAAAGCTACATAGAAGAGTTTACAGTCTGGAGTTAACTCCAAGTCAATAGGAAATAGATTAAAATTGACCTATCCAGGTTGTACATGGGTTGTATTTAGGTCTCACTTGTAATACAGTTCTATTCTAATCCCCACTATAATTAAACATTGATCTATTACTAAACTTCTGTCTATAATTATAAACAGATACAGAACGCATACAATTGCTAATTTAGAGCGATTTGTTAATTAGTGAACAAATGCTTCATCATTGTTTATTATTTTCAGAAAGTACGGTGAACCTCCAGTGACTAAAGTGGATAGACGAATACTCAAAACACAAGAAACGTTAAAAAAAGCGGTTCTTGAATTGATGGCTGAAAAAAGGTTTGATGGTATTACGATCCAAGATCTTTCCGACAGGGCAAATGTCAGCCGGGGAACAATTTATCTTCATTATATGGATAAATACGATTTACTGGACAAGCTCATCGAATCCCATATCAATGAACTCCGAGAAAGGTGCGAAGCCGCAGCTGACATGGACTTTATAAGCGGATCACTGATATGGACCGAATACTTTGAACACAATTATTCGTTCTTCTCGATGATGTTAGCGAGTAAAGGAGCACCTTATTTTCGGAATCGGTTCCTCGACTTTCTTCTCGAAGAGTTTAGGGATGAGGTGGATGTAACCAAAGGAAAAAATCAGGGATTAAGTGAAGATCTTACCGTTAGGTTTGTTGCAACGGCCTACGTAGGGGTAGTCGAATGGTGGTTTACAAACGACAAGCCAATTCCGCATCAAACTTTAGCAAAACAATTGGGGACATTGTTAGAGAGGAATTGCAATTAGAATAATACTAGCATTTAACGACGAATAATAGTTTATACTACCACCTTATAAGGCTTAGCTAAAATAGAAAAAAACCTCCCGAACCGCAGTCTGGGAGGTTTTTGAATTATTGGGATTACTCGACTGGAACCAGGCTGTCAAGAATAGCACGAAGACTAAGTTCACAGCCAGCCATAGACGTATCGGCGACACCGTAGTACATCTTCACGATATCACCTTCAACGAGAGCGCCACAGGCAAAAACGACGTCGCCGAAAAAGCCCTTTTTCTCATACTCGGCTACCGGTTCTAGGATCGGGTTTTCCGACCTTGCGAGAACCTTGGACGGATCGTTCAGATCTAACAGCACTGCGCCCATGCAGTACCGATGCTCCGCTGTTGCACCATGGTACAGCTCCAGCCAGCCGCGGTCGGTCTTAATCGGCACACAGCCGCCGCCCATACGGCCACCGTCCCACATTCCAGCTCGCAATCCGATCAAATGCTTGTGATTTCCCCAATACAGCAGATTGTCTGACTCCGCGATCCACATCTCAGGATTTCCCGTGCTCTTTGTCGTTGGACGGTGTAATGCGTAATATTTTCCATTCACTTTCTCAGGGAAAATGAGAACATCTTTGTTATCCGGCCCGAAAATCATACCATGATATGTCACATTCACAAAGTCGGTCGTCGACACCATCGACTCACCAACGCCTACTGGGCTGACAGCTGAGTAGTAAATGTAATACGTGTCGCCAATTTGGGTGATCCGTGGATCTTCGATTCCGAACGTCTCCAGATTATGCGAAGGATAAAGAAAAGGCATCTCATCTACTGTAAAATGATGTCCGTCCTTGCTGCGGGCAATCCGCAAATACGAAATTGATGTTAAATATTCGAAAGTAGCGCTCTGCGATTTATTCCGAATGACTCGCGGATCTGAGAAGTCGTATCGCTCGTCGTCGAGTCGCAGCTCGATTAGATCAAGATCCTTCTTTTCGATATTGAACACAGGCGCAAGCACAACCTTTGGATCCGGGCTAATCGGCCGCTCCGCTACGCGAAGCAGCATGATGACTTCATCCCCGTAAGCCGCGATGCCTGCATTAAAAGCACCAATCACTTCGAACTGATCACGGTGTGGCTTGACATCAGCAGGAGTAATCAACGGATTTTCTTCATAACGATAAACATTCATAACGGATTCTATAACTCCCTTTTTTCAAACATTTAATTTTCGAATTTGACGAAAGGATCAACAATGGTCAGCTTCTGCGCCTCAGCATCGCTTATTCCAGCGTAAAGCACTGCAGTACCGCCCTCAATATTCCGCACTAAACCGCCGCTGAATACTACATCCATCAAATCTGGGCGTTTCGAAGGTCCTGGCAGGAATGCGTCCCGTACGGCGATCAGCTCGATATCAGAGAACGTGCCGTCCGCCGGATCGAATGCAAATGCCATCGGATAGTAGTGACGGTCACCGCTGTCATCGAAGCAAGCAATATGCCCAAGGACGCCGACCAAACCGTTCTTAAGCAGGTGCGCTTCGTTCGCGCCGCCCCACTCAGCGTCGGTGAATTGTCCTTCAAGCAAAGGAGCCTCATCGATAAGGTCCGTGCTCAATTCATTTAATGATCCGATCCGAACGAAGCCGATCTTGCCGCGGCCGCCCTTTTCCCCTTGCGGGCGGGTAAAGACGCCGATCGACGAGTCTGCAAGCTCTACGAGACGAATATCTTTCATCCCGTCCGGTCCTTTGAAGAAGCTTGTTAATGTATTGATACGCTCGCCTTTGTAGAGCACTGTCCGCCATTTCAGCGCATCAGGAATGTCCGGATTCGGAAATGTTTCAACGCCTCCCAGTACGAGTTCACCAGCGATGCGGGTAAAGAACGGATCCTGCAGTTGGAATACCGGCGCCCCTTCGCGCGGTATCCAGACGCCGTCCTGTTCAACGAAGAACATAATTTCAGACTGCTCGCTGTCGCGAGATTCCACCCTTCCTGCAATGACCAGAACGCCTTCATCCAAGAATGGGGCAGAAATATTGTAAACGTCCTTGCCGTCTACTCCACTTCCATTAAATATTAATTTTTGCGCATCACGGGGCGTTACACCCGACGTTTTATAAGACCGAAGCAGTTCATCGCATGTTTTAACATCGGTTTTGATAAAATCCATACCGTTTTCTCCTTTTACCTATCTCGCTTATTTTAAGTTGAATTGCATGCCTTCCTGGAACTTCTTACCGAAAATAATGAACAAAATGATTATCGGTAACGTCAGCAGCACCGATGCTGCGTACAGCGGACCTGGATAAGTAGCGTAAGGTCCAAACATCTGCGACAACAAAACATTTAAAGTGAGCATATCGTCACTGTTCACGATAATCATGTCCCACAGCAGCTCCGTCCACCGTTCCATGAGCAGGAAGAGGAAAATGATTGTTGTTATGGAACGAGACATAGGCAGCATCACTTTGTACATAATTTTGAAATCACTCGCTCCGTCCAGCCTAGCCGCTTCGATGAACGTAGAAGGAACCGCTTTGAAGAAATTCGTGTACATAAAGATGGCCCACAAGCTGACCGCCTTCGGTATGATCATCCCCATGTAAGTGTCGTACAAACCGACGCGCTGCACGACGAGAAACGTCGGAATGAGCAAAATAATCGCAGGGAAAAACATATGGAACAGCACGAAATTATTGATCGTATCCCGGCCGCGGAAATTGAGCTTTGATAAGGCGTAGGCAACCATCACGCCAGTTAACATCATTAAAGCCGTGGAGCCGACCGAGACGATGACACTATTGAAAAATGCGTTCAGCCATGGTCGTGGCGTTCCGGTTTCGCCGCCAGAAATCAGCCAACTGTATGATTTTAATGAAAAGGAACTAGGTATCACTTTACGGTCGACCTCGCTCCAATCTGCAAAGGAGTGTAAGATCATATACAAATACGGATACACCATGACGAGCAATAAAATTACTGCAATGCCGTAACGAAACGCCCGTCGGCTTGTTTTGTTGCGTTTAGACCCAACCATTGCGTTTCCCCCACATTTCCAGTAATTTTCTTATGATGAAAATCGAGATAAAGGTAGTTATTGAGGCTAACAATGCCACAGCTGACGCATAGCCGGCTTCAAGATTTTTAAATGCTTGATTAAAAATCTCCATTTGCCAAGTGTTCGTTCCGAAGTTCGGCCCGCCCCCAGTCAACTGGTACACTTCCGTGAAAATACCGAACGTAACGCCGAACGATAAAATGAGTGTTGTATAGAAAGCCGGGTAAAGTAGTGGAAGCGTGATACGCCAGAAGCGCTGATTATCTGTTACGCCATCTATCGCAGCCGCCTCATAAACCTCCTTATCAATACTCGATAAGCCCGACGTTAGAATCAACGCATAATAACCTGTAAATTTCCATGCCAAGATTAGTCCGACGACGGACAATGCTGACATGGGCGTGCCGAGCCAATCGATGTTGATGCCCAGCTTGCGAAGCGTGGTATTAATAGGGCTCGTATATGAAAGCAACCCTTTCACGATAAGGGATGACACAACACCCGATGATAGGTAAGGCAAGAAAAATCCAATCAGAAACAGGCTTTTCAATCGCGGTAAGCCGTGAACGACAACTGCAACGCTCAAAGCAAGCACCGTAACAAGCGGAACAAAGACCATCATAAACTTATATGTCACCCAGAACGAGGCATGAACGGCTGGTGATTTAAACGCTTCAATGAAGTTATCGAAGCCAATGAAATTATATTCCGGCGCGATGAGATCCCAATCTGTAAAGGATAGGTAGAAGGACCACAAAAGTGGTCCGAAGAAAAAAATTAGCGAATAAATAAGGTATGGGCTAGTAAATAACCAACCCAACCGATTGTTTTTTTTGTCCATATTATTATCTCCCTACTTTTGAAGGGCGCCTTCAATGGCTTTTTTCATGTTCGCCCATGCTTCTGAAGGTTCGATCTCGCCACGGACGACTTTATTGAATGCTTCTTGACCAATCATCGTCTGCAGGTCGACATACTTTGCATTATCCATCGGAGGAATCGCGTTCGGCACATTCTCCGCATAAGGTTTCAGCTCAGGATTTGCTTCCAAAATAGATTTAAACGAATCATTGCTCGTCAAATCGTCACGTGCTGGCGGCAGCTTCGTTTGCTCAAACCATTTCGCATCGTTTTTCGTATCGGAATAAACCCATTTAATGAATTCAACCGCTGCTTTCTGCTCAGCTTCTGTTGCCTGGGCGAAGATCACAAGACCTTTCGTATCGGCAAATGTTTTACTTGCAGCTGGATCCGCGCCATCCGGTACAGGCGGCATGGTCAATGCAAACGTCTCATCTATTTTCATGTTAGGATATTTCTCGGCCCACATGCTGAATGTCCATGGACCTAAGTCAGTGAAGACACCTACGCCATTCTCAAAAGGATCCGTTACGGTTTGCGTCAATATCCCTTTTTCTTTGCGAAGGTTATCCACGAAAGTGAGCACTTCAATTCCGGCCTTGTCATCCCCGACAAATTTACTTCCATCTACCAGTTTGTTGCCGTTAGAAGCCGCATCATACAGCATATAGAAATCGAACCAACGCTTCCAGAAAGTTGGATCTGCAAGGTCTGGCTTCGCCCAGACGAATTTATCCGGATACTTTGCTTTCAACTTCTTTGCCACATCGATCATCTCGCTGTAGGTTTTCGGTAATGTATCGATACCCGCTTCTTTCAAAATATCAATGCGCCAGCCGAACAGCATAGGGTTCGAATAAATCGGCAGTACGTATTGATGACCGTCAGCAAACTTCCAAGGTTCAAGCGTTGCAGACATATTACGGTTCTTTACGATATCTTCGAAACCAGGCAGCGACTCGAGTGGAACGAGTGCCTTACTGTTCGCCAACTGAGCGGCAAAACCGCGGTTAATATTTTCTGAGATCGTCGGTGCGCTCTTTCCTGCGATTGCCGCCTGAATGCTCGCTTCTGAACTTGGCGACTCTTTAATTGGGCTCACATTGATTTTGACCGTTGGGTTCTCTTTTGTGTACTCAGCGGCAATTTCTTTCCAATACGCCTGCTGCGTTGGATTCGGAGCAGCCCAAAATTCGATGGTCGTTACGTTGGCAGCGTTGTCATTGTTCGGCTTATCACTGCTTTTCGCGCAAGCTGCCAGCATGGAGCTTGCCATAACGGTAACGAGTAGTGTGGATACCATCTTTTTCATTTGTAAATACCCTCCTTGGATGTTGGGGAAATCTGTTTTGCCAAGCGGTACTGACTATTCAAACAACGTTACAATAACATTACAAATAATTACTAAACAACATTTGTAACTGTCTTGTCACTTATTATTAACCTTTTGTAACGCAAAGTCAAGCAAATATATCATGCAAATACTTACTTACAAGATGAACTTATATTTACTTATTTAATTTGTAACGTTACAATAAATCATATAAAGTCCGTCTGCATCCTTGAGGCGGGAAAGGATGTTACGGTATGAAACCAAAAGTAACGATGCAGCAAATAGCCGATGAGCTCAAGCTATCCAAAAACTCCGTTTCTCAAGCACTATCAGGCAAGGATGGCGTCAGTGAAGAAACACGTAATCTAGTTATGAATAAAGCGCAAGAATTGGGATATAACTATCCAAAAAATAAGAAAACATCTATTGGATCCCAAGAAACATCTAAACAAACGGGGACATTAGCGCTCATTGCATCCGACTTCGCATTTAGTATGCGCGGGTTTTTCGGAGAAATTTACTTAAGCATTGAGAAAGAAGCCAAACAGCGGGGATATGAGCTGCTTATTCAATCCATCGACCGTACTGCAATTGCTGAACGCAAACTATTCCCATTCCTACAGAACCGATCGGTAGATGGTTTGATTATCTTGTCGCATATAACGACGGAATATACGAAAATGCTATTGAGAACAGGTATTCCAGCCGTAATGATCGATCATCATCATCCAGATCTGCAAGTGGACTGTATTCTGACAAATAACCGTTTTGGTTCTTATGAAGCGATTAGGCATTTGGTCGAACTTGGACACCGGGACATCGGTTTTGTAGGAGATACCCAGTTCTCGCCCAGTTATCAGGAACGGTTGGACGGATATCGGATGGCGATGCAGGCGTTTGGGTTGGCCGTCAAGGAGATGTGGGTTTGCTCACGGGCGGTTGAAGACAGTACATTTATTCACGAATACACAAAAAGCTTGGAGAGCCAGCCTACTGCCTGGTTTTGTGTGAATGACGGATTAGGGTTTTTCATAACCTCCTCCGTGCAGCAACTTGGTATGAAAGTACCGGAAGAAGTATCCATTGTCAGCTTCGATAATGGCTATTTATCTCAAATTTCAACCCCTCCATCCACGACGATCGATGTTGACTTAAAACTGTTCGCCGCCAAAGCAGTTGAACGGCTCATGGAGCGTATAAACGATCCGATACAGCCCTACACCGAGCTGCATCTGCCTACCAAGCTGGTTGTGAGGGAATCCACAGGCCGACCGAGGGATTAAGGACGGATCGATAATGCTCATTTTCGATATTCTGTCATTTGTAACCGATCCGATTAAGTGGATTTGCAGGCTGAAATACACAAAACCGTCAGGGAAGTCCATCCTGACGGTTTTTCATTTGCAAATGCAGCGTTCTCCAGAGCCGCTAGTTAGGATATGAAGGATTAATTACTGCTTGTCCACGAGCCCCTGCCCGTTTTGTTTGAGCTTTAGGGTCTAAGATGCTGCAGACTTGTTCTATGCTCAACTCGTCGTGTGGCTTGAAATCCTCTGAAGCGGCATAGTTAAGCAAGCTATGAAGCAGCTGCCGTACTTCCGGTTTATCCTGCTGCCCTAAGAGATCGCTTGAGCATACAAGCAGACTGCCCTCACCGACTCTAGCTTCAAAAATAAGAGCGAGCTTATGGTTTCGTTCAAAGTTGTCAATGACTTGCACGATAGGACGGAAGTTCTCCGGCAAATCATCAAGAATAAGGGAATGCGAATTCATGACAATTGGCCACCACTGCCAATTGCTGTGAAATTCAGTCGGGAACGAATGAAAAGCAGGATGCTGTTCATCGCATAGGATTCCGAGTGTTCCAGGCGCCGGCTCAGCGTGTTTTCCTTCACAAATGGAGCGGAACATCGGATAACACCAGAAATCGGAAGCGAATGCACCTTTAATGTGAGAAGATAGCTCCTCCTGCTTAGGAAGCAATAGTACGCGGCCGCCAGCATCTAATAGGCTGTAAACCTCATGATCGAACGATTGACGCAAATAAACGTGATTCGATGGCTGCGTCCCGACCTTTTCCGGGTACACCCAAATAGGATAATGATTTACGATTTCATTGCCTTTCCATTTCAGCTCTAACGACAACTTTCCAGGAACCTTAGCCTCAGACAGATCAATTTCAATCGTACCCATAATCTTGAGAACGCCTTGCTGGACATCCATTGATTCGGTTTCCCCAGCTCC
The DNA here is from genome assembly GCF_031157315.1 of Paenibacillus sp. LHD-38. Lineage (GTDB taxonomy): Bacteria > Bacillota > Bacilli > Paenibacillales > Paenibacillaceae > Pristimantibacillus. The sequence goes on from NZ_JAVIFU010000064.1 coordinate 9,236, forward strand.
GATTACAAGGTCACCCTGTTTGATTGACCATGCAAGCTTTACTGCAGAAAGATCTCTTGGGCCAAAATTAGCCATCTCCAACTGCGCTTTAAATCGTTCATTTGAAGCGTACGTATATCGTGGGAAACGAGCCAGCACTACAATCTCTGAGCAAAACTCACGCCATTGCTCAGGCTCAATAAAACCCTTTGATTCCATAAATGCGTCCAGGATTCCAACTAAGGCCGTGCCTTGACCAGGGAAGTCCTGCAAATCAAGCATTTGGAAACCGCCAAAGCCCGGCGTCCGCAAGGCAGCCTCGATTTCTTCGCGGTAACAAATAACGGCGAGCTGTCCGGATGCCCGGAAGAAATCATCCGCTTGATCAACCATTCCCATGCTGTGAAGCCTTTCACTAAACACTTCGAAATTCCGTGCTTGCAGGACACCAGTATACTTGTCTATCTCTCGGAAATTAGGAAAGGATTGATATTGTCCGATTTCATGGCTTATCGTGGGTACGTTAATTTCCGGCAGATTCCCCCTGTAATCCGTTAGTGTAGACGGATAATTCGCTTGTACATGCCCTAGCGGCAAGTCAGCGTGGGAGAATGAAGCGCGAACTATCGAGTCTCCATGGCCTGTTCGCATCGTTACCCAAAAATCAGAATCATCCGAGAACGACGGGGCCCAGAAATAGTTGTTTGCCCCTTCGGCATATAACCGCCTATTATCTAGTTCCCTATACTCGTTCAGGAGACTGGACATCGCTTTGCGGCTTCCATGCAGTTCGTTGCCAAGGGTAAACAAGGCAAACGAAGGGTGATTTCCGTAGTCTTCTAATATACGTAATCCTTCATTCCGCAAATATTCCGCCATCGCCTCATCGTAACCTTCATCTTCCGGATCCTGAAACGCTCCCCAATAGGGCAGCTCCGGTTCAAAATAAATGCCTAACAGGTCGGCTGCCATAAATCCGGCTTCGGGAGGGCAGCAGGTATGAAAGCGGTAATGGTTAATACCATAGGACTTGGCAACCGATAATACCTTCACCCACTCTTCCAACGTCATTGGTGAATAGCCCGTCAAAGGAAATGTTAACGCATCGTGTTTTCCCCTCAAAAAAACTTTACGCCCATTGTTCGTAAACTGCGTTCCTGCGGTTCCAAATTCACGCATACCGAAGCTAACCGTCTGATCGTCCCGGTATCTCGTTCCGGCTGTGCTCGTCTCAAGTGTCAGTTGTAAATGATGCAGGATAGGCGTGAACTCATCCCATAATGCTGCATCTTCACCCATGGCATAATCCAGCTCCACCTTTTGATTGCCCGGTATCGTACGGATCTGAATCGTTTTTTCGGCAATCAACGCTCCTGCCTCGCTTAGCTTTGTATGATCCGCCTGCGAAATAGTAACTTTGGCATCCGCATAATCCGCAGTATCATTAATTAACTGAAACTTTAGTCGAACAGACTTTTTTGCGACGTCTGGATAGGCCTGAATGTTCTCCATGCGGACTGCCTCTGCGACCTGAATTTCAAGTCTCCCAAGCAAACCGTTCCAGTTCGTTTGCGTATCCGGAGATGTCATATGTCCGCCTTTAACAGGCAACCCGCTGTTGTCGACCAAAACTGTCAGAGTATAAGTTCCAGCATCCATGGGACCTAGCTCATAAACATGAGGGGTACTTACACTATTCTGAATTCCCTTCCAATCCTCGCCGATCCAGACCTGCGACACTCTTGTCCGCTCCATATACAGCCGGATTTGTTTACCGGTCCATTCTCCTTTTATCTCTATCTCCCTTTGATACCAGGCATAGCCGAATAGAGGGTAGGTTTCCGTTAGATGTGCAATCTCCCGTGCCGAGTTATAATTGCCTTTTTTGTTCTCAGCCGTCGTACCCGGCAGTTGAATCACATCCGATAGTTTGCTATTAAAAAATTTTTGGATAATTCCTTGCTTCGCATCATCCAAACTAAATCTCCACGTCCCTGCAATGGACTCCCTAATCATGTCTGATAACCTCCGTTATTGGATTACAAATTGTCGTTAATAATAGTCTCTAAATTCTTGCGGCGTATATCCCGTTGTCTTCTTGAACAAATATGCAAAATAAGCAGGAGTTTGGAACCCGACTTGTTCGGATACCTCATATACCTTGATACTCGGATCGCGCAGAAGCTCCTTCGCTTTATTCATCCGTGTTTCCTGTAAAAAGTCTGAGATGGTTTTGCCCATTTCTTTTTTGAAAAGCACACTTAGGTAACTGGCATTCAAATGATAGATTCCTGCTATTTGCTTGACGGTGACATGCTCCTGGAAGTGATTCTCCATATACTCGATAACCTTACCGATTAAATTATGCCGCTGGCTCGCCTCACCCTTTGTTTCAATGGCCATGTAGCGGTGAATGTAATCGAGTACCGTGTCTCGGATTTGCGTTTCGTTTCTGCAGTGGATAAGCTTTTGCCACATTTGCAGATTCATTTCTCCGCCCAGATCGCTGTTCCATTTCTGCTTGCGGGCCAGCTCACTCAGTATCGCCATGCCAAACGCTTGGATATAGGTAAAATGCATCGATGGCTGCGATAACAGTAAATCAAATACATTGTTTACGTAAGCGACAACCTTATGGGAATCCGATGAGGTTTCTGTTAGCTGTATAATTTCGGGTATTACCTCTTCACGCAGTCGAAATTGTTGATACTCCGTCTCATCCAGGTGATCGTAATGCGAGATTTGGCCGTCTTCTACCAGCCGGGATCTGGCTATCATGAATTTAGCTTCCTTGTAAAGCGACGGAATTTCTTCCCAAGATGCACATACCCTGCTAATGCCGATGGTGACCGTTGTCCCGTACTGCTCCTGCATGACGCTTTGCACGAATGTCAGCTGCTTGTCCATAGCAGCACGTTCACTTGGAATTAAATCAATATGCAGCGCCGCAACCTCATCCGCACCGATCTTGGCAACAAATACTTGTTTATATTCACTAAGTCCAATATTAACCGCTTTCAAGAGTCCTGCTCCAATAACAACACGCTCTCTTGCTTCCTGTCCTGAAGAATGGTAATCATCGAAGCCGAACACAATTAAACCGATTTCTTGATGGTTCAATGGAAGTCCAAGCAGGCGTCCCCATGAATGCAGCATCTCAGGATTAACTCCACCTTCTTCAATTACATCCGTCACAAAACGCTCTCTTACGACGTCAAGGCTGCCAGTTACTTTCTTCTGCAGCTCAAGCGTTTGATTTTTCATTTGCTCCATCTTTTCTAATGTCGTCCGAAATCCGGTTAATTTACTTTCTACTTCTTCTACTTTTATAGGCTTTAGTACGTAGGCTTGAGCCCCGACATTCATCGCTTCCTGGACAAATTCAAATTCGTTATAACCGCTGATCATAAGAACCTGAAGCTGAGGACGAGTTGCTTTGCACTCAGCAACAAGATCAATCCCGGTCATTACTGGCATTGAAACATCAGAAATAAGCACGTCGAACTCGAATTTATCCATTAAATCCAGTGCCTCTTGTCCCGACTCTGCCGTGGAAGGAACATCGTATCCGAGCTCTTCCCATTTAATATAACGAACCAGCCCTTGAATATGAGAGGGTTCATCATCAACGATTAATGCTTTTAACAACGTCACACATCCTTCCTGATCTGTGGCCTTTGTACACATGCCGGGATACTGATACTAACCGCCGTCCATTCATTTTCTTTGCTCTCAATTGTAAATTCATGTCGATCCTCAAAGTACAGCTGAAGCCGCTCCCGGATATTCGCAGTGCCAAACCCGTTTCCGTTCCCTACCCGCTTTCCTGATCGTATTTGTTCCAGCACCTCTTCTGAAATGCCTCTGCCGTTGTCGTAGACTTCGAGCCGAACGTTCCCGTGTTTCATTTCAACAGATATTCGAATGACGGCATCTTTCCTGCCCGTAATGTTGCCATGCAAATAACAGTTTTCCACGATGGGCTGCAGAAGCAGCTTAATCGTATATAGATTCAGTAATTCCTGATCGATATTCCACTCCATTCTTACTCTTCCTGGATAGCGCATCTCCTGAATATCCAGGTACGCCTTTACATGCTCAAGTTCGCCCTGAATATGCGTCACATTAATTTTGTTATCTAAAGCCAATCGGTAAAAAGCGGTTAAAGCATCAATCGTCTTAAGCTGCGTCTCATCCTGTAAATCGAGCGCCCGCCATCTAAGCAAGCTTAACGAATTGTAAATGAAATGCGGATTGATTTGCGCCTGCAAAGCTTTGAATGATTGCTCACGTTCCTTGAGATTCGCTTGCGTAATATCCTCAACAAGCTTGCCTAAGCGGCCGGACATCGAATTAAATAAGATTTCGAGCTCGCCTAGTTCATCCTTTTCCGTATTCCTTATGCTAACATCGAACTGGCCTTGACTTACATCATACATTCGAGTGCCGAGCTTACGAATTCGCCAGACAACGTTTTTGAGAACGGTCATCATCAAAAAGGTTGAAAATAATAGAAAAAAGAAAACAACTAAAATGATGCCATATAAAATCGTCTTGGACTGCTTTTCCAACTGATCCATATGAATCACCGCGGCAACCTGCCATTTCGAATCAATGGGTTTCACCATAAACAGATTTCCATTTACCATAAGACCGCCGGTTACGCTTGCCTCTTCATAATTCTCCGATAAAGAAGTGGTTTGAACCGTCAAACCGATTTTCTTAGGATCAGAAGAAACGATAATATTCCCGCTCTCGTCAATGATCGATAATTCGCCGGAACCGCTGAATGGACGGTCAAATAACTTTCCAAAAACCGTCTTATAATCGAGCGGCATATATATGATCCCTAGTAAGTGGCCTGAAGGAGCACTGATTTTATGAGAAATGACGAGTTTGTCTTTATTAACGTTGCTCCAGCTTAACGAACGGGCGGCCTGCTTTGCTTTCGTAAACCATTCCGTTTCGCTCAAACCCGGCAGTAACATACGCTCTTCAGATTTCCAAAGCAGCCGTCCGTCCTGTACAAGCATTGGATTGGTATGATAGATTCGAAAATCGTCAATGCCCGGCAAATATTTACTCGTGAATACGAAAGAGCGGTCAACATACTCTACCGTATTTAATTGCTCGAACATATTCGAATAATCCCGACTTAACCTTGAAATAAGTTCTCCGTCTGTAGCCGTCCTTATAGCAAGCACATCGTAGCTCTGTTTGCGAAATTCTATATTTTGCACCGTTTGGCGCATTGCTTCATTAATCGTAACCAAATAATTCGCGCGGAAGCTTTCCAATGCAAGATAACCAGCAGCAACTCCAAGCAGTATCGTAGGAATAAAAATAATGGCGACGTAAAGAATCAATACCTTTCGTCGGAGGTTCATGCTGCTTGTAAAACGGATAACGATACGTTCAAATCTGCGGCGTAAGCGCAATATAATCCCCTCCTTCCCATCATTCTACTCATTATACGCGCAATGGAAAAGGGAGCAACCGCATTGCAGCGGTTGCTCCTTCGGCAGTTATCATTCGCCTTATTCTTTGATTAATGCATCATATTGCTCAAACCATTCTTGCTTCACTTCGCTCCAGTGGCTTCGTTTTTCCAGCGCATCGCGGAATGCCTGCCAAGTGGATTCGAACTGCTCGTCGCTCGTGGACATGATGAGCTTCGCGCGGTATTCCTTACGGATATTTTCAAGCTCAGGCAAGTATTTCTCCAGCAGACCGCCTGCTTTAGCCTTCACGAGATCATGGGGTTCCGTACTGCGCACGCCGCCCATTTGGCCAACCGCTTCGGTGAATTCTGCCGTTTTCTTGCTTCCAGCCTTGTTGCTTTGGCCGTAGTTCCACCATGGATACCAGTCATTATTATAGGAAGAAATCATATATAATTCAGGCGTTACTTTTGCTTTTTGTGCAGGCTCTCCCGAATTTCGTGCTTTTTCGTACTCTGCGTCAATGTATTTCCATTGTCCGAGCGGCTGGTCAATCCAACCCCAGAACTTGCCTTCCGGGCCTTCATTAATGACATTTTGTTGTTCCGCATTCGGCTTCAAGGTGTAGTCTAGAAACTTCATAATCGATTCAATATTTTTGGAGTCCTTACTGATGTATACATCATAACCGGGATAAGGATTAATTACGGTATTCGCTCCAAGCTTATCCACACCTTGCACTTTAGGGAAAGGTACGACCTGATAGAACCAGCCCGGCTCCGTCGGTCCGTCCAGTTGTTCCCACAGGGTTGGGTCCACATTAAAGAAGCTCCCTACATTCATCGCTACCCGTCCGGCTTTGTTTTTCTCCTTGTAACGTTCCTTCTTGTCGGTTACAACCTCGGGATCAACCAAATTAGAACGATACATCTTGTTCATCCATTGATAGGCAGCTTTATACTGCGGATCGTCGTACAAGAGAACAAGCTCGTCACCTTTCTTCTCGGCCGGTATGATTCCGCCGCCCGTCGTTACGCCGAACGTGCTCAGAACCGCGTTTTCATCGTTCCAGCTTGCTGTGTCGTTAGGGTCCATCAGGAAACTAAGCGGCAGCAATGGCTTGCCGGAATCGTCTTTTTGCTCTGCCGCTTTCTTCAGATACGCTTCTACGCCTTCTAAGGTAGCCAAATCTGCAACGGTCATGCCTGCTTTCTCCAGCACGTCCGTACGAACGAGCCAGGTTTGCGAAGCCCAGCCCGGCCACGGGTTATCTGGATTTTGATCAAACCAGGTGGGTATCGACCAAATATGGCCATCAGCATCCTTCATCTCTTCCAAATATTCTTTTGGAATGGCTGCTAGGCTGGGATACTTATCCGGCATTTCGAAATATTGCTCTACCGAAATGACCTTCTTGGATCGGATCATGGCTGCTTTAACGATTTCGCTGCGGCCAAATACGGCTGCATCTTTAAATCCGCCAGTATTCAGCTTCAGGTTTAGAGCGGTTACCGCGTCGCCCTGCGTAGCTTCAAGTTCTACTTCGATGCCCGGTTCTTCTTCTTTCCAATATTTTTGAACAAGGCTATCATTGTTGATTGTTGCGGACCATCCTAACCACAAATTAAACTTTTCCGAACCCTTTGCTGCATCTCCATTGTCTTTCTCTTCTGCAGCTCCCTTCGTATTGTTGTTCGATGAATTCGAATCCGAAGAACATCCAACGGCAGCCGTAAGTAATATGACGATCGCCAATGCTGCAAGACCGCTATTTCTGAGCCACTTACCCTTCTTCATTCCTTTTTCTCCCCTTTTAGTTTCATTTACCTTGGTATATGGTTAATCTTAATACCCTCAAATGGTTGGCTATTACCCTTTAACCGAGCCGATGAGTACACCCTTTACAAAATACTTCTGGAGGAATGGGTACACACATAGGATCGGAATCGCGCTTACCATTACGGTTGCCATTTTGATTGACATCAAAGTCACATTTTGCATTTGCGATCCTCTTGCAAGTGCTTCCTGATTCGAATTCGACCCTAATATGGCAGACATATCCTGTGCTGAAAGCAGCTGCTGAAGGAAAGTTTGGACAGGGATTAAATCTTGCTCGGTGACGTAGAATGCTCCGGCGAACCAATCATTCCAATGCCCGACAGCTGTGAATAAACCAATAGCAGCCAGCATTGGCTTCGACAACGGAACGATGATCTGAATGAGAATTCGGAATGGCCCTGCGCCATCCAACTCGGCCGACTCAATCAGCGCTTCTGGAATGCCTTGGATAAACTTCAGCATAACGAACATATTCCACGCAGAGAATAAGCCCGGTATAATATAGACCAAAAAATTATTAATCAGACCCATGTTATATAACTGAATATATAGTGGTACAAGTCCGCCGTTAAAGAGCATGGTGATGAGAATATAGCTGAGAATCGACTTCCGAAACGGAACCCGTTGATAAGATAGGCCGAAAGCAACCATTAACGTGACTAGAAGTCCAGCTATCGTGCCGAGAACTGTCCGTGCAATCGTTATAAGATAAGCATGCTGAATCACTTCATTCCCCAGCACGATTTCATAATTTATAAACGTAAACGCTCTAGGCCATAAATATACCCCGCCCTTCGCTGCATCTGTTCCCTCGTTTAACGAAATAGACAGCATGTAGGCGAACGGATAGAGCACGGATAAGCAAAGCAGCAGCATTAAAAAGACAAGGATGCTTTGGGAGATTATTTCCCCAGTCGAACGTTTCTTCAATTACCATAACCCCTCGCCATTCAGTTTTCTGGATACCTGGTTTGTGAGTACGACTAGAACAAGGCTAATAAGTGAAGAGAGCAGTCCAATTGCGGTAGCCATTCCAAAATACCCCTGTTGAAGCCCGCTTCGAAGAACATATGTATCCAGAACATCCGCCACTTGCATATTCGCCGGATTCATAAGCGGATAAATCTGATCCATGCCTACAGCGATTAAACTCGGGATGCTGAGGATAAGGACAATAGATACTGTAGGCATAATGCCAGGCAGCGTGACATGCCGAATCTGAGCCCACTTCCCCGCGCCTTCCACTTTAGCTGCTTCATACAACTGCGGATCAATAGCCGAAATGGCTGCAAGATACAAAATCGTATTCCAGCCTACTTCTTTCCACAGACCGCTAGAAATAACCATAGGCCGGAACCACGCCTCTGATCCAAGGAAAAATATTGGCTCTCCGCCCATTTTGGTAATCATGTCGTTAGCCAAACCGCCATCCAGCGTTAGAAATGATTGCAAAATGTAAGCTACAACAATCCAAGAGAAGAAATGCGGCAAATAGCTCACGGACTGTACGAACCTTTTGAAGCCAGAATGAACCAATTCATTAATCATTATGGCCAGTATTATAGGCGCTGGAAAACCGAATATAAATTTCAATACTGAAATAAACAGCGTGTTCTTAACGACGATCCAAAATTGCGATTCCTGTAAAAATGAAAAGTTCTCCAACCCTACCCAAGTACTGTCCCAAATCGATGACCCGATCTGAAAATCTCGAAATGCGATTTGGATGCCTGCCATAGGAATATAATTGAATAAAAACAAAAGTAAAACGGCCGGAAAAATCATTACATATTGCCAACGATATTTGTATAGGCTTGCTAACATGATGTCGCGTCCCTCCTTATACTATTCATTGTAAGGGGATTCAAAAGTGTAAACTATATAACGATGATTGGATTTTCATCGTAATGATTTGCATTTATCTTCATTCGGTTAATCAAGTTAGCCCATACCGCATTAATCCATTAGGAAATGGAACACAAAAAAGAGGGTGCCCCAAAAGCCATAGGCTTTAGAGGCACCCTCTTCAATGTTTAAAATCTGTAAAAAACAAAGAAACCAACCTTTGGTAAAATGGAGGTACCACCCAACCATCTTCGAAAGGAAGGTTTCTATGTACATTCAATATACCATGGACCAACTTACCCTGCCAATGGATTTGGCGGAAGATATTCCCGAAAATCACCTCGTTCGTGTCGTGAACGCTGCCGTGAACCGTCTGAGCGATCACATCTTTGCCGACGCTTATCCCGGCGGCGGCCGAGACAGCTATCACCCGAAAATGTTAACGAAAGTCATCATTTATGCCTACACCCAGCGGATCTACTCCTCCCGTCAAATCGCTAAGGCCGTTCGTGAAAATATTATGTTTATGTGGATTACAGGTCGGCAACGACCAGACTTCCGTACCATCAATCGGTTACGTTCTGAGCGAATGAAAGAGACATTGGAAACCGTCTAAGCTCGACAATTGGCATTACGACGAGGAAGAAGATACGTGGACATGCGCAAATGGACAGAAACTTGTCTTTCGCTATGAAAGTAAAGATACGACGGAAAGTGAATTTGAAATCAGACATCGTCATTACCTCAGCGTGAGCTGTGAAGGGTGTCCCCTCAAACCCGCTTGTACGAAGGCGCAAGGCGACCGAGAGGTTCGAGTCAGTCTGAGATATATGCGCTACAAGCAGCAGGTGAGGGAAAAGCTGTGCAGCGAGGAAGGTTATGCGCTGTCGGTGAGACGAATGATTGAACCCGAAAGTGTATTCGGGCAGATAAAGAATAACCGGGGATTCCGGCGGTTTCTGCTTCGCGGCTTGCCAAAAGTAAGCCTAGAGGTCGGGTGGCTTTCGCTTGCCCATAATCTACTTAAGCAAGCAACCATAGACCAGAATAGAAAAATAGCGGTACAGGAATAGTCCCCTGTACCGCTATTTTTTCACGTTTTCCAACATTTCTGTTCAAAGCGAGCTATCTCTCCTGCGAGGTTTTGGCTTGCGGTGATATTTCCTGTAACTCTCGTAGGCATTCCATTATTATTGTGGATTATTGGCACCATTCGCAAAAAAAACAAGTTGCAATAGCAATTTCGCTCCGACTTCTCGTTCGTTCGATAAATATTGTTGATCCAACTATCCTGCCTGCTGGCTTAATAAATAGAGCATTTGCAGCATTATAGCGGTGACGTACCCGGATTATCACCATAATCTATAGGCGTGTTTCTTATTTGCGATAAACGAAACGGCAGCCGGATTAGCAGCAGCTCCGCGACAAAAATGAATATCCCGATGAGAAGGAGCATGTTCGCCCAACTTTCATCCAAATTCAACAGAAACGGATAAAAGATAAGCTGTGAAGCAAAGACAGCCATGTAGAGTTTCTGCCTGTTAACAATGGCATCCAGCAGCTCCGGCGGGGCTATCGGTCTTGCGACCGTATACAGCCCTTGAAAAATCAGATAGGCGAGCAGAGCATGCAGAATGGCCGTTCCTTGCACGTAAATATGCATTCCAAGCGGCGCTGCGGTTAACTGGTTGATGTCAATGCTCGTTTTGACCATGAGCTGCGGCAAAGATAAGAAGATAAGGACAGCTGCGAGCCAGCGTGCCTGTTTGAAGCCGCCATCCCCGGCTCCGAGCTGGCCTAAAGCTATAAGGATCATAATATATCCGATTATATCCGGGAGAACATCGAAGGATCCCAAATGAAGATCAACGAGCGGAAATACAAGACCCCAGCCGAGCCTCCTTAATGCGCTTCGCATGGAAGGGTTCATGACAGCTCACCTCCGGAGCGGACCAGCCGCTTGATTTGCTTCTCGTACAGGTAAAGATTGAAATTGATAGGAAGCCGGTCGTATACCGTTTTTCCGTCTTCAGTCTTGAAGGTAAGAAATATGTACGCTTTATACACCTCGAAGGCTGCCGGTGTATTCTCCGGTATGGTCCATTTGTAGTTAAACGTCAGCGGGTCCCCGGCGGCCAGCCGGATTGGCAACTGTGGAATCGGTCTATCCCTGCCGGCCATTGTCAGCTCGAACACAGAGCTAAGCCTGTCGCTGAAGCTATAATCGACTTGTTCCAAGGTAAGAGGCTGCTTGACGGTTACGCTGTATTGGCCAGTACCGTCTGAGGAACCTCTGCTTGACGACGTTTCCAGCAAGCTCTCCTTCTGCTCCCACAATACGTTGATTTCCCCGATCGGCACCTTTTCGGGCTGCCCTTCGCTATAATATACCATGGCTTCTTTGATCGTGACCGGTAACTTCTCCATTTGCCCGGCTTCCTCGGTTCTCCATTCTCCATAAGCCTTCCCGAGCACTTGATGTCTGTAAGAATTCGGATGCGGATCGATTCGAAATCGGAGCATCGGCAGCTCCTCCAGCTGGATCCCCGTCACCTTCCTGCCTTTCATTTTGTTCTCCAAATAGGTCAATTCGATCCAATCACTCTGATTGCCGTTTACTATCATATAATGCTTCAAAAAGATCGGTTTCTCCAGCTGCATGGATTGGAAATACCATACATTACCGACCCAGCTTGCCGTAATCAACAGCACAACAATCGGCCATAGGAGCTTACTGCCCAGCCTCAGCTTTGGGTTCGTATGCAAAGCCCTCCCCCTTCCTCATTAATCCAGTTTACTACTTTTCTGGATATAGGTTAAGTAAATGCGATTCCCTTCATATAACAAATAAATGAATATTTCGATTCGATTTAAAACTGTCCTTTACCTGCATCAATGATCGGTTCCATGCTAAAATATCCGGTATAGACCGAAATATGGTGAGAAGGCAGGGTGTAGATATGCAGGTACGACTAGCAGAACGAATGATTACGGAGTGGGCATCGGCGAACGCCGATGCGATTGGCTTAGTCCCGAATAAGATCCGGGCGTCATATATATATAACCCTGGGGGCTTCGGCAACTTGTCTTTCCGTCTGACGGACGACCGCACGCAGCTTCACGTCAAGCTGGCTCCACCTAGCAAAGCCGCGCGACTGCGGCAGTGGGCGGGCGTCAGCAATTATCTGGCCGAGCACTACACCGCGCCCAGGCTGGTCCATGCGATTGACCGTGAGATCGTGCCGGGATATCCCTACGGCCTAGTGTTCGAATATATCGAGGATGCGACCCCGCTTTCGGAAGCGAGGAATCCAGAGGTCGCACTGACGGGTGTCATGGCGACCGTCGTTAAGCTCCATAGCGACGATTGTCTTCGCGGAATGCTGCCTAAGGCTGAGACGCGCACTTATGCGGAAGCATTCGAGGACGAGTATATTTCCCGGTTTACGGATGATCTCGACGGAATCCGAGGGTCGCGCGATCTGCTCAGGGATTTCGTGTCGGACGAGACGATTTCGTGGTTCGGGGAAGAGGTCGGGAGGCTGAGGGAAACAGTCCTGCAGACACCTGCATTTCTACTCCCGGCGGGCGATGTTGTTCATAACGACCTGAACAACAACAACGTACTAACATGCGGCAGGGACGGCTTCCGGATCATCGACTGGGACGACCTATCCGGCCAGGGCGATGCGGCAATGGACTACTCGGTACTGCTTTGGCCACTAACGCATGATCCGTCATGGCCGATATGGAGAGAGAAGGTGCTGGCAGGAGCAGGGGCTGCGGCCGTCGAACGGTTGGAACTGTATTTTCGGGCGAAGCTGCTTGACGACGTCATCGACGTCCTGGCTGATTATGTGGAGGCAGAGCAGGTGCCGGAGCATCGGGAGGAGGCTCAGCGCAAGGCCAGGGCCGTTCATCTTCATTCGTATCCGCTGTATCTCGCCAAATATGGCGTCGGTTAAAGTGACCGCACCTCGGTCACCTGCCAGTTACTTCAATAAAGGCTGCCGGTAGGCCGGCAGCCTAGTGCATGGTGCTATCGTTACCCGTAAGCTTAACAATGATCTCCATATGGACGAGGTCAGCCTCGGGTATGGATACCAATCATTCTTGATTCCACTACCATATTTTATTACGTATAAATACACCACTTTTTCATTCTCGTACTTAAAATTATTCTGTCCATTCATAATAATGGTCTACCAATTTTCCACCTTCTTCCTCTGCTTCATCTTCGCTAAATTCTCTATCATCAATCCACTGCCGATAATGAATAATTTCATGACCTATGCTGGTTAATATAGCAGCGATGGCATTCTCTTCACCACGTTCAGATATTAATTCTTCATAGTCTCCTGATGCAACCCTAATGTAAGGCTCAAGGTCCTTGTCATCGGGACAGAGAAATGAAGCGCTTACCAATTCCTTTGTTTGATAGGTTTTTATTTGATAATCCTTCTTAATATATACAACCACTCTGATTGGAAATTCAACATTTAAGCGGAGCCATAAGGCAAAGTTTTTGCAAGCATTCCTGACTCGAGGGTTTACCTCTTGATCACATCTTACTCTTAATCCTGAACGAGGATAACTGATAACCCTTTCACCTCCTCCAACCTTATTAACTTTTTTTCTTTTTATTCAACTATTTTGCTCATTTTAGCTGAACATGCTCCCTATGATGCTGGCAGCCTGTTTTCATGGTGCTATCGTACCCGTTAGTTCAATACGACCTTTATCTTTTTAATAAAAATCTTGGTGGAGCACCATAATCTTGTTCCGCTTCAAAATAAGCCAGCTTTCCTGGAATACACGATACGATTGACGGCATTCCGAATCCGACGGCTTTTTCTAATGCTGTTAATAAGGGTAATTCTTTTCCATCAATTTCTTCACTCCATGATATTGAGTAACTGAATTCTCCAGCACCGTGCATTTTCAATATTTCTGCTATCTTTTCAAGGTTAGAATTAGGTCTAGGAATTTCAATCATAAATTCCTTGCGGAGAGTAACTGAATAATTGTGATTCAATCTTTGTATAGCATCAAGGCGTTTTTTCGGTGAAGATAACTCAAACAAAACTCTTTGTTGAATTGTTTTAATAAAAAAGGATTTAACAATTATTTCATCTAGTTCTTTACCCATTTCAAATCCCCCTCGACAGTATTCTAAACTATTATGTATATTCCGCTATACTGCCCGTTACTTCAATTAATAAGCAGACTGTTGCTGCAATCTGCTTCATTCTACTATCGTTCCCCGTTAGTTGAATCACACACTTATGCTTACTCCTCTTTGAGACCTCGTACAAAAGAGTTCACATTTCCTAAGCAACAAGCCCCTTGAGGGTTGTTTACCTCGCACCCACATCGCCCCGCTTGAACATGAGCTTTGATTTGGTCAGCTGGTTTTTGGTCGGTACCGACGGCTTGAAGAAGCCGCTCCCTCGTCCAGTCAAAGCAGTAACACACAGGCACATCTGCGCCCTTGTTTTTTTGGAACACTGGCACCTTTAGGTCGTTCTCCACAAACGTTTGCGCATCGTTACCGCTAAAGTAGACGATGGAACAAACAGGGTTAGAACAAAAAACGTAAGAGTTCTCCGGCTCAATAGCTTCTAAAGCCGATGCTTTAAGAAGGGACTTCAGCGTTATGAGTTGCACGTTCTTGCCCTTCTCACCGCAGGAAGGGCACTCTGTTTTGGCAGTTACGGCACTATTAGCTGGTGTACAACAATCCATAAGTTTATCTCCCCTCATACCTCCAACTGAGTACAAATGCGCAATTGATTTCTGTCAGGATCTAAGACTGTCATCATGCGAAGACCTTCAAGATCCTCGCTTGGAGCCTCAATAATATGGGCATTTATTTTGCCCTTTAACTCGCTATACCAGGTATCGAGATTTGGAACAAAAAAGTGAATCAATCCACCAACTTGGCAGTCGCCCGTATGTTCAGTCAAATAAATCGTCATTTCGTCTCTGGATATTTGAGCAAAAACAGGAAAATATAGTCCGTGATACGAAATGCAGGAATCACTTTCTGCATACTGATCCTCCACAATTTTTATTGCTATTTTACCATACTCCAGTTGCGTTAACCTGCCCTTAGTTGAGCGAAGGGCTGCCAAGTAGCAGCCCTTCAGGGGTGAAACTATCGTTATCCGTTAGCTTAATGCTTTTTATTTTTTTTTTTAGAAACAAGTCTAAACTACATTATTTTCGCCCTACGCTGTGATCATCTGAATTTTATCGTTGAGCTCATTACGTAAGAAAGCTTTTGTTTCGGCATTTCCCGTTAGCTGTAACAAAATCGGTTCGTTTTCGTGACTTGCGCTAACCGTGAACGTTAAAAACGGACAGCATTTTCGCTCCAAACTAATCCAATCATACAACAGACGCAGCGTATCCGAATTACCAGAAAATTGATATTCAAACCCTGACTCAAACTCCGCAACCCCAAGCCTGCTTTTTTCTAATTCGCGCCAAGTGTCTTTGTAATCTATACGTTCTTCTTTCGTGAAAACGGTAGGGCAGCAAGCAACCGGTATTTCTTTTTTCATACGCTTAGCTCCTTCCACTTGCACAAGAAGTGCAGTTGCAGCCTGGTTTCATACACGATGTTCCATTTGCCTTTCGGCGCTGATAAACAACGACTGCAACAGTAATAAGAACAAGAGCCAATATCAGAATCACCACTGGATTTAAAAAGAAAGAAGTTATGCCAAGAACTGCCGCGCCGCCTAGCAAAGGTATTGCACAACATAACGCGCACGCTCCAAGAACACCAAGCCCCGCTAGCCATTCCTTTTTTTTCATTTACTCCACCACCTCATTTCGACTATACTTTCATTATAAAACTTAAAGTTAACTTTAAGTCAATGGGGAGGTAAATTCCTTTGCCAAGTCTTAGCATCGGAAAGTTAGCAGCCAAAGCCGATATAAACGCGTCTACGCTTCGTTATTATGAATCTATTGGATTATTGCCGGCGCCGGAACGAATAAACGGTCAACGCCGCTATGCCGAAAATCTAATTGAGCGAATCACATTCATTAAAATAGCGCAGCAAACCGGCTTTACGATGCAAGAAATCGGCGTGCTGCTCGAAGGTTTCGAAACGCTCCCACCATCAGAGCGATGGGAGGATATGGCGCGAGAAAAACGAGCGCAGCTGGAAGAGAAAAAGAAACAAATTAACTCCATGATCCAAATTTTAGATGATGGATTGAACTGTAAATGCCTAACCTGGTCCGAATGTTTTGATAAAATAAAAACCACCGGTACTTGTTCATAGTGAAAGGAGAAATCTAATTTGTTGTTAACTATCTTAATTTTCATCGTTGCAGGACTTGCCGAAATTGGTGGAGGTTATCTTGTTTGGTTATGGCTACGCGAATCCAAGCCACTATGGTATGGAATTGTAGGGGGCGTATTTCTCATCCTGTACGGGATCATCCCAACGCTACAGAGCTTCCCAGCATTTGGACGAGTCTATGCAGCATACGGGGGAGTATTCGTTATTCTTGCTGTGTTGTGGGGATGGTTGGTCGATAAAAAAACACCCGATGTGTACGATGGGATCGGAGCCGCTGTTTGTATTGTAGGAGTCTCCATTATGCTTTGGGCTCCTAGAAGTTAATACGTTATTCTGCCCGTTAGTTTAAAAAAGGCTATGTTAATTTTCATTGTTGATTTTCAAATGAAGAAAGACCACCCTTAAAAAAAGTGGTCATTTCTACTCAGATACTTCTATTATTTCTCCATCTGCAACTTTTCTAGATTCGAATAATTCAAACTTGCTACCGACGTAGATTATTGTTTGGGGTGCCCTTTCGGGAAAAAGGAAGCTAAAATCGCAAATCGACACATAATTATCCATATTTAATTCAATTTTCAAGATGACACTCCAACCTTGATTAGGGTCATCGTCAAGAAAATGAGAAGCGGTTGAATATTCTTTAATTGGAAATCGCTTTTTACCACCTTGTTCAGTTGGTACCCATTTAATTTTTGCCCTTACCCTTCTATGCAACCTACCACCTTCCTCAAACTTAGTTACCTTTAGCAAACTCGCTTGGCTAAGAAGAAAAAAACGTTTGACGAAGATTGATGTTTGTCTCGTTCAGAGGAAACATACAAGATGAGACTAACATCTTTTTCTTATCCCACGTCGTGTTTTTATAATCCTTGCTATCTAAAATTTTGCAAATACTTGGTTGTTACACCGTTAATGCGGTCCATCCAGCGTTTACGCGTAACATATTCTTTTTTTAAAAAGGCCACCACAGCACCTGCTCATCCATGTGTTCTAACTATCGTTAGAAATTGATCGACGACTCTGGCTTACTTTTTAGATAGACCTCAATCCAGGCATTGGGCGAAGCGCTCCGTCAATTGGATGCCTTTGTGCCAATCCTTCCCTCCGTTTTCAATCGTCCAGCACGCCTCAAGCACGCCTCGTGCCACACCCCACATCGCGATTCGGCGAGGGTCCAAGCCGAGGCGATCGGCCATAATCGCAATCCGGCATCGCAGCACCTGCTCGCAATCACCGCCTCGATCCTCGTAGTTAAGCAGGTACTGAATGGTATCAAAATGGATGTCACCGATGATGCCTTTGGGATCAATGACAGCCCATTTCTCTTCGCCTTGACGAAGGATGTTCTCATGATGCAGATCGCCATGCAGTAGGTGATTCTCATTCGTAGTCGTAATGAGATACGTCAGACATTCTTCGGCATTTTCCACCCAGCTCTCAGGCAGTGGCGCGGCAATGTTCACATCGTTGAATCTCTCGCGGTATCGCTCGATTGCCGCGAAGTGCTGCCTCATGGACGGGTACAGACTACCGGTTGGTGCAGGTAGGTGAAGGCGGCGAAATACTTCGCAGAAGATATCCGTCGCACGGGCATCATCCTCAATTGTCGACAACGGTGTGCCAGGATCGGCACCCTCAAGCAGGGCAACGCCCCACTCCTCGTCTGCATCTAGCACATGGATCAATCCCCGGTCCTCATACGCACGAAGCATACTAACTTCCCTAGAAAGCTCGTCCTTCATGAAAGATGATTTTAGGACTGCTCGCTTCCCGTTGCTGAGCTTTGCGCGGAGAACGAAGTTATAGGATAAATTGGAGAATGGAGCTTCCGGGGTAAAGTTGAATCGGTTTGCACAGTCGGTAATCAACCCAGGCAACGCCTCCGACCATGCTACGCCTTGCTTACCGTAGAGTTCGTGCATTCTTTCAATAAAAGTATCAGGGATCACAATCATGCCGCAATGGCTCCTTTCAGCGAAGTAGTTTGCTTCTTCTCTTCTTCGACATGAGGTGATGTAAAATCCTGTTTCACTCAACTCCAGCATTCTTCTGATAAGTTGTAAAGTAATTTACGGTAAAACCGAATCATGAACGAATAAGGACTTTTTTTAAAGTCGTGCTACGCTAAAGTGCCCGTTAGCATTCAACGATCTGAACTTTTAATCCCTCGTAGTAAATCGTACGCATTTATGGAATATCCCCATCTCTTCTCTATCTGTTCAATAGCGACCTTCGTTCTCCATAATCCTTCAACTGTTTCAGCGGATTCATATGTAGTTGTACAATCGCGGACAATATTTGTCATATACCCGTAAGAGCGCATATTAATAATTCCATAATCACTATGAGTAATACATTCGTCTGTCTCAAATCCCATATAGAAAAGGACACGAATATTATGTTCAGTAAGAATTCGATGAAATTGTTCTTTTGAATAAACTAACAAATCTCGCTCTTGGGGTTGTACTACCTGAGGAATCTGTATTTGGGAATACGTTTCGATTTGCAGATTAGACCAATCTAAATGGTACACATCATTTGAATGCTTTAAACTCCATTCTTGTTGCCACTCTTTTTCTGGGAAAACATTATTTGATTCCTTAACATCGACGTACTGGTTTCCTGGGGATTCAAGTTTCCTACGTTCTTCTTCTGTTGTTGAATTAAGCCATTGTGGAAAACTGTTCAAGAATGGAGCATGATTGCAATGAAATATTTGAACTCCTAATTGTCTCAGTTCACTAATCGCGGGAGCAATTCGATTTGTTATGATCTCCTTCTTCCTTAATGCATGTGATACCCCTCTTTCCGTACTTAATTCCCATCCAAGGGATGTAACAAGAGGACCATCATCCCAACCAAAATTCCATAGGTCAACTAAAGCTATTCCTATTTCCTTAGTATTAAATTCATACGATGAAGCTGATCGTAAATGGCTGGATTCAGTAAAAGGAAGTCCATGCTTTGGAGATCTAGGTGTATATTCCAAGTCTAATTTAAATTTCAACATAATCACCTCTGAGGTAATATTCTCTAGTATTAAGGAAAAAACCTTTACATCATTGCTCCGCTATACTGCCCGTTAACATTCCTGTAGGTGTTAGTAGATTCAATTTGCAGAAAAACGAACGCCCCGCTAGGATGAGTATGTACTGGGTTGCAGCCCTCAGAACTCACCTTAGGAGGCGTTATTATGAAGTCTAGATTAATTAAAGCTCAAAATCAACGTGTAGAACGTATTTCTACTTCCACCCTTGTCATAGGCATCGACATTGCCAAGGAGAAACATGCTGCTCAAGCTATTAACTTTCGAGGTATTGTCCTCACCAATCGCCCAATTATGTTTTCGAACGACCATGCGGGCTTTGAGCATTTAATAAGCAGCATTCGTAAATTACAGAAAATGCACAACTTGAATGACGTCGTTGTGGGAATGGAAAGTACCGGTCACTACTGGTTCAATATCGCCAATTGGTTAATGAAACAAGGTGTTTCAGTTGTCCTTGTTAATCCAATGACAACCAAACGCAATAAGGAAAACAGAGACAACTCTCCATCAAAGAATGACCCAAAGGACGCTTTGGTCATTGCCGATGCAGTGAGCCGCGGGTTCTACACGCCCTTCTCTCCAAAGGAAGAAACATTCCGCCGCTTACGGGTTATTGTCACAAACAGAGAGCATTGGGTGGTTAAATCCGGACGGATTAAGAACAGAATCCACCGCTGGCTGGATATCCGTTTTCCAGAATACAGGCAAGCGTTCGAAGATATTTTTAGTCCTCGTTCATTAGCCACTTTGCGTCGTTT
>NZ_JAVIFU010000065.1 GCF_031157315.1 Paenibacillus sp. LHD-38
CGATAACCTAGTAGACTTTTTCATGAGGTCGCCTCGTTTCGGATGTTTGTAGGGGTACAAACAGTTTACCGAATAGGCGGCCTTTTTTCATCCCATTTTTTGGTTAATCAACAGGCCTGTATAAGGTGCAATGTATCCCTTTTTACAACGGTTACGAAGGAGCTGGTCCGTGCATACAAGCTGGCGAGCGATCAAGCAGGCACTGCGATCAAGCAGGCACTGCGATCAAGCAGGCACTGCGATCAAGCAGGCACTGCGATCAAGCAGCACTGCATCGCAGATGCGGCAGGCTGAAGGAGATGAGCGTTAGCGATTATCTCCTTCAGCTAAGCGCGCGGCGATATCCATGACGCCGCGAAAGATTTTGGTCGCCTGGTTCGAGCTACCAGGCGGTTGGTTTTCCACGAGCACGGCGATCGCGTAGCGAGGCTTCTTGATCGGGCCGTAGCCCGCAAACCACTGGTGGTTGCGGTCGATTCCGGCCCGTGTCGTTTCGGCGGTGCCCGATTTACCGGCAACCGCCCACCGCCCTTGGCGGATCGTCCGACCAGTCCCATGGTCGACGACCGCTGCCATGCCGCGCAGCAGCGCATGCGCCGTGGCCGGTTTAATCCGGCCTCGGCTCGCTTGCGCCCGCTGTGCGGGCAGTTTCACCATCCGCTGGCCGTTGGCATAGCGGATTTCACTAACCAGGCGCGGCTCCATTACGCGCCCCTCATTAAGCAGCGTTACTATCAGATTTGCCGCCTGAAGCGGCGTCATCCTTACATCACGCTGCCCAAGTCCGCTTTGTGCGAGCGTGCCGCCATCGACGGCTGCAAGCGTTGCTGCTTGCTCCCTCGCCTCCAGCAGCGCGTCACGCTTTCCAGCACGCCCTCCCGCTTCTACGGCGCTCCCTAACTCGTCCAGCTGTACTTTCTCTCCCGACTTCTGTCTCCGCTTCTGTGTGCCGCTGCCAGGTTCTAATCGCATGTCTTCTCCATGCCCTACAAGCGTACTAGACGCCTTAATAGGGATCGGAAACAGCTGGCCGCGCTCTTCTTCCTCCAGAAGGCGCAGCGGCTCTGAGAATGGCCCGAAAGCCTTCTCGCGATGCCAGCCCGCCTGTTGGCCTATTCCCAGTGCATCTGCCGTACGTTTCAGCTCCTCTGCGGTAAGCCGCTCAGCGACGGTGGCAAACACAATATTGCAGGATTGCGCTAAGCCTTCCTTCAGCGTCAAGTGCCCGTGTCCGCCTTCCTTCCAGCAGGACAAGCCGTATTTCCCGTATTCGCCGCT
The DNA here is from genome assembly GCF_031157315.1 of Paenibacillus sp. LHD-38. Classification (GTDB taxonomy): domain Bacteria; phylum Bacillota; class Bacilli; order Paenibacillales; family Paenibacillaceae; genus Pristimantibacillus. The sequence continues at coordinate 1,279 of NZ_JAVIFU010000065.1, forward strand.
GCAATAAAACGATTCATTTTGATTGACTACCCCAGCCTCCAGTGCGGCAGCCTCTGTTACAAGCTTAAAAACCGAGCCCGGTGCTACGGCCTTCAAGGCGTGATTGGACCATTCCGTGCCATCGGAGGTATGGAATTGCCCAGGTTTCAGCTGTGGCCTTGATACCATTGCTACAATATCCGCATTGCTGGCATCAAGCACGACAACTGCCCCTTCCTTCAAGCCGTGGGCATCCACATAATCCTCAATCTCATTTTGCAGCTCCAAATCGATCGTTGTCATCGTTTTGAGCGGATAATATCGGTTATTAGGCTGCGTAATCCGCAAATCAAGACCATGCATCGGAGCATTCCGTCCATCTATAAAATAAGACACCGAGGTAGCGCCTACCCCATGCATCAGCTTGTCCAATGATTTTTCGAGTCCTGAGCCGCCAACCTGATCAGCTAGCTTTCTTTTGCCAAGGGCCAAATCTTCAGCTTGTTCAGTCTGCAGCCACTCCGGATGCTGGCTTGTAAAGCCGATTAAATGCTTCGCCTCAAAGCCAGGCAAATATCGATTGCGATAAGGCAGCACGCGTATGCCGTTCAGATGCAGCTTCTCAATCCGTACCTTTTGAGCGTCTGTTAGGCGTAACGGGCGCATTTGATGATCAACCTTCCAAAATACAGGCTCTCGCACAGCATCCCATCTTTGCTGCAGCTGCTCGACTGATACCCCTAAAATGCCGCTAAGCACAGACAAGTCCTTCTCTTGCCCCCGTACATCTCGCCGGACGGGGAATAAAGCGACAGCGGAGTAGGTTTCTCCCGTTATAGCTTTTCCGTTTCGATCGTAGAAATCCCCTCGGCCGGTATCAAGCACCAGATTGCGCTGGCGCTGCTGAACCGAGAGCCTTTGCCAGCCGCCTCGGGTGGCTTCGGAGCTAAGAACTGCTGCCGATGCGCTTCCAGGTATCAATTGCAGCCACGCTAATCGGCCGATATATACGAGCATAACGAGGCTAATCATCCATGCCGCCAGTGATAAACGTTTAATCCTTTGCTTCAACATGATGCTTAGCTCCTTTTTATCACTTTTGCCATTTCATGCTGGCGTTTAAAAAATTAATTCGGTATCCACATTATTTCCTTGTGTTGCCTCCCTTCAAACATCACCCTAACTTTCAATGAAAGGGAAATATGATCTAAATACAGAATATAGTAAATTGGTCGTGGGAACGACCCTTGAAGTACAGGCAAGAAGGGCGCTTGATAACCTTAAAGCCATTTTAGAGGCATCCGGAGCGAAGCTCTCCGACGTTGTCAAAGTAAGCGTATTTCTAGGCGAAGGTGCGGAATTCGACCCTTTCAATGAAATTTATAAAGAGTATTTTTCGCAGCCGTATCCCGAAAGAACAATTGCACCAGCCACTATGGGCTTCATGGTGCAAATCGACGCAATCGCTCATTTATCGTAATATGGCTTTCAATAAACAAAAAAAGAGCCTTCAGCAGTCGTTGCCTGAATAGCTCTTTTTCTCTATCTATAATGTTCTATGAATCATATCAAACGCTAATCAATCTTAAACTGGGAAAGAGAGTCCTTCAGCTCACGTGATACGGTATCCAGCTTCTCCGAGAGACGAACCATGCCATCACTGATGCTAAGCTGCTCGGAGCTCAGGGACGCTACTTCCTCCGATGTAGCGGAAGATTCCTCTGCTACAGCGCTCACGTTTGTCATGGCATCAGCTAATACAGCTTGTGATTGGTCCAGCTGACCGATAGCATCCGTGACGAGGTCTAGTCTTTGTACAAGCTGACCCATTTGACCCGATACCGTTAAGAAAATTTGATTGGCTTCCTTCACTGAACCGATTTGCTCTTGGAACAGCGGATACGCGTCTGACAAGACATGTACGGTCTCGTCGATCTCGCCTCTGATCTTCTCGGTAATCTGTCCGACCACATCGATGGATTGGCGGCTCTGGTCGGCAAGCTTGCGAATTTCATCTGCAACGACCATAAAGCCTTTTCCTGCGGCGCCAGCGCGAGCAGCTTCGATTGTAGCATTAAGCGAAAGGATATTCGTTTGCTTCGTAAGATTGTTCAGCACGTCCAAAATTTTAACGATTGAGCCTGTGCTTTCCTTAAGCGCATCAACCTTCTCTACCATAGAGCGTGTCATTTCCTCGGTCATCCCGGTTTTTTGAATGAGCACGCCCATATAAGTCGTTCCTTGCTCACTCGCTTTCTCTACCTCTTGCGCGGAGCGTACCATTTGCTCGTTTGCATCAATTACTTTTCTCATTTGGGCATCGATATTGCTAGTCAAATCAGTGCCTTTTTCCGCTTCTACGGCCAGGCTTGTCGCTCCGCCAGCAATTTCTTCTGTTGCAACAGCGATTTCCTTAGCGGAAATGGCCGTTTTTCTCGAAGCGTCGCTCAGCTCGGTTGCCGTATTCAGCACTTCCTCGGCAGAACGCGTCGTTTGTACAGCCAAGGCTGTAATCTGCGTCATCATAAGGTTAAAGCTTTCACTCAGCTCGCCGATCTCATCCTGACGTTTTTTCATGACAGAACGAACGGTAAGGTTCCCGCTTGCGCCTTCATTCATCAGATTCCGAAGTTTAACTAACGGCTGAGCAACGGTCATAATGACGAGAATTCCGATCGCAACCGCGATGACAGCAGCGAGCAGCACGGTAAGCCAAGTCATATTTTGAATCGCTTTGGCGTCCTTCACAAGCTCTTTAACCGGGACCGTTCCAACAAGCTTCCAGTCCATCGTTGTAAATGTTTTGTAAGCTGCGAGAATCTCGTCATTATTTATCGTTGTCATTATAACAGAGTCCTCAAGCGCCTTTTCACCTTCCGTCGGAAGAGTGATATTCGCCGTTTTGCCTACCATCCCGGGATCTGCATTCGTAATGTAGTTGCTGCTTGCGTCTACAATTGAAATTTGGCTTCCCTCGCCTAGGTTTACATCTTTATAACGCTCAGCGATGGAATCTATCGACACTTCGAGCAGCAATACATAAGAAGGCTCGCTTGATGTCGTATCCTTAATGAGACGGCTTATCCCAATCGTCTTGACGCTTGCTGAATTGGCAAGGCCCTCCGGCTGTGGCGGAATCCAATTGGTTTTACCCGCTTTTTCAACGGTTTCCATAAACCAAGCCATTTTCATTAATCTTTCTGAGGCACTGCTCGTTGCTGAACCGGCAGTGACAACCTCCAGCTTCGGATTTACCGGCAATAGCATCAATGAAACAATCGTATTATTGCCCATGACATAGGATTGCATTTTTTCGCTTAGATTACGAGATGCTTCGAACTTTCCGTAATCGTCGGAGCTATCCAGCATCTTCCTTATGATTTCATGGAAGTCTTTGTCGATTAAGATTTGTAAAGTTAAGTCCTCATATGTCTTATAAATAACATCCAAATTATTCGATACTTGCTTAATCGTTTCAAAACTAGCATCCGAAACCTTATTTTCAATAATTGATTTAGATTTTGAGTATGCCAATAGACCTACTGTCAGCACACACGCAATAATGCCGCAAAAAATGATAGTAAAAAGCTTAATGCCAACTGACTTTAATGGATTGGACAGCTTTGTTCCTTTTACGGAAACCGTTGCCGCCTTAGCCGCTTGCGAAAATGCCTTCATTCCTGATTGCGCTTTCATACTTAGCTCCGATTTTGACTCGCTAGCACCGTTCTCGCCTGATTCTTGCTTCTTTTTCTTCGACTTCTTCGCATTTTGTTCTTCTAGGTTTTTCATTGGGTAAGACACCGCCTTCAAAATTGTAAGTCTGAATTAGTTCGTATGCTTCTAGCGAATCTTGCCGAAATATGTATTTACCTTATATTATTTTATATCGACACTTTCTTGTCAATCTATTATAAGAAATCAAAAAAAAAGAGCCTTATTTTTTAAAAAAATAAGACTCTAGTCATACTTTTACAATTTTACTTTTTCGCTAGCTTCTTTCTCATCATATCCATCGGCTTAACTGGCTTTAAAGTACGGATTCGGATATGCTGCAAAGGATGCCTTGCCGCTTCGATTTCTGCGCCATCGATGTCAGTAATCTCCGTTATTGTTTGCTTGAAGAACATGCCATTCGGACCAACAAATTCGATTTCTTGGCCTTTTTTAAAATGATTGCGCTGCTGAACGGTCGCGAAACCTGATTTTGCATCGTAATCCACTACAATTCCTGCAAAATCATAAGGTGCCGCTTTTTCCTCAGGCTCATAAATATGATCCTCTGCCCCAGGCGTATCAAGAAAAAATCCTGTATTAAGCGGACGGTTCGCAGCCTTATTGATTTCCTCGACCCATTCCTGCTTCAGTTCAAAATGCTCCGGATCCGCGAAATAAGCATCTATCGCTTGACGGTATACGTTTACGACCGTCGCCACATAATGAATGCTTTTCATTCTTCCTTCGATCTTGAAGCTGTCGACGCCAACCTCAATGAGCTCAGGCAAATATTCAATCATGCACAAGTCCTTGGAGCCCATCGTGAACTTGTCTTCCTCTTCGCTATACATCGGCATATCGTCAACAAATAAATCATATTTCCACCGGCATGATTGACAACAGCCACCGCGGTTAGAGTCACGATCCGTGAAATGGTTGGACAATACGCAGCGTCCCGAGAACGATGAGCACATCGCGCCATGAATGAAAGCTTCGATCTCGATATCGACATGCTTCTTTATTTCCGCAATGTCTTTAAAGCTCGTTTCGCGCGCCAACACGACCCGCGGCAAACCTTCTTCCTTCCAAAACTGCACGGCCTGCCAATTAAGCGTGGATTGCTGCGTACTCAAATGCACCTCAAGCTTGGGAGCAACACGCTGTGCCGTTTCGATTATAGCGGGATCGGCGGCGATGATAGCCGCTATTCCAGCGTTCTCCAAGGCACGCAAATAATCCTCTAGACCGTCTATATCTTCGTTATGCGCATAAATGTTTGTCGCGACAAAAACCTTTGCCCCATATCGCTCCGCAAATTCAACGCCTTCCTTCATTTCCTCAAAGCTGAAATTATCGGCATTCGAACGCAAGCCGTATTTTTGACCGCCTATATAAACGGCGTCTGCACCGTAATGGATAGCGAATTTGAGTTTCTCCAAGTTTCCTGCCGGTGCGAGAAGCTCCGGCCTATCGAGCCGATGTCGCTTGCCTTGATAGCGCGGAGTCGTTTTCTCTATTGTCGTCAATTGTGTGCACCTCCAAAGTTTTGCGAAGCAAAACTCACTTCGTAAGCATCATCCCAAAGTTTTGCGAAGCAAAACTCACTTCGTAAGCATCATCCCAAAGTTTTGCGAAACATACTCGCTTCACTGCATTCGATTATCAGTAAACCTGCTCTTTATAAAAGAACCCGTAGCTCAGCTCGCGATTCGGATCCTGTACCCTCTGGATCGCTTCAAGCCACTCCTCATTGAAGGAGTATTCCGCTGGATCAGCCAAATACGAATCGATCGCCTGCCGATAAGAGCGAACGACAATTTCATTGTACTCGATTGATTTCATCATTCCTTCAATCTTCAAGCTGCTTATACCCGCTTCCAATAGCTCATGCAGGTTCTCGACCATGCAAATATCGTCGGAGCTCATAATATGGGTGCCATTACTATCTTCATAGATCGGATAACGCTCATCCTGCCGCTCTGCTTCCATCACGTACATGCCGCGGTTTTTATCCTTTTGCGTCAGCCGTTCCGGCTCCGATTGATGCTCCATGTAGCTCTCCACAAGCGAGCGTTTGGAATGATAAATATTGGTCATGCCATGCACTTGTACTTGCACCTCAAGGTCGGTGCCCGTTGTCGTATCGATGACCTGCTCCATGTTCAGCTCGCGTGCAAGCACATACCGGGTTGCCCCTCTTCTCCCCCAATAGTTCGCCGTCACATAGTTGGTAGATGTCATCTCTGCATTCCAGTGCAAAGCTACCCCGGGAGCATGTGCTTTAGCAGCCATGAGGACGGCAGGATCACCAAACACATATGCATCCACGCCCGCTTCGACCAGCGCTGACACATACTCATTCAATGATTCTGCTGCTTCGTTATCCATCAGGTTATTAAGAGCCGCATAAATCTTTACGCCCCTTGGTTTGGCGATCCCTACTGCCTGTTCGATCATATCCTTATTAAATTCTCCTGCTAAACGCGTACCGTAGCGTGCTTCGCCGATGACAAAAGCATCCGCACCTGCTGCAATGAGCCTTTCAAGCTCCTCTATCGATGCGGCGGTAGCTAACAATTCGGGCCTGTACGCCATGTCTTCTCCTCCTCAAAAGCTCTGAACGAACACCTTTATAGATAAAGCTGCGTCCTACCCAGCGGTCTGGTTACTTTTCTCGATATTTCTTAAATGTTCATTATAGGTTTTTGCGAATAAATGAGACTGACTGCCGTCTTTTTTGGTCACGTAAAATAAATACTCTGTTTCTTCCGGATACAAAGCAGCTTCAATCGATTTCAGGCTGGGGCTTGCAATAGGTCCTGGCGGCAAGCCTTCGACTTTATACGTGTTATATGGGCTATCGACTAACAGGTCCTTCTCGTACAAGCGTTCCTTTGGCTTATCAAGCGAATATTGGACAGTAGCATCGATTTGCAGCTTCATGCCGTCGGCAATGCGATTGTAAATGACACCTGCTACCAGAGCCCTTTCTTCATCGACCACGACTTCCCGCTCAACGAGCGATGCAATGGTTAAGAGGTCATGGAACGAGATTTTTTTCTCCTCCAGTACATCCATCCAGCCTTCTGGCAGCTCAACAAGCTTCCGATCAAGCTCCGATACCATTCGTTTGATGATGTCTTCTTCCGTGCTTTCCTTTTTCATTTCGTACGTATCCGGGAAAAGATAACCCTCTAGACGCTCATGCAGTTTATCGCTATCTGGAATGGAGCGAACGGCTTCAGCGTCACCCCATGTTTTTTGCGATGCAATCAGTCCAACAAATTTTTCTTTATCGATCAGCTTCTCCGCCGCAAGCTTATCAGCTATTTGAAGGACGGTAAAGCCTTCAGGAATGGTAAAGCGAATCGTTTCGGCTGCTACCGTATCACCCGCGTTCAATTTTGCTATTATCGCGTCATTTTCCATACCTGGGCTGAGCTCATATAAACCGGCTTGAAACTGCCCGCCTTGATCCTTAAGCTTCAAGTAATACTTAAAAATAAATGAGTTCTTGATGATCCCATGCTCTTCCAGTAGGTCAGCAACCTCATTCGCAGAAGTTCCTTTAGGTATCTCAAGTTTTTGCACTTCTCCGGCAGCGGTCGGCCGCAGGCTGTTCCAAACGTAAAAGGCTATGCTTCCGGCACCAATAATCATAATGCCCAGCAAGCTCAAAATAACCCATAATGTAATGCGGCTGCGCTTCGGACCGGATGATTGCTGGTCACGGTGCTCGAGCTGCTGTGATGGCTTGTCCAATCTTAGACCCCCTCTATATGCTTCTTAAATCTGTCTTTTGTCAATTTGCGCAGGCGAAATGGCTGAGACCATATCCTAGCGGCTCAGCTGATGCTGCATGATCCATTGTAAATCAAAGGCAGTTTCAACGCTTTGGAGTAATTGCCCCATAACATGGAACAAAAGAGCGGTTATAAACCGCTCTCTCGTTAAGTACATATACGCTTATTGCTCGTTAAGGACGTTCGTCAGTAGCAAACAACAAATCATCATAAGCCTCAGACGCTGCTTCCCACTCTTCATCATCCTCGATGTTTTCCAGCTGCGGTTCTCCGCCAACTTGAATCACCCGGAATAACTCAACGTCTTCCTCGCCGCGCATTGGGTCCGATTGAAGAGCTGCATAAATACGGTCACCCAGCTGAAATTCAGCCTTGATATCGTAAACCTCTACACTGCCGTCATCCGCTTCAAGCTCGATTTCATTGCCGAAAGCCGTTCTTAGGCTGTTTAGCTTCTTAGGAGCCTCATGCTCTGTGCCAGACATTAGTTTTCTTCCTCCATCTCGCCAAGAAGAGTATTAAATGTCTCCTCGACCATGTTCCATTCTTCTTCATCTTCGATCGTGTAAAGCTTTAGATCGTCGCCTTCTTCTTCATAACGGAAAGCGTATACTTCATCTTCCTCGTCATTTTCGCCAGTTAGCGGAACAACCATCATATATTTCTGATCGGAACCATCAACTTCAAATTTCATGATGACTTCGAATTCCTCTTCGTTGCCTTCTTCATCCGGGATATAAATAATTTCCGGCTCTTCGAATTCCAGATCTTCTTTTGTCATGTTTACCCTCACCTTTTCGCTTTAGAATCGAGATAATTTTGCAAAATAAGCGTTGCCGCCATTTTGTCTATTACGAGCTTTCGCTTCTTCCGGCTGACGTCCGCCTCAATGAGCGTACGTTCGGCAGCTACCGTTGTCAGCCTTTCATCCCAAAGGTGAACAGGTATGTTTAGTTTCTGCTTAATCTGTTCTGCGAATTCCATGCAAATTTCTCCTCGTGGACCGATGGTACCGTTCATATTTTTCGGCAGACCTACTACGATTTCACTAACCTCATGCTCTTTGACTAAATCGGCAATACGGTCAAATTCGCTTCCATCGCGTCTGCGTTCAATAACCCCGGTCCCTTGTGCGGTCCAACGAAAAGCATCGCTGACAGCAACACCTATGTTGCGGTCGCCATAATCCAATCCCATCAATCTCATGTCTTGTCCGGCTCCTGCCTCAATTGTTATTGTTTCTTATGGTTTAGGTAAAACCGGACAAGCTCTTCGATTAATTCGTCTCGTTCCTTCTTGCGAATTAAACTCCTGGCGTTGTTATGCCGCGGAATATACGCGGGATCTCCGGACAGCAAATACCCAACGATCTGGTTAATCGGATTATACTCTTTCTCGAGAAGCGCTTCATGCACCGATAGCAGAATGTCTTGAGAAGATTCAACCCCCTCCGCCTTCACGTTAAATTTCATTGTTTTGTCCATGGAACTCATCGCCAGCACCTCGCTTTCCAAACCGCTTTTCAATGAGATATACATTTATATCATATCACATTTGTTTGATTAAGAACTAGTTCTTCCGCAAGTTTCAAAGCTTCATCCAGCTTTGTTGTATCTTTTCCGCCCGCTTGCGCCATATCTGGGCGTCCGCCGCCGCTTCCTCCGCAGTGCACAGCTGCCTCTTTTACGATCTTTCCTGCATGAAAACCCTTTTTAATCAGGTCTGCAGAAACAGCGGCAGCCAGGTTAACTTTATCATCTGCGATTGCACCAAGCACGATTACGCTCGATTCCAGCTTCAGCTTCAGCTCATCGACGATCCCACGGAGCGCGTCCATGGAAGGTGCGTTGACTTTGGCGCACAGCACCGTAATTCCGTCTACGGTTTTAGCATTTTGCTCAAGAGAACCCGCCTCTATGCGGCTCAACTTCGCTTGCAGTGATTCATTGTCGCGGGAGAGCTCCTTCACTTGTCCAAACAAAGCTTCGATACGTTTCGGAACATCGTTTGTATTGGATTTCAGCAGGTTGGCCGATTGCTTAAGCAGCTCAAGCTGACCTTCCAGGTAGTTGTATGCATGTTTACCTGTAACGGCTTCGATTCTTCTTACCCCCGAGCCGATTCCGCTTTCGCTTAATAGCTTAAATAGCCCGATTTGCGAAGTATTTTTTACATGACAGCCTCCGCATAGCTCCAAGCTATAGCTTCCTACCTGAACAACACGAACCTCATCGCCGTATTTTTCGCCAAACAACGCCATCGCACCCATTGCTTTTGCTTCATTCAACGACTTGATGTCGATAGATACAGCCGTACCGAGCCAAATTTGCTCATTTACACGGCGTTCGATGGCTACGAGCTCTTCAGCCGTAATGCTGCCAAAATGCGAAAAGTCGAACCGCAGACGATCAGCTTCTACCAAGGAGCCTGCTTGATTGACATGATCGCCAAGCACCTCTTTAAGCGCTTTGTGGAGCAAATGCGTCGCCGTGTGGTTCTTAATCACATCATCGCGAACAGCTCTTGTAACCGCCGCCTCTACAGTATCGCCGGTGCGAACCGTTCCTGATGCAACCAATGCATGATGCACGCTTTGCCCATGAGGCGCTTTCGTTACATCTTCGACCTGAAGCGTAAAACCATCGCCAGTAATCGTTCCTTTATCGCCGATCTGTCCTCCGCTTTCTGCGTAGAAAGGTGTGCGGTCCAAAATGACGACGACTTTACTGCCTTCAGCCGCATTCTCAACCAGCAAATCGTTCTGAACAATTGCGATTATTTTGGATTCTGTTACCAGTTCATTATAGCCAACAAACTCGCTTTTAATCGTGAAATCGCCAAGCGGACCGCCTTGAACCTTCATGCTTCCTGTGTCTTGACGAGCTGCGCGGGCACGGTCGCGCTGCGCTTCCATCGCTGCATCAAACCCGCCGCGGTCAACCGTCATGCCATTCTCCGACGCGAAGTCTTCGGTCAAATCGAATGGAAAACCGTAGGTGTCATACAGGCGGAAGGCATCGTCGCCGTTAATTTCTTTGTTGCCGGCTTTCGTTGCCGAAGCCACGAGCTCGGATAGCATAGCAAGGCCATCGGATAAGGTTTCGTGAAAGCGTTCCTCCTCCGTGCGGATAACACGCTCGATAAACTCGCGTTTTTCCACAACCTCGGGATAGTAGACGCCCATTACTTCACCAACGACCGCAGTCAGCTCGTGCAAGAACGGACGGTCAATTCCGATTGTCTTTCCGTAACGAACGGCACGGCGGAGCAGACGGCGAATAATGTAGCCTCGGCCTTCGTTTGAAGGCATTACGCCGTCACCGACTGCGAATGCGACCGTACGAATATGATCAGCAATGACTTTAAGAGCAACGTCATGCTCCTCATTGGCTTTATACGTTACCTTCGCGATAGCGCAGGTACGGTCAATAATAGACCGGAACAAGTCCGTATCGAAGTTCGAATCCACGTCCTGCAGGATGGATGCAAAACGCTCAAGCCCTGCGCCTGTATCGATATTTTTAATCGGAAGCGGTGTATAGCTGCCGTCTTTGTTATGGTTAAATTGCGAGAATACAACGTTCCAAACTTCAAGGAAGCGCTCATTTTCTCCGCCTGGCCAGCATTCTGGGTCCGTTAGTTCGCCATACTTGTCGCCGCGGTCATAGAAAATTTCCGTACAAGGTCCGCAAGGGCCCTCGCCAATATCCCAGAAGTTTTCTTCCAGCTTATAGATGCGCTCTTCAGGCAGGCCGATCTTCTTATTCCAGAAAGCGAATGCTTCTTCGTCCTCGGGGTATACCGTTACGGATAAGCGGTCCGGATCAAAGCCGATCCATTGCGGCTCGGTTAGAAACTCCCATGCCCAGGTGATGGCTTCCTCTTTGAAATAGTCGCCGATCGAGAAGTTGCCCAGCATCTCAAAAAACGTGTGATGGCGACGCGTTTTGCCCACATTCTCGATATCGTTGGTACGAATGCATTTTTGCGAATTTGTAATCCGCGGATTTTCGGGAACGATACGTCCATCGAAATAAGCTTTTAGCGGCGCCATACCTGCATTGATCCATAAAAGTGACGGATCGTTATGAGGAACAAGCGATGCGCTTGGTTCAATTTTGTGGCCTTTGCTTTCAAAAAAAGCAAGCCATTTTGCCCGGATTTCACTAGCTTTCATTAGTATGAGCCCCCTTATCATAATAAAACACAAAAAACGCCCCTGTCATAGACAGGGACGAATAAATTCGCGGTACCACCCTGGTTATTGCTCGCTGTAAACAGCCTGCGCAATCGCCTTCATTAGACATTAACGGGTCCAACCGGTGAAGTTCATTCACACTCCGAATAGAGCTTTCGGCCACTCTTCGTTATAAAAGCTCTCTCAACCGACGCATAACGGCTGGTAAACAGCCTATACGAAGAAGCTTTCTCTCTGGCTAACGGGCATTGGCTTACTTCAATTCGTCAACGCTTTATCACCTTATATTTGACACTTGATTATTTTAAAATTATAGCTACACCCTCTCTGCCTGTCAAATAATCTTTCTCCGCACGTAATAGGCAAACATATGCTGGATGATGACCTTGCAAGCCGCAAAAATCGGAACAGCCAAAATCATACCGACGATTCCCGCAATCTCGCCACCAACCAATAAGGCAAAAATGATCGATAACGGATGCATATGAAGCGTACGACCTACAACCTGCGGGGAAATGACGTTTCCCTCGAGGATTTGGCATAGCGTATTGACCACCGCCACAAGAATGACCATTTTTAATGAAACGGTTGATGCCATCAGAAGCGCAGGCGCTGCTCCAAAGAATGGCCCTAAATAAGGAATCACGTTCGTAATAGCAACGATGCCCGCCAGAAGAAGCGCATAAGGCATACCGATAAACAAGTACCCGAAGTAAGCGAGAACGCCTACGATGACACAGACCAGGAATTGGCCGCGTATATAGCTGCCAAGCGCCGTATCAATATCCTTCAGCAATCTGACCGTGTTTTTGCGATGGGATTTAGGAACGTATGTAATAACCGTCCGCTCAAATACATCAAAATCCTTCAATATGTAGAAGGCGAGGAAAGGAATAATGAACGTGATGAACACGGTATTGACCATCGAGCCAATGTTGTTCACAAAATTAAACAGGCTTTCGGACAACTTTTTCTCCATATGCATGAGCGACTTATTTAACCCGCTGCGGATGCTTTCCGGCAAAAACGATGTATTATTTATATCCGTCACGATATCTTGCGCTCGCATAGACAGCTCCGGTACATGGTGGTTCAATTCCTGCACCTGTTCAATGAACATTGGAATCAGATTCACGAGCAGAACTGTAATCGCTGCGCAAAATACGGCGTAAATAAGCAGCACGGCAATCGTCCGCGGAACCTTCCGTTCATGCAGCATGGTAACGATAGGATTCAATACATACGATATGATCATCGCAATAATAAACGGAGCGAGTACAGCTCTGACAAAAACATATATACTCACGATCAACGGCTTAATCAGCAGCAAGAGATAAATGGCGAGCAAGCCTAAAATAAAATAAACAAGCCATACGAACAGACGGTTCTTTGTAAAGCGCTCCACCGTCCTCACCCCCGAACCTTCTTTTTCCGGCTTGCTTTACACAAGACAAGCGGAACTAGTTCAGTATATGTACAAGCGGTAGAAATCATCCGTTAACAGCAAAAAAAAGACGGCCAGTGACCGTCTTTTGGCATTCATCTTTATGGAGAAGCACGTCAGTTGACGTGTACCTGCGTTATTTCCTCTTCAAAAAACAAGTCGTCAAGCGAGCTTAACGTGCCATCTTCTTCAACTTGGTAAACCGACATTTTTTCGCCGTTAACCGTCAGTTCAATGAAGCAGCCCCAGCAGTAAAACTGGTGGGAACCGATCTTTCCGATATCTTTCGAATTACAATTCGGACATCTCATCATCTTTCATTTCTCCCTATCCTCTGAAATTGGAAGCTGCGACAGGCTCCAATTCCGCTTCACTGACAGCAGGAACAATGATCGCGTCTTCCCCGAGCAATACGCTATCCGGATCACTCGGCGCTCTCAGCCATCTGCGCCCTTCCATCAGATCCGAAACAAAACCGTCCGTAAGCTCGTAGCCTACTATTTGTGTACCCTCTTTTGGGTAAAAATAAACATCCGACACTCGACCAAGCTGAATGCCTTGAACCGTTACGACGGGCAAATCCTTTAATTTAGTTAATCCAGTGTAAAAAGAACGCAGCAATTGCTTCGACTTCATCCGAACGATCGCTGCCTCACTTGCTATAATAACGGTGTCCTCACCGCAAGAAACAACGTGGGACCACTCCACTATTTTCACACTTGAAGCAAACCATTTGGCACAATCGAGTATCAGGCCCTTTAGCTGCCAATGCTCATCGAACCAAGCATCCTTGACGGTTCCAACTAGTTTTCCGGAATGGATGACGATTACGGGAAGTCCAATAAGCCGTTGAAGTTTAATCACGCTTAATCGGAGTCCTCCTAGTAGTTATTACGAATACGCCTCACGATTGTTCCAACTTTCTGTGCGGCATCTTCTAATTCCTCCAAAGTATTCCCCAAACCGAAGCTAAATCTTACAGCGGATTGAATTTGTTCCTCGGACAATTGCATCGCCCTCAGTACATGGGACCTCTCAAGCGCCCCCGAGGTGCAGGCCGAGCCGCTGGCAGCCGCAATGCCCTCCATATCTAGATTCATCAGCATCGTTTCGGTATCGACACCGATAAAGCTGACATTAATGATATGGGGCAAATGCTTATGCTTGCTGCCATTTATAACGATAGGCACCTGAACATGCTCATGAAGCAGTTCTACCCATCTCTTACGAAGCTCGTCCATATAAAGTTGCTTTTTTTCCCGTTCGTTCACACAAATGTCAACAGCAGCGGCAAAGCCAACGATTCCTGCAATATTCTCAGTACCCGCCCGGCGCTTTCTCTCCTGGGATCCGCCGTGCTGGAGAGCTTCTAAAGGCGTACCGGCAGTTACATACAGTGCGCCCACCCCTTGCGGGCCGTTAATCTTATGTGATGAGAAGCTCATCAGATCTACCGGCAGCTCACTGAGCCGATAGTCGAACCAGCCTAAGGTTTGAACGGCATCCACATGAAAAATCACGCCGTTCTCTTTAGCGATCCGTCCGATTTCTTCAATTGGCTGAATCGTACCTACTTCGTTATTTCCGTGCATGATGCTGATTAGGCCCGTTTCTGCTGTTATTGCTGCTTGGACCTGCTCTGGCGCTGTAAGGCCATCTTGGTCAACTGACAGCACCGTCAAGGTAAAGCCTTCTTCTTTGGCAAGCCATTCACATGTATGCAAAACAGCATGATGCTCACCTGCTGAAGTAATAATATGCGTTTTCCCGCGTTTGCGCTGCGCTCTGGCAGCGCCGATCAATGCTGCGTTATCGCTTTCGGTTCCGCCTGAGGTAAACAGCAGCTCAGCCGGCTTGCAGCCGATTGCTGCCGAGATTAAATCGCGGGATCGGTTTAACCGCTGCTTAGCATCTCTTCCGAATGCATGCATGCTGGACGAATTGCCGCCAGGTCCCTGCATGACCTCAAGCATCGCTTTGGCGACGTTCGGATGCATGGGCGTAGTAGCGGCATGGTCAAAATAATGATTTTTCATAGGTCAGCTTCCTTTAGATGTAGAACATGTAGCTATCAGGTTTGCCTTCATCTTCAAAATTGATAAGGTCAGCAAGTGTCGTCGAATCGAGAACCTCCGCGATGCTGTCGCGGATTCTTAGCCATAGTTGACGTTTAGCCGGGTCGTCCTCTTCCGTAAAGTCAACAGGCGAGATAGGTCCTTCAAGAATGCGGATGATGTCGCCGGATGTGATGGTTTCCGGATCCTTCGATAAAATATAGCCGCCGTAAGCTCCACGGATACTTTTTACGAGTCCTGCATTGCGAAGTGGTGCTACTAATTGCTCCAAGTAGTGCTCGGAAAGCTGATTTCGCTCAGCAATGCTTTTGAGAGAAGTCGGGCCTTCGCCAAATTTAGCCGCAAGCTCCATCATAATGGTTAAGCCATAACGGCCCTTCGTCGATATTTTCAAAGTGGCACCTCTTTTATTTGTTTTTATAGTGGTTCATTCATGAGTCTGCTTTATTTGCTGTTAAATCTCTGTATTCCCATTTCACTTATATGTTAACATATCACGCGAGCGCCGTGTGCAAAAAGCTTGACTACTTCATGAAAAAGTTTGCATCCTATGTTACAATAATAGTTGTTTGATTCGAGCAAGGTGGTGTTTACAATGGAGAAACCAAAAGCTTCGACAAGAGTTGTCGTCGGCATGTCAGGCGGCGTCGATTCCTCCGTCACCGCACTGCTGCTGAAGCAGCAAGGCTATGACGTTGTCGGCATTTTTATGAAAAACTGGGATGATACCGATGAATTCGGTCATTGCACGGCGGAAGAAGACTCGGAAGACGTTCGCCGCGTATGCGAGCAAATCGGCATCCCCTACTATACCGTTAATTTTGAACGGCAATACTTTGACAAGGTATTCACTTATTTCTTGGATGAATACAAGCGCGGACGTACGCCTAACCCCGATGTGATGTGCAACCGCGAAATTAAATTCGGCGATTTCTTGCAGCGTGCGATGGAGCTCGGCGCCGATTATTTGGCCACTGGCCATTATGCTCAGGTCGAGCGCACGGAGGACGGTGTGACGAGGCTGCTGCGCGGCGTCGATTCGAATAAGGATCAAACCTATTTCCTTAGCGCTCTAAGCCAGAAGCAGCTGGCGAAAGCAATGTTTCCAATCGGGCATCTTCCCAAACCCGAGGTGCGCCGCATCGCGGAGGAAGCCGGCTTATATACGGCTAAGAAGAAAGACAGCACCGGCGTTTGCTTCATTGGCGAGCGAAACTTCAAAACCTTCCTAAGCGGGTATTTGCCGGCGCAAGCAGGCGACATGATCGATATCCAAAGCGGCGAGAAGAAAGGCCGTCACGACGGTTTGATGTATTATACGCTCGGCCAGCGGCAAGGACTCGGTATCGGTGGATCAGGCTCAGGCGAGCCATGGTTCGTTGCCGACAAGGATTTGGAGCGTAATATCCTGTATGTCGTGCAGGGCGAGCAGCATCCAAGCCTTTACTCCGAGAGCTTAACGGCTAGCGGCATGAACTGGATCGTCCCAGCGGGTCACAGCAATGAAACCATCCGCTGTACCGCTAAATTCCGTTACCGCCAGCCCGATCAAGGCGTAAGCGTAACGGCCTTCGAGGATGGAACGGCTCATATCGTTTTTGATAAACCGCAAAAGGCAATTACACCAGGACAAGCTGTCGTGCTCTATGACGGAGAGGTTTGTCTTGGAGGCGGCACGATCGAAACGGTGCAAAAAATCGATGCTGCCTCGGCTCATGCCAAGCAAGCATAATCATTTAAGCACCAAATAAGGCTGCTTAGCACATTCAACGATGTGCTAAGCAGCCTTTTCTTGTTCCATAAGCATCTTAATCATCCGAAATGCTGCCCCTCCTGTCCTGCTCTTCGTTCATCGATTCTTCGAATAAGCAGGCGGGAAATACGCAGATGATCCGTTTCCTCAATAATGAATTCGAATGCGCCCCCGTAATTGACCCGTTGGTTATTAACCGGAGGTATTTCGATTTTCGAATAGATCCATCCTCCGATTGTATCGTAATCATCCGTCTCGATATCAAGGCCAAAAAAGCTGTTGACCTCCTCAATTAACATCAAGCCGCTGACGGAGAATGTATCGTCATCCTTTCGTTCCAGCGGTTCCCGCTCCTCGTCAAATTCGTCTTGAATTTCTCCGACGATTTCCTCCATGATGTCCTCCAATGTTACCAGCCCGGAGGTGCCGCCGTATTCATCAATCAAAATTGCAATTTGTGATCGCCGTTTTTGCATCAGCTTGAGCAGCGTGCTTATCTGCATGGATTCGGGCACGGTAGTTATAGGCCTTGTAATTTGCCTAATGTCATGAAGGCTCTGCAGCGTATCCTTCAACAAATCCTTGATGTGCACAAAGCCGATAATGTTATCCTTGTCATTTTCGCATACCGGATAACGCGTCAGCATTTGTTCCAGCGCAAGTTTTTTATTTTCAGCCAACGTGTGGCTTGTATTGAGGCAAATCATCTCCGTACGGGGAATCATGATTTCACGAGCATTCGTTTCCGCAAAATCAAAAATATTGTCTACGAGCATCAGCTCGGTATTATCAATTAATCCGTTTTTATGGCTCTCCTTCATCAAAATGCGAATTTCATCTTCCGTGTGCGCGGAATCCTTTTCAGTCGCCGGCTCAATCCCTATCCTTCGAAGCAGTTGATTGGCCATCCCGTTCAGCACCCAAATGAAAGGATACATCAGCTTATAAAAGCATATAAGCGGCGTCGCGGTTAACAGCGTAACGGATTCGGCTTTGCGGATGGCTACCGTCTTGGGCGCCAGCTCCCCGAGAACGATATGAAGCACCGTTATGAAGGTAAACGCCAGTATAAAGGATAACGTACGAATGAACACCTCGTTGCGAATGCCGATATAACCAAAAAAAGGCTCGATTACTCTTGCAATAGCCGGTTCTCCGATCCATCCAAGCCCAAGCGAGGCAAGCGTAATGCCAAGCTGACATGCTGACAAATAGGCGTCTAAATTTCCCGTCAAATGAGTTGCGAGCCTCGCGCGTGAATGGCCTTCGGAGGCAAGCGTATCGATACGGCTCCCTCTGACCTTCACCATCGCAAACTCGGCTGCAACAAAAAAACCGTTCATAAAGACGAACAAAAAAATAAGCAGCAGGGACAAACTAATCGGCATGGGGTCATTCAACAGATTCCTGTCCTCCGCAATAAGGCGGGCAAATTGCGATGACAGGCGCACCTCCTTTTGGAACAAAGATACGGCGATCTTTGTGTAATGTGAGAGCTCTCCTAGATGCCAAGCCGCCGTGTCAAACGGTAAAGCCGCAGGGTAAGCCATTTTCAAGACTGTAATTATTTGTATTCGTCATAGGCTGGCCTTAATACACGGATTTCCGGCTGCTGCCCGTAATTTTTATGCTGCTGCGGAAACAGACTTCAACAAATGTTCATAAAGCCGCAACGAATTGATCATTTAATGTGAAGCGAATGCTTCAAAGAATCTGTTATAATGCAATCAGCTTACGATGCAAACTTTTCACTAAAACATGCAGGAGGTTCTCAAATGAAACGAATATTACTAATATGTCTTGCCGCACTATGGCTCTTGCCAAGTGTTGCTTTAGCCCATTCCAAACTGGAAAACGCCGTGCCCGCGCAGGATGCGACGATCACTGCTTCGCCTGAGCGAATAGAGCTGACCTTCAACACCAAGATTGAGAATCTGAGCAATTTCAAAATCGTAAATGCCGCCGGCGAGGAAATGGAAAAGGATAAAGTAGCAGTCGAAGGTATGACGATGAGCGGTACTGTGCCAACTCCGCTGACTAATGGCATTTACACGGTTAAATGGGTTATTATCGGTGCAGACGGCCACTCTGTTGAAGGCGATTATTCCTTTACGCTTGAAGCGCCTGCCGCAACGGAAGAGACTTCTCCAGAGCCTGAGGCATCCGCAGAACCTGATACGGGCACGAATGAGGGAAAGGGCAATCCTTCATCCACGACTGAACGTGACAGTACAAACTATACCCCGGCAATCATCATAGGCGCGATTATTGCAGCAGCTGCAATCGCGTTGTTCATGCGGAGGCGCAAATAATGATTTACATCAGCGAAGGCCTTTTATACATTTGCTTCGCAATTTTAACGGGTTCCTTGCTGCTGCGCCTCGTGCCTGATGATAGAAGGCCCACGGTTCATGTGCCGAATGGCTTGCTGCTTGCATGCGCAATTGCGATACCGATACTGTCGTATGTTCCAATTCATAACTTAGCCCTTGTCTTCGGCAAGGATTTCGACATGACCTACGGTTCTATCCTTAAAAGCATATTACTCGATATCAATACGGGAAAAGCCTGGCTGTGGACAGCGATCGGTTCTGCTGGACTCGCATTTTTACTTGGGCTTAAGGCTTTCCGGGGCGACAAGCATATGCCTAAGGTCGCGTTGTTTGTTACTTTTTTGCTTATTGTTTGGTTAGGCTATGCGGGACACGCTTCATCGCTTTACGGATTTAGAGGATTACTCACGCATGCTACCCATTTTCTCGCGGTTAGCGTGTGGATCGGGATATTGTTCGTAACCAGCTGGTTTGCCAAAGACGACGCCAACTGGCATGCGTTTCTGCGCTGGTTCTCGCCTGTTGCGATCATTTCCGTCATTCTAACGCTGTTAGCAGGCTTTATCCTCATGTCGTTCACGACGCCTGAATACGTGAATGCCTGGATGCTTCCCTACGGTCAGATGCTGCTGATTAAACATTTATTAATTTTGCCTTTGCTCCTTTTTGCCTACTCCAACGGCTTCGGATACAAAAAAGCAGCAAAAAGCAATCCATCCTTCAATCCGAGAAGATGGCTGAAGGCAGAGAGTGTCATTGCGCTGCTCGTGCTTGCCGCTACAGGCGTGCTTGGACAACAGACACCGCCGCATACGGTAAAAGAAACCTTGCAAACCGTTTCTCCATCACCTTTGTTCACAACTGTTTACAAAGGCAGCTTCAGCCCTGATATCGCGCTGAAATTCACGCTTCACATGGAGAGTTTGCTTATGTTTGCCGCGGCGCTGCTTATGGCTGTTGGACTCCTATGGATGTACCGTACCAACAAACTGATCCCCGCTTTTATAATGGGAATATTAACTGCGGTGTTCGGTTATTACGGCCTTATGTTTTCAATTGCTTAACCAATGTCATGTCCATGCAAAGAAAGGCTGCCCGCGAGTGATCGCCAAGGGCAGCCTTTCTTGTTTCTATTGCCGATTTGCTACTTTCGTTTCTGCTGATTTTGCTTGATTTTATCTTCCATGCCCTGTTCGGTTGCCTTGTAGAAAGTCATGCTCCCAAGCGTGTTAGGCAAATACTGCTGCTTTACATAATGGTTCGGGAAGTTATGCGGATACTGGTACCCCTCATGGCCAAGCTGCTGCGCGCCCTTATAGTGGGTATCCCGCAGATGCAGCGGCACCTCCGCACCTCCCGCGCGTTCAATTGCCGCCTCAGCATTGCCAATCGCGATTGCCGTCGCGTTCGATTTCGGACTCTCCACCGCAAATAAAATCGCCTGCGATATGTTGTATTTCGCTTCCGGCCAGCCGATCTTATGGTAAGCATCCATGGCGGTAACCGCTTGGATCATCGCCTGAGGATTGGCAAGGCCAATATCCTCGCTGCATGCCACGATCAGCCTCCTGATGAAGGTCATCGGGTCCATGCCCAGCTTCTCGACCGCGTACAAAAACCAGAAGAGCGCGGCATCGCTCGAACCGCGTACGCTCTTGTGAAATGCCGATAATACGTCATATTGTGTGGACAGGTCGGCGCGTATCGAAGGCTTTCGTATGGACTCCTGCGCAACCTCAAGCGTTAACCGCACAGATCCGTCCATCTCCGATGGCGTCGTCACCGCGGCGAGCTCCAGCGCATTAAGCGCTCTGCGTATGTCACCGCCAGCCATCGAGGCAATATGCCGCAGCGCGTCCTCATCTGCTTGCAAATCCATGAAGCCTAAACCGCGCTCCCGATCGGCCAATGCCCTTCTCATGGCCTCGTAGGCATGCTCTTCGCCTAGCGCCTCCAGTTGAAACAGTGTCGAACGCGACAATAGCGCCCCGTTCACATGATGAAAGGGATTTTCCGTCTTATATATATAATTTTATGAGGAATTATTACTTCTAATGAGATTATCTCTGATTACACTATACCACGTAAGGCTTTGTTAATTCTATTTTTTTTCCACTTCCTTCTAATTTAGGAGGAAAATTAATGAAGGATGAAGAAGAAGTAGGGGTGGGGGGCTTAGCGGCTCCAACATGTTCAATAAGCACGAAGTAGAAGTATGAGGCACGTAGTAAATGAATCAATGTACTAACAGGGCACCCAACGGAATTTATGACTACACGAACTATTGTTGTTGATAATCACATCGAGAAATCAAGTCTTTAGACATGTTCTATAAAAGGAGTGTTTGGGATGGCGGAACGTAAGAATTTTCGATTTGTCGTAAAGGAAGCACAAGTTACGATGCGAAACAACGTGCAACGATACGCAACTATAGTTGTAGAGGACCTTCGAAAAGGCGTATTTACGGTCCATCCCTTAACAGATTTCATTCGCTCTGTTTATGGGTCGAAAGACAATTACAATACACAGAAAGCGCCTGCCGAGACGATTAAACGATTTTTGAATTGGCTCTTTATCGAAAATCACGCGATATATGGATTGAACTCCTTTGAGCACCTTCAAATTAAGCATGGTGTAGAATACATAAATTATTTAAGCGAGGTCAAACAAAATAAAAGGGTTACAATGAAAGCCGCGGAACGGTACCTGACTGAGTTTTACGATTTTCTTCAACGCAGGCAGATTGCTAAAAATCTCATGCCTTTGAAAAAGGGCATAAACGGTGCATTGGAATCACCGTTCTCTAGCGAGGGCTTGTCAATGCCAACCCCAAGTTTGCTTCAAAGTAAAATAACCGACTTTCCTGACCTGGAGTTGGTACAACTTTTCTTGGAAACCGCGTGCCATGTAGCGCCAGACATTGTTTTTGGTATCTATTTTCAATTTTTTGGCGGGCTCAGAAGAGGCGAGGTTGTAAATTTAAATGGTGGTAGCATTCAAGCAGTAGGTGCGTACGGCAGCAGTGCAATGACCGTAGAAGTGAAGGATCGACCTGAACTCTTTGTGAGAATTCGTGATGCAGCAAAGAACTGCGTAAAGAAACCACGACCTCAAACAATTTTGTTCGCTCCGATGTTACCTGCGTTATATAAACGCCATCTCCAATGGTTAGCGGCAAACTCTCGTTCTAAAAATAGCGATCCACTTTTTATCGATGATGATGGCAACTCGATGAGCGGCGCGACTTATGAAAAACGTTTTATGAAAGTGAAAAAGGCTTTCATAAAGCGCCTAGAACAGTTAAAATCCCCGCATTTGAGCTATTTGAATAAATACACGTGGGGAACGCACATTGGGCGCGGCATTTTTACAAATATTGCTGCCAGGTTTGTTGCGAAAACCCCTCAGGAATTGGCCGCGCTTCGCGGCGATAGTACAATCGACGCCGCATTAAAATACATGTCAACTTTAAGGGTTCAAGAAGAAATTAATCGTGGATTGGAAGATATATTCTCGCTATAAAAATTAGTATAGGCGGGTGGAACAATGGAGTTTATAAGCAGAAATTCCATCAAAATCGATTATGGATGGTCTACAGAAAAGATTGCCAATTTAATCAAACTTGGTGTGTTAAGGACGGCTTTTGACGGTTCTATGGAAAGAATATTAAAGGAATCGGCCGAGCAACACAGACAGTTTGAAATCAGAATAATAGACGATTACATGCCCGCTACTGACTTCTTTAAAGCTCTTGGTTATTCCCGCAGTGCGTTTAAAACAGAGGCAAAAATAATAGAAAAGATTAACCAGTTTCGCGATATCAAGCTTATCGATGTGATCGAACTTGAGGGATACACCATTCGATTTAACGCACTATGGGTTTCCAAATCATCGTTTCGCCGCTTTACTGACCTGTTGACAACCGATTATGTTGAAGCATCGGAAGCTCAGCGTAGTTTTAATGGAACAAATGAAGAATTGCGATATCGACTGCGAGAGTACAAGGTACCTTATATCAAGCTAACTAAGAGATACTACTTGAAAACCGCGTTTGAAAAGGTACAATTGAATGATTTTCTCACGACGGAAGAGGTAAGTAAAATAACTGGCATACCTGTTAGGGTTTTCAATCGATATAAAGCAGATAGTATATTCAACGGAGTTTTAGAGTTTAGCGGCAAAAAAATGATTCCTACCTCCGAAGCTGAACGTGTACGTAATGATCTCCAAATGTTACGCCAGAAATATTACACTCCGATAGAAGCGAAGGAATACCTTGGACTTAAGGTAATCAATCCAGTTACCTCCATTGTGTCAATTCCCTGCCCTCCAATCGCAAGGGCATTTGCTTTTCAAGCTCAGGTGCTGTTCTTAAAAGAAAGCGTCCATGCATACAACGACTCTCGGAAAGACGCGCATGTAAAAAAACTTGGCAACGCGATGCCTGCTGATGCGAGTGACTTTTTCAGAATTAGCGTTAACAATATTCCCTACACTATTGATTCTTCGCCAACGAAAGAATGGTTCATCAAATATGCCCTACGCGAACTTTCCCTTTCCAACGCCAGCAACAAATCCAAATTCAAATACGCGAGAGAATTTTTGTCTATTATGGAAAAGGTACTTACATATAAACCCGATATACCCGTTCATTTACTTACAACTGATGACGCAAATGGGTTAATCGAACACGAAACACGTCATTACTACAAAGGGCGGTATGTTTACGATTTTTTGAAATTTGTTTCAGAAAAGGCGCTTTGTAAGTACGATTTGCGGTATGTAATCAGGCCAAGCACACAGCCTCTGGCACAAAAAGATAAAGAAATTTACAGTTTCGAAGAATTCGTTCAAGTGTTTACAGTCGCCTCTTGCGTTGAAAACCATTTGCATGACGCGATTAAAGACTGCTACTACGCTTCAGCATGGCTTTATATACTGGTCCATCTAACGAACGCTTGGCGGCATAGCGATGTAATGCAAATCCCTCCTGTATTCCCCGAGACTGGAGGTATTACCGAACTCAGATGGTTTCAAGATTGCAGGCTCTCTGAAACTCAAGCTCAAAAAATCATCAATCAATTGGGTCATTTTGAACTGAGCATTTCAAAAACGGGTATGAAACGACACTTCTTCTGCAACAAAAACCTGGCTGTCCCCATGGCAACTGCGCTCTCGATCTGCGAATTTCACCGCAGGGATACCAATCGACCGTTTTTAATATCAACCACAAGTAAAAAAGACATCATTCCCGATACCATCTTTGAACGCTTTTTCAAAAATGGCTTCAAGTTTCGAAGCCTTAAAATGAATCGATCCCTAATGACGCACCTATTTTATTCTATTCAAAAACGTGAGGGCAAAGGTAACTCCGCTTTTGAGTTGATCCAGAGAATGCGAAATCACGCTACCGACATTACAAAGGATTACATCCTGTCATCCGACGTAGATATGGGCCACCTAACCAGGAACCTTTTTGACCGCGGCGAATTCGGCTACATCTATGATCAACTGATAGATGTCCTGAGTTCAGAAAACGGTTATGAACCCAATAACGCCCTTGAAGAAAGAACCAACCGAATTGTTCAGATCAAGCGTAAATGGAGTGCTGAAGTTACGGAAGGCTTTTCTTCTTTCTTACAAGCCATTGAAAACGAGAAACAAACCATCATCATCAAGATCAAGTCGATGGATAAAGCTGAAGCTTTTGAATATATCCGCAAACTTTATTTAAACGAGATGCCATCGAAGCAGCAGCACATTCAATGTTTCAGCTATCCCTCTTGCCACAAACCCTCAAGAGACTATAAGTGCACCACGTGCGCTTATGCAATCCCCAACATGTACGCGCTAAATGCGCTGGCTTCAGACATCAGAGGTACTATGGAAAAATATCGTGAAGCGCGCACGGACGGTTCGAAAGAAAAATATTTCAACTCTCTTTCGCTCTCACTTGATTTACTTACACAAGCATTGTCTGAGTTCGGCGAAGACTTGACATGGACTTTTTTCGAAGGCGGAGAGCAGGGACTGGAAGCCGAGTTAGCATTAATAAATTAGAAAGGCGGTGGCATCGTGAGTGTAGGAGCACTAAAACGAAATCAAACGAGTTACTTTAACACCCTGTCGGACAGCTTCTTTGAAAATAAATATAGCATCAAAGAAGCTAAAGTGATTATTAAACGACTCAAAGCCGATGGCGTTATGGCTTCTGGGGAATTCGAGGACTTCACTTGGACATTTTACATAGATGAATCTATGACAGTGTGTAAGGTCGATTTCTCTGAGATCATGCATTTTATCGAGGTCACAACAATGCTGAAGTGTTGGTCAAGTGAGAGATTGTTGGAAATCCAAGCAAAAACACTTAGCCACTCCTACGGCTATATCCCGAAAATAGTTAATCTGACGCAGTCATTTGCCGAGGAATGCGTCGATAACCTGATTTACTTCCTTGTGAATGATCTAACAGAAAATATGAGAAATGTTACATTAAGGACGCTAATGAACTTTTTAGACTACTCCGAGTTAGAATATAAGGAATTGTACCTGAACCAACTTAACGATATCTATCGGAAGTCATCATCTAACAAAAACACACGCGATCTTCCCGCTTTTCGAGATGTTTTAATTTTTGGTTCCGTCCTGGAACGTTTTATGAGCGAGTGGAATGAACATGAACGTTTACTGTTCTACCCCATCGTCTTGTGGTGGAAAATTACGAACATAATCCCCTTGCGCCCGAAAGAGTTCTGCGCTATCAAACGCGATTGTCTAACACGGAAAAATAGCAGCTTCTATATAACAGTTCCTCGCAAAAAACAAAAAGCCACCATGCGATTAGTTGAACTCGTTGATACGTTGGAAATCAATCGCGATATCTACAAAATGGTACAGGACTACATCAATTTAACTAACTCGTTTGGAGAAACAAAAACCCTGATTTCTTATCGTGCCTACTCTAAGTCCATCAATGTTAACGGTGGGAAGAGAAATCTGAATTTCAATTCCTATCGTTTTCACTATAACAATCTAGATCGTTTATTGCTTTCGTATTATGAACGGATCGTTAAAAAGAAGTATGGATACGAGGATTTAGAGCAGGTCAGACCAGGCGATACGCGCCATTTCGCTTTTTGTTCTATGATGCTACAAGGATTTAACGCGCTGTCAATTGCGCGGATCGGTGGTCACCGAAGCATTGAATCACAATATCATTACCAGCAGCACATGAAATATTTTGCGGATTCTAAAGTGTATCACTTATCCAGGCTATTTCGATACGAACGTATCAAAGGTCTATCTTCGATTTCAAACATCGAACTGGAGCACGTTGGACGAAACTTCTTAAAAGATAGGCAACAGTTTGCCTATCTTAAAGAAATGGATGTTGGATATTGCACCGACCCTAACATGGCGTGCGAGTCAGATCTTTGCCAATTCTGTTCCAAGTGGTGGGTATCTCGTGAGGAATTTAAGTTACATGAATCCGAGATTAGAAATCGCGCCGCGATTAAAGAGAAAAACATTAACGATCGTATCGCATTCATGGAGAAATTAAGAAACGAAATGGAGTACGACTTATCAAATAACGAATACTCCCTATCGGACCAAGAGAATCTTTCCAGGGAAGCTAAGCTACTTCAAGGTGACATGGTTGATTTGGCCAAACTTTACTCTTATGTCGATGATTTTGAAGATTAAAAGAGGTGAGATATGTTGAAAACCGCAGGTAGACCAACAAAATACAACACGCCTGAAACGTTATCGTTGCTTAAGTATTTGGTTGAGCTATATAAAGAAAAGGAACCTTATTGTGGCATTGTTAAGGTGGCCGATATGGTTCGTTTCTCACAACAAATGAACGAGCTTGATAGCGGCAAATATCCTCTTTTTAACAAAGATGTATGGCGCACATATGGCAAATCGTTTATTGATGAGGCAAACGAATTTATGCCGTCCAACTTGGCTAACAATGACACGTTGAAATTCAACATTCCTAATGTTGCCGATATCGTCCAGAGACATGGCAAAAATCACCCCCGCCTTCTTGAACATCTTCGTCCTCTTGAAATCATGCTGCATGAATCTTTGAGCCGAGAAGAAAAATTGCGGCGGGATAAAGCTGATCTCCAGGTCGCGATTCAAACCTTGAAAGAGACGATATCATTTTACGAACAACACACGCTGCAAATGGCGCAACACAGTCTATCGCAAGAATATCAAGAGAAATACGGCCTTGTTAATCAAATTTCCATAAACGCTAACGCGAGAAACAAAAGCGCAATGAAAAACCTGGATCATTGGTTAAGCTCCACATTTGACGATCAAGTTAGCGAAGAACCTCAGCAGCCAAACAAAGAAAGCAAAGGCCTTGCTTTATGGAAAGGAAAAAAACAAAAATAGCGCATGGCGCTATTTTTGATTTTGGTGATATATCATCAGATATAATGATGGGATGTAATCGCAAATCATTATCCAACAAATTCACAATTATCCCGCCTTACTAATTCAAACCAACCTACATAATTGAAATATCTTACCTCTCCATTAATACCGAATATTTAGCAATATCCTCAATTTCAGACAAATCTTCAAATGGAGATGGTGGGAGTGCTACGAATAGTATCAATGCGATTCGTAGACACGCAATAGACAATCCTCAATTGTCATTATGTGGGGAAGAAATGCACCAACCAAACTAATGTTGGTGCTTGAACTCGGTAATTGTCAAGGTAGTTGTCGTGATTCCTCAAAAATAGAAGTGGTTTAGTTTCATGAATTTTCTTCAGCTTGAATAAGCTTCGCTCGTTCTGGATTGAGCCAAACTTCCTCTTCTA
>NZ_JAVIFU010000066.1 GCF_031157315.1 Paenibacillus sp. LHD-38
TTTTTATTGAAGTGTTTTTTACTCATAAGCTCGCTCCCAACTGTTCATTCCAGTATACAAAAAAGGACCCATACGCTAAACACTTTTTTCTAAGTGTCCAGTGTATGGGTACCAGTTTAAGGAGTCATCTTTTTTTAATCCCCATCGTACTCGCCGTTCCTTATCGCTCAAGCTTCAGAAATGCCGCAAGCTCAAAACGGATTTCCACCGGCGTATCCAAATCGAGGAGCCGTTCGGTCAGCTGTACGCAGGCGCTGTGATCGAGCGTCCTGACCGTCTGCTTGATCCGGTGAATAGCCGAAGGCGACATGCTCCACTCATTCAGACCAAGTCCGGCAAGCAGCGGAGCAGCGAGCGGATCACCGGCCATGCTGCCGCACATGCCTGTCCATTTGCCATGTTTATTCGAAGCATCAATGACCGTCTTAATAAGCTGGAGGACGGCCGGATGAAAATAATCGTACAAATACGAGACCTTCTCATTCATCCGGTCCACCGCAACCGTATACTGCACCAAATCGTTCGTGCCGATGCTAAAGAAATCGACCTCTTTGGCCAAGCGGTCCGCCATGAGCGCAGCGGAAGGAATTTCGATCATAATGCCAATTTCGATCGCTTCGCCTATGCTCGCTCCCTCACTAATTAACTGCTCGCGAGCCTCTTCGTACAAGGCCTTGGCTTGGCGCCACTCGTCCATTCCCGAAATCATCGGAAACATAATCTTAACGTCGCCATACGCTGCGGCCCGAATAATGGCCCGCAGCTGCGTGAGAAACAGCTGCTTCTGATCCAGGCAAAGCCGGATCGCGCGATAGCCGAGAAAGGGATTCAGCTCTTCGGGCAGTTGAAGGTACGGCAGCTCCTTATCCCCTCCGATATCCAACGTCCGTATAACGACCGGGCGTCCTTGCATGGCTTCCGCCGCTTGCCGGTAAGCCTCGAATTGAATCTGCTCGGAAGGCATCTGGGAGGTGCTCATGAACAAAAATTCCGTCCGGTACAAGCCGATACCCTCCGCGCCCTTCTCCAGCAAGCCCGCTGCTTCCTGAGGGGTTCCGATATTCGCGGCAATCTCGAAGGTGAAGCCGTCCTTCGTTACGGCAGCAAGCTCACCATATGCCTTTAAGCTTTCCTGCTCCAGCTGTTCAGCAGCAAGCGAAGCCGCGAATTCTTCCCTCGTGGACTCTGCCGGATACAGAACACATTCGCCGGTCGAGCCATCGATGATCATTTCCTCGCCATGCTGAATCTTCTCGATCGCAGGGCCTAATCCGAGTACGGCAGCAATACCCAACGAGTTAGCGAGAATCGCGGTATGAGACGTCTTGCCTCCGATACGGGTTACGAAGCCAAGCACATATTGTTTATCCAATTGAACCGTATCCGAAGGAGTCAGGTCGTCGGCTACAATGATGACCTCGCTCGTAATATCGGACAGCCGCGCGCCTTGATGCCCTACAAGCTGCGTCATCAGCCGGGTACCGACATCTCGGATGTCAGCCGCCCTCTCACGCATGTATTCGTTAGCCATGGCTTCGAATAGCCCGGCAACCTGGCTAACAATGCGCTTGACCGCAGCCTCAGCCGACCATTGTTCGGTTTGGATGAGCTTCTGCATGGGCGGGTAGAACGCCGGATCGCTCAAAAAGCTAATCTGCCCTTTCAATATCGCGGCCTTTTCTTCGCCAAGCGCCTGCTTAGCGCTTTCAATGAGTTCTGTTAGCTCCAAAACGCATTGCGCCTTAGCCTGCTCCAAGCGAGCCAGCTCTTGGTCCGGCTGCTCGGACTTGCTATCCTTGATGTCTTCTAGCTTTAACGGGTTATAGACAAAAGCTCTGCCTATCCGAATGCCCTCAGATACGCCTAGTCCTGTCAGTCGCTGCTCAATTGTTTTTGTCTTCATTATGCGCCCCTCCTTGCTGCGGCTTCGTGCAAGCCAATATTTATTCTTCGCCGAATCCGCTAGCTACCAGCTCAGAAAGCTCCGCGACCGCTTCTGTTTCATCCGGTCCTTCAGCTTGAATCGTAATAACGGCGCCTTTTTCCAAACCTAGCGTCATGAGGTTAAGAATACTTTTGGCATCGGCTACCGTAGTGGTGCCTTCCGGCATGATCAGAACCGTCGATTGAAATTGTGTTGCCTTCTCGGTAAATAGCTGTGCGGGACGGATATGAAAGCCGGCTGTGTTTTGAATGACTACTTTTTGTGCGTACATGCGGTTATGCCTCCCTTCTGTTTATATCGTTGCAAGCAAGCTTTTTAGCTGATCCGAATGTTCGACGGCCATCAGCTTCTCGCGGAATTCGGAATCAATGAGCTTACGGGACAATGCAATTAATATTTTCAAATGCTCATTGCCTTCGGCAGCTTCCGGTACGGCAATCATAAATACAACTTTAACCGGTTCTCCGTCAAGCGATTGCCATTCCGTAGGCGTGGATAGTTTTGCGAATGCGATGCCTGCCGTAGTAACGCCGCTTGATTTGCCATGCGGAATCGCTACGCTGAACCCGATGCCTGTCGAGCCCGTGCTCTCGCGCGCGAGCACTGCGTTCATGTACGCTTCCTTATCCGATACGGTGCCGGATGCGGCAAGACCGTCAATCATAGCAGCTATGATGCTGTTTTTATCCGTCGATGTCAGTGGGATAAATATAGCTTTTTCGTCCAAAAGTGAGTTAATGTTCATGGTGTATTCCTCCTGAATAGTTATAGATAATAGGGGGAGAAATCCCCCTATCCAATGATTTGTTTTACCCTTTTATGCTTACGCGCGCTGTTCAACCGGCTTTTTAAGAATGCTCAGCATGACCGCTGTGATAACCGTTCCAATGATGATCGCCAGCGCATACAGCGCGAGATGGCTAACCGCATTCGGAATCGGGAGAACGAAGATACCGCCATGCGGTGCGCGCAGCGTAGCGCCGAATGCCATCGACAATGCGCCGGTTACAGCCGAACCTGCCACAATAGAAGGAATGACGCGGAACGGATCGCCCGCAGCGAACGGGATTGCGCCCTCCGTAATGAACGAAATACCGAGTACGGAGGCAGCCTTGCCCGCATCCTTCTCTTCTTTTGTGAATTTATTTTTTGCCAGAAGCGTAGCAAGCCAGAGTCCAAGCGGAGGCGTCATGCCCGCAGCCATAACCGCTGCCATCGGACCGAAGACATCACTTGCAAGCAAACCTACCGCAAACGTATAAGCTGCTTTGTTAACCGGACCGCCCATATCGAATGCCATCATCGCGCCAAGCAGTAGGCCAAGCAGTACGGCATTGGTCGTTCCAAGCCCGGTAAGCCAAGCCGTAAGACCATCCATAATCGCTTTAACCGGTTCGCCGATTACATAAATCATCATAAGGCCAGTGAAGCCCGACGCAAGAAGCGGAATGAGCAGGATCGGCTTCAAACCTTCCAGGTTGCGCGGAAGCTTAATGTTTTTCTTCAAGAAAAGCGAAGTGTAGCCTGCCAAGAAACCCGCAAGAATACCGCCGAGAAAACCAGCCCCGATGGTATATGCCAGCATGCCTCCGATGAGGCCCGGTGCGAGACCTGGCTTCTCCGCAATAGAGAAGGAGATAAAGCCCGCAAGGATAGGAATCATAAGGGCAAATGCCGAGCCGCTTCCAATTGTCATCAGTGCTGCCGCGAATGTACCTTCTACCTTGAATGCTTCAATTCCGAAAACAAACGATAAGGCAATCAGTAAGCCTCCTGCCACAACAAGGGGAAGCATGTGCGATACGCCGGTCATTAAATGCTTATAAGGTCCGCTGCGTGCTGAACTGCGCTCGGACTTCGACTGCTCTACCTGGTTCACATAGCCGCTTGGAGCGGATGCTTGCTTGGCTAGCGCTTCTTCCAGCAGCCCTGCCGGGTTTTTGATCGCTTGGGCGACAGCGACTTTTACGACCGGTTTGCCAGCAAATCTAGCTTCCAGCACATCCGTATCGGCAGCGACGATTATCGCATGCGCTTCCGCAATTTCCTGCTCGGTAAATTCGTTCTCGACACCGACAGCGCCTCTTGTTTCCACTTTGAGCGGAATATTTTTTTCCTTAGCCGCTTTGATCAAAGATTCGGCAGCCATATACGTGTGAGCGACGCCGGTTGGGCAAGCCGTGACAGCAAGTATTTTTTTCATAGCTCGATAATCCTCCTTGGAATGGGCATATGATTTTTTAATAATAGGTGAGCGTAACCATTTGGACCGACTCCATGACCTCGTGAAGAGTACATACCTGCGTGCCCGGCTTGGAAGCCGTAATCGTACCCGCCGCTGATGTCCATCTCGCTGTTTCCTCGATTGATTTGCCTTCTAGGAAGCTGTATACCATTGCAGCAACCATGGAATCCCCTGCACCTACCGTGCTTACCGGCACGATTGGAAACGGGCTTGCTCTCACCGCTTCCGTCTGGTTGACTAGAAGAGAACCCTCTGCCCCCATGGAGACTAGAACGTATTCAATACCTCGGTCAATCAATATTCTTGCCCCTCTAATGACTTCCTCCATGCTGCCCAGCCTCTCGCCAAGCAGCGCTTCGAGCTCATGAATATTCGGCTTTATAGCGAAAGGGGATGCTTCAACACCGAGCGCAAGTGCCTCGCCGTCTGCATCAAGTATCGTTTTTATTCCTAGCGCCCGCGCACTCTCGATTAGAGATCGATAATAATCGGAAGGCGTACCGGGAGGTAGACTGCCGCCGAGAACGATAATGGACGCTTCAGCAGCCTTAGTTTTAAATAATTCCCGGAACTTCTCAAGCAGCGGAGCGTCAACCTCGAAGCCCTGCTCGTTGAGCTCGGTCGTCAGCTTCGTCGATTCATCGACCATTTTCAGATTAATCCGCGTTTCACCTGCAGCTTCGATCATTGCAGAATGGACGCCCAGCTTCTCTAGCTGATCGCAAATGACCTGCCCTTGATAGCCTGCCGTGAAGCCTAGCGCGTTGACATCGATATCGAATAACTTCAATACCTTTGCCACGTTAATCCCTTTTCCCCCAGCATCGGTCCGCATCTCTTTGATACGGTTTAGCCCTCCGTATTCAAACTGATCTACGGTGACGGTTTTATCCAATGCCGGATTCAAAGTAACGGTAATGACCGGGGAAACCGGCTTCATTGTACAGCACCTCCGGTACCAGCCAAGACAATAACGACTCCTCTTTCTTCGAATGTCTGCAAAACAGCCGGCGATGCAAGAGAATCAGTAATTAATGTTGTAACATCCTCGATATCCCCAAAACGGGAAAAGGAAACCTTTCCGAATTTGCTGTGGTCCGTGAGCAAAATAACCTCATCTGCCGATTTAATCATTCGATTCTTTGTTGCGGCTTCAATAAGATTCGGTGTAGACAATCCGTTCTCGGCATCAAACCCGTTCGTTGCAAGAAACAGCTTATCGACATGCACGGATGCAATAGCCCGCTCCGCGAATGGCCCAACCATCGCCTGCGTCTCCGGACGAAGCATGCCTCCTGTCAGCAGAAGCTCGATGCTCTTCTCATTCGCAAGCTCCTGTGCAACCATGACCGAGTTGGTCACGACGGTCAATCGTTGGAAGTTCTTCAGCAGCTTCGCTAAATGATACGTCGTGGTACCCGAGTCCAGCATGATGGTATCGCCTTCGCGAATTCGCGACAGTGCCGCCCTTGCAATATCGAGCTTCTGCTGTTGAAAGCGATCCTCCTTCTCCACGAAAGATGGCTCGCTATTGTTATTTTGCATGGCCGCTACCGCGCCGCCATGCGTACGGCGGAGCAGCTCCTGCTCCTCCAAATCACTCAGATCCCGCCTAACCGTCGATTCCGAAACTTGAAAATGATTCGAAAGCTCCTGGACGGAAGCACGGCCGTGCTGTCGGACATAATCGGCTATTTGACGCTTGCGTTCTTCTTCAAATAACATGCAGTTCTTCCTCCTTACGTAAAATATCTATTTGCAATGAGTATTAAAATTATTTACGCTTGCTTGCTTGTTTGCTCATTTACTCTCATTTGTAATTGTATATGACTATTTATAAATTGTAAAGCGCTTTCTTTTTGATTGTTTATGATTGAAATACGTGGTGATGGCATTATCATGACCGATTTCGGTACTGATTCACGCAAAAAACTGCTTACTAAATTTGAGAAACGAACAAAAATTGAGTAAACTATAATTAATGAAGGGGGAATATTAAAATGGCCGATTTGGCAGCAAACATGGAAATAGGAATCAGTACATTTTTGGAAACGACACCGGATCCGATAACAGGAGCGGTCATGAGTCACGCCGAGCGCCTGCGCAATGCGGTAGAAGAAATCGTATTGGCCGATCAGGTCGGTCTCGATGTATATGGGATTGGGGAGCATCATCGCGCTGATTATGCAGGAACCTCGCCGGCAGTTGTATTAGCGGCAGCGGCGGCCATGACTAAACGTATACGGCTCACAAGCGCAGTAACAGTACTGTCCTCGGACGACCCCGTTCGTGTCTATCAAGCCTTCTCGACACTAGACGGTATTTCGAATGGGCGGGCTGAAATTATGGCAGGACGAGGTTCGTTTATCGAATCCTTTCCGCTGTTTGGATACAGCCTGGATGATTATGAAGAATTGTTCGAAGAAAAGCTGGAACTGCTCCTTGCCATCCGAGAGTCGGAGAAGGTAACTTGGCGCGGCGGTCACCGTCCTGCGATCGATAATCTCGCTGTTTATCCCCGTTCCGTTCAGAGCCCGCTCCCTGTGTGGATTGCAAGCGGCGGGAATCCAGAATCGGCTGTCCGTGCGGGCACGCTGGGCCTTCCTATCGCCTTTGCCATTATTGGCGGAATGCCAGAGAGCTTTGCACCGCTCGTTGCGCTCTATAAAGAAGCTGCAGCAAGAGCTGGACATGATCCGAGCAAATTATCTATTGCGACGCATTCGCATGGATTTGTCGGTGACACGACTGAGCAGGCTGCCGATTCGTTTTTCCTTCCGACGCAGGCCCAAATGAATGTCATCGGGCGCGAGCGCGGCTGGAGACAAAATTACAACCGCGACGCATACGATGCCGCGCGCAGTCTCCGCGGTGCCCTTTATGTCGGCGATCCGGAATACGTCGCCGAGAAGATTCTCCTGCTGCGCAAAAATTTAGGAGTTACCCGTTTCTTCCTTCATGTCAATGTAGGAACCATGCCGCATCGCGAGGTATTGCATGCGATCGAACTTCTCGGCACAAAGGTGGCGCCTATCGTACGCAAAGAGCTTGCGCGAAACGAGTCCAAATAATAAATAAACAAGGTTGCTCCGGACAGCAGCCATGGCTACAAAAAAAGAAGTGTGCGGGCTAAACTGGTACCCATACACTGGACACTTAGAAAAAAGTGTTTAGCGTATGGGTCCTTTTTTGTATACTAGAATGAACAGTTGGGAGCGAGCTTATGAGTAAAAAACACTTCAATAAAAACGAGCAGGAACAATTAGAAAACAATCCGTTTGTCGTAACGATTTCCAAACGCCTTCTTCCAGGTTTAATTTAGGGCTGCAGTGAAGGAAAACAATCTCGCTTTTGAGGAGTCGAATAAACTAACGGTAAAATACGGCGCTATATCCGAGTGGAATTGAATTTGAATCGATTTATCGGTAAAATACGGCGTTATTTTAGGCTAAGGGATTGCTCATGCACATAACCTGGAGAAATAACGCCATAAATTACCGTTATTTGTTTAAATCCTCCGTAACGGAAGTGATTAACGCCATATTTTACCGTTAAGTTTATTTAATTGTCGTTTAGAAGCTAAACGAGGGGCTGAAATGAGGGCAAGATTTGGAACTGCAGGAGCGGCAGCATTCGCCTTTGTCTCCCTATTTCTACCGCAAGCAGCGGTATATTCGAAAAAATAGGGAGACTATAGCGACCGGAAGTCCAGACCCTCTCCGGTGTTACGGCAAGCGCTCAGCTAATACAGCAGTTGAAATCAAATCGCAATCTCCATCTTAAGAGTTGGATGATGCTGATAATTAATGAGCTTAAAATCATCTATGGTAAAGTCATCGATGTTCGTTATTTCCGGGTTTATCCATAGCTGCGGAGCGGAATAGGACTCCCGTGCAATCTGTTCTTTCAGCGAATCGATATGCCGTTCGTAAATATGTGCGTCATTAATGTTAAATGTTAACGTGCCTAACTGATAACCCGTTATTTGCGAAATCATGCGCTGCAGCACGTAATATTGAAAAACATTAAAAGGATTGCCTAATCCGATATCGTTCGATCTGGCGCTGACGATTAAATGAAGCATTCCTTGCTTCACCAGCCACTGATTATTCCAAACGCATGGATATAATTCCATTTGGTCAAGCTCGTCAACATCCCATAGCGAAATAACATGCCTTCTGGACGCAGCATTATTTTTAAGCTGATCGATTAAGTTGTGGACTTGATTTGTAATCTTCCCCTCAATCATGATAGGTTTCCCCAGCTGGTACCCATATGCCTTACCGATATGATTATGCTTATTGGTCCATTCTTTCCATATGGCCACTTTGTTTTGATCCAAGTAGGAGCAATCACTCGTTCTCTTCACATAAAACCATAGCAGCTCATGTATGGCAGATTTCCATGGGACCCTTTTGGTCGTTAAGATCGGAACCTCCGTATTGTCGTAAGTTACCTGCTTGCAAATGACGCTTTTCGTGTATGCGGGTGCGCCGTCAGCCCAGACCGTTCTAACGTCTTGATCCTTATCCCATACCCCGTGTTCAAGAATTTCTATAACTAAATTTTTATAAATCTCATCCGCTGATGACATCATTTTCTCTCCTAACCTTTTCTAGTAAAAGCTTCATCCACTGCAATTTAATTATTTCTGTCTCAGATAAGAAAATACATTTATCCAAAAGATGCATCCCAGCAGAATCTGAATTCCGCTATCTTCAATATTTCTCCCCGACCCGCTCAGTAACAGTCCTGAAAAAAAGCCAAGCACGATACTAATCAAAACCTCCAGCAACCTGGATTTCATCATCAAATCCCCACTCCTTTTAAAACCAACATACTTAAAAGACGGCATTCCATGCGTTTAGTTGCGTTCTTTCGAATGCAATTCAATGCCTTATATTACTTTCAAGTAACTATATCACTCTAAAGTGCGTACTTTTTATTCCTCGCCGCAGGATGCACAATGTTGTTGAGACCACAACCGATGAGGAGAGAATAACTTATGAAAATACAAGAAGCGCTGCCGCACAAAACGGCACTTGTCGTTGGAGCCAACGGAGTGATTGGCAGAAATCTAATCGAGTATCTGGAACAGCTACCAGATTGGGATATCATCGGCGTGTCGCGTCGAGGCGGGGATTCAAGCAGCAGCGGCCGAACTAGATATGTTGCTGTCGACCTGCTAAATGAAAGGGATACACGCGAGAAACTGGGCACTCTGACAGAAGTCACCCATATCTTCTACGCTGCCTATCAAGATCGCCCTACTTGGGCCGAACTGGTTCCCCCAAACCTCGCTATGCTCGTCAACGTCGTCAATGCAATCGAGCCAATCTCTTCAGACCTTCAGCATATCAGCCTAATGCAGGGCTATAAAGTCTATGGCGCGCACCTTGGTCCGTTCAAGACTCCCGCCCGTGAAACGGATGCCTATCATATGCCACCTGAGTTTAATGTCGACCAACAGCAGTTCCTCGAACAGCGGCAGCCGGGAAGCAGCTGGACCTGGTCCGCGCTCCGCCCTTCCGTCGTATGCGGATTCGCATTGGGCAATCCCATGAACTTAGCCATGGTTATCGCCATTTATGCTTCCATTTCGAAGGAGCTTGGACTGCCGCTTCGTTTTCCCGGAAAGCCCGGTGCCTATAACAGCCTGCTTGAGATGACTGACGCCGGATTGCTGGCTAAAGCTACCGTCTGGGCAGCTACGGATGAACGCTGCGCGAACCAAGCGTTCAACATTACGAATGGAGACCTGTTCCGATGGAATGAGCTTTGGCCTAAGATAGCCGCTAGCTTTGATCTTGAGACCGCGCCTCCACTGCAGATGTCTCTGGATGTAGTCATGGCAGATAAAGAGGAGCTATGGAAAACCATGGTGAAGAAGCATGGGTTAGTGAACAACGCCTATAAAGACGTTTCCTCATGGGGGTTTGGAGACTTTGTGTTTTCCTGGGATTACGATTTTTTTGCAGACGGCACGAAGGCTCGCCGTTTCGGCTTTCATGAATTTATGGATACAGAAGCGATGTTTCTAAATATCTTTGAGGATTTGCGACAGCGCAAGGTCATCCCATGACAAGTGGCTGCGTACAAGCGTAAACGGCTGACGCCGTCCTTGGCGGCAAAAGCTCGTTTCGCGGTGAAATATAAGCAACGTATAAGGTTGAATTTTATACTTTCTTATATTTCAAGAAAACCGGTCTCTGGCATCCAGTGACCGGTTTCTATTTCATTGCTAATTAATTATCGTCCAAACGAGGAGCCCCGGCCAAGATCTTTACCTTATCGCCGTAAGCACGCTCGACATGCCTATCTCCCCATCTGCACATAAGATGGAGAATCTCTTTTAGGCTCCAGCCGTACTCCGTCAACTCATACTCGACCTTGGGCGGCACTTGATTGTATGAAATCCGGGTTACAATGCCATCCTCTTCTAGCTCCCGCAGCTGCTGGGTAAGCACTTTTTGAGTTACTGAAGGTAACAGGCTCATCAACTCGCCGTTGCGTTTCTTGCCGAACGTCAGATGGAATAGGATCACCTGCTTCCACTTGCCTCCGATGACCTCAAGCGTTACTTCCACAGCCGTATTGTACGTCTTCCCCGGTTCCAGCATAGGTTCACATCGCCTCCCTGCCTTTACGATATCGCCTAATGCTTGCAGGCGCAAGACTCGGGTATAAAAGATCTCCCAAATAAATGGCCTAGCCTTTCACTCTGGACTAAATCGAACGGTAGCGGAAAGGATTGTGCCCAACGCCCTTTCCAGACGGCATCGCTCCCGGCACGCCGCCCGTTTCGAGCAGCGGACGGATGATCAGCTTCGATGGCCACGCATCGCTTTCGAACAATGAATGAAGCAGAGCGCTGCGATCAATCTCCGGAACATCAATGCGCTGAACGGCTTCCCTGAGCTCTTTCTCCGTTATGTCCCAAAGCCGTTTCTCCGGTATAGCGTAAGCTTCCGACAAGGATTCCATAATCGAAGCCAGATTGACTTGCGTACCGAGAGACTGGACATAGAAAATCAATTTCTCAATCGTTTCGTTGTACAGGCTGTTTGAATAACCCGGCCTTATATGATAGCAGGGATCTTCGATCCCGTGTTTATCCAGATAGGGTTGATGCAAGCGCACAGAATCGTGATCCCTGAACAGCATGCCTGCGACCTCGCCGTCCTTCAGCACGAGGCAGCAATTTTGACCGTGGATTTCCGGTACGACGCCGACCTTGAACAGTCTCATCGTAATGTCGTAGAACATAGCTGCCACGTCAGCGTAAAAGCGAATGGCCTCCTCTTGCGATGGCCGTCCCCCCCTGATTTCACTTAGAAAATGACCGCCGTTCAGCGTAACGCCCAAGGAAGACATCGGAATGATTTTATACCCCTCATCCATGATCTCCGACGGATAAATTCTCAATTGAGCCGCCAGATGGCGCGGATGATCATCGAATAGCCCCATCGTTCGCGGCATGTATCCCCACCAATGCTTCTCTTCGCACAGGAAGACGCGATTGGCAAGTGTATCATCGCAAGCAATCGCTTGGCGCAGCAGTCTCTCGCCAACAAGCCCGTTCAGCAATTTCACGACCGGTAAGTATCGGGCGGCCCCTAATGATTTCACGCTAATGGGCAGCTTCAGCATCTTAGTTGATTCACGGGTCGATGCAAATGAACGCAGCGACGAAGTCGCCAAGAACTCGCCTGCCTGCGTCTCCAAAAGAATAACGGTTCCTTCCTCGATCTCCTTCCGGAAATCCGGCAAGATCCGATTGTTCAACTGCCACGGATGAACGGGGATCAGCGTGTATGCTTCCTTCGAGAGGCCTTTTTGCGCCAGCTCTTCCTCAATGCTCGCTTTTGAACGATCGTCCAGCACCTCGAGACAGTCGAATCCGTCTCCCTCGCACCCTCTTGACACCGAATCGTTCGCGATGGCCACCCAATAAAGCTTGGTCTTGTTCCCGAACTCTGCCATATACTCCCGATAGTCCTGCTCCTCAAACCCGATCTTCGCCTTGGACAACGGATGGAACGGCCGATCTCGCAAAGAGGAGAGCCTCTCTCCCTTCACGAACCATTCATAAGCAGAGTTAGGCGCGAATGCTAAATGCTCGGACGCTTGCTCCAGGCTCAGGCTGAGCTGCCGGATCGCGACGTCCAACCCTTCTAAGAAATCCGTCACTCCCGGATGCGAATAAGCTTCCTCGGATAACGAATAGCGCAGGACGAGATTGCAGATTTCCATAGGTGAGTCGACTACTGCCCAAAATTCTCCTTCCTTCTTGAGGATAGGAGAATCGGCTACCCACTGAACTCCTTGCCTATAGCTAGGTTCAACGAGAAAGCAGACTTCACCCACATAGACGGAAGCTTCACGAATGCCCGGGTAATGTTTTTGCACGTCGTCCGGCGCTTCCAAAAGCTTTCCTGTCGTTATTTCATTAACTAAGAAAAAACGTTCCGCCAAAAAAGCATCCATAAGCTCTTTCCGAATTCGGCTTTCTGCGGCGGCCTTGCTTCGGGTTTGCGACAATACGTAATCCATCCTCATGCTTCCCCCTGTTCCGTAAGATAATAAAATTCCGGATGCGGATGACCCAAGAAGTCATGGTGGGAGATCGTCCAGCAATAAGCGCCCGACTTCTCAAAAATTAGAATGTCTCCCGCGCGCAACCTCCTAAGCTCGGCATCGGTATGCAGCCGATCTTTCGGCGTGCATAATTCTCCTACAATCGTGACTTTGCTGCCTTCTACCTCCGGCCGTGGAAATGGATATGCCCATTCGTCAATCGGGACAACGCGGAACGGGTGATTATGCCCCCACGAAGCCGGCAACCGGTTATGGTGAGTACCGCCACGGATGACGGCGAAAGATTGGTCTTGCGACCGCTTGATATCAATGACTTCGGCTACGTAATAGCCATGATCGGCCACGATGAATCTTCCCGGCTCGAAAAATAATTCCGTGTTCTCCAGGGAACGGAACTCCTCGCTCTGCGCGAGCAAAGAAGTGAAACGAGACCAATCGAAACCCGGCTCGCCGTCATAGGTCACGCCGAACCCTCCGCCCGCGTTAATTACCGAGACGTCCAATTCATATCGAAGCTTCCATTCTTTGACCTTCTGAAGGTAGAGACGAACCATATCCGCATGCAGGTCCGCTTGCAGATTGTTCGAGAGGGAATGGAAGTGGAAGCCGCAAATACGCACATGCGTATTATTACTCTCCTTCAAAATCGAAATCGCCTCTTCGATCAATATCTCATCCAGCCCGAACGGGCTCGGACGGCCGCCCATTGCGATTTTCGTTTGCGGCAATGTGTTCGTTCTCAAGTTGATCCGAAGCAAGATTTGCGTAGGATGGTTCCATTCCTTTGCTAACCAGATGATTTTTCGCAGCTCCAGCAGACTTTCCACGTGGATATAAGTCACATGATTTCGAATCGCTTTTTCCAGCTCGTCGTCTTTCTTCCCCGGTCCTCCGAATAGAATCGGTACGCTTTCGGATACTTCCCTTATTTTCAACAACTCGCCGATCGATGCCACTTCGAATCCCTTCACCAGCGGAAGCAGCGCCTCGATAATCCGCTTATCCGGATTGGCTTTAATTGCATAGAATAAGCCGGTGCGCGCAGGCATCGACTGCAGCATCTCCCGGACATGCTTTTGAATGCTTCCCAAATCGTAGACATACGCGCAGATCGGCTCTCGACTTCTTTCCCGCCACTCAGGGATCAATTCCTTGACTCGTTCGTTCATTTCCTCCCCTCCATTGCGCTTCGATAGTCGTTCCGTTTATTCAAATATGCCCGGAAAGCCGTATTTCGGTCGTCGCCCAGCACGAATATATTTACGCCTCTTTCCGCCCACCGGAGATGGCCCTCCACGTTTCTAGACACGGTCGCATAAGGTACGCTGCATAGCTGAGCTGCCTCCCGCACTCTCTGGAGATGCCGCTGTACCTCCGGATGCTCAGTATCCCAAGGCACGGACAGCGACTGCGACAAATCCGCCGCCCCTTCCAAGACGAAGCCGACACGGGACGCGGACA
Organism: Paenibacillus sp. LHD-38; assembly: GCF_031157315.1. GTDB lineage: Bacteria > Bacillota > Bacilli > Paenibacillales > Paenibacillaceae > Pristimantibacillus. Next base: position 14,250 of record NZ_JAVIFU010000066.1, read on the forward strand.
AGATCTCCCCGCTGCGGTTCACACCCTCGACGCTTTCGATCATCGGGATGATCAGAATTTCTTCGTTCGCTTCCGCTATATAGTCGGTTAACGAATATTTCGCGAAAGCGCCCGGCCTGCCGCTGTTTAAGCTCCTTGTTCCGATCGGATGATAATAGGCATAACTAATGGCCGCTTCGATTTGTTCCCTGCTCTCTACGTGGGGAATGACGATGCCTTGCGCGCCGCAGTCCAGCACTTTCAAAATTTCGTTCCGGTCTACACGCGATATTCTCACAAGCGGGGTAATTTCCAAAAGTTCCGCAGCACGAACCAACTCTTCGACCGTCTCCATATTCGTCGACGCATGCTCGAAATCAATGATAACAAAATCGTATTCCGCATGGCCGATCATCTCGACGATGATCGGATGCGGAATGGAGACGAACAGTCCAAAGACCGGCTCATTCCTGCGGATTTTCTCTTTTAGCCTGTTTTTTCTCATCCCAAGACACCCATTGCCCGCCGTAAAGGATTTTGCGCTTTACGGAAATACAATTCGCCATCTCCGTATATCCGCCGTTTCGTCATCTCTTCGATGAGGCCGTCTTCAGAGAACAGGTCGAACATCTCGAACCGTTCCTTGTATTCCGGATAACCTTTCTGGTAATCGTTGATCGTTTCCACGCACTTTCGCCAGAAAGCCGATTCGCTCAAACCGAATTTTTCAAGCGTCAAACAAATCTCCGTCATGCAGATGAAAAAGAAAGCGTCGTACGTATAATCTCTTACTTCCGAGACCGACTCCGTCTGGAGGAACGAATACCGGTTAAATTTCCGATGCGTTTCTGGCTCGGGATGCAGCGCCGGCGCCCATTCGGGATGCAAGAGCTTGCCTCGAACGTACCGCACGCTGTCATGCAGGTCTTTCACGATGATTCTTGTCGGCAGCTCATCTTCAAGAACGAGAATTATGTTCTGCGCATGTGATTCCAGCGCGATGCCATGACCGTACAGCAGATGAATAATCGGAAGCGTCACCGTCCGGATCAACGCGTCGCTCCACTTCTCGATCCCATGCCGCTCGATCGCAGCCTGGATGAACGACTCTCCGTTTTTTTGCACGAGAGACACCGCGTTCAAGGGCCAAGCTGTTTCCTGCGGTTCCAGATAGGTCGATACGTTCTCCCGATAGATTGCGCCTAGCGTACCGTAAGCCGAGCCGTATGCAATCGGCGACAGTTCCGCGTAGCGGAACGAAACGCCCATCACTTCCCTCAAAACTTGGAACCTCATCCTAGTTAGCAGTGCATCGTTCCGAATGATTTTTTGCAGCCAGTCGCTGATCTTCGGTGCGTTTTGGGTCGTATGATGTGCAAGAATGCGGCTCGTCGACGTATTAGTGATGCTGAGCGCCAGCTTTATATATGTGGCATCCTCATTGTCGCGACGAGATAGCGTGCGGATCGATTGCTGTGCCCGATACGGAACTTGAGTTCCGTCCAGCATCACGATGTCCTTATCCGCCAACTGTTGAACAAAGAGAGAGGGAATTCGATGCTCCGCCTGCCAGGGATGGACGGGAATGAATACATAGTTCTTAGCATCGCGGCCGTTCTTTATCAGTATTTCATTGAAAGTACGCCTGTCTTCGTTCGTAAGATGATTCAAATAGATCTCATCGTCCGACGCATCATCCGAGACGGTGACGTCCGCGAGCCGCTCATGAACCGCGACCCATTGCAAGGAAACCTCTTGATTGAATTCGGGTCCGTAAGCATAGTTATCCGCGAGCGAAAACCCGATTCTCGATTTGTAGCTCGGATGGTACGGATGTCCGTCCGCCATATGGCTTTCCAACGCTTCATAGTGCCGGTCTTCCTCTGGAACTCTCTCCTGCTGGATCGTCTTGAATTGGTGATCCTTCGCCATCGTTTCCAACAATTCGCTGATAAATTGCGCGACATGCGCTCCGTCCAAGCTGTTCCCTACGACTTCCTCGAGAAATCGATAAAGGTCGACGCAGGGCTCGCCTTCTCTGCGGATCGAATGCTTGACGAGCTTCACTCTGCCGAACGACTCTTTGTCATCGGCCTCGCACGAATACCGAACCGTCGCTCCCTCGGCCGTTTTCCCCGCAAAAAACCGCTCTCTTCCTTTTCCCGATACATCGACGATTCCCTCGAAGAGGAAGGCCTCCATCGTTTGGCGCATGATTCTCTCCATGACTTCGTTCAAGGAGGTTAGCTTCTCTTCGTTAGACAAACAGCTTGTTCGTTCCATTCGCTTCACTCCCTATTTTTCTCATCGCATTGTCGACGGGCGCGTAAGACGGCGTCTCGCTGTTTCCCGCTAAGCAGCTGACCAAATTTTTCTTCGCGTAGAACGCGCTCGCTGTCAGTAAATGATGCACATACTCGTTCTCCGCTACCTCGTATTCCTTCGCGAGCATGTCCCGTACAATTGCCCAGAAATGCTCTTCCTCTGCCTCGATGTCTCTGGCTATCGCATGAATCAAAGAACCGAGATGGTTCACGACGAAGTAGTAGTCCGTGCGCGCCCAGCATTGTTCTTTCTCATAGAAAAGAGGGCCCGCCCCATCCTCAGCAGCCGCGCCCTTCTCCCGATTCACGCTAACCCCTTCCAAATCCCTGATTATAAACATGTGAGGCATACCGTTCTTGATCGTAAGCAAGGTGTTCTGCAGATGCGCTTCGAAATGAATGCCGTGCTCCTCCGCAGCGCGAACGATCGGCAGCAGGGAGATTTCCAGGTAGCGGCGGAACCAATGCTCTATGGGTATCCGCCGGCCGATCAACGAGAACAATCGGCACGGTTCCCCCTGAACGGGAGCTTCGATAAGGCTCGACAATACGAACGTCGACGCGACGTCGAATTCGATTGGACGATAAGCGATCGTCAATAATTTCGTGACGTCCTCATCCTCGAAACGGCATCCGCATACGCCTTCCTCATAAGCGATTCGGACAGACTCCTCATTACCGAAGCAGTTCCTCCGCAGCAGATAGTTAGCAGCATCGAGCGTTCTCCGCATCTGCTCCCGGCTATTGTTTCTTTTCAGATTGGTAATTTGAATGTTTAAGGGCAGCTTGATATTACATGCCATATCGGGCATAAATACGGTTCTTACCGAAGAAGTCGGATATGCCATTGGACCGCAGCTCCCGAGCAGGATCATTTTCTCTTGCTGAATATAGTCCTTAACGGCCTGGATAGTCTGCACGTGTTCATACTGCCAAGGGTGAACCGGCAGCACGTGATATTCGTCTCTCTTCTCCCTAAGAATCCCCCTCGCTTGCCTTTCGACACTCTCGTGCAGCTCCGCCCGCTTGCTTCCCGATACCCATTCCTCCCAATAAACATCTCTCCTCACTGCCATATAGCACAGCTGATAAGAAGCGTGAAGCTCCGGACTGAACCTAATCGCTTCCCCTTCTGTGAACCCGAGCGTATTTTTCGGAAACGGATGGAACGGATGCCCATAGAGCAATGATTGCTCAGAGGACAAATAGTCGCTTACCGGATGACCAGCCGAACGCTCCAAGAATAAAGCAACTTTCCGGTAGCTGTTGTCGACTTTCTCCGCAAAATCAACCTCCCGCTCGCCCGTAATGAGAGGATAACGATGTTGAAGCTCTCTGACGATCCAGCGGGCTAACAAATGGTAATGGAGCTCCGTTCCGTCATTCGTTCGAAACTCACCGTATTCATGCTCGCCGCTCGCCGAATAGTATCGGAGCTTACCCGATATCGCTGCGCCGCTCTTCGGGAAAGAAACCGCATAGGTTTTTTCTCCGGGGTTCATCTTAATACCGCTCAGCTGTTCTTTTCCGAGCTCCCGGATATAACAATTCAACAACGTCTTGCATGTATGCGCATTGGCTTGTTCCCGGCTCCTCGTCCTTTCGTTAGTCACCATATCCGACAACCGCACCTGCCTTCTTCCTATTTATTAATACAACGAGCGGCAACGTCAGGACCATCAAGATCCCTAAGACAATGCACTCTTCTTTTAAAGTCATCCATTTCGCATGTTCGACAGTCTCTCCCGATTGTGCGAGCATTTGCCACCTGACGTCGTAATAGACGGCCAGCAGCATCACCGCGAACGAAGACGCCAGACGCTGGATCGTATTGGACAAAGCCGATCCTTCGTGCAGATCTTCTTCCGGCAAGGCTTGAAGACCGATGGCTGTCATCGTCATATCGGACAATCCGTTGCCGATCCCCCTTAAAGCCATGAGGCAAATCACGATGATTAACGAAACGCCCGTCGGTACGAATGCGAAAGACAATACCGATACCGCGACAAAACCAATGCCGTACGCGATGAATTTCAGAGATTTGCCTTTATCAAGCCAATTGCCGCCTACCCAGACGAACAAGCTCGTGAATATAGCCGTCGGAATGAAAAGGGCTCCCGCCATGGAAGGCGACAGATGAAACACCTCTTGAAAAATTAACGGCATGACGAAGATCACGCCGAACATGACCGCGTCCTGTACCATTGAAATCAGAAGCGCTGCCAAAAACAATGGGTTGCTGCGCAGCAGCCCGTAACGGATCAATGGTTCTTCTTTGGCGTTCTCTTGCCGAATGAAACGAATAAATGCCAGGATTCCGATGAAGAACAGCAAGCATGTTATCCAGCTTGGAACGGCGGGGTTCGATACGAATTGAATGCCCAGACTGAGCGCCGCAAGGCTGGCGACGATTAGTACGATGCCTTGAAGATGGACGGTTTTCCTAATGGCCGGTTGATAAGAGGGAATCTGGGCGCAGCACAGAACGAACGAGATCAGCGCGAACGGAACGTTCATCCAGAAGAGCTGCTCCAGCTTGCCGAACTCCATGACGAAGCCGCCTAACGTCGGTCCGATAGCGGGAGCGATCGTCAGCAGCATGCCCCATGCGCCGACCACTCTTCCCCGCGTTTCTTTCCCGTAATAGTCGAACAGCAAGACCAGAGACAACGGGATCATCAACCCCGCCGCCACGCCGTGCATGACCCGAACCAGCAAGATGACTTGCACGTACTGGTGGAACAACCCTCCCAAAATGGAAAATAACCCGTATAGCCCTATCCCCAAAATATAAGTTCTCTTGCGGCCGAGCCGATCGACAACGAGTGAGGTGAGCGGCATCGTGATCGTCATCGCCAAAATATAAAGAATGATTATCCATCCGCCTAGCGCAGTCGAGATCCCATATGTCCGGACAAAACTTGGCAGCAGCGTATTAAACGCGCTGTTCGTCAGCACCAAAGAGAACGCGCCGATCAGGATCGCCAATAAAACGGAATGTTTTTTCACCTGTGAGACAATTAACATTTGCTTTTTGTCATCTCAATTGCTTCCATCACTGATTTCTCGAAAATGGACAACACTTCCGCCGTTTCGCGCGCCGTGATCGTGAGCGGCGGCAAGAACCGCATGACAGCCGAGCGGCGACCTCCCACTTCGATTATCAAGCCGTTCCGAAAACATCTTTCTTGAATCTTGGAAGCCAGCTCTCCACTCGGCGGGTAGTGTCCCAGCCGATCTTTGCATTCGCCCGGATCGACGATTTCTACCCCGATCATTAAGCCTCTGCCGCGAACGTCGCCAATTTCTCCGACTTTCTCTTGCAATCGGCGAAGGGAATCTAAGAATTGCACGCTGCGTTCACTCACATTCGCAAGCACGCCGTTTTCTTGAATATATTTTAGTGTCGCAAGCCCCGTGGCCATTCCCAGTTGATTCCCGCGGAACGTTCCCGTATGCGCGCCGGGTTTCCATTGATCCAATTCTTCTTTGTAGATTACGACCGACATCGGTAAGCTGCCTCCGATCGCTTTCGAACAGACAATGACGTCCGGAATGATGCCGGCATGCTCAAACGAGAACATGGCACCGGTTCTTCCGATCCCCGTTTGAACCTCATCCACGATTAATGGAATGCCTCTTTCCGCCGTAATGCGGCGGACTTCCCTCAACCATTCGATAGACGCCGGAATCGCACCGCCTTCTCCCTGGACCGTTTCGATAATCATGCAGCAAGGAGCCGCTATGCCGCTTTCGCAATCGTCCAACAAATTCTCGATATACTGTGCGCTGATCTGGGCCGTCATCCCTTCCCCCACTCCAAACGGGCAACGGTACTCATAAGGGAAGGGCAGAAAGTGCACATCCGGCAGCAAGCTCTGCAAATGCTGTTTCTTGCTCAAGTTGCCGCTCATGGCCATCGTCGCCTGCGTCGAACCGTGATAGCCCCCTTGAAAAGCCAGGATCGATTTGCCTTTCGTCGCATTCTTGACCAGCTTAATGGCCGCTTCCACGCCGTCGGCGCCGGTTGGCCCGCAGAACTGTATTTTTGAAGTATTTCTTAACGGCACAGGCAGGATGGAGAAAATTTCTTGCATGAACGCCAACTTCAGCGGAGTAGCCAGGTCCAGAGTATGTAAAGGAATTTGTTTGTCCAGCACGTCTTTTATAGCCGCGACGACGACGTCGTGATTATGCCCTAGCGCGAGCGTACCCGCTCCCGATAAACAATCGTAATACTGCTTACCTTCCGTATCGGTCACCATTAAGCCTTTGGCTCTGTCGATGACAAGCGGAAAATGCCGCGGATACGATTGAGCATTGGACTCTTTATCGTTTTGAAGCTTTAAATACGCCTCTCCAGCATTGATCGTAATCATCATTTAACGCTCCTTTATTCTTCGAATAGATATTGCAAATAGATTTTGACCGCGTCTGAAGATTCCCCTTGAAAAAAGAGATGAGGATCGATCATATCCGGCAAAGCATTGACCTCAAGAATCCCCCCGTTCTCCGCGTCCAGCGGAAGGCTGATATCCTTGCAGCGGATATCTACGCCAGCGACGTCGACTTGCAAAGCACTTGCGGCCTGAATGGCGATATCGGCGTTGATCCGGCAAATCTCTTCGGTTCGGTCCGTCACGACTTCACTGATATCATTCGCCGCAATATTTCCTTTCGCAAAAAGTTCTACCCGTTTCCTTCCCTCTAAGATGTCATGGACCGTCCAGCCCAGCTGTTGCAGATGAAGGAGTACGGTTTCCGACTCGATGTCGACCGGCTGGAACGAACCGATCGTCCCCGCATCGTTGCGTCTCAGTTGATCATCGTTCAGCTCTTGAATAAGCTGCCTGATCGTCGAACGTCCGTCGCCTTCGATGAACGCAGGGCGATACTCCAAGACGCCGACCGCTTTGCCAGCGATGACCAATATCCGATAGTCGAAGCCTTCCACGTATCGCTGTATCATGGCGCTCTCGCTATGAAGCCGTGCCGTCCGAATGGCTTGATCCAAATCCTCTTCGTTACGGATGCCCAGCGTCACACCGATACTCCGGTTTAAGTCGAGCGGCTTGACGGTGACCAATTCATAAGTCTTCAAGAATCGTACGGCCTCTTCTCCCATTCGGGAAACGACAATATCATCAGGCACCGGCAGTCCGCATCTTCTCAACAGCAGATTTGACACCTCTTTGTTCTTGGCCAGCAAACCCGACATTAACGTCATCTTATGCGATCTCGTCTTGTTGATAATAATGTTCTTGCCCTTGTAGGACAGCTCCAGAAAATCTTCGCATCCCGGAATCAACGGCTTGCAGGTGATCCCCAGTTCCCTCGCTTTGCTCATAATGAGTTTGTTCTGCGCGTTCTGAACCAGATATGGGTTCAAAGCCACCCCTCCCCGACGACAAGCAGTCCTTGCTAATCAGCTTTTGCCGTATTATTGATAATGATAATCAATATCATTACATACATTATCTTAGGGTGAGTGTCTTCAATTGTCAATATCATGTACGAAAGATTAATTTTGGCATTGCAAAGGTGCTTGCGGAGATAGATTACAGGAGAAGTAAATACAAGTGAGGTTAGCAGCGTCTTTGAAGGGGCCATAGGTGTTAGCCTATGGAGACCCTTTCATGCTTTATCTTGGGGCACGTAGGGCAATAATCGTTCGGCTCATCCGAAGCCTGATAGTAAAAACAGCAGGTTTTCCGGATACGAATGGGCTGATTCGAAGCTTTGGTGGCCACTTTAGGGCTATCGAATTTGGCTAGAGGATTCCTGGTTTCTCCAAAAAGGTGGGCTGGGGCTGCCGTACGCAAATAATCATAGTCGGCTTGGATTCGGGCTCTAAGATCGGCATCGGCTCCTTCTGCGAATTTGTTCTCATACAGCCAGTACACATAGATCGCCGTATTTTCCCATAGGACGGATATTGAGACAGATGCCGATTTCGAAAGCGCGCGCCAGGCTTTGGACAAATTATCGGCAAATACGTTGCGGATCACTTGATCCCGCCATTCGTTCCGTCCACCTTCCCCTGGCCTAGTAGCTTGCCATTCCGTTAGGCGTACCTTCGGCAGCCAGGCTTGCCCTTGATGAATGGATTCGATATGACAATTCTCTATGGAATAATCCAGGCTTTTGTCATACCTGCTCATCGCATATAGGCTGGATGCAATGATTAAGAAGCTGTACCTCTTGGCGAACAGAGAGGCATTCGCGGCATTGGACGTAGCTTCGAATATGTTCGCAACCTTGTTCAAATAATCCAGAGTTTTGTCTTTGTCGAGCAGATCGGTCGCCGGGATGGAATACCACCTGTCCGCCGACGGCTCAAGCGCCAATCGGTGATTTATTACCAGCTCATCGATTTCTTCCGATGTATATTCGAACGGCATTGTTTTTACCTCCTTGCTTAAATTGTCCTTCCCTTGCCATGCGGTACACACAACGGCGTTCCGTACAAAGGGTCTTGGATCACACTTGCTTTCATGCGGAAGACATCCTCGATCATTCCTGCGGTCACGACTTCTTCCGGCGAGCCTTCAACGTAAACCTGATGATCTTGAATAGCCACGATATGATGCGCGTAACGACAGGCCAGATTGATATCGTGAAGCACCATGACAACCGTACGCCCCTCGCTTGCGTTAAGTGAATAAAGCAAATCGAGCACTTCAATCTGGTGCGTCAGGTCTAAATACGTCGTCGGTTCGTCGAGCAGCACGATATCCGTGCCTTGCGCCAATACCATTGCAATCCATGCGCGCTGCCGCTGCCCACCGGATAGCGAATCAACCGTCCGCTCCGCCAGCTCCATTAACCCTGTCGTCTCCAATGCCCCGTTTACATGCTGTTCATCTTCCTTCGACCACTGCTGCAACCAGCTCTGATACGGATATCTTCCTTGCTTGACGAGTTGAATGACGGTCAGTCCTTCCGGTGCCGTAGGTCCTTGGGGCAGCAAAGCCATCCGTTTGGCGACTTCCTTGGTCGATAACGTGGCAATGCACTCACCCTCTAACAGCACATGGCCCTTCTGCGGTTTGAGCAATCTTGCCATTGTACGCAGAAGTGTCGATTTACCGCAACCGTTGCTGCCGATCATCGCTGTGACTTTACCTTTGGCGATCGACAGCTGCAAATCTTGAAATATAAATTGATCACCGTAGCTTATCGACAAATCCCGAGTTTCCAAAGCGTACAAGCGGTTCATCTCCTTTATTTACCACAAATTTTAATTCAGCCAGGAACGAATTGTCAATGATATTGATAATTATTATCAAAAAATGATTGTAAATGACTGCATTTTACACTAAAGTATTCTAGGACGTCTGAAATCCAACGAATATAGAAGCATGGGAGGAACACACTTGAAACAAGCTTTTGCTATCGCTATCGCGGCAGCGCTGTGCCTGACCACGGCCTGCAGCTCATCTCCGTCATCGAATAGATACATAGAGACAGAACAAGCGATCGAGACTAGTCTACCGGCAAGCGAACAACCGCAAAATGAACAAACGCAAAGTGAACAACCAGCCGAGGCTGAACTGCAGCAACCGGACGCGTCCGCTAGCCCCGCTCCACTGGAGCCGACGCCGACAACCAAGGCTAAAGAAGAAGAAGAAGAAGTAGAACAACCCTCGGCCAAGCCGAGCGAGCCTCCCCCAAAACAAACAAAATCCGAAAAAGCTCAGACAGCCCAGAAGAACAATGCGTCCATATCCAAAGCAGTCACGGATTCCATCATGGATAACGGTGATGATAAAGCCGCGGCGAAGGACCCAAAATCCGAGCAATTAAAAACTTCAATCGAACACATCCGCGGGCTTGTCAAAGACTTGAAGCAGCATGCCGAGAATAACGATACGTCGAAAATCGTGGACGTCTCTTCCCGGATCGTGCAGGATTGGGACGGGATGAAAGCCGATGTAACAGCATCTTACCCAGATATGGTCGATTTCCTTCAAGAAAAAATCAACAAGTTGAACGAGCTGCAAGCCGTCGAGACGATCGACACCAAGGCGGTAATACAACTCGACTACGAGTTGTATCAAGCATTTCGTCAATTAGCGGACAAAGCCGGCGTTTAACTTTCCTAAGTTGTTATGGAAAATTATTGTTGACAAGCGAATGAAGCTTGCTCTATTGTTTAACGAGAATGATAATCATTATTAAAAAACATTTTGAAAGGTGGTTTCCTTTTTCTCATGATTAAGCTAAAGTTCCGCGTATTTTCCTTATTCCTCTCTCTCTTGATTGCCATCGTTTCCGTACCGCTCGTTGCTACGGCGGCCGCTACGCCGATAAAAGTCGTGCTCGACGGCATACAAATCAGCTTTGATGTCCAGCCGCAAGTCATTAACGGTACCACGATGGTTCCTTACAGCGCGATTACTTCCAAATTCGGCGCCGTGTTAAGCTTCGATGCGAAAACGAAAAAACTGAAAGTGACTAGAAACAAAACTACCGTAGAATTAACGATCAACAGCAACAAAGCAACCGTTAACGGCCAAGCCGTGAAGCTTCCCGTAAACGTCGTTGAGAAGAACGGCCGCACTCTCGTGCCGCTCCGCTTCCTCGGCGAATCGTTCGGCTTGTGGGTGAACTGGAATGCCGGCGCACGTACGGTCAAAATCGATACGAAACGCACAATCAAACACGCTATGGGCGAAACCACCCTCACTTCCGTTCCGAAACGCGTTGTCGTCCTGTTCAACGGCATGGTAGATATCTCGTTAACGCTAGGCGTCAAACCCATCGGCGCGGTCGAATCGTGGGTTCAAGCTCCTTGGTACCACTATCTCCGGGCGGACATGGCCGGCGTCAAAAACCTCGGGAGCGAGCTTCAGCCAAACATCGAGGCGATCGTCGCTTTGAAACCTGACCTGATTATCGGAGCGAAACCTCGCCACGAGAAAATTTACGGCCAGTTGTCCAAGATCGCTCCAACCTTGTACGTTGATCAACTTTTCGAGTGGAAAACAAACATGGACATCGCCTCCAAGGCGCTCAATAAAGAAGACAATGCCACTGCTTTCATGAGCGATTGGAACAAGCGGGTTGCGAACTTCAAAGCCAAAGTCGGCAGCCAGAACGCAGAGGTATCGATCGTCCGCTTCTACGACGATAATTCCGCCCGTATCTATATTTCCGGATTTGCCGGTACCATTCTGCAGGAGCTTGGCCTGAAACGTCCAAAAGCGCAGCAATCGCCGGACAAAGTGTTCGTCGACCTGGCTTCTCAGGAACAGATTCCGCTCATCGACGGTGATATCATCTTCGATATTACATCCAGCAACGGCGGCGGGGATGAATTCAAGACACAGGCCGAATGGCAGAAGAATCCTCTTTGGAACAATCTCAAAGCGGTCAAGAACGGCAAGTACTATAAGGTAAACGACATTACCTGGAACATGTCCGGCGGCGCGACCGCGGCGAAGATGATGCTCGATGACCTATACTTCTATTTCGATATTTAACAATGGGATAACGATCGCGACACGAGGAAGAATGAGCTGTTTCGGCTCATTCTTTCTCGCTGTCCCTTGGAATGGAGCGACGATCATGGAAAGGTTCTTCTCTGGAAACATAACTAAAGGCTCAGGCCTTGCGTTCGGCTTCCTCATCTTGATCGTGTGCGTATACGCCAGCATGGCATACGGAGCAACGACTATTAGTTTGAGCGACGTATACCATTCTTTCACGCAATACGACGAAACTTCGAACGCGCAAATCATCGTGCAAACTGCGCGTATGCCGAGAGCATTCACCGCGGCCGCCATCGGTGCCAGCCTAGCAGTTGCCGGCTCGCTAATCCAGGGATTAACGAGAAATCCTCTTGCTGATCCGAACGTGATTGGAATCAACTATGGCGCGTCGTTCATGATTGTTTTCACCGTGACCCAGTTATCCATCTCCTCGCTGCCGGTGCTGACGGGCATATCCTTTGCGGGTGCCGCATTGGCATCCATCGCGGTTTACCTGCTGGGATCGCTCGGGCGCGACGGCTTGACGCCGCTTAAGATTATTTTGGCGGGTGCTGCGCTGAGCGCCCTGTTCTCTTCGTTCACGCAGGGGATGCTCGTTCTCGACGAACAAGGCTTGAACGAGGTTATGTTCTGGCTGGCCGGATCGGTCGCGGGCAGATCCGTCGAGATGCTGCAAGCCGTGCTGCCGTTCATGGCGGCTGGATGGATCGGCGCTCTCTGGATCGCCAGACATATGAACGTACTCACGATGGGAGAAGATACGGCACAGGGGCTCGGGCAGCGGACCTTGTTCGTGAAGCTTGCCGCCGGTCTGATCATCGTGGCGCTCGCCGGCAGCTCCGTCGCAGTGGCGGGTCCGGTAGGCTTCATCGCGTTGATCGTGCCTACGATAGCCCGCCAGTTTGCCGGCAACGACTACCGCTGGATTATTCCTTACAGTGCAGTTCTCGGCGCGATTCTCGTTCTCGCGGCCGACATCGCAGCACGTTTCGTCATCCAGCCGGAAGAGCTGCCCGTCGGCATTATGACCGCGATCATCGGCATACCGGCCTTCATCGTGATCGCTAGAAAGGGGATCGTTACGAGGTGAAATCCCATACACATGTCCGATTCGAGAAAATCCCCGTTTCTTTTATCGTTCATAAGAAAACGTTGATACTGACTATCGCGCTTGCGGTCTCCTCCGTTGTCATCTTCTTGCTGAGCGCTTCGCTCGGCGATGTTCGTATTCATCCTCTGGACGTCGTCCGAGCGATCTTCGGATACGGCACCGAAGAGCAAAGGCTTATCGTACATACGCTTCGCCTTCCCCGGATCGCAGCCGCGTTTCTCGTCGGTGCCGCGCTTGCGGTCGCAGGTTCGATCTTGCAAGGAATCATCCGCAATCCTCTGGCTTCCCCCGACATTATCGGCATTACGAGCGGCGCTTCCCTTGCCGCGGTTGCATTTATCAGCTATTTGTCGGGGACGGTCAGCATCGTCTGGCTGCCGGTAGCCGCGATGGCGGGTGCCGGCATCACGTCTATTCTCATCTACCTGCTCGCCTGGAAAAAGGGCGTGACGGCGATCCGCCTCGTGCTGGTCGGGATCGGTATCAACTTCCTGCTCGGCTCTATTACCAAGGTGATGCTTGTCAAGAACCCGATCTTCACATCTTCACAGGCCTACGTGTGGCTGACCGGTACGGTATACGGCACCGATTGGAGTATTGTAGGAATGATCCTGCCATGGGTAGCCGTCTTTATCCCGCTCGCGATCGTATTCGCCAGGAACGTGAACGTCCTTCAGCTTGGGGACGATATCGCGGTAAGTGCGGGAAGCGCTGTTCAGCGTCAACGCTTCACGCTTCTTATGATCAGCGTTGCCTTGGCCGGAGCCGCTGTATCGGTAGGCGGGGCCATCTCGTTTATCGGACTGGTCACGCCTCATATGACCCGCAAGCTGGTCGGCCCTTCGTTCGGCGGCATGCTCCCGGTATCGGCTCTGATCGGCGGATTGATTGTCGCCGCTGCGGATACGGTAGCTCGGACGGCATTTTTGCCCTACGACATTCCGGTTGGTGTGTTTACCGCCGGCGTCGGCGCTCCTTTCTTCATCTATTTGCTTTATCGCAATCGCAATTCATGAATCGAACAGTTGATTCTGGCGAAAATTAATCCATGCAAGCGTAAACGGCTGTCGCCGTCCTTTGGCGGCAACAGCTCGTTTCGCGGAGAAATATAAGCTTATTTATAATGTGAAACTTATAAATTCTTATATTGCCAAAAAGAGCTGCATGTAACTTTTATTAATTGACATTGTTTACGGCTTGAAGATACACGAAACACAATATTAGATATGATGTGACACAATTAATAGCCCCTTAGAACTTATACATCGTTCTGGGGGCTATTTCCGTTCATCCATTTAGCTAACCGGCAGTTTGGATGAACAATATCTTTGAATACGCATCCAAAAATAGGGAATTATACTCGTAGAAAAAGGGGGATTTGGATGGGTATCGTGATACATGAAGGAAGTCGGCTTATAGCTTGGATTTTTGGATTTGGTATGACACTACTGGGCGGATACTCCCTTCGTGATTTCATTAAAGAATTTAAAGATGCTAAGAAAGAAAAACACCTGACATTATGGGCAATACTTGAATTTTCATTCGAAATCCTTACTTTAAATACTATTGGGTGGTTTATTCTTTTTTTGGCAGGTTTACTCATCTTAATCGCACTTTCGATTGATTTTTTTCGTATAGTATTAAACTAAACATTCCTGTAGGGCCTAAGATTTGGCCTTTGTCAAAAAAGGAGCGCCTCTGTATGATGGGTTTGTCGAAAGGTCTAATAACCTAACACCATCAAGGAGGCGCTCTTACTATGAAGTTTAAGCAATCAGCGGAACAAAATCAACGTATTGAAAGAATATCTACATCTCACCTTGTTGTGGGTATAGATATCGCGAAGGAAACTCATGTAGCACAAGCAACTAATTTTCGCGGCATCATACTTAATAAGCG
>NZ_JAVIFU010000067.1 GCF_031157315.1 Paenibacillus sp. LHD-38
GCTTTAGTATCGTAACCATGAAAAGCATTAGGCTCGGACGGAGCCTTCAAGGAGGGGTGAGGTTACGAATCCCGATGATCTGAGAAGCCCCTGCCTTTAGGCATGGGGAGTCGTCACAAGGACGGGAGCTTCAAGCCGAAGGATACGTTGACCCGCGCAGAGGCAGCATCTCTTTTATCCCGAATTAAAAGCTAACATAAGTAAGCTTGTAAAAAGATTTTGTCCGTAACCCCCTTAAGCGGGGCTGTCCTAACAGGCCATAAGCCTTGAGGGGCAGCCTCTTTTCTTTGTTTAAAGACTATGGCTCGCAGTAGCTTGTCAAACTAGTCCGCATAAATGGTCAAGTCCCCTCATAGACATGTTATCAGCCAGTAAAAAACAATGTGCAGAGGGGATGATTACATGCGTCGCATGACATGGACCGCGGCAATATTATTATGTTTTTCATTAGTATTAGCAGCTTGCGGAACGAAGGACGCCGAGTCCGTGGTTAAGGAGCTCGACAAAGTAGTAAACAGCATGGAGAGCTATCAAGGAAGCGGTACGATGACGCTGCGGACGGGACAGCAGCCACTTGAGTATAAGGTGGAGGTATCCTATCAAAAACCGCAATACTACCGGATCAAGCTGACGAATGAAGAGAAGGACATTACACAAATCGTGCTTCGCAATGACGACGGGGTATTCGTTCTCACGCCGAAGCTGAATAAAGTTTTCCGCTTCCAAAGCGATTGGCCGCAAAACCAAGGCCAGGTGTACTTGTACCAAACGCTCGTTCAAAGCATTCTCGTAGATAATTCCCGACAGTTTGTAATCGACGAGGACAACTACGTATTTGACGTAATGGCTAATTATAATAACGGCTCGCTTGCCCGACAAAAAATTTGGCTCAATAAGTCGGACTACAAGCCGGTTCAGGTAGAGGTCAGCGATACGAATGCAGCCGTAATGGTCGAAGTCAAATTTGATACGTTTGATTTTGGACCGAAATTTGATAAAGCCGTATTCGAGACAGAAGCGAATATGAAGGCAACGCCATCGAGCCAATCTACAGAAGAACCAACCATGACGCAACCTGATAAAGACAGCGCGAATAATTCTGCAGAAAATACAACAGAAAATACGGATGCTAATGCAAATGCAGAGGGTAACAGAGATGCAGGCACAGACGCAGGCACAGACGCAGGCACAGACGCAGATACAGATTCCAATGCGAATACTGCAACAGATAGCAACAATCCGGATAATAGCGGGAATAAAACAGATAATAACAGCGCTGTCGATGGTGACGATCAAACGAACAACAGCGGAAATGCGGCCGAGAATGAGGGCGACGATGCAGCAACCGGCGCTAAACCGGATGAGACAGCTGATTTTACCGCAATGAAGCCGTCGTACTTACCGGATGGCGTTGAGGAGCCGGAGTTAGTTGACATCGTGTTTGGCGGCAACCCAGGCCTGATGCTTCGCTATTCGGGCGACTACAGCTACACGCTTATTCAAACGGAGCCAAAAGACCAGGCCGCTTCAATCGTTCCTGGTATGATGGTGGATCTCGGATTTACGATGGGGCAGCTAAGCGGCGATGAGCAGCAGACGCTGGTTTGGACCTATGAGGGCCATCAATTCCGCCTCACCAGCGCGAATCTTCCTGAATCCGAAATGATTAAGGTGGCACAGTCGGTACAGGGCGAAATAGGGAAATAAAACGGATAAACAGACGATTTTCCAAGACGTACTAGCCATTTTCAGGGTTCGTTTCATTGACAGTCTCAGCAGCAAGGTTTAACATTATTCCTATTGATGTTTGCTGCTCAGACTGTTGTGGCTGCCAGATAAGGAGAAGGTGAACGGCTTGGATTCATATTATCGCCCGACTAGGGTTGAATTGTCACTTGATGCATTAAGACATAATTTACAGGCTTTTCGAAATGCAATTCCGCGGGAATGCAGACTCATGGCCTCTGTTAAAGCGAATGCTTACGGTCATGGGGCGGTAGAGATAGCTCGGGAAGCTGAACGTTTTGGCGTAGACTATTTAGGTGTAGCTTTTCTGGATGAAGCATTGCAATTGCGTAAGGCAGGCATCCAAACCCCGATTCTTGTACTTGGATTCGTGGCAGCGGATGCTTTGTCTGTCGCAAGGGAACATGATGTTACGATAAGTCTCTTTCGCGAAGACATTATCGAAGCGGCTGCAAAGCTGCCGCCTGACAGCAATGGCCGCAAACTAAAAGTACATGTAAAAATGGATTCCGGCATGGGCCGGCTTGGCGTGATCGGAAAGGATGCGGTCCTGTCCTTTATCCAGAAAGCCATGCAGGTGCCTCAGCTTGAAGTTGAGGGTTTATTTACTCATTATGCGCGTGCAGATGAGGCAGACAAAAATTACACGATGCTGCAATACGACAGATTTCGTGAAGTGGCAGAATATGTGGAGCAGCATGGCTGGCCAATTCCTATTATTCATGCAGCGAACAGCGCTGCGGGAATTGACACACCGCAATGGGCGGGAGGTATGCTGCGCCTTGGTATTAGCATGTACGGCTTATATCCGTCCGATGAGGTGAATCAGCAGCGCATTGCGCTAGAGCCGGTGATGACGCTTAAGACGGAAGTCGTTATGGTAAAAACAGTGCCGGCGGGCTGGGGAATAAGCTATGGTACGCGATATGTTTCAGCAGGGGAAGAACGTATCGGAACGCTGCCTATTGGGTATGCAGACGGGTATAGCCGTATGCTTACGGGTAAAGCCCATGGACTTGTACGCGGTGTGAAGCTGCCGATTCGGGGTACGATATGTATGGATCAATGCATGATTGCGCTTGATGCTGCAGTTTCGGAGACAGCGATGCCTGTTGAGCCGGGTGAAGAGGTCGTGCTTATAGGCCGTCAAGGCGATTCGGTTATAACAGTGGAAGAAGTGGCAAAGCATCTCGGCACGTTAAACTATGAAGTAACTTGTATGCTTGCTGCGCGTGTACCTCGTATTTATGTAAACGACGGCCGTGTTACAGCCATTCAAAACCCCATAGCTCAGACATAATTCGAATTGGTAATTGTTTCTTTTTACAATTTTTCGTAAATGAAGAGGATTTTCGCCAAATATCACGAATGTAGTAATGAAGATGATCTATAATGGCTATACATGAAAACATACAGCATATTTGATATACGGCTATCATAGATATGTTGAAGTATAGCGACGGCAATATATTGTCATAATGTGTACTAAGGTTATGGAAAAGTTTTGGGGGTGCGAGTTCGGTGGCCAATGTACAAAATACCAAAAGAATCATGATTAGCCTGCCAGATCATTTGCTGGAGGAGGTTGACGGGATTGTAGCCAAGGAAAACTCCAACCGCAGCGAATTTATTCGGCAAGCCATGAAACTGTATTTGGTGGAGCGCAAAAAACGTCAAATCCGAGAATCCATGCAGCGCGGGTATATGGAAATGGCGAAAATAAACCTGAACATGGCCTCGGAAGCTTTTCAAGCGGAGGAAGAAGCAGATCATACGTTAGGCCGTCTCGTTAGCGGGGTGTAGAGGTTGATTGTAAAACGTGGTGATGTTTTTTTTGCGGATTTATCGCCTGTCGTCGGATCGGAGCAGGGCGGAGTTCGCCCCGTGCTGGTCATTCAAAATGATATCGGAAACCGATTCAGTCCAACGGTCATCGTTGCTGCGATAACGGCACAAATCCAGAAGGCGAAGCTGCCTACCCATGTTGAAATGGATGCAGCAGCTCATGGCTTTGACCGCGACTCCGTTGTGCTTCTCGAGCAGATTCGTACCATTGATAAGCAAAGATTAACGGATAAAATTACGCATTTGGATGATGAAACGATGCGTAAGGTGGACGATGCTTTGTTAATAAGCGTGGGATTAATTGATTTTTAATGAGTGAAGGCTATTTAGCATTTTGAAGGGGCGGCCTTCAGCTGAATGCCTTTTTTTGTCGTCTTTTACTGGATTTTGATGAATTTGGAAAAATAATGATAGACAAATGAAAGTTGTATTTGCTATTATGAACTCAATTAGTTTTGCAAACCTATATATGAGCACTATTATGCGAAGAACGCACGCAGTACGCCTTAGATGGCTGCTGGTGCGTTCTTTTTTTATGCTCAGAGAGGAGTGGCGATGAAAAAGAGAAGAAATGCCATCATCAGTCTGACAGCCGCGGTGGTTTCTGCCAGTTTAGTTTACGGTATGTACGAGCTGCAGCGCATTCAGATTGAAAAAGAGAAGACGGTAGCTGTCCTCGTACCGAAGCGCTTTATTGGGGCAGGAGAGCGGCTTAAGGAAAGTGATCTTGAGTATAAAATGGTTCCGCAGACCGCTTATATTCCGGACATGATCATTAAGCTGGAACAGGCTGCCGGGAAGGAAACGATTATTCCTCTGGGCAAGGGGGAGCCGCTTTTGCATTGGAAGGTCGACGATTTTTATTTGCAGCCCAGACGAACGGAATCTACCTTTCAAATTCCGAAGGAGTACATCCGTTCCATTTCGAACGGAATTAGGGCAGGGGACAAGGTACAGCTTTTTGTTTCGGGAGAAGGGGCGCCCTCTGATCGACTCTTCACTCAAGCGGTAACCGTAGCCTCGGTGAAGTCATCGGGTAACGTCGAGATTGATAATATCGAGAACCCGAATTTATTTTCACGGGCAGAGGGCAATAAAGAGCAAATGTACGCATCCAGGCGCGAAGCAAACGGAATGATTGATTATTTGAATTTAAATTTAACGGAGGAGCAATGGCTCCAGTTGGACGGCTTGTGTAAGGGAGGCACTTTGAAGCTAGTCGTTGCCTATAGTCCGGAATCGCTTGACTTGGAGATGGGCGAGGAGGCTGATTGAAGGTGAATGGAACATTGGCGCCACATGCTGTTTTTATTGGCACAACCCCTAATATCGGAACGACGGCAGCGGCATTTGCTGCTGCCTATCGGATGGGAGAAGCAAGCGGCAAGCCGATTGGATATTTATGCCTTAACCTCAAGAGTGCGAAGATTCATCGCTATCTCGGAGTTGACGAGCCGCTTGCCACGCTGGACAAGCTGCGTCCGGAGCTGCGTTCCTATACGCTGACGCCGGATAAGCTGCGCAGAGCCGCATATCCTGTACCGAGTCAGCCGAATGTGCAGGTACTGTTCGGCAATCTCTTGAGAGACCAAGCCGAGTATTTTACGCCGGAAGAAGCGGATCACTTGCTGACAATCGCAGAACAAACCTTTGCGTTTGTTGTCATCGATGTTGGCGCTTATTGGGACAACGCTGCGACGATTTGCTCGGTTCGACGGGCAGGCTCACGTATTCTCGTCACCACGCCAGCCTTGTCCCATTTTCAAGAAGATGGCAGACGCTGGATTGGGCAGGTTTCGCCTTTATTCGGGATTGCTCCCGAGCAGTACGATTCAGTCATCATCAATGGACCATGGAGAAATGGAGGTTATCAGATGAAGCATATTTGTAAAGAGCTTGGCACAACGGCACTCGGTCAGCTGCAATTAAGCGAGCCTGTCTTTAGCCAATTGGATAACGGTACGTATGCGGGGTGGCTGAAAACGGATATTGAGGGCAGGCAAACGATGAAAGAGCCGGCGAATACAATCATGCAGCGGCATGGCATCCGAAGCATGGCGACATCCATAGCTGTGCAGCCATGGTATCGCAAGCTGCTTTCCCATCGCAATGGTACAAGCTCGTGACAGGGCAGAAAAATCGGTTCTCACCCTCTGATTTTGCTGCCCAAATGCAGTCGGAGCGGGAGAAACGTGATCAAGAGCCGGCTGCGCCTTACCAGGCAGCAGATGCACAGGGAGAATTCGCGAGCCTTGCGGATGATATCCGATCTTATTTAAGCACTCCGCACGGGCTGAGTGAAGAAGACCGCAGGCAATATAGCGAGACACTCAATCGTGCAGTGCTAGGGTATTCGCAGGAGCGGGAGCAGGTGCTGGCGGTCATTACGGATCGGCTGATCCGGCTGCGGATCCACAGTACAGCAAATGTACAGCATCCTTATCAAACGTTAGCGGAAGCTTTGTTCGCGGAGGTTATTGGACTGAATGTACTGGAATTAGTGCTCGCGGATAAAGACGGCTTGGAGGAGCTACAGGTTGTGGGCGTACAGATCTTCATCGTGAAAAATGGTATTACGGAGCCCTCCGCTTATCGCTTTGAGAGTATCCGTGAGGTAGAACGAATTCAGCAAAATTTAGTTTTGTACAATAATGACCGCATTAATCCGCGGAAGCGTTGGGCAGAAGTCATGCTGCGGGACGGATCTCGCGTAACGATGACGGGATTTGGTTTTACAGCTAGCCCGACCTTGACGATTCGCTTCTACACCGTGCGCAGCTTTAGTCTGGAGACGCTGGGCAAGCCGGCTTACAATACGTTGAACGAACGGATACAGGACATGCTCAAGGCGATATTGGCTGCACGATTTAATATCGTTATCATTGGTCCAACGAATTCAGGCAAAACCAATCTGATGAAGGCGCTGATTGCAGAGCTTCCCGATGAAGAACGGATTATTACGATCGAGGGACGATTTGAGATGATGCTCGGGCGGGATTTTCCAAGCAAAAACGTGGTGGAATATATGACGGATGAAGAGGATAGCTATCATCGTTCAGATCAGGCCTTCAAACTCGCCCTTAGGCAATCACCTCAGCGTATTATTCATGCCGAAATACGCGACTTGGACGCGAACATCTACGTTCGTGCTTGTACCCGAGGACATTCAGGAAGCATGACAACCGTACATGCGAATAGGCTGGAGGATGTACCGGAGGCCATAACCGATATGTGCATGCTTGATGGCAGAGGTATGAATGCTGAACGGCTGGCAAAACGCATCACGCAATATGTGACGGAGATCGGTATTGAAATGAGCTACCTGCGAGGACGACGAGTCATTAGCCGCATTGGTGAGCTGTGCTGGGAAGATGGACAAGCGCATGTGAGGGACTGGGTGCGGTTCGACGAGGCGATCGGTAAATGGCTGTTCCCGGTGCCGCCATCCGAGGCTGCTGCCTGCCGGCTGGTTGCCGGAGGCGTCCGTCATGAATGATCTATCTGCGGCAGCGCTGGCCGGGTTGTTATTTTGCTTTATATATATCGCCATATTTAATCTGCTCCTGCTCTGGTCGAGGGAGCAGCAGTTAGTCAGCAAGCTGACATACCGAACGAATAGCAGCTTGCGTATACGGGCAGCGGAACGCTTTAAGCGGTATGAATGGCTTCACCGGCATTTGTCTGATTTGCTGGAAACGCTGCGTTTGCAAGTAACACCGGCTTCCTTCGTGTATATATCCGGTTTGCTGTTACTGGCCGGTATCGCTGCCGGCGGCATTTTCTTTCAAAGCATCAAAGGGACATTGTTGTTTGGCATATTATTGGGTTCATTGCCCTATACAGTTCTAAGGACGCTGCTCGTACACCGCCGCATGCAGACGCAAATGGATTTTTTGCCTGCGGTAGAGCTTTTTTATCAATGCTATCTCGTAACGGGCGAGCGGCAAGTACGGGTAGCGCTGCAGCGCACGGTTGAGGAGCGAAGATTGCTAGGTCCGATGCAATCGGTATTCGAGCAGCTGTATCGCAATTTGTCTGTACGAGGCGATGATGAAGCCAGCCTAAGACTGCTTGCTTCTTCGCTTGGTCATTTGTGGGCGGATTATTTCGTTCATATTATACGAGTGGCGCTTGTGGAGGGAGTATCTGTAACGGATAGCTTAAAGGAGCTCCTGACCGATATGCGTAAAGCTAGGCGCGCTAATGAGCAGGAGCGCAATCGGCTGTTGGAAATACGCGTAGCTAATTTTTCACCAATTTTGTTCCTCGCTTTATTTATGGGAATCAATCTGCGGTACAACAAGGATAACGCCTACTATTATTATATCGTTGATGCAATGGGCCGGGACATGCTGCTCAATGCGGCAGTGCTGATTTTTGCGTCATTCCTGATGGGGTTATGGCTTTCCCGCAAAAAAATGTGAAAGGAGACCGTGAATGCCGGCGTGGACAGAGGGAACGTTTAGGTTTGCGTTATTAATTGGTCAGTGTATATTCGGAACGGCAGCTATTTATGCATTTTTGCAGCTTTGGCCCGAGCGCCCTGCCAGGTGGAAGCATCTGACTGTCGTAACCGGTTGGCGTACGAGGCAGGTGCCCGATAAATGGCTGCGCCTGGCCCTTGTTTCAAGGCAGCAGGCCTCCTTTATGGAAAGGGAGCTCCTGCTTGCGGGCTGCGGAATAACGGCAGACGCAGCTTGGTATGTTCTGGCAAGGAGAATACTATTTCTCTTAATTGGCCTGTTGATTATGATCGTTGCTGTATGGCATAGGCGACTAGATGCGTATATCCCAATCACCTATGTCAGTCCCGGCTTACTTTTAATTATGCTGCTGGTTTATATCGACTTGGCATGGCTGCGCTCTATTCGGAGAATGCGCGCGCTGCAGGTGACCAAAGAAATTTTTGTGATCAGCAAGCAGCTTCTTTACTTATCGGACTCCTCGCTCCATATTCATGCGAAGCTGCTTCGCTGCATCCCTTTAACTAGGGCGATACGCATTGATTTAGAGCGTCTTCTCGCCGAATGGTATCACGATGCGTCAGGTGCGCTTCAGCGTTTTAAGCAACGATTGGGGACGGAAGAGGGCTTAAGCTTTGTTGAAACACTCGATGCGCTTCGTTTGCACGAGAGCCCGCAATATTATGAGCTGCTTCGCGTAAGAATCGAAGATTATAAGGAGAAAATCGACCTGGCCAAAGAAAGCCGCAAGGAATCCACCTCCTATATTTTATTTGTTATCGCGGGCATACCGATTTTGTATACCTTCCAGATCTTTATTTACCCTTGGGTAAGGGAAGGACAGAAGCTATTTCAATCCCTTAATTAAAATCATTCATTAGCGAAAGGAGGTGACAGCATGCGCAACATATTGATGACCGTAATGATGCTTGTGGTCGTGATCGTCCTATTCAACACGATTATCGCCCAGGATACGACGGGAACAAGCAGTCAAATCGAGACGCAAGGAACATCGGCAAACACACGAATCAGCCAGATGCTTCCGTAATAACTCTGAGCTATATTGGCCAAACCTGGCGGAGGTGTTTATTTTGCGCGGAATACTAATCTCGATGCTGCTGCTAATCACTGTACTCATTTGCTATCAGGCTTTTGCCGAGGGCGACACAGGCTTGAAGCGGCAAATGGATGGTGCCGGCAGCTCGATCAGCACGCACATCCGAGGCATGAGCCCGTGAAGCAAATTTTAATATTTGTCTTGTTTGCCGCGCTAATGTGCTGGCTCATGTTCTCTCCGATCTATAAGCATGTCCTTATTGTCAGACAAGCGGTTTTGCAGCAAGAGGTTGATTATTTACTGGAAATAGGGGCGAGCGGAACCTATGGCTATATCAGTGAAGATATGCAGGAGCAGTCTAGGCAGCGCTTGGCTCGCTTTGGAATGCGGCCAGACGATATTATCTTTGAGCTGGCTGCGACAAGCGGCCTTGCAGCGTCGAATCCCAATGCGCCGCTGCTGCGAGGGACAGGAATATCGTTAACGATGAGCTACCCCTACGAGGATTTATTTGAAATTGATCGCTTAATTGGTTTAACGCCACCTCTCCCGAATGAGCGGATGCGGGCGTTCGGCATGAAAATGAGCGAATATGTGCCATAAACGGAGGAGGCGGGTGAATCGATGTACAAGCTGCTGCTTATCGTCGTTATGATGTCGATCTGGCTTTCGATTCATCTGCTGCAGGTAGAGGAAGAGCTCGCCATGAAAACCTTGTTTCAAGGCAAGCATGCTGTCAATCGAGCAGCGCATGCGGCGGCACAGCAGCTTGATATGGGGGCGCTTGGGGAAGGGATACTTTCCCTTGCACCCGATAAGGCTGCAGCTGCGGCAGCATTGTATTTACAGGAAAATTTGCAGTTGGATGAAAGCGGCACGCCGCTGCCTGGATCTTTTTTGAAGCAGCCGGTTGAGCTGGTCTTGTTTAAGATTGTAAATGCCGATGAGATCTTCCCGTATACGTATAAGAATGAGGCTTATGATTATGAGGTAACTTTAAAGCGGCCGGGAGTCGTGATCATTGTTCATATGGTTTATCCACGCGCCTTTCAGGTGTTGGATCCCATTGAATGGAATATTAAGGGGGCGGCAGAGCTCGTCGCAGGTTGACGAAAAATGGGAAAATTGGTGTAATAAGAGGAGGGTTTTAAAATATAAGAAAGTATAAAATTCAACCTTATACGTTGCTTATATTTCACCGCGAAACGAGCTTTTGCCGCCAAGGACGGCATCAGCCGTTTACGCTTGGTATAGGAGTTGATTGTTGAATGATGGATATTGTGGCTGATGTTCCGGCTGAGCTTATTAATCAGCGAATTGGGAGTTTGCAGGCCGTTATGCAAGCGGAGGGCATTGATGCGTTTCTTCTTACTCAAAATGTTGATCTTTATTATTTTAGCGGATCGATGCAAAATGGATACTTGTTTGTTCCAAGCACCGGCGATGCTACCTTTTACGTTCGGCGCAGTGTTCAGCGTGCCAAGCTGGAGACCGCGGTTCAGGTAGCGGAGCTAGGTGCTTTTCGGCGATTTGGGGAAACGCTGGCACAGCAGTACGCGTATTTATTCGGTAAAGGAGCGGGTCTGCGAATTGCTGCGGATCTGGATGTGCTGCCGGCACAGCTTTACTTAAAGCTGGCTGAACTGCTTGGTTCCCCTGCGCATTGCGAAATGGTGGACGGTACCGCTCACATTCGCAAAATACGCATGATAAAATCGGCATGGGAAGTGAGCAGAATCGAGGCGGCCGCAGAAGTTGTAGCGGAAGCGCTCAGCGCGTCGCTGCATGTGCTGAGAGAAGGAATCAGCGAGCTGGAATGGATGGCCCGTGTTGAATACGAGCTTCGTATACGTGGTCACATCGGCTTAATGCGCATGCGCGGCTACAATCAGGAGATTACGACCGGTATGGTCATTTCGGGAGCGGCAGCGGCTGTCCCGACGTATTTTGACGGGCCTGCAGGCGGGCTAGGTCTTGGAGCGGCTTCGCCCCAGAGCGTAAGCCGCTCGATTATTAAGCGGAACGAGCCAATATTGATTGATATTGGCTGCTGTGTGGATGGTTATGTAATCGATCAGACTCGTACGGCAGTTATTGGGAAGCTGCCTGCGGCGCTCCAGCATGCCTATGAGGTATCGGAGTCGCTGATGGCTTTGACCGAGAAGCTGATGGTTCCCGGCACTGCCTGCTCAAAGCTTTACGAGGCTGCTCTTGAATGCTGTGCGGCAGCCAAGCTGACTGAGAACTTTATGGGTTTTGGCGCAGATCAAGCGAAATTTCTGGGACATGGCATTGGACTGGAAATTGATGAATGGCCGGTGCTCGCCAAGGGCTTTCACACGCCGCTGGAGCCGGGAATGGTTATTGCGGTTGAACCGAAATTTACTTTTCCGGGCCAGGGCGTAGTAGGGATTGAGAACAGCTACCTCATCACAGAACTGGGGTCAAGAGCGCTGACTCGTTCCAAGCCAGAGCTTATTGTGCTGCCGTAAATAAGAGGAGGAGATTCATCCATGGATCGGGAGCTAACAAGAAGGCTGCATCGGGACTATATTACGGTTTACCGTATTAGCGAGCTTATTTCGAATGGTATTTTTCTTGCTTTGATAATTGCTTATTTCACCTGTGCGTTAATTTGGGAATGGACGTTAGTACCTGGATGGATCGCACTGTCCGTATTTATTATTTCACTTGTGTTGTTTACTTGGATTATTCCGCAAATGAAATATACGCGTTTTCAATATGAGCTGTTTGAAGATGAGCTGGAAATCCAATCCGGCCTTGTATTTTTGAGCAACGTGCTTGTCCCGATGGTTCGCGTGCAGCATGTCGAGCTTGAAAGCGGACCGCTTATGCGCAAATATGATTTAGCCAGCGTTTCCATTGTAACGGCCGCTACTACGCATCGGATTAGCGGTCTTAAGCTAGGGGAGGCGCAGCAGTTGAAGCGGCAAATCGGCGTCTTGGCTAAGGTGGATGATCAAGATGAATAATCGCCGCACGCTTCATCCCATTTATATATTGTTTGGCCTGTTGAATACGATCCGCGGCTTCATTCCTTTTATATTAATCGGATTATTGAAGGGAACGGATTTTACAGGACTGGAATGGTACTGGTATGCGGGCGCCGGTGTGCTCTCATTGATCATTCTTGCCTTCAGTTATCTAGAATGGATGCGCTTCGGCTTCTGGCTGGAGAGCGATCGGATTATTATTCGCAAAGGCTGGCTGTTTAGGGATGAGAAGACGATTTATTATACTCGCATCCATTCGGTTAACGTAGAGCAGCCTCTTATTCAGCGCATACTCAAAGTGGCGCAGGTGAAGATCGAGACACCTGGCGGCAACAAGAAGGCAGACGGTATTTTGCCAGCGCTGGCCCTTAAAGAAGCGAACGCTATTCAGCACATGCTCAAAAAACAAGCCTCGTCGGTTGTTCAGCCGGAAACTCAAGCAGATTCAGTTAGCATAGACAACCAGAATCAAGCAGTTGATTCGCAAGTGGTAGTTATAATAAACCATAAGCAGCTCGCGCTAGAAACTGCAGACGAAGAGGTCTCGCATAAACCCTCATTTACGCTGCATGCGGGACAGCTGCTTCAGGCAGCCGCAACCTCAATGAATTTCGGGCTCGTTGCGGCTTTTATGGCGGGTTTGTATTCTTTTGCAAATGATATTATTAATCAGCTGCTGCCGGATCATTTTTTTGAAACGGTCGTAGAGGACTCTACGAACCTAATGCCAAGCTATTTCATTATTGTATTTATTGTCATCGCAGGAATAGGCTTTGCATGGCTGCTCTCCATTGTTTTGTATGTGTTTAAATACAGCGGCTTTTCTGTCAAAAGAGACGGCATGCAAATTTCCGTTTCGTACGGTCTGCTTGAGAAGAAGTCTTTTGTGTTTGACCCCAAAAAGGTGCAGGCTGTCATCGTTAACGAAGGACTGCTCAGGCAAGTTTTCGGCTATGCAGAAATTCAGCTTCAAATTGTGTCTTCAGACAAGAAAGAACAGCTTATGCTGCATCCCTTTTTAAAGCGTTCCGATATTCAGAAGGTGTTGGATGATTTTGTGCCGCAGGTGAAGCATTCCCCGGTGAAAGCCTTGGCAGGAGCCCCAAAGCGCGCGTTCCTTTATTATGTTAGAGTCGAACTGCTGCTGGTGCTTTTGTTATGCGCAGCTGCTGCATTCTTTCTCAAAGAAGACGGGTTATGGTTTTTGCTGCTCGTACCGACTGTCATTTGGTGGAGAAGAAGCTGCCATCTCGCGGCCGGCGTCAGCTTGGATGATGGCCAGCTCACGCTTCGCAGACGATTCTTATCGAGAACCACTTATTTGATTCGGCGTCCGCAAATTGTAACGATGCGGGTGAACCGCTCCATTGGACAACAGCGCAAACAGCTGCTAACCTTGTCGGTTCGAGCGATGGGGAGTCCCTTTGAATACAGAGTGAAATGCCTTGACCGCGCAGATGTAGAGCCTGTTTGGCGATGGTATAGCCGCAGTCAAAGCAGATAATAGCAAATCGAATACCTTTCAACAGCTGCAGAAGTGCTTTCGCTTCCGCAGTTTTTTTATCGTGTAAAAAAATTTTGAAGTGAAATGAACGAATACAAGAAGCTATCCGTCTAAGCTGTATAAACGAACATAGTAAGGGAGGTCCAGCGCTCGTGCATGACGAGACGAAGCTGATTAAGCAAGCGGTTCGCGGAGACACCCGAGCGCTCTCTGAGCTGCTGCGGCAGCATTATTCTTTTTTATATCAATATTTGCTTAAAGTAACGATGAACAAAAGCCGTGCGGAGGATGTCACGCAGGAGACGATGCTGAAAGCGATTGAGAAAATAGCGACGTTTCGGGGGAATGCGAAATTTTCGACTTGGCTCATTACGATCGCTTCGAGAATCGTTATTGACCGTATACGCCGAAGCGAGTTGGAACGGCATTGGCTAAAAGAGGAGCAATCGCTTAGGTCTATCCGCTATGATACTTTGCAGCGTGGAGAGGAATGGACGGAAGCGCTGGAAGCATTAGGCCAGCTAAGCAGCGATATTCGGATTCCGGTGCTGCTCAAATATTATTACGGCTATGCGCAGGAGGAAATTTCCATGATGCTGGATATTCCCATTGGGACTGTAAAATCCAGGCTGCACAATGGTTTAAAGCAATTGCGGAAGGAGCTGACAGAGCATGAAGAAGCCTAAAGAGGAGTTAGATGATCAGCAGTGGTTCAACGATCAGATAAAGAACACAATCACGCGGTTTGATGCTTCGCATAAGCCGGATGTTCCTGAGCTGCAGCAATTCGAGGTATTCGTGGATAGGC
The DNA here is from genome assembly GCF_031157315.1 of Paenibacillus sp. LHD-38. Classification (GTDB taxonomy): domain Bacteria; phylum Bacillota; class Bacilli; order Paenibacillales; family Paenibacillaceae; genus Pristimantibacillus. Next base: position 14,438 of record NZ_JAVIFU010000067.1, read on the forward strand.
ATAAGCAGGAAACGAAGAAAAAGCTGCGAAAAGAGCTGATGCTCTTGTGGGCTGCCGCTTGCTTTATATTCGCCTTAATGCTTTGGATGATTGATCGTAATTGGGTATGGTTTGCTATTCTTCAAGCCGTTGTTGCAGCATGCGGAATTGGTTATGTCAGCTTAACGTTGGGCTTAAGGAAGGTGCGCGAATGGAAGAACTGAAGGTTATGCCGATTTGGTTTTGGGTTTTGCTCATTATTGTCTTAATTGCACAGTCAACCTGGTTATTTATAGACGCGCGAAAGCGGGAAAGCATGCCATGGCTGTGGGGGATATGGGGTTTAATACAAGTGCCTATGCCGCTTATCTTTTATTTCCTCATTGTTCGAAGCGGCTGGTTTAAGCGCGTGAGACGCAAGGATAATAAGTGATGCGATGAGCGTTGATATGAAAGCGGGGGTTATTATATGAACGAAGAGATCGTATTATCTGAAATCTTACCTATTATTGCGCCGATCATCGTTATTCAGTTGATTCTAATGACCGTTGCATTGGTTCTATGCGCAAAGGCAGAGAGCACGCGCGGCCCTAAATGGGTTTGGGTTCTGATCATCATATTTGTTAATCTATTTGGGCCGATTGCTTTCTTTATTGCCGGGAGGAGGAATGAGGGATGACGGAGCTTCTCCAGGTAAGGGGCTTAACCAAAACCTTCGGTACGTTTAAGGCGGTCGCAGGCATTGATTTTTCCATAACCGAAGGGCACTGCGTTGCGCTGCTTGGTCCTAACGGGGCAGGGAAGACAACGACGATACGAATGATTACGGGACTGCTAAAGCAGACAGCGGGCCAAATGGTTTTCCAGGGCTCTGTTCAAGCTTGCAATCATCGCGGGTTAATCGGCTATTTGCCGCAATCCCCTAGCTTTTATCCTTGGATGACAGGCTACGAATATGTTGTTTACGCCGGGAAATTATGCGGCCTAAGCTCCGCTTCCGCCCAAAAACGAGCAAAAGAGCTGGTAGAACGGGTCGGAATCTCTAGTGCTGCTATGAGACGCATTGGCTCCTATTCGGGAGGAATGAAGCAGCGGCTGGGCCTTGCTCAAGCACTCGTCCATCAGCCCAAGCTGCTCGTTATGGATGAGCCGGTCTCCGCGCTGGATCCGCTCGGGCGCAGAGAGGTGCTTGAACTGCTGCGAGATCTGAAGCAAGAAACGACGGTGCTCTTCTCGACGCATGTTTTGCATGATGCGGAGGAGCTATGCGATGACGTCATTATCATTCGAGACGGACAGGTCGCGCTGCAAGGGTCGATCGAGACCATTCGGAAAGAACATCGTAAACCGATTATCGAGCTGCAGCTCGAAAGGGACACTCACTCTGAGCGTTGGTTATCCTCTTTTATAGAAAGAAGTAATCTCGAGACAAAAACAGGGAAAAAGGCTAGTTTATTCGAAGCGGCCGAGCTGCAAAACAGGACAGGCCGTTTTACCGTTAACGACGTGGACGCTGCAAGGAGCTGCCTGCTGGAGGAGCTGTCGCGGGAGCAAGTCAAGTTCAGCAGCCTGGCCGTGGGCCATACCTCATTAGAGGACTTATTCATGAAGGTGGTGAGCTCATGAGAAGCGAAACGATGGAACGCATAAGCCTAAGCCTACCTCAAGCGCCCTTATCCTCAGGTTTTTACCGTTACATGGTCATGGTTCAAAAAGAGCTGCTAGAGCTTGTGCGGAGCTACAAGTTATTATGGGTGCCGCTTATCTTTGTTTTGCTTGGCATTATGCAGCCGGTGTCGACTTATTACATGCCCGTCATCTTAGAGCATGCCGGAAGTATGCCGGAAGGAACGGTTATTGAAATTCCGAAGCCGCTGGGCGCGGAGGTGTTAGCGCAAACGCTTCAACAATTCGGTACGCTGGGCGTACTTGTGCTCGTGCTCGCCTGCATGGGCACGGTATCCGGTGAGCGTAATAGCGGCGCGGCATCGCTCATTCTTGTGAAGCCGATTTCTGTACTGTCCTACATCGGCTCCAAATGGACGTCTATGCTGCTCCTTGCCTGGGGCTCGCTTACCGCAGGATATTTGGCCTCATGGTATTATACCGGGCTGCTGTTCGGCGAGGTTCCATTCTCGGGTGTGTTAAGCAGCCTGATTGTGTACGGTTTATGGCTTTCCTTTGTTATGGCGATAACGCTTCTTTTCAGCTCATTGCTCCTGAGCCCGGCCGCGGCTGCTTTTTCAACGCTTGGCGGGGCAGTTGCGCTGTCCTTGCTGGCAGGTCTCTTCCCTAAATTTTTGGGATGGAGTCCTGGTTCGTTAAGCGGCTTCGCTTATGAATCTGTTGTTACGGGTATAGCAAATACTAGTCGATTCGGCTGGGCGATAGCTTCCACAATAGTATGCATAGCAGCGGCAGTAAGCGTTTCTGCAGCATTCCTTCGAAAAAGTTCGGCTGTTGATTAAAAAAAATGTCAGTCTATTAACTCTCTTCGATTGGACACCGCTATCATTTTTTAGTAGGATAGTAGTGAAAGAATCAGCGGCGAAGAAACGGGAGTTGAAGACGATGCTACAGCTAGGCACAAAGGTCGTCATTGTGGCTGACCAATATGAACAAAACCTTCCCATTGGGGAACATGGTTATATAATAGCGTACGATCGAAACGCGGATAATGTCTTTGATTATGTGCTGCGGGTTCCTTCGGCGAATCGCAATTTCCTCATTCCAGATGAGGACGTCGAGCTTGAAGAGGTGCTCATTCAAGATGAGGTTGACCGCATTGAGCGTGAGGCTCTAATTGATTTTGCGCTCGCTACGCATAACGAGGAATTATTTAAGCGGATTATGAACGGCGGGAATGAAACGGAACCGGAACAGGACAATACGGCCAAGGAACCGCTCAGCCCTGCAGACTTTATTCGGCAAGTAAATTTAAAGGCTTGGATTTAAATCGCAGCTGCATATAGCGGACTGTTCTGCATGTCACTTACTGACTGCGGAACAGTCTTTTTTTTGTTGAGTAAATGGGATCGGAAGAGCTTAGGGGCGTTGTTTGCCGTTTTCATTGATGTTCGCCATGTAAGTGAGATATAATAGGAAGAATGATTACAGGAATAGGAAAGGAAGAATACCTGATGAGCATTACGCCCAAGGATGTAGAGCATGTCGCCAGGCTGGCGCGGTTAGAGCTTTCCGATTCGGAGAAGGACCAGTTTACGGAGCAGCTCAATGCGATTTTGAAATATGCAGAAAAGCTAAACGGCTTGGACACGGACAATGTTGATCCGACCAGCCATGTACTTCCGATTACGAACGTTATGCGTGCGGATGAGAATCGTCCGTCGCTGCCAATCGAGAAGGTTTTGCTGAATGCGCCTGATGATGAGGATGGACAATTTAAAGTACCTGCGGTACTTGAATAATAAGAATGGGTTTTATTTGAAGGGAGGAACTACTGTTGGCACTGTTTGATTTGCGCCTGCAGGATGTACATAACAAGCTTAACAATAAGGAACTATCCGTTTCTGAGCTGGTTAGCGCATCATATGCGAGAATTGCGGAAACCGAGCCTGCTATCAAGGCTTTTATCACATTGAACGAAGAAAATGCACGCTTGCAGGCTTCCGAGCTGGACAAGCAGCTGCAAGAAGGCGGCGAACGCGGTTTGCTGTTCGGTTTGCCGGCGGGAGTAAAGGATAACATCGTTACGGAAGGCCTGCTTACGACCTGTGCAAGCCAGTTTTTAAGCAATTACAATCCGATTTATGATGCAACGGTAGTTCGGAAGCTAAAATCAGCCCATTCCGTAACGATTGGCAAGCTGAACATGGATGAGTTCGCGATGGGCGGTTCCAATGAGAACTCGAGCTATTACCCGACACGCAATCCATGGAACACAGAGTATGTTCCGGGCGGATCAAGCGGCGGCTCAGCAGCATCGGTTGCAGCGGGTCAGGTATACTTCTCGCTTGGTTCCGATACAGGCGGTTCCATTCGTCAGCCGGCAGCATACTGCGGCATCGTGGGACTTAAGCCTACTTACGGGCTTGTTTCGCGCTTTGGCCTCGTGGCTTTTGCATCTTCACTGGACCAAATCGGTCCGCTTACCAAAAATGTAGAAGACTCCGCTTACGTGCTGCAAGCAATTGCTGGTTACGATGCGGGCGACTCTACTTCTGCGAACGTGGAGATTCCTGATTATACATCTGCGTTGACCGGAGATGTCAAAGGCTTACGCATCGGCGTACCAAAAGAATACCTCGGAGCGGGCATTGATCCGCGTGTGAAAGAAGCGGTGCTTCAAGCTCTAGTGGTATATGAATCATTGGGCGCTACATGGGAAGAGGTTTCGCTTCCGCATACGGAGTATGCGATTGCCACCTACTATTTGCTTGCTTCCTCGGAAGCATCCTCGAATCTGGCTCGTTTTGACGGCGTACGCTACGGCGTTCGTGCGGAAAATCCGGAAAACCTGATCGATTTGTATAAAAAATCACGCAGCGAGGGCTTCGGCGCGGAAGTGAAGCGCCGGATAATGCTCGGTACGTATGCGCTTAGCTCCGGATATTACGATGCTTATTACTTGAAGGCACAGAAAGTGCGGACGCTGATTAAACAGGATTTTGATCAAGTGTTTAGCCAATATGATCTGATTATCGGACCTACGGCACCTACGCCGGCATTCCGGATCGGGGAGCAGGTTGGGGATCCGTTAACGATGTATTTAAACGATATTTGTACAATACCGGTTAGCTTGGCAGGGGTTCCTGCTATAAGCGTACCGTGCGGTACGGCTGACGGCTTGCCGATCGGTCTGCAAATTATCGGGAAAGCGTTCGACGAGTCGACGGTGCTGCGCGCCGCTCATGCGTTCGAGCAGCACACGGAGCATCATAAACAACGTCCGCAGCTATAAGCGGTCATATACGTTTACGGAAGGGATCGATACGAATGTCTGAACCGAACAAATACGAGACGGTTGTCGGGCTGGAAGTCCATGTCGAGCTGCATACGAATAGTAAGATTTTTTGCGGCTGCTCGACGGCTTTCGGCGCGCCGCCGAATACCCATACCTGTCCAGTATGTCTTGGACACCCCGGCGTTTTACCGGTATTGAACCGTCAAGCGGTCGAATACGCGATGAAGGCAGCAATGGCACTTAACTGCCAAATTGCTGATATTAGCAAGTTTGATCGAAAAAACTACTTTTACCCGGATTCGCCTAAGGCTTACCAAATATCGCAATTCGATCAACCGGTCGGCGAGCATGGCTGGATCGATATCGAGGTAAATGGCGAAACAAAGCGAATCGGCATTACTAGGCTGCATCTTGAAGAGGATGCAGGAAAGCTGACTCACGTAGATGGCGGTTTCGCCTCACTTGTCGATTTCAACCGTGTCGGTACGCCGCTAATCGAGATCGTGTCCGAGCCGGATATCCGCACTCCAGAAGAAGCAAAGGCTTATTTGGAGAAAATCAAAGCGATCATGCAATATTGCGATGTGTCTGATGTGAAAATGGAAGAAGGCAGCTTGCGCTGCGACGCGAACATCAGCTTGCGTCCTTACGGACAGAAGGAATTTGGAACGCGGGCTGAGCTGAAGAACATGAACTCTTTCCGCGGTGTTCAGCGCGGACTTGAATACGAACAGTTCCGCCAAGCGGAAATTCTTGACGGCGGCGGCGAGGTTATCCAAGAGACGCGTCGTTTTGACGATGCGCTTGGGAAATCGTTCTCGATGCGCGGCAAGGAAGAAGCACATGATTACCGCTACTTCCCGGATCCAGATCTCGTGCAGCTGCACATCAGCGAGGAATGGAAGCAAAGCATTCGGGCAACGATTCCGGAACTGCCAGATGCGCGCAAAGCAAGATACACGGCTGATTACAGCCTGCCAGCTTACGATGCCGAAGTTATTACTTCATCTAAGAAGCTTGCTGATTTCTTTGAGGAAAGCTTATCCAACACCAAGGATGCCAAAACCGTTTCGAACTGGATTATGGGCGATCTGCTAGGCTTCTTGAATGCGAATGGCCAGGAAATTTCCGATGTGAAAATAACCGGACGAGGCTTAGGCGAAATGATCGGATTGCTTGAGAAAGGCACGATCAATGGTAAAATTGCCAAAACCGTATTCAAAGCGATGCTCGAATCCGGCAAGCTGCCACAGCAAATTGTCGAGGAGCAAGGTCTCGTTCAAATTAGCGATGAAGGTGCCGTACTGCAGATCGTGGATCAGATTATAGAAGCGAATCCGCAATCTGTCGAGGATTACAGAGCAGGCAAAGATAAAGCGATTGGTTTCCTGGTTGGCCAGATTATGAAAGCCTCTAAAGGGAAAGCTAATCCTGCGCTTGCAAATAAGCTGTTAATTGAACGCTTGAAATAAGCGCAACCATACGTAAAGACGCGGTTCATCATCCGATGAATCGCGTCTTTCTTTTTGACCAATACTCGGTTTAGAAGACCTGTATGCTCCATTTGCTGCATACAATTATGTTACAATAGCGATTATGGAAAGGTCGGGATCGCAATGGAATTACATTCACTAAACAATCCTTGGAATATAAGTGAGCTTCATATTCTGCTAAGATTGATGCTGGCACTGCTGTTAGGAGGTCTCGTCGGATTTGAACGTGAGCAATCCAATCATGCGGCCGGACTCCGAACCAACATATTGGTTTGTTTAGGTTCTTGCTTGCTCATGCTGCTCTCTATGTATGGCTTTTCGGCTTTTGTCGATGAGCCGAATGTAAGGGTTGACCCCGCTCGTCTTGCTGCAGCTGTCATCACAGGGATTGGTTTCCTCGGGGCAGGTACAATATTGTTTACGGGCAAGTCGATAACAGGCTTGACCACCGCAGCTTCGCTTTGGGTCGTATCCGCGATTGGGTTAGCTGTAGGAGCGGGCTTTTATTTCGCTTCTGCAACCGCGACAATTATGGTGCTCGTCACGCTATGGGCTTTTAATAAGCTGGAGAAAAGGTATATTAGCGCGAAGAAGGAACATTTGATTAAAATAAAATCGAATGATTTGTCTCAAGCCATGATGGATATCAACAGCTTGCTGACAGATCGGAAAATCGTTATGAGAAAAATGCTGCTGGAGGAGTGCGAGGCTGATGAAAACGGCGGACAGGTTATGCTGCAGCTCTATATTACGCTGCCAAAATCAGAAGCGCTGCTCGTTCTTCTCGATAGTATAAAGCATTTGGAGGGTGTACGTTGGGTCAGCTCAGAATAAAACGGATGAAAAACAGGCTGCTCACTGTATTATTCGCGTTCCTGATGCCAGGAGCAGGACATATGTATACGGGGCAGCATCCGAAGGGATTATTGCTTATTGCGGCTTTTTGGCTGGATTTGACAGCCATTGTACGATTAGCTGATTCTGACGGCGGGAGACATTTACTGTTGATTGTTTATCTAGGCATCATGCTTCCAATCTTTTATTTTATAAGCGTATTCGATTCCTTGCAGAGCGCTGAGGCAGGAAATCATAAACCAGTTGCGTTAAATCTCACGCACGGAGTTTTACTTTTAGCATCGGGGAGCATTATGCTTATTTTGGTAAGGCCCCCGCAGGCACTTTTGCCCTGGATGAATGAGCTTGCGGAGCTCTGCGTGGGTCCAATCATTATGATGACATCAATTATGCTGCTGTTACGTTCACGGAAAGGGTCGGTATCTATGTTTAAGCTAGGTCGTTTTACAGCTGCAGTGCTTGTCCTCACCGTAGGAATATTGCTTTTGCTCGATCAAATTAATGGAAGAAATGATATTTCGCTACTTGGACAATGGTGGCCGGTCATATTTATCATATTAGGCCTTGAAATCATAATATTCAGCTTAAAATTTAAAGGAGCGGAGAAGAAGCTTAGATTAGATGTTGCAGGCGGAATGATTGCTTTAGTCATTACACTGACCGCATATGTCGTAACGCAATACGCAGATATTCCTTTTCGGTGGCTGGATCAATTTAATGTTGATCTAAACGGAGCGGCCGATTATGGAGAAGAAAAGGGCTTCCGTTACGATAAGGCAGTTATCAAAGTTCCCTTGGATGAAGCAGCATCACTCATTCGTATCGTTAATCCAAATGGACAAGTAACCGTTCGTACGGGTGACGTGCAGGAAATTGAGCTTTTGACGGCCGTATGGGTCGATGTCGCCGAAAAGACGGAAGCGGATGTCATAGCTGAGCAGTCAACGGTAAAAGTCAATCCCGGTGCGGAGGTTACCTTGGAGGCGAAAAGTCAGTCTTATGGCGCAAACGGCAGCAGAAAGCCTAGAATGAATATGATCATCACCGTGCCAATGTCTCTTTCTGATCAAGTGCAGGTGGAGGAAGAAGCTGCGGAGACGCCGTTGCAACCTGACTTGAATAGTGTACTCGATGCGGCAAAAGAGAAGAGCCTGGAGATGCCATTTTCTATCGCTGAAGAAGAAGTAGATTCGACTATGCAGTTGGCAACGGATACAAATTCGGACGAGGAGACTGAGCCGACGCCTGAGCCGACAGAGGAACCGAAGCCAGCTTTGAAGCTGAGCGTGGAATCAGATAACGGCTCCGTTGAAATAAAGGAATTGGCTCTGCCAGGCGGCTTAGACATCCGAAGCAACAGCGGGATTATTTCTGTAAGCAACATTAACGGCGATTTAACCGTCAAAGGTAATAATGGAAGTATTACCGTTAACGGAATATCCGGTGATTCCAGCCTGGAGACGAAGAACGGTACGATTGCCGCAGCGGATATCAAAGGAAAGCTTTTTGCCAATACGCTTAATGGAAGCTTGGAAATCAAAGATATTAAAGGAAACATCGAGGCCGAAACGAAAAATGGTAAAATTAAAATGGACGGAGCAGGTGCTTCCGTAAAAGCGGATACGCTTAATGGCAGCATTGAGCTGAGCAGCGATACGGTTGGCGGCGATTGGGATCTGGACAGCTCGGTTGGCGAAGTAAAGCTCACGATGCCAGTGGACGGACATTTTACAGTGTACGGATCGGTAACTTTCGGTAATATTACAACGGAGCTGCCGCTGGAGGTAAGTAAGAAAACCATACGCGGAACAATAGGAGAGGGCACTTTTCGAATTCAAATTAACGCAACGAACAGCATCGCGATCAAACAATTTGGGCGTTCCTAAAAAGGCGCTTTCATTGACAAACTCTTAAATTAGAACGTACAATAGCTGTAACTACTAAGGAAAGGCGTGAGGGGAATGGGAGCCAGCGTTAACTTAGCACTTGAGCAACTGAAGATGAATGGCGTCCGAATGACCCCGCAACGTCACGCCATATTAAGCTACTTGATGGACTCCATGTCCCATCCGACCGCAGATGAAATTTATAAAGCGCTCTCTCCAATTTATCCAAGCATGAGCGTGGCTACAATATATAATAATCTGCGTTTATTTGTAGAAGCTGGATTAGTGCGTGAGCTGACTTATGGCGATGATTCTAGCCGTTTTGATTCGGATTTATCCGATCATTACCACGCCATTTGCAAAAATTGCGGTTCAATCGTGGACTTTGATTATCCGCCGCTGCTTGAGGTGGAGCGTGCCGCTTCACGGGTGACGGGTTTTGTAGTTGAAGGCCACCGGATGGAAATATACGGGATATGCTCGACATGCAACACCACGTCAACGAAATAATTTACGCAAAGCCAAAAAATAGAACGTGCCGGGGAGCGCTTCAACGCTAATCTGCACGTTTTTTATTGAGACATAACAATTTTTAATTTCTCGCTTAGGAATCTGCTTATATATGAGAGAATCGACTCCCATTGTTGCTATAAGACCATGACAAACGTTTAAGCTTGCCAGAAGCATACAGAAAGCATGTAGGAGAGTGATGACTTGGAAACGATTTATAACCGAGCGCCGCGCCCAAGAGGAAACCGAGGTACCCGGAGCATAGTTTTTTTATTTTTGGCGGGAGTGTTGGTTGTATTTTGCTGGTACGGATATATGCGCTATATTCCAAACAACGAAAAGGCAGATCCGGAATATCAATCCGAGTTTCCGATTCTCATTCGAGGCTTAGAGGCCGAGCAGGGAGCAATTATTGAAAATAACGAAGTAAAGCTGCCTCTCCCCGTACTCGAGCAGGTGCTTGGTCAGGACAAGCCTATCCGATATGAGCCAGATTCGGGCTCCATTATTTTAACTACGGCAAATAAAGTTTTGCATCTCAAAACAGATTCTTTATCGGCCACGATTAATCAAAAGCCTTATAATTTAACGATTACCGCTGAAAAAACGGGAGAGACGGTATACATCCCAGCAGCACCTTTAGAGGAACTATACGGGTTACATGTTGAATATAAGCAAGAAACGGGTACTGTAACTCTGTTATCCGAAGGGGATTCAATCCAATTAGGAGAAGCAGTAACGGAGAAGGACGCGGCTATACGTACCGAAGCAACGATCCGAGCCCCCTTTTTACAAAAAGCCTCCCAAGGTCAATCGTTTAGAATTTGGAAGGAGCAGGATGGTTGGCTGCTAGTCCAGAGCAACGATGGTCTGACTGGCTACATGAATAAAAATGATGTGAAACTGACGGACATCAGCCAAATTCCTTCTCAAGCTGAGGAGACCCCCTTCATCGCTTGGAAGGTGCTCGGAAACAAAATTAATATGACATGGGAAGCCGTTTACGACCGGAATATCGATTCGGCTAAGATCCCCGCCATGCAAGGCTTGAATGTGGTTAGTCCAACATGGTTTGCGTTAGCAGATGATAAAGGAACGATTAAAGGCAAGGCTGATCCAGCTTACGTGAAATGGGCTCACAAGCAAGGCCTGCAAGTTTGGGCGTTGTTCAGCAATGACTTTGAACCTGAGCGTACGTCAAAAGTTTTGGCTACTGCAGCATCGCGATTTTCAATGATCCAACAGCTGATCGGTTTCGCGCAGGTTTATGGATTGCAAGGGATTAATGTGGATTTTGAAAATGTTCACACCTCGGATAAAGCCAATTTTGTGCAGTTTATCCGTGAGCTTACACCGCTATTGCACGAACAGGGTCTGGTTGTATCGGTTGATGTAACGCCAAAATCGAATAGTGAGATGTGGTCGTTGTTTCTAGACCGCGCAGCCTTGGGCGGAATTGTCGACTATATGATGGTCATGGCTTACGACGAGCATTGGGCGTCAAGTCCGAAGTCAGGCTCGGTTGCTTCTCTGCCTTGGACGGAGAGCTCGGTGCTTCGCATCATGCAGGAGGATGGTGTTCCTTCTAATAAGCTCATACTCAGCATGCCATTATATACACGCATATGGACGGAGAAGAAGGGTGCAGATGGTAAGATCACTGTCTCTTCAAAAGCAGTCGGTATGGAGCGTATCAAGGAAATTATTAATGAGAAGAAACTAAAGCCTGTGTTTGATGCAGCAGCGGGTCAAAATTACGTGGAATATAAGGAAGACGGAAATTTAACTCGAATTTGGATCGAGGACGATGTTTCCATAAAAGCTCGTGTTGCCCTGGTGCGGAAATATGATTTGGCAGGCGTAGCAACCTGGCAGCGAGCATTCCAAACCCCGTCCATTTGGAAAACAATCGACAATGCTATTAAGCAAAGGCCATAATACATTCTATTTTAATGATGCGAACGAAAAACGCCTCCTTCTCTGTATGCAACAGGGAAGGAGGCGTTTTTTTGTTTATTTCGAACTAAACCTGCTGTTCAGACGGACTGTGCGTCGCTTGTGCGGGATCGAGCGTCAGCATGGTTTTGCAATACATACAACGGTCAGTCTTGCCGAGCATTTTCGTTGGCCGGCTGCATTCCGGGCACTGCAGCATGGTCGCGCTCGTTGACATCATACCAGCCCAGAAATAAACTGCTACACTAATGAGCAACGAAATCATGCCGATTACCATGAAAATAGCTGCGATAATTTTTCCGGCTTGTCCCCAAAATACGATGCCAGCAGTGCCTAGTATCATTACGCCCATACCAACCAGGGTAAAGACAAGCCCCCAAAGACGGAATTCATTAATTTTGGCCGACTTAAAAAAGAACTTTTTCATTCGTTCAAACCCTTCCTATGACTAATGACTTATTAAAATGGGACTGTTTTCTGAGTTAGTAAGCAGGAATGTGCCTCTAACCTGTCGAAAAAGAATAAAACTGTAGAATATTATTATAGCTCAATAAAATGTGATTAGCTATATGGAGGAACCGGTGGAACATATAAAAGCGCACTTCGCAAGCAGCTATCAAGATGAACCTAGTGTTGTCGGTTTAGCTGTAATAGAAAACCCATATTCTTATAATCCATTAATTGATGGATTAGATTTATTATTACTCGTTGTGAAAAATGATGAGCATGCATTTAATGAAACGGAGCATGTTCAACTCGAGGGTCAGCGCGTGATGATTCGAACCATTGATTCAGCTGGCTTGAACGAATGGTTGTCCGGCGGAGAAAATCGCAATATTATTGAGTGGCTAGTTCGGGGGGAGATCTTGTTGGATCGCGACGGCTATTTAAGCGATGTTCGTGAACGTCTGCTTCAATTTCCTGATGCTATGCGGGAGCAAAAGCAGTTTTCGGAATTTGCTGGATTCTTAAGAACGTATTTGCAAGCGAAGCAAGACTTGTTGGACGGTAATCTGCTTGATGCATACAGTCATGTGTTAACTGCCCTTAACCATTGGGCTCACATTGTTCTTATAGAAGAAGGCCGGCATCCTGAGCTTACGGTATGGAAGCAGCTGAAGCGGGTTCATCCTGGAATATACAAGCTTTACGAAGAGCTAACGGTTAGTCCGGAAACGTTGGAACAAAGAGTACAATTAGTTATGCTTGGCTGTGAGTTCTCTGTAATGACAAAAATGAAAACAAGCTGCGTTTTGTTGTTCAATATACTGAGAAGCCGCGAGGAGCCTTGGAGTATAGCAGAACTGCAATCACATCCCTCCATTAATGTATTGCATGTCGATTTATCGCTTGTTCTTCAGAAGCTGGTGAAGAGAGAGTATATACGCGAAGTTGCTGTTATGCATGAGTTAGGGGATATTGGCGCACTGGAGCTGCGCTACATGATGACTGAGAAAGAGATGTAGGAACTTATAGAGCTAGTTAGGCCGTATTTATCAGGTCTAACCAGCGCTTTTTGTTTTCAAAAGAAATACTGCAAAACATGCTTGACTTATATGGAGGACAGATGATATATTAGTACTCGCCGCTTTTACAGGTTACATGATCGAAAAACGACAAGTTAAAAAAAATGTCGAATAACGAAAAAAAGTACTTGCAAAGAGATGGGCGAATGTGATATATTATAAAAGTCGCCGATACGAAATACGCGGTTGACACGAAAGAAAAGATTGCTCTTTGAAAACTGAACAACGAGTAATAACTGCCTCGCAAATCCTTCGGGATAAGCGAAAAAGCGATAAAAAAGTAATGAGCATTTCAAACACCAATTTGGAGAGTTTGATCCTGGCTCAGGACGAACGCTGGCGGCGTGCCTAATACATGCAAGTCGAGCGGATCTTGTCCTTCGGGACAAGATTAGCGGCGGACGGGTGAGTAACACGTGGG
>NZ_JAVIFU010000068.1 GCF_031157315.1 Paenibacillus sp. LHD-38
GCAACAACCGCAAACAAAAAACTTTCAAAATTGATTAAAAGTCAACTCCAACAATGGATCGCCGGCTTACCTAGCTACCTCAAGGCTTACCTGTCGATTCCTAGCTGCGAAGTTTGAGTAAAGAAGTTCTACTATTCTATCTGACTCCATGCGAACACAGAGGCGGTCAATAATGAGTTGAGGATCCTTCATGACGGAATCCATGAAAGAGTGAACGTTGTTCCGGATTTCTGCAACGGTATGGTAGAAGACGTTGTTGATGACATCACTTTTAAGCCACTTCCAGAGCCCTTCCACAATATTGAACTCCGGGCTGTACGGTGGAAGAAAGACCAAGGTGAGTCGCTTGTTTGCACTTAAAAATGGTTCAAGCAACTTAGCGTGATGGATGCGGGCATTATCCAGAACCATCGTAATCGTTCCCGAAGGATAAGCGTTTATCACCTTGTTCAAGAAAGTTAGAAACGTTTCTGCCGTGTATGCTTCATCTTCGTGCCAGACGATCTTTCCGCTGCAGTAGTCGACGGTCGATAGCAGCTTTAAGCCGCGATGCTTACCTGTTGTTTGAATCACCCGTTGCTTGCCCTTCTCAAACCACGTTCGTTGCAAGGCTTGATAATCGCGGATCATGCTCTCATCTTCAAACAAAAGATGATCAATTTCGCCATCTTCAACCCTTTTTTATGGCGGGAAACGTTTCTTCGACAAACTGTTTTTGTTTTTCAGGGTCTGCAGCGGCAAGGACATAGGTAGGCTTCGTATAGCTCATATCCATATGCTCCATGAGTTTGGAGACGCCACGTAAGGAGTACTGACATCCATACGTACGCTCGATGTAATCGGCAATAAGTTTCAACGTCCAATTGAATCTGGCGGTGAAGCCGACATCTGCTGGTACTTGGTTGACAATGACACGCTTTAACTCATCCCGTTGATCTTTCGTCAGTCGCGAGGTTCGCCCTGGCGAGAATTGCATAATGAGACCCGAAAACCCTTCTTTTTCGTAGGCATGGATGTATTTGCGGATGGTTTTCTCCGAACGACACGTAATGGTTGCGATTTCTCTTACAGGCATACCCTTTAACCGTAACCGAACGATCTGAAGTCGTTCATACATGCGACGATCCTTCGTCGATTTCATGCGTTCTTCCACTCGTGTAATAGCTTCTTTGTTTTCCATCACGTTCACCGCCTTAACAAGGGTATTTCTAAGTTCGACGGTGACGATGTGAATACCTGTTTAATACTGGAAAGTCAATAATTCAATCTATATAGGTTGATGTTCTGGGTTTATTTTGTAGCTGCGGATTCTTTTTGTGCCTTTGCCTGCCGGAAGCAGCAGTTGCCGCATTACCATACCGTGCAGCAGCCTTTGAGCATCGCGTTTTTTGATTCTAAGAAGCTGAATGACGTCGGACGGCCGGATTTGCGCGTGAGATTCTACTGCGTATTTTAATATTTCTTGCTGCAGGAAAATTTCTGCACTCACTTCTTCTTTTCTGCCAATTAAACTTCTGCCGAGAAATTGTTGAAGTAGATGCTGGCAAATGTGTGGTTTTTCCTTAATGTCGTCGTAGGAGAACCGTAAAAGCTTCCAACCATCTAGGATTAGATGATTTTGCCTCATCAAAGAATCAGAGAACTCCCCGCGGGTAATCTCAGTCGAATGTGTTCGAAAACCATCAATTTCAATAACAAGCCGCAGGTCGGCTTTTAAATAAGCAAAATCTAAATATCTTACTCCGTCACGGAAATCGGCAATTTCATACCCGGGATACAATCCGTCCAATTCCTGAAATGCAGGATACCAAACGGCTTCCAAAAAAAGCTTTTCAACATGTCCAAGTCCGTGCTCCAGTCTCCGTTAGTTCTCACCCTTACGCTCCATCAGATGCAAGTTCAGCCAATATTCGTATTGCTCTTGAAATGACAACTTATCAACCTCCCCGGTAAAATACAAAACACCGCATACTGCGGGAGAGACTTATCCCGAGTAAGCGGTGTTCTTCACAGCTTTTCATCTATACAAAATCATAATCTATATTAAAGCGTTGGACAAGCTGCGATTTCAAAAAGATTGCAGATTCAGCAGCAATAAATCCGTATCTTAACATGTTCCATATCAATAGATATATTTTACAGCAGCCAAAGGCTTGGCGGTTTTTATACTCCTGCTCGACAAAAAAAGATATGTCATGCTGTCATGAATAGACAGACTTTGAAATAGGATTTTAATATACTAGTCTCAATCGTTCTCTCGGGTGCCGGCTGCAGGCCCGTTAACCGCCAGTTGCAGGAAGGTGACCGAAGTGGCTATTTATGTGGATATTATGTTTTTGCGAGAGCTGCTTGTTGACGGCGCTATTCTATCAACTACCGCGTGGGCACGACATCTGAAACCAAGGCCTTGGCGGGTGTTAGTGGCATCTTCTGTCGGAGCTTGTTATGTCGTTTTGATGTTTTTTCCGCAATTAACTTTTTTATTCACGTTTGCCGTAAAGGTCGCCATGTCGTTTTTAATTGTGTGGATTGCTTTCGGTTTCGCGTCTATCCAGCACTTTATAAGAAATATTGCAGCGTTCTATGCGGTTAATTTTGTCGCTGCTGGTGCAGTGCTAGGGCTTTATTATTTGTTCATGCAAGGGTCTGGAAAGGTTTGGAAAACGATTGCTTTCGTCAACGGGAATATGCACGTGGAGCTCAAGATGGGACTGTTTTATTTGGTTGCTGCGTTTTGTATCGGGCTGTATATATACCGTACCGTCTTGACGCAAAAAAGAGAACGGGAGCTGGTGCAAACTCATTTAGCAGAGGTGAAAGTTACGATTGGAGAACGGATTCAAACCTGCGTTGGCCTGGTAGACACCGGCAATCAGCTTTATGATCCGTTAACCCGGACGCCGGTTATGGTGATGGAAGCATCCTTATGGCAAGATGATTTGCCCGAGTCGTGGTTGAAAAGCATACGAGATGCACAAGTAGATCGTCTTGTAGCGGGAATGGATGAACAACCCTTTGTGTGGCAAGACCGGCTTCGTCTCGTTCCATTCAGAGGTGTCAACCGAGGATCACAGTTCATGCTAGCGATAAAGCCGGATGCGGTCGAGATTACTAGGGAAGGACAAGTTTTTGAAACGCGGAAGGTGCTTATCGGGCTGGACGGCGGAAAGCTAACGTCTGATGGGGCATATCGAGCCATTATCCATCCGTCTATGGTACAACAATAAAGTACGTATGCTCATACAAACGAGGAGGGATGGGCCAGATGCTCGTCAAATACAAATTGATCCTTCAGTTATATTATTATCGTATTATGTTTTTATTCGGATTAAAAAGTGAAGAGATTTATTATATTGGAGGCAGTGAAGCGCTTCCACCTCCCCTTACGCGCGAAGAGGAAGAATATTTGCTGGAAAAGCTGCCTACGGGCGATACGGCCATTCGTGCCATGCTCATCGAACGAAATTTAAGACTAGTTGTATACATTGCTCGTAAGTTTGAAAATACGGGCATTCATATCGAAGATCTCGTATCAATTGGCGCGATTGGTCTCATCAAGGCGGTTAACACGTTTGATCCTGAAAAAAAGATTAAGCTTGCAACCTACGCCTCGCGTTGTATTGAAAATGAAATATTGATGTATTTGCGCCGCAACAGTAAGACTCGCACGGAAGTTTCGTTTGATGAACCGCTTAACATCGACTGGGATGGCAATGAACTTCTTTTGTCTGATGTGCTGGGAACGGAAAACGATACGATTTATCGTAATATTGAGGAACAGGTTGACCGTAAGCTCCTCCATAAAGCGTTAGATAAGCTGTCTGAACGTGAGCGGATTATTATGGAGCTTCGCTTTGGACTTGCGGACGGAGAAGAAAAAACGCAAAAGGATGTTGCGGATCTTTTGGGTATTTCGCAATCGTATATTTCCCGCTTGGAGAAGCGGATTATAAAAAGACTGCGAAAAGAATTTAATAAAATGGTCTAAGTCCACACCCAGCTTGCGGTTGTCGAATGATGTCGCATTAGGAATAAAAAGGCCTTCTCAGGAGATAATGTACATTAATGTTTCTCCTTGGGAGGTAATCACGTTGACCCGAAATAAAGTCGAGATCTGTGGAGTGGATACCGCGAAACTGCCTGTCCTAAATAATGTCGAAATGAGAGAATTGTTTACGGCATTGCAAACCCGCAACGAGTGGGCGGCAAGAGAGAAATTAGTAAACGGTAACCTACGGCTTGTGCTAAGCGTTATACAGCGGTTTAACAATAGGGGAGAATTTGTGGACGACTTATTTCAGGTCGGCTGCATTGGACTTATGAAGGCGATAGATAATTTCGACCTTGGCCAAAATGTCAAATTTTCCACCTATGCCGTACCGATGATTATCGGTGAAATACGCCGTTACTTGCGTGACAACAATCCTATTCGCGTATCGCGGAGCTTGAGGGATATTGCCTACAAAGCCCTCCAAGTCAGGGATAGCTTAACGAACAGAAATTCACGCGAGCCGACTATTTTTGAAATATCGGAAGCGTTGAATGTTCCGAAGGAAGATGTCGTATTTGCACTCGATGCCATTCAGGATCCGGTTTCATTATTTGAGCCCATTTATCACGATGGCGGAGATCCGATTTATGTGATGGATCAAATTAGTGACGAACGCAACAAGGATGTATCGTGGATCGAGGAAATTGCGCTGCGGGAAGCGATGCATAAGCTGAATGACCGGGAAAAAATGATATTGTCCATGCGCTTCTTTGAAGGTAAAACACAAATGGAGGTTGCCGATGAAATCGGCATCTCTCAAGCGCAGGTGTCACGGCTCGAAAAATCAGCTATTCAACAGATGCAAAAGCATGTCAAAACATAAAAAAAAACGGTGCCGTGAGGCACCGTTTTTTTTGTATGCAACTCAGGCCATGTCTAAGAAATAACCATCATCCAAGTCGTTAAGGCGCAGAGAAGCAAACATAACGGAGAGTAAAATAAGGTATCCATTCGTGCGAAAGGGGTATTTCGAATGCTTTTGAAAAAACCGAGTGTTTTGAATTCGCCCACCGCACGCAGCAAAAAAACTAAGGCGAGCGACCAGCCTGCGAAAGAGGGAAGCCATGACGGGCCTATAACGGGTATGACCCCGGCTTCCATAAGCAGCAATGCCGATGCAGCCCAGAAAATTAAAATAACGGCTGCGATTTCGATGCGCCCCGGTTTGAAGAACGGTGCCTTTGTATCGGTTCTTATCGGAACTGCGATTAAAAAACCTCCGCGGCCGCCAAACAACCAATACATATGGATGCAGCCGATAATGAACAGCACTGCGCTAACCAAACTCGCTAAAAGTATGTCCATACAAAATCCCTCCGTTAGGATTAAAGTGATTTTTCAATCATAGGCATTAGCAGGCCAATCTGCTTTTCTGATTCTTGCTTTGACAGAATTCGGTACTTATTGCGCTCATACCAGCCTAAATAATAGCTATAAATCAGCTCAGAGCTGTTAAGGGCCTGTTCAGCGGAAAAGCCGCATTCTACAAGCAAACCACTCATGTAGTCAAGGCGCTGCTGCTCTATTTGGAATAAGAGCTCAGCATAAAAAGGCTCGGTGGCTCCTAATTTGCGCAAATAGTACACAAAGTCCTTCAATTCTACGGAGCTGAACATAAGGATGAGCAAATGGCGAACTCTCTGCTGTGGCTGTAATGCTTGATGCTGTTCGATATGCGCGATGATTGACGTCGTAGCAATCTCCTGCCAATGCTCAATGATACGTTTTACGAATGCTGATCGATTTTTAAAATACCAGTAAAAGCTGGTTTTACTGCTGCCAAGCAGCTTTGCCAGCTGCTCGACCACAAGAGCTTCGACGCCTCCGTCTGCAAATTTCTGAAGGCCGAGTTTAATCCAATCGAGCTCCGTAGCAACAAGTTTGGGCATTTAATCCTCCTTGAAAATTGATAATTATTGTACGCTTCCGTACATAAACCTTAACACAAATAAAGGAGGATGAAAAGTATTGTACGCAATCGTACATTAAATGTTCGTAATTCTAAATTAGAAGCGCGTTTTTTTAATAAGAAGGACATTTTAGGCAAATTACTCATATAGTTATAGGAGAGATAAACGGACGATCACTCTACTTGAAAAGTGGTGAACGGAAATGAAAATATCTGATTTTCAGACGAAAGACGTAATCAATATCGTTGACGGCAAAAAGCTGGGTCAAATTAGCGACTTAGAGCTTGATTTGCGGCAAGGGCGCATTGATTCTATCGTTGTGCCTCAATTTACAAAGTTTTTGGGCATGTTTGGCGGGGGTGGTACGGAGGTCGTTATTCCTTGGCGGAATATCGTTAAAATTGGCGCGGATGTCGTACTTGTTCGCATGGATGATACGAAACAGCTGCGTGCGGAAGAAGATGATTTGCACGCTCGTTCATAACACGATAAACTGTGTCTAGTTGGTTTGCTATGCAAACTAAACCGTTGGCTTAGGATGTTGGTTTGCAAAGTGAACCTTTAAATAGAGGTGGGAGCGGAATGGAAGCTTTTGAACAAAAATTATTAGCGAAGGGGCCTTCGCTTTTTTTATTGTCGGAATGGAATAATCGATTTGGCCGGATGACTGCCGGCTTTACGGGACGAAATGGGGGAACAAGCGGCGCTCCTTGGGCTTCTTTAAATATGGGCTTGCATGTTGGGGATCAGGATCAAGCCGTAATTGACAATCGGAGACGGTTAACGGATGCAATTGGCTGGGATTTTGAGGCTTGGACCTGCGCCGAGCAGGTGCATGGGAATCTCGTTCATCAAGTGACGGCAGCGGATAAAGGCCGCGGTAAAGAAACCTTGGACGATGTACTTAAGGATTGCGACGCGATTATGACGGATGTGCCTGGGGTTCTTCTAGCCTCCTTTTATGCTGACTGCGTTCCGCTGTATTTCTTTGACCCTGAGCATGAGGTCATAGCGCTTGCTCATGCCGGATGGAAGGGAACAGTGCAGCAAATAGCCGTGAAAACGGTACAAGCGATGGCTAGGGCGTACGGATCAGACCCGAATGAAATCATGGCTGCGATAGGTCCATCTATCGGCAGCTGCTGCTACGAGGTTGATGGCCCTGTTATAAACCAAGTACAGCAGCTATTGTCGGAGCTTGGAATAGCGGGTGAGGCCGCTGATCGGATGCTAAAGCAGGGTGGTAACGGCAAGGCGAACTTGGACTTGAAAGAAATAAACCGACAGATTATGATAAAAGCAGGAATTTTGCCGATACGTATCGAATTAACACAGTGGTGCACTGGATGCAGACGGGATTTGTTCTTTTCCCATCGCAAAGAAGGTGGCTTGACGGGCCGAATGGCCAGTTGGATCGGCATTCGGGAGAGGTGAAGCATGCCATATACATTTGAGGATAGAATAAAGCTCGTAGAAGATCGAATCATGAAAGCTTGCGAGCGTTCAGGACGCAGAAGAAATGAAGTGCAAATCATAGCCGTCACTAAATATGTTTCTCTGGATATGACGAAATCGGCCCTGGAGCACGGCTTTCACCATCTAGGTGAAAACAGGTGGCAGGATGCGCAGGAAAAATGGGAAACGATTAGTGAGCAGGTTGATTCGGAAGCCGACAATCAACCTATCTGGCATTTTATCGGTTCATTGCAATCGAATAAGGTAAAGGACGTCATTGGGAAATTTACATACATGCATTCGTTGGACAGGCTGTCACTCGCCGAGGCGATTGACAAACGAGCGTCGCAGCTCGGGATTACCGTGCCTTGCTTCATTCAAGTAAACGTCTCTGGGGAGAATACGAAGCAAGGAATTTCTCCAGAGGAACTTGTGCCATTTGTAGCGCAGCTGTCACGATGCAAGTCGATTAATCCAATTGGCTTAATGACGATGGCGCCTTTTGAAGCGGAACCCGAGCAAACAAGACCGGTCTTCAAAGCATTGCGCGAGCTGCGCGATGAGATGCAGAAGAAATCTGAGCATGGAAGCACCATCACCCAGTTATCTATGGGGATGTCGAATGATTTTGAAGTAGCAATCGAAGAAGGGGCGACATGGATCCGTCTGGGCACGATATTAGTGGGGAAAGAGGAGGAATAAAGGATGAGTGTCATGAACCGCTTTATGAGCTTTCTCGGCTTGCAGGAGGAAGAAGAAGTCGTAGAGAGAGAACGAGTTGTACAGCAGGAAGAACAAGAAGCTGAAACTTCTCCCTTCGAAGCACGTAAAAACACAAAGAGCAATAATGTCGTCAGCATTCACTCACAGAAAAATGTCCGTGTGGTGCTTAGTGAGCCCCGTTCTTATGACGAAGCACAAGAAATTGCGGACCATTTGCGTTCACGCCGAGCTGTCATTGTGAATTTGCAGCGCGTTCGCAGTGATCTAGCCGTTCGGATTGTTGATTTCCTAAGCGGCACAGTGTACGCTTTAAACGGGAGCATCTCTAAGCTAGGTCCTAACATTTTTCTTTGCACGCCGGATTCAGTGGAAATCCAAGGCGCGATAACGGAAATGCTGGCGGAGGAGAACGACTACAACAAAATGAGGTGACCTTGAGTTAATGAATGAAGTTTATAGCATTATTAAACTAGTCCAGCAAATCTACACATTTATGATTATCGGTTACGTGCTGCTTTCTTGGCTGCCGACTGCCCGGGAGAGCTTCATCGGGGTATTTTTGGGCAAGCTGGTAGAACCGTACTTAGGCATTTTCAGAAGATTTATACCGCCAATCGGAGGAATGCTTGACCTATCTCCGATCCTTGCTGTATTCGCGCTTCAGTTTGTAGCAGCAGGCTTAATCGCGGTATTCGATTTTTTTATTTAAAGGAATGATTTCGCATGAAACAAGGCATATATGATCATTTCCATCCCGACGAGAAATCTTTTGTCGATCGGGCTGAGGAATGGATTGAGCGGTCCGCACAGCAGCATGAGCTGAAGCGGACCGATTTTTTAGACCCGAGACAAGCACAAATATTAACCATTTTGGCAAATCGTAACACTGATGTTACCGTACGCTTTGATGGCGGATATGAGCAGGCAGAGCGGAAACGCGCGATTATTGGACCGGATTATCGTAATTTGGACGATGAAGAAGCAGGAATATCCGTTTTAGCCGTTAATGGACCGGGACAGGCTCAGCTTGAGCTGGACCATGGCGATTTTTTGGGTGCCTTACTTGGACTCGGCATTAAACGCGATCGAATTGGCGACATCCATGTACATGAACAGTTTTGTCATATCGTCGTCATGGATGAAATAGCGGATTACTTGAATATCCATTTGAGACAGGTTCATCGGATAAGCGTCTTAACCGATATCATTCCATTGTCTGAGCTGAAACCGGTTGTTCCAAAGCTGGAGGAAATGAGCTTATCCGTCGCTTCCATGAGGCTCGATGGCATCGCGAGCGATGTTTACCGGATCAGCCGTTCCAAAATTGTTGATCCGATTCGCGCAGGCAGATGCCGTGTGAACTGGAAATCGGAGGAGGATCCTTCCGAGCAGCTTCGTGCCGGTGATGTTGTTTCTTTCAAAGGATTTGGTCGGTTTAAGGTGCTAGAAGTGGACGGCGTGACAAAAAAAGGCAGAATTCGAGTCCGGATTGGTAAATTTATTTAATCCATTGCAGGAATCTCCCTTTAGTTGTCGAAATTGTTCTCATTAAATCGTGTAATTCGGTTACGGTTGCTAGGGTCATAAATATCATGAGGAGGTGCGCCAATGCCGTTATCGCCATTGGACATACATAACAAAGAGTTTGGCCGGAGATTACGCGGCTATGACGAGGATGAAGTTAACGAATTTCTTGATCAAGTCATAAAAGACTATGAATCGCTGATTCGTGAAAATAAAGAGCTGCAAAATCAGCTGCTTGGCCTGCAGGAAAGATTAAACCATTTTACGAACATTGAAGAAACGCTCAGCAAAACGATTATTGTGGCGCAGGAAGCGGCTGACGAAGTAAGAAGCAACGCGAAGAAGGAAGCTCAATTGATCATTAAGGAATCGGAGAAAAATGCGGACCGTATCATTAATGATTCATTAGCGAAATCCCGCAAGGTATCGCTTGAGGTCGAGGAGCTTAAAAAACAAGCTTCTGTCTACCGTGCTCGTTTCCGTACACTCGTAGAAGCGCAGCTTGAACTGCTTACCGTTGATGGCTGGGATACGCTTGAGCCGCAGCAATCGAGGCAATCGGAGAGGCAATCGGAACATGAGCTTACACGCGGTTAGAAATTTAATAATTAGACGAATCGACATTTGACATTTAGCCTGTCGATACGCTATAACTAATAGTAATTAACTAATGATCTAAACTTCGTTGAAGAGAACGAGTACGTTTTAAGTTCACTCCTCAGAGAGCCGGCGGCAGCTGAAAGCCCGGTGTGTGAGCTATTGCGGAATATCCTCTCTGAGAAGCGGCGCCGAACCTGCGAGAGCAGCAGTAAGTGCTGACGGCCGTCCCCCGTTACAGGGAACGCGAGCAAATTGTTCGCGACTAAGGTGCCGCATGAAGCGCAGCTGAGCTGTTTTCTTCATATTGCTTGCTTTCCAGATTTTGGGAGCATGCGCGGAACAAGGGTGGTAACGCGACTAAGCCTCGTCCCTTCTCATAGGGATGAGGCTTTATTTTTGTTTAAAACAGGAGGCTGGAAAGATGCAACGCGTAGATGTAAAGGAACGTGCCCGCAGCCGCGAAATGCGTGTGCTGGAGCAATGGAAGACAGATGATACGTTTAAAAAATCGATTTCAAACCGGGAAGGTAAACCGAATTTTGTGTTTTATGAAGGGCCCCCAACCGCGAATGGTGCACCGCATATCGGTCATGTGCTTGGCCGCGTAATCAAGGATTTTATTTGCCGCTACAAAACAATGGCTGGTTACCGCGTCATCCGTAAAGCAGGTTGGGATACGCATGGCCTACCAGTAGAACTGGGTGTGGAGAAGCAGCTCGGTATTTCCGGTAAGCAAGAAATCGAAGATTACGGCGTAGAGAAGTTCGTGAAAAAATGCAAAGACAGTGTGTTTGAATATGAGAAGCAGTGGCGCGAGCTTACGGAAGCAATCGCTTATTGGACGGATTTAGACAATCCCTACATCACGCTCAAAAATGAATATATCGAAAGTGTTTGGCATATTTTATCGACGATTCACGGGAAGGGCTTACTGTATCGCGGACATCGCGTTAGTCCTTATTGTCCGGACTGCCAAACCACTCTTAGTTCGCATGAGGTTGCACAGGGCTATGAGGATGTCAAGGATTTAAGCGCGACTGCGAAGTTTAAGCTTACTGCATCCGGAGAATTCATCCTTGCTTGGACAACGACGCCTTGGACGCTGCCGGCTAACGTTGCGCTAGCCGTTAATCCAGAGCTCGACTACATCCGTGCCTCCAAAAACGGCGAAGTCTATATCGTTGCTCAAAATTTAGCCGAAACCGTTCTAAAGGATGAGTATGAAGTTTTATCCGTTGTGAAAGGTGCTGAGCTTGTCGGTCTTACCTATGAACCGCCATTTAATTATGTGGCAATCGAGAAGGGGCATATCGTCATTGCAGGCGATTTCGTCAGCGATACGAGCGGAACAGGTATTGTACACATCGCGCCTGCGCACGGAGAAGACGATTACCGAGTTTCCCGTGATAATGGAATTAGCATGCTTAGCGTCGTTGATTTAGCTGGCCGCTACGTTGCGGAAGTAACGGACTTCGCTGGCCGTTTTGTCAAAGACAGCGAGCTTGATATCGATATCGTCAAAAATCTAAGCGAACGCGGGCTGCTGTATTCGAAAGAACGTTACGAGCACAGCTATCCGTTCTGCTGGCGCTGCAAAACGCCATTGATTTATTACGCAATGGAGAGCTGGTTTATCAAAACTACTGCCGTTAAGGATCAACTGATCGCTAACAACAACAGCGTAGATTGGTACCCGGGACATATTCGCGAAGGTCGTTTCGGCAAGTTTTTAGAGGATTTGGTGGACTGGAACATCAGCCGTAACCGCTACTGGGGTACGCCGCTAAACGTTTGGGTCTGTGATGTGACAGGCAAAGAGTACTCGCCTAGCAGCATTGCTGATTTGCGCGCGATGGCGATCGGCGATGTGCCAGAGGATATCGAGCTACACAAGCCGTATGTTGACGGTATTAAGCTGAAATCGCCGTTTGCGGAAGGTGCTGAAATGACGCGCACTCCTGAAGTAATCGATGTATGGTTCGACAGCGGCTCCATGCCTTTTGCTCAGCATCATCATCCGTTCGAGAATGAGCAGCAATTCGCTGAGCAATACCCAGCAGACATCATCTGCGAAGGTATCGACCAGACGCGCGGCTGGTTCTACAGCTTGCTGGCAGTATCCACGCTCTATAACGGTAAAGCGCCGTATAAAGCGGTCATCTCGACAGGACATATTTTAGATGAAAACGGCCAGAAGATGTCGAAGTCAAAAGGGAATGTTATCGATCCTTGGGAAATCATTAACGAGTACGGAACAGATGCGTTCCGCTGGGCTTTGCTGGCTGACAGCGCGCCTTGGAACAGCAAACGTTTCTCACGCGGAATTGTTGGCGAAGCGAAGTCGAAGGTGATCGACACGATCGTAAATACGCATGCATTTTTTGCTTTGTATGCATCAATCGATGGTTTCGACTATACACAGCATGAGGAAACGAAGTCTGATAACAAGCTGGATCGCTGGATTATTTCACGCTTGAACAGCTTAATCAATACCGTGAATAAAGGGCTTGAAGTCAATGATTTCCTTAACCCGGCAAAATCCATCGAAATCTTCGTTGATGAGCTGAGTAACTGGTACATCCGCCGCTCGCGTGACCGTTTCTGGGGAAGCGGCCTGACGGCTGATAAATTAACTGCCTACCAAACATTACGCAGCGTGCTGCTGACATTATCGCGCCTGATTGCTCCTTATGCACCTTTATTGGCAGAAGAGGTATACGGCAACCTTGGCGGTTCGGGAAGCGTGCATTTGGATGATTATCCGAAAGCGGATGAAGCCGCAATTGACGAGACGCTTGAGCGCGATATGGAAAGCGCGAAGCAAATCGTAGAGCTAGCCCGTAATGTTCGTAACGAAACAGGCATTAAGACGCGCCAGCCTTTATCGGAGCTTATCGTTTCACTGGACCGGGATTTTAACGTGGCGGATTACGAGGATATCGTAAAGGACGAAATTAACGTAAAAGCGATAACGGTTCAAAATTCAGACAGCGGCTTCGTTGATTTTACGCTCAAGCTGAATCTGAAGGTTGCTGGCAAAAAATACGGTAAATACGTTGGCCCAATTCAAGCACAGCTTAAAGGCTTGGACGCTGATCAAACCCGCAGCATCGTAAATGGCGGAAGCTTAGACTTTACGAGCCCAGACGGGGAACAGCTATCGATTGCTGTCGATGAGCTGCTGGTCGAGAAGCAGGCGAAATCAGGCTTTGCTTCTGCTTCAGGAAACGGCGTGACCGTCGCATTGAATACCGATATCACAGCTGAACTGGAACAAGAAGGCTGGGTACGTGAAGTTATTCGCGCCGTGCAGGATACTCGTAAGAAGCTGGACCTGCCGATTGAAAAAAGGATTGAGCTTGTGCTTGATGTTGATAGCGAGCTTAGAGCCGCGCTTAATGCATTTGAACAAGTGCTTCAAGATAACGTACTCGTTCAGACCGTAGCTTATGAAGCATTGCCGGAAATGGAAAAAGTTACGCTTGGCGATAAAGAAATAGGGATTTTCATCCGGGGTTAAGGATATAGTATAGAGGATAATTACACGCAAAAAAACGAGGCCGTCGCCTACCGGCTGCTGCAGCAAGCGACCGCAAGGTCGCGAAGCATGCAATGGCCGGAAGGTCTGGCCTCGTTTTATTGTTTGTCAAAGGGGATGCCTCGCATGAATACGAATGACCCGGAAGAGTCGAAAAATCCAAAAGAACTGCAAACCTCGCTTAGCTCTCTAGATAAGCGACTGCAAAAAATTGCTGCTGATTTGGAGCACACGCAAATTGCGGAATATGTCAATTTGCTAAACAGGCCAAGAACGCTTATTTGGAAAAACGTGCTTGCAGGAACGGCAAGAGGCGTTGGAATTGCGATAGGCTTTACCTTTTTTGCTGCGACGATCCTATATGTCCTTCGGATTCTAGGCGCTTTAAACCTTCCGATAATCGGCGATTATATTGCGGATATCGTTCGAATTGTTCAAATACAGCTCGAAGGCAAAACCTATTAATTACTTATTTTCGTCTGGATTTTCCGTCTCAAGGCCGTGATCGCCTTCACCCGTATCCATATAATGCATATATTCCCGGTTGCGGATGACAGAGACGTGTCGGCCTGTAATGTCGGTGGCGAGAAAGCTCTCGAGCGGCTCGACAAAGCCGTCATTCTCATAAGCATCAATGCCTACATGATCATAATCTGCTACATCGCGATTTTCGGACATTGCCGGCGAGTCCGCGTTACCAAACTGCTCGACGATTTGCCAAGCATCCTCACCGTCAAAGCCGTTATAGGAGTCCTGCTCATCCATGCTTGTCCGGCCAAAGGGATGATCAAGCACTAACTCTTCAACAGGCCTGCGCAGAGACAAATGCTGCCTTGGCGCATGCTCAATGCAATGCAGCGTATCTGGAACAGCATCGAGACGCTCAATCGGGATAGGCTCATTGCAGGTGGCGCAAATGCCATACGTCCCGTTGGCCATTGCTTGCAGTGCTGCATCAATTCGTATGAGATGGAGATCTTCCTGCTCAAGCAGGGCAACATCCTTCCCTCGTTCGTAAAGCTCAGTTGCGATGTCACCTGGATGATTGTCGATGGAACTTAGCTCACCGGTATCATCGCGCAGTGAATGGGATAATCCGTAATGATCGTTTTCAGCCAGCCGATGTTCGATGTCGCGCTTTTCGTCTAATAATCTGCTTTGCAGCAGATTAAAGTGTGCGTTTGTTGGAATTGTCATTTGAGCACCCTCCTTAGCAGGGAACATAATTGCTGTATTAGCTTTCACTGAAAAACAGGTTTTCAGTATGGGCTTCAATGGAAGAACGATTGCATGATGCTGGCTCTCATTTGGCTCGGTATGCTACAATTGACTGGCAATCACGAAATGGCTCGTGCAGTTTGCTGGGTTGGCGCGACGCATAAGTGTCAGCGAAACGTTGCTTCACAAAAAAATAGGAGTGATAAGATGCGTTTTTATTATTACTGGGTAGCGGTTTTGGTTTTTATCCTTGATTTTGTAACAAAGAGATTGATTGAATCCAAAATGGAAATCATGGAGCAAATAAGCGTTATCGGTAATTTTTTTCTCATTACATCGCATCGGAACCGTGGTGCAGCATTCGGTATTTTGCAAGAGCAGCGAGTTTTTTTCATTATCATCACCATCTTTATTGTTGCAGGCATCATTTGGTACATACAAGCGGTACGCAAATCGGCAAAGGCATGGCTTTTAGTCGGGCTTGGACTTGTGCTTGGCGGTGCGATCGGGAATTTTCTGGATCGGGCTCGTTACGGCGAGGTTGTTGATTTCCTGCAATTTAATTTTGGCAGCTATGAGTTCCCGATTTTTAACGTGGCGGATTCGGCAATCGTCTGTGGTGTAGCATTAATTCTTATAGACACCTTATTGTCTGCAAAAGATGATAAGAAACGTTCGCAAAATGGAGAGGACAAGGATCAAAACAATCATGAGCAGCAACCTGTATAATGAAGAATTGTTGGAATGGACAGCAGAGGCGGAGCAATCCGGCGAGCGCTTAGATAAGTTTGTAACAGACCAAATAGATGACCAGGCGGTATCAAGAACGCAAGTACAGGAATGGATCAAAGAAGGAGCCGTTCAGGTGGATGGCAAAGCGGCAAAAGCAAACCTAAAGATCGTCGAGGGTAATCATGTCGTACTTCAAATACCAGAACCAGAGGAAGCGGCAATCGTTCCTGAAAACATCCCGCTTGAGGTCATATACGAAGATTCGGATTTAATTGTCATTAATAAAAAACGCGGCATGGTCGTACACCCTGCTCCTGGACATTCTTCAGGAACGCTTGTAAATGCCCTCATGTACCATTGCAAGGATTTGTCTGGCATCAACGGGATGATTCGACCGGGTATTGTGCACCGTATCGATAAGGATACAACCGGATTATTGATGGCGGCAAAAAATGATCTTGCGCATATCTCGCTTGCCGAGCAATTGAAGGAGCATACCGTGACTCGCAAATACATCGCGCTTGTTCATGGCAATGTGCCCCATGATCAAGGGACGATCGACGCGCCGATCGGCCGTGACCTGAACGACCGAAAGCTGTTTACGGTAACTGATCACAATAGCAGACATGCCGTCACACATTTTCATGTGCTGGAACGCTTGGGAGACTACACGATAGTTGAGCTTCAGCTTGAAACAGGGCGTACGCATCAAATCCGCGTGCATATGAAATACATTGGCCATCCCCTTGCCGGTGACCCGGTCTATGGACGCAATAAGACCGTTGCTTTGAAGGGACAAGCTCTTCATGCTATGCTTTTAGGCTTTACGCATCCGCGGAGCGGTGAAAGACTGGAATTCGAGCAGCCTTTGCCTGCGGACTTTGAATATGTGCTTAGCAGTTTGCGCTCCAGATAAGCCAAACGTGCAAAAGTGCAAACTTTTCACCACTTTATTCATTATTTAGAGCTGAGAAGTACGTTATTCTAGTGAATATGTAAATGAAAAATAAGGATAGGTGACAAGAAATGACATCCATTAATCAAAATTATTTGGAGCTGCAAGGAAGCTACTTGTTTTCTGAAATTGCGAAACGCCGAACGAAATTTATTCAAGAAAATCCAAATGCCGAAATTATCAGCCTTGGAATTGGCGATGTAACGCGCGGCTTGCCTGACGCTGTTCTGAATGCTATGCACAGCGCGGTAGACGAGCTGGCTGTACCGGGATCATTCCGTGGTTACGGTCCGGAGCAAGGTTATGATTTCCTTATTAATGCGATTATCGAAAATGACTATAAAGCTCGCGGTATCGACATTGCTTCGAATGAAGTGTTTGTAAGCGATGGTTCGAAATGCGACGTCGGCAACATCCAAGAAATTTTCAGCGAAAACAGTATCGTAGCTGTTCAAGATCCTGTTTACCCTGTATATGTAGATACTAACGTAATGGCGGGACGCTCAGGTAAATACAACCAAGAGACGAAACGTTATGAGAATATTGCCTACTTGGAGTGCACAGCTGAAAACGACTTCAAACCAAGCTTGCCTGACCGTAAGGTTGATATCATTTACTTGTGCTATCCGAACAACCCGACAGGGATGACGCTGACGAAAGAAGAGCTTAAAGTATGGGTTGATTATGCAAAAGCAAACAACTGCATCATTCTTTATGATTCTGCTTACGAGGCATTTATCCAAGAAGAGGATGTTCCGCACAGCATTTATGAAATCGAAGGCGCTCGTGAAGTAGCCATTGAATTCCGCAGTTTCTCCAAAACAGCCGGTTTTACAGGCGTACGCTGCGCATATACTGTCGTTCCTCGTGAGCTTAAAGGCTTTGACGCTTCAGGAAATGAAGTATTGATCAACGATTTGTGGAATCGCCGTCACACGACTAAATTTAACGGTGTTTCCTACGTCACGCAGCGCGGTGCCGCTGCCATTTACTCAGCGGAAGGCAAAGAGCAAATCAAATCCTTGGTTGATTATTACATGACCAATGCAGCGATCATTCGCGATGGTTTGGCATCTCTGGGCTTAGAAGTGTTCGGCGGCGTTAACGCTCCTTACATTTGGCTGAAAACACCTAACGGCATGGATTCTTGGTCATTCTTCGATAAGCTTCTTACCGAAGCGAATATCGTGGGTACACCAGGCGTAGGCTTCGGACAAAGCGGCCAAGGTTATTTCCGCCTTACTGCATTCGGCAGCCGCGAAAATACAGAAAAAGCAGTTGAAAGAATTCGTAAGCTAAGCCTATAGTAACCAGCGCTATCCTCGTATAGCTCATCGGGATTGGTCCACAATAAGTACAAGCGGAAAAATTCGTTTTTACTTGACATCTAATGTCGAACGTGGGATAATTTCTATGATATACAGCAGTACCTTTAACTCAGTCCCGAGAGGCTGGCAAGGTAGCGTGAATAACAAGTCTATAGAAGAGAAGAATAGGACAGCCTAATTTGCAGCTTTCTGTGACGAGAGCTGCGACGGCCTGTACCCTATCTCTTCATGACTTATCACAAGCTCCTTGCGATTATTGCAAGGAGCTTTTTGTCGCAACCTGGCATTTGGGCGATAATGGAAGGAGTCAGCGGAAATGACGGAAGAAGAGCATTTAATCATCATGGATGAAACGGCGATTCGCCGCGCATTAACGCGAATTGCTCACGAAATTGTAGAGAAGAACAAGGGGATCGACAATTGCGTAATCGTAGGCATTCGAACCCGGGGAATCTACTTGGCGCGTCGGATCGCGGAACGTATCGGTGAAATCGAAGGCAAACCGGTGCTTGTAAGCGAGCTTGACATTACGCAATACCGTGATGATCGGAAGGCGGCCATCTCAGCGGATATAGAGGTTGCGGCCGCAATCGGCGATACGGACGGCGTGCCCTTCACTGTTCAAGACAAACGAATCATTTTGTTCGACGATGTGTTGTATACCGGACGTACGATTCGAGCGGCAATGGATGCGCTTATGGACTGCGGACGCCCGCAAAGCATCCAATTGGCGGTGCTTGTTGACAGGGGACACCGAGAGCTGCCGATTCGACCTGATTTTGTCGGAAAGAACGTGCCGACCTCTAAGCAGGAGCAAATCGAAGTGGCATTGACTGAAATCGACCAAATTGATCAGGTCACCATCATTAACCAGAGGGGGCAAGCCGGATGACGATGACTCAGCTTAAACAACGGAGTTTGCTCGGATTAAAAGAGCTAAGCAAAGATGAGATTGAATCGATTCTTGATCGAGCTGCATATTGGGAAAATCATTCAACTAAGGTTCACAATACGATGCAAGGCAAATTTGCAGCCAATATGTTTTTTGAGAACAGCACGCGTACACGCTTTTCGTTCGAGGTTGCGGAGAAGCGCCTTGGAACAGAAGTGTTGAACTTCTCGGCCGCAGTATCAAGCGTACAGAAGGGCGAATCCATTTACGATACGGTTCGCACGCTTGAATCGATGGGGATCGACGTAGGTATTATCCGCTTGAAGCCGATAGGCGTTCTTGCAGAGCTGGCGACAAAGATCAAAGTTCCATTAATCAACGCTGGTGATGGCAATAATGAGCATCCTACGCAGGCACTGCTTGATATGTATACGATGAGGAAGCATTTTGGACAACTTAAAGGTTTGACCGTGACGATTGTCGGCGACGTGCTGCACAGCCGTGTTGCAAGATCAAACCTATGGGCGCTGCAAAAATTCGGAGTGAAAGTGAACTTTTGCTCACCGCCGAATATGCAAGCCACCGACCTGGATGTTTCTTATGTCACCATAGATGAAGCTTTAAAATCAGATGTGGTCATGATGCTTCGAGTACAGCTTGAGCGTCATGAGAGCGGCATGTTGAGCTCGGCCGAAAGTTACCGCGAGCATTTCGGACTAACGGTTGAAAGAGCAAGCAAGCTTGCAAATCATGCAATTATCATGCACCCGGCACCGATCAACCGCAACGTAGAAATTGACGATGAACTGGTGGAACATCCGCAATCACGAATTTTCCCGCAAATGGAAAATGGGGTGCCGATTCGCATGGCAGTCGTAGAACGCGCACTTAGCTAACAACAGCAACATAGACCAAACGAATCCGGAGGGTAAAACAATATGTCATTATGGATTATTAACGGTAACGTATGGAACGAAACTTTCGGGAACCTGGAAAGTAAACATATCCGCATCGAAAATGGGAAAATCGAAGCTATTATAGACGGCGCGCAAACGCCAGATACTGGGAGCGCAGAAGTTATCGATGCGCAGGGCAAGCTAGTATCAGCTGGCTTTATTGATATGCATGTCCATCTGCGTGATCCTGGTTTTGAATATAAAGAAGATATCGCGACCGGCACGCGTTCTGCTGCAAAGGGCGGCTTTACAACGATCGCATGCATGCCGAACACTCGTCCAGTAACGGACACAGCTGAAACTGTTCGCTACATCACGAACAAAGCAGAACAGGTTGGCGTTGTGAAGGTACTGCCTTATGCATCGATCACCAAAAATGAACTGGGCCGCAAGCTGACGGATTTTGCTTCGCTTAAGGAAGCAGGCGCAATTGGCTTTACGGATGACGGAGTAGGTGTCCAAAACGCTCAAATGATGAAAAACGCCATGGCTTTGGCAAAATCAATGGATATGCCGATTATCGCTCACTGCGAGGATGATACCTTGGTTGAAGGCGCTTGGGCATCGGAAGGCGAGTTTTCAAGAAAGCACGGCTTGAAAGGGATTCCGAATGAATCAGAAGCGATTCATGTCGGAAGAGATGTTTTGTTAGCGGAAGCGACTGGCGTTCATTACCATGTATGCCATGTAAGCACGGAGCAATCGGTACGGCTTATTCGCCTGGCGAAGCAAATCGGAGTGCGAGTAACTGCTGAGGTTTGCCCGCATCACCTTCTGTTGTCTGACGAGGATATTCCGGGTCTTGATGATGCGAATTGGAAAATGAATCCGCCTCTACGCACACCGCGAGATGTTCAAGCGGTCATCGAAGCGATCGAGGACGGTACGATTGATATGGTTGTAACGGACCATGCGCCGCATAGCGCGGAAGAGAAGGCGCGCGGCGTTCAGCTAGCACCTTTTGGCATCGTTGGTTTCGAAACGGCATTCCCGCTTTTGTATACCAAGTTCGTACAAACGGGCAAATGGACGCTTGGCTTCCTCTTACAGCGTATGACTGCAGATCCTGCTCGAGTTTTCCGTCTGCCAACGGGTCGTTTGGAGCAAGGAGCGCCTGCTGACGTGACAATCGTGGATTTGAACAGTGAGCGTTCGGTAGATCCAAGCACCTTCGCTTCAAAAAGCAATAATACGCCTTTTGGCGGCTGGAAGCTTAGCGGCTGGCCAGTGGCTACCATCGTTGACGGCGCTGTCGTTTGGTCGGAATAACAACATTTAACTACTACTTAAGCTAATATATGGAACAATCAACACCTGAGGAGTGATACGGATGCAAGCAAGATTATTGTTGGAAGACGGTACGTTGTTTACGGGCCTTTCGTTTGGTGCAGAAGCGCAAATGATGGGCGAGGTTGTATTTAATACAGGAATTACGGGTTACCAAGAGGTTCTCTCCGATCCGTCCTACTGCGGTCAAATCGTAACGATGACTTATCCGCTAATTGGGAACTACGGCATCACGCGCGATGATTTCGAAGCGGTCCGTCCATTTATTCACGGCTTCGTCGTGCGTCGTCATGAAGAATTGCCAAGTAACTGGCGCGCGCAATATTCGCTTGGTCAGCTTCTTAAGGAATACGGCATTCCAGGCATAAGCGAAATCGATACACGTATGCTTACTCGTAAACTTCGTAACTACGGAACAATGAAGGGCCTTATCACTACAGGAAACGAACGCGTTGAGGAGCTTGCTGAGCGTCTGAACATCTCTAAGCTGATGACAGATCAAGTAGCCCGCACATCGACACCTAACGTTTTCTCGAGTCCCGGGGAAGGCGAGCGTATCGTTCTTGTTGACTTCGGTGCAAAAAGCGGTATTTTGCGCGAGCTTACAAAACGCGGCTGCGATGTGGTTGTCGTACCTCATAATACAACTGCAGACGAAATTCGTCGCTTAGCTCCTGACGGCATTCAATTGTCGAATGGCCCTGGGGATCCGAAGGACGTACCTTACGCGGTAAAAATGATTTCCGAGCTGCTTGGAGAATATCCAATATTTGGAATTTGTTTAGGACATCAGTTGTTCGCCCTTGCTTGCGGCGCTGAAACGACAAAGTTGAAATTCGGACACCGCGGCGGAAACCACCCGGTTAAAGAGCTTGCGACTAATCGCTGCTACATTACTTCACAAAACCACGGATATACGGTACTTGAAGATTCGGTAAACAACACACCGTTGTCTGTTACGCACATTAATAACAATGACCGCACGATCGAAGGACTTAAACACAATACATTCCCTGCTTTCTCGGTACAATATCACCCGGAAGCAGCTCCTGGACCATACGATTCCAGCTACTTGTTTGATGAGTTCCTGCAAATGATCCGTACGCACAAGAAAAATAACCCACAAAAACCTCGTCAAGCTGTGATATCGGAGACGTTGAAAGGAGAGCTTCAGTATGCCCAAAAATAATGAACTCAAAAAAATTCTCGTGATCGGTTCCGGTCCAATTGTCATCGGACAAGCGGCGGAATTCGACTATGCCGGCACTCAAGCTTGCCAAGCGCTCAAAGAAGAGGGCTACGAGGTTGTACTAATAAACAGTAACCCTGCAACAATTATGACGGATACGAATATGGCTGACAAAGTTTACATCGAGCCAATCACTCTTGATTTCGTATCTCAAATTATCCGCCAAGAACGTCCGGATGGACTTCTTCCAACACTTGGCGGACAAACTGGTCTTAACATGGCGGTTGAACTGGCACGCGCTGGTGTTCTTGAACGCGAGAACGTGAAGCTGCTCGGTACGCAGCTGACAGCGATTGAAAAAGCAGAAGACCGCGATTTGTTCCGCGACCTGATGCGCGAGCTGGAACAGCCTGTACCTGATAGCGATATCGTAACAACGGTAGAAGATGCCGTGAATTTTGCGAACACGATCGGATATCCAATCATTGTGCGCCCTGCTTATACGCTCGGCGGAACAGGCGGCGGTATTTGTGCGAATGAAGAAGAGCTTCGCGAGACTGTTGCTTCCGGCAT
The DNA here is from genome assembly GCF_031157315.1 of Paenibacillus sp. LHD-38. Classification (GTDB taxonomy): domain Bacteria; phylum Bacillota; class Bacilli; order Paenibacillales; family Paenibacillaceae; genus Pristimantibacillus. Next base: position 22,932 of record NZ_JAVIFU010000068.1, read on the forward strand.
TCGTTACAGCCCGATCAGCCAGTGCTTGATCGAGAAATCGATCGCAGGCATGAAGGAAGTTGAGTACGAGGTTATGCGCGATGCGAACGATAACTGTATCGTCGTGTGCAACATGGAAAACTTTGACCCGGTTGGCGTGCATACAGGCGATAGTATCGTTGTAGCGCCTAGCCAAACGTTGTCTGATCGCGAGTATCAGATGCTTCGTTCCGCATCTTTGAAAATCATTCGCGCTCTAAACATCGAGGGCGGCTGTAACGTACAGTTCGCGCTTGATCCGCAAAGCTATCAATATTATGTAATCGAGGTAAACCCACGTGTAAGCCGTTCTTCAGCGCTTGCTTCCAAAGCGACAGGTTACCCGATTGCAAAAATGGCAGCAAAAATCGCAATCGGCTACACGCTTGATGAGCTAGTAAATCCGGTTACGGGCCAAACATACGCATGCTTCGAGCCTACACTCGACTATATCGTATCGAAAATCCCGCGCTGGCCTTTTGATAAATTCGTAAACGCGAACCGTAAGCTGGGTACGCAAATGAAAGCAACCGGAGAAGTTATGGCAATCGGCCGTACTTTTGAGGAATCGATCCATAAAGCAGTCCGCTCGCTGGAAATCGGAGCTCACCGTATTCACTTGAAGGAAGCTTCCTCTTTAGAAGACGCGGTGCTTCGTTCACGCCTTGAGAAACCGGATGATGAGCGCATGTTCCTAGTAGCGGAAGCGTTCCGCCGCGGTTACAAGCTTCAAGATATTCAAGATCTTACAAACATCGACTGGTGGTTCCTTGATAAAATTGAGCAAATCATTGCCTTCGAAGATCGTATGCGCAGTGAATCAACGTTGACCGAGCAAACGCTGTATGAAGCTAAACGCAAAGGTTTCTCTGACCGTTCGATCGCAGAGATTCGTAAAGAAGGTTTCCCTAACGGCAGCCATACAACAGAAGACGATGTACGCGCACTACGCGTGAAGCTTAACTTGAAGCCGGTATATAAAATGGTAGATACTTGCGCGGCTGAATTTGAAGCTACTACGCCTTACTACTACTCCACATATGAAGTGGAGAATGAAGTAACGGTTACCGAAAAGCAAAAGGTTCTCGTGCTTGGCTCGGGTCCAATTCGGATCGGTCAAGGCATTGAGTTCGATTATTCAACGGTTCACGCCGTATGGGCCATTCAAAATGCCGGCTATGAAGCCGTTATTATTAACAACAACCCGGAAACGGTGTCCACTGACTTCAGCACTTCGGACAGACTGTATTTTGAACCGCTGTTTTTCGAGGATGTTATGAATGTCATTGAACAAGAAAATCCAATCGGCGTTATCGTGCAATTCGGCGGTCAAACAGCGATTAACCTGGCAGCACCGCTTTCCAAAGCAGGCGTACGCATTCTAGGCTCTAGCCTTGAGAGTATTGACGCAGCGGAAGACCGCAAGAAGTTCGAAGCTCTGCTTCGCAGCCTGAATATCGCGCAGCCTGATGGTAAAACCGTAATCTCGGTTGATGAAGCAGTTATCACTGCTCAGGGCCTAGGTTATCCGGTACTTGTTCGACCGTCTTACGTCCTTGGCGGTCGTGCCATGGAAATCGTATATTCTGACGAAGAACTGCTAAGCTACATGGAAGTCGCCGTGAAGATCAACCCAGAGCATCCAGTATTGATTGACCGCTATATGCTGGGCAAAGAAGCAGAAGTTGATGCGATTTGCGATGGCGATATCGTTATTATTCCAGGAATTATGGAGCATGTTGAACGCGCTGGTGTTCACTCCGGCGACTCGATTGCGGTATACCCGCCACAATCACTTTCGGAAGAAATTAAGCAGCAAATCGTTGACATCACGATCAGCATTACGAAAGCACTGAATGTAATCGGACTTGTTAATATCCAGTTCGTCATTCACCAAGATAAAGTTTATGTAATCGAAGTTAATCCGCGTTCGTCGCGTACGGTTCCATTCTTGAGCAAGGTAACGAACATTCCAATGGCTAACCTAGCGACAAAAGCTATACTGGGGACGAAGCTCGCTGACCTCGGTTATGTAGAAGGCTTGTGGCCGGAAGATGAATACGTATCGGTCAAAGTACCTGTCTTCTCATTCGCGAAGCTGCGCCGCGTAGACCCGACGCTTACTCCGGAAATGAAATCAACTGGTGAAGTAATGGGACGCGATGTTCAGTATGCGAAAGCACTTTATAAAGGTCTTATCGGCGCAGGAATGAAAATTCCGACATCAGGTGCCATCATTGCTACCGTAGCGGATAAGGATAAAGAAGAAGCAACGGAATTGCTTCGCGGTTTCTTTAACCTCGGATACAAAATCATTGCAACAGGCGGAACGGCAAAAGCATTGGAAGAAGCCGGCTTAATCGTTACGACTGTTAATAAGCTAAGCGAAGGCTCGCCGAACATTCTAGATCTTGTACGCGAAGGGCAAGCACAGTTTGTCGTTAATACGCTGACAAAAGGTAAAGCTCCTGAACGTGACGGATTCCGGATTCGTCGTGAAGCGGTTGAGAATGGCGTTGTTTGTATGACATCGCTTGATACGGTACGCGCATTGCTTGTGATGCTCGAAACGTTGAACTTCTCATCGCGCTCAATGCCGGTGCTGCTTCAAAAGAAATAAGCTCATCGCAGCTTAAAAGTACGGCCAGCGTTAATTGCTTCGCTAAGTTCCTCAGGATTACATTTCTGAAGGAGCTTAGCATGAAGCAAACGTATGGCCGTTTATTATGCAAATCAGCAAAGAAATGGAGTGATCCCGGATGAAGTTGACAAACGAGCAAGCGGCTGGACGGATTATGGTAGCGCTGGATTACCCTGATGCAGCTGCAGCTGAGCGTTTAATTACAGAGCTGCAAGGCATTACTTGTTATATGAAGGTTGGGATGCAGCTTTTTTACGCTGCAGGGCCTTCATTTGTGCAGAGCTTGAAAGAACGGGGCTACCACGTTTTTCTTGATGTGAAAATGCATGACATTCCCAATACGGTTAAAGGCGGAGCTGGCAGCGTAACAAAACTTGGCGTCGATATGTTCAACGTTCACGCAGCAGGCGGCAGCGCGATGCTGGAAGCCGCGCTTGAGGGCGTAGATATCGCGATTACCGGCAGCGGACTTCGTAAGCCCGCGGTAATCGCAGTAACACATTTGACAAGTACCAGCCAATCCATGCTAAATGAGCAGATTGGGATTAGCGGGTCCGTAGAAGCTGCCGTTATCCGCTATGCAGAACTGACAAAAAAAGCTGGCTTGGACGGCGTAGTCGCATCTCCTTCCGAGGTTGAAGCGATTAAAGCGGTATGCGGAGCATCCTTCAAAACGGTAACCCCGGGCATTCGTCCAGCGGGCTCCGAGGTCAATGACCAATCGCGGATCATGACGCCAAGCGAGGCTTTGCGTCAAGGTACTGACTATATGGTTATCGGCCGTCCCATTACAGCGGCACCAAGCCCTAGAGCGGCATTAGAATCCATTATTGAGGAGCTGACTTCCTATGAGTAAAGTAACATTGACCGAATTGCCTGACCAAATTGCCAAAAGCCTGCTAGAAATCGAAGCGGTTGCGCTTCAACCGAATGATCCTTTCACGTGGACTTCCGGCATCAAGTCGCCGATCTATTGCGATAATCGACTTACCATGACTTATCCGGAAATTCGTGATCTCATCGCAGAAGGATTTGCTACAATCATTCGTGAACGCTATCCAGACGCTGAGGTCATTGCAGGAACTTCGACTGCGGGCATTCCACATGCGGCATGGGTTGCACAAAAGCTAAATTTGCCAATGGCCTATATTCGCGATAAAGCCAAAGGTCATGGCAAACAAAACCAGATCGAAGGCAAAGTTCTACCTGGCCAAAAGGTCGTTGTTATTGAGGATTTAATCTCAACAGGCGGCAGCTCCATAAAAGCAGCGCTGGCTGTAAGAGAAGCAGGTGCGGAAGTGTTGGCGGTTCTCGCTATTTTTACTTATGAATTCGATAGCGCAAAGCAAGCATTTGAGGCTGAACAAGTACCGCTTGCTACGTTGTCCAACTATAGTGCACTGATTCAGTCAGCAGTTGAGCTTGGCAAGGTTGCAGCTGATGATGTAGCAACTCTGCAGGCTTGGAGACAGGATCCTCAATCCTTTGGGAAATAGTTATCCGACCATAAAAAGGCGTGCTCTCTAAACTGGTACCCATACACTGGACACTTAGAAAAAGTGTTTAGCGTATGGGTCCTTTTTTGTATACTGGAATGAACAGTTGGGAGCGAGCTTATGAGTAAAAAACACTTCAATAAAAACGAGCAGGAACAATTAGAAAACAATCCGTTTATCGTACGGGTAAGTGATAAATCGATTACTTACTCAGATGAGTTCAAACGTCTGTTTATCGAGCAATACCTATTAGGTTGTTTACCTCGAGAGATTTTCGAAACCAATGGATTTAATGTGGATGTGCTCGGGATAAAACGAGTGGAGCAGTGTGCGGACCGTTGGAAGAAAGCTTACGAAGAAAACGGGATCATTGGATTAGCAGACTCACGCAAAGAAGCCGTTTTACGACCTTTAAAACGGAAATTGACTCCCGACGAGATCATTGCCAGACAGGAAGCGAAGATTAGACTTTTGGAGGATCAACTGGATTATGTAAAAAAGTTAGACAGGAAAGAAAGGAGGCTAACAGCAGACGGGAAAAACCTAAGCAAGAGTGAACGGTTTGAACTTATTCAGGAAGCTGTACAACTAGGCCTAGGGCGAATGACACGTTATTTCTGCCAACTACTGGACGTCTCTCGCTCTGGCTATTACAACTACCTGAGCTCTGCTGACAAGCGCCAGGAGCGTGCGCTAGTGGATGAAC
>NZ_JAVIFU010000069.1 GCF_031157315.1 Paenibacillus sp. LHD-38
GCTTCATGTGTTTGAAATGCTCATTACTTTTTATCGCTTTTTCGCTTATCCCGAAGGATTTGCGAGGCAGTTATTACTCGTTGTTCAGTTTTCAAAGAGCAATCTTTTCTTTCGTTTGTTATGCTTGTTTTGCTTGTCGTCCGCATGTTTCTCTCGGCCGGAATTAGAATATACCATGTATGCGCCCAGAAGGTCAAGCGTTTTTTAAATTATTTTGAAACTTAATGTTTGAATCTGTCGATTCGTGTTTATAGGACTCGATTTTCTTGCAGCTCTCGCCATACTTTTTTGTTGCTATACTGTCGTTCAGAGCTGATATCCTTGCCAAACCAATCCGGCGCCTGGAATGTATTCGCAGCTTCTTCTGAGTCGAATTCAACCTCAAGGACAGAGAGCTCGATTTGATCATACGTATCAATCTCGATTACACGCCCATTCCACTCTGCCGTTATCCGGTTTTTCGTCAGCGGCACGAAACCAAAGGCTTTGATGACCTGCCCATAAATGCTTTCCGATATGGAGTACTCAATCTCCTCACGCAGCAAACCATTGCCGAGTTTAAACGTATGCGTATACGTAACCTCGCCGCTAGCCAAATCAACGATGCGCCGAACGCGCAGCTCCTGGTTTTCGTCGATGGCTAAATAGGTTTGTTCGATTCGCTGCTCGGAGAGCACCTTCAACTTTGCTTCTTCTACTAAAGCGCTTGGAAATTCCGACAGCAGAAACTTACGTTCGATTTCTAATGACATCCTGCTCAGCTCCTTTATTGTTTAGTGTTCATCCTCTTCCAAAAAAAGCTCATTCAGCATTCTTTCCCGGTTATTAATAAATTGCTTCATCAATATAAAGTGATCGGTTTCCTCTAATGTTGTGCGCTCTATGCCCTCTGAGGTTAAATTATAAATCACAGCGTCGGGATAGGCCATTAGAATCGGCGAGTGTGTGGCAATAATGAACTGAGAGTTCTGCCCTACCAACTGGTTAATCCGAGATAGCATGGCCATTTGGCGAAAAGGAGAAAGGGCCGCCTCCGGCTCATCCATCATATAGAGACCATTCCCGCTAAAACGATGAAGGAACGCTGCAAAAAAAGATTCGCCGTGCGATTGCTGATGAAGCGACTTTCCGCCATAGGAATCGACTAATCTTGGCCCTCTTCTTGTCTCGCGATCCATTTGATCAATATTGGTCGCCACATTATAGTAGCTCTCCGCACGAAAGAAAAAGCCGTCTCTCGGTTTATTCACGCTGCGGATTAGTCTCAAATAACGATGGAGCTCGGAATGCGTCGATTCGGTAGAGAAATTGAAATTAATCGTCCCGCCTTCCGGATTAAATCCGAGACCAATCGCGATCGCTTCCAGCAGTGTAGATTTTCCCATGCCATTCTCGCCAACAATATAGGTTACCTTCGGATGAAATTCCAGCTCATCCAAGGTACGTATGGCATTCAGATGAAAAGGGTACGCATCAAAGGAGGGTATCGACTCCCGGAGGAGCTTTACACCTCTTAAATAAAGTCCTTGCTGGCTTTGTCTCACGGCGCACGCCTCCCAGCCCGATTAGGTGTTGCTTTGCACTCCTTGCTCTGTTAGCCGCAGCATTTTTTGAACTTTTTCCCGCTATTGCAAGGACAAGGATCATTGCGCCCGATTTTTTTCTTGGACTGAAGATCGATAACCTCAGCTTGACGCACTTGATTAGGAATATGATTCATCAGCATGCTGGCGCTTGCTCTCTTCGCAGACAGCTCTTCAGGGGAATACCCTTTGATGGCCCACTGCTTTGTGCTGTTCATTATAGGAACCAACAAATTCGTTACCGCATTCAAGGTTTCCATGTTCGGGATATCAATAAATTCCTGCGTCAATTCGATTACGTCTGCCAATGAGCTTCCGTTTTTGGCAGCATCCACAATTTCCTCTGCCATTAAATCCGCTTCATCCCGGTCAATCTCATAACGGTGAAGGACATAGCGCACGAGATTCATATAGTGGCTGTTCCGATCAACATACTCGGGCTCTCCCGCTTTGAGCAGCTGCTGCTTCGTAAACGGACAAAAATCCAGATCATGTCTTAGCGAACGCTCTTTCATAATCGCTTGCGGATCTACCACCCGAGTGTCGGAGATCGTATCGTCTGCATGGATTTCGAATTGGTCATAATATTGAGAGGCGTCGATTAAGACATCCATAAACTCCATAGACGCTTCGGCACCGTCCTCCACGGAAAACACAAACGATATTAATTGTTCAAGCGTTAACGTTCCATAATAGTAGAGCAAGCCCTGCGTCATCCGAATCCATTCCATGCTGCGGCTGACGTTCAGCTGGTCTAGTACCGCATTGTCCTCTTTCAACGTCTCAAGTACTTCCATAGGCATGAGGATGACCCGCTTCCCCTCTACCGTTCCCGGAAAAAGAAGCCCGCGTTCGCGGAAATATTCATACTTGCGAAACTCCAGCAGCGGATTATCCCAAATGCCGTCGTTCTTCACTATTTTTTGAATAAGCTTGATCCTGTTTTGGTCAAAACAGCGCACCGCCTCCGAGAGATGCTCCGGAATCTTCACTGCCAGCTTTTCTACCAGGCCCTGCTTATTGAGCGAGCTTAGGTTGCTAATTTGCAAATTCGTACGAATACTAGTCAATTGCTGCTTTGATAATGTGCCCAGCGCATCCTCAAACGATAAGGGATAAGTCAGCTGCGGCCAAAATTTATCCATTGCTTTATCCAATAGTTTATCCAGCTTTGTAGTCATGGTAATCTCCTAAATCATAAATGTATTTCATGCTCTTCTAGCAAATTGAGGGGTAACCCCAAAAGACATGTAGGTTCAAAGATAACAAAAATCGAAGCTGGAATCAAACAAAATAATTTAATCTATCCTCCATAATATGTAGGATCAACCTAAAAATAGAGGCTGTCTCCGAAGGCAATCAAGCCTTTTCGAGACAGCCTCTTCAGCTGGTTCTGTCATGGTTTTTCCACGCTTTTTAAGCTAAGCAGCGAGTTTAACTGCTCTAGTAAATTACCGCCGCCCGTAAGTGAAATCGTGCCGATCTTCTCGCAAATTTTCTCAAGAAACTCCAGTTCCTTCAACCGGAACAACGTAACGTTCTCATCCATCAGCTTAGCGGTATTAAGGAGACTTCGGGTGGAGGCCGTTTCCTCGCGGCGCGTAATGAGATTAGCCTGCGCCTTCTTCTCTGCAAGCAGCACCGTATTCAAAATATCCTTGATGTCGCCCGGCAAAATAATGTCTTTGAGTCCCGCCGATATAAACTGCACGCCGTAATGCTCCTTCTGCTCATTCAAACGAGAGAGCACAAACGTCGCGATTTCCTGCTTCATGCGCAGCAAATCATCCAGCTTCAGCGTTCCGACATACTCCCGCAAAATGAGCTGCAGCATAATATATACCTGCTCCTCGAACGACTTGATTTGGAACGCTTTGAGCGGATTGACAACCTTATATTGGCATACAAAGTTGAGCCGCAGCGTGACCTTGTCCTCCGTCATTATTTCTTGGCCGGTCATGTCTAGCTGAAGCTGGCGCAAATCGACTGTTTTCACCTGCACGCTCGTCGGACCCTTCCAGAAATAATATCTGCCGGGACGAAGCTCCCTCTGCAATACATTATTGTAGAAAAGCAGGCCGGATTCGTGGCTGGCAACCTCGAACACCTGGATATAGCCTTGAAGCTTCGAGAGCAAAGAGCGGTCGATCTCCTCCGATATTTCGGGATTTCTAATATCAATGCGTATAAACGAGTGCTTCTTGATCGCATTCCAGAAAGCATACACCCCTGCTGTCAGAAGCGAATTGAACTTCCCGTCCTCAAAATGAAGCGCGTACTCGTAATCCTGTACGTCTGCAACCGTTAGTTCTTCCAGCAGCTGCTTATCCTGAAGAAACAAGCTAAGCTCCTTGTTCGGAACTGCGAAGCGCTTCGCTATATTTTGCAAAATAACGCTGTCGTCTGAAAAGGAAGTATGCCGGTACACGCCCGGCTGCAATAGCTTGATATAGCTGCCTTTTTTGAAAAGAAGACCGCGTTCATCGTTTTTGATGATTACTTTTTTGAACATGGATAAACACCTCTTTGCGGGTTTGGTGGCCTTGGTAACAGGAGCTCTCCTGCGGCTGGGCCGGAATCAGGCTTGAGTAAGGATCGTGGCTGCTTTATCGCTTCGGCATGCTTAGACGCATTCGAATGCATGATCCATTCGTTTGCGGTCTATGCCCTGCTTGGCAATAAGAGACAGCCGGCCCCGGACGGTATCCGCCGATTGCATAGGCTTTGCTGCAGCAAGCATGCCTAGGCATGCTCTGAGAGCTTCTGTTACAAGGCAGAGTCTACAGAAAGTTCTCCTTGGAAGGGAGTTAGGGTGCTCCGAAGAGCATCGTCGCTTTGGAGGCGATTGTCAAAGAGAGGGGGATAAGCCCTGCTCCTTCATATGGGAGATTCCGCCGAAATGGACGATACAGCATACAGGCGCATAGGATGCGCGAGCACTGCGGGATTTTCGAAAATCCCAGCCAAGGTACGCCATTCGTACATGAACCTCATCTATTATTGAAGTTATCTTTAATAGCGAAAGGGATAGAGATAGATTAGATGCCTTTTATGGCTGCCATCGGCTTGCATTTGGCTACCACGGCAGCTAAGGATGCGCCAACGACGCTGTCGATGATTTGATCCACATCCTTGTAGGCTTGCGGGCATTCATCGAGAATCGTCTGCAAGGAAGCGTGGTTCACGAGAATTTCGTCATCGGTGCCAACCTTCAGCGATTGCTCGAACTCATCGACGGTCACCAGCTGCTTCGTTGCTTTACGGGATCTTGCCCGGCCTGCCCCATGGCAAATGGAATAGAAGTTTTTCAATCCTTCATCCTTCCCTACCATAATGTAGGATGACGTTCCCATAGAGCCTGGAATAAGTGCCGGATGCCCCGTTTCTTTATAGACAGGTGTATTCAAAAAATGTCCCGGCGGCAGCGCCCGCGTTGCTCCTTTGCGATGAACGAGCATCGGCTGGTTGCGGTGAAATTCCTTCAGCGCATAATTATGCATCAGGTCATAGAGAACAGGCATTTCCATGCCCGCTCCGAATAGGTCCCGGAAGGCTTCACGCACGCCGAAGGCAATCATATGCCGATTGCTTACGGCAAAGTTGAGCGCGGAATACATGAGGTTCAAATAGGTTTGCCCTTCTTGGCTCGCAATCGGCGCATAAATCAAATTAGGGTCAGGATTACTTACACCCCACTGATTCATGGCTTCCTTTATGGCCTTGTTATGCTCCCGGCCGACCATGCCGCCCCAAGAGCGGGAGCCGGAGTGGATCATGACGACAACCTGACCGTCAAACAGGCCCCATTTTGCAGCTAATTCTGCATATTCCTCATTGATCTCCAGATACTGAATTTCAATAAAATGGTTCCCGCTTCCGAGCGAACCAAGCTGCCCCCGCGCATACTTCAAAATTTTCGGAGGAAGCTGCTTCAGGTAAGCGGTATCGAATACAAAATGAGATTGCTCCACATGCGTCAGCCACTGCTCATCAGGCACATACTTTTCAGGAAGGCCCTTTAGGCCATGCTCCACTACGCTCATCACATCGATATCGTCGTAGTTCGTATTTTTGCGTTCGTTCGTCGGCACGTATTTCTCAATGGCCGCAATCAGCGCTCTGCGAACATCCTTCTCCTTAAGATCCCGCTTATGAAGCGGAGTGGTGTGAACACGCATCCCGCAGCCGATATCCGAGCCAACGATCGAAGGCGAGACGCAGCCGTCCTTCATATTCCATACCGCCGTTGTCCCTATGCAAGTTCCGATACCGACATGGGCATCAGGAGTGTAGCTCATATATTGATTCCGCGGAATTTGCAGGTTATTGTTTGCCATTTCATATACTTTATCTCCGAACGTTTGGAATACCTCATCGTTTGCGAAAACATGGAGTGGACCATGCTGCAGCTCCAGCTCATGGTGATTGCCGCCATGCTTCTTATGCTTCAACAGCATTGTAAAACCTCCCTTAATTATTGCTATTTTTCTTCCGGCGTACCGTCTTCTTATGAGCCTTATTTTGCATGTTTTTGGAGACCGTGAACATGGTGAAAGTATGACGACTAAGGAAAATTTTCCTTTTTGTTCAAATACGCAATCTTCCTGATAAGATAGATAAAGAATATCGTTCAGGAACGGAGGAACCCCCTACATGGCGAGAGAAAGCTTCGATAAGGAAATCCAGTTTTTGCGCATGCTTGTCCTTACGAGCGGGGCATATAATCGTCAACAGTACGCAGACAGACTCGGCATCTCCATTCATACCTTCGATAAAACCATCAAACGTTTGAAAGAAATCGCTAATGCGGTTTATCAGCAGCTCCCTGCGGACAAAGGAAAAGAGTTTGCGGATACGGTCCGCTACAGCTACCTCGATTCTTCGGATCCCATGCTGCTGTTTTTATTCCGGGCCAAATCGCTAAAGGAATCGGAAAGCCAGCGGCTTTCTCTGCTGCTTGCTGCTATGCACGAGCAAGCTTTAACCGCCATGGAGCTTCTCGATCTCTGCTGCGGCAGTATGCCGGCGGAACTCTCGCTTCCCGACGAGAAGACCATACGCGGCGATCTCAAATATTTGGAGCAGGTTGGGGTAATCAAAAGAGAGCCGGGAACGCGCCCGTTCCGTTACCGGACATACAACGATTTGGTCAAGGAGCTGTCCCCGGAGGAGCTGCTGGATTTATATGATTTTGTAGACATTATGGCCAATACGCAGCTGCCCTCGGTGCAGGGATATTTCCTTCGAGACGGATTGAAGAAGCATATGGCCCGCAGGCAGAATGATTACCGCCATCAGGAGTCCTTCTTATATAAGTACCACTACTATTCGCGCATTTTGGACGAGGCTCATCTCTTTACGCTGCTCAGTGCGATCCGCAATCGGCGTTTCGTTCGTTTCCTTTATTTTTCGCCGAAAAAAGAAACGAGCTACGCCTCCAAAAACACTAATCCCTTGTTTGAACGGGATACCGAAGGCCAGGAGGAGATGATGCTCCCGCTGAAGGTTGTCTATGATCATCAATACGGCAGATGGTACTTGCTTGGCCACCACGCCCGCTATGGCATAAAGAAATACCGCTTGGAAGGATTAACCCAAATTTCTGAAGAGGATGCCGCTGCCGCAGACGATTACGAAGCCAAAAAATCCGAGCTTGAGCAGCGTATCCAGTACAGCTGGCTGATCGATACAGGCAAGCTCGTTACGGTAAAGGTCCGCTTCTTCCATCCCGGACCCGGCATATCTAATTTCGTCAAGGAGCGTGTGCTTTTGCAGGGGCAATGGGGAAGCATTACGGAAGAGACTGAGGACTCCTTTATTTACGAAATAGAAGTGAACGGCACGATTGAGATCAAGCCCTGGATTCGGAGCTTCGGCTCCAGCTGCGAGGTGCTGGCCCCCTTGAAATTCAGAGAAGAAATGATTGCGGAATGGAAGGAGATTAAAGGCTACTATGAATCCCTTTGAGAAAATATTCAACTACCAGATCCTATCTCGGCTGGAGGAGTCGGGCACCTTCATTATTACGGCGCATGAGCGGGGCTGGCTGAAAATGATGCTTCAGCATCCGGCTTCTGCCCATGCTTTTGCCCCGGAAACCCTTCGCAAACTAAACGCAGTATTAGAGCAAGATCAAAGCTTGGAAACAGACGGATTGCTGCACAAAGCCGCAAGCAAGGAACGCCATGTCTATCATCCAAACGTCCGGCTGCTAAGGCAAGCCATCACGAATAAGGCTATCCTGCGGTTAAGCTACCTTATGAAAAACGGACGAACATCCACGATGCAGGACGGCTTTCCCTATAAGCTTGAATATTCAATGGTTAAACGGGAATGGTATTTGCTCTGGTATCATATAAATAATCGGATGCTGATGAGTACAAGGCTGGAGAAGATCATGGAAGTTAGCGAGCAAGCGTGCCCCGTGGAAGATTACGAGCAGCTGACCGCCGTGGTTCATGCTTTAATGAACAATCGAGGCATGAGCGCGGATATTCTTGTCGTGCCTGCATACAACGGAGAGCTTTCGCGCATCTTATACGCTTTTTCTTGCTTCGAGAAGGAAGTGACCTATGCTCCGGAAGAGAACGAGTACATGATTCGCTTATACTTTAACAGCAGTGACAGCGAATTCGTGCTTTCAAAAACCCGCTTCCTCGGTAAACGGGTTCGGATATTGGAGGGCGAGCAGCTAAGGCGCCGCATGCTGGAATCCGCGACAAAGTCGCTTGAACGCTATGCGGAGCCGCACAATTAATCACATTTTGACGAAAAATTTTATTTATAATGATTCCAAAATAATATTGATTTCCCTCTGGAAAGCGGTAACATATTAGTTGAGGTGCAATCATACAAAATCAATGAGGTGAAGCTATTATGAGTACAGAGAAGAACAAGCTTACGACTAGCTCTGGCGCTCCGGTCGGAGATAACCAAAACTCGATGACAGCCGGCTCACGCGGTCCCACGTTAATTCAGGATGTTCACCTTTTGGAGAAACTAGCGCATTTCAATAGAGAACGTGTTCCAGAACGCGTTGTTCATGCGAAGGGCGCAGGCGCACACGGTTATTTCCAGGTTACGCATGATGTTACCCCTTTTACCAAGGCCAGCTTCTTATCCGAGGTAGGCAAACGCACACCGATGTTCATCCGTTTCTCCACCGTAGCAGGTGAGCTAGGTTCTGCCGACACGGTTCGCGATCCCCGCGGATTCGCCGTGAAGTTCTACACCGAAGAAGGAAATTATGATTTGGTCGGCAATAACACGCCTGTTTTTTTCATCCGTGATGCCATTAAATTCCCTGATTTTATTCATACGCAGAAGCGCCATCCGCAAACCCATCTCAAAAATCCGAATGCGGTATGGGATTTCTGGTCCTTATCCCCTGAATCCTTGCACCAGGTTACCATTCTAATGTCTGACCGCGGCATTCCGGCTACGCTTAGACATATGCACGGCTTTGGCAGCCATACCTTCAAATGGGTAAATGATGAAGGGCAAGCCGTATGGGTCAAATACCACTTCAAAACCGAGCAAGGCGTAAAAAACTTAGCTCCTGAGGTTGCGGCGCAAATTGCCGGCGATAACCCTGACTATCATACCGAGGATTTATTTAATGCCATTGCAAATGGCGATTTCCCGGCTTGGAAGCTTTATGTGCAAATTATGCCGCTTGAGGATGCAAATACATATCGTTTCGATCCGTTTGACGTGACGAAGGTATGGTCGCAAAAGGACTACCCGTTGATCGAGGTTGGACGCATGGTGCTGGATCGCAACCCGGAAAACTATTTTGCCGAGGTTGAACAGGCGACTTTCTCCCCTGGTTCGTTTGTACCAGGCATCGAGGCTTCTCCTGACAAAATGCTGCAAGGCCGTCTCTTTGCCTATTCCGATGCTCATCGCTACCGGGTTGGCGCCAACCACAACCAGCTGCCGATCAACCGTCCCAAGTCTGAAGTGAACAACCATCAGCGCGATGGGCAAATGCGTGCCGACGGCAATGGCGGTGCATCGATTTACTACGAGCCGAACAGCTATGGCGGACCGACGGAATCGCCGGAGAACAAGCCTGCCCCATTCGAGGTTTCCGGCCAGGCAGACAGCGTCTCTTTTGACCATAACGACCATTATACGCAAGCCGGCGATCTATACCGTCTGTTGAACGAAGAGGAACGAGCACGCCTCGTCGACACGATCGTCGGTGCCATGAAGCCCGTAGAGAAGGATGAAATTAAGCTTCGTCAAATCGGCCATTTCTACAAAGCGGATCCCGAATACGGACAGCGGGTCGCTGAAGGCCTTGGCTTATCCGTGTCGCAGCAATCATAGACTTATATTATTTGCAGCTTTTCTTCAGCCTTATATAGTAAAAACGAGAAGGGGACGGCTATTATAGCCGTCCCCTTCTCGTTTGAATCCTTTAATTAAAACGATAAATCCAGAAGCGCTCTGTTCCGAACCGCTCCCTTATTTCCTCGTCCTCCAGCTTTTTATTACCAACCAATTCAGCAGCCTGGAACTGGGAACGGTGTGCTTCTATGGAGGCCATTTTTTGCCGCAAGTAACCCTTAACGTCATTGACGAGATGAGGCTTGCCTAATACTTGTTGATGATTTTTGGAAAAAGCTACGCAGTAGACCGTCGGCCTCTCCTCCGGAGGAAGCTTGCTGATGACTCGAATGACAGCCGCTCCGCATGCATCATGATCCGGATGTACGCTGAAGCCCGGATAGAAAGTATAGACAAGTGTCGGACGGAGTTCTTTAAGGAGCGCATCGATCTGGCCATCCAGCTGCACCTGATCCTCAAACTCAATCATTTTATCGTGAAAGCCGAGTTTTCTTAGATCCTGTATGCCAATAGCCTCACAAGACCTCTCCAGCTCCAATTTTCGTATATGCGGAAGGGTTACCCGATTTGCAAACGGCGGAATCCCCATATTTCGGCCCATCTCTCCTAGCGTTAAACAAGCATAGGTAACATGGGCTCCGCTTTCTATATGCTTAGCCAGCGTTCCTGATACCGTAAAGGCTTCATCATCAGGATGCGGAAATATAACCAAAATATTTTGATTCATAGCTTCTCTTGTCTCCTCTCTCATCAAAAGGGTTCCCTGCTTAATTGCAGCGAAACGATCAGCTTTCCTTGACCGTCGTGACCGGCAAGAAGCAGCCTATCCGTCTCGTTCTCTTCCCAGTGCGTCAAGCCTTCTGTATAAATCCAGCCCTGCTTCATCTTCAGCCCTACCCGGTATGGTCCATTCCCTGCAATCGATCCATGGGAATAACGAATCATCGCATTGGTAATGAAGTTTGCTGCCGGATGCTTCGTGCTATCGAGATGGGAAGCATAGGCCCCCGTTGTCATTTCAAGATGAACGTATAGATCTTGCTCCTGCAAGCTGTCAATAATATGCTGCACTTTCTCTGCATGAATAAGCTGCATCAGTATCCCTCCTCTATCTCCTCAAGACCCTTACTATTTATAAGAATGCAATCATTTTAACACACTCATCCAATTCAAAATACGTTAAGCCTTTTTGCACTGCTGCTCATTCGGGATTTTGTGGTATACTGCTACAATATTAATATGCAGGAGGATCAGACAATGAAAATTTACGTCATTCAATCGTTTAATGAAGACGGCTTGGAAAATGTGTATGTAGGCTCAGATGAGGAAAAAGCGCTGTCGTTGAAGTCAGCCGACTTCGACCATTGCGACGCCCTGTTTGTTGAAATATGGGAGGATGGCGAGAAAACGGATGACTTTCGTCTCGTGGAGTCGCCTGAGGATGCTGAAGAGGAAGAGGAAGTCGTTGAAAACGAGCAATAAGCTCCTTTCTAAATAATAGGTAGCCTTGCAACCTTTTGTCGAACACTGCCGTCTAGTGTTCGACTTTATTTATAAGGAGAGAAAAAGATGTTACATATGAAAAAATCACTATCCAAAATGGCAGTCCTCGCGCTCACCGTTGCATTGCTCGCTGCAGGCTGCAACAATACCGGAAAAGAGCCTGCCAATAACTCATCGGCAGGAAATGCGACGAATGAGGCCGAGGTTACGGAGCAGCCTACCGTAAATCCTGCGACAGATGAACCTGCTGTTACTGAAGAACCTGCCGTTACCGAGGAGCCTGCAACAGACACTGCAACGAGTGAACCGGCTGCTACGGAAGAAGCAGAGCCCTCTGCCACCTCGAAGCCTATAGGCAGACCATCCGACGGAAAGCCTGCTCAGACAACGGCGCCAAAAGAAAAGCCAGCACTAAAGCCTGCTGCTACAGCAAAACCTACACAAAAACCAACCCAAAAACCGACGCAAAAGCCAAACCCAACGCCTAAGCCTACGGTTAAGCCGTCAGAGGATGTGAAGGTATCCGATATTTCCGATAAAATCTTAGCAGACATGGAGATGCCGCGTATGATCCCTGCGGAAGGCGAGCTCGTTATGGATGTATACGGAATTGACGCAGGCGCTTTGCTGTCAGAAAGTATCTTCCTGCAAGCTATGATGAATACTAAGGCTACCGAACTTGTTATCGTAAAGCTGAAATCGGAGAAAAACTACGATGAGGTGGCTGAAGCTTTGGAAGCCCGCGCCGCACAAATTCAAAAAACATTTGAAACTTATTTGCAGGATCAATACGAGGATGCAAAAAACTATAAAATTATCCGTCACGGCAATTACGTGATGCTGTCCATCTCTCATGATCAGGACAAGGTCGTTGAGATTTTTAACGGTTTCTTTAAATAATCGGTACTCATTCTTATAAATAAAAAAAGTTCTGACCTTCACCGGTCAGGATTTTTTTTTACCAATGAAACATTTTGAGCTGATGGAACGTGTTACGGATGAAGGAGTCGACGCTAATGCCGAGTGAGACGCTAATTTCGAGAGAGGATTTAGCTGAGCTGGTCCATCGTTACGCGGATATGATGCTGCGTATTGCTTTCACCTATGTTAAAAACCATGCTGACGCTGAGGATATTTGCCAAGAGGTTTTTATAAAAATCGCTAAGCAGCATAAAACCTTTCAGCATGCTGAGCATGAAAAAGCATGGATCATTCGCATCACGATTAATGCCAGTAAGGATGCGCTGCGAAGCCCGTGGAAAAAACTTTTTAGTCCGATCAACGAAGCATCGCTTCCAATTCTGCATCAAGGGAATAACGAAGTTGTTGCCTGCGTGCTGGAGCTGCCGAAAAAATACCGCATCGTCATCTACCTCTATTATTTCGAAGGCTACAGCACCACGGAAATTGCCGAACTCGTACGCCGAAATGAGAATACCGTTCGAACGCATCTCCGCCGTACCCGCGAACTGCTAAGAAAAAGTATGATCGGAGGATTCGTAAATGAATAAATATATCGAGGGAATGAAAGAAATCACTGCCGGCGAGGAGCTGAAGCAGCAGTTCATAAACCGGGCTCAGCTACGGCAGCCTTCAAAAAAGAACAGCCTCCGAAGAGCCGCCTTTTTCGCTGCTGTCTGCACATTTATTGTAGTAATGGTGTTTGGGGCCTCGTTCTTTCAGCCTGACAACAAATCAGCATTCACCGGCTTTGTTATTACCGCTTATGCGGCGGACGGCGCCCCCGTTGTCATGAAACCAAACGTTCTGCTCCCTCTCGGGACATATAGTCCGTTAATGAGCAGCGTACCTGGCTTTCCAATCCGCATCGACGCAGAAGACGCGGATCGGATCGAAGTCATCGTAACAGAAGGAGGCCTGTTGACATGGTCTCCCCCGTCTTCGAAGGTTGTCCACAAGGGGAAAAGCATGCAAACAGCATCCGGTAACACGCTATACTGGTCGCCAATCGATGAGAATAACGAAATTCCATTTGCAAAGAAAAGTATCGTTTCCGTGATCGCCTACAAAAACAAGCAAGAGCTTGGCCGCCGGGTTATTGAAATACAAAGCACCGATAACCTCAATTACAGCGGGGTGCTAAAAGAAGGATAACCTTATAACGCAGCGCTTCCCGTTTTCCTGACGGACAATGTATTGGCGAACATGCGTAACAATGCCGTAGCCGCGACGCATTCAAGCAAGGTCAGAAGCAGCAGCGTGAAATCCTGTCCCGCGTTCATACGCTCGACGTTCCAACCAAGCAGCCACAAATTAGCCAGCATGAATAAGATGTGTCCGAAAAACGTGACCATGCAGAACAAGCCGATGACTTTGTTATATTTATGAATGGCTGCGCTTTGGATACGAAGAATGCCGTAAAAAATCAAAAGCGTATTCGGCAGCACACTGAAGGTAAGCTTGTATTCTGTCGTCCATTCACTAAAACGATGTAAACTGAATGACCGATTGTCCCGGCATAAGCGCCATGTATTTGATGAGCATGAGGTGAGCAACCAGAACAAGCAAAGAGCCCGCCAGCTTAAAAATAGTAATACCCGGATAGTATTTACGCATTTTTCCTCAGCTCTCCCGTCCCGTTCAATACCATCGACTTGATTTCCGCAATGGATATTTTGCCTGTCGGCGATAGCGGGAACATGGGCAGGAATACAATGTGACGCGGCAGCTTAAAGGCTGTCAAATACGGCGCCAAATCATTTTTTAACTTTTCGGAGGTTATGCTTGATCCTTGCTTGGCGACGATGCAGGCGCAAACCTGCTCTCCGTAAAGCTCATCCGGTATCCCAATCACGAGAGCCTCGTCCACATCCTTATGCCGCAGCAGCACATTTTCAATTTCTACTGGAGAAATCTTCTCGCCGCCGCGGCTAATCATTCGGTGCAGCCGCCCCGTAATCGTTAAATGGCTTCGATCGTCCAGAAAGCCGAGGTCTCCGGATTTGTACCAGCCATCAGCCGTGACTGATGTTTTGTCATAGATCTCATTGAAATAACGCATCACCCGATGGCTTCGAATCGCAATTTCGCCATGCTCATGAGGAGGTAGCGCTTGTCCCGTCTCGGGATGTAATATCCGCACCTCTACAACCTTATCGACCTTTCCCCCAATGCTGTAGACGGCTTTCTCAAATTCCTTGTAATGAATTAAGCCGCTCAAAAGATTCGTATGGCTAAGCAGCTTGTACAGCAATAGTAACAGCAAGCTGTTCTTACGATTAATAAAGCAGGTTCCATTTGCGACAGAGCCCGCTTCCGAAGAGCCGTAGCTGACCATAAAGAAATAAAGGTTCAAACTTTTCATGATTTTTTGCAAAATCGAATTGTTCACCGCCGCAGAAGTAAACGCAACGCCAAGCAATGATTTCAAATTATATTCACGTGCTTTCGCTTGCTCTTTTTTGAAGAAAATACGGAATCGTATTCCTATTCCAGCTGCTCTTATTCTTATTTTTCATCTACCTTAACCCCCGCATTTGCAAAATAAACGGTACTAGCCTTTAACAATGTTAAGTATTCTTCAAAAAGAACAAATTAGATAAAAAAATACATTCGTCACGATCGATAGCAGTTAATACACCTAATATAACACCTCGTTAGTTCTTAATAAAGAACATTTATTCAAGCGTAAACGGCTGATGTCATCCTTAGCGGCAAAAGCTCGTTTCGCGGTAAAGAATAAGCATAGTATAAGGTTGAAATTTATACTTTCTTATATTTCAAAAAAAATACGCCGCAGCAGCTTTTAACAAGCTTTTGCGGCGTATGCTGTATTATTTGCCCGAAACCGTGGCTGTTACGGGTTTAACAGCCGTTTTTTCTTTTCCAGATTTTGGATGCGATTCTTCTTCCCGCTTCGTCTTACCGATGAATAAGCTGAGCGGAAGCGCAACGACTGCAACCAAGGTAGCGACGACGTATACATCATTAACACTCATCGTAAATGACATGATTCCAATGTGAAGCTCATTGGTATCTCCTGCTTTCATTAAATCCGTTGCGTGTGTTATTGATCGCGATGCGAGCATCGTGGTGAAGATCGCGATGGCGAAAGAGCCGAATACGTTCCTCGTCCAGTTCGTAATGGCGGAAGCATGCCCCGAAAGCTCTGCTGGAATTTGTTCCATTGCCGCATTACTTGAAGGCATAACGACAAACGCGATCCCGATATTACGGACGATCATCCACCATATTACGTAAGAATGAGAAACATCAACGCTTAACCAGCTTAAAGCCAGCGTACCGATCGTGAGCAGGACGATTCCGCCAGACATGAGCCAGCGCGGTCCGATAATGCCGTAAAGCTTTCCTACAACGGGCATGAGCAGCGCCATGGCAAGCGAAGCCGGCAGCAAAACCATCCCCGTATCCATTGCCGAAACATGCTGGATTCTTTGAAGGAATACCGGCGTCAGCAAAGTGCCTGAATATAAGCTGATCGTAATAATATTTGAAATGACCGCATTCAAGGTGAAGCGTTTGTTCTTAAACACTTTCAGGTTAAGCAAAGGCGTTTCTGTCGTAAGCTCGCGCCAAATGAATAGAAGCAAAGCAATCACCCCGATGACGAACAAGGAAACGATCTTCCAAGATCCCCAGCCCCAGTTATGGCCTTGGCCAAGCGCAAGAAGCAAGGATGAGCTGCTTATAATTACCGTCAAGAATCCGAGTCCATCGAAGCTTTTTGGGATATTCATCCGATAATAAGGAATGTAGGCATACACGAATCCTATTGCAATCAGTCCGATTGGAATATTCATAAGGAACAGCCACTGCCAATTCATGTTTTCCAGTATCCAGCCGCTGATGGTAGGGCCAAAAGCTGGTGCCAGCATGGCGGACAAGCCCCAGAAGGCAACAGCCATCGCCTGCCGCTCTCTTGGAATGATTTGATAAATAATCGACATCGTAGCCGGAATGATCAAACCGCTGAATGCGCCTTGCAGTACACGGAACAAAATGAGCGAGCCTTCGCTCCATGCCGTTGCGCACAATATCGATGCCAGCGTGAAGCCTATCAAAGAAAACAGATAAAGGCGTCTGTAGCTGAACCTCTCGCCTAAATAACCAGCAACGGGTGCCGTTGTCCCCATCGCAAGCATAAAGCCCGTTAAGGTCCACTGGACCGAGCCCAGCGTCGTATTAAAATGATCCGTCAAAATTTCGAGCGCCAAGTTAATCGTAGCTGACGCCAATACGCATAAAAACGATCCGATAAAAATAGCAACCATTATAGGCCAGAAACGCACCTTTTGAACTTCTGCTTGATTCATTTGATTCTCCCACACCCTTTGAAATTACTTTACAGCTTAACTATTATATTTTAGTTCTAAACTATTTTCAATGGTATGGGAAGTCTTTTTCTCACGTCTTCAAATGAAAGCGCAGCTATTCTTCTACACCGCTCAAAGGCAACCGCGCAGTTGCCCAGCTTATGTCATCGCAAGGCGTCATCCAGAGGAAAATTGCGATAGAGGATAATGCAGGCAGCGATGATATTTTGGAATACTGCAAATCCAAAATGCTCTACTTTGTCTCTCCATCCGAAGTGATGGATGAGGTGATGAAGGAGAAGCCTCCGCATGTAAAGGAGCAATTGGAACAGGAGCTGCTGCTTGGCTTCAGCTTCTCCAAGCTGAACAGCTTCTTGGAGGATTGGCATAAGGATGGGAAATCGTTCACCTACAGCAATGACGGCAGGGGCTTCAATAAGCTTGCCAAGGATGCCATTAAATATCATTTGAACAAACATTACAATTGGCGCAGTATCGGTACAGCCGAGTATATGACAGGCGATGCTACCGGACTCGCGATGGTTCCGTTAGTCGATCCCAGCCTCACGGTCAAGGTGCTCACGGGAGACCAGAGAAAAGCTCCCTCACACCCCGAAAAAGCCGAAAACTTTCTAAAAGACCCTCCTACCCAGACAGAGAAAAACAAACGGATTCAGGGACCTTCATTTCTAAAGAACCGTGAGCAGCTCCCTGAATACTTTGATGCAGCGCAAAAAGCCGGAGGGATCGCATTCAGCTCCACCGACGAAAACCGCGAATACCAGGGCACCTCGGACCGTTATTCAACCGTCTATAACGAGCATACGCCTGGCGCTGTAAAACCATGGAACAAAGAGACCTACGAGGCGACGAGAGTGATTGGCGACGCCTTGCATGATCCCGAGAAAACACAGGTGCTGCGGGAACAAATTCAGCTCGGAAGCTCCGAGGGGGATCAAGCGTTACAGCTGAAAATCGAGGAATACAAAAGAGTAAAGCTTGACCCTGTATTGAACAACAAAAAATGCCTCATTCTATGGGGACGCAACAGCGGACAGAAAGGCGGTGCGCATAAAGAGCTGGACTCGCACCAGCTTATGGTTATGCAGCTAGCCGCTAAGCTGAAGGCATCCTTTCCTGACCGCCAGCTCGTTTTTGTCGGTGACGAGGTCATATCCAAAGAAGAGCTCGGTGCCCGGAACGAAGTCGTTTATCTCGGCGAGTTCTGGAAGCCGCAAAACTCCGGCGAGGAGTACGCCCCTTCTCTCCGCGACCGCAATGCACAGCGCTATTTGTTCCAGCTGCTGCATCAAGAAAACAGCGCCGTATCCATCGGTATGCGGAGCGGAAGCTTGGAAGGAATGGCTCTGCTCGGCCTGAATGTCATTTATATTGATGATAAAGACAATAACGCAGCGGGACGAATGGAGTTTTGGGCAGGAGATGCTGCAGATGAACGGGCAGCCGCTCTCTCGGAGCATGATGATGATTTTGAAGAACAGGCTGCATGGGAGAAGTCAAAGGAAGGGCCTTTGCCGAACTACAAACGTATCTCTACGGTGCAAAAGCTGGGCTTTGAGATCGATAAGCGGCTTGCCCTTTTGCAAAAAGGAATAATATTCTATAGAAACCTATTGGTTGAAAAACATCATAACGATACGCCAGTTTGCTCGGCTGAAGGTTCGAGTATCGGCATAAGCAAGACAGCTGCTATCTTAGGAAAAAAAGCATATGCCGACACGTTTTTCGCAAATAAAATGACGGATAAGCCTGCTCTCATCACGGCTTTCCTCAAAGAGTACGAAACTTTGTACAATAAGCTTTATAAAGTAAATTACAAAGAAAAGGCCCCAGGCACGACTACATTTAAAATAGCAAATATTAATGCACTGCTCACCGCTTCAGAGCTGCTGGTCAATCACAACCAGCTGCAAACGAATGAAAAGGATCAAGTCGCTTTTCTCGTTAATTATTTAAGCCCTTAATCAAAAAACAAACAAGCCTCGGTAAGAGAGTTCCGAGGCTTGTTCCTATTACTTCTTCGCGCCGCGCGAGATTTGTTTTCCCCACACCGCAGTGCCCTGCTCGTTCAAACCCGTGAAGACAAGCGTAGGCTTATTGAGCTCCCAGTCCCATGCAGGCAGCAGAAGTGCCGTTTCCTTAGCGATAACGGCTCCATCAGCATCATGCCAAAACAAGGTTATCGTATGGTCACCGTCAAACTCCCAATAATCTTTTTCCTCGCCGCTTCCGATCTTTCCGTTCTTCAGCAGCGTTAACGGCTCCGAGTCAACTTGGCCGTCGATCAGCTTCTCGTGAACGATTTGTTCCCATTCGCCCGCGATGCTTCCCTTCGGAATCTTCTGCACCGTTTCGCCATCATATCTTTCAGGAGAAACGACGGGCCAGCCATCTTGTGTCCATAACATTTTCCTTACATGAAGATACATCCAGTTGGAATCCTGTTCCGGTCTTGCATGATGAACCAAATAGTAGTCGTTCCCGTCCTGCAGGACGGAATTATGACCTGGAGACATCCAGCCCTCTCCCTCTGAAAAACGGTACCCGCCGATCAGCTTGTTCCCAATCTCAAACTGGGCCTCGTACTTGTCATCAAGCATATTGCGGCCGTTTGCGTCCAAATAAGGACCGGTAATGGAATCCGACCGCCCAACGCGTACATTATAATCCGAGGATAAGGAGTCATAGGAAACGAATAAGTAATATTTCTTTTGCTCCGGATTATAGACCACGTAAGGGCCTTCAACCGCGCCTTGTTCCATGGCTTGACTGCGCTTGGCAATTTTTGTACCGTAGCCGGATTCCGCCAGCTTGCCTGTCTTCTCATCCAGCGGCGATACATAAATCCCGCCGAAGAATGAACCGAATACGAACCAAGGCTTGCCATCCGCATCCGTCACAATATTAGGATCGATGGCATTTGGCTCGTCTGCTCCGGAGGTTTTGACAACCTCGCCCTGATCGGTCCAAGGACCTTCAGGAGATGAGCTTGTCGCTACGCCGATATAGGAGGTGTTAGAGCCGAACGTAGATGCCGAATAATACAAATAATAGGTATCGCCGAGCTTCTCAATCTCGGGAGCCCATAGATTCGTTGCGCCAGTCCATTCCTTCGCTTCTGCAGGAATGCCGTCAAACGCATAACCTACCCAATCCCAGCTGATCAAATCCTTCGATTTGCGCACCATAATGCCCGGCGTACTGCTTCCTCCGACCTTCACGTCCGTGGAATAGATATAATAAGTGTCCCCGTCCTTCAAAATAGATGGGTCATGCACGTTGCTAATGTTCCAGTTTTTCTCATTATGGATATTGGCCGTATCGTACATCGGATAAGCCGGCGGCGCAGAAGGCTCTTTCACCGCCGTTTCCTGCTCCGAGCAGCCGGCGAGGAGAACGGCCGCCATTAGACTTATCGCTGCGAATTTCTGTAAGCCGGATCTAGTCGGTCTCATATGCGCATTAGCCCTCTCTGCTAGCCCTTCACGCCTGAAATAGCGACAGACTCGATAATTTGCTTTTGGAATACTAGGAAGATGATAAGCATTGGCAGCAATGCCACGAAGGATGCAGCCATAATTAACGGATAATCAGTTTGAATCGCATAAGTCGCATTAAAGTTTGCGATAACGAGTTGGAGCGTTTGCTTCTCCGGCGAGTTCAAATAAATAATCGGCGCCAAATAATCGTTCCAGATCCCCATAAACCAAAGGATGACCTGTGCGGCGACCGCTGGACGAATTAAAGGGAAGACGATTTTTGTGAAAATGCCGAAGTAAGAGGCACCGTCGATTTTCGCTGCTTCAATAATGGCCCCAGGCACGCTGGTTAAATATTGGCGCAGGAAGAAAATCATCATAATATTACCGAACAAGCCCGGTACGATCAGCGGCTTTAATGTGTCTACCCAGCCAAACTCAGAGAACATGATAAACTGAGGTATCATAATGGCCGGGTATGGAATCATTAAGGAGGATAGCAAAAGCATGAAAATTTTGTTTTTGTGATTGAAACGAAGCTTAGCAAACGAGTAAGCAGCTAGGCTTGAGGTAAATGTGCCGATAATCGTCACGCATAACGTGATCAGCAAGCTGTTCTGAATACCGCTGAGCAAAGGTCCCTTTTCCCAAATTTCCACGTATTTAATGAAGTCGAATTTCTCAGGTATCCAAACAGGCGGCAAAGCGAATACTTCCGCCTTCGTTTTAAACGATGTGGATACTGTCCAAGCAAGCGGAGCAATCATGAATACAGCGCCGATACTGATTAGGATAAAGATCAATACATCTGATAGTTTGAATTTTTTGGCCGATAGCATAGTCAGGCTCACTCCTTCCCTCTGTTGTCGTTATTCCAGGTCCTTCGACGACTTTTCATTCATCTTAAATTGAACGAGCGTGATAACGAAGATGAATATACCAAGCAGCATCGCCATTGCGGAGGCATAACCCATTTGCAGGTTGCCGAACGCTTTTTGCCAAACATAGAATACGACAGAGGCAGAGCTGTACTCCGGACCGCCCGTTGAAGTCATAATATTGATTTCCGTGAAAATTTGCGCACCGCCGATCACCTTTGTTACGACAATGAAGAAGGTAACCGGTTTAACCATTGGGAACGTGATGTGCTTGAAGATTTGAAACGCATTTGCCCCGTCAAGCTGTGCGGCTTCATAATAGTCTTTCGGAACGCTTTGCAGCGCTGCCAAATAAAGAAGCATCGAGTATCCAAGGTTTTTCCATACCATCATTATAATGAGTGCCGGTTTCACCGTATATTTATCAGTTAACCAGTTAGGGCCCTCAATACCAAATAGAGCAAGAAACTGATTCACTAAACCATAGTCGCCGTTATAAGCCCATTGCCACAAAATCGAAATCGCCGCGAGCGAGGATATAACCGGGATGTAGTAAACGACGCGAAACGTTGTTGTACCTAACATTTTCCGGTTCAAGCCTAGAGCAAGCAGCAGAGCTAATACAATCTCAATTGGTATACCGATCATCATGAATAGCGTATTGAAGCTGGCTTTATGAAATTGTTCATCCATAAATATTTCTTTGAAGTTAGCAAAACCGATAAAATCCATGCGGCCTAGGCCGTCCCAATCAGTGAAGGAACCATAAAATGAGTATAAAAGCGGATACAACGTAAACAAGAGAAATCCAAGTACGGGAGCAAGTACAAATAAATACCCGTAATAGCTTTCTTTGCGATAGAGATTCGACTTGGTTTTCATCTTCCACCCCTGATTCACCCGGCATAAGAGTGATGCTAGCTCTACGAGAGAACTAACATCACTGCTTGCGGGTTAAAAATGATTAGCTTTTATTATTTCTTTGATTTGGCTTCTTGTTCGATCGCTTTATCAAGCAAGCTTTGCATTTTTGGCTGTTGCGATTTCACGTAATCCGCTGCCGTAACTTTACCGTCAAGCACCGGCTGAACGTCTGTGAAGAACAATTGGTACCATTCTGCATTGTAAGTCAATGTGTTAGGCATTGGTTTACCGTAATCTTGAACGATATCAAGGAATTCTTTCTTGTTCGCTGGTTTCGTTTCCGAATTAGCAGCCCAAGTTTGAGCCATGTCGATCAGGTTAGGAATTTGAACCTTTGCATCAACCAGTTGTTGTTGGCCTTCTGGCGACGCTGTCAAGTAAGTCACCAGCTTAGCTGCAAGCTCAGGGCTCTTCGAAGTGTTAGATACGCCGATTCCGAGCGATCCAACGAAAGTAGCCGATTTGCCTGTAGAACCAGCAGGGTAAGGAATCAGATCATAATCGAAAGGCAATGTTTCGTAAGTCGCTAGATCCCAAGGGCCTACAGGGAAGAATGCAAGCTCGCCTTTCATCCAGCGCTGGTAAGTATCAAGTGTTGCCGCATCTTCAATAGAAGGAGTAATTTTGTAAACATTTTGCATGTCAGCGAAGTATTGCAATGCTTCAGCAAACTTAGGATCGTCGATGGTTACTTTTGTGTTTGTTTCATCAAGCCAGTCAGCACCGTTGCTCCATACGAAAGCTTGCAATGCCCAGTTTACGTTAAAGCCTGTACCGTATTGGTCGATTTTACCGTCACCGTTATTATCTTTCGTCAGCTGTTGGTTAACTTTGATGAATTCATCCCATGTGTAAGGCTTGTCTTTATCCGGCAACGGAATGCCAGCAGCCTCAAACATCGCTTTGTTGTAACCAAGTGCGAAAGGACCTACGTCTTTCGGCAAGCCGTAAATGCTGCCTTGGCCTACGGTTTCACCGTCGTAACGGTAACTGTCAACGCCGTATTTCCAGATGTTATCGAATTTCACATCAGACACGTATTCTGTGATATCTTTAAGTACGCCGCCATTTGCATACGCTCTCAGATCGCCCGGGTCAAAATAAAATACGTCTGGAACGCTTTTTCCTGTAATAGCAGCTTTCAATTTTGTTGCGTATTGATCGCCTGTTGTTGTAATGATTTTAACTTTAACGCCAGGGTTGTCGGCTTCGAATTTCTTAACGGTTGCCTCATAAGCTTTTTGCTCTTCAGGTCCGCCTCTAAACATGAATGAAATTTGTTTGGATTCTGTTTTTTCGCCTGTGCTGCCTGTGTTACCAGAATTGCCTGCGTTGTCTTTGCCACCGCATGCGGATAATACTACGACTAACGACATCATGACTGCGAACACTGAGAATAAACTTTTTTTCTTTGCCAACTTGAACCCCTCCTAAATGTACTACGTACTGCGTTCACAAAAATCATTAATTAGCTTCAAATACATCAAGTAAGCATATTTGTTAAATAATTAATACTTTTGTTAAACTCATAATAATGCAAAGCGCTTTCATTGTCAATACATGTCGAATGGATATTTGAAAACGTTATCCACATCTGGTTTTTCAGCGTAAAACAGCTTTTCCGCTCTCTTTTCATCAATTAATTGATTATTCACTGAAAAAACCAGATGTCATTAACATAACAACGAACTATTAACTTGCTATTCAACAGCCACCGCTGCGTCTGCAACAGGGATACCGAAATCCGGCGTACCGTCAGCATGCCAGCCAAATACCTGCGCACGAGTATGACGATTCGGATCATAAAGAGGATCTCCCTCAATTTCTTTGTAATTACGGGCATGATATACAATAATATCTTGTTCTCCGTCCGGGCTTACTGTAAAGCTGTTATGGCCAGGTCCATATTGGCCGGTTGTTTCATTGGTTTGGAATACGGGCTCCGCTGTTTTGGTCCAAGAAGCCGGATCCAGCAAATCGCTTGTATCATCAGCTGTGAGCAGGCCCATACAATAATTATAGTCCGTAGCGCTCGCCGAGAAGCTAATGAAAATTTTCCCGTTTCGTTTCAACACGGCAGCACCCTCGTTAACGAGGAAACCTATCTTCTCCCAATCGTATTCAGGGGTTGCAATCATAACCTGCTTACCGCTTATGGTCCATGGGTTGCTCATTTGCGCGATATACAAATTCGAATTGCCAGTTATGGCAGGGTCCTGCTGCGCCCATACCAGATACTGAACACCTTTATGCTCAAATGACGTAGCATCAAGTGAGAACGACTCCCAGTTTGCTATAATTTGCCCTTTTTCCGTCCAATTACCCTCAAGCGGGTTCGCAGATTCATTCTCAAGTACGAACATCCGATGATCAAATAATCCATCTACCGTTTCGGTCGTTCTTGCCGCTGCAAAATAGATATACCATTTACCTCCGACAAAATGGATCTCCGGCGCCCAAATGTTTGCGCTCATTGGACCCGTATCGTATTTTCTCCAGACTACGACCGGCTCCGCCGAGCCGAGCTCTCCGATTGTCTTTGCTCTTCTTACTTCAAGGCGGTCATACTCAGGCACGGAGGCTGTAAAATAATAATAGCCGTCTGTGTGCTTGTAGACCCACGGGTCTGCCCGCTGCGGAATAACCGGATTCGAGAATTGCTGTGTTGTCGCTACTTGTTTGCTTATCATGTGATAAAACCCCTTTATGATTGACTTATTATGCTTCTAAATTTCTGATTTGCTTGCCCCATAATGAAATTCCGTTTTCCGTTAATCCGGTGAATACGAGTGCTGCTCTTTCATTCTCCCAATCCCATGCAGGCTTGATTGATCCTCTGCAGGACCAAAGCTTTCCTGATTCCCCACCGCCAAACCGATGATCGGAAAGCCGAAGTTCCATCATTTCTTGATCGGCGACGCGCCATGATTGCCCTTCCTTTGGTCCGCTTATGCTTCCGTCTAGGAAAAGCGAAAGCGGGATGGCATCCACTATTGCATCTGCATCCGGATCATGAACTATCCACTCCCAATCCCCAGGGATCTCCGATGGGGAAACGATACGGAGCGGCTCTCCCGCATATCTCTCCGGAGATACAAGCGGCCAGCCTTCCTCCGTCCAGCTTATTTCGCGTACATGCAGATGGAAGCAGCTTTTTTTCATTTCCTCACGGGCATGATGCACCATATAGTAAACGCCATTGTCCTGAAGAACAGAGTTATGGCCTGGAGCCAGCCAGCCTGCGCCGGAGCTGAATCGATAGCCTCCCATCAATTTCACGCCGATTCGAGACGGTTCAGCATGCTGCGTATCCGTCATCGACTGACCCAAATAATCGGTATAAGGACCGGTTATCGTTCGAGACCGCGCCACTCGCACATTGTAATTGGTAAAGAGCGAATCATATGAGACAAATAGATAGTAATAATCAAATTGCGGATGATAAACGATATAAGGGCCCTCTATTGCGCCGTCCCTTACGTTTCGATCGCGGCGGGCTAATAACGTTCCCGTTTCGCCGGCAAGCGGTTTTCCTGTCTGCTGATCAAGCTCTAGGATGTAAATGCCCCCGAAAAAAGAGCCATAGGCCATCCACAAACGTCCATCTTTATCAAAAAGCACATTAGGATCAATTGCGTTAACCTCGAGATCATCACCTTCTGCTGTCTTGATGACCTCTCCTAAGTCTGTCCACGGGCCTTCTGGACTTAACGCCGAAGCGACGCCGATAAAGGATTGTCGTGTTCCAAACCGAGAAGTGCAATAATAAAGCAAATAGGTATCGTTAATCTTAATGACATCAGGTGCCCATAGCCCATCGGCTCCTGTCCATTCCTTTGCTTGCTTCGGCACTCCGTCAAACGCATGGCCGATCCATTCCCAATCAATCAAATCCTTTGATCGTCTAACTTGTACGCCTCCGCGAAAAGGCGGCCTTTCCTCTTCCCGATACATCGCGTCTGTAGAAAACGAGTAGTAGCAGTCCTCGTCTTTGAATATGCCAGGATCATGCGTATTCAACGTTTTCCAAGTCGTCTCATCCTCAAAGGTTCTCGGATCAAACAGTCGCTGCTCAGGCGGTTTTCTCGGATGTTTCATTTCATTTCCTCCACGAGTTGTTAAAAGCTTTTCTCAAAATCATTGAATAGTTTATATATTTATTCATTAATTCATGTTAAAGTGAATTTTATCAACTGACCGCTACTGCTGTCAATTGATAAATTTATTAATGATTATATTAACATCGTAAAGAACTAAGGGGGATCTATGTCAAACAAAGTCAATCAGCACAGCAACAATGCTAACAAGAAGCGATTCAAGTGGCAGCTCTCGCTCCGAAGTAAGCTGGTAATCACTTTTGCGGTTATTCTATTGGGACCAGCTTTACTTATTAGCTCACTCTCCTACCAGACATCCAAAAAAGAGGTGTCCAAGCAGGTAATCAACGGGGCGGAACAAAACGTGCAGCTCCTAAGCTCGGTCATTACGCAGTACACCACCGCTGAATCTGCCAATACCGACTACTTAGCTTCGCTCATTAATGAAACCGTATACACGGGCACATCGCAAACGCTGCAAAGCAAAATATTAGATCCGTTTTACCGTACGCATCCGATGATATCCAACTTGGAATTCGGCGGAAAATCGGGCTATTACCGCAATGTGAATGGAACGCCTTGGGCGCAGAAAGGAAACCATCTCACACAGGAATGGTATCTCTCTGCCATGGAAAACTCAGGCACGATCGTGTCGGCACCTTATGTATCTGCTGTAACCGGTGAATTCGTCATCGGTATTTCGAAAGCGGTATCAGATGGAAGCGGAGTCATTCGATCCGAGGTGAAAATTGAAGAGTTGACCGGACTGGCTGATGCCGTTCAAATCGGCGAAGCTGGGAACGCCCTTATTTTGGACAATGACCATAAAGCAGTTTATCATCCATTGCTTACGGAAGGAGAGCGTGCTGAAGGAAGCTGGGTCGATCAAATGTTCGAGGCTGACAGCGGAAAATTCAATTATTCGCTCGGCGGTAAAGACAAAATGATGACATATACGACGAACACGATGACAGGCTGGAGGATCAGCGGAACGCTGTACACGAGTGAGTTCACTGAGTAAACAGGGCTGTCCCATTATCCATTACACTGGATGAACGGAGCAGCCCTTTTGTATGCGGTTATAAAATTACGGCTCGGAATTCATACCCTAAGTATAAATAATTGCCGCTGAAAATAAAAAAACATTGTTCATAATGAACAATGGCTTCGGTTGAAAGTATGGTGGAGGCTGACGGGATCGAACCGCCGACCCTCTGCTTGTAAGGCAGATGCTCTCCCAGCTGAGCTAAGCCTCCGCGAAAACAATAAAACCCACGGGCTGTGGGGTTGTTTCTAAGCACATGTGAAGCATTTGCGCCCTGAAAACTGGATACGAAAGTTAGGTTTGCTGAAACCTTTTTAGCTGCTGTCTGCCGGATGTATGGGTCCGGGGCAAACTTAAGCGTATGCTTACGATGTAAGTTTGCTTCTCAAAC
>NZ_JAVIFU010000070.1 GCF_031157315.1 Paenibacillus sp. LHD-38
GTAAGAGCGCCTCCTTGATGGTGTTAGGTTATTAGACCTTTCGACAAACCCATCATACAGAGGCGCTCCTTTTTTGACAAAGGCCAAATCTTAGGCCCTACAGGAATGTTTAGTTTAATGAACTATGTTGTTGGGTAGTCACCCCAAAGTTCAATTGCATTTCCATCTGGGTCAAAAAACTTAAAGGACAAGCCTTGATAGTCTGACAACTTTCCTACCTTAATACCCTTGTCTTTGAATTGCTGATAAAGCGAATGGATATCCTCAGCCACAGTAAAGCCGTATGTTGCTTGTACACCATTAGCGTAATTCATATGCGACGTAACTTTACCTTCATCATTAGGGATTAAGAATACCCGAACTCCAGATTCTGTTCTCAATTCTAGACAAATCGGGTCTTCAACCGCTAATTTAAAGCCGAGATGTTCTGAGTACCATTTCAAAGCCTGTTGAAGATTAGTTACAGGTATGTACTGGTAACTGGTATTTAATTGCATAGAATACCGCCTCCCATAATTGCTACATTCAATAAATACCATTCGTCTATTTAATTATCCTGCCAAATAACTTAACGAGGCTGCACGGTCGATTCCGCGTTCTCGATCAAATTTGCCTTTTGAATTACATCAATAATAAATGGATGCTTGGCATTTGTATAAGCAACCCTGTCATGATGATACTTTTCTGCAAGTTCTTTTTTTAATTGATTGTACTGCTTAAGCATTTCTGGATGGGTTCTTAAATAATCCCTGAATAAAATATTGTTATTCCATTCTTTGCTTCCATAAACGTAAATATGTAAATGATGCGTTCCTGCTCTCCATTGACCTCTTCTAAAGAACCTTCTATTAGGAAAATCTTTATGAAAAACCTGCTCATACCCTATCTTTGCAAGGGGTTCAATAAATGATTCAACTTCATTTAAATCGTTTACTCCGACCATGAAGTCGATAATCGGCTTTGCTCCTAGACCCTGAACAGAAGTACTGCCAATATGTTCAATAACAATTGCTTTATCAGTCATAACCTCCTCAACTTTTCTTTTCTCCTCTTGGTATTTAAATGGCCATTCATCGTTATATTCTTCAATCCTCACCGTTTCCATATTACCCTCCTCCTTGGCTGAGCATCCATTATTTTAACACAGACTATTGAAGTAAACTGCCTGTTTAGCTTAACACCGCTGTCAATCTAAAATTATGGGGCTAATGTCGTACTTATAATCTTGACGTGGGCGAAGTTGGATGTCTACAATCGGAATGAAGGAGTTATAGGAAAATGTTGGTAAAAATACAGCGTGAAGTTTTTGATAGGATGGATAACGGCGTTTTAATTTCTGCCTGCTTTAAACCGCTCATCCAGACATACAAGGAAGTAAGCAGCAGAGGCGGCGATTTGGCCGATTTTTACCGTAAGATGACCTCCGGCCAGCAAGCTTTATTCATTTTCCGCACCTATTACAGCCATGTTATAGAGTCGGTACAGGAATTTTACTGGTGGAGCGCCCTTTTTCTGGCTCAGGAGGCGAGATGGGCTGCGCTTAACGAGAAGATGCGCGAGCTTGGGGATCTCGAATTCGTTTCATTTTTGCAAGACGTTGAAGGTATGCTCCGCACCCGCAATCATCCCATTCTTCTGATTGATCTTCCCGGTGTATCCCGTGATGATCTGGATTCGGACACCGAGCTTCGCGTTTTCTTCCAGTCGGCATATGAGCGGCTAACCCCAGTCACCGTTGGAACAATTGAGCTCTTGACTTCATCGATATCAATTCACCAGACTTCTTCGTGACGTGGAGCTAGATCGCATAAAGCCGCCCTGAACAGGAGAGGACATCGGAACTTCAAGTAATCGCCGTCAGCGCCCCAATAAGTCATCGCGAATCCCATCGAGCAGCAAGGCGTTCCGTTTGATGTCATCCCAGCAGGAGGTTCTTTCTCTCCTCGGGGGTTGAGGGGAATAATGACTTGCGCCTTTTTCGAGCGGCTTCGTAAACTTTCATTTGGTCGTAGCCCGCATCGATCATAAAGAATCGCATGTTTGTTTTGGCAGCTACTTTCTCAATCAGACCCAGTGCCATTTGGTATGCTCTGTATTTCACGACTCTATGCCTTTCAGCATCGTCTTGTATTCGGAAGGATTGCAGCCCGCATATTCTTTGAATACTTTCGAGAAGTAATGCTGGTTATAGAAGCAAAGCGCGTCCGAGATATATTAATGCGAGTAAGCTTGCCTCCATCCTCTAATTTTCACCTGATTTATTCTCTAATTATTAGGGTTTTTCCAGAAATTATGTGATGGTAGAATCATAATTGTAAGCGTTTTCTGATAACGCTTACACAAAAAAGGAGGGACACGCTAAGGGACTGTTCGATATGCCTCATATTTTGTTTTAATGCACGGGCATCGTTGTAGAAGAATGGGACGCGCTGTTCTCGGACACGGTTTCTGTGCAAATGAACAACGGCAAGACTTATCTATGCTCGCAATGGGCGGATATCATTGAGCCCGCCGGCGCGGAGCCTTTCGGTTGGTACCGC
Organism: Paenibacillus sp. LHD-38; assembly: GCF_031157315.1. Classification (GTDB taxonomy): domain Bacteria; phylum Bacillota; class Bacilli; order Paenibacillales; family Paenibacillaceae; genus Pristimantibacillus. Next base: position 2,541 of record NZ_JAVIFU010000070.1, read on the forward strand.
TCGGAGTATTATGCGGGCAAGGCCGCCATCACCGTCAACAAGCTCGGAAGCGGCTCCGTGTACTACATCGGCGCGAATTTCGGGCCGGACTTTCTGGTCGATCTGTTCGGCGGCATTCTGCCGACCTTAGAAATTGAGCATTTTCCGGGGCTGCCCGATGGCGTGGAGGCTTCCGTCCGCCGCAGCAGCGAAGCCCGCTTATCTGTTCCTGACCAACTTTTCAACCTCCATGCAGACGGTGATACTTGACCGCGCTTACGAGAGCATCCTGTACGGGGGAACCGCTGACGAACGGATCCGTCTTCAGCCGTTCGGCGTGGAAATTCTATTATACGGCTAATAAGGAGAGGGTCTGTATTGCACAATTCCATCCAAGCTAAGGCTAACGTTAAGATGATAACCGGCAAGAAGCGACTGTTCGATGTAAAAGGCAAGCACAAACTGTTTCTTATGGCGCTGCCGTTTCTCGTACTCGTCTTCCTGTTCTCGTATTTGCCCCTTTACGGTTGGATCTATGCCTTCTACAATTTCCGGCCAGGTATTCCTCTTGCCCAGACCGACTTCGTCGGCTTGCAATGGTTTAAGTCCATCTTCAGCAATCCGACGCAGACAGGGGAAGTATTGCGCGTCATGCGGAATACGATAGCCATGAGCTCGCTCAATATTGCGGCATCTGTACTTCCCGTCATCTTCGCCATCTTCCTGAGCGAAATGAGATCGGCGCGCTTCAAGAAGAGCGTGCAGATTCTGACCACGCTGCCGAATTTCATCAGCTGGGTGCTTGTGTATTCTTTCGCATTCATGCTCTTCTCGGTGGATAACGGATTGGTGAATCAAATCCTGATCAACTTGGGATTGATTGACCTAGGCATTAACTTTCTTGCTTCCGACAGTTATACCTGGCTGAAGATGGCACTGTGGGATTTGTGGAAAGGACTCGGATGGGGCGCCATTCTGTACATGGCCGCCATCGCGGGGATCGATCAGGAGCTGTATGAAGCCGCCAAGGTGGACGGCGCGTCAAGGTTCCGCTCGATATGGCACATCACCGTTCCGGGTATTCTGCCGACCTATTTCGTACTGCTGCTGCTAACCATTGCCAATTTCATTAACAATGGCCTGGATCAGTACTTCGTATTTCAGAACGCGATCAACAAGGATCAAATCGAGGTGCTGGATCTGTACGTCTACAATGTCGGGATGATCGGCAGCAATTTCTCATTCGCGACGGCGGTCAGCATGTTGAAATCGTTCATCAGCGTCGGGCTGCTGTTCTTTGCAAACAGCCTTTCCAAAATCGTTCGCGGCGAGAGCATCATCTAATCGGGCAAGGAGGAGAACCGAATGCACAAGAGACTGAGCGCAGGAGATACAGTGTTCCATGCCGTCAACTATTTCGTGTTTGCGGTCATTGCTCTGCTCTGTATTTTCCCATTCTATTATTTGTTCATTAACACGATCAGCAACAACGATCTAAGCAGCCGGGGGTTCGTCAACTTCTTTCCGAAAGAGATTCACTTCAGCAACTACGCCCAAGTGCTGCATATTCCGGGCTTCAGCCATGCCGGACTCGTATCGCTCGGCCGAACCGTTATCGGCACCACGCTTACGGTTAGCGGAGCAGCCTTTCTAGGTTTTCTTTTTACCAAACAGGAAATGTGGGGGCGGAAATTCTGGTACCGGTTCATCGTTGTAACGATGTACTTTAACGCCGGAATTATTCCATGGTATATTACCATGCTCAATCTTAACCTGACAAACAACTTCCTGGCGTATATCCTGCCGGCCATTGTATCACCGTTCTTCGTCATACTGGTCAAGACGTTCGTGGAATCGCTTCCTGCGGCTCTTCAAGAATCCGCGCAGATCGACGGAGCAGGATATTGGATTATTTTCACCCGGATCGTATTTCCGCTGATCACGCCGATCCTGGCTACTATTGCCATTTTCTCGGCGGTCGGCCAATGGAACTCGTTTACGGATACGTTGTTCCTGATGACGGATCAGAATCTGTACACGTTGCAATTCGTGCTTTATAAATATATGAACGAGGCATCCTCGCTGGCGGCCATCGTGCGAAACTCCTCCGGAGGGCAGGGTTTGGACCTCGCCAACCTGCAGACGCCGACCTCGATCCGGACAACCGTGTCCATGATCGTCGTTTTCCCCATCCTGCTTGTCTACCCTTACTTTCAGCGTTTCTTCGTGAAAGGGATTATGATTGGAGCCGTAAAAGGGTAGCAATTGAGTAATGAAGGAGCTTGAAAGGGGGGATGCTTGCGATTTGAGTTCCATATTATTCTAAATTTTGAATTAATTTAATAATAGGAGGTCGGAAACAAATGAGAAATTTTCTCAATAAAGTGAAAATCATTGCGGCGGCATCCATTCTGCTTATGGGCGTTGCGGCATGCTCGGGCGGCGGCAACAACGCCGGCAATGCGCACAATGCAGGGAATGCGGAGAAAAACGCGGAGAGCACGGACACGAATGCGGCGACGGGTACCACGCAAATAGAACCTTACAAGATCGAGGTTATGTCGCAGCTTGCGAACTTCGCTGGCGAGCAGGGCGGCTGGTACGGCAAAATCTTGAAGGATAAATTCGGCCTCGAGGTGAACATCACGGCGCCGAACCTCGCGGGCGGCGCCGCCAAATTCGCGACGCTCATGGCATCCGGCGACCTTGGAGACCTCGTCATATTCGGCAACGACGGTCAGGAGTACAGAGACGCCATCAAGGCAGGTTTGCTTCTGGACTGGACGAAGGATGGCCTTCTGGAGAAATACGGCAAGGACATCCTCGCGAGCGTCCCTGAAGCGATCGAGAAGAACAAAAAGAACTTCGGCGAAGGAGAAGCGGTATACGGCGTGGGACATGACGCTTCAAACATGCCTCCCGGCCCTTCCGAGGGCAATACGATGACATACCAGCTCGACATGCGATGGGACCTGTATCAGAAGCTTGGCAGTCCGAAGCTGACGAAGATGGAGGACATTCTGCCCCTGCTCAAGCAAATGCAGGAGCTGGAGCCGAAGAGCGACAGCGGCAGACCTATGTACGGCTTCTCAATGTGGGGGGATTGGGACGGCAATTACATGACGCTGGCGAAGCAGTTCGCCACCATGCACGGCTATGACATCGGTGACGGCTTCAACCAAGGCAGCCTGCTCGAGATTGCGGCCCATGAAGACAAATACCAAGGCATCCTGGACGAAAACAGCTATTATTTGCGTACCTTGAAGCTCTATTACGAAGCCAATCAAATGGGACTCATGGACCCGGATTCCCTGACCCAGAAGTTCGACGACGTAGTGAACAAGTTCAAGGACGGTCAGGTATTGTTCTCCTGGTTCCCGTGGCTGGACAGCTCCTACAACACGCCGGCCCACACCGATGCGGGCAAAGGCTTCCAGATGGTCGGGTTCGAGGAGCAGAAAATTTATTCCTACGGCTTCTCGCCATTCGGCGGCAACCGCGTCTGGGCAATCGGCGCCAAGGCGAAGCACCCGGAGCGGATCATGGAATACATCAACTGGCTGTACACGCCGGAAGGCATGATGACGACGGCCAACGGACCGGAAGGCATGACATGGGAAATGAAAGACGGCAAAGCCTTGCTGACCGATTTCGGCAAGCAGGCGCTGAAAGACAACTCGCAGCAGGTGCCCGAGGAATTCGGCGGCGGCACTTATAAAGACGGCGGACCGAAATTCAACAACTCGACGCTGAAGACGTCGTCGATTAATCCGAACACGAACGAGCCGTACGACTGGAATATGTGGACGTCGGTGCTTCAGGACAATCCGAACCCGGTAGATAAATCGTGGCGTGAAGCGACGGGCGCACTGACGCCGAAGGAGCTGCTGACGAAGACTAACCAAATCGCCCTCAACAATCCGATCTCGACCACGGAGGCGCCGGCGGTTATGGATTCCATGCTGGAGCAGAAGCTGAGCCAGGTCGGAGCGATTATCAAGGAGCAATCGTGGAAAATGGTGTTCGCCAAAGACGACGGCGAATACAACAAGCTGAAAGACGAAATGGTCAAAAAAGCCAAAGGCCTCGGCTACGACGAGATCATTGACTGGCAGGTCGAGCAGACGGAGAAAGTGTTTGCGCTGCGAAACAAATAACAAGGTGCCGGCTGTTCGTCAGCCGCAGGTTAAATTGGAAGTTTTGCGTATTCGTAAAATCGGCAGTCCGGGGCAGGATTTCCCTGTCCCGGTCGAAGCCACTGAAAAAGTCTCTTTGATTAAAAAAGGTACAGCTCTTCAAGAAAACGGAGGAGACTGTACCTTTTTCCTGCATAATTAAGGTAACGTTGAAATTGCAATCGAAAACCTGCGGGCCCGAGATAGCGTTAAAAATTAGCGCACTCTCGACCACCGCACCAGCTGAAACCTCCGCCATAGCCCTTTAATACGCCACAGCATCGCTAGAAAAACAGGCTTTCTTGGAGAATATACAAGTGACTTCACTTCCTTGGCTCGTTTTCGGGTTTGGTCACTTGAAAACTTCTCCAATTCGGGGTGAAGCCCCTTTTTTTGCTCTGAAATTCTTGTGGTTCAAGAGCTTAGATTATTGCAAAATGCTCAAGTAAAAAAACTTTAAAAAAATTCCAACTTAGATACTGTTCTCATTGCTGTTACCCTTAACGATACCGTTGTAGTTACCGCTATTTTTAGATGGAATAGTTACAGCAATAGATACTGTGGCTGTTGTTCCATCCGACTGCTCCCTAGGTCTTTTCAAATCGGCCCAATTTCATTTTTGCAAGTAGAAGGAGGTCTTTATGATCTGTGTACGTAAAGTCCTTGTAGATCTCCTGATTCTTTTGTATCAATCTTTTTTGGAATGGAAATCAGGGGCTTTGCCTTATTTCGAACTAACTGAGCTAATCCATGTATTCCAAACTGAAGTTCCTTTAATTGTGAAAACTTCGTATCTGTACCTTGAAACAATCTTCCCGAATTATGACCAACAGCAAGCAAGTATTGCCGATAAGCCCCTGGTAACTTGATTGCCATTTCTTGCTCAAGTAACTTTATTTCTGTTTCGCTACACCCTTCAAATGGACGAACAGTATGTAAATTCTCATCATACAAAAGCTTTAACAAATGATCACTTTTCACTAATAAACCTGCTTCCTAGTGGGATAGCTCATAATTCGGGAAGAACTCATATAATTCCTTCATTAACGTAACCTGCCCATAGCGTGGAAAGTGGCAGCGATTGTTGGCCGGCTGCCACGGTGTTGTTATTCAGCTATCGTTCTCCGTTAGTTCAAAAAACAATGAAATCAATCACATTAACAGTTATTTAAACACCAGAGTATAACGTTTTAAAATCTGCATCCCATCTCTTTAGTAAATCATTGTTGCCCGCCGTTAAATTCTTATGTAATTTTTCCAGCTCCGCTCTTGCCAATCTATAATCGTCCTCAGATATTCTTTCGTTATTCAATGCATTTAATAATTCATCTTCATCCAATACAAATATTTCTTTGTTAGGCAACACTACCACATCCAGAAATAGGTCATCAAAATAAGGCACTCCTTCTTTAGTCAGAGCATTAGCCAAGGTAATGTCAAAATACCATTGAACTATCTCTCCTTTTTCATTAATAACTGCCGTCATTGTATGATGGGCATTGCTTGGAAAATACTGCAACCACATAAATCCATCTGCAACAATATTAAAATCGTCATGATCTGCCAGCTTAAAAGATATGGATTCCTTTACTTTATTAAAAACAACAAGTGTTACATGCCCAGTGAAATCCACTTCTTCGATATACATTTGTCTGTAAGTTTTCTGTAGTATTCCTCTCCAATGAGATAGATCACAATATTTTCTTTTCACTATTAAGAACTCCCACTTTCGTTCATGTCTTTTAAGATTAAAATATATTCGCCAAAAATTTACATTCCCCTTTTTTCTCCTATCCGACATTGAACTGTTGATCTAACCTGCCCGTTAGCTTAATAAGAAGAACAGGCCACCGCAGCGCCTGCTCATCATGTATTCACTCCCCCTTTTGTTACTAGCAGCTGTCTTCATTTGCTTAGTGACTAAAAAAAACCCCTTCTAACGAAAAGTATTATATAAAACCAGAATGGTAACAGCACGTTGCTAGGAGGGAGAAATTTATGACTATCCAACTCGCTGAATGTATTAATCACTCAGCTCAAAATAATCCCAATATAATTTCTATTATGGCCGAAATGATCGTAACTATGGAGAATGACGCCAAACTCAAAAAAGAAATTCTTTTTACAGTTGATGAAATCAGTATGGAGATTTCCAGAAAAGATAAACTCTGTTATGACGTAGTGAATGCTACTCGTAATAACGGTGACTATTACAAAGCTAAGATGCTATGGAAACAATTTAGAAATGAAGTAGAGCATGCCCTAGGAGAATTGTATAAGCGAATTCAATGGACAAGATACCCTGACGAGTGGATTGAGACATATGAGCTCCTAAAGCGTCGAGCAGCTTTACATGATGATGAGGTGGAAAGATTAGAGCGGCAAGAGCTATTGAGCGTCTAGTCAGTTCTATAAATTGGAACAGTCAAATAACGCACCTCCTATCACACTCATACAATACCATATATTGGAACTATCCTGCCCAATAGTCCAATGAAAAACAGCTGCCGATTGATTGCCGGCAGCTGTCTTATTGTTGTGCTAATGTTACCTGTTAGCTTAATGAAATAAGATCATTTAGAAGCTTATTGGTGCGTAATAAGCTAGTAATCGTGTTGTCTGGTAGCGTCAAGAAGTTTGTGTAAGGTTGTAGGAGTATCTATCGGGACGATGGATACAGAGAAAGATTTAATTGTATGGTTGGCTTGCTAGAGAACACAGCCCAAGCGAAGGCGCGGGAACTGTTAGTTCAATGCTGAAGAATATCGTCCGGTATACATTTTCTCGAAAGCAGCCTTCGTATCGGGATCGACAAAGCCACGGATCGCTCTACCGTACCACTTTTCGTTGTAGTCCAGCGCTTGCAGGTAGATGATCTTCTCGGCAGCTTCAATGTTTGTTAGGCTGTTCATCGGCTTCAATCGTTTACGCAGCTCTTTGTTCGTCCGCTCGATAGGGTTTGAAGTGTAGATGGCCGGCCACGTGAGCGGAGGATACTTATAAAAGGTCAGAAGCGTGGGGAGTTGTTCTTCCCACGACTTCACTTCCTTCGGATACTGCTTACTCCATTTGGCTTTGAAGCCATCGAAGACGGCCCGTGCGACATCTCCATCGATAGCGTTGTAAACACACTTCAAGTCTGTAAGAAACTCGGTTTTATCCGAGACACGGATCTTGGGAAAGGTACTGCGAACTTTGTGAACTATGCAATGCTGGACGTCGGCCTGTGGATATATCTCATGGAAGGCCTCCTCTAGGCCAGGAAGACCGTCAAATACACCTAACAGCACGTCCGTTGCACCACGTTTCTTCAGGTCTTTGAGAACCTCTCGCCAGCCGTTGGAGCTTTCATGACCACCGACGTAGAAGCCGAGGATTTGGCGGTAGCCTTTCTCGTCAATGCCCATGGCGAGGTAAACAGCCTCACTGCTGACCGTGTCTCGCTTGAGCTTCACGTATAAACCATCTAGGTAGATCACCGAGTAACGTTTCTCCAACGGGCGTTTTTGCCACTCTTCGATGTCCTCCATCACGGTCTGCGTAATGTTGCTGATGGTGGTAGGAGAGTACTGTGATCCGAACATACTCTCGATGAATTTGGCGACCTCCCGCGTGCTCATACCGCCTTTGTACATGTGAATGATGGCTTCTTCCAGCCAGCCTTCCCGGCGTTGGTACGGCTCAAACAGTTGTGTCTGGAAATTACCGTTACGGTCTCGAGGCACCTTTAGATCGTCAATCTTTCCGTGGCGGGTATCGTATGTTCGCTCGTAGTAACCATTGCGGCTGTTACGCTGTCCTTCTTGCTCTACATGCATGAAGTTCTTGATCTCTTCACGCATGAGTAACTCTAGTTTCTCTTTCACTAATTTAGTAACAGCATTTTCCAGTAGATCATTAAACAAGTTTTCGGGTAAAGTAGTCATCGAGTAGGGTCCCTTCTTGGTGGTGTGGTAATCCCGAGAATACCCTACTTTTTTGCATTCTAGTTAGGCTCCAAATGCTGGTACACAAACTATTTTACATCATCTTTTTCTTCTCGCGAATTTGGTGTGTAGCGGCAATTCCATCAAGCCTGGGCATCATAATATCCATAATAATGAGATGAATTTGGTGATCATTTATGATTTCTAACGCTTCAATCCCATCCTTTGCTTTTAACACGGTAACGCCTTCATTTTTCAAATAAATTTCGATGACGTCCCGTATTTCCTTTTCATCATCAACAACGAGCACAAAATAATTATCCATTTTTCACCCTACTTTCCAGCAGCCATCTTTCATTATCTTAATAGTAAACGGAAAATATTAACATCCATTTACGATAATTATGAAGAACTTCTTAATATTTTTGTGTTTTGACCCCAAATACAACTAGAAAAACCGCCTCATCACGAGGCGGTTAATTGAATGATCTGTCCTAGACTGCTGCTACCATTGTAGAACTATCGTTTTCCGTTAGCGGAATAGCGACAGATCTTCAACTTACTGATTAGTCTCTGAAAACCGAATAAATTGGATTATTTCGGTTGATGGGTCAAATTGAATAAATATATAAACCCCAAACTCCTTACCTTCATTGCTTCATTTTCAACATTTCATCCCTGGTAAGAACTAAGCTATCCATACTTATGAAAGTATCATCTTGGATCCACCACAGATCGCCACCTTGGGCTGAATGGGCAAAAACCGTCATGGACGGCATTCACTACTGCATGAAACATCAATTTGGCCAAAAATATGAAACCATCGAAAGCATTCATCAGTTCAGACAATTTTGGTACACATACACCACCGAAACCAAAAACCACGCACATGCCAAAAGAATCATCTTCGGGCATACCCACTGGCAAGCTGTGCATTACCTAAAAGATGACGAGTTATGGATAAATCCGGGCAGCACATCGAATCGCCCCACCCGGCAAAAAGAAGACCGTTCGCAAGACGCGCATTACATTACCATTACGGACGGTCAAATACATATTAAAAGTGTGGATTATGATGTTACACCGATCATTCAGGCCGCCAAGCAAGAGAATTTGCCTTCGTATTGGCGCTGAATATTGCGAAAAAGTACCAAGTCTTAGGCTCAACGGGAATGTTTAGCGGAACGACTCCTGCATCGATGTATTACTCAGAGGATTTTATCGTAACAATTCCTTGGACATAAACATACTGTAAGGATCTTCGATGTAATCTGAAAATGGATTGCAATATTGGAAACCGAGATTTTCATACAGCTTCCTTGCGGGTGCAAAGGATTCCATAGAGCCGGTCTCCAGACTGAGCCTTGTATACCCACGCTCTATGGAAATGGCTATAATATGTTCAAGAATTTTTCTTGCAACACCTTTTCGCATATGGGATGATGCCGTACGCATGGACTTTACTTCACCATGTGTAACATCAAGCTCTTTAAGTGCCCCAATTCCAAGTAATTCATCTTGCTCCCATGCACTCCAAAAGGTCACCTCCGGTTTTCTTAATCCATCTAGGTTCAAGGCATGGACACTCTCTGGAGGGGAGTCTTCTGACATTCCTTGAAGATGCTCCTCAATTAAAGCGATTACTTTAGATCCGGTTAGATCGTCCGTTCTGATTTCCACTACAACCACTCCCAAATGTCTATTCTTTTTAACTTGTATTATACATCATTTTATTTAAACTATATTCTGGTCATTGATGTAAGAAGATAGATTAATATGGTGTGGTGTGGTGTGTCGAGGTGAAACTAAAGCATGGATTTTATTTCATTGCGTTATCCTGTAGCTTAATCTCCTTCTGGTCTGCTTGTACATCCTTCTTTAGAGCGGGCTGGCATGTCGGCGTATAAGGCCCAGTACCAGCGTAGCTGACACCAGGGGCAATGCAGATGGTAATTATATTCCATATTTAATCATAATTAGTTCCGGTTTTCGTGAGTATAGGAACTTCGATCCCCTCTCTGAGTTTCCTCAGCTGGATTGAAGCGAGTTTACACCCACAATACTGCCTTAATTCCAATGCCACTACTGAAATCGGAAAATTCCTCTGCATTACGTCCCTTTTATTACCAGATATTTGCATCTACTTTGCGGGTGGTGACAGCTACCCTGGTACTCCCCCTTATCAGGGGTACCGCCACATGCCCATCAAGCTAAGGATAATACTACCTCCTCAAAACGAAAAAACGCTATTCTTTCATTAGACTGATTAATGAAAGGATAGCGTTTTATGATGAATCTTGGTATTTCAGACGACCTTCATTTGTTTTCACAAGAACTGGAACGACATTTGTCTCCTCTTGCTCTCACAACGGAAATCAAGAAAAATACGATCGTTCCTGAACACTGCTCCCCCGAAGGAAAACCAGAATGCGAGCAAGGCTATGCCCTTGTGTTCGACGGATTCGATAAAGATACATACACCGCCTGGTTTCGCGGAGACGATGAGAAATGCGCCGCCTGTCCGCTGCAAGGTCTTTGTGAGAAGCAGTTTGGCTATTCCTTCGAGGAAAATCCGTTTTTCTACGGCCCTGTACCGCAGGAAGCATATTGCAAGAGAAGATGCTGAATTTCCGGAAACAAGTAGAGTTGGCGTTTGCGCAAGAATCAAACCAACTGACTTCCGTCATGAAGCACAAGAAAGTGCCGGTTCGTACAACCGAGCGCGTCGAGAAATGGTTCATCCTGCGGGATGCGTTTCGGTTGATTCAGCGCATGATTGCACATGTTCGGGAGACGATTCTGCCTATGAATCATGTTGCGTCCATCAAGAAGCTGCAAGGGATTCAAGTGGAGCAAGTGTCACTGCCGCTGGCAGGTTAAACCGCTTCAGACCACGACTTCAAAAAAAAAGCAAATCTCTACCCAAGGGATACGTCTGTCCAAAATCAGGTGTTCAAATAAGACCAGCACTAAGCAAGTTTACACAGCGGAAACTCCTATCCTTTCATTTCCATTTTTGGGACACCTGATGAGTAGTCACGCTGTCTCCCTGAAATTAAAATGGTGCTTTTTGAACAGCCTCTTATAGCAGTGATAGGGCAGCAGTTCAAGCTGCAAGTCCATGAAAATGCACCTCGCTGATAGGTAATTTTGGTTGTAGGGATACCTCCATTTTACCATATTTCGCACAGGTGCATTTTTGTATTTTCATACCCGTAGGGATACTTTTTGAACAGGCTCTTATAGAGGTTGTTCAAAAAGTATACAAAATAATGCATAAATCGCAAAGGCAAAAAGAAATCCCAGACTATTCTTGTTGAATGGATCTGGGATGGTATTCGATAGCGTTAGTTCATACTAAAACCTTTCGAGGTACGAACGCTTGGCAGATGATTTCGCGTTGTGCGCTGTACAAAGACGCGGCCTCCAAGGTTTGACAGATCGACAGCATCGAACACAATCGACTGTGCATCCTTCGCAGCTTCCTCGGAAACGGCGAGAGGCCTGTCTGCATCCATACTTGAATAGAGAGTAATGACGTCCCCTTCATTCACGTGGTTAATGGTGATGCGACCTGTCGCATCAACGTGAATATCGGAAGTGGATACTTTATCAGACAACTCCGGATACCGCTCGTCAAATAGCTCAAACGCATAGATGCGCGTATGTCCGCTGCCATCGATACTAATTTGCGCAGGTTCAATGATCTGCAACCGAATGTATCTGGCTGTCACTTCATTCAATAGAATACGGTTGATCGTATGCCCCTTATTATCTAGGATTTCATCAATGAGCGTGAAGTTCTCGCCATCTTGGCACGCCAAAATTTGCGCTTGTCTTGTATTCCAGAATGCCGTCTCTCGCGCCTCTGGATGCCCGCAGTTAATAATACGATATTGCTTGATCGTCTTCGGCTCCTGCAGATCAATCGTCAAATGTGGACGATGCTCCATCGAGCACCATTTGCCGCCTGCAATCGTCCCTTTAATGACTTTATCCGGGCCTTCGTTCTCATTTGTGCTGCTCGAAGCGGTTGCTGTTACGCCAAGCGAACGGAGCGCAATATTATTCATATCATATTTCGGCGCCACGGTCTGTTGTTCCGTACCTGCAGCCACGGCTGTGATAACAACTATATCCGTAATAAACGGCTTGATCACATGCGTTCCCACATCGACAGTAAAGTCTGTTGGGACGCCTTCTTTCAAGCGATTAACTTTACACGCCTCCATCGAAGCGAGAAGACGGGAAGCGTCCTCATGATGCTGCTCCATGGCCAGCAGATCGCCTGCCTGCTTGGCATGCACACCGTGAATCACATGCTGCGCGGCGCGTGCCATCCGTTGGAAGGCTTCCAAGAATGGCTCGAGTTCCTGTACCAGATTCGCATTTTGGCATTTTGCACGGATGTTATCGACAGACGACTCCATACGTTCGAATTGTGCAAGCAATCGATTCGCTGCATCACGAACATCAGCGCCGCTAGCCACACCTTCCTTGACCGCGCGGACATCATCCTTCAGCATCCAGCTCTCATCGAATAGGAAATCGCCGCTTACACCGCCGTCATCGAGCAAATAACAGCTGTTCGAAGCGAAAATCTCGAGATCTTCAGCCACTTCCGGCGCAAGCGCTTGAAAAGATGCGGAGAAGCTTCGATTTGTATTGAATGCATCCGTATTCCAGTTGTGATCCGCAATGCAGAATAACGCTTGCTTCGACGCTTGCGCCTGGTTCATCGGGTTCGAGAAAAATCCATTGACGTTATTCAGATCCGAGCTAATGTTTTCGATTTTACCCATCAAAATCTTGTTATCGCAATAATCGTTAACCGGATAGTTCCACCAGACGGACAGGTTCTTGTTCGTGCCCATCGTCCGCTTCGGCGATTCATATTGCTCTCTCGAAATGTTGGACATCGTAGCTGCACCAGTCCACATGATCTCTACATCATCATGAAGCGTCTCCACGAATGGCTTCATATATTCCGTCATCGAAGGTCCCCATGCTTCGCAATAGCGCGTACCTACAGTAAGCAATGGTCTAATGTCGCCTTTGGCCTTAACAAATTCGGTATCAATACGATTAATGAAAGCTGCCTGCTGCGGTCCATTCGGAACTCCAACAAGGTCGTCGAACAATACGCCGAATTGACGAACACCAAGGGAGTAGAGCTGCTCCAGCTTCACAATACAGGATTGGAAATCCTCTTCAGATGCTAGATCAATCGAATCGCCTGGATGTATGGTCCATACAAAATTCAAGTTATTACGATGCCCTGCAGCGGCAAGCCCTGCGATTTCCTGGGCTTTGTCAGCCGGGTATAAGTCTCTCCAGCTCTTACGATGATAGGGATCGTCTTTCGGTGCATAAATGTAAGTATTGAGTTTCTGTTCGCCGCCGAATTGCATCAAATCAATGCGATCGGCATGGCTCCATGGATAGCCATAGAATCCTTCTATGTAACCGCGATAGAGAATCTCAGGGTAATCCGTTATCATGCAACGCGGCACTTGATGATCTGACGATTGTTTCAAGATCTGATTTAAGGTTACGACGCCATAGTGAATTCCATCAGCATCTTGTCCAATGATCGCGATATGGCTGATCGAAGATATCCCTTGAATGATGAGATGATATCCTTCTTTATGTGATAGCGCTTTAATCGTAGCTGTATCGATGTGTGAACGCAAAATACTCTCGTTCAATTGCGTCTCGGTCGTCAGATAAACATTTGTCACATCCGATTCGAACGTATCCGATACGGTATACGTGTATCCCTGCTTCGATAACATGTCTTGAAGTGTCGGCAGTGTAGCCACCTTCAGCCCCGCTTGCGCGACGATGTGAATGCGATCTGTCAGTCTCGCTTCACCTTCGAGCATGTTCATTTCTTGTGGTACTGGGAAAATTTCAACCTGCTTGCGTTGTGCTTCATTCGTATGGTTCATCATAGATGTCCTCTTCTCCTCCCGTGACGTTGAATACGCTTTACCCTTTACTTTACTGTACGGACGGTTCATCCTTTGTCTTTATATTATTGACATTTTTCTTCTAAAAACAAATTCTGATTAGGATGATCTTCTACTGCCTTTGTAGCGACTTCGTTGATCAAATCAACCAGTTGCTGTAGAGCAACGGTCCAATCGAGCGTAACAATTTTATCAAATAACAAATAGAACAGCCCACCAAATGACCGATACACTGTCGGTGCTGCCAAGCAAGCAGAATGTAGCAGGAGGACACTCTTATTCAGCGTCAACCCAACTACATCAAGGCATATCTGCCTATTTCAAGCTGCGAAAGTTTAGTTCAACTCAGCGGCGAGGCGCTGACGATCCGGTGGTAACCGGGCGCATTCAACGTAAGCGGACGGTCGGGGGAGCCTTGCTCAAACAACAGCCGTTCGCATTCCAGCTCCTCAAGTCGCGATTCGCGTCCTTCTGCATAATCAAGAATACGCTGTTCTGCGCTTGAAATCCGGGCCATCAGACCCCCATATCGGATATCGAGCACCTCCCAGCCGAAAGGCTTATATGTGCTCATCCACAGCGTGCGATGGGCAATTCGCAATTCATCGACCTGCCTGTGAAGAGCTGGCAGAACGGTCAGAGCCATCTCACTCAGCTCTTCGCGCCGCTCTTCTCGGTACAACCTGGCGATTTCAAGCCCAATCGTCGCTTTTACGGCAAGCGTCTTACTTAATTGCTCGTATACACAAAAGATATGATCAAACGGGGTAGGCGATTTTAACCTGCATTCCCGCCATTGCTTCGCCATCGACTCATAGTGCTGAGGCAGTCGGCTTTCTCCTTCTCCCTCCACATGCTTATCGAACAGCCCAAGCATAACGTCCTGCCAAAGCAAATATTTGGAAGGATTCGCCATGTAATGATTTCCCGGCTCTACTCCCGGCACTTCATCCATCGCCTTCAGTCCGACTAATTCATCGAACAAGTCCAGACCCGTACAGGCTTCGAATCTTCGGCGCAGCGTGTTGTCGTCCACTTCATCTGAGTAGCCGTGCTCAGCGAATAGCTGCAGCCCCGGCAGCATGACTAGATGGTTTGTTTCCTGTCCGTTATCGCCCCAGGCCGTCGCGAGCACTTCTCTCACACCTTCCTTCTTGCAAGCAAGCAGCGCGGGATGGGAGCTCATCCATGTTTTGCCGTAATTCGGACTCATGCTTCCCCATATATGAATGCCTCCCGCGAATATCGGGCTCGAACCGAATTCCTTATGCTTGGCCATAATGCGTTCATGAGCGCTCTGATCCCGGTTGCCGTAATCCCAGTAAACAAACTGCACGTCATCCGGAATTTGCTCCAGCCGCTCCTTTGAAAAGTCAACGTTCAGACTGTAGTGGAACGCATGCTTATCGCTTGACAGGAAATGAAAATACATATCGCTCCAAATCATCGGCTTGAGCCCATATTTCCGGGTAATCTCCAGCACTTGGCCGACATGCTCATTCATGATCGCGAATCGCTCGCGGTAACCGTGCTGCTCCAGATAGCGCCCAAGCCCGAGTCCGAACGATTCGTCCATTCCGATATGAATCCGCTTCGACCGGAAAGGTGCGGTTGCCGCCACAATCATCTCTTCGATAAATACATAAGTTTCCGGTTCGCCTACGAGCAGAATGTCATGATTGTCCCGTATCTTGGATGCGAACGGCCATTTCAACGCCTGCGCCAGATGCGCGAGCGTCTGGATGCACGGGACAATCTCGATACCGAATTGCACGGCATAATCGTCTAGCTCTTTCAGCTCTTCAAGCGTATACCGTCCCCTCATGTAGCCGAAATAGGGCTGATTCGGAATTTCATAAGTATCCTCGGCATACAGCATCAAGCCGTTCAAGCCCATGAGCGCCATATAGCCAATCATTTGTTTGACGGTCTCGACCTTGAGTACGGCATTGCGGGAAACGTCCAGCATCGGACCGTTAAAATCAAATCGCGGTTGTTCCGTCAGATTGAATCGGTCTGTCGTTTGAGCGTGCTCTATAAACAATCCGATTGCGCGGAAAAAGTGGTGCGGCTCGTCGAATTCGACACGCCCCTTCCCATCTTCCAGTGAAATAAGGATATTCCCGCTCCGTCTGATGACTTGAACAGGTATTCCCTCATCGCTCAGCCCAAGCTTCCCGATCCGGACGAGCTCCCTGATGCCATCTTCCACCTGCCTGATATCGCCATATATATGCATGTTAACCATTCCGATTACCTCCACTCAAGTAATGCCAGCCGGCCTTTCGTATCCCTATTCAGAAAGGGAACGATACTCGCTAGCGCTGAATCCGGTATACGCTTTAAATTTTTTATAGAACCAATCCAGCTGCCGATACCCGACATCATATGCGATGGTATATACTTTTCGGTCAGTGTTGGTAAGCAGCTCCTTTGCCTTCTCCATCCGGAAGCCCATCAAATAATCGTTGAACGAGACGTCCTCCGAAGCTTTAAAGAGCTGACCCAAGTAGACAGGGCTCATATGGACCTGCTCGGCAATGCTCTTCAAGCTGATGTTGCTTCCATAATCGGATGCCACGATTTGCTTAACCCGCTCGACCGTGTTCGGCAATTGATTTGCCCGTTTCGATTGCTCGATAATATCTATGACCTGCATACATTTGTGCGAAGCGAATTCAAACAACTTTTGAATCGTCCCGGCCTCCGCGATTCGGAGGTAATCCTCGGCTGATGGGGCGGTAATTCGTCCCTGGCCGCTGACATTTTCACTCATGTAACGGATCAAACCGGCAAACAGGTCCATCACCATCGTCTGAACTTCCACTTTCGACGCATCGCAGGCCATAAACCGGTCCCGTTGCCGTGATAGAAGCGCAGCGGCCCGTTGCTTGTCCCCTTGAAGGATAACCTCCAATAAAGATTGCAAGTCATCCGCATTTGTCTCTAGCGTTGGGTGGTATCTTCTCGCGAACGTATAATTGGATATAATGGACTGGCTTCCGAGAAAAAATTTGCGGTCCAGCATCCGCTTGGCAGATCGGAACGACAAGTTGACGTCCGACATGCCGCTGACAGGCTCACCGATTCCAATCGCAACCTGCGTCTTCGTATAATGCAGCGCATTATCCTGCAGCATTGTTGCAAGCTCTATAAGCTCGGTTTCCTTCATCGACTCCTTATCCTCGCAAAGCACGATGCCATACCGCTCAGGCGACTCCTCGAACAAGTACCCCCTTCGGGCGAGCAGCTCCTCCATTACATTGCGTACCGCGAAACGCTTCGTTTTAATGTCGGCCTCCGTCATGAAGGCATCCATCGTTTCTTGAAAATCCATTTCGACGACAAGACAGCAGTAGCTTCTGAATGCCGTGACGGTTAATCCCCATAACGGAAGCCGCTCCGACAATTCGCTCTCCTTCATATTACCGTGCGTCCATTGTTTCAACATATGATCCCGAGCTGCCGGGGCGCTCATGTCCAGCTTCTTGTTAAGCATCCTCTCTTGATCGATGTCGTTCTTGATGCTTATTAGCAGCTTCTCCGCATCAGATTCGATGACCGGTTTGAGCAAATAGTCCTTAACGCCGTATTTCATACATTCCTTCAAATAGGTAAAATCCTCGAATCCGCTAACGACGACGATAGGAAGCTTCGATTTTTCCCGCACTCGGGAAATCAGCTCCAGTCCGCTAATGCCCGGCATGCGGATGTCGGTAATGAGCAGATCGTAACGTTCCTGCTCCAGCATCTGCAGCGCCATCTTGCCGCTAGTAGCTTCGCCGGTAACAGCAAACCCGAATCGTTCCCAGTTGAGCAAATATTTCATGGCTTTAAGAGCGCCCGGCTCATCATCCACCACCAAAACATTTAACATGATTCTCTCTCCCTTCCGCAGCAGCTTCATTCAACGGCAGTATGATCGACACCATCGTCCCGCTGCCAGGCTCGCTCTCTATAGAAAGACCATACGGATCACCGAACATAAGCCGCAGCCGCTGGTGAACATTGCGCAGACCGATCCGCCTGTCTCCCGTCCAATCGGAAGCGTTGTTCATCGCTTCCTTTATTTCGCGAAGCTGCTCCGCCGACATGCCCGGACCGTTGTCTTCCACAGTTACGATGCATCGGTTGCCGTCTATCACACGAGCGTAGATGGCAACGACGGTGACATCTTCTACCTTCTCCAGGACGTGGACGATCGCATTCTCGACAACGGTCTGCAGCGACAGCCGCGGAATCTCGCAAGCTGCGAGCAGCTTCGGAATGCTGGAATCATAGACCAACCGCTCATCGAAACGAAATGCTTGAATGCGAAGATACGTATCGACAATTTCCATTTCTTCCTTCAAGGAAATCATATCGCCCGCCCTGCTCAAGACGTTGCGGAAGGATTGAGCTAGCAGCTTGACGATAACCGCATTAGCCCTATCCCCTTTCTCCAGCAAGCTGCCGCATATCGCATTAAGCGTGTTGAACAGATAATGCGGGTTAATCTGGGTTTGCAGGGCGTATAATGCCGATTGCTGGTTGCGGAGCTTCAATTCCTTACGATTCAGCTCCGATTCGTACACTTCCTTGATCAGTTGATTGATCCGGTCCATCATCTCATTGAAATGACGGTACAGCTCGCTGATCTCGTCATTGCCGCTCACTTGCACGCGGGAGAGCGAGTCCATATTGTCCGGACCGACAGTCCGCATCCTTTTGGCCAATACGGTCAGCCGGTTCGTCAGCCGGTTCGAGATCAGATAGATCAGCAGAATCAAACTGAGCACCGCCAGAATGAACAGCATGATAGCAGAACGTTTCATATCGTTCACTTGGACTGTGATCTGATCGAGCGGAGTGAGCCGCACGATCGTCAATCCATTCACACTGCCACGAGACTGCAGCGAGATGCTCGTTAGCAGGTAGTCTTGTCCTTCATAGTTGGACACCGATGTAGACAACTGCGGCTTAGTTGCGATATCTTCGTAAAAATTATAATCTGCAAGCCGGGCGGGATACGAATTCGAGCGCTGTGTATCAATCAGAACACTTCCGTCCGGAAGAGCGATAATGAAATGCTCGCTCCGCCCCTCACTCGATATCAGATTGCGCAACAATCGGTCCTCCAGATCGAGCGTCACGTACATCTCCTGGTTGGAAGGCGTATTGAAGACCTTCTGCGTGAGACGAAGCACCCCATGTCGCAGCAGCGCATCCTCCTCCGAGGCCGTCCATGATTTCACGAGACCAGCCTTGGGTCCTTGTACGCTCCGATACCAATTCGATTGCTTAATCTCCTCGTCGATCGTGCGTACTTGAGCGTATTGAAACGTCGGATTGTCAGTATAAATGGAGAACCGCAAGATGTCTTTTGACGTCGTTATCCACTCTTCATATGGCTGTACATAATTCAGGTACGTCTCTTGCGCTTCGGCGAAACTGTCATAATGCCGGAGCAGCTTGTCCTGAAGTTCCGTGCTCGTGTATAAGGAATCGACAACCTGCTCGTAAGACTGCAGCAAATTGTCGATGTTTTGCGAGAGCTGGGAAACGGAGCGTCCGACTTCTTCTTCGGTATTGCTCAAGATGATGTTGCTGCTTTTTCCACTCATATAGTAGGTTAGCAACCCGAGAAGAATAATGCCGACCAGTGCGTTGGCGGCGAATATTTTCGTACGAACCTTCATGTTTAGTCCTCCTTCCCACTCTCGTCCCTGACAAAGCAAAGGCGGGCATCCCGCAAGCGGGGTGCCCGGCATGACTTTGCACTAGTTCATAGCTTCATCATAACGCTTTACGTAATCTTGCCATGCTGCCGTCCAGCTTTCTTCATACTTCGCTTTGCCAGCCTTGTCGATTTGCTCGACGAAACGGCTCCATGCTTGCTCGAACCCATCTTCCGATTTGGCCAAAATGAGCTTCGGAATTTCTTTGTTAAGCGTATCCTCGAATTTTTTGAAGATCGCCTTCGTCTCTTCCGGTTCGTTCAGCTGCCACAGCATGGCCGGCGCGGTCACCGGCTTCGGAAGGAAGTCGGACCAGGTCGTCTTTCCGTATTTGGACAGGATATCCTTGGTCATATCGTCATAACCCTTAATGACCGTTTCCTTCGTGTTCGGTGTCGCGTAATCACCGTCATCCAACTTGGCGCCGTCTCCAATGCTGAATCCGGTTACCGGTCCGGCCGGGCCGTCTTGATATCTGATGTCGGGATTCCCTTTCGCTTTGTCCAGGTACTCCTGCTTCTGAACGCGCTTGCCATCCTGCACTTCGTAGTGCAAGCCTTCAATTCCCCAGTTGATCGCTTTCTGTCCTTCGTCCGAGAACAAATAATCGATCATTTGGATAATACGTTCAGGATTATCCGCTTTATTGCTGATCGCCCAGTTGCTGCTGGAGCCGGTAGGCGTGACGACAAAGCTGCGGTCTTCCGTATTCTCATCGAGGAATAGCGGAAGCTTGGCATATTGGCGCTCCAGTTTGCCTGCCGCAACGATGGATTTCTCCGCATTGTTCAGCAGCCAGCCCGGCATGAACTCGGCCAACACGCGTCCTTGCGCGATCTTCGCGAGGTTCTCTTCCCCTTTACCGAAGATGTTCTTGTCCAGCAGCCCTTCGTTCTGCAGCTTGTTTAGAAACTTATAATACTGCTTTGCAAAGTCTTCTGTCAGTGCAAACTTAACGTTATTGTTCTCATCGATCATATTGAACCCTTGATCCGGCAAGCCGGCCGCAGCGATCGCAGGATTAGCGAACGTCAAGCCGCCCCAATAAGCGGAGAACGGAATCGTCTCTTTGCCGTCAATCGTCGGATGCTTCTTATAGTAATCTTTCAGAATATCGACCAGTTGATCCAGAGTCTTGATCTCCGGGTAACCGGCTTCCTTCAGCACGTCGTATTGAATGATGAACGAAGCTGCGGAATTGGCCGGCGCTTCCTGCGTCAGATTGACGCCGTACAAAGAGTAAATATGGCCATCCTTGTCGCGCAGCAGCTCATAATGCTTGCCGAACCGCTTCTTGATGTTCGGGCCATGCTCTTCAATCAGATCTTCAAGTGGAAGGAGAGCTCCGCCGTCACGGTACTTACCCGTCATATTCGGCGATAGGTGCAGCAGATCCGGATAATCGCCCGAGGCCAGCCATAGGTCCATCTTCTGAGCCTCGTCGCCGACAATCGGCAAATAATTAATCGATACGCCGGTTTTCTCCGTGATCAGCTTATCGACAGGCGTGTTCCACTTCAACTTGGAATCTATCGTCGACATCGTATACGCAATTGGGCCTGCCGAATTCGAAGCCTCCCCCGCCGAACCGCTCGGGTCATTCTTGTTCGCGCAGCCCGCCGTGAGGCAGACCGCCAAAACGATACTGATAATTCCAGCTAACTTTTTCTTCAAGATCGATGACACCCTCTCTTCTATTTAATTATATATCAACAGAGAAACCTCTGCCGATTTCAAATTATTCCTTGACCGCCCCGATCAATACCCCTTTAATGAAGTACTTCTGCAGGAACGGATAGACGAGCAGGATCGGAAACGTAACGACCACCGTCATGGTAGCTCGGATCGCTTCCGGTGTAATGTTCTTCACCGTCTCGTTGTCGATGTATCCGGTCGAGGACGCATTGTTGACCATTTGGCTGGTCGACTGCAGCAGCACCTTCATCAGCTCGAATTGGAGCAGATTCAAGTTGTCCCTCGTGTTGTACAGGTAGTTATCGAACCAGGAATTCCAGTGGCCGACAGATGTGAACAGCACGATCGTTGCAAGTACGGGCAGACTGCACGGAATAACAACCCTGAACAGCACTTGGAACTCGCTTGCGCCGTCCAGTCGCGCCGATTCAATCAACCCCTCCGGCAGCTGCTCGATTGCGGTCCGTACGATGATCACGTTGAACACGCTGATCAGCCCCGGGATAATGTAAACCCAGAATGAGTTGGTCAGGCTTAGTCCTTTGATCAGCAAATAGGAAGGGATGATGCCGCCGCTGACATACATGCTGATAATCATGAGCAGGTTGATTGATTTCCGCAAAAAGAATTCCCGGCGCGACAGCGTATAAGCAAGCATTGTCGTGCAGGCGACGGACAATAAGGTGCCTACGACCGTCCTTAGCACGGAGCGTAAGGTCGCCATATACAGCGCATCTTCTTGAAAAATAACTTTGAAATTGTCCAACGTAAATTGATTGGGCCAGAAGTATACTTCCCCTCTCATCGTATCGAGCGGATCGTTGAACGACACGGCGAGCAAGTTGATGAACGGGTACAGGGTTGCGAACCCTATGATGGCCAAAAAGATGTAATTCAGCGTATCGAAGCTTGCTTCCCGGAACTGTCTCATACTATGTGTATACCTCCTCTCTCCTTAGAACAAGCGGATCCCGCTCATTTTGCGGGCCAAGCCGTTAACGCTAATAACGAGCACCAGGCTAATGATCGTCTTGAAGATCCCGAGCGCGATGCCGACTGAATATTGCCCGGAACCGAACGACAAATTAAGAGCGTATAGATCAAGCACTTCCGAATAATCAAGCACAAGCGGGTTGCCGAGCAGAAATTGCGATTCATACCCGATGTTAATGATTGAGCCCAGTGACAGGATCAGCAAAATAACTGCCGTTGACATCACGCTTGGAAGCGAGATATGCCACATTTTGTTCAGACGTCCCGCACCGTCCACGTCGGCTGCTTCATACAGTTCGGGATTGACGCCAGCGAGCACGGCTAGATAGATGATCGTGCTCCAGCCCAGCTCCTTCCACAGCCCGACCATCGTATTAAGGAACCAGAACCATTCGCCTTTTCCCATGATGAAGACTGATTCTTCAATCCATCCAAGCTTGATTAGCATGTTGTTGACGAATCCGTCGGGAGACAGAAAGGTGATCACGATGTTCGCGATAACAACCATTGAGACGAAATGGGGAATATACGTCACTGTCTGAATGGCCCGCTTGAACAGCGTATGGCGCACCTCGTTAAGCAGCAGCGCAAGCACGATCGCGCCCGCGAAGCCGGTAATCAAACTCATGCTGCTCATCACCAGTGTGTTGCGCATGACGAGGAAGAAGCGTTCGTCGCCAAACAGAGATAAGAAATTGTCCCAGCCGATAAATGGGCTATTCCAGATGCCCCTGCCCGGAGAATAGTTCTGGAAGGCCATAATCCAGCCCCAGAGCGGGACGTATTGAAACACAATGATCAGGATAACGAACGGAATCGACATCATTAACAGCTGATACTGCGCAGATAGTCGCCGGAACACGCTCTTCTTGACCAGCTTCGGACCCGGCATGGCTGGGGTCGTAGTTTTCATTTTTTTGAACCTCCTACCTTTTGTTCGAGTTGTTTCTTTCATTCTAGCCCCCCTGACCATTACGAAAAAACCATAGTAAGTTTAGATTTGGCCATTGAAATTAAAGCTGTAAAATAAAAATCGCCCCCTATTTTGCCTTCTTGGCAAGATAAGGGACACTGTTGCTGATGTGATGGGAATATCTGCTGAATAAGTTTGGGTAAGTACGACTGATAGATTTGTTGGACAGCAGAGACTTCGTTATGTAGCAGGAGAGCGTTTCTCCAACGGGGTGCTTTTCATAATACGCAAAACCGAGCAAGCGTAGCTTATGAAAAACGTCGTATTGCAAATCCCGGGCAGCCTTCTCCTGGATATCCCGCTGCACATCGTTTCGGACAACGGAGACTTTTAGTAATGAGCTTTTTAATTCCCCATCTATAATTTTTGTTAAAATGGCGTCCTTCGCTTCTATATAAGTTGAACTAAAATCACTTGGAAGGAATTGTTATCCATTCTCGTCGAATAGGTAGAGACCATTCTACTCGGGTGATGAAGATGAAAACTGTTGACCAGCAATTGCAAGAAGTGGAACAAAGGTTTAGCATGAGAAAAGCAGAAGAATGTTTGAACGCTACCAAAGGGTTCGTCTCCATCTTCTCGGCCAAGATAATGCAGCAATTGCAGTAAGCATCGGCAGAAAGGAAAGTACGGTCGATACGTACTTGCGCCAGTATCGTAAGCAAGGTCTGGACGGTTTAGAAATGAAGTTTTCACCTGGTCCTCCAGAACAGCTAAGAAAAGAGCAACAACAGCAGTTGAAGAAAACCATCTGTGATCATGTTCCGCATGATGTCGGATTTACAGCAAAGTTTAATTGGACACTCCAACTCATTGGAGACTACATCAGCCGCGAATTTGGGTAGAGTTACTCGATCCGAGGTGTCTCTAAATTGATGCACCGTATGGATTTAAGTTATACAAAACCTACCTATACCTTGGCGGCCGCTGACGAAGAAAAGCAACGATTGTTTGTCGAATCCACCTTCCCAAGGTTAAAAAATACGAGAACGGCGAAATTGATCATTTATTGTTTGAAGATGAGAGCATGATTCGAGATTACCAAGCATTTCAGAAGACGTGGTTAGCCAAAGTCAAGCAACGGATCATTAACACCGGAAAGCATCACGGCGTAAAATTGCTTGCCACTCTAGATTATGTAGAAGGCAAGATCGTCTGGAAAGAAGACGAGCAATACAACGTGGAGTCATTCTTAGCGTTTCTCAAACAAGTCCTGACTGTCTATCCAACCGGGAGAATCATAATGGTATTGGACAATGCTCGAATTCATCACGCGAAGTTGCTTTCAAGCTTCCTGCAAGAACATATTTCTACCTCCCACTATAAAGTAATGTTTTCTCCTGTTTTCTCGCTCTTTCTTAGATTTTCAACTTTGACAGTTTGAGAGTACTGGTAGAGAATGTAGTCCGTAGCCCAATTTCCTGTAAGAGCG
>NZ_JAVIFU010000071.1 GCF_031157315.1 Paenibacillus sp. LHD-38
CGAAAGTTAATAGCTTGAGCAGCATGTTTCTCCTTGGCAATGTCGATGCCAATGACAAGAGTAGAAGTGGAAACACGTTCTACACGTTGATTTTGAGCTTTAATTAGTCTAGACTTCATGATAACGCCTCCTAAGGTGAGTTCTGAGGGCTTCAACCCAGTACATACTCATCCTAGCGAGGCGTTCGTTTTTCTGCAAATCGGATCTACTAACACCTACAGGAATGTTAACGGGTAACAATAGTGGAATGAAGCGGATTGCAGCGACAGTCTGCTTTTTTATTGAAGTAATAGGCAGGATAAAAAACTCCTCTACTAAGTGAATGATGGTAGCTATTCTTGGTATGGTAATTTGTATCAAATTTTTTTAGGAGGTAGAAATGATAACAAAAATAATCGATGGCGTATCATTTGAATTGAAAGAAGATTTTGATTTTGATTTTCTATCCGAGTATGGCAGGGTCTTTACTGTCTTCGATAAGCAGGATTCTGGCTATTTATGCTTTGGAGTTCAGAACGAAAACAATAAGCTATTCTTGAAGATGGCGGGTGCAGCAACTTTAGAAAGTAATGTAAGTATTGATGAAGCAATAAATCGACTTCAATCAACCGTATCTGTTTACGAAGATTTACGTCATCCCAAGCTTATTGATATGATTGAACACAAGGAGATAAAAGGGGGATATCTTACTGTCTTTGAGTGGTTTGAAGGCGAATGTATGGGCAAACAATATAGTTTTTTTGGTAAATTCATATCTTTGCCGCTCGAAGAAAAATTGGGTATTTACAAGGACATATTATTATTTCACATACATGCAAACAAATGTGGTTATATCGCTATTGATTTTTATGATGGATGTATAATGTACGACTTTATTACAAAACGGACTATGATTTGCGACATTGAATTTTATCGTAAAAAACCCATATTAAATACATTGGGACGCATGTGGGGCTCAAGTCGGTATATGTCGCCTGAAGAATTTCAACTAGGTGCAGAGATTGATGAAAGGTCAAATGTCTTTTTAATGGGGGCTACTGCATTTCAACTGATTGGAGGCGGAATTGATCGTTCATTTGATAAATGGCAAGCTTCTGAGAAGCAATATTTGACAGCTCTAAAAGCTGTCAATGCTGCAAAAGGCGATCGATATCAAACAATTGATGAATATTACAAAGCATGGAATAAGGCTTAAAAAACGAGTGTTACGCTAACGGGTACGATAGCATTCAATAAAAACAATGAAGCAGCCAACCACAATGATCGGCTGCTTCATTACGCTAAGGGGAAGTTTAACGCAATAAAGCTTCACGATTATTCGTCAAGGAAGGAACTAAGATATTTGCTTATGCGGAGGTTATAAATGAAGAAACAAATAAAAGGTAAAGTTATTGTTATATTAATATTAATTACTTGTTGTATCCCCTTTCTATTATTTTGGTTGTTGTATCATATCCTTAATTCTCCCATGATTCCGTGACCAAAGTCGCTTATTACACGAACTAAGCTACTGACAGTATAAGAATCAAAAGCTATATCCTTTGGAATACTTTATCTATTGTTTATCTAAGGGGAATTTGATTTTAATTTAATGTCGAGGTGCTATGCTTATGAAAAAAATAGGGTTGGTTATTATAGTTCAATTTGTCTTATTAACCGCTTGTTCAAATGCGCAGGGGAATATTACCTCGCCGCTATCAGATCTAAGCACACCATCACCAATGAATCAAAGCGTGTCATCAATAACAGATGTGAAAAATATTCAGAACGCTAACAACACACCGTCAATTGCACCATCAAGCACTGAGGAAACAAAATCAGATGAAGAAAAAGAAAAAGGAATTTTAGAGAAAACGAAGCGTAAAGGCGAGTTAGATCTTGAAAACATTAAGGTCGTTGGTGTAGA
Source organism: Paenibacillus sp. LHD-38 (assembly GCF_031157315.1). GTDB lineage: Bacteria > Bacillota > Bacilli > Paenibacillales > Paenibacillaceae > Pristimantibacillus. The sequence continues at coordinate 1,907 of NZ_JAVIFU010000071.1, forward strand.
AGGCAGTCTATTACAAACAATTATGACTTATCTTAAAGCAGTAAAAGACAAAGATGAAAAGAAAAGATTGAGTACCATCTACGCTCCTGATGTTTTTTCAGATGGTTTGAAAAGACATGAGCCGTATATTCTGGCAGTTAAAGGATTAACACTTGATAACACAAGGGTTAAAGCAGTTACAGAATGGTTTGGTTTGGATAAGATTGCTGATGAAGTCGTTATTGTAAGCATTGATTATAGTAGTTTAGGCATTAATCTAAAGGAGGGTGTGGCTAGCGCAGACTATATTTACATACGAGTTAAGGGAAAATGGAAACTATATGAAACACAATAATTTCCGAGAAAACTGTTTGATTTCTTTGTCGCTCACGGTTCAGAGAAGGATATTATATGGAAAGCAAAGACACCTACCTCTATATGAAGTAGGTGTCTTTGTATGTAACTCATATTATTGAAATAAGCTTTAATTTACTAAGGGATTTTTTACAGTCGGATTTGTTTCCTCTCATATTGCTTAATTCTCCAAGCGTTCCATCCCATATTTATAAATTGATAAAAACCAAACCCAGTCATACTTCCAACTGTATGTAGAAGAACTTCATCAATGTCTGCGACTCCAAGACTCGAAATTTTTTGAATAACTTCAAGCAGTACGGTTACCAAGACTGATATAAAGATAACTCTAGAAAGTGTGAGTGTCTTTTTTGCCAACAAAGGAAGGAGTAAGCCAAAAGGAACGAACAAAAGTATATTTCCAATTAGATTATTAAAAATAATATCGAGATTATAATTGTTATGATGAATAAGATACTCCAATATCGATCTAAATGGGACAATATTTAGAGAACCTCCAAATTTCTCGCTAAATGTATATGTAACCCCATAGTTTCTGAACTCTCCATACATCAATCTTGAAATTGTCCCGATAAATAAGATTTTAAACACGACGATTGAGTAAATCACTGCTACCACCCATAGTAATACTTGAAATAACCTATGATAAGGATTAATGGTTACAGCCAATTTTTTCGCAGTTCCTTCTCCTCACCAAAATCGTAGATTGCACACTTTTCTGCATCCTCTTCTCCATAGCCTTTGTTCATGTATTGCGTCTTGAGTTGCTTCAGATGATCTAACATTTCAGCAAACATGTCTTCTTTTTCTTTTACTGATACCCCAAGACCCTCAACAATTTTATTAGTGTATAATTCGAGTCGCTTCATGCCATTCCCCCCGATACTGATTCAATTAGCTTCGTGATCGTCTTCCACTCCTGTAGCTTATGCATGAGTTGTGTTTGCCCTTTTTCAATAATCCGATAAAACTTACGACGTCCACCTTCATCCGATTCTCCCCAGTAAGATTGGAGATACCCTTTCCCTTCGAGCCGTTTTAATGCGGGATACAGTGTACCTTCACTCATGCTGTAATTGTCGTCACTGTTACTTTTTATTTTCTGTATAATCTCATATCCATATGTATCCTGCCTTGATATAACTGACAAAATTAAAATATCGATGCTACCCTTCATCAGTTCTTTATCCATACGCTATGCACATCCTTTTTAATATTGTGTAACACACTACCTCGTTATACAAGTTCAATGACAATCAAAATCAACTTATAATGCGTGAATATGACATTGAGCATTATTTCAGCACACATTAGAATGTCGTCGTGGCGTTCTTTCGTTACGCTAACGGGTACGTTAGTTCAATAAAACAGCGGTAGTTTAGGACCAAAAGCGCGATCTGCCATTAAGTGAACGGTCAGAGTTATATTAAAACGTAGAGCTCGTTGAAGCACGACAGGGGATGAAAGAAATTATGGAAGACTCCGTAGTTACACAAGCTAAACGAATTGCAGGCGATTTTCTTCTGGAACAAGTAAAAACATCATACCGGATTATAGGTAAAGGTATCGTAAATCAGGTTTGCGTAGCCGAAACGGAAAGTCGTAAAGTCGTTGTCCGCATGAACGATAAAGATACATTTCCAAGCTTTATCAAAGAAAAATGGTGTATCGAGCAAGCAGTCACAGTTGGCATTCCTGGACCTGAGGTGTTGTCCATTGGTATAGTTGATGAAACAGCATATATGATTCAAACTTTTATACATGGCGACAACGGGTTAGACAGTACGGTTCTCAAGTCCGATGTTTGGAGGCAGCTTGGCGAATATGCCAAGCTTTTTCATTCGATTCAAGTGAAAGGAGTTGGAGGAAATCTGATTGACCCAGTCCTTGGTGAGTTTCAGTCACCTTCTCATGCAGGATCAGACGGCAGTTGGCATGGGTATGTGCAGTATAATATCAATAGTTTGACGGAGTATGATCGCTTGATTAAGCTTGGAGTAATCACTCAGATGGAATCCCAGAGAGTAAGAAAACTGTTCGAGAATTTGAAGAAAGAAACTTTCCACTTCGGTTTAAATCATGGAGATATCTCTTTAAAAAATACGATTGTCAGTCAGGCAAACCAAGTTATATTGCTGGATTGGGGCAATGCAGAAGTAAGTGTGGTACCGCATGGAGCTGTTATTCAATTGATGCAGTACCAAATACTAGGACTAGAAGAAGGCCCAAATATTGAGGAACTCAAAGCGTTTTTAGACGGGTACGGAATAAGTGTAAAAGACCTTGCTGACATGAGGCATTTGCTGCTACTAAAGGCTTTCGATAACCTCAGGTGGGCTATTGATCAAAGTCCGGACCTAATAGAATCCTATGCTGCGTTCGCGAAACAAGTTGTTGATATGATTATGGATTAGCAGAGATTAGCGATGTTTTTATATCTTAATCTAACAAGGGTGAAGAAAATGATTGAACTAACGGAAACAATTGTTGAGGAGGAGTTACATTTTCTAAAGAAGCTCCTCTTTGATTTATTCAGGTATTTTAAATAAACTGTATTGTAGAAGGGATTTCAATGAATGGACAGGTATGAAATGAAGAAAAAAGCAGCGGTAAAATTAGATGATCTAATTAATGAAATTGAAATTCAAATGATGAGACATTTACCTTTATAAACACCCAGACAGGAGAAGTTATAACATTATTGAGAGACGAGATGAGAGCGGCTGAAGATGAAGAGCCACTTGAAAAATATCCAGATTGGCAAAGAGAGAACATTGAACAAGCAATAAAAATTATAGAGGATGAACACGAGGTTTACCTCGATTTCACATTAAGAAACGAGTACCATGAGTATGAAATTGTAGAAGAATTTATCGGGACATTAAGCGAAGTAGAGGTTCGAGAAGAATTGTTTGGAGCAATTCAAGGAAGAGGGGCATTTAGAAGATTTAAAGACAGGATCAGAGAACATGATGTCGAAAAACAATGGTATGAATTCAAAGAAAAAAAGATAAAGGAATTAGTTATTGAATGGTGTGAAGAGAAGGATCTTGTAATAGATGCTATCGAGAAATAAGAGTTGAATAAAATAAAGATCTGACTGCGTGAACAGTCAGCTTTTCTGTTCTTGGCTATTCAGCTAACAGGCAGTTTTGCACGATTTTAAATTAAAGTTGAACAAAATAACTGGGGAAGATTACAAATATTGCATTGTTCCTCTGAGAAACATTTCACTATTTCAGCCCGTTTATATTGTTGTAGTAATTACTTAACTTGGAGGAAGAGCGACTATGAAGAAAATGTTTATTTTACTCTTTGCCGTCCTGGTTTTGGCAACAGGATGCTCATCTAACAACAACAACAGTGACCGATATGGTAAAATTTGGGATTTTAGAAAAGGTTTTGTTGTTACGAAAGAGGATGGGAGAATCTTGGTGGTCCGAGACAAGGTCGCTAACCTCGAAGTGCCACTTAGCGAAATATTGGAGGAAGCTCAACCAAACGCAATCTGGCTTTCAGTGGACAAAACAGATTACGATGCTATCTTGGTAGGTGACCAAGTAAGCATAAAAATACCTAACGGGACGGTTGACCTCTCCTATCCAGCTCAGGCGACGGCGGACGTAACCAAGAAATAAGCAACTCCGCTAACGGGTACGATAGCTGAATAACAACACCGCGGCAGCCGGCCAAATACGATCGGCTGCCTTTTTGTTGAGCTAACGGGCAGGTTAGTTATAACTTTAATCGCATGGTAAAATGTGGACTGAGGAGGGGTTTTATGGGTTCGCGGTTGATGCATTTACTAATTGGTGAGATGGTCGCTTCTAGCCTTGATGTAAAAAACAAAAGAGATTTTTTAATTGGTTCAATTGCGCCTGATGCTGCTTTTTCATTTGAGAGGAAAGTTATTACTCATTATTTCGAAGGAGATGTAGACAAGAGAACTAGGCAGGTAAACTATCACAGATACATTGATACATACTTATCAGATATAAAGGATGACTACTCATTAGGATATTTAACTCATTTAATTTCCGATAACGTGTGGATGGAGTATATCTATTACCCATATGAATTGAAACAGAAGCAAGATATAGACTCGACTTTTTTACAAAGTTGGTACTCAGATTTTAGAAAAATGAATACAAAATTGCTTTGTTATTATGATATGGGTTACCTAAAAGATTGGTTGGAGATTGCTGCTCTCCCGAGAGAAATAGATGATGTAACTCAAGACGACATACAGAAATTTATTGAAGAAATGTACGGAGATTTTGAAATTATAGAAAAAAATAAGAATTGCGAACTTGAAGTATATAAATTTGATGACATTAGAGACTACATAAACTTATCAAAATCTAAGGCTATTGCAGTCATTGAAGAAATTATTTTCTGATTCCACACAGGACACGATAGAGGAGCTTGCTTGCAGTAGCCCCTCTTTTGTTATCTGTTAAAGTAAAGGATAGGAAATTTCAACAAGGGATTACAGCGATTGTGCCGAATTTTAACGTTAAGAACGTAATATTTTCTTTGGGCGGTGAGACCGAAATGGTACATGAACAACCTAAACATATTATTTCTGTTTCCGCTTTAGTTAAAAAACGAAAATGGTGAAGTTTTATTACTAAGGACGCACTGGCGTTCAGATACATGGGAAATGCCAGGAGGAAATGTAGAGATAGGTGAATCGTTAGAAGAGGCTGTTCGTAGGGAATTTCTAGAGGAGACTGGCATTGTAATCCGTCCTATCGGCATAACAGGCGTGTATTATAATGCAACTAAACATGTTTTAACAGTAGTGTTTAATGCGGAGTACGTCAGTGGCGATATTAAAATTCAACCAGAAGAAATTCTAGAAGCAAGGTATATCCAACTGGACGAATTGAACATTGACCAATTCATAACTCGTCCTCAGCAAAAGTCTCGTACACTTGATGCTATGAAAGGAAAGTGTTTTGTTCCGTATGAAACATGGGAGGTCAGTCCGACTTATAACTTGTTATCTAGATTACATAACGTACAATGAACGTAAATTGTTAAGCTAACGGGTAACGATAGTGTGGAGTGGCGTGCAGCTGCTAAGAAATAACTGAGCAGACCGGAGTGTCCAAAGCAAAGTTATATCAAGTTCTCAATGTCAGGTAATGTATAGAAATTGGGGGCAAGAAATGAAATTAGTTAACTGGAAATTTGATGATTAAGTTTACAACATATCACACACGCTGCGCAGTCTGGCGAAAACCTTCGTTCCGAAAATCATACGGAATGTTCCGGACACCTTTTGCTTCACTTTCACCATGCGCAGATCACGTTCGGCCTGATTGTTGTCAAAGGGAACATCGGCATCACAAAGAAACCTGGCAGTCCTTCGCTGCTCTTATGAGGAAAGACTTGCTTCGCCCTTCATATGCCCATTTCGAGTTCATCGGGAGAGATGACTCACTCAAAATCATTTTTATTGAATATAGATATTTATTAGAAACCAGAATCACCCTGTCACTGAATGTCTTTCGAAATAGGAGTACAAATTTAAATAAGAAGGTGATATTGTTTGGGAATTAGACCTCCAAGAGAAAGCAGATTTCTTTACGTGACAAATATTGGGACTGCGAATATAACCATTTATGATATTAGTAATCCTTTATCCCCTGCACCTGTCAGGCAATTTGGTACCGGGGAATTAAGCGCACCAAGCGGAATGGCGATTACAGGTACAACACTTTATGTTGCAAATGCAGGCGGCGATCAAGCTATAGAAATCTATAATATATCCAATCCGATAATGCCGGTGAGAATTAGGCAGTTTGGTGAGGGAGAGTTAAATAATCCTAATGCCTTGGCTATCACAGGAACTACGCTTTATGTCACGAATCTTAATGATGATAATGTAGAGATTTATGATATTTCCAATCCAACTTTTCCGGCACGTGTGACAGAGTTTGGCGGAGGAGAATTGAATGGTCCGAACGGATTAGCTATTATAGGTGATATTCTATATGTATCAAATTCGGGAGATGCAACTGTAGAAATTTATAATATTTCCAATCCGATAATGCCTGCTAATATCACGCAGTTTGGTGCAACAGATTTGAGTAACCCGATCGGTTTGGTTATTACAGGAAACACGTTATATGTAGCGAATTTCCAATTCGCCGGCGGCAACACGGTGGAAATTTACAACATTTCGAATCCCTCGCTTCCATCACATGTGACGGAGTTTGGTGCAGGAGTTTTAAATGGTCCTACTGAATTGGCGATTACAGGTAACATTCTTTACGTGATAAATCTTAATGGCAATAATATAACAATTTATGATATTTCCAACCCTACAATGCCAGCACTAGTAAGTGAGTTAAACGGAGGGAATTTAAGCACTCCATTCGGTTTAGTTATTTTTTCTGCAAACTAAAAGGTATTGGCATCCTTTTATAATTAATCATTTAACTCCCTCGGTACGATTTAGTTTTCTCACGAATGCTAGCTTATTCGCAGGATTTCGCCCTTGCTAGAAATACAGAGAGATAGTACGAGAACCCTTGTTAAAGACCAGGACAACATGAAATCGTGAGGAAATAGAGGGGGAGGTTGAAATCCCATAACCTTCCATATACTGCACGCATTCTCCATGCCGCCCTTGGCTCACTCCCATGTCTCAACAGGTCTTTGCCCTCTCATTCCCTCGTTACGCCTGTCCAAGGGGGGGAGACCGGTCTTGACGATCCGAATAATCCGCAGGCGCTGGACGATCTGCTGCCATGGTCTGATACTCTACCGGCAAGCTGCCGTCTGAACAGCTAGCTTGATTATAGGTTAAATCTCGCTCCCGCCGCTAGGTGGGGACTATTTGACGCTCACGAAATTATGATTAGGTAAACTTTTATCAGACATAAGAACCGGCTTATCTACGTTGCATTTTCTGCAACAGAACCGTCATCTGTCGCCTCATTCGCTAGCTACATTGCACTTTATGCAGCTAAATGGGGCGATTCGACGCTTTGGAGTAACTTTTGGCGTGATTCTGATGCATATGTGCAACGTAGCGCACCGTTCGGTGCGGGATGTCAGGTTTCTGCTGTACGAAATACACTCTAGTTTAATCTCACCGTTCACCCTGCCTAGGGATTACTGGTTGTTTGGTACCTGACGCATTCACGTTGCGCGATTCAACGAAAATAGGTCTCTTTCATTCTGGCTGGTTACGTCGTATAGCATTTCGTTACATTCAGGCATTTGACCTCCGTCATTCGTCCAAGCAATAACAACAGCAGACAAATACTGTGTTATTGTGCCGAAAAAGGAGGCGTATCGTTTCCACAGGCAACCTAAACGCATACTTGGTCATTTCTTAATCATGAATAATTGGGCAACCATCCATATCTATGGCTCATGTTATTGAACTACTATCATCCAAGAAGAGGGTGAATCGGTTGTATATCAAATGGATCCCTGGGCTGAAGCCCAACCAAATCCTGCTTCCCCGGCAGGTTGTTATCCCTCCTTCGGCAGTGCTGCATTTCGGCGCATGGAAAAAAATGGTACAAGTGGGAATTAGCGAACATCAACCGAAGGATTCCATCGGATTGTCCGTTCATTTAAAAACTGAGGTTACGTTCCCCGATACGCTGCCCTATGAAATGTATACCGTTGGAAAAGATCTTCATCTCGGACCTGTAATCGCGCTATTAATTTCCACAAAGGGGCTCACCCCCGAATTATTGAACGAATATCGGAATTACTTTACGAATTATCAATCGATTAAGGGGCTTATTTATCTATTTTCCGTAGATGGGATCAATCCCAGGAATAAAACCGTTGAAGGGTATTATTACAACCCGCAGGCCGATGGGGACAAGACTCCATGGACCAAAGGAGTTTTCCACTACCCCGGTGTAATCTACAGGAGAATAAGGGTCAACAAAAGCAGGCTCTATGACGATTTGATTACGCATACGGATAGAAAAATTTTCAATCCTTACTTTTTGAACAAATGGGAATTATGGGAGTCTACTCGCTCCAATCCTTTTATTCGCGACCATTTGCCAAACACCAAATTGTTGGATAACCTGCAAACCTTGAAAAAAATGCTGGACTTGTACGGATCGGTTTATCTGAAGCCGAACAATGGTTCGATGGGACATGGGATTATGAAGCTGGAAAAGACGCTGGGCGGCTATCTTTTTATAGACCGGTACATGGGGATGACATTCATAAATAACGAAATCAAAGCGTGGGCATTTCTCCAGCGCATGTCAAAGGGCAGAAAGTATTTGATCCAACAGTCCGTTGCTTTGACGCATCAAAATAAAAACGTTGATTTCAGGGTCATCATGCAAAAAGACGGCAGCCAGCAGTGGGCCTGCTCAGGCGTGATCGCGCGTTATGGCGAAGACGGAAGATTCTATACGAATGATGTAAGCTCAATCAGTTTGGGCAGGGATGCTCTGCGAACGGTCTTTCAATTCAATGATGAAGAGGCGCTCCAAAAAGAAGAGGAAATCATCTCGATCTGCACGACAGCCTGTCAACTGATCGACCATAAATACGGACCTTTCGGCGATGTGGGGATTGACGTCACGGTAGACCCGAAACTAAAAGTCTGGATTCTTGAAATCAACAGTCGTCACCAACATACGATGCCGTCCTATCTGAAGGACGATCCGCAAATGTACAGCAGAGTACTCACCCGGCCTTTTGAATTTGCAAAAGCATGGGCCGGTTTTACAGAATGTTAGAGGCAGGGGATTCAGCCCATACTTTTCCGCTGATACGGAATATAAATAGACTAACGTTCAGTTAAGGGAGGAATCTTTTTCATGGGAATACGACCACCTAAACCACCTACACCGACGCCAGCTCCAACACCAGTATTCGGTCGCATCTATGAAGGAAATCAAATCACCGATAACGTTTCCGTGATAGACGGTTCCACCAATACCGTCATATCCACTATCACCGTTGGCGACAACCCTACCAGTATAGCAGTTAATCCCTCATTATGAATACGGTTGACTGATCCTGGAGGCTGGTATAGTGATAACGTTTCCGTGGTTGACGGTTCCACCAATACCGTCGTTGCCACTGTTACTGTTGGCGATCGGCCGAGAGGTGTCGATGTAAAACTTTAGCGTCGAAAGTGAAACAGCCAACTTTGCGGTTCCACCCGTGAAATTTGCAGAAGCATAGGCCGGTTTTACAACAGAAAATATTTAGTAGTATGGGATTCAGCCCTTGCCTTTCCGAATGTGTGGAATATGAATAGACTATTATGCAGCTAAGGGAGGAAAATTTCCGTGGGAATAAGACCGCCGAGACCACCGTCGTCGATCAATCGGATCTATGTGGGCAATTTCAATAGTGATAATGTGTCGGTGATTGATGGGGCGAGTAACAACATTATAGCTACTGTCACAGTTGGCGATGGTCCGGCTCTATTTGGTATAACAGCCAATCCGGTGACCAACCGGATTTATGTTCCAAACCTTGACAGCATCAATGTATCTGTCATCGACGGAGTCAGTAATACCGTCTTGGCTACTTTGACCCTTGCCCAATTCTCAAATCCAACTGGCGCAGACTCTAACCCGATAACCAATCTAATCTATGTTTCCGATCAAACTCTTGACCCTAATCTGACGCAATTTGCTCCCCGCGGCTGACGTCAATTTGAGGTATAGTTCATACCAGGGGGGGGGAAGCTAACGGGCAGTTTAGACTAAACAAACGTGTTAAGTATGTTCTTGGTTTAAGGGCTGTTTATCCACTTTTATTGCAAATAAAATCTTGATATAACGTTAATAATGTCGCTTTAGGGGTGGAATTGTGCAGATTGGTTCAATCATCAAAAAACTAAGGTTAAACAATGGCCTAACTGACACATTCACTTGTGTAGCATTTATAGACTAATAGATATTTTTGCAAAATAAGATACACACAATACACAATTTTAGAAATATGAATAAACTAAATTATCTGTTCATAGAAAGGAGGTGTTCATTATGGGTGTAAGACCTATTCCTTGCGATCCTATTAGAACAGATCTAGTAATTAATGGCGGATTTGAAACAGGGACTCTTGCAGGGTGGACTTTTACAGGAACACCAACCGTTCTTGCTAACACTTCTAGTCATACTGCTCCAGGACCTGTTCGTGCGCATTCAGGTACATTTTTAGTGGAGTTAGATCCTAACGAAAGTATTAGCCAGACCATTTTTAGCGGACTGTGCGGAAAAAGAGTTTATAGATTGGCTACCAACCTGGGAGCTCCTGGTGACATTGACGATCCATTTAATTCACAAACAACAGTAACCCTGCAGTTTCGTGATGGAAATAATCAAAATCTTGGTGCTCCGCAATCTTTTGTAGCAGTAGCTGAATCTCAGAATGTTAACCATGAAGGCGGATGGACATATCATGAACTATTTGCTGTATCACCTCCTGGAACAAGGGGCGCACTTATTACAATTCAAACAGCAAATGACGCTCCTCATAACGGAATTAGAGTAGATGATACTTCTCTAATATTATTTAATTAAAGACTTGAGACTAAAAGTTATTCTAGTTTAGTCCGGATAATTTGTATCAAATATCCTTATTTTGTGAAGATGTAAGGGGAGTTGCGCAGCTGACAGCTCCTTCTTAACAAGATTACATTAGGCCACCCCGCTGCGTCAGAAACTTCTGCCGAGAATTCAGTAGTTGATGAAGATCTGCCGATGGCAGAATTGTCGGTGGATCAAATTAAGGAAATTGCAATCTTTGAACCCGATGGAATAGATTTAGTGCCAATGCCTGAACCACTAGCTGTTCTTACCGAGAAAAATGAATTTCAAGCATTCTCAGATGCATTAAAGAACGCTGAGAGAACTTTAGGGGAAGTTGTTGCCATCGGCCCAAACTATGACATTGTCATAAAGTATGCTTTTTGACAAAGGAAATAATGGTAAGAGAGGGGCTGTATGGACTTATGAACAGCTTGGATAGGAGTGAGTGAAAAAATGGATGGGTGGGATTTAAGCGTGCCTTAGAAGGCTGTCTAGGAGTTCTGATGTTGTTATGTAGGTAGAGGTGGGGGGGGTACATCAAAATGAAGTTGTTTGAATAGTGAGAGGGGTTAGCACTTCCACCGCTCGACTATGAGTAAAAATCGGAGCGAAACGACATTATATAAATTCCAACATATGGTATAATGGAGTAGCAATAGTTCATTGATGAAAGAATGATTTTATTGAACGGGATGTACTGCTGACTGATTAATTTCTGCTGATAGGAATCGATGACAGATGACAATCGGTGTTTTTGATTCGGGCATTGGAGGATTAACAGTTCTTGCAGAAGCCCTTAAGAGGCTGCCGACTCAGAATTATCTTTATATGGCGGATACGCTGCATGTCCCTTATGGAACCAAATCGAAGGATGATGTCAGAGCCTATATTTTAGAATCAATAGAGGCTATGGTAAGGGAAGGGCTGGATGCCCTTGTCGTAGCCTGCAATACAGCAACAAGCATTGCGATTACAGAGCTGAGGGAGCGCTACTCCTTTCCTATCGTCGGTATGGAGCCAGCTGTTAAGCCAACGGTTGAGATGAACCGATTGACAGGCAGAAGAGTACTCGTCTTTGCTACGCCGTTAACGCTGATGCAGTCCAAGTATTATGCGCTCGTATCCCGGGTTGACGAGGAGAGGATCGTAGATTCCTTGCCGCTGCCGGAGCTCGTAAGCTACTGCGAGAAGCTGGAGTTTGACAGGGAGATTATGGGCAACTATTTCAGAGACAAGCTTGCAGGCTATAATTTGCAGGATTACGGTATTGTCGTTCTTGGCTGCACTCATTATCCTTTTTATAAGAATTTACTGCGTGAAATGTTGCCGCCGCATATTCAAATTGTTGACGGCAATGCCGGGACAGTGAAGCGACTGGCAGCATTGCTTAGCCGTTACGGCATGATGGATGGAAGCGGAATCGGGAATGTGAGGTTTATGTGCTCGGGCAATAGTCCGGCTTATATGGATAAGATGCAGCGGGCGCTGGGAATTTATCAGAATAGCGATATTGAGGCTCAAAGCGCCAAATAAGGCGAGCCTCTTTTTTTATTTTACTTAAAACGGGGCTGCATCGCGGTAGTTCTTCGGCGACATCCCTGTATAGTTTCTAAATGCTCTGGAAAAATGGTAGTAGTTATCGTAACCGACTCGGCCCGAGATTTCGCTAATTCGATTCGTAGGATCCTTCAGCAGTCGTTTGGCTTCCTCCATCCGGAGCTTCATTATGTAGGCCGTAAAGTTCATTCCTGTTTCATCCTTGAACAGCCGGCTAAAATAGGAATAGTTCATAGATAATAGATTGACGACATCTGTTAAATTGATATTCCGATGATAGTTTTCTTTAATGAAGCTTTTGGCAATATCGATCACTGTTCGATCATTGGCAGAGCTTTCGGTAATCATTCGTTTGACATGAAAGAGATAACCCTTCATATAATCCTTCAAGCTGGACAGGCTATGAAACTCATCGAAATCCTTCAGCTTCTCCTGATCATCAAATATGAGCTGACCGTTAATAGAATGATGAATTTCTGACAGCATAACCTCATATAGCTTCTTCATATGCTCGACAGATGCAGTGTCTTGTGAACGCAGATCAAACCATTTGTCGATGAAGACTGCGATATTCATCGCTCCCAGCGCTTGAATTTGCCCCCGGATCTCCTCGAATTGCTGCTTGGATAGCTTGAATTCCGATGAAGCCTCCTTGGCATGCTTCAGCTCGAGTACGCGATAATTCTCATATAGGAATCGATAGAAGAGAGCCTTATGCGCTTGCTTGTACAGCTGATTTAATTCGCTGATTGAATCGCCGATTTCACTGATCGATGCAGCAGCCGCAAGGCTCATGCTGCGGTTCAATGCCTCAATTGACCGATGCAAATAAGAAATAAGCCATTCCTTCGTTAACGCTTCATCCATATTTAAGATAAGAATGATATGCTCCGTTACATTTTTGGTTACAATCAAATGAAGCTGCTCCGCGCTGCCGCTTTGCTTCAGCTCATCCTTGAGAAGGGCCTCTATCGAATCGATCCATCTAGTAAGCTGAGTGTCTGAATCCAAGCGCAGCAGGCTGATGCAGTAACGAGGATGAATGAATATCCGGTTCATTTCCTTCGACAACTGCTCATCCTCCGTTACGGCACTATTTCCTATTGTTACGTTCAATATGGCATCTAAGACAAGCTTGCGATGCAGCTCGGGCTGCTTCTTCGAAGACTCCTCGAGCTCGCTTCGTTCCTTCACTTTACTGATTGCTATGTTGATTTGTTTTTCCAACTCGGAAATTCTAATCGGCTTCAGCAGGTAATCGACGGCACCGTATTTAAAGGCTTCCCGGACATAGTTATAGTCTCCATGTCCGCTGATGAAGATAAAGAATATTTCGCTGTTAGCTAGCGATAATTGCTTGATAAGCGTAAGGCCGTCCATCTCTGGCATATTCATATCCGTAATGATGATGTCAGGCTGGATTTCGTGTGCGAGCCGCATCGCCTGAACGCCATTGTAGGCGAGTTCAATCCGCGATATTTTAGGATGGTTGATGCGGATCAGCTTCGATCGGATCCCTTCGCAAATGAGCTGTTCATCGTCAACGATCATTACCGTATACATGTTCATTCCCCCGTTTGATATGGAACGGTTAATAGAGTTGTTGTGCCTTTCCCTAAGGAGCTTTCCATCTGAATATAATATTGATCCCCGTAGAAAAGCTTCATTCTTTCATTAATATTCACCAAGCCGATGCCATCGCTGTCAGACTTCCTGTTGAAGGTATGGTCATCACTTTGAAAGCGGTCGTTCAGCTCCTTCAAGCGATCGCTTGCGATGCCGGCGCCGTTATCTGCAATGATGATTTTGATCCGCTTCTGTTCATCCTCTACGATTCGAGTTTCAATCAGGAGAGATTGATCTGCGATAAAACCGTGCTTGATGCTGTTTTCGACGATGGGCTGCAGGATGAATTTTACGATTTTATAATGAAGCAAATGCTCCGGCACATCGTATGACATTTGAATGTGGTCACTATACTTTAGCATCTGGAGATTGATATAGTTGTTCAAATATTCGATTTCGGATTTAATTGTGACTGACATAGAGACACCTGCCGCATTATAGCGGAGCATTTGTCCAAAGTCGGCGCATGCCTCTGACTCCTCATACAGACCGGCAAGCTCCATCTTGGCGCTGAAGATGTCAATGGTATTGTAAATAAAATGCGGATTGATTTGATACTGCAGTGCTCTTAGCTGCGCATCCTTGTGCATCAGTTCTTTTTTGATCATATCCTTCATAAGGGTGCTGATTTTTCCTAGAAGTGTATTGAATTTTTCGGCGATCACGCCGAATTCATCATTTCGGTCAACCGGTATGCTTGTTTGGAAGCCATTCTGTATCGCTTGGTCCATGAACCGGATGCTTTTGTAAATTTTGGACATCCCGCGCTTGAGCACAAAATAAAAACAGGCAATTAGAAGGAGCAGCACGGCAATATAGGATATAGTCGTAAGCATTTCAATAGATCCGAACGTCATCGGGACCGGAGCGTTCATGCCAATGAATAAGCCCAGCTCAGGAAACGGCTCGGTAAGAAACAGGGAGTTGCCCTGTCTTACTGATGCTTTGTCGGTGCTGCGATTTTCTAAATAAGCTTGCATTTCTGTATCTGACTTCTCACTTTTATGAAACAAAAACTTCTGATGCTGGTCGAGTATAAATAAGTCATTCGTTCCATGCGACATGTTCGCAATGGGCTGGAACAGCTCCTTCTGCAGCAAATTAACGCTGGTCATTCCTAAATACTCGCCGCTAATGGAATAAATTTTTTGCAAATAGGAATAGGTCATATCGTGGTGATGCCACATGGATTTCTTCTCTGATTGCAAAAACGCCTGATACCATGCTTCATCTGCTATCATGCGATCGTGATAAAATATGCCGTAGCCTTCAGGAATACTGTAATTTCTTATAAAAACTTGGATGCCCTGGATTTGAACCTTGTGGTAGAGCTGTGCGTAATTAATAAGCGGTACGATATCCTTCCGATACGTTTCCATTGAATCCGCTTCCAAATCGAAGGGCGCTTGCAGGAAGCTCGGAAGCATTGCATTGTATGTTATATTGTTGCTCACACTTTCCACAATATCGATATTGTTCTTCATATTGAATTTTATTTGATCGAGCACAATCCGAGAGCTGCTCTGCAATTGGTCTCGGACGTTTTTTTGTGTTTGGTAATAGCTGAACGTGCACAAGACGGAGAAGGGGATCACGATAAGTATGATGAATGCCAAGGTCATTTTTGTCTTTATACTGCTGTTAAAAATTTTGCTTCGCATAGGCAGTTTTATTCTCCTATTCACCAATAGTCGGCAGTCGTTTATGTCGTTAAGTATACCATATTTAAAATCTATCAACTGCACACAACCAAAATAATGGTATCAAAAGCAAAACAAAGCTATTTTTTAAGTAGTAAAATTAAGGTATAACTAAAGATAATAAAGCGCTTACATCAAAAGGGATGGAGGATAGACAGATGCAGAACGTTCAGTCAACTGAGAAAAAATACGTCCGCTGGGAGAATGTCAAGAAGCCTCTCCGCTCGGAAAGTCCCAAGAAGCCCCTCCGATGGGATAAATTAAAGGCACAGCTTGAAATTCAAAGCATGGTTTGGCCAGGTCTTCTTTTTCTGTTACTGTTTGCCTATGTGCCGATGTACGGATTGTTAATTGCGTTTAAGGAATACGATATTTTTCTTGGTATCTATGAATCTCCCTGGGTGGGACTTGAGCATTTCAAAGAGTTTTTTATTGACACCAATTTCTTTAAGGTGCTGCGTAATACAATTGCGATCAATCTGCTCGGTTTAATAATAGGCTTTCCGATTCCGATCCTATTCGCACTGATGCTTAACGAGATTACCAACATGTGGTTTAAGAAATGGGTGCAAACGATTTCGTATCTTCCTCACTTCATCTCAGTCGTTGTATTCGGGGCATTGATTATGAACGTATTGTCACCGACGAACGGTATCGTGAACGAAGTGCTTGTAAGTGTCGGAATACTGGATGAACCGCTTAATTTCATGGGGGAGCCGAATTACTTTTGGGGTATTTATATAGTCGGTGAGATTTTGAAGGGGATGGGCTGGGGAGCGATATTATACTTTTCTGCTATCGCTGGTGTCGATCAGGATATGTATGAGGCGGCTACGATTGACGGAGCGACCCGATTTCAGAAAATGCGGCATATTACAGTGCCAAGTATTATGGGCACCATCGTTATTATGTTTATCTTTGCAGTTGCCGCGCTGCTCAATACTGGTGCTGAGCAAGTCCTTGTTCTGCAAAATGCGTTAAACCTAGAAACGAGTGAAACGATCGATACCTATGTGTATAAATTAGGTCTTCGCAATATGCGATATTCCTATTCGACTGCGGTTGGCCTTGCTAAATCAATTGTCGCTGTTCTGCTTCTCCTGGGAGCTAACTATTTATCCAAAAAAGTAACAAACAAAGGCTTATTCTAAAGTCTAAGATAGGAGGATTACAGCATGTCCAGACACATGATGCGTGATAGACTATTCCATATTTTTAATACGCTGCTTATGCTTGCCGTTATTGTCGTTACGCTTGCCCCATTCTGGTTTTCGATTATTGGTTCATTAAATGAAGGGCTGGATTACATGAGAGGTGGCGTACATTTGTGGCCAAGGAAATTCAGCTTGGATAACTATGTCGCTGTATTCTCCGACTCGACGATCTATCAAGCATACATCACGACAATTGCCAGAACGTTGATTGGTACAATCACGCATGTGTTATTCGTTGCATTGTTCGCGTATGGGATTTCGAGAGAGGGCTTGAAGGGGCGCGGCATTTATACTGTTTTTGTCATGATTACGATGTTTTTCGGCGGCGGTCTTATTCCAACTTACTTGCTTTACAAGGAGCTGGGGCTGTTAAATAATTTTCTAGTCTATATTATTCCTTCCTTGTTCAGCGTCTGGGACGCGGTCGTTATGATTGCATCCTTCCGAGCCATCCCGAATGCGATCATTGAATCAGCCAAAATGGACGGAGCAGGCGAATACCGGATTTTCTTTCGGTTCATCCTGCCGCTGTCTAAACCGCTGCTTGCTGCGATAGCCTTGTTCACAGCCGTCTATCACTGGAATTCTTACTTCGATGCAATGATGTATACGACCTCTAACAATCTGCAAACGGTACAGCTGTTTCTAATGAGAATCGTAACGGAGCCAGGCTTCGCCAGCGGCGTAAGTGATCAAGCGGTAAGCCATATTCCTGAGCATGCGACCAAGATCAGTCCGGAAACGTTAAAGCTGGCGATGATGGTTGCAACTGCGGCGCCGATATTGGTTGTCTATCCGTTTCTGCAGAAATATTTTGTTAAGGGTGTACTAGTAGGCTCTATTAAAGGTTAAGCGTTGCTGTACCTCGCGTGCAGCAAATTAACAATATTGCATTACAAATATAAAGGGGAGGCTTCGAACATGAAACGGAATAATCGGTACAAAATAACTTTGCTAATTACAATGCTGGCACTATTTCTTTCTGCATGTACGCAAAATGCGGCGCCAAACACCTCGCAAAATAGCTCAGGCTCTGCAGGAGCGGAGGGCACCAAAACTCAAGCAGGGGATGACAAATCTCCAATTACGTTAACTTGGTTTGTGGATCAGCAATGGTATTCCCATGAATGGGATACACAAAATGTATTATTCGACAAGCTCGTAACGGAACAAACGGGCATTACGATTAATTTCGTATCAGGGAATGCCGAGAAGCTATCGGCGCTGATTGCTTCAGGAGATATTCCGGATATTGTAACGGTGGATAAGGCTATTCCTCAAAGGAAGCTGCTTGAGAGATCCGGCCTTGTGCTTCCGCTTGACGAGCTGATTGCCAAGCATGATCCTACGTTCGAGCTGCCTCAATCGATCCAGGATTGGTACCGAAATGAAGACGGACACTTCTATGGCCTTCCGAACTACTTCAAAGCTCCAGAGAAAATGCAGGAGGGTGACTTCATCCCGACTCACGTTACGCTTCGAGCGAGACAGGACATTATGGATCAGCTTGGCATTAAGGAGGAAGCCTTCAATACGAAAGAGGGAACGCTTGAGGCACTTAGAAAAGTAAGGGATGCCAATATCGAGTATAACGGCTTCAAGGTCATTCCGAGCTATTTTGATTCTTATCAGCTCATTCAGATGTTCGGAGCAAAGCGTGAGGACGCGCAAGGAAACTATGTGGATACGACTAGAGAGCCGCAAGCGCTGGAAGCCTATAAGTTCTTGAATCAGCTGTACCGCGAAGGCTTAATGCCGCAGGATAGCCAGACGCTCAACAAAAACCAAATTGAGGAAAAGGTCAATGCAGGTGCCGTATTCGCGTATACGAACTGGGTAATTAAATGGGCGGGGCTGTTCAGCAACGATTCGAACGCAACCTTCGCGCCGGTAGGTCCAATCAAGGGCGACTCCGATCAGCCATTCTATCTCGACCCAAGTGCGGTTTCGGGCTGGACGCTGACCATGGTAGGCAAAAGTACTAAACATCCAGAGCGGATCGTGAAATTGCTGAAATATCTGTCTGAGGATGAAATGAGCCTTAACGCTTGGTGGGGACCCAGAAGCGAGGCATGGGAATACGACGGAAACGGCAAGGTAAAATTTACAGAGCAGCGCAATCAAGACTTTGCGAAAGACTTCAATGCAGCGAAGAAGAAGTATAGTGGGCCAGAATGGCTAGTCACTTGGACGCCGATTCAGCGCACCTATCCAGAGCCGCAAACCACTCATGAGCAATTAGAAAATGCGACTGAAGCGAAATTCTCGCAATATTCATATTACTCACTGCCGTTCGAAGGCGTTGCTGTTGACGGAGGAACGGCAGAGGCTGGTATTGAAACGAAAATAAACGACTATCGCACTCAAATGAGAGCCGCTATGATCTTGGCAAAGTCAGAAGTGGAAGTTGAAAAGCTGTTTAATGAAATGATTGCGCAGGAAGAAAAACTGGGTTATACACGTCTATATGAGGTCTACAATTCGAAATTCCAAGAAGCGAAGAAAAAATTGGGCATCGAATTCGCATGGCCAACTAACATCAAATAGCATGCAGCGTAGCGAAGGAGAGATTGGAGTTGTCTAATTCAAACCAATTATTCGAAACGAGATGTATCCATTCACTGGAGAAGGTGTTCGCGGATGAGCCCTTGCAGGCGATTCCATACACCCAAGCAACCGTGCTTCTCAACGAGACGTTCTCATTCCAGGTTGCCTATCAAGCGCACGATATGCTGAAGAATGTTAAGGCGCGGGCCATTTCTGAGCTTGGCGCTGCAGTAATGATCCGTACGGTCGGGTTAGTACCTTCAGATTTTCCGATATATGCCGATCATGATGAGCATGTGCTGCGCACTGCACCGGGGTTGTATCCTGACCCTTTGTATCCTTTGCACATAGAAGACATCATTTGCTTGCCTAATCAATGGCGCTCTCTATGGGTTACTGTGGAAGCGAATCCAAAGAGACAGCCTGGCCGCTATTCCATTGACATTGTGCTAGAGACGGAGGGCGGAGAGATACTGGGAGAAGAGCAGCTCGAGCTCGAGGTTCTGCCTGCCTCTCTGCCTAAGCAGCAGCTGGTCCATACGCAGTGGTTCCATACGGATTGTATTGCTACGGCGTACGGCGTAGAGGTGTGGAGCGAGGAGCATTGGCGCCGGGTGGAGCAATTCGTGACGACGGCAGTCGATCATGGCATTAACATGCTGCTTACGCCATTATTCACGCCTCCGCTTGATACGAAGATCGGCGGCGAGCGTCCGACGGTCCAGCTCGTTGATGTAGAGCGAATAGGAGATACGTATCAGTTCGGCTTTGATAAGCTGAAGCGCTGGGTAGAGATGGCTCTTCAGAACGGCATCGAATATATTGAGTTCAGCCATCTATTTACACAATGGGGCGCCGAGCACTCTCCTAAGATCACAGCTGCCGTCAACGGCCAAACCGAGAAAATATTTGGCTGGGAGACCGATGCTGCAGGAGATGAATATGGAAGCTTCCTAGCGCAATTTCTGCCGGAGCTTGTCCAATTTATTGAAGAGAACGGTTTGAAGGAGAAGTGCTATTTCCATATTTCTGACGAACCATTCATGAAAAATATGGAGCCTTTTCGCAAAGCAAGTCAGCTAATTGATCAACATCTGCAAGGCTTCTCAAGAATCGAAGCGCTGTCGGACTACTCCTTCTATGAACAAGGGCTCGTGCCGACGCCGATTCCTGCAACGAATCATATTGAGCCGTTCCTTGAGCATAATGTGCCTGGCTTATGGACGTACTATTGCTGCATGCAGTACAAGGGAGTGGCGAATCGCTTCTTCACCTTCCCGTCCGCACGTAATCGGATTATTGGCATTCAGCTGTACAAGTTTCAAATTACAGGCTTCCTGCAATGGGGCTATAACTTCTGGTACAGTCAATACTCGATTAAAGCGATTGATCCGTTCCGTGTTACGGATTGCGGCGGAAGCTTCCCATCCGGCGATGCCTTCCTCGTCTATCCGGGGGCTGATGGACCTATCGAATCGCTGAGGATGGAAGTATTCTATGATGCCCTTCAAGACTTACGCGCATTACAATTGCTAGAGACCCGAATTGGCAGGGAAGCTGTCCTTGAACTGTTGGAGGATGGTCTCGAGCAGCCCATAACATTCGATGTGTATCCGAGGGAAGCAGCTTGGCTGCTGAATAAACGGGAGCAGGTCAACCGCATGATCGCAGAGCATCACCAAGAGCAGGGAGAGTTGACAGCCCTGTAATACCAACAACAGCCTACAGCCCGTCAATCTCCAGTACCACCGGACAATGATCGCTGCCCATTACATGCGTATCGATGCCGGCGTCTACGATTGACGGGCTTAGTCTGTCTGATATTGGTTATTAAAGTATTTAACTCAAAACCGGACAAATGGATCAGAAGTTATCTGAATGAAAGTGGCACTGGTGTCTACGTTGAAAATGTAAAAAAGCTGAAACCTTGTTTCTGCTAATTGATCAGACCCGGTTTAATAAAAGTGGAAGAGGGTCTTACATTATTAAATCGAGAATTACAGAATCTCGTTAATAATGTTTTGTGAAAACCGCATTATATCCGAGAACAACCTATAAACAGGGAACTAATTACCCGATTCATGCTGAAGAGTACAATATAATACACCAATGTTAATAATGAAACGAGACTAACTGCACAATTGCTTGATGAGTTAATGGTAATGGTTGAGGGACCATTTTATGGCGTGGAGTTCTTAGAAGGGCTGTTTTTTTCAAACACATAAGATGTACTGAAAAGGATAATTGAAAGATCGGCTGATTCTGCTAAAGCTGCAGGCCTTTGTTTTGTAATTATAATTGTTCCAAACTTTTACAAGGTATTTCCTCTACATGTACCAGGCGAGAATCATTCGTAACAAAAACATCCGCTTGTGCAATGATGGCGGATGCGATCACAAGCGCATCCGGTGTTTTCATTCCGTATTTTCCTCGTAGAAAGGCAGCCCGTTCGGCAACCGCATTAACAACAGGTACAACCGAAAGATTAGGGAAATGTGCGAAAAGCAGTTTGTACTGCTTCTCTAGAGCCAGGTTCCCATCCCGAATCGGTTTCACAAGGATCTCGGTCAATGAAATGGTCGAAGCAACGGCTGAGTAGCTCCCTTCTTCAATTTGTTCGAGCAGCCACTTTGCTTTCTCACCAAATTCAGGATGCTGCTCAAACACATAAATAAAAATGTTCGTGTCCAACGCTATTTTCTTATAAGCAAAGGGGGAGGAGGGGTTCACCAATTTTCCCTCTCCTTCCGAACATAATCATCACTAGGTTCATCTGACCACAATTCTTTCCCAAGTCCCCAAAGTTTGTCGGAGAATGATTTTGGTTTTGGCATAACAATGATCTCATCGCGAACCTCATCATACTGCCATAACAGTTTATCACCAACTGATAGTTTAGCTTTCACGCGTATTTCTTCAGGAATTGTAATCTGATACTTCGTCCGAATCTCGCTTTCCAATTTAAATTTATTTGGAGGGTTATAGGCTTCGCCGCTGCGAGCCATTCCAACCAAGATTCTTGCTAATTTTCCACATAGTTTCATAATGGACCTCATCAAGGACTACCGAGGGTATCGATTAATTGCCATTGACGGTTCGGATTTGCATATCCCAACGGACCCTGCGGAATTCCGTGGTACTACCGATAAAACAGGGGACTGCTATGAGCTTTACATATATGTCGGCTGTAACCGAATATCGTGGTGTTTACGTCACTTTGCTCGTCAGTCGTTCTTTGCTCGCCAGGTTTTGCCGGGAACCTCTGCTGTTTCATTGAAATAACCGGCAGTTAAGTGTAAGAAAACTCTGTAATGTCCCAATTTGTGATAAATTGGATATGGTACCAATAATCAAAGGGAGAAGGTGTATATTCTTATGGAGTTATACGACATTATTGGGATGGAGTACGATACGTCCCGTAAAGCAGATCCGCAAATAACCCAACGATTAATAAACCATCTCCAGGTTTTTGATAATTCACGAGTTCTTGATGTAGCTTGTGGGACTGGCAATTATACCATTGCCTTATCTCAACTGTGTTTGAAAATGACGGGTACAGACATTTCAGAGGAAATGCTAAAAAACGCACGTGAAAAATCAAATCATGTGATTTGGGATAAAGCGGATGTAAATAATTTACCGTACCAAGAAGAAGAATTCTCAGGGGCGACATGCATTTTAGCTATACACCATTTTGAAAATTTATATAAAGCATTCCAGCAAGTGTACAGGGTTATTGGGAAGGGAAGGTTCGTAATTTTTACTTCTTCTCCCGAGCAAATGGCGGGCTATTGGTTAAAAGAATACTTTCCTAAAATGATGGCGCATTCGTGCAATCAGATGCCAAAAGTTAAGCAAGTAGTCGATAATTTAAGAAGCGTCGGGTTTAAGATTGTGGGACTTGAAACATTCTTAATTCAGCCAAACTTGAAGGACTTTTTTCTTTATAGCGGTAAATACGAACCAAGCATTTATCTAAATCCAAATGTTCGTGCGGGCATTTCTAGTTTCGCTAACTTGGGAACTTTAGATGAAATACAGGCTGGTTGTAGGAGACTGAAATCCGATAATGAAAACGGGAGAATACAAGAACTCCTTGACAGATACAGTAGTGATTTAGGAGATTACGTTTTTGTAGTAGCTGAAAAATAAGGAAATTCATTGAACTAACGGGGACGATAGCACAATGACAACAGGCTGCCGGCATCATCGGAAATGTTTTCAAATAACTGGCATTATCTAATAAACATTGATTGTCATTTACTTTAGACTTATAATTTGAATATCTTTCAGAATGAGGTGAAGCGGATGTCATTCCGTATCGTTCGAGGTATTTAGTTTTCGGGCTGGGAAAAACGCGTACCAGCCATCAAGGGGCTTCTCTACCCTTTTGATCAAATGAAAACTAAACTTTGAACGGTGTCGGCTAACATCTTTACGTTAAAGCCAAGGGACACCCTTTGGCTTTTTATTATCTCATTGGAGGATTGAGAATGAACGAATTAGTGTACAAGAACTTTTACGATCGCTGTGGAAACTTAAATGGATGGGACTTTAGCAAAGTCAGGTTTGCATCCGAGGGAGCAAAATGGGATCTTTATGTTTCTGATTCAAGACGGTAAAGTGAAGCTGGACACGGTTGTTAGAATTCATTTTGGTGCGAAGAGGTCCGGAGAGTCAGAATAGAGTAATTTAAATCAGGAAATGTTCTATCTTGTTTTATTAGTTTACACGTTTTATAGCTTTTCCTTTTGAACTAACGAGAACGATAGCATTTAATAAACATTCAGAAAAGGCTGCCGGCAACGGCAGCCTTTTCTGAATTAACGGGTAGAATATCGGTTTATGTCCCTTTTAACCATGTTCGTGTGTTATATAAGTAATGATCTGAATTCATGAAGGGAGGGGATCCCAGCGAGAGACCACACCATAGAACAAATGATTTTTAATGTGCAGAATGGCTGTTCAAGCGAGTATGCAGCTGTCGTTCAGACTTATCAGCAATCGATCTATCGCTACTGCTTGCGTTTATTGGGAAACCGGCAGGACGCTGAGGATGCTGCTCAAGATATTTTCATCAAAGCGTTCGAATCCATCGGGCAATATCAACATACAGCAAGCTTCTCATCATGGTTATTTAAAATTGCATATCGACATTGTCTAAACCTGTTGCGCAAACGGAAATATCAGCTTCGTCTGTTGCACCGATTATTTAAGCCTGAAGTCGTGGTGGAGAGTCCGGAGCAAGCGATGGATAAGAGACTTTTCAGTCCACAATTAGCGACTGCACTCACATTGCTGTCCCCGGAAGATCGATCGTTGCTCATCTTGTATATTTTTGAGGAACGAACATATTCGGAATTGAGTGAAATCATGGGCTGTAAACCGGAAGCACTCAAGAAAAGACTAAGCAGGATGAAGGGAAAATTAAGACGTATCTTGCAAGATTCGGTATTTGTCAAGATAGTTGTCGCGATTTAATGAAAATAAGATAGTTACGTTTGCGTTTTTTGCTCAGCCAGAATAGGCATAGCTTTTTCCGGGTTAAGCCAAACTTCTTCTTCCAAA
>NZ_JAVIFU010000072.1 GCF_031157315.1 Paenibacillus sp. LHD-38
ATCAAAGATCCATCTTTACCCATTATCCAATTCTACCATGCCTTTAAGAATCTCCTAAAACCAACATGTCTATGAAGCTATTCTAATTGGCGTTATCCATCCAGTAGAGCGAAGAGCCAATAAAAGCCGCTCCACCAGCGGAAGGTGCTGACATCGAAGGTGCTCCACGGCTCGCGTAGAAGATGAACCGTAAACAGCATGGCCGCGGGAATCGCAAGCAGAAGCGATAGCAGCAGCCGTTTTTTGTCCGACGGGACAGCCCCGATCCACAGCCCGCCCATGCATGCCGCAAATGGAAAAAAGTAAAAGTAAACGTTCATGGCCGCCGCGCTGAGTTGGAAGATCGCGGTGCTCACGAAAGGCGACAGCCGTCCGTAAGGCTGGAGGAAGGGAATGATGACCAGATGGACGGAGAAGGCAAAGCTCGACATCCCTCCAATGATTAGCGTCATGCCGATCCAGAAGTTGCTCTTAAAGCTGTAAACCAGAAATACGATACCCATGGACCAAAGCGAGAGGAACATGAGAATATACAATAAGCCCACG
Organism: Paenibacillus sp. LHD-38; assembly: GCF_031157315.1. Classification (GTDB taxonomy): domain Bacteria; phylum Bacillota; class Bacilli; order Paenibacillales; family Paenibacillaceae; genus Pristimantibacillus. The sequence goes on from NZ_JAVIFU010000072.1 coordinate 547, forward strand.
AACAACCCCCTACCTTTATCAGTACGATACTGGTACTGCAGAATACTTCCATTTTATCACAAATTGTAAAACTGGCATATTTTGAGATTTCACAAGCGTTGCATTAATGTTATCCGAATCTTCATAATATTCAATTTTATTTGTGTCTGAGCATAAAAAAATCCTTTACAATGGAATGGAAGGTAGTACCTGTCCAAAATCCAGTGAAAAGGATCAGCTTATGGACAAGAATACCCTATTTTCTTCATTTGGTAAATGGCTTTCTCCAATTTGTACGAAGACGTTCACGTTCGAATTGCTCAGACCGGCCAAGATAAATACGTTAAGAAGCTCACCACGCCAGCTTATCTTAAATTGTTTCTTCATGCCCAATTGCAAAGACGTGATGGGCTTCAAGATATTGCTGACGACGTGTTATGCAAGGAATTTCAGCAGGAACTCGTGCTTGAATCAAACAGTGCTGCGCAACTTTGTCGGAAGCATAATCAGGTTGATCCTGACCTGCTTCAGTTGGTCTTCGAGCGATTGGTCACGCAAATTCTAGCACAGAGAAATCCCGCAGCCTTCCGCAAAGACATGAAAATCATCGATTCCACCACATTTCGCACTGTTTACAGAAATATAAATGGGCTGTGTTTCGCCAGTCGAAGGCGGGAATTAAGAAAATAAAATACACGTCGAATTTGACGTGTATTTTATTTATATTATTCGTTGAACAACACTATTAAGCTAGTGCGTCCTGTAGATGACATTTTCATCTCTTCGCTTTATAAAATTCATGATAAAGCTTCATGAGCGCCCTTTTCTCAATCCGCGACACATAACTCCGCGAGATCCCAAGCTCCTTCGCAATCTCCCGCTGCGTCCGCTCATCCCAGCCATGCTCCAGCCCGAAGCGGCCAATAACAACTTCCTTCTCGCGGTCATCGAGTATATCCAAATTCTTATATATTTTACTTTTCTCAATTTTGAGCTGCACCTTATCCACGATATCATCTGCCTCCGTGCCGAGGATATCGATCAACGTAATTTCATTGCCTTCCTTGTCCGTGCCGATCGGGTCATGCAAAGACACGTCCTTGCGGGTTTTCTTCAATGACCGCAAATGCATAAGTATTTCATTCTCGATACAACGAGCCGCAAAAGTCACGAGCTTCGTGCCTTTCCCGGTTTGGAAACTCTCAATCGCTTTAATAAGACCGATCGTTCCGATCGAGATTAAATCCTCGAGATCCTCACCTGTATTGTCGAATTATTTGACGTTGTGGACACGAAGCAACGTAAAATCCCCTTTATTTCAATAAAACAAAAAAGAGATGCCGTCGGTCCCATGACCTTCCAGGTGGAGTGTCATCTCTTTTAGATGAATTATACTCTCCGCACCGAATAACCACTATTTGTAATACAGTTCACTATTGTTATCCTTGCTCCTTTACCCAAGATACATAGTTAAGAACCAAAACAGACCCAGGTTTCGAAGGTTCTATGTGTCTGCTTTGGGAAAACAAGTGCTGTGAATACAACTTCTATTATTTCCGCAAAATAATAGGCATTTGTTTGATTCCAAACATCAACCAGCTGTCGATTCTCTCCAATGAATGGGAGCGATCGAGGTGGAACTCAGGGAATCGATTAAGCAGCGTTTGAATGGCAATTTTACTTTCCAAACGAGCTAATTGCGCTCCTAAGCAGAAGTGAATTCCGTGACCAAAAGCAAGATGGGGAATAGGACTCCGGTGGATGTCGAAGATGTCCGGACGCTCGAATAGGTCTTCGTCATGGTTGGCCGAGCCAATCCAGATATTGACCATTTGTCCGGGAGTTAGTGTTTGTCCGCGTAGAACTGTAGTCTTTTTTACCGTTCGAATCATCGTTTGAACAGGGGAACAATAACGAAGAACTTCTTCAAGAGCCTGAGGAACCAAAGAACGATTCTCCAAAAGCTGCTCTTTAGCATCAGCATTGCTATCGATCATAAATAGTGCCGAGGAAATTAGGTTGGTTGTAGTTTCATTTCCCGCAACAAGCAGCAGGATGCAAAAGCCGATCACTTCCAGATCGCTTAATTGTTCGCCATCTGTTTTCGCACGGACTAGACGACTAATCAGATCATCCTGCGGTTCAAGCCGTCTCTGATCCGCTATTGCGGTAAAATAATCACTCATCTCTTGTTGGCATTGATAAAATCGCTCGGGTTTGTTTCCGACCAGCGCATCCGACCATTCTTTGAAACGCTTTCGATCTTCCAGAGGAATACCTAGCATTTCGGCAATGACGATAATCGGTAACGGACTTGCAAAATTATGAAGCCCATCCATCTTACCGCTCGCTTCCATTTGGTCACATAACTCATTCGCTATCGCTTCAATCTTTGGCGTCAGTCCTTCAATAACCCGAGGAACAAAAGCTTGAGAAACGAGCATCCGCAATTGCCGATGTTTAGGCGGATCTTGTCTTAGAATACTCGCTTCAATCGGATCTTTCATCGTTTCGACACCTTGCGAAGAAAAATGCTCGTGATCGGAAAAAATCGTTTTGACGTCCTCGTATTTGAAAACGTCCCAGGAATCAGTCTCCTTTTTAAACAATAAGGGGGAGGAGGCTCGCATTTCTTTAAAATAAGACAAAGGTATCAATTCATTAGCCATTCTCCAATCCATATGTTACACCATCGCTTCCATCTAATTTTATTATACTGACTAGTCAGTATAATAACCCCAAAAAAGGGCGGTTACTCACCGCTAGTCAAAAACAAACCTGATGTAATGATCGTATAAAAGAATTGTTCAATATGATCACGGGACAATTCTTTGTTGTTATTCAAAAAATAATTACATGCGCTGTCGAGCATCCCAACGATCCCAGCCGCGGCCAAATTGCAGTTAACATCACGAAGCACGCCTTCTTGCTTTCCTTCTTCTAAAACGTTTGCAAGAAAATGAATGTAGTCAATTCTTAGTTTCTTCAGTTCTTCGAGCACTTCCTGATCGATACCGTTGGATAGTTCATTGAAAACGATATGCGCTAAACTGCTTGATTCCAAAAACAGATCGAGGTTATGCCTGATGATCCTTTTGATTTGTTCTTCCAAAGTAAAAGTGGATTTAAGATCGGCCTGAACTTTATTAATAATCTCCTGAAAACCATCCTTAACAAGCGTCTTAAACAATTGGGCTTTACCTGGAAAGTGATAGTAAAGTGTTCCTTTGGCGACATTGGCTCTCAAAGCAATTTCATCCATACTTGCCCGATGATAACCGTTTTCTGAAAATACTTCAACCGCTGTTTGGATAATTTTCTCTTTACTCAAGGTGATCCGCCTCTCGTTAATTTAGAAAAAAACTGACTAGTCAGTTCAACGAAAGTGTAACATGTTGGAAAAAGATCTGTCAACTGAGATCGCGATTTTGCTCTTAAAATGAAAAAAGCCTCCTGGAATGAACAACAGTTCAAATCCATGGGAGGCTATTTACGCTGTGGAGTGCGACTTCTCCGACTGACCGACCTTACCGCTTCGCCTTATAAAACTCATGATAAAGCTTCATAAGCGCCCTCTTCTCAATCCGCGACACATAACTCCGCGAGATCCCAAGCTCCTTCGAAATCTCCCGCTGCGTCCGCTCATCCCCGCCATGCTCTAAACCAAAGCGGCCAATAACAACTTCCTTCTCGCGGTCATCGAGTATATCCAAATTCTTATATATTTTACTTTTCTCAATTTTGAGCTGCACCTTATCCACGATATCATCTGCCTCCGTGCCGAGGATATCGATCAACGTAATTTCATTGCCTTCCTTGTCCGTGCCGATCGGGTCATGCAAAGACACGTCCTTGCGGGTTTTCTTCAATGACCGCAAATGCATAAGTATTTCATTCTCGATACAACGAGCCGCAAAAGTCGCGAGCTTCGTCCCTTTTTCCGGTTTGAAAGCTCTCAATCGCCTTGATCAAGCCGATTGTCCCAATGCTAATCAGATCCTCTAAATCCTCGCCTGTATTATCAAACTTTAGACGTATCCTAGTTGCTCCAATTACCTCGTACGAAGCTGTGGGCAACATGCCAATACCCTACATTTTCATTTAATTGAATCGACACGGCTTCGCCGACTTGACCTTGGGAAATGACTCGCTTGACGGCTGACCAGAACGGCGTATAGCGAAGCACGTGGCAAATCGTTAATAGTCGGCTGTTTTCCTTTGCCGCGCGTTCCATCTCGATAATGACAAATAATAGCATCACGATACTATAAATCATTCCTTTTGTATTCATATCTATCAATAATCAATATGATCACTATTCTTGAGCTGTGTCCTTCAATTAAAGTAGGATATGAAAGCAGAGGTAATGCAGAAACGTTCTATTGTTCTTGAAAAAGAAACGGAAGAAAATATTGAGAAAAAGCAAAGCGAAAATCAGGAGTAAATCCTGAAAATCGGTCTGCTTAGTGGTAAATTTTTAGTGATCAGTGGGACAATTACATTCGACTTATAGAGTTTGAGGCCAGGCAACCGAGACACATTACCCCACGAATTTAAGGGACACTTGCGAGAGCATATCTTTAGTCATTTTCTCCAAATTGTATTCTACGCTAAACCCCCATTCTTCCTTGGCAGCGGTGCTATCAATCGCATCAGGCCAGCTATCTGCGATCGCTTGTCTGAGCGGATCCACTTGATAAGCGAGTTCAAAATGAGGAATATGCCTTCTAATTTCTGTAGCAATCATTTCGGGATCGATACTCATTGCCGATACATTAAAAGCATTGCGATGCTTGAGCTTGGATGCATCTGCCTCCATTAGGGTGATAATTGCTTCAAGAGCATCCGGCATATAAATCATATCCATAAAAGTGCCTTGCGAAATATAAGACGTATAACGTCCTCTCTCACTTGCATCATAAAAAATTTCTACTGCATAATCAGTAGTTCCTCCCCCCGGCGGAGTTGCATAGGAGATGATTCCGGGGAAACGCAGGCCCCGAGTATCGACCCCGAACTTGTTATAGTAATAATCACACAATAATTCCCCTGAGACTTTACTGACACCATACATGGAAGTTGGTCTTTGAATTGTTTCTTGCGGCGTATTACTATAGGGTGTCGTTGGTCCAAATACACCGATCGAACTTGGAGTAAAGAGTTGGCATCGCAATGATTTAGACACTTCTAATGCGTTGAGCAATCCCCCCATATTCAATTGCCAAGCAAGCAACGGTTTCGCCTCCGCAGTCGCAGATAACAGTGCAGCTAAATGAATGATTGTATCCACTTGATATTTATTGGCAATGTCATACATTGCTTGAGGATCGGTGACATCCAGAAATTCAAAGGGACCTGATCCTTCATCTGTGCTTAATTTTTTTATATCCGTAGCAATTACCTGATCAGTACAATAAATTTCTCGTAGTCTAGTGACAAGCTCAGTGCCAATTTGACCCGATGCGCCAGTGACCATTATTCTTTTCATCTGAATGCCCCTCTCTTTTATATTAACTTCAGCTCTTTCCCTATTTTTTCATAGATTGATAATGCTTTTTCAAGCATTGGCCCCGTGTGCGCTGCGGTTGGCATATTTCTGATTCTTCCTCCTCCCTTTGGTACTGTTGGGAATACGATCGCCTTTGCATAAACACCTTCTTCATAAAGCCTTTTGCTAAATTGCTGCGTCTGTTTTTCATCTCCAATAATACATGGTGATATCGGCGTCGCACTGTTTCCGATATCGAAGCCTAGATCACGGAGTCCTTTCTTCAGCAAATCACCGTTCCCCCACAATCGATCCATAAGTTCTGGACTGTTCTTAATGATATCTATAGCCACAATGCTGGGTGCTACAGCAGCAGCAGGCAATGAGGTTGAGAATAAAAACGGCTTGCTTCTGGCTTTCAGCCAATCAATTAATTCCTTCTTGCCCGCAACATATCCCCCTACGACGCCGACAGCTTTGGAGAGCGTACCAATTTGAAAGTCCACTTGATCAGAAAGCCCAAAGTGCTTTATTGTACCCGCGCCCCCTCCCAGAACTCCGGAACCATGAGCATCATCCACATACGTTATAAGGTCATACGCCGTTGCAATCTCAATGATTTCTGGAAGCTTCGCAATGTCCCCGTCCATGGAGAAAACCCCATCCGTAATTACCATGAGCTTCTTATATAATCCGGATTCTTTAATTGTCTTCGCCTTACTCCACAAATCATCCATGTCAGAGTGATTGTAGCGGATAATCTTGGCTTTGGATAATCTGCACCCTTCAATAATTGAAGCATGATTTAATTCATCAGATAGAATTGCATCATTCTGATCCATCACTGCCGAGATAGCTGCCATATTACAATTAAACCCTGATTGATAGACAACAACAGCTTCCGTATTCTTGAATTCAGCTAATTTTTCTTCTAACTCCAGATGAATGTTTAATGTTCCATTAATTGTCCTGACCGCTCCCGCCCCAGTTCCATAAATGTTCACAGACTCTACGGCTGCCTGAATTAATCTAGAGTCATTCGCTAAACCCAGATAATTATTCGAGGATAAATTAATAAACTCTTTACCCGCAATAGCAATCATCGGGCCATTTGCCCCCTGCATGGGATCAATAACATTGTACAGCCCTTTACTTTTTAACTCCGTCAAATTGTCTATTAAGAATTGCTCTAATTGTTTGCTGGACATAATCTCGCCTCCTCAATACATACGTTATACTATGTATGTTATAGTATACACATGTATCAAATAACGCACAATGGTGAAATATGAAATAGTCGACTTTCGAGTTTTTTTACGTTACGATGGGTAAAAAACAAAAAAGAGAGTGGGGAAATCGTGGAACCGATACATGTTAAATTGGGTAAAAACTTAAAGTCAATCCGTAACGGCAGGGGCCTGAGTCTTGATAAAGTGGCTGAGTTAACCGGAGTTAGCAAGGCAATGCTTGCACAAATCGAACGCGGTGAATCAAATCCTTCTATTTCTATTATTTGGAAAATAGCCAATGGACTTCGTTTATCATTCACTTCATTAATCGAAGAACAAGGTCCTTCCGTTTCTATTTTCAACAGTGCAGATATGGATCCCTTATTAGAAGAAAAAGGCTCATTTCGTTCCTATCCACTTTTTCCATTTAGTCCGCACAAGCAATTCGAGATTTATTTGGTTGAAATGGATCCGCATTGCGTTCACGAATCCGAGGCGCACACTGCCGGAGTAGAGGAATACATTATGCTTTTAGAAGGGAGTTTGGGAATTACAATTGACGGCAGAAACTACACAATTAAGCCAAATGAATCCCTTAGATTTATCGCTGATCAGCCCCATAGTTATATGAATTATACGAATAATATTGTGCGATATCACGTTCTTATTTATTATCCTTAATTCATATTAACACTACAAGAGCGTGTTCAATAAGCTCATAAATTCGGATAAAAGACAAAAATGCACCAAGCAAAAAATGGTTTAATGGAAGTAATCCTACCACCATTAAAGCAATAACACGAGGTGCATTTTCATGGATTTTCAGTTAAAACTGCTATCTTACTACTACAACACACTCGGATTTGACGTGGAACTGATCGATTACATCGATCATGTGGCTGACTCTATTGTACTGGAGTAAATCGCTCCGCTTAACAATGTACTTTTTTTTCACGAGTCAGACTTTTTTTCAGCGGCCTCCCTGTGGTGGGGGTTATTTGACGTTCACGTTTTTAGTTTCATTTCATAAAAGCCATCAATCTGAATTGTTTTTTCTTGTTTGTCTTTTGTCAGCACCTCTAAGGATGTAGTTCCATACCCCTGCAGGCGAATGATAGCTTCACCCATGGATTCTTGGATGGAAACCACCTCTGTATCAAAATCCCGTGATAGGATGCCAACTGATTCGGATAACGTTATGATATTGATTTTTTCACGCTCAACATTGATTTCAAATGTTTTGTTGTTCCATTTCAATGTAGCCTTGGCAATCTCTTTGTCACTCCACCAATCGATGTTTAGTAAGTAGATTACTCTTAGCCCATCTTCACGGTCAAACACGGTAAAGTTAACGGTATCATCACCAACAATATACCCTTTCTCATACTCATCTTTGCAAGCTTCCTCTGCGGTTTGTTTTAATACAGATTGGTATTCTTCTCGAATGGCTGGATTGGCAGGATAGTGCAGTGAATTGATAAAGATAACTTTCCCTTTGCCTACAGTGTTTTGAATAATTAATGGTTTGCCTTGGTGTGTTTCGACTACCGTTACTGTATCTTGCAATGTAAGGTCCATGATCCTTTTAGGATTATCAACATTTTCAGGATAAACATATTCCTTTATCCCCAAAACCTTTTCCATTAAGCCCTTCTCGATTAGGCCACTTGTTCCATTCAAAGCCTCTTCTCGATCCGTTGTGGTGAAAAGATGAGCCCAAGTTAGAATGGCCGTGCCTCCATCGTAGCAAAATTCAAGGAGCTTATGAAACTGTTGATCTGTAGCGGTATTAAAACCTAAAAATGCAAGCACTTTATATTTTTGATACGTTTCTGGCTGAGCCTCTATCGGTAAAATATCAACCGTGCCATAAGGGGTTCTGGAATAAAATCCTTGTGGTTTGTTTTCGCATGGGTATCGATAAATGGCACTCAAAACAGAGTCCGGAAAGAAGGTTTTTAGCAAATCCCAGCTTTCCTCCATATGATTAAATTTCCATTTATCGCCGACTTGTCCCCATGCATTGGGCCTTGTAAAACATACCCAAGCATCATTATTTCCATGTAAAAAACCAAATGGGACAACCATTTTCGTAGGTCTTGTATGGGTTTTTACAAAATGGGCAAAGTTTTTTTGCACTTGTAAATGTTCAAGGCAAGCCGGGGAAAACCGATCGAAAAATGCCATCTCACTTTCGATATGCCAAAGCCCTTCCTCTGTATTGATGTGATTGATGTTATGAGTATAGCAAACAAATAATGAAAGTTGATACCTTCTAAACCGTTCTTTTGTGTCATGAGGCAGTGTTGACCATTGAACGGCCAAATGCGCTAACAAATCTTTTTTGTTGTATGCAATTGCCGCTCCCCGCTGTGCAGCGATTATAATCTCATGTGGGCCATACATCAATTCACTGCCTGCGCTTTCTAAGCCACCCTCGTAGAAATACTTAAATAGCGTGCTTGGACCCGAATGTCTTTTCACGCCGTTTAACGAATAGCGAACGTTTTCAACGAGTTGTGCAGCCGCCTCTTCCATGTCCGTTGGCTTCACAGGATTATAACCTGAAAAAACTCTATTTTGTGCATAAACAGGAGGCGTTAAATATTTTCCATCTTCAATTTTATCTATAAACCGCTCCATGAGCTCGTCAAAAAAAGCAAATTTAAAGCCCCGCCCAATACCCCAATAATAGAAGGCACCGTCTCTTTCGTGTCCTTGATTTCCAATAAAATAAGGTCCATTTAGCATTTCTTTCGTTGGGTTTGCATTCATACCTGGAAGCTCGCGCCCATCAATAATGTGGCAATAATGATAGCGGTACTCCGTAAAGATTTTGACAAGGTGCTCCCAAAAATCTTTGTTTAATTCCCTAGTTCCAGTCCATCGATAAACAGGCCGTAAGGATATAAAATTCCCCAAACGGTTGTTTAAGTACCAACAAAAAAACTCATCAAAATCTTCTATATCTTGACTAATAAAAATGGCGTCTGAGGTTCCTGTTAATACATTGTCATCTTTTTTTTCTATTGTTCGTGTAATGGTAATCGTTTCTTCTTCCAAACTACAATTTAATTTGATCTTGAAATTCGTTTGGTGGGATGTAGCCATAAAATTGATTACGTTAAAACCCTTTTGACAACAATGTTCTTTTTCAAAAATCAGGTTCTCGTTTTCACCGGCGCTTACGATAACGGTAGATCGGTCTTTTAGGTAAACCATAATAGGTATTTGCGTATGCAGAGGAATGCAATCATCGAAACCAACTACAGTTAAATTTTTTGCCTCTTGATATAGCAAATATAATGATTTAACCGTGTAAGGCTGGGGCATAAAATAATCTGCTTGATTGGTGATGCTGATGGTGTTTTTACCTATTTTCAATAGATCCTTATCTATTTTGAATTCCTTTTCGGAAAACCGTAAACACCGTTGAAAAAATTCGCCGTCAAAGCAAATCTCATTGTTGATTTTAATCGTTAGGTTTGCCCATTCTTTTTTGGATAGATTCTCCCCAAACCAGTTCATTTCTTCATGGTAAGGATCAGACATCGTAAACGGAGCCAAATAATTATAGTTGGGTTCACTGTAGAAATTACCATTAAAGCGTGGGTCTTCCAGGTAAAGGTCTCCAAGGCATCCCTTCACTTGGATATAAACCAAAATGGAAGCCACATCATCCTCTAAAACAAAATCTCTCTCAATCTTTTGCCAAGGGTAAGTACCTTCTTCTATAGGAATGATAATGACCTCATCGGGGTCTAAACTGATGGAAGCCGTGTCTACCCCTTCTTTTATGAACCGCTTTTCAAAAACAATTTCCAAATCAGCTGTGTTATTCTTCTCTAAATGATCTGCCTTTGCATAGATAGAGAAGGTAAATTGATTTCCAGCGTGTTTAGGTTTTACGAATTTATAATAGGCACGCTTTCGATAGGGTTCACCTTCTCCTTTTAAATGCAAACAAAACTGGCTATGATGGGTATCATTTGGAGACAGACAGTCATCAACCATTCGATATAAATAGGGGTACCCTCCCTCTGTCATCCAAGAGGGGTGCATGGCATATTCGCCTTTTAACATGATTTTGAAATCGTTCTTGGCGATAAATTCCAAATCATCTAGTAAAAAATCACAATGCAAGGAATCTCCAGGTTTAATATGGGGTGGTTCCGGATAGTCTTGAATGGTCAGTTTGCTATACATGCTTTCCTCCTAATCAACATAAGGAGCGTAAAAACATCACGCTCCTATGCTCAACTCAAGTTATATTCGCTATTTCTTAAAAGTCTCGTCGTAAGCTTTATTGATTAGCTCCAAAGCTCGGTCAGAACCAAGTTTTTTAACCTGTGTTATAACTTTTGAATCCCAGGTATCAATGCTTTGCTTACCGATAATCACATTTACCGAAGCTTCCTCTACGTAGGTATCAATAGCCGTTTTGAGGTCGGTATATTCTTTTTTTGCATTAGTATCGCTAAATTTTGCATCAAAGATTGCCTTGCCAAAGGCTTGGTTTTCTTCCAAAAATGATACCGATTTTTTCATGGCAGCACCATTTAACTCAAAAGTATTAATAGCAGCTTGATTTACAACACTGAAAAGTTCTTGGGTATTTAGCCCCGTATTCTTGATGGTACCATTTGGTGTAGCAGGAGTTTGAAAATCCTTCAAAAATTTCACAGTACCATCGGGATTCTTTTCGTAAGACTCGCCTTCGATACCAAATTGCAGTGCATCGATACCTTCTGGGCTGTACATCCAATTCAGCAAATTAACCAATTCATCTTTGTATTTAGTTTGGTTTGAAATCACTTTGTAGTTTTGGAAATAGCCGCTTAAAACAGTGGTACCAACTCTTTTATTGTTGTAAGCAGGTTGAAGCATAGCCGTAAATTCAAAGCCCTCTGGAATTTTGCTTCCCATTAGTTGAACAATCTCGTCGCCAACTTGTGGGTAGTCAAAGGTCACCAAACCTTTGTTTGTAGCTAACAGTTCATTCCATTCATCATCTGTAATCGTAGCAAAGTTTGGATTTAACAAGCCTTCGGAATACAATTTATTCAAGTAAACCAACGTATCCTTGTAGGCTTGGCTTTCTGGACCGAATAAATATTTTTGTTGATCTGGGTCAAGATGGAAAGAGGTGTTCGTTCCTCTAAAGTAAGCTTGGTTGCCAATTAGATGAGACGTCCCCCATCTTACGAAAAATGGGTAAGAATCTGGGTAGAGTTTCTTCAGTTCAACTAAGGTATTGTATAAATCGTCAAAGGTTTCGAACTTCGTGGATAAGTTGTGTTTTGCAAAAATATCAGTCCTGCCTAACATAACTTCGTCGGCACGATATGGCACATCATACACTCTTGGGGCGCCATAATATTTGCCGTTAGGCGAACGAGTCAGATCCATGGCAGGTGGATATTTTTCCAACATCGCTTTGTAATGATCAAGCTTCCCTGATTCCATATAAGGCGTTAAATCTAAGAATGCTCCTTGTGGACCATAACGATCCGCATTATCTCTTGATAACGTAATCAAATCCGGTAGTGATCCACCTGCTAACATGGTATTCATTTTTTGTGTATAGTCTGCACGGGCAACGGTAACGGGTTTGATTTTAATATTTGTGTACTTTTGAATGGTCTTAAAAATTTCTTCGTCGCCAGTGTATGGGGTATTAGCCTGGAAAAACCAAGTAACTTCAATTGGTTCTTCGCTAACTTTTTGTGTGGCGGCATTTGGGTCTGCTGTCTGTGACTGTTCTGTGGTTTTGGTAGGTTCGCTTGGCTTGTTACACGCTGTAACTAACAACATCATGGTAGCTACAATTAAGATTAAAAATCTTTTCATGATAAATCTCTCCTCTTTAGTTAACTTTATGAATTATCCTTTTATTGAGCCAACCATAAGGCCCTTGACAAAGTACTTTTGTATAAAAGGATAAATACACATAATAGGAAGGGTCGTGATGACAATGGATGCCATTTTTAAAGATTCCGTTGCCGAGTGATTTAATTGAGCATAAGCGTCTTTTTCGCTTGGATTGAATGTTGCAGCTACCAAAATACTTCTTAAAATCATCTGCAAAGGATACTTTTCGGTGTCATTTAAGTAAAGCAACGCATTAAAATATCCATTCCAAATGCCAACAGCTGTGAATAAGCCGATGGTAGCCAGGATTGGCTTGGAAAGTGGCAAAATGATTTTCACTAAAACTTGAGGATCAGTGGCCCCATCAATGTAAGCGGATTCACTTAGGCTTTCAGGTATATTCCTAAAGAAGGATCTCATGAGAATAATGTTCCATGCAGACAGTGCCCCCGGAAGAACCATAACCCAAATGGTGTCTAATATATGCAGGGACTTATAAGCCAGAAAGGTAGGGATCATACCGCCACCAAAAAACATGGTTATAATGTACACCTTGGACATAAATGAACGCATTTGAAACTTATCCTTGGAAAGTGGATATGCTGTTATTGCTGTGAAAAACAAGGTGAAAAGCGTCCCCAGGGCAGTATACACAATCGTGTTTTTATATGCCGTGAAAAAAATAGGATGGTTTATCATGGTCTTGAATGCACCTAGGTCAAAACCTTTTGGAAAAAAACTAACTTTCCCCGCAATGACTTCTGCGGGATTGCTAATAGACACAGACACAACGTAAGCAAAGGGATAGAGCATAGCCAGTACAACAATAGCCAACATGATGTACACGACAGAAAGAAAGACCCGATCTCCCATTGGTTCTTTGATTTTGTAAGAATTTTTTTTCATGATATCACCATAAACTTTCCTTTAGGAGTTTTCTGGAAAAATAGTTTGCCCCTAATAAAAAAACAATGGAAACCAAACTGTTAAACAACCCAATAGCACTTGAAAATCCATAATCTTGGTCGATTATACCTTTACGGTAAACATAAGTAGAAATAACATCGGCAACATCATATGTGGCAGGGCTATACATTAACAGAATTTTATCGAATCCAACGCCTACAATACCGCCAATTGCTAAAATTAACAAAGTAATGATGGTTGGGCGGAGACTGGGCAAGGTGATGTGAAAAATTTGTTTTAACTTAGAACAGCCATCGATCTTAGCCGCTTCATACATTTCTGAGTCAATCCCTGTAATGGCCGCCAAGTAGAGTATGCTGGCATAGCCAACTTCCTGCCAAATACCTGAGCCAATATACAAGCCTCTAAAGTAACTGGATTCGTTAAAAAATTGGATCGGGTCAACACCGAAATTTGCTATCAATTCATTTGCAATACCATCACCACTAAAAATGGACTTCATAATGCCCACAATGACAACAACCGAAATAAAATAAGGTAAATACGTAGCGGTTTGAATAAATCTCTTAATTTTTGGATGTATCACTTCGTTAATCAACAAAGCCAGAATAATGGGTGCGGGAAAAGACCAAAGCAGATTATTAAAACCAAGAACAAACGTGTTTTTTATTATTCTAAAAAAGTTTGGATCATTAAAAAACCGAGTAAAGTTATCAAAGCCAATCCATTCAGAGCCGCTTATTCCTAAAAACAAACTGTAATTTTGAAAAGCAGTTACGACACCGACCATGGGATAATAAGCAAAGAAACCAATCATGATTAATCCCGGAAACGATAACAACAGAAGAAAGCGGTTGCATTTCCAATCGTACCTAAACTTTGAAATAAACGATGTTTTCTCAGTAGTCGTCAACAAAAACTCACCTCACTTCATTATCTTTTTGTTTATCGCACTAGTCCGCACCCATAACCCGTTCGGAAAATTCGGAAATTTCGACCGATCTCCCCTTGTTCAATCTGGACTCCTCGGCTGCAAAGGCCATCAAATGACTGCGAACCGAAGCGGTCGCGGACGTCAAACTTTCCTCACCACTATTCGTGCGGACTTCACCTAAGAAGCTGCGCATTACCCCTGCATCACCGCCGCCATGCCCGCTATTTGGCACATGAACGGAGATTTCGTTCTTCTCTTTCGTAACAAAATCGTATACAGTGATTCGATCATCATGGCCATTGATTTGCCCCTTCGTGCCCATGATTTGAACAATTCGCTCCTGCTCCATCGTGAATCCGCACATGCTGAAGGTTGCCGTGGAGCCATTCGCAAATTCCATGTTCACTACCTGATGGTCAACCACATTATTATCAGATTTATACACGCAACGACCGTACGGTGACGTTTTTAAACCTTCTATGATGGCCTCTTTGGAAGTATCCTGTGTAAAATGCCACGCCCAGTTTTTCCCATCCCCCAAATAAAACCTCGGAGCCGAATAGGGACACTGCGATTCCACAGCACAGCCGTCTAGACAGCGTTCCGTAGCCCCCTCCGGTAAATTGCCAGAATGAAAGTGCATCAACGAGCCATACGAGCTGACTCGTACACAAGGCTGATCCATCAGCCAAGATAAGATGTCCATGTCATGACAGGATTTGGACAAAATCATCGGACTTGACGTGTCCGAGTTATTCCAATTCCCGCGAACGAAGCTGTGCGCAATATGCCAATATCCCACATTTTCGTTAAGCTGGATTGAAACCACTTCGCCAATGCGTCCTTCATCGATAATCCGTTTAATCGTAGACCAAAACGGCGTGTAGCGCAGCACATGACAGATCGACAACAAACGATTGTTGTCCTTTGCTGCTTTTTCCATTTCGATGCATTCTCTCGGATCCGGCGACATTGGCTTCTCTAACAGAACGTGGTAGCCTTTATTCAATGACTGAATCGTAGGTCCATGATGCATTCGATCCTGCGTACAAATGATCATGACATCCGCCATTTGCGGCTGTTCTAGGATTTCCTCCCAAGTTGCGTAGCAGTGCTCGTTAGCAATTTTATGCTCCTGTGCAAAGTTCTCACGCCTTTCTCTATTTGGTTCGGCTACAGCCACAACTTTCAATTCATGCGGATAATCAAGCGCATAAGGCGCATAGCTTCGAGCTCCGCGAGATCCCGCTCCAATAAGCACAGCTGTCAATGTTTTCATTATGGTTTTTCCTTCTCCCTATCCCTTAGTT
Source organism: Paenibacillus sp. LHD-38 (assembly GCF_031157315.1). Lineage (GTDB taxonomy): Bacteria > Bacillota > Bacilli > Paenibacillales > Paenibacillaceae > Pristimantibacillus. The sequence continues at coordinate 16,285 of NZ_JAVIFU010000072.1, forward strand.
CCTGTAAATGCAATAGCTTCAATAAAGTACATGTTTTTTTGCATGGCGACTGAAGAAAGGTGTCATTATGCTTTTTATGTACGATCGAGTCCATCACCTCCTAATAGGATCAAAATAAACGGCCTCACTGTTTGGGGCGACACAAGAAAGCGCTTTCCAAACCTGCTAAAAATAATTATCTTCGGATTTCCGTAAATAATTATGCTATCTTGGACGGATTCGTTTACCTAGACATATAGCCAGCTTATCGAGTAATATAGAAATTCTTATATTTGACCATTAACTTTATTTGGGGCAACACAGGAAAGCGTTTTCCAAACCTGCTAAAAAAAATTATCTACGGATTCCCGTAAATAATTATGATCTCACAGAAGACTGCCGAATGACCAGTTGGAATGGTAGTTGTACTTTCATTGGTAAATCTAAGATTCCGTTTATATATTGTACTAAAAGTTTGGCCGAAGTAACCCCGATTTCGTATTTCGGAACAGCGACTGTAGACAAAGGTGGATTCGTGTACTCAGACAATTCGATATTATCTACGCCGACAAAACTCATATCTTTAGGGATAAGCAGTCCACTCTCCGAGACCGCTCTCATGGCCGCAATTGCAAGGGTGTCGCTTGCAGCAAACATGGCCGTCGGCAGATCATTTGACTGTGATTCTAATACATTCATCATGCCGCTATAGCTCTTCTCAACCAGCCACTCAGTATCGATTACCCAGTTGGGGCTCACTTCCAATCCGGCGCGATGCATCGCATATTTGAACCCAATAAATCGCTTATCTTCTGGATTGCCATTGGTACCCGTATCGCCTCCGATAAAGCCGATTTTACGGTGTCCCTGTGCAATTAAATGTTCAATTGCGGCTTGAACAGCAGCTATGCGGTCATAATCCACAACAGCAATGTCAGCAACGTCTGCATCCGTTAAATCGATGCCAACAACTGCTCGGATGTGCTTTCGGATATAGGTTAAAATCTCGGAATCAATCTCTCCGATGAGAATCATCCCATCCAGATGTGTTTCCGTTACCACTCTGTGCAGTTGCTGCTCGCTTTGCAATTCATCCAAGGAGTGAATATAAGTCAATGTATAGCCAGAATCCTGTAACTGCTTGCTCAACCCAGATAAAATGGGGGAGAAATAAGGATGCTGCCCTCGGAACTGCTCTTTCATCACTATGCAGCCTACCTGCATAGAAGGCTTAGCTTCTTCCTTTTTATTTTGAACCAAATTGCGCGCAGCTTCATTCGGCTTATAGCCTAATTCTAGGACAACATCCCAAATTTTTTTTTTCGTTTCCGCATTAATTTGCCTGCTCGTATCGTTATTAATGACTCTTGAAACCGTAGAAACGGAAACGCCGACCTGGTTTGCAATATCTTTGAGTGTGGGCAAGATACAGAACTCCTTATTCCTTAATTTTGGCGCCAAACGCTTTCCATTTTCATTGTAATACGCTCTTATTCGAGAGTCAATATAGTGATGACTAAAAATTTGAAAAATCTGATAAATCTGAATGTTAATCAATCGCTGACTCATAGACAAAAAGAGGTGTCCCAAAAGCCATGAATATGGCTAGGGGCACCTCTTTTTTTCAATTAGGCAAAACAAAGTTCAAGATGAAGCTTGGAAATTTATTAAGTTCATGCTTTCCGAGGAAATGCACTCTTCACCAACGGTATTTGGCTTTGCGATGCAGAAGGGAGTTGTGGAGAAACAGCTCAAGGATGCCAAGCAGCAGGCAGTAGCGGGTACACTCCTTGGACAGAAATTGTATGCTAATACAGTAGAAAGCAAGATGAAAGAATTGCATCAGCTCATAGATGGTGTGAGTACCAATTTAACTAGTAATCATAAGGTCGTTTCAATCGCAGTTTAAGAATTTGATTCTTACATGAGCGTCCAGAAATCAGTTGAAGACGTCAGCAAGTTGATTCAAAACCGAGTCAACACTTACATTAACGAGTAAATAGAACGTCCTAATAGAGCTAGCTAATACGTAAGATTCTATGTGTTCAGATATGTAAGAGAGGGACATCTCCCCATTCGAGGCTCTCCCTGCACTAGAACACATCAAGCCTGCATTCAATTGAATGCGGGCTTGATGTGCTCATGCTACTTATGCCGCTTTAACCTTTACGTGGATTACCGCTCCAAGAGTGGTTACAGACACTTGTAAAAATTTTGTCCTATTTGTGGTAAGGTTCTCCGTAACGAACCTAAGTGAGTACCTAGTATTCTTAATCCCTTCCTATTCCTTTTTATATTTCCCTAGTTTCTTCCCTTAGCCATCCGCTCTCTTCTTTATTTAAATAAGGAGCTAGCTTCGTATATACCTCTTGATGATAATTGTTTAACCATTGCTTTTCACTCTCTGTTAACATATCTTTATTGATACCGGCTAAATCAATTGGGCAATACGTAATTGTTTCAAACTTCATAAATTGACCAAACTCTGTTTTCTCGTCTTCAACTACTAACATCATATTTTCAATTCTAATTCCATATTTACCTTCGAGGTATATTCCCGGTTCATTCGTAATAATCATGCCTTTTTCTAATGTAACATTATTATTATTCCTTATGCTTTGTGGTCCTTCATGAACATTCAAGAAAAAACCTACCCCATGTCCTGTCCCGCATTTATAGTCTAAACCATACTGCCATATTGGTTGCCTTGCTAAAACATCTAAGTTAGAGCCTGTAGCTCCGTATAAATATTTTACTGAGCTTAATGCAATAAATCCTTTTAACACCAAAGTAAAATCTCTTTTTTGTTCATCGGTAAGTTTTCCTAAAACAATCGTTCGTGTAATATCTGTTGTTCCATCATAATACTGTCCGCCTGAATCAATTAAAAAAAGACCTTCATTCTTAAGAGTAAATTGCGTTTCTTTATTGGCTTTATAATGCATCATCGCAGCATGTTCTCTATAACCTGCTATCGTATCAAAGCTAGGTCCAACATATCCTTCCTGCGCCCTTCTGAAATCTTCTAATCTTTCTTCTGCAGTAATCTCTGTAATTTCTTCTTTGTCTACAACGTTTTTTAGCCATTTTATAAATTTCACCATGGCTAAACCATCTTTTATTTCACACCATTTTACATTTTTTATCTCAACTTCATTTTTAATCGCTTTTAAATTAGTCGTGATGTCAGGACTTTCAATTTTCTTTGTAATACTGTTAATGGCATTATATAATCTGCTATTTGTTTTATTCGTATCTAAAATAATAGTATCTCCGCTTGAAAGATTTCCTAAGAAAGTTTGTATTTCATGATTCGCTTTTAACTCGATTCCTTCAGCCTCCAGTTCTAATTTAACCAAAGGGGAAACCTTGCAAGAATCAATAAATAAATAACATTCATGTTCTGCTACGATTACATTAGCTATTACAACTGGATTGTTAGGCACATCGGCCCCTCTTATATTCAAAAGCCATGCAATGTCATCAAGGGAAGTTAAAATATAATAATTTGCTCCTATATTTTTCATTTCTTTTCTTACTTCATTTAATTTTTCTACTTGTGATTTGCCTGCATATTTTACGTCATGAGTAAAAATTGGTTCTTTAGGAATCTCTGGTCTATCTTCCCACAGATCACCAATTAAATCTTGATTCATTTTTAATACGATTCTCTTTGCTTTTAGATCTTTTTCCATCTTTTTAACCATATTAATTGAAAAAACATTTCCATCAAAGCCCACAATGCTTCCTTCATTAAGAACATCTGCTAGCCATTCTGAATAAAATGGTACCCCTGGATCCACCATTCTAAATAATCTGATTCCTGAGCCCTCAAGCTGCTTTTCTGCTTGAATATAGTATCTACCATCTGTCCATAACCCAGCATCCTCTAATGTAATAATTACAGTACCTGCAGACCCTGTAAATCCTGATATCCATTGTCTACATTTCCAATGTTCTGCTACATATTCACTCTGATGTGCATCAAAACTGGGAATTATATAAGCATCCATTTGATTTTCTTTCATTAGCTGTCTTAACTTTTCGACCCTATCCCTGATATTCATTACTAATACCTCCATTTTCCTTATGACTAAATTCTTTATTTTCACGATCATATAGCCATGCAGCTAGTACTATACTAATTATTCCGGCTGTAAGCTTTGATATGATAAACGCTCCTAACATTTCTGGGGCTACTCCTGACACAAATCCAAATTGACCTCCAAATACAAATGCTCCACTTACTCCAAAGGCAGTACATACCACTTTTCCTTTAGGATTCATTTCCTTAAATGTTCCAAATATCAACAGATTACTAGCCAAACTTCCTAGAATGCCTGCTACTGACACTGAATTAATTCCAAATTTCTCCCCTATTTCTTTAAAACTATTTTTAAAAATTCGATTGATAAGTGCTAGCATAGGATATGCTCCACCTAAAACAAATGCGATCTTGCCTACTATTACAGTAGATTCAGATAATGGTGCTAATTCTGAGACAAGCCTTACACCAAATATCACATCTATACCTTGTAAAAGTAATCCAACAGTACTCAAACTCATTATAAGCTTTCCAAATACATTAAAAACTTTTATAAAAACATGAGGAGCTTTTAATAATCCTGCTCCTAAAATAATGGCAAAAACAAATATAGGTACCAGATTCCATACTAATATATTGATATTTATTTTTTGCCATAAGCCTGCTGCAAGACATCCTATTGGTATAGTAATAATTCCAACCAACACACCCATAGAAAAATATTTTTCATCCTCTTTAGAAAGCATCCCTAACGCGACAGGTATTGAAAAACTAATTGTGGCTCCTAATGTAGATGCGATGATAATTCCTGAGAATGCCCCCATTTCCTCTGTCAATGCTAACTCATTAGCCATTTGATAGCCCCCCATATCTACAGCTAAAAATGCTGCAGGAACGATAGAAGGATCTAGATGAAAAACTCTAAAGATTGGAATAATCTCAGCGGATAAAAAATTTGTAAATATAGGGGCTAAAGAAAGTATTCCTATCATGCCAAGCCCTAAAGCTCCCATGGTCTTTATGCCTTCCTCAAATTTCCCACCCAGTTTCAAATGATTTCCGGTAATATAATCAATAGCTCCGATTACAAAAAAAGAACCGATTAGATATAACACAAATTTTTCCATTGTTATGATCACTTTCTTTTTATCTTATATAATGTCTTTACTAATCAGCATCTGTAGTATAAAACCCACTATTGTAGATATAATTAGGCGTATTAACAGCTATAAGCTTGACCTTTTTGTTCGTATAATTAGCCCAATTGTGGGCAATATTTGAGTCCATATGAACACTGTCACCAGGATATACTTCATGCCTCTTACCATTTATGTAAACTGTTAATATACCCTCTAAAACATAAATGAACTCTTCTCCCTTATGCTTATAGGATAATATTTCTTCATCTTTCTTTTGAGGAAGAATTTCTATAAGCCTTGGAAAAAGTTGTTTATTTTCTAAGTTTGTACTTAAACTATACTTAATAAAACCACCTTCTACTGAATCCATTAATTCTTGTTCATAACTTCTTAAAACCATATCTTTCCTTTTTAGTGGATAATCAAAAAAATGTGTTAAATGTACTTCCAAAATATCAGCTAGTTTTTCAAGTGAATCAACAGCTATGGTAGTAAGCCCCCTTTCTAATTGAGACAGAAATCCAACAGATAGTTCGCTTTTTTCACTTAACTCTTTCAAAGTAATTCCTTTTTCAGTCCTCAATTTCTTTATTTCCATTCCTATATTCATAAATTCACCCCGTATTTTCATTATTGTGAATAATATAATATAAGTTAGAGTAATTAGCAATGTATTATGAAATAATTTCATAAATATGAAAATCATTAAATTAACGTAATCATCTATTCTCTCAAGTACAGTCCGTAGAATTACACAATCTGGCACAATAAAGACGCTTGATCTATTAGATCTCTATTAGATCTATGCGCCTAGATTATTAAATAATAAAATACGAAAAAGAGCTATCTTATAGTGCCTTACTCAACTAAAGCGCCAATAACTCCCCCTGTGTCAGAATAGTTGTCGTACCCCTCAATAGAAAGTATAGTGGGTAAAAAGAGAGGCTGAGGTGGAGGACAATGACAAGACTGGGAAAAGAGATAAAGCAACAGCTAGTACAG
>NZ_JAVIFU010000073.1 GCF_031157315.1 Paenibacillus sp. LHD-38
GGTCGCCTCGTTTCGGATGTTTGTAGGGGTACAAACAGTTTACCGAATAGGCGGCCTTTTTTCATCCCATTTTTTGGTTAATCAACAGGCCTGCAGTTTGTGCAACGTAAACCCTCAGAGCGAGCAAGTATCTAAGCTACGTTGTAGTTTGTACAATAGAATCCCCGGTTTAAGGCTCATTTTCGCGTCGAAGGCTGTTTCTGTTGTATTTTCTGCAGTGTAGCCTATACGGATGAGTGTTATGTAAGCTTTCTATTGTACTTTCTGCAATGGAATTTTGAGAACCCTTGGTGTTGGAATGACATCATCGTAATCTTGTTAGCAATCAGTGGGTCTTTGATCAGACCCATGTAAACGACAAGCATGAGGCTCGGGTAAACATACCCGAGCCTTCGTCTTTGAAAGTTAGCTTTTAGTGCTGCTGAGATAAAAACTCGCTTTTAGCTTTGTTGGTATTTTCCGTTGTTTCCTTGGCGATGAGTAACTGCTTTTGTTCCGTAATATCTTTGCATATCAAGTAAAAGCCGATGTTTTGCCTGTTCACGAAAATAGGAGCGATACTGGTAAGCACTTCGACCGTTTTGCCTCCTTTGATCATCAAAAAGGTAATATCTTGTTCTACCCTGTTATCGTGCAGCGCATCCTCGATAATCCGGGTGACATTGGCTTGACCGATTAAGTATGCGAGTTCCATACCGATTAATTCGGATTGAACGTTATAGCGCGTAAGCTTTTCGGCCATGTTGTTGGCGTTAATAATTCTGCCTTGCAGATTCAGCGAGATGACGGCATCATGATTATACTTTTTGAGAGAAGTATACCTTTCTACTGATTCTTGCAGCTTCTGCTCCGATTCTTTTTGACTAGAAATATCACTGAGTTGTAAGAGATAGTACAGCGGTTTGCCGGCTTCGTACCTGAAAGCCCGGATGGATAAGAGAGCCCACAGGATCTTGTGCGAGGATAGATCCATCAACTGCAACAAGAGCAATTCCAAAGGAAGCATAATTAAATACCTGTTCATTAAAAGAATGAGGGTCTAGATTAACTCGATGCACGGTTGGCCTCCATATGTTTTTTTATTTAATTTTTTGTCCAACGTGAGAGCGCTTTATTCTTTCGCCATTCTAGGATTGGATCATGCATGTAACCATATTAATTAATCATTTCACTAAAAATTGAAACAGAATCTGCTTCATAAACTGTTTTTTTTCAGTATTCTGATAGATGTCGTGATTGTATAAACTATTATCCGTTATTTAATGATAGAGTTAGGAAGATTGCAGGCTCTGTGGAAAGGAACGTGGGTTTGAAAATGATCAAATGGATTATTGCATCCCTTAACATCGCTGTTATGCTAGTCATCTTTTTGAATATGGATGTATTAATCAATTGGATAGATGCGAAAGAGAATAATGACTTCATCGTTGTCTTTGTTCTTACCGTAGGATTAGCTGCTGTTCCAGGCATCCCATTTGGATTAGTTGGTGCACTGATTGGAGCGAAGTATGGTTTATTATGGGGCAGCGTGATGAACATTACCGCCTCTACGCTGGCTGCTGCGTTCGTTTACTTCTTATTCCGTTATCTGCTGAATAGCCTGGGAACGGCATTAGTTAAGAGAAATACCTCATTTCGACGTATGCATGAATTCATCAAACACCATACATTCTGGGCGCTGCTCATTGCACGTATTATTCCTGTTATGCCTGCGGCGCTTATCAATTCGTATGCTGGCGTGTTTGGCTTGCCCTTTAAAATATTTATACTGTCGACACTCCTTGGAAAAATTCCTGTTATGCTCGTATTTGCTTATGTTGGGTCCAATATACGTTCGGGCTCTACGGCATGGATGATTGTCGTTGTTATTTATTCTCTATTTTTGCTTATGGTTTATGCAGTGTATCAATTATATTACATAAGAAAATAAATGATAAAAGCGCGAAAATAAAAAGCTAATTCAGATTGATTTCCAATTTATATTCGAATGAATGAAAGCCCTTCCTTGACAAGAAGGGCTTTCTCTTGTTTTCTTAGTATGTGCACGATATAGATGGGAGAGTTGGACCGTGAACCGATTTCGAAAGCTGGGCCTGATTCGTCAAATTCTTTATTTGAGCTTGCTAATGCTGGTTATTTTGTTAGTTTCATATGTCATATCCAATATGATCGCCAAACGGATTATCGAGGTTAAGGTTACAGAATCTGTAAGCCGGATCTTTCTGCAAGTGGAGGAGAAAATGAACAGCTTCGACTCCGACATGGAAGGCATCTCGACATTCCTGTTTTACAGCCCGACCGTACAAGCTTATCTGGCATCGGATGACGCCCTGTCGAGGATTTTGAAAAACCAGGAGGTGCTGTCCGTATTCGCGAACACGATCTCCCTGAAAGAAAATATACGGGGCGTTCAGCTGTACGACAAAGAGGGAAAATATCTGGCCAGTATCGGTATTGGTTCGGAGCAGTCCGTACCTTCAACGCTCCGGTCATTCGAATATTCGGGATTAATAAATACGGCGTTATCGGATCCAAGAGACAGTAAACGGTCTTTTTACGCCATAACGGCGCCGATCTATCAATTGGACTCGAACCGGCTCGTGACCGACTTTATGGGGGTCGGCCGTTTTTTTATGGATGCAACCAATTTTAGTCCGATTTTGAAAAGCGCAAAAGTGACGGACAACTCCCAAGTCATGCTGCTGGATCGCGATAACAGAACAATAGCGGCCGAAGGCAGCCTGGTTGACCAGGATTCGTTCCGGGTCGAGGAATGGGAAAAGGATGACCGCTACATTGTGCAAACGATTACTTTGCCGCGCTCGAAATGGAAATTGATAAGCCTTATTCCGCGCAGCGAGCTGCTTGCCGATTTGGATACCGTCAAGCGCTTTAACATTTTTACGTATGTCGTCATGTTTTTTATGATGTGTTTATTTTTATTTATTTTTTTTACCCGCATCCTGAAACCGATCAAAGAGCTAATGGACTTCATGAAAGCCTACCCGCGAAAGGGTGGAGAAAGCCGCTTTCTTGTCGTGCATCATAACGAAATCGGCGTCCTGGGTACAAATTTGAATAAAATGCTCGACGATATGGATTCCTTAAGCAAAGAGGTTCAGTCGACGCAGGCGAGAATGTATGAAATCGAGCTCACCAAAAAACAGATGGAAATATCGGCTTTCCGCAACCAGATTAATCCTCATTTTTTGTATAACACGTTGGAAAGCATCAGAGCCGTTGCTCTGTATTACGATGTCGAGATGATAGCCGAAATTTCAGCTTCCCTCTCCAGCATGTTCAGATACGCGGTTAAAGGAAGCAATTTCGTCACGGTCAGGGATGAAATTGATCATGCTAGAGAGTATGCCAAAATCATTGATTTCCGGTTCAGGGGACGGTTCGTCATCGAAATCGACGCCGCCGAATATTTGATGGAGGAGAGGATGCTCAAGATGATGCTTCAGCCCATTTTGGAAAATGCCGTTTTTCACGGCTTGGAGCGGAAGGTTGGCAATGGATCCGTCCATATCGGGGTGCAAATAACAACGCCGCAATACATTCAGTTCACGATAAGCGATAACGGCTACGGGATGGAAGAGCAGCAATATGAACAGCTTTTAAAAAAGCTGAAGCTGCATCATGAGCCGGGTTATATGAACAAAGATACCGATAATGGAATCGGTTTACTGAATATTTACCGGAGAATGAAGCTGTTTTACGGGGACGAGGCGGAGCTGCTCATAAAGAGCCGGCAGCATGAGGGCACCACGGTCATCTTTTCGTTTCCGACGAACGTGAAAGAGGAATAAGAGGGAGGAGCATAGATATGTACCGCGTATTGATTGCAGATGATGAGCCGTGGGTAGCTTACGGCATTACGAAGCTGATCGATTGGGAGAGCCTAGGTTTTACGATCATCGGGGAAGCCTTTGACGGATTATCGGCGTTGGCGTTCATCATGGAACATAAGCCGGATGTCGTCATCTCGGATATCCGAATGCCGGGACTCGACGGTATTCAATTGATGGACCATGTCCTAAAGGAAGGAATTGCGACAGAGGTTGTGTTTGTCAGCGGATATTCAGAGTTCGAATACGCCCAAAAGGCGCTTCAGCTTGGCGCGTTTGACTACTTGCTCAAGCAAATCGAGAAACCGAAGCTGCTCGAAACTATGACTCGTTTAGCGGATAAGCTGAACAAAAAACGGCATGCTTCAAAAGAGCTTGACCTGCTGCTGAACGATCTCTTTGGGCTGTTTGAGCCGGATAATAAAATTAAAATCAGCAATTTCCTGATGAATAAGGGGTATGATTTCGGTTACCCTCATTACCGTTTTATAACGGGATTGTACCAGGAAGGAAGCGAAGCCGGTATTAATGACGGTATTACCGCGTCGGAAGGCATCCATATCATCCGGTTTCGGACGGGGCAAAACAAGCTTTCCTTCCTGATCAATTACGATGAATTTAATGATCCGATCGGCCTGCTGGATTTTATTTCGAACAGCCTTTGCGCCTTTGATTCGATTGGAATAAGCAGCATTGGCCTTTACTCAACCCCGCTTGGCAAGCTCTACCAAGAATCCGACATTGCCTTGTTTAGCCGATTCAGCCAGCCGGATACACAAATCAACGAGTATAAAGCTCCGGAATCTTCGGCTATGCTGACGAAATCAATTTTGAATATCGAAGTTGCAATCAAAGAGAGAAAGCAGGATCTCGTAGGCAAAGGACTTGACGACATTTGCGCGGAATGCACTTCGGGGCGTTTGTATGTTGATCAAATTTCGAATGTGTACAATCAAATCGTCTCGCTTATTTATAAGTATTATTTAAACAGCCAGTCGTTAAATGAAATCGAATATTTGAATTATTACCAGATGGTTCGCCTATTCAACTCGCCGGAAGAACTGTTCGAGTCGCTAAAAGCTTTTTTTGAGCTTCAAACCGGAGCGAATATGGCTATCTCGAACGAGCAGGTCGGGAAGATTATCACACATATCGATTCCAGTTTTACGGAGGACATTTTGTTAAGCCAATTGGCTATGCAATTCAATATCAGCATGGGCTATCTCAGCCAATTGATCAAAAAGGAAACGGGCAAAACGTACTCCGAATATGTCATGGACAAAAGAATGGGTTTGGCAAAGAAACTGTTGAGCGACTCGACGCTTTCCGTGCACGAGGTGGTCGAGCGAATTGGCTATAAGGATTATTTCCACTTCAACAAGCTGTTTAAGAAGCGGTTTGGAATTACCCCAAGCAAGTACAGAAAAATTTAAGCTTGTGCGGATACGCTTTTTATATGGAATCGAACAAAACACCAAAATTCAAAAATAGAAACATATGGCGGAATCGGGAAGCGGGCTACTATAAGGATGTTGGAAGAATCAAAGAAGAATGGGGAGGTTGTTCTTGATTATGAAGGGGAAGTGGATAGCGACTTTATTTTTGGCGCTTGTGGTCGTGCTGGCAGGCTGCAGCAACGGTACAAATGAAACCGTTAACAATGGCGGAAAAGAGGCAGTGGAAGGAAACAATGGAGGTGCAAGCTCGACATCGAAAGCTGTATGGTTCTCGTCCATTGATTTCTGGAATCCGCCTACAACATGGAGCACGGATCCAAACACGGTGCAAGGCGCCATTACTGAGAAAACGGGATTGACATTTGAATTCAACATTCCGGCGCAAGACGGAGACACGAAACTGAACCTGATGCTTGTATCTTCAGGTGAAGCTTTCCCCGACGTCATTACGATCACCAATGATGTGCTGGGCAAGAAATTGATCGAGTCTGGAAAGGTTTGGAATCTGGATGAGTTTTTGAAGCAATATGATCCTGAATCCCATTTGTTAACGGACTTTCCGACTGATGTGAAAGATACGATTATTGAGCGCGATGGCGGCTTCTACGCTTACCCGAGCCATATCAATTCGGAAGAAGCAAGAGCACAGTATCCGCCTTCCGGACAATTTTACGTTGACTTGGTTGATTATGCTTCCAATAACACCTTGGTCGTCAACGAAAATCTGTTGAAAGAGGCCGGATTGACTTTGGAGGATATTAAAACCGAAAAAGGATTGCTTGCTGCTTACCAGAAGATCAAGGATTTGAATTTGAAGGTTGGCGGAGCTCCTGTTATTCCGTTACTTGTTGACGGGAAATCGTATCAGGACCCTACTCTGCAATTCCTTCAGGATTCGTTTGGCGCGATGGCGGTCGACAAGGATGGCAACTACAGAGACAGGCTCCTTGCTCCTGAAACGAAGCTAGCGTTAGAGTTTCTCTATAAAGCAAATAAGGCCGGTTATTTCGAGCCGGGCCAAATGACGGTTGATAACGCAGCCGTGAAGGCGGACATGGCATCGGGCCGCGTATTCACCTTCATCGGAAATTCGGCAAACACATCCTTTCAGTTAAATGACTATTGGACCTCATCCGGTCCGATCCTCTCGGATGCAGGAACAAAGCCGGTGCTCGGCAAGTCCAAGCGGGCTGGTGGCGGTTGGATGAAAACATTTATTTCGAAGTCGGCCAAAGAGCCCGAAAAGCTTGCAAAATGGTTGAGCTACATGAGCAGAAAAGAAGGCATGCTGACACATATTTACGGCTTCGAAGGCGTTGATTACACTGTAGACGGCGAAGGACATGTGATTAAAACGGAGAAGGGCATTAAAGACGCGGCTGATTACATGAAAACTGGCTTAAGCGCCTTCTGGCCGTTCCATCATACATCATTCTCTTACAGTACGCAGCAACCTCCGAATGAAGAAACGGATTTACAAGCGGTTACAGCCAATCGAGTACAATCTGCATACGGAAAATCGCCGGATACGGTGATTTATGATAATTCCCCATTAGTCCTGCCGGGAGATTTGTTCCCTTCCGACAGTAAATTCGCCAACGACGAGCTGCAAGTCAAGACCTATAAGGAAGCGCAAATTGCCAAAATCATTCTATCGAAGGATGATGCCCAGTTTAACAAACTATATGACGAGATGATCGCCCAGTTGAAGAAATTAGGCATCGAGCCGCTTGACCAGGAAAGAAATAAATACGTGCAAGAGAAGAAAACGGAATATTCGATTGACGTAAAAGGCATTAATTCTTAATGAAATGATATGGCAATGCCAAAGCGCAATGGGTAATCTCGAGCTTTGGCACTGTTATTGTAAGAATGGAGGGAAAGCATGGCACCGCGGAAACAAAAGGGATATAGACTAGGCTACGATTTCAAAACGCAGCTTGAACTGAAGGTAATGCTATTACCGGCTGTGTTTCTCATCTTTTTATTTGACTTTACGCCTCTATTCGGATTATTGATGGCATTCAAGAGCTATGAGCCTATTATGGGCGTGAAAGGTATTTTCACAAGCCATTGGAATGATTTCCAGCATTTTATCCGTGTTTTTCAAAATTTTCAATTTTGGCCAATGGTAAGAAATACGCTCGGAATCAATCTCCTGGGAGCATTAGTGACAATACCAGCCACTCTCTTGTTTGCGTTGCTTCTGAATGAGATCAAGCACCATAAATTCAAATCGTTGGTACAAACGGTCACTTATCTTCCTCATTTTCTTTCCTGGGTTATCTTCGGAGGCTTATTCATTACGCTGCTTAATACGAACGGAATTGTGAATTTCCTGCTTATGGAGCTTCATTTCATCGACAAGCCTATTCAATTTTTGGCGGACCCGAAATACTTCTGGGGGGTCGCGATCGGAACGGGGCTGTTAAAGGATATCGGTTGGGGAGCCATTCTTTACCTGGCGGCAATGTCTGGCGTAGATCAAAGCTTGTATGAAGCTGCCGCGATCGATGGGGCAGGGCGATTCAAACGAATGCTGCATATTACAATACCAGGGATATTACCGACCCTGATGGTGTTAATTATATTTGCCGCCAGCGGCATGCTGAATAATAACTTTACCCAGATCTATGTGCTCCAGAATACTTTGAATTTGCCTGCCAGCCAAGTGATCGATACGTATGTTTATCAAACCGGCTTGCTGCAATTCCAATTTGCGTCGGCAACAGCGATCGGTCTGATGAAATCAGTATTTGCTTTATTATTGCTGGTTGGCGCAAACGCGCTGTCGAAGAAATTAACAAAATCAGGACTGTTTTAAGGAGCGATTGATATGGTTGGAGGAAAGTCTTTAGGGGAACGCACGTTTAATCTATCAACCATCATCATCATGGTTATTCTGATGATTGTGACCTTATATCCGTTTTGGTTTTCATTGATCAGTTCCTTGAACAGCGGCGAGGACTTGGTGCGCGGTCCTGTATTTCTATGGCCGAGGGAGCTTACTTGGGCCAGTTGGCAGACGGTATTCGCGGATTCCGGCATGCTCAGGGCGGCTTGGATTACTGCTTCGCGTACGGTAATCGTCACCGTCACATCCATTCTGTATACGTCGATGTTCGCATATGCGTTTTCACGGTCTTATCTGAAGGGAAAGAAGTTCTACGTCGCGATCGGCTTTATCAGCATGTATTTCAGCGGAGGGTTGATTCCTTCCTTCTTGTTAATGAATTGGCTCGGGCTTTATGATCATTACTTGGTCTATATCCTTCCCGCGCTATTCGGGGGTTTCTGGAATGTGATCATATTCAACGCGAACTATAAAGGGATTCCTGATTCGTTGTTCGAATCGGCGAAGATGGATGGAGCGAGCGAGTTCAGAATATTTTTTCAAATTGTCATTCCGCTTTCGAAGCCGGTGCTGGCTGCGTTATCCGTATTTACGGCAGTTGGCATTTGGAACGATTACGGAACGACGCTCTACTTTACGCAATCTAGCGACCTGCAGACGCTGCAGTACGTCATTCTAAGGCTGATCCAATCCAACCGCGCCGTTGAAAATATGATGAGTACGGCTGAAGGGTCAAACATTGCGGTGTCGAACTTGTTAAACAATGCGCAGGGGCAAGGGCTCGTAACGGCGCAAACCATTGAGCTCGCGGCGATGGTCATCGCTTCGCTTCCGATGATTGCGATGTACCCATTCGCCCAGAAGTTTTTTGTAAAAGGCGTATTGCTTGGTTCGGTTAAAGGCTAATCGGGATGGCGCGCAAGGAAAAATAAGAGGAGTGCCCGGAATGTGATCAATCACCTTGATCATTCCGGGCTTTGCTTTTTCTATACCGCTCATCAATCAAGCTTTACCGATTTTCCTGTACTCCACAGGCGTACATCCGATTTCCTGTTTGAAAAGCTTAATAAAGTAGGAGTAATTCGCGTAGCCGATTTTGGCAGCAATGGCATTCACGGATAACGGAGTGGTTTCGAGCAAATGCTTGGCAACCTTGATACGGGCTTGAATAATATAGTTTCCTAATGAGATTCCCGTTTCTTTCTTAAATAACCTCGCCAAATAATCCGGATTGAGATAGACGATTTCCGCAAGGCTGGTTCTTGTCAGTTCATCGCCGCAATGGGTGCGGATATGATGCTTTATTTCTTCGACAACGGACTTCGGCTGTTCCGTGAAATCCCGGTAATCCGTTGCGGTGTTTACCAAATACCGCAAATATTTCTCCATGTCCTCGATCGAGTTCAAGGATTGCATAAACAATTGGTCATTGGTTCTACCCGTATACATTTTGTGCGCCTGAATCTCTTTGCTTCTGAGATAAGCGTACACCAGCTGAACCATATCGAGCCGGAACAAGCTGAGTACAGAGGCATTCAGCATCTGAGTGTGCGCGATCGATTGCAAATATTTATTCGTTTCCTCAAGAAAAGCAAGCGGTTTGTTTTGCTCCAGCAGCTGTTCCAGAAGCGTCAAATTCGGCGGCGTATAAAAAGCTTCCTGCTGCTGGTAATGCTCCAGCAAAAAGGTCTGATTGCGGTAGTTGATAATCTTCTCATTCATGCTGAGCAGGTCTTTCATCACCTGATGGATGTCCCCAAGCTTTCCTGCAGCCGCAATATTGCAGCATGCATCGCATTTGAGGTATTTATTCGCTCTTTGAATGAAGGTTGCGCAAATGCCTTCGACGATACCGGAATCCGGGTTGTCACGCCATTTCAGGATGGCGATCCAATTGTATTCCCTGAATTCCAATATGGTCTCGACCGTAAAACGGGCGTCCTGGAACAATTCATGCATAACGTTCAGCAGCGCAAAATCAAACAGGTCCTTATCTTTTTTCCCCAGGCTTTCCTCGTACGGGAATATATGAATATGCAATGGCAGCATGATATCCGCTAATCCATAAGAAAGATTTTGCTCCGCTATCAAAATCGAAATGTTCGCGGGGTTGGCGTAGGAGGTTTTCCCCGATATGAGTTTACGCCAAAAATGCTCGTGAACGTTTTTCTGATTTTTTTTCCAGAAGTAGCCTTCCTTAATTGCTTTGGCATGATCTTGCTGTTCATTGGCTTTTACGACCGCTTTCTGGATAATGAGCGACAGCTTGTCGAACTCGATCGGTTTTAAGAAATAGTCAAAGCTCTGCAGTTCAATCGCTTTCTGTGCGTAGTTGAAGTCGGCGTAATTGGTCAGGAATATGGTTTGTATGTCGTACTGCTCCTCCCTGATCCAAGCGAGCAGCTCCAGACCGCTGCCCTGCGGCATCTCGATATCGCATATTAAAATTTGGATCTTATTCTGCCTCAGCTGCTCCTGCGCTTGGGCGATGTTATAAGCAGTATAGACATGCTCGATCGACAACGCTTGCCAATTAATCTTCTTCTCCAGAGCGGTTACGACAAAGTAGTCGTCATCTACAAGCAGTACGTTCATTAGGCTTTGCTCCTTTCACAGCTTTTCCTGCGGGGGATGAGGAAGGTATAACGTAACGCAAGCGCCGCCGGAAACCGCATTGGAAAATTGGATTCTCGCCTTGCTGCGATACAAGTAATCCATTCGCTCCAGCGTGTTCATGATACCGATATGATTACCGTCCGACTGATCCAAAGGCATACCGCTCTCCAGCCGCTCCAATATTTCCCGGGTAAACCCGGGGCCGGTATCGGAGATACGGATGACAGCCAGCTCTTCCTCCGAATCCGGATTCAGCTCGACAGCCAGCTGGATTTGCACCTCAGTTACCCGGGAAACGGCGTATTTCACCGAGTTCTCGATAAAAGTTTGGAGGACAAGCGGCGGGATTTTCAAATGGCCCGTACCGTCAGCTTGGTCAATGCGGAACGTGAACGCATCCCGGTAACGGTGTTTTTGGATTTCCAAATAAATGCGGACATGGTTAATCTCATCTTCCAGCTTCACGAAATCCTGCCCGTTCTGAAAGATGTAACGGAAATAATTCGATGTGGAAATGCTCATGCTCTGAATTTCCTCGTACATTTGCATTTGGGCCATACTATAAATATTCGTTAAGCAGTTCAGAAAAAAGTGGGGCTTGATCTGCAATTTCATATATTCCAGCTGAATTCTTTGTTTCTCCAGCTTATGCTCGTAAATATCGATTTTAAAAATTTTAATTTGCTCGAGCAGATTTTTAAACAGCTTGTTCGCATATTCCAGCTCGACGATTTTATTCATTTTGAGATCGAGCGGCTTGCTGTCCTCATTAAACTGCGTCAAATTATACGAAAACTTTTTTAGGGGCCTTAGGATTAGAATATTGAAATAGACCATAAGCCCGCATATGGAACAAGCGACAATGGCAGCCAAGAGCATAATGAGCAGCTGGGCGATCATTATTTTTTCAAACGCACCGAATTTCATGAGCATCTTCACGCCGAAGGTCGCATTTGCAAATTGTCCGCTGACGGTGGTTTTGGTTTGCGTAAAGTCCAGAAGGGATTTTTTTTCCGCGTCCTTCCGGGCCGCCGCTTCTTCCTCATTTTTCGGGTTAACGATGATGTCTCCGTTCTGATCTACCAAGGAAACAAGGCCGTTGCTTTCTTGATCGATCTGCTGCAAGGGACGGATTAGGTTATCAGCGGAAATCAGGCAAATCATGTAGCTTTCATAATAAGGCACGATATTAATGATAAAATACTGATCATTTATGAGAATTGGAGACCAATTGGAATAAAATTTTTCTAACAGGTTTTTATCTTGAACATAGGTGAAAACCTGTTTTTTTAATTCCAGATAATCGGGATAGATAAGGCTTGTTGGCGCGGAATTCAAAAAATATTGCTGGTCTTTTAAATAGACAAAGAAATTGTATTTTTGATTATAATTTTTTTGAAGCTCGGAAAAACGCTTATACAGCTCTGTATTTGCCTTAATAAACTCGGTATCGTCGGGACGGTGCTTATTCATGGTTTTTACGTTGTCATCGTTTGCGAGCGTCCAGCCCATATATTGGTTGATATTGGAGAAATCAAGATTGATGCGATCGATGTACATATTAGCCGTATCCTGCAAAAATCGGGTGGTTTGCTGCTTAACGATTGAAATCGCCGAAATGCTGATCAGACAATCCAATACCAATACAGAGATTAGTATCAAGAGCATCACTTTTACATAGTGCCTAATCGGATAGGATTTGCCTGCCGTTGGTTTTTTCATATGTCTCATTTCGAGTCCTTTCATTCCGGATTAGCTGAAAAAAGCGGCTGTATCTGTTCGTAAATCCTATTATAAAGCTAATGCGGAGCAATTAGACATATCGATTCTCCGGTTTTTGATCCAAAGTCCGAAAAGAAACATAGAAAGTCTGGATAGTGTTATCGTCAAGGCTATCATCACGATTTGCTGGATAAGCCTATCCCCCTATATTCGCATAAAAGTCCGAATAACCGTTTCGGGAAGTCCGCATTGTTAAAAAAGAAGGATCTATAATAAAGAGGCAGAGAGAGCGATTGGAAGACATGGACCGAGAAAGAAGAAGGATGGGGGTAAACGCTTTGAAAACCAGCCAATTAAACATCAACATGCTGCATACAATCGGCCGGATAAGAAAGAACTGGGGCTTGTACATCCTGCTGCTGCCTGCCGCAGTGCTGCTTCTGCTATTTTCGTATAAGCCGATGTACGGCGTGCTGATTGCTTTTAAAGATTACAGCCCTGCTTTAGGAATAATGGAAAGCCCTTGGGCGGGATTCAAGTATTTCGAGAAATTTTTCAATTCCTATCAATTTTCAATTACGATTAAAAATACGCTGATCATTAGCCTTTACAGCATAGCAACCTTTCCGATCCCGATTATGCTTGCGCTGATGATCAATCAAATGCGCGTAAACCGTTTTAAGCAAGTGTTCCAGACCGTTACCTACATGCCGCATTTTATTTCTACCGTAGTGATGGTCGGTCTGATCCTGATCTTATTTTCGCCTGGCAACGGTCTCCTCGGAAATATTTACCGACTATTTGGAGCAGAAGCCCCTAACCTGATGGGATCGGCCGGGTGGTTCACCAGCGTTTACGTTTGGACGGATGTATGGCAGCATACCGGATGGGACAGCATCATTTATATTGCCGCCCTATCGGCTGTCGATCCGAGCCTTTACGAAGCAGCAAAGGTGGATGGAGCAAGCCGCTGGCAGAGAATTCGGTATATTGATTTGCCCATGCTGCTCCCGACGGCTATCACTTTGCTGATCCTTCGGATCGGGGGACTGCTTGGCGTTGGATTTGAAAAGGTGTATCTCATGCAGAACAATCTGAACATTTCCTCCAGCGAGGTTATTGCAACCTATGTATATAAAATCGGGATGCTCAGCAGCCAATACAGCTTTTCCTCGGCCATCAATCTGTTCAATACAATCATTAATTTCATATTGCTGATTCTAGTCAACCAAATGGCGAAAAAATACAGCGAAAACAGCCTGTGGTAACAGAAAGGAAGGATCATGATGAATGCACTGGAAGCGGCGGCGAAACCGGTCGTACAGAAGGGAAAAAGGCGTACCCTGGACGTCATGGAAATGTTGATATACTTGTTTGCGGGACTGATGCTGATCATCATCGTTTATCCGATTTACTTTATCGTGATGGCGTCATTCAGCGATCCGTCTGCGGTCGCAAACGGACAGATGTGGTTTTTTCCGAAAGGCTTTACGCTCGATGGCTATCAGGAGCTGTTAAAGCATTCTAACATTTGGATAGGCTACAAAAATACGATTCTGTATACGGCCGCAGGGACGTTAATCAGCTTGGCGATCAATGTCTCGGCTGCGTATGCGCTCTCCAGAAAGGACCTTGTCGGCCGCAAAGCCATTACGATGTTTTTTATCTTCACGATGTTTTTTAACGGCGGCTTGATCCCTACCTTCCTGACGATCCGGGACTTTCATATGTATGACACGTTTCTCGTCATGGTACTGCCTTTCTCTGTTGCCGTATTCAATATCATCGTGGCGCGTACGTTTTTCCAGTCCAGTATTCCAGGCGATTTGTGGGAAGCCGCGCAGCTCGACGGCTGCGGCAACCTGAAATATTATGTTCAAATCGTTTTGCCGCTGTCCAAAGCGATCCTTTCGGTTTTGGCGCTTTGGACGGCCGTAGGGTATTGGAATTCCTATTTTAACGCGCTGATTTATTTGAAGGATCAGGATCTGTATCCCCTGCAGCTTGTTCTGCGGAACATCCTGATTACGAACCAGATGCAGTCGAGCATGGGGACGGGCGAAGCGGCGGTCGTTGCCCTGCGTCTGGCCAATCTGATGCGCTACTCCGTCATCATCGTCTCTACGCTGCCGATTATGTGCATGTATCCGTTTGTGCAAAAGTATTTCAACCAGGGGGTGATGATTGGCGCCGTGAAGTAAGTCTGCCATTTGAAGATCAAAATAGGTTGAGGGGGAATTTTTGAATGGGTATCCAATCGAAAACAATGGGAAAAAGACGTTTGGTTATATTGCTTTTGAGCTTGATCATGCTGTTCAGTCTTATCGGCTGCGCAGGCAAAGAGGAGAATGCTCCGGCAGACAAAGGCTCCGATTTTAATAAAGAAGGACTGCCGATCGTAACGGCTCCTGTCACGCTGGACGTGTTGACCGTTCGTTGGGGCAATATGGGGGATACGTTCAAAAGCAATAAATGGCTGCAGGATCTTGAAAAAGAGAGCAACGTAAAAATCAATTGGCAGGTGATGTCCTCCAATGACTGGGGCGAGCAAAAGTCCATTATGCTGGCCAGCGGAACGCTTCCGGATATCATACTTGGCGATAACGTATTTTCGGATTCCGACATCGTAAACAACTTAACCTATTTCCTCCCGCTTGATGATTATATCGATGAGTATATGCCTAATCTTAAAGCCGCTTTGTTAGAAACGCCGGAGATGAAGAAAATCAGCACGTTTCCGGACGGGAAGATGTATTCGCTGCCCGCAAGACTGCCTTCGCGGCCTATGACTACGATGCAGCCTGTCATCAATAAATCATGGCTTGATCGCCTGGGTTTAGAAGTGCCGAGCAACATCGAGGATCTTTACAATGTGTTCAAAGCGTTCAAAGAAAAAGACCCGAACCAAAACGGAAAAGCGGATGAAATTCCTTTTAGCGGTTCGGTAGACATCAGCATCGATTTTCTGAACCCTTTCGGCATAACGGATTTGAACGGCAACAGCATGATGCTTAAGGATGGCGAGCCTACATTCTATCCCGCTGCAAACGAATACAAAGAAGGGCTCAAGTGGGCGCATAAATTGTATTCGGAAGGCTTGATCGATCAGGAGCTGTTCACGCAGGACAATACCATGTCTTCGGCGAAGCAGCAAAATCCAGACGCTGCCCTTATCGGTTTCTCGAATCAGTGGATACCAGATGCCGTCTTCGGCAAATGGAAGGATGAATATGCGACAATTCCGTCGATTTCAGGTCCAGACGGTAACCGTTACCAAACGGGGGATCCGGTAGGCTTAAGCTTGAGACGCAACGAGCTGTTGATCACGACCTCCAGCAAACATCCGGAAGTCGCGGCACGTTGGGCGGACCAGTTCTACACCAATGAAGCAAGCATTCAAAATTTCTGGGGTGCAATCGGCACGGTTATCCAGAAAAATGACGACGGCACTTACGCACTAATGTCTCCGCCGGAAGGCACAAGCGCGGATGCTTGGTACTGGGATCAATCCTTGCGGGATTTTGGCCCGAAATACGTAAGCCCTAGCTTCGAGAAAAATATCATTCTGGATGAGAAGACCGGTGACGGACTGAAGCTCGTGATTGATAAGCTCAGCAATGAGTATGTGACCGAGCCATTCCCGAATGTTATGTACAGCGCGGAAGAATTCCAGGAGCTGCCTACGCTTACTACGGATATTGACAGCTATGTTAAGACGACCCGCGCCCAGTGGATAACGAAAGGAAATATCGACGAAGAATGGGACGCGTATATCAAACAGCTTAATGCAATGGGGCTTAAACGGCTTGTAGAGATTCGTACTGACGCTTATCAGCGTTACTTAGACGTCAAGTAATAATCATGAAGGAGCATGCAAGCGATGGTAAAGGTAACGGTATGGAATGAAAATCGCCACGAGCGGACAAATCCGCTCGTAGGTGAAATATACCCGGATGGCATTCATGGCGCGATTGCCGGATTTTTAGCGGAAGCCGGCTATGAAGCGGGAACGGCAACGCTCGATGAGCCGGAGCACGGTTTGACGGATGAGGTTTTAAATCGGACAGATGTACTCATTTGGTGGGGGCACTTGGCGCATCATGAGGTTGATGAGGCCATCGTCGAGAAGATATATGGACGGGTGTTGAAGGGGATGGGCCTCATCGTACTGCACTCCGGACACGCGTCGAAAATTTTCGCAAAACTGCTTGGTACGCCGACAGGTCAATTGAAGTGGCGTGAAGCAGACGAAAAAGAACGGATTTGGGTGATTGATCCGGCCCATCCGATCGCTTCAGGGCTTGGCGAATATATCGTGCTTCCCCAGGAAGAGATGTACGGCGAGCATTTCAATATCCCGACACCAGACCAGTTGGTATTCATCTCTTGGTTTGAAGGCGGCGAGGTGTTCCGCAGCGGCGTTACGTACCACCGGGGGCAAGGGAAAATCTTTTATTTCCGTCCGGGCCATGAAACGTACCCGACCTACCACAATAAAGAGATTCAAAAGGTGATCATCAACGGCGTACGTTGGGCAGCGCCAAGTCATACCTGCGAACCCGTTTACGGCAATGCGTCTCCGCTGGAACCGATTCGACCGAAGGCATAAGAGAGGAGAGAGAAAGATGAGAAAGTTCCGGATCGGTTTGATTGGATTGGGGGGAATGGCCCAAGAGCATATAAGGTGGATGAACGCCGAAGGCCGCTATGAGATTGTTGCCGTGAGCGACGTATATGAAGAAGCGCTCTCCAAAGTCGGTGAACAGCTCGCAGTCGCGCCCGACAAGAGATATTCCGACTATAACCGTCTGATTGAAGACCCGGACGTTGACGCCGTAGTTTCGGTCACGCCAAACAACGTCCATGCGGAAATTGTCCGTGCGTGCCTTCAGGCGCGGAAGCCGTTCATGGCAGAAAAACCGTTTACCCGCGTGTTTGAGGAAGCCGTGCAACTGCTGGAATTGTACGAACAGCAGCCGATTCCGGCGATGCTCGCCTTTACGTACCGCTACACGCCGGCTTTCCGGTATGCGAGGGAACTCGTGCGGGAAGGGAAAATTGGCGCCGTTCGCAGCTTCTCCATTCAGTATTTACAGGGATGGGGCGCGGCACCAAACAATGTTCCCTATATTTGGCGGTTTAACAAAGAGATAACCGGTACGGGCACGCTTGGCGATTTGGGTTCGCATATGATCGATATGGCGCGCTTTCTCTTTGGCGAATTCGAGGAGCTGACGGCGCAGCTGCATACCATAATCGCCGAACGCCAGGATTCGGCAAGCGGGAACAGGGTCAAAATCGAGGTCGACGACTTTGCGAGCTTCCAGGCCCGGATGTCGGGTGATGCCATGGGCATCTTCCAGACGACACGCAATGCCATCGGATCGGGTAATCAGCACGAGGTGTCCATCTACGGAGATTTCGGTACGATTCATGCTTCAACGCTGCGTCCGGATCACTTGGATTGGGTTCGCGAGGAAGCACCCGGACAGCTCGCTAAGACCGTGATCGAAGTGCCAAAGCATTGTAAAGTAACGCAATACGCCGATTTCACGGCATTGCTCGAGGGGAACATACCCGATGGACTGCCGGGATTTATGGACGGCTACCGCAACCAACAGATATTGGACGCCATTGTCAGGGCAAGTGAATCGAAAACAGCCATTCATCTATAAGTTCATGCTTAAACACGATTATCCGGTTCAGCTGTGTGAGAAACAGAATTCAGAGAAAGCAGCCAGCTCCTTGTTGAGCGGCTGTTTTTTGTGGTTTATTAAATTCCGCCAGCAGCCTCAGCATAGGCTGGCTTTGATGCTCATTCTATTTAGGGCGGGGCTATCCGGCAATCAAGCAATCCGGCAAGCGATTGGCCTGCTTGAGCGAAACCATTCTGAAGAACGGCTAATAGACGTCCGGAGAGAACGTGGCTTATCGCACGAAATGCCAGTCGTACTCTTTTAAGACAGATGCTGCTGCAGTTGAGCAGAAACCGTCTTAAGTACGGCTAATATCCGCGCGGAGAGAACGTGGCTTATTATCGTACGAAATGCCAGTCGTACTCTTTTAAGATAGATGCTGCTGCTGTTGAGCAGAAACCGTCTTAAGAACGGCTAATATCCGCTCGGAGAAAACATGGCTTATCGCACGAAATGCCAGTCGAAGTCTTTTAAGATAGATGCTGCTGCTGTTGAGCAGAAACCGTCTTAAGAACGGCTAATATCCGCTCGGAGAAAACATGGCTTATCGCACGAAATGCCAGTCGAAGTCTTTTAAGACAGATGCTGCTACAGTGTAGTTTGTACAACAGAAATACGCCTGGCGCGGTAGCATCTGCTCTACATTGCAGTTTTTGCAATAGAATCCTCCGTTTAAGGCTTTTTTATCGGGTAGGAGGGGATTTCTGCTGTATTTTCTGCAGCGTAGTTTCTCCCGTGGAGTGCCATGTGAGATTTCTGTTGTACTTTCTGCATTAGAATTTAGCGCAGGTGCTGCTGGATTGAATGCTGAATGGTCTACTGTAATGGTGAAACGAGAATAATAAGCCAAAAAGGAAAAGTGCGGAAAACAAAGAAGATGACTCCGATAGGCACTGGGCCGCCAGAGACATCTTCTTTTATAGTATATAAGAATGAATCAGTTTTGATTTATCTTTCTGTTTCTATATCTCCGCGAAACGAGCATTTGCTGCAGAAGACGGAATCAGCGGATTACGACTGTGCAATTATGATACAAATTGCTTTGAAGGCTACAAGGCATGAGCGGATGGTTTGTCAGGTAATGCTGCATCCCATGCGGCTGCGGCGTCGCGAAATGAGCTGTTGGCACAGAGGACATCATCAGTCGATAACGCCTGTACACATATGATGCTGATTGCTATGAAGGCTACCAAGCATGAGTGGATTGATTGTCAGGTTTTGCTGCATTCCATGCGGCTACGGCGTCGCGAAGCGTGTTATTGCCTCTTGGAATCAACCATGAGCCATTGGTAACCTTATTTCCGGCATCGGAACCTGCGCTCCTCTTAACATGAAGGAAATTGGGAGAGGTAGGCACCGGATGGTAATGAATTTCGATCGGGTAGACGTTTACTTGCGGCATGCCAGGGACGGAATTGTCGGGAATTCTCACTGTGGCGTAAATATATACGGTCTCAGCTTTTACTTCTATGCTTCCCTCTGTAATGGTCGCAGAGGCTGGTTTTCCTTTAATCCAGGTTTTAATGATGGGATTGGATGCTGCCTTTTGAATGTCAACGGCCTGTTGAACGGTCTTCGGTGCCCCGGTGAATAGGGTAGCAGCAAGATTAACCTTAGGCGGTTTTTTCTTCTTTTCTTTTTTCGGCGTTGATACGGCTTCAGTTTTTGATTCTTCCGCTTTTTTTGGTTCAGGTTTAGGGGCGGAGGCTTCTTCTGCGGCTTTTGCTGTTCGAATCTCCTTCGTTTTCTCCGCTTTTATAACGAGAGCGTTAATACTGCTTTCCAATGCAGCGAGATCGTCGGCAAGTTCTAATAACCGATCAAAGCTCTCATCGTGGTAGTGATATAACTGAGAAAATACACCAAGCTTGCTTCCGTATAGCTCCCGCAATTTCTTAAACTTTTTTGCATCTGTTTTAGGAACATCAGCTTCGGTCATTCTTTGAATCGGTTTCGCTGAAGCATCGGCTTTCATCAGCTGCCGCGCGGCGCCGTTCCCGATGGTTCGCTGCAGTTGAATGAGCTGTGCCGCTGTATAACCTCCTGTAGAAGCGGATGCAAGCTGCTTAGGATGAGACACTGGTGAAGAATGGGGTTGTTGCGATACAGCCGCCTGTTTTTGAGCCGACTGCGGCGTAATTGTATTTTTCAAAAAGGCCGCCTCCTAGTATCCGAATACCATTGGCTATTCATAGATTTACAGTAACATAATATGGTAAATGCCTCAATGCAACTTCGCTTGATTTCTTGCTGCCTGCGAATAGTTAGGGAATGGCGGCTAATCTGTTATACTAAACAAAATTAATCAGTGTCCTCATTGGAATAAATTTAAAGGACACTGCTGATTCAATAAAATGCGAGGAGCTTTCGAGTTGATGCAAGCCTTAAGATTATTACGAAGCTTTAACTTTCTGTACTTTGCTTTACTCTCCATGTTTATTACGTTTTTGCCTGTCTATCTAGATGAACAGGGCTTAAAGCCGGCGCAAATTGGCTTCATCATTGGTACGGGAGGCTTTGTTACGATAATCACCCAGCCGCTGTGGGGAATTATTAGCGATAGAACGAAGACGATTCGCAAAATATTGCTGCTGCTGCTTGTTCTATCCAGCATTATTGGTTATGCGCTCTACAGCTCCAGCCATTTTATATTGCTTATTTTGTTTGCGATGCTGATGTATTTTTTCCTGATGCCGATCGATCCATTGACGGAAAGCCTTAACTTCTCGGTATCCGAGGCTTCGAACGTCAGCTATGGCTCGATCCGTACGTATGGTGCCTTGGGTTATGCGGTCACCTCGCTGCTCACGGGCTATGTGATGTCTTATTTCGGAGCTAACAGCCTTGCTTTGCTATTTGCTGCCATTGGTGCTATTAGCTTTGCCGTAAGCTGGCTGATGCCAGATGTTCCCGTTACTGGCAAGCCCGTTACGTTGAGCTCCCTGAAGCAATTCATTGGCAATAAAGAAACGCTTATGTTTCTTGTGCTGATCTTTGTTTGTTCGGTTCCGGCGCGGATGAACGATACGTTTCTCGGCATTTACATCCGGGAGCTTGGCGGGAGTCCCGAACTGGTCGGACAGGCTTTCTTTTTGGCGGCTGGAAGCGAGATCTTGGTCTTTGCTTTAAGCTTTTGGTGGCTGCGTAAGGGGAAGGAAATGCTGCTAATATCGACCTCAGCTGCGTTTTTCTTCATTCGGTTTTTCATTTCGGCGTGGATCACCGATCCGCATATGTTAGCTTATTTGCAAATTTTGCAGCTGCTGACGTTCCCGGTTTTTTATTCCGCGGCGATTCAATATTTGTACCGAATCGTACCGGTCGAATGGCGGGCTACGGGCCAAACGGTGCTTGCACTGCTCTTCTTCGGCGTTTCAGGCATTCTGGCCTCCTATTTAGGAGGGTCCATCTATGGCCTGTTCGGTGCCAAAACGCTTTACCTAACGATAGCGGGGATGTCCTTTGCCGGCATGCTGTTTGGACTGGTATTGTACCGGGTGTATGAAAAGAAGGGAAAAGCGGAAGCGGTATAAAGCTAAAGCCACTGCCGTAACTGTGGAGAAGATTAGGGCTTCAGGTCGCATTTGATGCATGCGGTAGAAATAGGGAGATAAAGGCGAATGCCGAAGCTCCTCCTGCTCGAAACGTTTCTAAGGCGAATGCTGTCTCCTCTGGTTCGACTTCTCACCTTCGTTCTTTCGTATTGTTCTATTCTTTTTATTTAGATGGAATTTCTCCCTTTAAAATGATGAGAAGCGACGTTTTTAATCAATTAGACGGAATTTCTCCATCTAATTCTAATGAAACTCAAACTTCGCAGCTAGGAATCGACAGGTAAGCCTTGAGGTAGCTAGGTAAGCCGGCGATCCATTGTTGGAGTTGACTTTTAATCAATTTTGAAAGTTTTTTGTTTGCGGTTGTTG
>NZ_JAVIFU010000074.1 GCF_031157315.1 Paenibacillus sp. LHD-38
CAATTCCTATTATACCAAACAGAAGGTGTTTTTTGTTCGTCAAACCCTATATTATAACGGTCATAATGCCTTTAGTATCAAGGCTCTAGAGTTGTTTTGGCTCTGAGAAAGTTGAGTTATTAAGTATATCTAAAAAAAAGAAAAAAGTGCGGAAATTCAATAGAGGAATGACGGATACGTGAAAGATAGAAAGGCCACGGTAATCTATCATAATAAATAAGAACAACAGCTCATGAGTGCAGAAAATCAAATGTTGACGGGGGGATGTAATCAAATGACGATTGCAACAGGCATTAATATTTTTTCTGTTTACAGGGAACTTGGTGAGGATTACTTTGGCACGCTGGAGAAGGTCGCCGATGCTGGGTATGTAAATATCGAGCTTGTCGGATTCAACATGAAGACTTTTACGCGTTACATCGATGAGATTCCTATGGAATCGGCGAGGGATAAATTCAAATCGCTTGGCCTTAAGGCGGTATCTGTTCACGAGGGCACGGCACCGGGGCAAGAACTGACTTCCCATGATTGGGATACCATTATGAAGTATTATGCAGGTCTCGAATGCGAAAATATCGTACTTCCTTCCGTGTGGATTAAAGATCGTGAGGATACGCTGCGAGCCGCTGAACAGATGAACAGCGTCGGCAAGAAAATGAAAGAGGGCGGTTTTCAGTTCTATCTGCACAATCATGCCCATGAATTTAAAAAAATCGGCGATGAAACGCTGTTTGACCTTCTATTGCAAAATACGGATCCATCCTATGTGAAATTTGAAATTGACTTGGCATGGGTGATGCGCGCAGGCATAGATCCGATCGCTGTCCTAGAGAAGCTTGGAGACCGCTGTGATATCGTTCACCAGAAGGATTTAAGCAGAAACCTCGCAAGCCAGCTTAACATTATGGAGGCTATGGAGCTGGGAGGAGACGAGGCTCTTGAACCTTTTGAGGTTTACCGTAAATATATAGGCCCCGGTGATTTCGTGGATCTCGGCACGGGCATGTTTGATTTTGCCGCGGCATACGAGCAGATCCGTGCGATGGGTCATGTCCGTTATGCGCTTGTCGAGAACGAGGGAGAGTCGGAAGACAAATTTGGCAGCATCCGCAAAGATCTAACCGTGCTTCAAAAATATGTTTAGATTCTAAGGAGGAAAGATTAACATGAACAACAGAAAGCTGAAGATCGGAATTATCGGATGCGGAGGCATCGCCAACCAAAAGCATATGCCATCGCTAGCCAAACTCACGCATTTGGGCGAAATGGTTGCCTTCTGTGATGTTATAGAAGAGAGTGCCCAAAAAGCTGCCAAAAATTTTGGAAGCGAGAACGCTAAGGTGTACGTCGATTATAAGGAACTGTTAAAAGATGAATCTATCGATGTAGTCCATGTCCTGACCCCGAATCTGCAGCATTCCTACATAACGGTAGATGCGCTGGAGGCAGGCAAGCATGTCATGTGTGAAAAACCGATGGCCATCAATTCCATTGAAGCGAAAAAAATGGTAGAAGCCGCAAACCGAACGGGAAAAAAATTGACGATTGGCTACCAAAACAGGTTCAGAAACGATTCCCAGGTGTTGTATAAAGCATGCCGCGAAGGTGAATTGGGAGATATTTATCTTTCCAAAGCGCATGCGGTTCGCAGAAGAGGCGTTCCTACATGGGGCGTATTCCTTGACAAAGAACAGCAGGGCGGCGGGCCGTTAATCGATTTGGGCACGCATGCGCTAGATTTAGCATTATGGTTTATGGACAATTATAAGCCTAAATCCGTGTCGGGTTCTGTATTTCATAAAATGTCCGATAAGTTTGAAGGCAATATGATGGGCCCTTGGGATCCGGAAAAATATCATGTGGAAGACTCCGCGTTCGGATTTATTAAAATGGAAAATGGCGCTACAATTTTCTTGGAATCGGCATGGGCACTAAATACGACCGACGCCAGAGAAGCTATGACCACGCTTTGCGGAACGGAAGGCGGAGCGGAAATGAGAGCCAGTTCCGTTCTTGGCAAAAGCGATGTCATTTTTAACAGCACCAAGCATGGGCAGCTTGTCGAAACGAAACCTTCCTTTAGCGGCGGAATTGCCTACTTCGGTCCTGGTGCCGAGGAAGACGGGGTGAAAGAAGCGAGACAGTGGCTTGAAAGCATTATTAATGATACGGAGCCGCTCGTTAAACCGGAGCAAGCTCTAGTCGTTACGCAGATATTAGAGGCCATTTATATCTCAGCCGAAACGGGCAAAGTCGTAGAATTTGAATAGCCTCCTCGTTCGATCCGTCGAAATAGAATAGAAAAGCAGGCCTTTCCAGCACTTGGAAAGGTTTTTCGGCACACATACGGAAATTCGCTCAAGTTTGAAAGCGCATTCTCTGATTAATCGTGGTATAATGCTCAATACTTATTTGATAGGCATAAGGGGGCATTCCGACACTTGAAGTTATTCAATCGTTCGTTATTTAACTCACTGCGCTTTAAGCTGGTAGCAGGACTAATGCTCATCATGCTGCCGATGGTGTCCTTTTTAATTTACAACAACTATTATTCGATGGATGTCGTACGTAACCAAGTTGCGCAATCCAACAGTAACATGCTAAATCTTTACATGGGATTAATCGACACAACGCTACTGGATATCGATAACTACTTACTCAAATTCGCCGCGGAAGAAACCGGCTTATATATACTCGACCGATTGCCCGAGGTCGATAATGATCTGTACAATCTGGAACGAATATGGCTGTTTACGGAGCTGAGAGATAATGCCACTTATTACAAGGCATTGGATTATTTCTTCGTTTATTCGCCCTTAAATAAGGATTTGCTCTTCGCGCCTAAGCTGACGGGATCCGCGTATACGAATAACGATTCCATCAAGGATGCTATTTCTAGGCTCCTGAGCGACGAACAAACCATGAAGAACTACCAATACGATAAATGGACTGTCCTGCCTATGGACGAGCAGAATTACCTCCTCCACATTATTAAAGCCGGTAACTTGTACATAGGAGCAGGGGTTAACGCGGATGATGTGATGGGTCCGCTTGATCTTCTTGATCTGGGTACCGAAGGCAGATCGCTGCTGGTGGATGGAAACCATGCACCCCTCCAGGACGCGGACTTTTTTAAAGAACATGAAATCAATCTTTCCTACACATCTAATACGTACCGGCTAACCGGCGCCGAAGACCAATATCTCGTGATTGGCGAGGAGTCTGTTAAAGGTGAATTCGGATTGGTTGCCGTGGTTCCAGACCAGAACATATTGGAGAAGCTTCCTTATTTGCAAAGGATTATTTTACTTATTGCGACGGGATCTATCCTAATCCTATTGATTTCCGTTTATTTCCTGCGCAGAGTCGTTTTATTGCCAATTAACCGGATCGTAGTGGCCATGCGTAAAATCAAAGAAGGCTATATGGAAGCAAGAATCCCGAATAAACCGGCTTCCAATGAATTCGAGTTGATGAACGAGACGTTCAACAGCATGGTTTGTGATATTCAACAATTAAAAATTGACGTGTACGAGGAACAATTGATTAACCAGAAAGCGGAGCTTAAGCAGCTTCAACTGCAGATCAACCCTCATTTTTTCCTGAACAGCTTAAATATCGTATATTACTTAGCCCAAGAGAAGAAATACGGATTGATACAGGAGCTTTCCTTCTCTCTGATCCGGTACTTCCGATTCATGTTCCGCAGCCAGACGGATTACGTTCTATTGCAGGACGAGCTAAGCCATACCGAAAATTATTTGAAAATCCAAAATTTCCGATTTCCCGGAAGCTTGACCTACGCGATCTCCGCTCAGGATGCGCTTCGTGAATGTTACATTCCTCCGCTAATCATCCAAAGCTTTGCGGAAAATACGATCAAGCATGCGATTAATACGGATGAACCTACCCATATTGCTATAGAGATCGAGAGATTGGAATTGATGCCAGAAGAAAGGATGCTCATCCGAATTCGCGACACAGGTCGCGGATTCTCGGAAGAAGTGCTGCAGAAGCTCCATCAGGAGGTCAACCTGATGAATGAGGATGGCGAGCATATCGGAATCTGGAATGTGCGGCGCAGATTACGTTTGCTATATGGGGAAAAGGCTGGCATTGCTTTCTCGAACGAGAATGGAGCCGTAGTGGAAATGATCTTGCCTTTATCGAGAGAAATGAGGTAGAGAAGATGTACCGATTATTAATCGTTGATGATGAGGCGGTTATCGCCAATGGTATTAAAGCGAGCGTTGATTGGCAAAAGCTAGGCATAGTAAGCGTATCTATAGCTAACAACCTCAGACAAGCCAAGGAGGAATTTAACAACCAGCCGTTCGATATGATGATTTGCGATATTGAAATGCCGCAGGGCAACGGACTCGAACTTTTTGAATGGGTACGTGAGCAATACCCGCAAACAGAGTGCGTATTCCTGACCTGTCACGCCGACTTTCAGTATGCGAAGAAAGCGCTGCAGCTGGGCAGCTTCGAATATTTGCTAAAGCCGGTTCCCCATGATGAATTGAAGCTTGTGATGACGAAGCTTATCGAGAAAATCAGGAAGGAAAAGGAATCGGCCACAAGGGAGAACGAACGTTTTTGGCAGGATGTGTTGAATCAAGCGATTCCATCTAATTTGGATAAAATGATGGAGGTCATCGGAAAGCAGAAGCTTCCTTATGGCAGAGACATGAGGTTTCTGCCTGTCGTCATTAGCATCCAGCATTGGGAAAAGTCTTTAACCGCCCGTGACGCTCAAATAATGGACTATGCGCTGCGCAACGCATTGGAAGAGGTCGTAATTCAGCGGGACAAGACCGCACAAATCGTCCGTATTAATTCGGACTACCTGCTGGTCGTTTTTACGCAAGACCTGCCGCCTGATGGAGGCTTTGATTATTTTTGCAAGGAAATTAAGGACCGCTGCAAAGCATTTATCGAGGTATGCAATCATTATTTGTATTGCCATCTCTCCTGCATGATCGGCAAAGGAGTACAGGCGCATGTCGTGCGGAATATGGTCGAAGAGCTAATGGCGTTCAAGAAGAATCAAGTGAATTGCGTTGACCGCGTGATGTTAATTGATGAGAGAATGAAGAAAGAAACTCAGATTCCACAACCTCCCATGAATGTATGGTCAGAGCTCATCAAACAGGGAAATAAGAAAAAATTGCTCGAGGAGTCGCAGCAATTTCTGGATTCTTGGAAGCGAATCGACTGTTTGGGCGCCAAAGGCCTGCAGCAATTTTACCAAAGCTTCCTGCAGATGATCCTTCATACGCTGCAGCAGCAAGGGCTGCGCGCAGATGAAATTTTTTCGGATCATTTGCTTCCAGAGCGGATTCTGTCGGCCACGCGCAGCGTAAAGGATCTACAGGATTGGGTGAGGGATGTGCTTGAGAAAGCACTCGTTCATATTCAAGGTCTGGATTCGAATGAGACCGTCGTAGAGAAGATCAAGCGCTATATTGCGCTTCACATCGATCAAGAGCTTTCAAGGCAGTACATCGCCGACTACATTGGGTTAAGCCCGGATTATATCGTTAAACTGTTTAAGAAAGAAACGGGCCTTTCGATTTCCGACTATATTCTGAGGGAACGGATCAATCTGGCGAAGGAGCTGCTGTCCATGACGGACACGACCATCAGCAACGTAGCGCTGACGGTCGGCTTCTCGAACTTTTCCTATTTTTCCACGCTGTTTAAAAAAGAAGTATCGATGACACCTCAGGACTATCGCAAGTGTTGTCCCCAAAGATAAGCGGTGCCGTTAGAGGATAGAACGCCTCTGACGGCCATTTTTTTACTCTTTTTATGATGTCGGAAACTCAAAAGCTAAATGTCGGATTATTAGTAGTTGGTGTATTTGCTTTGCGATAGTATTAGACCAAGCAGTAAAATAAATAAAGCTAAAGGTGGTCGAGACCCGTGCAAGCAAATACTGAGACGTCAACCCCCGATATGAAGCAGGTCTCATTGAAGATGAAGAAGAAAGCAGCATTCGCATTGGAGATGAGGAAGGTAAAGAAATACCGCGCATTGGTGCTGATGGCGCTTCCCGGCCTTTTGTACCTGCTGATTAACAATTATTTGCCGATGTTTGGCATTGTCATCGCGTTCAAGGACATCAATTTCGCGAAAGGCATTATGGGCAGCGATTGGATCGGGTTAAAAAATTTCGAATATTTGTTTAAAACGACGGATGCTTATATCATTACAAGGAATACGCTGCTTTACAATATTACCTTTATTTTGTTGAATACCGGAATCGCGCTGGCGTTAGCGATTATGCTTAATGAAATCCGTAAACGCTTCTTGTCCAGAATGTACCAGACGTTGATCCTGCTTCCTTTTTTGATCTCCATGGTTATTGTGGGCTACCTGGTGCTTGGTTTTCTGGATGTTGAAAACGGATTTATGAACAAAACGCTGCTTCCTTCCATGGGCTTAGATCCGATCTCTTGGTACAGCGAAACGAAGTATTGGCCATGGATCCTGACGATTGTGAGCGTTTGGAAAGGCGTAGGCAACTTGTGCATCATTTATTTGGCGGCAATCATTGGCATCGATAACGAGTATTATGAAGCGGCGACGATTGACGGCGCTAACAGATGGCAGCAAATTTTGAAAATCACGCTCCCGCTCGTTGCGCCGGTGATCACGATCATGACCTTGCTCGCCATCGGTCGTATTTTCTACTCCGACTTCGGTTTGTTCTTCCAGGTTCCGCTGAACACAGGCGCTTTGATGCCGGTCACGAACACGATCGATACGTATGTATATCGTGCGTTGATAAACCTGGGCGACATTGGGATGTCCTCCGCAGCAGGCTTGTACCAAGCGCTTGTCGGTTTCATTCTGGTTATCGTATCTAATGCTGTCGTAAGAAAATACAACAAAGATAACGCGCTATTCTAGAAAGGGAGAGGTACTATGCAATCATCCGGCAAGCTTTATCAATGGATCATTAACATTATCATGCTGGTTTTCACATTCTTCTGCGTCATGCCTTTCTGGCTGTTGTTCTCCGCTTCCCTTACCGATGATATGGAGCTTGTACGCAGCGGATACGCCTTTTTTCCCGATAAAATAAGCTTCTCCGCATACGGTTATTTGTGGAACAGCTCTTCCGAAATACTCCGTGCATACAGCATCACGGTCTTTACCACAGTGATCGGCACGGCACTTGGTTTGACCCTTACGGCGATGGTGGCTTACCCGCTTTCGCGGCTCGAAATGCCGTTCCGCAACACGCTGGCTTTCTATGTGTTTTTCACGATGCTGTTCAACGGGGGCCTTGTACCTTCGTATTTGCTCTATACTAATTATTTCGATTTGAAAAATACGATCCTGGCCTTGATCATACCCGGCCTGCTGATGAACGGATTTTTCATTATCCTGATGCGTACCTTTTTTGCAAGCTCGATTCCGACGGCCATTATTGAATCGGCATATATCGACGGTGCAAAGGAATGGAAAATTTTTTATCGCATCGTATTGCCGTTGTCGACGCCGGTACTTGCCACGGTAGGTTTGTTTTATACAATATTGTTCTGGAACGATTGGTTTAACGGATTGATTTATATTACCGACAGTCAATACTACAGTCTTCAGAACCTGTTGAACCGAATCCTGCTGGATGTTCAGTTCTTGCAGAGCTCAACGCAAGCAGGCAGTCGAAGCGCTGAAATCGCAGCTAATATTCCCCTTGCATCCATGCGGATGGCGATGGCCGCAATTGGGGTAATCCCGCTATTGATCGCTTATCCGTTCTTTCAGAAGTATTTCGTGAAGGGCTTGACCATCGGCGCCGTAAAAGGATAATAGAGAAGTAATCAAACATAGGGGAGCAGGATGAGTTTGGAAAGAAAAGCATACAAGACGGCTGCGCTGCTGCTGCTTGCCGCAAGCATGATGTTTACGGGCTGCGCATCGAAAGAGAACCATTCCACGGGTACTGTGGAGGAAAGCGGAAACAATGCC
Source organism: Paenibacillus sp. LHD-38 (assembly GCF_031157315.1). Lineage (GTDB taxonomy): Bacteria > Bacillota > Bacilli > Paenibacillales > Paenibacillaceae > Pristimantibacillus. Next base: position 7,984 of record NZ_JAVIFU010000074.1, read on the forward strand.
GAGACGGATATCTATGAGATATCGATGGTTTACCCGGCAAGCTTAGAACCAAAGGATTTGCTGGTTGTTCAGGACGAAATCAATAAGATTACGAAAGAGAAAATAAATGCTTCCGTAAAGCTTATTCCAATCGGCTGGGGAGCATGGTCGCAGCAAACGACGCTGATGCTGTCAGGCAACGAGAAAGTCGATTTGATCGTCAGCGGAATCGGCACTTACAGCCAGCAAGTATCCAAAGGCCAGCTGCTGGAGCTTGACGGGTATCTGGCCGAACAAGGTCAAGGGATCGTGGGAGCGCTTAACGGCCTTGATCCGGATTTCCTGAACGCTGCGAGAATCGGCGGTAAAACTTACGGGGTACCTAGTATCCGGGATTTGGCGTCCGATTACGGCATTACGATGCGTAAAGATTTGGTGGACAAGTATAATATCGATACAACAGCCATTCAATCGCTGGATGATTTGGATGCCGTTTTTCAAACGATTTTGGAAAATGAGCCAGCTATCGTTCCAACGGTGAAGTACGGGAACTCTATTATTGATACTTACACAAACAGCTACTTTGATAATTTGGGAGACGGCTTCGGCGTGCTTCCGGGTTATGACAACGGTCTTAAAGTCGTAAACATGTACGAGACTCCGGAGTATGCCGAGCTGCTGAATACGGTGAGAAGATGGTATCAAGCAGGTTACATTGCCAAGGATGCCGCCACAAGTACGGAGACGCAGTACAATCTGGTAAAGGCCGGCAAAGCGTTTTCGTTTATCTCCCATATGAAGCCCGGTATTGAAAACCAAGAATCGAAACTGACAGGCACGGAGATGCTTTCGATCCATTTGAGGCCAGCAGCAACAACGACGTATAACATTACTTCCATCATGTGGAGTATCGCGAGAAACTCTAAAAATCCGGAAAAAGCAATGATGCTGCTTAACCTGATGTATACCGATAAAGGTCTGATCAATCTGTTTGATTATGGCGTTGAAGGAAAGCATTACGCAAAGGTAACAGATAACATGATTGATTTCCCAGAAGGCGTAAATACGTCGAATTCGGGCTATAACCTGCAGATGGGCTGGTTGTTCGGCAACCAATTTCTGTCCCATATTTGGAACGGGGATGATCCAGAGCTTTGGAACGAGCTAGCGGCATTTAACAAAAATTCTTTGAAGTCGAAGGCGCTTGGCTTCACCTTTAATGCCGATGCGGTTAAAACGGAGATTGCCGCGGTGACGAATGTATCGAACCAATACAAAATCGCTTTGGAAACGGGTACCGTTGACCCTGCGAAGCAATTGCCGGAATTTAACAAAGCTTTGAAGGCAGCGGGCATGGATAAGATCATTGCCGAGAAGCAGAAGCAGCTTGATGCTTGGGCGTCTTCAGCAAAGTAGTCAAGAACGATGAAAGGGCGGTGCAGACATTCGGATGCACCGCCCTTCCTATAAATAAAGACCAAATGAAAAGGCGGGATTGCAAATGGAAACTATTTTGAAACGAATTCCAGATTCCAATGCGAAGGGAGAGCTGGATCCGAGAGTCTTGGACGTACTAAGCCGAGCGAGGCGTGATTTCTTTGAAGCCGCTCAAACAACCAAGCCGGAACCGGATTCAGGCAGCTTCTCGATCGAGAGGCTCAGAGAACTCATGGGATGGCCGAACACGGATGTTACCCGGACGGCTATTCAAACCGAATACCGGGAGATTGCCGGGACGAATGGCAGCATCCCGTTACGCCTTTATTCGCCGGAGACGGCTGGCGACCATCCTTGCATTTTGTTTTTTCATGGAGGCGGATTTATTGGAGGCAGTCTGAACACGGTCGAAAATCCGTGCAAGTCGCTCGCCGAAAAAGCAAATGCCGTGGTGGTTTCCGTGGATTACCGCTTGGCTCCTGAGCATGCTTTTCCCGCTGGGCTAAACGACTGCTTCGATGCAGTGAAATGGGTGTTCAGCCACGCCGCTGAGATTGGCGTTAATCCGCATCAAATCGCCGTTTCCGGCGACAGCGCAGGTGGGAACCTGGCAACGGTATGCACGATGCTGGATCGTGAGCAAGGTACCGGCATGATCAAATTACAAGCACTAATTTATCCGACAGTCAACATGGCGGGCACGCCGACCGAAGATTTTGAATGGAGCCTCGATCAATACACCGTGAATAATCATCGGGAGTACATCATTCCTGCTATTGAAGGATTAAAAGAAGGCGGCAGCTTTATGCATGATATGTATTTACAAAAGCAAACGGATCCGGAGCATCCTCATGTCTCACCATTGCTTGCTGAAGATTTGACGGGGCTGCCGGAGACACTCGTCATCGTAGCCGAGTACGACTACCTACGGCTGGAAGGCGAGGCGTACGCGCGCAGGCTGTCGCGTTCAGGCGTTCAAACCAAGCTCATTCGCTATTGCGGCATGGATCATGCATTCATTGATAAAATCGGTTTGTATCCGCAAGCGGAAGAGTGCATGGAAGAAATCGCGGAGGCAATCAAGCAGCGTTTCTCCTGATCAGAACCAGGACGTAATCGTATTCCGGCAAATGAAAGATACACAGCGGAAAATCGAAAACGGGATGTCGGAATTATGAAAGTTAGATGCGGCATTTTCATCTATTCTACTAAGTGTACACGCTTTCATTTAAATAAATAGGGAGGTCACAGCAATGACAAAGAACAAATATGTGGCGAAAACGATTCTATTATTGGCGCTCGCAATTACAATGCTAATTAGCGCGTGCAGCAATGGAGGCAGCAATGCTGCGAGTTCCGGGAACGTCGGAGCAGCCGCAGAAGGAGAAAGCGGCAACGCCGGCGGAGAATTAAAGCCTGTTGAGCTAGTGATGGTATTCCCTGCAGCCGGGGAGCCGAAGGATTTGAAGCTGGTGTCGGACGCCATCAACAAAATGACGAAAGAAAAAATCAATGCGACGGTAAAGTTGGTTCCGATCGGCTGGGGAGCTTGGACTCAGCAAAAAACGTTGATGATGTCCGGTAATGAACAGGTAGACCTGATCTTGAGCGGACTCGGAACTTACAGCCAAGATGTGGCTAAAGGGCAGTTTCTTGAGCTCGACGGCTATTTGGAAGGGCAAGGCCAGGGGGTCACGGATGCGCTTGATTCCCTTGATCCGGCGTTCCTGAACGCAACAAGAATTGATGGGAAAATATACGCTGTTCCGAGCATCAGGGATTTGGCAGCGGACTACGGAATTACGATGCGCAAGGATTTAGTGGAGAAGTATAACATCGATACGGCTGCGATAAAATCGCTGAACGATCTGGACGCTATCTTCAAAACCATTAAGGATAACGAGGCTGGCATCATTCCGACGGTCAAGTACGGAACCTCCATTCTTGATATTTATGTAGGAAGCTTCTTTGACACCTTGGGTGATGGATTTGGCGTGCTGCCAGGCCATGACAATGGCTTAAAGGTCGTGAACATGTATGAGACGCCGGAATATGCAGATATGCTGAATACGGTCAGAAGATGGAATCAAGAAGGCTATATTGCCAAGGATGCCGCTACAAGCACCGAGACACAATACAATTTGGTAAAGTCCGGCAAAGCCTTCTCGTTTATTTCCCATATGAAGCCAGGCATAGAGACCCAAGAATCGAGAACGACAGGCAAAGAGATGGTGTCGATACACTTCAGACCTGCGGTTACTGCAACCTCTAACATTACATCCATCATGTGGAGCGTTGCAAGAAACTCGAAGGATCCGGAGAGAGCGATGATGCTGCTCAACATGATGTATACCGATAAAGACTTCATTAATCTGCTGGATTACGGGATCGAAGAAAAACATTACGTGAAAGTGTCCGACAATGTCGTCGATTTTCCGCAAGGCGTAGATGCTACGAATTCCGGTTATAATCTGCAAATGGGATGGATGTTCGGGAACCAGTCTCTGTCCCATATTTGGAACGGGGATGACCCGGAGCTATGGAATCAGCTTGCGGAGTTTAACAAAAACGCAATAAAATCGAAAGCGCTGGGTTTCACTTTTAATGCCGACACCGTTAAAACGGAAATCGCGTCGGTCACAAACGTTCAGAATCAATATAAAGTTGCATTGGAAACAGGAACCGTTGATCCTGTGGCCAAGCTGCCTGAATTTATTAAACAGCTGAAATCAGCTGGCATCGACAAAATTATCGCAGAGAAGCAAAAACAGCTGGACGCTTGGGCAGCTGCAAACAAATAGTAAATGAGCTGGCCGCCGCTGTTATGACGCAGAGTCATAACAGCGGTTTTTTTTATTTGGACAAGCAGGATGCATAAATTTTCTTTAAAACATTGATATTAAAGAAGCCAATCCATCAATGACAAAGGAGACTTAAAATGCAGCAGCAAACGCAAATCAACACAAATTCACAAGGTTCTCAGGCATTCACTCATGGAGGCCATGAGCTCTTTGATATGCATGAAGTACTGTCTTGTTCAATCGGTATGTTGGATCAATTTATGATTTTCAGGCAGTATGTACAGGATGTCGAATTACAGGATATTTTGGATCGTCAATACAACTTTGCTCTTTCCCAATACAATCTGACAGCGGAATGCTTCGCCTCAGGCCAGAAGCCAAGCCAAGAAACGTCAACGTATCTGATAAAAGAAATGACCCCGCCACTCTACGGTTTACAAGCGACGCAGCCGAAAAAGCCCAATCAATCCCTCGCTGACGTAAAGGACGCAGGCATTAGCGGATATATGATCGGACTTGTGAAGTCCCATGCTTCCCTCTTGGCGATGAGCGCCGTTGAAGTTACGAATCCAGTCGTACGCCGGGTGCTGGCTTCACAAGTGCAAAATTTTATTGAAATGGCATATGAATTATTTATGTATCAAAATAAACATGCCTATTACCAAGTGCCGCAATTAGCAGCCAATGATATGCAAATCATGCTTAATGCTTTTGTGCCTGCAAACGGTATGCCGCAAATGCCGGCTAATACAATTCATTAATTTGGCATGAAAGGAAGGCTGCCCTATGGCGGCCTTTTTTTATTGCATCTGCCGATTGATTCGGTACTCCATTTTTGACGCATAAGTCTCCATTTGGGTATATAGGGTTTCAATCAGGCCTTTGCCTCGATGAGCGAGCAGCTCCGAGGCTTGACGGACGTTATTCAAGTAGTCCTGCTTCGTTATTTTGCCTTCGCATACGCCGCTGCATTTACCGATATGGTAAAGAAGGCAAACTTGCTTTGGTATGGTTTTGCAGGTGCGAAGACCGTAATGCTCGGTTACGAATTCAAGCAGCGCATCTCGAAATCGCGCGTTTTTAAAAGGGCCCAACCGATGTGTGTCCTCTGGTTCAGCGATTTTCTGTTGACGGCTGCGGTTCCGGTAATACACATCCAAACGAGGAAGCGGGTCGGCCGTAAGCTGCAAATAAGCATAGCCGCTGTTATCTCTTTTTAATGCTCGATTAATGATTTCATCCGACACTATTCGACAACCGTATGAATAATTCCTTGTTTTATAAATAGGATAAAATAACGAAGAAAAGAGGAGACGGTCCGCTGCACAGGGGACGTCTCCTCTTCATGTGAAACGTATTCTCCGATATCGAAATCGGCTAGGCTTGACTTGCGTTTGATTCAGTGGTAATCATCCAGCGTATACCGAATTTGTCTTCGATTTGCCCGAATAAAGAGCCCCAGAAAGCAGGCTCTAAAGGCTGATGGATTTGGCCGCCGATAGCTAATTGATTGAAGGCTTGCCGTGCTTCAGCTTCTGAAGCGAATTCAAGGTTCAAATGAACGGCGTTGCCGCTCTGGACAGGCTCAAACACAGAGTCTGACATAAAGAAATTGACGCCTGCGGCATTGAAACAGAGGTGAATGATTTTGTCTTTGAGCTCCTCGCGTGCGTCGGGAAGCTGGCCATGCGTCATAATGGAATTGATTTCACCTCCAAGTGCCTGCATGTAAAATTCGGATTGCGCTCTTGCGTCCTCGGAAATGATGTAGGTCGTGTATTTTGCCATTCTAAAACATCCTCTCTTAGTGGGTTTAAACATACTCCAATCGTATCATATAAAGCGGGCATCGATTTCTTACGGATTGCTATTCTATTAAGCAGATGTTTTTATGAAAATCAAAGGGATTTCAAGCATACGAGTGATAAGAAAAGAATGCATAGGTTGTAAGCGGTTAAATGATTCCTTATGATTCCAAATCAAATCATTTTAGACATTTATGATCGTTTACAACGGCATTGGAAAGGAGTAAGATTCAGAACGTAATCCAGTGCCGTAACATTTTCTGATATTATCCTTGATCGCTGAGTTCTGAAAAAGAAGCGGGGGAACCATGGAGACAGATCATTTGATCTTTTCTCAGGGGTGAATCACTTGGCTTTGCCAAGCGTAGGGCGACTTTTGCGTCCGAATCCGACAGCTAACCTCGTAAGCGTCCAGAAGAGGAATTTATCACGAACGAACCAAGTTTATTTGGTAAGCCGTGGGAAAGTCCTTACTTTCCTGCGGCTTTTTTTGTGTTCTAAACGGTATTTGACATTTTATTTGAGTTCAAGGATAGGAAATGGGGAGCAATTATGGTCAGCAGATTTAAACGATTGATTATCGGACGTCCGATGAAAAGCTCGGAAATTGAAGGTGAAAAGCTGAGCAAGCTTAAGGCGCTAGCGGTGCTTTCGTCAGATGCTTTATCCTCGGTCGCATACGGCACGGAGCAAATTTTAATTGTGCTGATGGTTGTCGGATTTACAGCGGTTTGGTATTCCATTCCAATCTCCATTGCTGTGCTAGGTCTTTTATTGGTGCTTATTTTATCGTATCGCCAAACGATTTTCTCTTATCCTACCGGTGGCGGCGCTTATATTGTCGCGAAGGATAATCTCGGCGTTTCTACGGGTCTGTTAGCAGGCGGCTCGCTGCTAGTCGATTATATTCTGACTGTTGCGGTCAGCACGTCGGCGGGGACGGATGCCATTACCTCAGCGTTTCCTTCGCTTCATGATCACCGGGTCCTCATTGCTTTAGTTATGATCTTGCTTTTGACTTTTATTAATTTGCGGGGTATCACGGAATCGGCTTCGGTGCTGGCAATGCCGGTCTACTTGTTCGTAATCGCCATTTTCGTATTGATTATATCCGGCGTTATAAAATATTTGGCAGGCGGCGTTCCGGCAGCTGCTCCTGAAATGGGTGCCGCAGTCTCGAACATCAGTTTATTCCTTCTGCTAAAGGCTTTCAGTTCGGGCTGCTCAGCGCTCACGGGCGTGGAGGCGATGTCCAATGCGATTCCAAACTTTAAACAGCCGGCCGAGCGCAATGCGGCAACTACGCTTATTATGATGGGGACGATTCTGGGCGCAATGTTTATCGGCATAAGCCTGCTTGCCTATTGGTATGGCATAATTCCGAATGAGAAAGAAACCGTCGTATCGCAAATCGCGAATGCTACCTTTGGCAGAGGCGTCATTTATTATGTGATTCAGGGCGTTACGGCGCTCATTTTATTTCTGGCTGCAAATACAGCTTACGCAGCATTCCCGCTGCTTTCCTTCATGCTGGCTAAAGATAAATATATGCCGAATATGTTCATGGCGCGTGGCGACCGTTTGGGCTTTTCGAACGGCATTATTATTTTGGGCGTCTTATCCGCATTATTGGTTATCGCTTTTCAAGGCAATACCGAAAGCTTAATTCCGCTATATGCTGTGGGGGTATTTATACCATTTACGCTTTCCCAGCTGGGCATGATGGTACGTTGGGTGAAGCTGAAGCCAGCCGGATGGCTTTCACGTTTCATAATTAATACAATCGGCATGATTACAACGCTGGCGATTACCTTAATTTTTATTTTTACAAAGTTTAGCCACGTTTGGATGGTGTTTATCTTTCTGCCGCTCGTTATCTTATTGTTTTATGGAATCCACCGTCATTACTGCAACATGTCTGACGAACTGCGGATTAATATGTCAGTAGATAAACCGGTTATAAAAGGGAGCACGATTGTGGTTCCCATTGCGGGAATAACGCGTGTCGTTAATCATTCCCTCAGCTATGCCAAATCTTTGACGGATAATGTCGTTGCCGTATACGTTGGATTTGATGACGAGGACATCGAACGAATGGAAAAGAAGTGGGAAGAATGGAACCCCGGAGTCCGGCTCATTGTTCTTCGGTCGAGCTATCGGAGCATCATTAGACCTCTGATGAGGTTTATTGATACAATAGAATGGAAAACGGCTGAAACGGATCATATTACCATTCTCATTCCGCAGTTTATTACAAAGCATTGGTGGCATTATTTTCTGCACAACCAAACGAGCTTAATGCTCCGTGCCTATCTATTTACGCAAAAGGATGTGGTTATCGCGACCGTGCCATACCACCTTCAGAAATAGGAATAGAATAGCTTGATTCGGCAGCATCCATTGTGGATCGGGATCGATCCAGTTACAGAAGAAAAGCCCTCCAGCAATAGGAGGGCTTTTCGGCGGCTGATTAGAAGTTGCGTCCACCTAATTGTTGTTCCGCGATTTGAACAAGCTTTTTCGTAATGTATCCGCCAATCGAACCAGCATCGCGCGTGGATAGATTACCATTGTAACCATCCTGCGAGAACGAAACGCCAAGCTGTTGTGCAGCCTCTGTTTTCAATTGCTCAATCGCTCCTCTTGCTTGTGGTACAACCAATGTATTCGAACTTTTTCTGCTCATTACAATCACTCCTTCTTGGGATGTGAGGTTATTATGTGGTGTGAATTGTAAATGTATACAAGAAAACGGTCAGAATTTTCAAATTTTTTTCGAATTGTTTGAAGACATCAAGAATGACAGAAAAACAATGAATTTTTCGAAAGGAGAAATGGTTGATGCAAGGTGAAAATATCTACCTGCTGCCAATGGCAGTGGGCCATGCAGAAGAGCTGCTTGCGCTTCGTTTGAGAAATTATCATTTTTTTAAGCCCTTTGAGCCGATTCGGCCTGAGCCTTCAAGCGGGTGTCATGCCAAGAAACCAACCCTCTATTCGGGTATTGGAGAAAGGAGGTTTTCGTCATGAAGGACTTGCGAGCAAATATTTGAAAATAAACGGAATATGGGAGGATCATGCATTGTTTGCCAGGACAGTGGAGGATATTAACTGATATTTCAAAACCATAAGGAAAAGAAATCCTTTTTCATTCTTTAAACCTGTTTCGAAATCGCATACCTCGTTTATTATCCTAATAGAATGAACTAATATAACCAGATAAGGGGAAGTGATGGTCGATGAAAAAAACGGTCATGATGATGTTCAGCTTTGCTTTAGTATTTGTTCTAACAACAGCCGCAGGGGGAGCATCGAAAGCTGAAGCAGCTACCACTAAAGAGTATCTCGAAATTTCCAAGAATGTTCTGTATTACGGTGAAGTGAAGAATGGACTGCCTCACGGAAAAGGAACAATGACATGGTATCAAACCAAGTCTTATTCCGGTGATTGGGTAAACGGCAAACGGAATGGAATGGGGAAATACGTAGCTAATTCCACTAGTGATCACAAAGAAATCAAGATTACATATGACGGCGCTTGGAAAAATGATCAAAAGGTCGGGAACGGCGCTCTGTATACGAGAGTAACGGACTTTGACGGCGAAGTGGAATACCACAAAATTCAGTTTGGTACATTCGCTAATGATGTTTTTGCAGCAGGCTATTCCGTTGCACATAATGAAAAAGATCCCGTATACAGCTTTAACTATAAGGATGCCAAGCTGAACCTTCAAATCATGGGCACGAATGCGAATATGAAGGATGCTTGGAAAAACGGGAAATTTACGACCATTCAGTACAAGAAGGGCGATGTAATGAAGCACTATTCCGTAAAATTTAATGAAAACCCTTCTTTGGTAAAACAAAACAAAGCGACGCTTGAGTTTCTGAAAAAACTTCAGGCTCAAATTAATCCGCATTTAGTCAAATTTGAGGCCTTGTCGAAACGGGTTCCTTTGGCTTAATATGCAGCGACAATGAAAGAAGATGACTCCGTTAATCATGGAGTCATCTTTTTTTTATTTCATTTGTCAGAAAATAAAAGGCCATCGTGTCTGTCAAGTACCATGGAAATATGGTACTAGGTGGACGCAAATGACTTGTGTATAGTTGAGATAAAGATTAGCGGGAAGGTGAAGATAAGCCGTGAAGCAAATAACGATCACGAATCGAGAATTGTTAAGGAAAGCGGCCGTATTGAGGCAGCATGAAGCATACGCATATCAGGCGTCATATTACTTGCTTGAAGATGAGCCCCTTGCAGCCCGTGCGGCTTCGGATACGTTAGCGGCATTGCTGCAGGATGATTCCTTTTATATATTGAGTCTGGAGCTGCAGAAGCAGCAGGTCAAACGTATGGTCATCAAGCATGCCCTTCAAATCAAGGTTTCCGTATTACAACCTTCGCAGTAATTCATTCCATTTAGCTCCAGTATGAAATTTACCAACTTCCTCAGCACTCATTCGATTATTACCTCCTAATTTAACCTTAATGATATGGGGCGAACCCGGTCGATATTTTGGCAAGCATGGCTCTTGTGCTATAGTTTGGATAGCGCGAAAATAGTTAAAGAAAGCCAATAGGCTTATTTGCGGAGGGAAGGAGCTGCAGCTGTGTGATCATAGATTTGACGCATACGATAATGGAGGGAATGCCCGTTTACCCGGGTGATGAAGAGACCCGATTGGAGCATTCCCGGCAGTTTGGCAAGGATGGCTACAATAATCATCAGTTGTCCATCAATATGCATGCGGGCACTCATATCGATGGTCCCATGCATTTATTAGATGTCGTGAAGTACATAAGTGAAATATCGGCAGAGTCTTTTGTCGGCGAGGGCGTCTTGCTCGATGTAAGCGGAGCAGCTGCGGTTGATTACAGGGACGAGTATGAAGAAGTAATTAAACAATCACAAATCGTTATTCTGTATACGGGACACGGCGAGCAGTATGGTCGTCCAGAGTATTTTACCGATTATCCCGTTCTAACTGCGGATTTCGTTCAGCTGCTTATTCGGAAAAAGATCAAGATGGTCGGTTTAGATACACCTTCGCCGGATCATTATCCATTTGAGAGCCATAAAAGCTTATTCCGCAATCAAATATTCATTATTGAAAACTTAAACAATGTAAACCGCTTGCTCGGCGTTAAAGCATTTGAAATTATTGCGCTTCCGCTTCGTATTCAAGCAGACTCCTCTATGGCAAGGGTTATTGCTAGAGTATTGGAATAGGCTTGGTTTTACGCCGGTAACGGATGGGTAATGATGAGTTGATGGGCAAAAGATAAAATGGAGGGACTTGCGATTATGGATATTATTTACCACGGACATTCCTGTATACAAATTATGGATGGGGATAAATCACTTATAATTGATCCTTTTCTTCGAGGCAATGCCTTAGCGGTGACGAAGCCGGAGGAGATTAAAACGGATGTGGTTCTGCTGACACATGCGCATATGGACCATATTCTGGATGCCGACCTGATCGCAAAAAACAATGACGCTCCAGTCGTAGCGATTGCGGAGCTTGCGGCATTCATGTCTTGGAAAGGCGTTAAAACGATCGACATGAATATCGGGGGAACGGTGAATTTAGGGTTTGCCAAGGCCAAAATGGTACAAGCTTTCCATTCTTCGGGCATTGTCATGGCGGAGGAGAAAACGATAATTTACGGCGGCATGCCAGCTGGTTTTATTGTGAATATGGCGGGCGTAACTGTCCTTCATGCGGGTGACACAGCATTGTTCAGTGACATGAAAATGATTGGTGATCGACATGCCATTGATATTGCGTTTATTCCAATCGGAGACCATTATACGATGGGAATGGAGGACGCGCTGCAAGCAGCAGAGTGGTATAACGCTAAGCTGGTTGTTCCCGTTCATTATAATACGTTCCCCGTTATACGCCAGGAAGCAGAAAGCTTTGTTCAACAGCTTCAAAGCAAAGGGATAAAAGGTTTGGTAATGAGCCCGGGAGAGAAAATAACGGTATAACGGAATCGTAACTGATAAATGGAAGATAGGGGAAGCTTATTGCAGCCAGGTTAGGCTGCGAAAAGCTTCTTTTTCTGTTTGAGAAAATACTAAAATGAATAGAATAGATTGACAGCAATTTTGGGAATTGTGTAGAATTAGCAGTATGAACGCGTGTTCATATAACGAAATAGAATTTTTTTGTTCTACGATAACCACGTGTTTAAAGCGTAGAAGATCTGATCAATTTCATTAAATTGCAAACGCTTACTGACATTTACTATATGAAGTGAAAGGGATGGTAATGGGATGGATGCCGATAAACAGAAATTGTTCAGTCTTTTGGAAACGGTTGATGTCGTGACCGGAGAACGCTCGGTCTTGGCGGAATTCGATTATTTAATTGAAGCGCCAAACTGGACAAAAGACAATAAATATTTGATTTATAACAGCCAAGGACTTATTTACAGGTTTGACCTCGCAACACAGGAAAGCAAACCAATTGAAACGGGATTCGTAAAGCAATGCAACAATGACCATGTGCTGTCTCCGGACGATACGCTTTTGGCGGTCAGTCATCATACAAAGGAAGATGGTCAGTCGCGTATTTACGTGCTATCGCTTAATGGCGGTCAACCGGTTCTGGTTACCCCTTTGGCTCCCAGCTATTTGCATGGCTGGTCGCCTGACGGCAGTACTCTTTCTTATTGTGCGGAAAGAAGCGGTGAGTACAACATTTATTCCATCCCGGCGGGCGGCGGGATCGAGACGCAATTAACGGATACCCCGGGCCTCGACGACGGTCCTGAATTCTCACCTGACGGCCGCCATATATGGTTTAATTCGACGAGAACAGGCTTGATGCAGGTATGGCGGATGAATACGGACGGCAGCGACCAGAAACAAATGTCGTTCGATGAAAGCAATAACTGGTTTCCTCATGTTTCGCCGGATGGAAATTCTGTCGCATATCTGACTTACCGCAAGGGAGATGTCGCTCCAAACGACCATCCTGCAAATAAGAACGTTGAAATTCGCCTAATGGGAAACGACGGCGGTCAAGCACGTTCCTTAGTCAAGCTGTTTGGCGGTCAAGGAACCATAAATGTGAACTCTTGGTCGCCTGACAGCCGCCGCTTGGCTTTTGTCAGCTATCAGCTGAGAGAGTAGCAAAGCAGCAGTCGCAAAGGCAAAATCGATAGCGTCCGAATGATATGTCATTTAATCTTTGATTTAGCAGAGTGTCTTTTTTAATACGAGCAGCTGCCTGTCGAATCATGTTGACTCGAGTAGATAAAATGCGACAAATAGATCGGTTTTTGCTGTTATATATTCGCGACTTTTGACTTTAAAACAGGAATAACAAGGATCCTGCTCCTTTTCACGCGTGTGTGAAGGAACAGGATTTTTGTTGATAAAAAAATTTTATTCGACTACGTACTTCGACAGAGTTTTATTATCCGCGGAGATATACTTAACTGGTACTATTTCATTGACAGCGGAGGGTTGCTCATGAATAATTCAAATCTAAAAAAGAGAATTGTGTGGTTCATTAACAGCGAAATTGAGCGCGTGCTAATTAACCTTAAGACCGGGGCAGTAAACAAAGAGAATGCCTTAGGCAGCTTTAGTACCCTTTATCAGATCGCTTCGTCGATGAAAGATGCTGATTCGATGATTAATCTATGCGAAATCATCGAGAAGGTTAGGGAATCTAATCATCGAACGGGGTTATTTCATTTTACAGAGTACCGCAAGGAATCTTATTATTGACTCATTTTTATTTTCATAGGCGATTTCAGAGAAAAGAGACCAAGCAGGGTCTTTTTTTTCTACGACAGCATAATCAACTAACAATTAAGTAGATCCCATCTTTTCTCTAACTCGCTGAGGTAGCTTTCAGTATTGCGATTAAATTTTTTACGTAATATGACGTTGGTT
>NZ_JAVIFU010000075.1 GCF_031157315.1 Paenibacillus sp. LHD-38
ATATGAAATACCTTCCATCATAATAAGGAGGGTTATTTGGGATGCTCATTTTCCAGTATAACATCAATCAATCGTTCGTTAATTAGAAAAATCTTGACAAGATATTAGCTGGTTTAGTTCAACGAGGCTGCCGTTCTATGTCGGCAGCCTTGTCCTCGTGATTGTTTAGCTATAGTTCCCCTTTAGTTCAACAAAGTGCTGGTTTAATATTTATTTACTACAGCGCCCAAAGTTACTCCTCTCACGTAAGGCTTGCCACTTAGCAACTGAAGTTCTATCGCTGTCCCTGTAACTACCACACCCAGAATACGAACATCACTCTCATCAGATTTGGCTTTATCCTTTTTCAAATAATTGTAGATTCGGTTGAACTCATAATGATACTGTCCTTTCAGTTGAACTCCCTGTTCCAAGGCATCCAGGAATTTTCTCTCTGTCACTTCAATCGGATTCGAATGGGAGATGCCAAAGCCTTTAACCCAATCTTCGTTATCAGGTGTTGCATAACTCTTATTCCCATCCCCGTCTATATAAGGATCATAAAATTGTTTATTATCATACGTATCCACCCAATACCAGGTCTGGGTTAACCCGGGAGTAATCATCTGTTTCACTTCGCTTAAAGAATACTCTTTGTCGAAAGATACTGCCATTTCCACTAGCTTGTCTTGATCCATTTCCTGAAGCAACGGAAGATCATTAAGGATTTTTCCGTTATAATTCACTTTTGGAATGTAAAACAACATTTTTCTCTGCCCGTTTAAACCGTTATAGCTGCGTGTATACTCATAGCCTTGTTTTTCCATGGCCGCATCGGTTAATGAAACAGTTTGCATGACACTTCCCGTCAAGGTAGTAAACGCAAAAAAGGGAACAACTTGATAATTCGTTTTTTCATTTGACCAAGGTATAGGTACGCCTTCAATCACTTTAGCTGTATAAAACTGAAAATTACCGTTCAAAAAACCGCTGTCGTTGACATGACCTGTTTCCACTTGATTAGGTCCACTGATCAGCTTCATGATTTGCTCATTGTTCATCGCACGGCTATAACTCCAGCTTGTCAAATGGAGATTGCTGAGCATCACTCCGAAAAGAGCGATTACAGATACAAGCAACGAAATGATAACCGTGCGAATCGTTGATTTCCGCTTCGCTTTCTTGATCATTTTAGATATATTTACCGTATCTTCCTCTTTGTGCGGTCCGTTCATCTAACTTCACTCCCATACTTTTTTTTGAACTGCTGTCTTGCCTGGTATAACGCAGCTTTGACATGTTCCATCCGCATCCCCAGCAACTTCGCTATTTCCTTGTACGGAAGTTCCATCTCATACTTCATGATTAGAAGCTGTTTATGAAGCGGAGCAAGCTGACTGAGAACAACTTCCAATTCTTCTTTCTCTTCCTGTTGCAGTAGAGAATCTTCAGGCAGCTTAGAATCCGGAATTTCCATAGTGTCGATCGGAACCATAATCCACTTTTTTCGACGGCAAAGATCGTAATAGCGGTTAATAGCTACTTTATACAGCCATGCACTGAACTTCCCGTTATCAATTGAGTCTATGTATAGAAATCCCTTATACACGGTCTCCTGCAGTATATCCTCCGCATCGGATTGAGAAGCGCCGAGTCTAATCAGATAATGCCGGATTTCATTTAGCTTTGGCTGTAGTAGTTCGTTGATCTGTCCGGCGTCCATGCTTCACCACCTTTCATAGGTATAACGGGCAGAAATCTGAAATGTTAAAATTTCTGCAAAAAATAGAGCAAAAAAAATAGGCTGTTTAAAAATCAGGCAGCCTCATCACTGCAGAAGTTAAATTTCTGAAGTTAAAAAACTTTTGTCGTGTATGGTCTTGCCTAATTCAGAAAACATGTTTAATAAATCTAATTGGGGTAATACCAGCGTAGCTGTCACAGACCGCAAACGCATGGAAACGAAATGGTAATAATCACTATGTTTTTTACTCTGCCCCTATCAATTATCAATCAAAGTTCCTAATTAGTTTTTGTAATTGGAACTCTTATGCTTTTGAAGCTGTAACTAATCGATCGCACAGATAAAAACGAGAATTTGAACAGGATTGTTCCGACTCACATCAAAAGAGGAACTTTTCAAGTCCGGAAATTAACATTTACTTACAGTCGTTTGCCCCTGGTGTCAGCTACGCTGGTATTGGGCAATTAAGACAAATGACGTTTTGATTTTGTGACATGACGGATATGAAAACAAATAAACAAAGTGGAGTTCCTGCATTTTAAGTTCTTTTGCAGAAATATAAGTTCCATTTTGCAACAAAAATGGAACTTTATCCGTCGAAATATCAGACATGCAGATGCGAAACGCAAAAAGAAGGGGTATCCAAGAAAATTCAACCGAGGAGTAGTGTCAGTCGGGTGCATACATGTATTTTCTAACTGGCAGGTTAACGCAACAAAAAAGCTTCATTATTCGTTCTTAATGAAGAGTGGAAATTATGAAAAAGTTTTTAACATATTCCAATTTATAAAATGAGCTGTACAAGCCACGTTCGTTTCAATTATAGTTGTTAGGGCAATTCTATATCCATCGTAGATACAGTTAGAAGGGTGTGTAAATTTTGTTTAAGCTTAACCATATATCCCGTCCTATTCGCAGCATTTTATTCGTAATCATCATTCTCGTTTTCTCGATTAGCACCGCATCTGTTCTGTTGTATGGTGATCACTTTCTGCTTGGGTCTTATGAGAAATTAAACAATGACGACGTCAAGTATGTAAATAGCGCTAAGATTTTATTGAATAAGCACACGATTGCTTATAACAGCGGCGAGGAGCCGTCAACTTTCATCATGCCGGGAATGCCGGTCGTGCTGGCTGGTCTCATGCTCATCTTCGGACAAGGAGATGGAGCGGTTGTAGCATTCCGAGTCCTGCAGGCAGCCCTTCAAGCCTTCTCGATCTATTTGATATTTATAGTGGCAAATCAGCTTTTTAATAGTAGAGCAGCTATTATTGCCAGTATCGCAACCGCGCTTTATTTGCCCGATTATTTTTCCTCCGGCGCAATTTTATCGGAAACGATGTTCCGCACCCTTTTCATATTGCTTATTTGCTTCAGCCTTCTCGCCTTAAGGAGCCAGCAAACGAAATATTACGTTATTGCGGCCGTTTTTGTTGGACTAGCTTGTTATTTCAAGCCGCATACGGTGCTTTTTCCCGCTGTCTGGTTCTTTTTATGGCTTGTGCAGAGGGTATCCTGGAAAACGATAGTGAAGCATACGGCAGTTATTTCGCTAACGATGATCCTTCTTCTATCTCCATGGTGGGTTCGGAATTACATTACGTTTGATAAATTCATTCCATTCACACAGTCAGCAGGCAATCCGATGCTATTAGGTGCGCTTATCCACTACGGGGCGCCTTCAAAGGCCTTCTTCGACGCCCATCCGGAATACGAGGGCAGCAGTGATAACTTATTTGTAGGCTCAGACGCCGCTCTGGCGGAAACGGCCCAAAAAATTGTAATTTTCGGCTTCCAGCATCAGCCATTGAAATATTTGAAATGGTATACGGTCGATAAAGTATTTGGATTATACGAGGTTCCTTACTATTGGAAAACGGTATTTGGTGTAAATATATGGATCACGGGCATCTATCATGTCGTATTTATGCTTCTTGGAGCAGCCGGGCTGTTGATTATGCTTATGCAAGCCCTCCGGCAAAAGAAGATTCCCTATTTATTTTTACTGCTTGCATTGGCCTATTTTACAGTGATCTATGTTCCATTCGTCGCCTTCAACAGGTATGGTTACCCGAATGTGTTTCTTATCTTTCTGGCTGCGGGCTTCTTTATTGACTGGGCCGCGGCAAGGTATCAGAGTTGGAGAGTAAAAGCTTCAGCCACTGTCAACCTTTAAGGGCTTCTACCCAATCACGCATTCAATGGTCACAGGCGCTACCTCTGGTTTGCCGCGTATTTAAACAACAATAATAGCTGCAGTATACAACAGTCCTCATCATGAAAGCATGGTGGGGGCTGTTTGACGCTTACCTTTATAAGCAATAAAGTATTAGACTACAGCATCTATAAGTATGGGAATTTTCAAAAAAGTCCCAGAGGCAGTGCCCCCTGGGACTTTCAAATGGCTCACTAGAATCGGTTTGTGAAGTAAGAACTTCATTTGAATTTCGATTGAAGAAAAGAAAGAAGTTGGCGAGTGAGAAAACCAATTAAGAAAGTAAACATCACTGCAAGGGTAATATAAAAACGATCTTGAGGCTTTAAACCCAGCTCAACAAAAAGATGAGAAAGCCAGAAAAGGCTGATGTAAACTTTTTTGAACTGATATTTATACTCTTTTATCATTTGTTATATTTATCTCCGTTAAGGATATTCGTGACAGTGATTAAACTATCCTGCCCGTTTACATCAACGAAAATAAAAAAGGGAGCTGCTCCGCGGCAGCTCCTCCACTATCGTACCCGTTAGTTCAATAACACATGAATTTTTCTATATCCGTTATTCAAAATCTAATAGTTCGAAGAGACCTTAGGCCCATGAATTATTCATTTTCTCTGGAATATATTTTGTGATGTCTTGATCCATCGTGGCTCAATGGCATCACTTAGGAAAACCAAATATGTTAACCTTATTAAAAATATAAACCTATCCTACTTTTTTCGTATTTTTCTTACTACTATGACGCAAAGCGCGTACAGTAAAAATGTGAAAATAGCTCCAACTAGATAAACAGGCCACGTGAGATGGAAAATTATAAAGTAGCTACTTTGATACTGAAAATCCTTAGGCGGCTTCGAAATAATATACCCGACAAGCAGGAAAATAAGGTAAGGGGCTGATATGCTAAGCGTAACCCCCAATAAGGTCTGCCTCTTTGTAAGCTTCATGTCAATTACATCCTATCTTTTTAAACTAGTACATCATGCCTTGCCCATGCATCCAATAACTTGCTGCAACTCCTTGTAGATGATTATTCAATATGACTAGCCTAAGCTGCCCGTTAGTTGAGAAAACGGCAGCCGCTAATAAAGGCCGCCGTCTCTTCGAATTTATTGAGCTATAGGTTACCCATTAGCTCAATCGTAACTTTCTCTCGCTAGACGTGTAAAACTGCATCTTCATTGCAAAAAACAATATAACTACCTAGGTTACCTTCGTTAAACGCCTGAATTCTTGCTTCCCCGTTACCATGGGGTGGTAATTTCTTATTGTACTTATAAAAATTTAGGATATGTTTTGCTTCCTTTGACAATATCTCAATCGTTAGCTGACTATCCGTAAGATCAACTCCAATAATTGTACTCCCATTCAGAATTTCTGAGAGTTCATCCCATTGATTCTCTTCACTTTCACCTGGCCACTGTGATTTCCAAGGTCGATGTAAAGCATTATAGTTTATGTGGCACTCGAGAACTCTATTATCTATCGCTATATATTCACTAGAGGCCCAAACAGCATAAGTTAGATACTCCTTCATGTTCTCTCTTTCAATGAGTAAACCAAAAAAACCAGGGCCTCCCATACCGTATGTACCAAGGCAATCACAAAAATTAATAATTTTAAGCCCTATTAATGTGTCCAAATCCCTTAGAAGTCCACGATTTTAGTTCCAATCGAGGAATGATCATTGAGTATTCCTTAATTAGCTCCATGTTCAGACTGCGATAAGGATTTTGTTTAACTCTTTTTCTAAACATCTTTTTAAAGCGTCTCATGGTCATTCCCTTTCATCGGAAAATTTAAGGCTACAAGGGTTAAATCCGTAATATGGTTCAGCCTCATTGTACCATATATTGGAACTTTCCTGCCCGTTAGCTTAATGCTTTATCATGATAATGAAGCTTAAGAGAATCAGCCTCCATAGCCATTTGTTTGTGTATAGTAATAATACGATCAAGCTGGTTAAGTCTTTCTTTGAGCTTAGTATTGTTTGGCTCATCATCAAACTGAGCCAATATGGAAAAGAACTGTGGGACCTCCCAAACACTTCTCAAGGCTGTGCTTATACAGAATCCATATCTCACTAATCCTACGTCACCCTGCCATCCCATATCTCGCAGCCCCTCTATGTAAGCATTATATAAAGAGGTTTGAAACCTAATATATTGATCAGATGGAATAATTCCAAGGCTCATGTTCACGCCAAATAATTTACCTAAGTCTTCACCGATACCTGATATACTCATGAACTGCCAGTCAATTAGCATGAGTTGACTTTCACTCGCTTCTTTTTTAACGAGTAACATATTCATCTGACTCAAATCTTGATGTGCCAGTACACGCGGTAGCTGTTGGAGCGAGTCTATTGCAGAATCAATGTTTTCGAGGAACTCTTGATACCATGCCCATGTACTTCGCTCATTGTCCGTAGATATTCGGCTTGCATACGCCTCCATATTAGGAGCATACAAGCGGCTTGCGGTCGTCCATGACTTGAGCCATGCTCTGCATATCCACTCGTGATCCGGTACCGTTTTTATTCCTTTAAGATAGGCCCCATTAAACCGGCCTAATTGTCGAGCAATGTAAGAAAATTGCTCGACTGTATATGCGTATTCGCCTTTTATATATTCCATCCAGAGCCAAATGGTACCATCTTGTTGTTCTTCAACCAAATAGCTATCTGTTGCGTAAATGGAATCAGGAAGTTCTCTCAAAACCCCAGACTCAAATACAAGTGCTTCACGTCGCCAGTAGTTGTGATGTTCAGAGTTTTCTTTCTCGGCTGTGTCCGGTTTAATGATTTTTAAAATAACGCACCACGGCTTCAATTCATTATGTAGCTTTACCTGACCATGCAGATGGAATATACCAGAGGTTGTGAAGTTTGGAGTTTTATAACCAATATCGTCACATGTTATTGATACAAGTTCAAGAGCTGCATTCCCATGGATAAATTCAATACAAGCATTGATCTGGTCAATCTTATTCTCTATAGGTATCTTTGTATTATTTTTCAACATATATTCTGAGTGCATATAATCTCTCCCCATGTTGAACTAAACTGCCTACTTAGTTCAACTAAGCTGCCGTTTATGCCGGCAGCCTCGTCCTGGTGAATGTTAAACTGTAGTGTCCCGTTAGTTGAATGAATTTCTGAATTAATCACTGAAATTTTTAAACAGAGACTCTATCTCTTTAAAATCATAAAATTCTCCATCGCTGATGAATTTTTCAACCTCTAATGTACCATCTTCCATAAATTCTATCTCCCACCGTTGACCCGGAATAGCTACCTCAACCATAATAGCTTCATTTCGGACTTTGCTTATACCCGTTAGCTTAAACCTCTAGAGATACGATTTGGGTTACCGAAATAATAATTAGCCACCTGCGCTCTGATATTTATTAACTCCACCCATCCAAGCTCTATATGCCACCCAGTAACAAATCGGTCCAACCACTGGGACGAACCACATGGACCAAGTAGGCAACCCCAAAGTGTCTTTTGAAAGTAGAAATGCAGCAGGATAATAATTTACGAATGCAAGTGGAATTACAATGGTAAGAAATATTTGGATTAGAGCACCAAATACAGGTAAAGGAAACGAAATGAATTCCTTAAGTCTAAAGAATAAGTTGAACAGAAATCCAGACCTTACCCAAACAAATGATACTGACCCTATCAGTGTCATGATACCCGCGTTAATTAATGCACCACTAATCACCGACAGGATGAGGTACAAGACATTGATTAGTGTCCATTTTAAATCTAATTGAGTTATTGCCCAAATCATGACAGAAGCTGAAATGAGTATATGCGCAATATATCCAAGATTAAACCCCCTACTAATTAAAAACAAATAAGGGTTCACAGGTTTTATTAACAATGAATCGAATGTGCCGTTCTTGACTTGCTCTTCCAAATCCCTCATCTGTACAAACGAAAAGGAAGCCCCTAATGCGTATGTAAAAAGTCCAATACTGTAGAGAAACGCGATCTCTGGCCAGTTCCACCCTGCTATTGTATCGAATCTTTGTATAAACATCCAAATGACAATATAATCTCCGCCATAAGCAATAATCTGTGCACATATAGAGAGGAGAAAATCAGCCCGGTATTCCATTCTCTCCTTCAGTAAAAGGCGCACTAACTTAAAAAATAATGGTAAGGTCATTTCTGTCCGCCTTTCTATCAACCACCTTGGATTACCAAACGGCTAATTGCTTTTTTCCAGAGCCATTGTACGATTATTAAGAGTATTGCAATCCAGATAATCCCTGCTATAAATACCCCAAGAATAGATTCCGCAGGTATTACACCTAGATACAGAGACGCTGGTACGTAACCAAGAAATTGGAACGGGAGAAGCTTTGCCACGCCTTCCCAGGTTGGAGGGAACAGCCATAGTGGAAGAAAAGAACCCGAGAAGATTGTTATCAGTCCGCCGAGCATCCAACTGAGTGCAAAATGATTCATAAACCAGAAGGCAATTAAAGATACTAGGTAGCCAAGCAAAAAAGATATGACCAACGCCATCAGAAGTGCAGTCACGTACGCAGCTAGAAACATAGGTGAAGCAGGCGGCATAATACCAAAATATAACCATGCAATGAGAAATGAAGGAACAGCCGTGAAAACCAGTTGATACACGGAACCACCCAATCCCTCAAATAGCAAATAAAGTGGATAGGAAATAGGCTTGACCAACTCGGAAGATATCGAACCAGATTTGAGACTGCTATCTACTTTTCCGCTGATCCCGTTTAACAGTAAGGCAGTGAGCAGAGTATTTAGAATGCTATAAGTGGTCATTGTTTCAATGGAAACTTGTCCTACATCAACCTTACCTATTACCGCTTTCCAAATTGCTACTTGAATAAGAATCGTAACAAAATTGCCCAGCAATCGAAACCAGACTTCAGAGCGATATGCCATCTGATTCGAGAACGCTTTTGCAGTAAACATGAGATAAGTTTTCAATTTGCTCCCCCTACCAATATGGGTTGCCGCCCTTGACTCTCTTCATCTTCAGCTGCTAATTGCTTATACAGCCGCCTGATGATTGATTCGATATCTACATCTTCGATTGAGACATCCTCAATAGGATATTTCTCGGCAATGCGGCTTACGTAATCAAAAACCGTTGTTCCATTCCGAGTAAATAGAAATGTTTTTCTAGAACCCTCTTCTTTAATTAAGGTTAATCCCAATATCTCAATTGATCCAGGATCTTGAGCGAATTCAATCACAACACGACGCTCATCTCCAAGTTTACTTCGAAGAGCGGCAACGGAGCCGTCGTAAACTAGGCTTCCTTTATTAACGATGATCATCCTCGGGCAAATTTCCTCAATATCCTTCATGTCATGAGTCGTCAACAAAATCGTAGTCTTTTTCTCCTGGTTAAGCTTCTTGAAATATACTATACCTCTACTCCGTTGTTTACATGAGGAAATCGCATTATCTATACGGGGAAAATTTATCGCCCTTTAGCGTAATAAAGGCTGTCACGAAGCAACTCTCCACTATCGTACCCGTTAGCGCAATACCAATTAGTAAGAATCATTAAATTTCAGAAGTTCACTTAACCCCTTAGTAAATTTTAATAAAGCTTTACTTCCTGTTATAAATTCAATATAAATATTATCTTCATGCGAACCACCAATCTGTGCCTGGACAAAAAAGGTATTATTCTTGCAACTTATTTTTATGTATGCATCAGAATCATTTTCTTGAATTTCTGCCACTATTTCTTGGTTGATACAACGAACAAATTGGGACTGGAAATGAGAAAAGGGCTGCCGAACTAATGATGTCGGTAGCCCTCTTCTTATTGAACTATCGTTACCAGTTAGTTTAGCAACTAGCCATGGGTTGCGTTTATTGATAACCATTGAGGTATCGCGGCCAATGGGTTTAGATGCCAGTTGCAATAGTTTTCAATATCTTTTTCAGACAAGCCTTCACCCTCATCTGTTGAATCGTCCACCCAAAACGAACCATCCTCCGCATACATTTCTTCAATTCGTCTGACGGTAAGATTTGAGGACATTATTGCATTCAGAATATCTTGCATTCGCCACTTATATGTTGGCACTTCGCCAAAAGGCCCTACTAAGTCATATGGTTTTTCCACTGTTATGGTTTCTCTCGCTGTTATTCCAAAAGGACGCATGAACGGATGTATATCGAACATTATATATGTCCCATTTTGCTTAAGTACCCTCTGAATATTGTTGTACATGGAATTCAAGTCGTTTATCCAAACATGAACCCCGTTTGAAGTGTATACAAAGTCATATTCATTACTGTTTATTTTTGATAATTGCATGGTATCGTCACGTATGAATTCAATATCCCAGCCATTATTCTTTGCAATAGCGTAAGCATTTTCTATTTGCTTCTCCGAAATATCACATGAAGTTACCTTTGCCCCCATTAAATGAAAAGCAAATACAGCATGATTGTCACCACTTGAAGGAACCAAAACTCGTTTGCCTTTCATATCTGGTAAAGCCCCTTGAATCATGGAGTAAGTCATGCGGTGAAATGCAGACTCAGGAGAAGTAATGATTTTTGTTATGGCTTCATCGGTTCTGTACTTTTGATACCAAGTCTCTGCCCATTGATTCCAACTATCCTTGATGACATTAACACTGTTATTCACTTAGGTTCCTCCCTCTATAATTGATAATATTTTATCAGTTAGAACTTCAGTATAATTATGCTTTAAAACCCAATAAAGCGGAAGTGTGAAGAATGGCTTTATTTAAACTATCCTGCCGTTAGCGTAATGAATTACAGGCTTTTTGCGTTATTAAATCTATGTATCCCATATCCTTTGAAGTCGGAAGCTAATATCGCTTCCCTAAGTGGATTTAAATTTGTTGTAAACCTTAATTCAATCCCTTTTTGAAATAATCTCTCTAACAAATTCTCATATTTTTCAATTGACTTAGGCTTCACTACTTGGCGAGAGATGTAGTATCCAGCTGTCTTATCAAAAAGCTCAAATTCCTCATCGTCAAAGCAATATCTAAACAGGGTCTGCTTAGAAATCCTCCTATACCAGTCACTTTCTACTGTAACTACAGTATTGGCAATTGAATTATTAAAGAAAAGTTGCAAATGTCGTTCTGTTGTCACCTCATCTTCCCCCTGTGTCAGAATAGTTGTCGCCCCCCTCGGCAGCCTCGTCCTGTTGATTGTTAAGCTATAGTTACACGTCAGTTAAAAAGAGAAAGGGTGTATGTCTTGAAAAAAATAACTCATTTAAGCGTTAAATTTTCCTCTAATTTTTTCTTAATTGTTGTCCATTCTTTCTCTATAACGCTATAAATCACTGAATCACGAATATAGCCATCAGGTAAAATACGATGATTTCTTAATATCCCTTCTTTAATAGCCCCTATTCTTTCAATTGCTTTTTGCGAACGATCGTTTCGAGAATCTGTCATAAATTCGACACGCACTGTACCTAACGTTTCAAAACAATATCGTAGTAATAAATATTTACATTCTGTATTAACATGTGTTCGCCAAACATGAGGAGAAAGCCAAGTCGAGCCTATCTGTAAACTGCGATTCTGTAAGGAAATGTTCAAAAATCTCGTGCTTCCCACTATTTGATCAGTATTTTGATCGATTATAACAAGCGGAAATTCAGTACCTCTATCTCTTGCGGTTAAAGCATCTTTTATTAGTTTTTCTGTATTTTCTAATGTATCCGCCCTTCTGGCGACATAAGTCCAAATCTCAGGAAAGTTTCCTGCATTATGTAATTCTTGGGTATGTTCCAACTCAAGGGGCAATAATTTTATGTAGCGCCCCAGAATAGACTCTTTGTGTATTTTCATCTCTATCTCCCTAACTTTAAGAGTTTGTTGGAAATATTATACACTTGGGATATCAAAATTAACACCATAGATAACTGTTATATTTGAAAAGGCTGCCCTCTGGCAGCCCTAATGCAATGCTATCGTTCTCCGTTAGCTCAATGAATTTACCCATACATTTTTTAAGAAGTTCCTCATCTTTCAGCAACGCTTGTAAATTAAACGGAGAAATCTTCAAGAATTTCAACTACCTCGATTTTTCCATTAATCAAAAGCTCAGGAAGTTCATTTTTAACATTTCCCTTCCAATATGCCCTAGCCTGTTCGATTTTCAAGGAGAAGGGAACCCCATCTTCTTACGGTAAAAGGTTTCCATCGCCCTCAAAGAAACTCCCTACAACCTGCAGTTTAACAAGTTGTAAAACTTTTCGATTGTATGAATCAAATATATCTTTCCATTTCAATGCGTCTTTATAGCTTCTAGCAGCGTATAAACAGGACAATCTTGAAGGGTATTCAGGATATTCTTGTAGTCTTACCATTTCAACTATAACTTCTCTAATAGCTCTAATTGTCTGCCCTACATAACTAATCGCTACTTCGGCATTTTCTTTGTTCATCTTCAAGCCTTCATCTGTATAATGACCGTATAGAATCTGAATAAAGTCTTCGCCTTTGGAGTTCAATCGTTCCTTCTCAAAAAAGAAGTGATACAGGGTATTTTTTTGGTTGTCATCAAAGTATATCACCTGTCCCAGTGACATTTTTTTCTTAGTAACAATGTGATATACATACAATTCGTTATCTACCAAGGTTCTCCCCCATCCCTATATCCATTTACTTATTTTACCACAAGAAAATCAGCCCAACTACTACGCTAAACTACCCGTTAGTTGAGCGAAGGCTGCCACGCAGCAGCCCTTGGGCATTAAACTATCGTTTAATCCTAGAGTGTCTTAGTCGATTTTGCATTCTAAAATATCTCCAGGTTGACATTCTAAAGCCTTATAAACCGCCTCTATTGTTTATAAAATTATAATCTCCATATTTTTCTCCTCAGACCGTTAAGTCATTTTCTGAATTTATATCTATGGCATTTTAGTGGCATGCCTATCCCTCATTTTCCGTTGTTTTGGCGGCATAGGGCCGCTGTCTGAATTCGCTCGGCGAGAGGCCCGTCTCTTTCTTAAAGTTGTTGCTGAAGTAGTGTATGCTCGCATAACCGAGTCCGGCTGCGATCGCATCGATGGGCTTACCCCGCAGTAGCGACTGCTTCGCCTGTTTGATCCGCTCGGAGATCAGGTACTGCTTCGGATTCTGTCCCACCTCCTGGTGGAATATAACGGTGAAATAGCTCGGATGATAGCAGCATAGATCGGCCAGCTCAGCTACTGTCCACTGTCTGCCTGGCTGTTCATGCATCGCGTCTAGCGCAGGCCCGATCTTACTGGCTGGTTTGTCTGCCTGCGCACTCAAATTCGAGCGAACGACCAGCGTTAGCAACTCCATCATCAGAGCGCGCAGAGCGAACGGATATGCCGCATTTTCTCTGACATACTCCTTGACGATACGGGCGAACAGTGCCTCCACGTGAACGATCGAAAAGTGGTTCGGTAATTCGATATCAGCTGCGCCTGGGATTGAGATGCAGAACCGCTCCGGCTCCGCATCGAGCTGCACCGCAGAAGCTCCCCGGATTAAGTAGGCCGGGTGAACGGGGACAGGAGAATCACTGTGGAACATGAAATGAACGCTGTAATATTCGGTCGCCTTCGTCGTCGTGAGCAAATGGACGTCGTTCGGTCCTAAAAACACGCATTCGCCAGGCGAGATATTGTGTCGGCTCGGCCCCAAATGCAGAATGCCTTCACCGGATATAACATAAAAGAACTGCCAGTCAGGGATAAAGCGCGGACCCCACTGCACGTTCGGATTGGCGACGTCGCGGCTAGCGAAATTCACCGCGGGGTTGCAGTCGAACAGCGACCCCAAATGCATACGGATCAGTCCTCCTGTAATCGAAATCTTGAAAAAACGTAAATCTCTCCGTTATTTGTCTAAATACGACTCATTGCTCCTAATGTATATTTAAAGCGCATACAAAATCAACTTCATTTTAATAGAGAGGTGTTGGGACATGTTAACGGAAGCACAAGTGAATCAGTTCGAGCAGGACGGTTTTCTTAAAGGGGATGTGATATTAAGCGATGAGGAGGTTGAGGTGCTCCGACAAGAGTTGCAGGATGTGATGGCAGGGAAGACAGTCAACAAGCCGGTTATGAATCATAACATGGTGGACGCAGGGTCGCTCTACGACAATATGAAAATGACGGTCAGCGAGCGCGTCGTGCAAATCGTAAACATCTGGATGGCGAGCGACGCCTACTTCAAGCATGCGTCGAACCGACGGATTTGCGAGGAGATCGCCCAGCTTTCCGGCACCGACACCGTGCGCATCTGGCACGACCAGGTCCAATACAAGCCCCCGGTATCAGGCGGACCGACCGGCTGGCACCAGGATCATCCTCTGTGGCCAATCATACAACCAGCCGATCTTGTCAGTGCATGGGTGGCGCTGGACGATGCAGTAATTGAGAACGGCTGTATGTGGATGGTTCCCGGCAGCCACAAGTGGGGTAACCATCAGAAATATTTGGCCAGTGACAAAAACTTCATGCCGTACCATAAGCAGCCCGAGTTGCTGCCGGAGGGTGCCGATGTAAAGGCCGTACCATTCGAGATCAGGAAGGGTCAAGTCGGCTACCACCACTGTATGACTTGGCATGGTAGCCCGCATAACCGTTCCGAATTGCATCGTCGGGCAATTGCGGTCCACTACATGCCGGGTCATACCAGATACGAACCGTCTGCGGACCATCCGATGCACGATTATGTGAACGTGAAGGCCTATGAAATTCTTCAGGGCGACCATTTCCCAGTCGTGTACACGACGAAGCCGGCGATCGAGATTGCTTGATTTCAAGCACCAAGCATGCTTAAAGGGAGCAGTCAAATAGCAAACTGCTCCTTGTTTGTTCAAATAACGTTAACTTTATTTGAACGGTTAATTCTTTGTTTATTTCGATCGACCCATATTTACAAATACAAGATATTTACTTACCATCCCATACGTTCTTTTAGTGATTCGATTTGAGATATATGATGCCGATCGTGCCAAACATATCTTTGAATCGCAACATTAAGACTCATTACTCCGTGGGTGGGACTCGTAAATGTCCTTTTAAAATCTGACGGATGTAATGCACGGAGTATGGCTACAATTCGAATGTTAATTGATTCGAGGAGACTCAGCGAAGATTCAATGGGTGTACGATAATCGCTCAGTTCCGCCCACAAATCTTCTCGATATGAATTTGCTGCAGGGCTATCCTCAGTTAGAGCTTTCTTGAAACGTATAAAGGCGTTCATATTATTATCAGCCAAATGGTGAATTACCTGTTGGACAGTCCAACCGCCGGGACGATATTGGGTAAGTAGTTGTTCTATAGTTAAGTTTTCTACTGCCAACCGAAGGATCTTTCCTGTTTCCGAAATGTCCTCAATCCATTTATTACGTTGTTTTGAGGTTGGATTCTCTATTTGTTCGAATTTCCCAATAGGATAACGAAAATCATCCATATTCTCACCTTCTATCAGTTAGTTTTAGCTCTTAATGTAAATTCGAGAAATAACCAAATATCCCCTTTTAATGCCTGCTATTCCTCCGCCATACTGCCAGTTAGCTTACTAAAATGAGCAGGCGTCCGTAGCGCCTGCTCATCCATATGTTTTATTCAACTCCCCGTTAGTTTAACCCCGAACTCAATTGAGCCTTGCTACAATCCGTAAATTAACTCCCTAAACCTTTTTATGCTCTCAGCCGCTTTATATCTTGTCTTGGTGGGAAGCCAAACATTCGGGAATATTCGCGGCTGAATTGCGAAGGGCTTTCATAGCCAACTCGAAATGCCACATCAGTGGCATCTGCTGACTCGGTTAAAAGCAGGCGACGGGCTTCCTGAAGCCTCAGTTGTTTTTGGAACTGAATAGGGCTCATAGCAGTTACCTCTTTAAAATGCCTATGAAACGAGGAGACACTCATATTCGCTATTTCGGCAAGTTCCTCAATCCGCGTAGAACGATCATAATGATTCATGATGTGCTCAATAACCTCTCTGATTTGATAGATTGAGCTCCCCTCCATTACAATTTGTTCTAAAATACTTCCATTCTCACCTTCCAACACCCTATAAAGAATCTCCTTCGTAAATAATGGAGCAATCATCGGAATATCTTTGGGATTATCTAACAAACGAGCTAACCTGAGGACCGCATCCAACAAAGACGAATCCATCTGGCTGACAAACATTGCCCGCTTAGGATCTACTTTCGGATTCACTTGTTTCTCAGATTCATGTAGGACCTCTAAGATTTGGCTGGGTGTAAATTCAAGTTTGAAACCCAAATATGGAGCGTCCGGTGCCGCTTCTGTGACTTGGGCCGTAACCGGCAAGTGAATGGATGCAACAAGGTAACCAGACGGACTGTATTTAAAGCGCTCCTGAGCAAGCCATACCTCCTTCGCACCTTGGACCACCATACATAAGGAAGGCTTGTAAACGCCAGGCCTTGGCACGTTAGTATTTGAGACACGGATGAAAAATAAGGATGAAATAGCGGTGGGATGAACACCGTCTTTTTCTGAATAACGCTCAATGATTTTGGCCAGTTCATTCTGCTGTGTCATGATTATTTCAGACATTAGCCCCTCCTACTACGTCATTTTTATAGTTCGATTATAGCCTATATTCATTTGATACATAAGAGGTAGTGAGAGGATTAGGCAAACATTTGACACGAATGAGATAACGCTCTCTTTTTCATCCGGTGCATAATAAGGATGTAATTGGCGAGTATACAATGCATCATTAGATAGGCGACTTGCTGAATTTCGGCTCCCTGTACTTACACTTTAAAAATACTGGAGGATTTTGTCGTGCAAAAAGTAATTCTGAACAATGGTGTTGAGATGCCTATACTCGGTTTTGGTGTTTTTCAAATTGCAGATGCAAATGAATGTGAACAAAGTGTTCATGACGCTATTATTTCAGGATATCGTCTGATTGATACTGCTGCCTCTTATCTAAACGAAGAAGCGGTTGGCACAGCGATTAAACGGAGTGGCGTGGCAAGAAATGAGTTATTTATCACTACGAAACTATGGGTTCAGGATACTGGTTATGAGCGTACAAAGATTGCATTTGAAAGATCACTGCAAAGATTGCAACTTGACTATCTGGATTTATATTTAATTCATCAGCCTTTTGGCGATGTGTATGGCTCCTGGCGCGCTATGGAGGAGTTGTATCATGAAGGTAAGGTCCGTGCAATTGGCGTAAGTAACTTTAACGAGGATCGTCTAATCGATCTAATTATTCATAATGAAGTAGTTCCTGCTGTAAACCAAGTGGAAACACACCCTTTCAACCAGCAAATCGAAAGTGCAACATTCATGAAGGAGAACAATGTTCAGATCGAATCTTGGGCTCCTTTTGCTGAAGGGAAAAATAACTTGTTTCAGAATGAGGTATTGGTAACTATAGCTGAAAAGTATAATAAATCCGTTGCCCAGGTTGTTTTGCGTTGGCTAACACATAGAGAAGTCGTTGTAATACCAAAGTCGGTTCGTAAAGAAAGAATTATCGAAAACTTCAATATCTTCGATTTCGAATTAGACAATGAGGATATGGAGTCGATTGCTGCGTTGGATACGAAACAGAGCCTATTCTTTTCACATCGGGATCCAGAAATGGTGAAATGGCTCGGTACCCGGAAACTCGATATTTAATTATCTTGGGGAAGGTCGATCAACTCGTATATCGGTTTTCAGTAAAGCGGTTGACTTGGAGTCAGTACCAGAAAGTTACATCGGGTTGGGGACACCATTCCTCAACCCGATTTTATTTCCAGGTGAGGCAATGTAATGAAACGGATAGAAGGAGGAATAGAGGTTGCATACGCGATTAAAAAAAATGTTCGAGATCAAAGGGTACCGTATATTCGTCTTCTGCATGCTGATGATCGGGATCGGTATATCGATTACAATGCCGTATCTCCCCCTGTATTTCACGGAAGAATTAGGGATGAGCACGGGAGCGTTCGGCGTGTTCATGGCGGTAAGTTCGTTAAGCGGTGTGGTAGTGAACTCTCTCATTGCCAAACGCTCGGATAGCGGACTGAACCGGAAATGGCTGTTGATTGCAGCAATGCTTTCATCCGCTTTGGGGTATGCTGCGTATTTAGCATTCGATAGTTTCTTTATTTTGCTGATTGTGGTCAGTATTTTGAGTGGACTTGGAGCTGCCGCCATACCGCAAATTTATGCTTACGCACAAGAATCTGCCAATGCAAGCCAATCCGACGACAAAACGTTTGCGATGTCTGCGTTGCGTTCTCTGATCTCTCTAGGATTCCTAATCGGACCATTGGCAGGGACTCTCCTTTTGGCGGCCGCCGGTTATAAAGGTCTCTTCCTGGTGACATCCGCCATTTATCTAACAACTGCATCGCTAGTATTCCTGTTTCTCGCAAGTCGGAAAGCAAATCCGAGAAATCCTGGGAAGAGCAACGCAGCGGGTACCTCGTCGCTCAGTAGGATGCAGATCAGGCAGCCGTTTATCGCCTTTATTCTTCTGTTCATGGTTAACGCGATGAACTTAGTCAACACGCCGCTCTTTATTGTGAACGAGCTTCAAGGTACGCATACGGATGTTGGGTTAGTGGTAGGTATTTGTGCCGGCCTTGAAATCCCCATTATGCTGGTGCTGGGTGCGTTTGGTAGAAGGATATCAAATCATACTCTCTTGATGATAGGCAGTATTATCGCGGTCTTCTATTTCGTCATCTTGAGTGTATCGAATGATCCGATGCAGCTGATCATAGCACAGCTTCTGCAGGCAACGTTTGTGGCGATCGTGATGGGCAATGGACTCAGCTATTTCACGAATATGCTGCCAGATTCACCGGGAGTAGCCACAACGCTCTATACCAACGCATCCACTATCGGTAGGCTGGCAGGATCGCTCGGCAGTGGTATCATTGCCCAGTTTACAGGATTTCGATCGGTTTATTGGGTGTGTCTGGTGATTGTGATTCTTTCATTAGTCTTGTTATGGAGAACAAGATCGAAAGTGGGAGAGGAAGTGCGGTTACCAATTTGAGACGTGCAGCTTGCGTCGTTTTGATTTCTCATGGTCCTTCGCTCTTGTTTTCCTAACTCATGAAGCTGCTCAATTGCACTATCCTCCCAGTTAGCTTAAAAAAGAAAAAGAGCAGTGCCT
The DNA here is from genome assembly GCF_031157315.1 of Paenibacillus sp. LHD-38. GTDB lineage: Bacteria > Bacillota > Bacilli > Paenibacillales > Paenibacillaceae > Pristimantibacillus. The sequence continues at coordinate 19,126 of NZ_JAVIFU010000075.1, forward strand.
CAGAAGCTGCTCCTTGTGTTCAACTATAGTTTCCCGTTAGCTTAATACCTATATTTAAAACTAATTGCCGGGCAGTTGGATGCAACGCCAGCCTCTTACATCGCATTGGCCATATTCATTATCACCCACAGCAACCATCGTGCCGTCAGATTTAAGGCCGAGAGTATGAGCGCAACCCGCCGCAACCGCCACAATATCGCGCCAGCCACTTACATTGCATTGGCCATGCTCATTCCTACCCATAGCGGCAACCGTGCCGTCCGATTTAAGCCCGATTGTATGATTACTACCCGCCGCTATCGCCACAATACCGCTCCAGCCGCTTACATCGCATTGGACATGCTTATTCCAACCCACAGCCGCCACCGTGCCGTCCGATTTAAGCCCGACGGTATGAAGGTAACCCGCCACTGCCGCCACTATGTCGCGCCAGTCGCTTACATTACATTGGCCATACCGATTATTACCCACAATCGTCACCGTGCCGTCCGATTTAAGCCCGACGGTATGCCAGTCACCCGCCGCTACCGCCACCATATCACGCCAGCCGCTTACATTGCATTGGCCTTCATTATTTCGACCCACAGCCACCACCGTGCCATCCGATTTAAGCCCGACGGTACGACGCCAACCCGCCGCAACCGCTACAATATCGCGCCAGTCGTTTACATCGCATTGGTCATTCTTATTCCAACCCACAGCCGTCACCATGCCGTCAGATGTAAGACCGATTGTATGAGCATTACCCGTGTTCGTCGCCATATGAACATTACCAGCCGCAACCGCCACAATATCGCGCCAGCCGCTTACATCACATTGGCCATATTTATTATCACCCACAGCCGTCACCGTTCCGTCCGATTTAAGACCAACGGTATGACGACGACCCGCAGCTATGGTATCTTTAGGCCATCGTTTCACCTTTAACGCCGCTTCAATCGGTGAAGTGTAATCCATGTTTTACCTCCTTGAAAACAAGACCTATTTTATTATCAGGTCATGCTCCTTGCGAACTTCGCAAACACCTCAACATTTTATATATTTCGCGCATCCATTAAACTATCCTGCCCGCTAGCTTAATGAAGCATCGTCAGTCAAATACTTTATTTTCCTAGTCTACAACTATATCGGTCTAATACTTTATTTTCGTTGAACAGCCTGATGGTCAAAAAAAATCGCGAAGCCGGCCGCTTCGCGATTTTTCATACCTATAACCGCTTCAGGAACGATACGATCGTTAGAAGCCCTTTGTCGAAATTGGACAGATGAAAATGTTCGTTCGGCGCATGCAAATTCTCGTCCGGAAGACCAAAGCCCATCATAACGACAGGAGCCGCCAGTTCGCGAGAGAAGGTTTCGACGATCGGAATCGATCCTCCGTCTTTCGTGAACAGTGCGCGCGTGCCATAGACGTCTTCGTAAGCATCCGCAGCCAACTGCAGCATCCGGTCGGAAGGATCGATGTTGAAAGCGCGGGCCTTCTCGCCGTCTTTGACTTGCAGCTTCGCGCCGGGCTGAACATGCTTCTGCAAATGCCGATTGATCTTGTCCAGAATGTCCTGCGGGTCCTGGTCTCCAACTAGGCGGCAGGTGATCTTGGCATGCGCCTCCTTCGGAATGACCGTCTTGGTGCCTTCGCCCTGAAATCCGCCGTAAACGCCGTTCAGTTCAAGCGTCGGCCTCGCTCCGACGCGTTCCACAAAGGAGAAGCCTTCTTCGCCGTACAACGCGTCAAGACCAAGACTTGCCTTCAATTGATCTTCATCCAGCATCTGCTTGGCAAACTCTTCTCTCATGAGCGGCGAAAGCTCCGGCACGCCTTCATAGAATCCGTCGACGCTTACGCAGCCCCGATCATCGTGCAAAGTCGCAAGCAATGAGACGAGGGCATGAAGCGCGTTGGGAACGCCCCCGCCGTATGTTCCGGAGTGCAAATCGGTATTCGCGGTGTTCACGGTGACCTCAAGCGAACACAATCCCCGAAGTCCCGTACTGATGGCGGGCTTGCCGGGCTCGAGCAGCGATGTGTCCGAAATCAGAACGACGTCAGTGGCCAGCTTGTCCCGATTCGTCGTCAAGAAAGGGGGGAGGCTCCGGCTGGAAACTTCTTCTTCGCCCTCGATGCACAGCTTGATATTGACCGGAAGCCGCTCTTCCTGCTTCAATATGGCTTCTATCGCTTTGATATGCAGGAACACCTGGCCTTTATCGTCCGTCGCGCCCCGCGCGTACAGCTTGCCGTCCCGGATGTCCGGCTCGAAGGGAGGCGTCGTCCACAAATGCAGCGGATCGACTGGCTGCACGTCATAATGGCCGTAAACAAGCACGGTAGGTTTGCCGGGAGCATGAAGATGATCGGCATACACGATCGGATGGCCGTCGGTTTGATGCACTTCCACGTTCTCGAGGCCCGCGCGGGTAAGCGCGTCCGCAAGCCATTCGGCCGCTTTGTTCATATCCGCTTTATGCGCGGACAGGGCAGATATGCTCGGGATGGACAACCATTGCTTCAGCTCGTCCAACTGCTGTTCCCTTAAGTTTTGAAAATAGGTTTCATAACTCATCAGTGATTTCATCCTCCCTTTCAATTTATATCCATATCATATACCTCCGCCAAGCAAAGATGCCAGAGACTCGGCGTAAATTCTAGTCCTTCGACATAGATAAAATATCAGTAGCGTTGCATAAACGCTAACATGGATATTTATCTGAATTATCTGAAAATAAATACTCGTAGACAAAGGCTAAAAACTCAAGGGGCCTTTAGCTCAGGTAGCTAGTGTCCATTT
>NZ_JAVIFU010000076.1 GCF_031157315.1 Paenibacillus sp. LHD-38
TAACCAACCCACGGATAGCAGCGTGCCGACCGTCGCTCGCTTATTTGCCCCCGCGCCTAGTGTTTCGGTTAATGCAAGTACGAGGTATTGACAAAAACGTTCATAGCAACGTACCCGTTAGCGTAATAATGGGTTTTCTTTGGATGGATCAGGGTACGTTATTATCACTGAGTCTGCAATCTCAACTAATTTTTCAGGTGAAACTTTTTCTGCAGCCCGATGATCCACACTTAAAATGTAATGCCACCCTGCTTTTTCAAATGACAAAAAATCGAAGGCACTACCAAGAGTTCCGTAAAAAGCGTTACTGTTATCTTTAAGTTTGTATATTTTTACTACATTCCTTTTCGGAGGGAATTTTTTATTATTGCTATCTGGTCGAACCGAAATTAAATAATGGTTAGCACTATCAAGTTCGCTAATAAACTCGATTTCAAGTTCATCATTATTTTCACCGACTGAATTATTGCACCTACCGAACTGATGAGTGAAAACAATCGGGGGTAATTTGAGCGGTAATCTTATATCACGCCCAAAGTGTTCTTCACATTCTAAAACTGCATCTTCAATCGATTTATAACCCATTTTCAAAGGTAATTCTTCAAGTGGTTCTTGAGCTGAAACGAATTCTTGTCCTAAAATGATGTGAATTGATAGCAACAGTGTAATAATTTGTTTTAGTTTCCACATGTAGTTATAACACCTTTCGTGATTTTTTATATATCTTACCCACCTTTTCGTAATATTTCACAATACACCGTTACTTTAACCAGAAAAAGCAGCCGATCGTCTGACCGACTGCCATCGTGACTTGATTCAATTATCGTACCCGTTATCGTAACGACCAAGTAATTTAGATTTCTTTTAGCCAGCCTTCAATCTCAGTAATCATCTCTACATAACGCCTAATAGATGCTATGGTTCCTGCAACCTGTTCAGTCCCAGCTTTCTGTTCTTCTTGTTCCTTACAATCAATCCATAAAGACCGCTTTAGACTATATTCTAGCCAGTCCAACTTCCCTAAAAATCCACTCGCCAATATCATTCTCCAGTTTGATTGGAGTTGTTCTTCTGTTCTTTTATAGCCAGTTATGAAAGCTAAGAATTTGTCTTTGTAAATCTCACCCGATTCATTTTCTGACCAATAAATAGCTGTGTCAATCAAGTCCTGCTTAGGGTTTCTATATCCAGCACATTCCCAATCAATAAGAATTGGATCGATTTTATCCCACATAACATTCTTTGGATCTAAGTCGCCATGACTGATAACCATGTCCGAAGAAAGTTGTTTGGCTGAGATTATTGCTATGGCATTCCAGTTGCTAAGCATTTCAATGTTTTCTACTAATAAATTTGTCCATTCGGCATTAATCTCTTGTCCTTTTTTCAAATAGAAGTTCCAATCGGTTGGTCGACGATCTTCTGAACAATTATTTGCTATCCCAAGATCTGAAAAATCCCCCATATGTAGAGACGAAATAATACCACCCATTTTTTTACAATGGCTCGCATTTATGTCACTGGGTTTTAGGCTTTTGCCATCTATCCAATCGAATACAAGACAGAATTGGTCACCCACTTGTTGGATAGAGGCACCATTGAACTTTTTAGCCGGTAATGCAGGTACATAGTTTGCAGCATGATTGGCAATACGTTCTGAAGTGATGAAGTTTTGCATGGACGTTGGTCTGTTCATAATTTCCGGGTTTAACGCTTTGACTACATATCTACCTGAGGTGGTTTGTACTGCATACATACGATGTAATAAACCGCCTGATAACGCTGCAGGAGCAACAACTATCTCCCCAAACCCTAAGTCGTTACATAAGCTCTTAATTTGAAGAGGATTCATTCTTCACTCACCTTTTTAGGACCTTTTATTTTGGTAGGCACTTTAGTCTATCTTTTTCCATTCCTACACATACAGGTTTATGTGGCTATTGCGTTCTCCTGCCCGTTAGCCATCCATGCCACTCACGCGACACCACAGATAATGGAAGTAATTGCGTTCTTCCATGGGAGCTTAATGACGTACCTGTCTAATACTTTTTCTTTGATTCGTGAACTATTCATTACCTGACATTGAGAACTTGATATAGCTTTGCTTTAGACACTCCGATCTGCTCAGTTATTTCTTTTATGGTATATTTCCGACTGTCATACAGAAGCAACGCCATTTCAACTTTGCTCTTATCCAATGGCGGTCTTCCTCCTTTTCTACCTCGAGCCCGAGCGGCTTGTAAGCCGGCCTGGGTACTCTCTCGAATCGTCTCTACCTCATTTCCGCCAAGCCAGCCATAATAGAAATAAAGCTTGCCTGCTGGCGTGCTGGTATCTACTCCCAGTATAGACAAATTAGGAAGTCCATATCATTGCAGAATACGAACAAATCCAACACCCTGGTTTGGTATTGGATTTGTACATAAAGGTTTAGGATACAAATTGATGTATTTGCACTTTAACTTATGTTACAGATCACCGCGGTGTCTGAAACAAACTAAAAAGATGGCTGCCAGTTAGCAACCATCTTTTTCTCACTAATATATTTCAAGGAATTTTTTTCTCTAAGGAGTCTCAATCAAGAAAACGGATAATTGCTTAACGAGACCACATCTTACTTGATACAAGAAATCACATTTTCCTAAGAAAAAAAACAGAGCCGTCTCTCAGGTCGCTTCATGACCTTTTGAGACAGGCCCGCTTGCTTCGTCCGTTTATTTCAACTGCTCAATCAGATAGTCTGTCGTTCGGATAGCCAGTGCAACTGCCGTGAGCGTAGGATTGGCTGCTCCCAGTGTGGGCAGAACGCTGTTATCGGCAACATAGAGACCTGAGACGCCATGCACCTGACCGAACCGGTTCGTTGTTGAAGTCAATGGATTATCGCCCATCCGGCAGGTTCCGCATTCATGGAAATCGCGACCCGGAATCCAATTGGAAATGTCAAGTCTGCCGTCCTTTATATTGATCGGGGCATCCATTGCTTCTGAAACCTGAATAAGAGCCTGCGACATCTGCCCGATGACCTCCAGATCCCGGTTACTGTAGGAGAAATCGACCTGTATCATCGGCACCCCGTATTCATCGCGGAGGCTGGGACTCAAGCCGACCTTGTTCTCGAATCGGGATTCCACCTTGCCGAACGCCCACATGACGTATTCCGAGATGTCACTTACAGGTTTATCAATACTGTAATGATACACAGAAGGATAGAAGGGGTAGCCGCCATTAATAAAACCCTGAATCTGTACTTGATAAGGACGGAATTCGGTACCCGGAACCAATAGAGCGAGCGTTCCCGCTATTTCGGGAAATTGCTCTTTGTTTATCCTTCCCCACGCTTCTACGCCGGAATGATTCGTCAGGTAATGACCGATTGCATGGCCCTGAATGCCCGAATTCAGCAGGATCCTCGGATTTTCTAAGGTGCTTGCCGATAAAACGACCGTCTTCGCCTTGAGATCATACCACTTCTTATCGGGACTAACCACTCTTACGCCCGCCGCTTTTCCGTTTTCTGTAACGATCTGAATCGCCCGGGCTCTCACGGCCAGATCATAGGTGCGCAGCTTCAATGCTCTGGCCAGAAATAGGATGGAACTGAAATAGACGTTAGAATGCAGCTCGCCATATTTCGTTTGAGCAAGATCGGCAGCCATAGGGAGATAGACGGATTCGGGAAAACCGTTTTGCCAAAGGCGATTAATCGTTATTTCCGATAGGGTTGACCCTTCCGCGAAGGCATGGCTTACGAACATCGCTTGCTCGGCGATTTTATAGTATTTCTCCATCTCGCAGAGAGGTACAGGCCAATGAATCATATCGGACCTATGCATCCGGGGGGCGGCAATGCCCCAATTCAAGGTTCTTCCTCCCAGCCCAAAGAATTGTCTAGCAGCCGAATATTGCGGCAAAAAATCTCCGATCGGGAAAAACTGATTCCCTATGGAACTAAGCGCCCAGCCGGAGGTTGGCAGGTTCATTCCATGCGTCGGCAGCAGCAGATCTCCGGCTTCGATGACGCCGATTCGCTTGCCGCTATCCTTCAATCCCTCGCATATTCTCCACAGTACGGCTCCGCCGCCTGCGCCGGTTCCGACGATCAGCACGTCGTAATCCGTTTGAGCCATTTTCTCCAGGGGCGTTAACGGCAGCCATTGCGGATCCGTTCCCTCGGGGAAATAGGGAGGCACCGCTGCTCTGCTTTGGCGCGAATCGTACATTGTTGCTCATCCTCTCACTTCCGGAATGCTGGATATTAAGGCTGCGCCACAACCTATTTATATTCTGCGACACTTGTCTTACATTCCGCTATCCTCCGTCGGCACGATATGGGCTACCGTCAATTTCGGGATGTTAACGTGAGCGGATTATTGGCGATGCCGGTCACTCCTTCTCTTTCCGAAATTTGCGGACTGTTCGTCGAACGCCTATACCTCCGCTGAATGATACTGCGTCGGTCCGCCAATCGAGAAAGTAGCGTCCATCGCATAATCGAAGTTTTTGTTGATCGCGATAATATGCAGATTGTCGTCGCTGTCTTTGTAGACGGAGCTGTAAATTGTTACTGCCGTCCTTACATGGCCAGAAATTGACGATGTCTACTGTCCAAAGATTGATGGTGAAGATGACCACTAAATCGTTTAAATAAGGGAAGTGGATTAGTAGCTAAGTCCACTTCCCACACATTCATATTTCAATGAGATACGTATCGATGGCCCTTTTATTTTTATCAATGGTCTCAGGGGTAACCCTCCTCCCACCCGAAATATTTAGCTAAATTATACAATTGAATTAAAATGTTAAGTAAAAGTTTTTTATGGAATTGAAACTAAATAAAACGCATTGCTAGAAGCCGTTTTTCAGCTACCCGCATGCGTTCTCACCAATTTAATAGATTGGTCATTTTGTAAACGCCTGGTCAAAGGCGGTTAATTAAACTATCGTACCAAGGGAGTTTAACGACCAACGACAGTCTATGTATTTGCTAATCTAAAAGTGTACGTCTGAAATACTAAGATTCATCAATAAATGAGATAAATAATGGCTATATATGAGACTGAATTAAGCCCTGATGTGATCAAGAATATTGATCATCAGGTTTTTTTGTATATATCTTTCATTCAGCCTCCGGTCAATCCAATTGCCGGGTAACATAATCCGCCGTACGAATCGCCAGTGCAACTGTAGTCAATGTCGGATTGGCAGCTCCTGTTGTTGGTAATATACTGTTGTCAGCGACATAGAGACCGGACACGCCGTGAATTTGACCGAAGCGGTTCGTTGACGAGGTAGTCGGATCATCTCCCATACGGCATGTTCCCATTACATGAAAGTCGCTTCCGGGAAGAGCTATACAGATTTCAGGCTGCTTGCTTGCTCCTAAGACAGAAGCAGCTTTATTTAAACGATCCGTCAATTGCGCAATGATAGACTTATCTTTTTCACTGAAAGAAAAATGAACTTGAATCTCTGGGACCCCGTAATGATCTCTTCTGCTAGGATCCAGGAAAAGTCTGTTTTCATAACGGGACTCCACCTTGCCAAAAGACCATGTACTAGCATGATATTCTGCAGCGTTATCGAGTGTTTTATATCTCTCTGAGATGCCAAACTGGATTTGATTCGTTTCTTTTTCCGTCTGCGGAATCAGAAGAGAAACCGTTTGCAAACTATTCCCGGCATTACGTTGTGGCTGATTCACTTGGAAACTGGATGTCAAAAAAGAATGAATGGTTAAAAAATGACCGATCGCTCTTCCTTTTATCCCGGAGGAAAGCAAGAGGCGAGGGGTTTGAAAAGCGTTTGCTGAAATGATTACGTTTTTTGCTTTTAATTCATAAGCTTTTTTCTCAGGAGTCATTACCTTAATGCCGTTGACTTTACCTTGATTCGTAAGGACTTGTACGGCTCTGGCATTAATCGCCAAATCGAACGGACGCTGCATTAAGGCTGAGCCTAAAAAGGAAATGGAACTGAAATTTACGACAGGGCCATATTGGGCAGGTTCTAGATTTTCTGCCCGCGGAGTGATAGTGGCTTCGGGAAAACCACCCTCCCATAGACGGGTAAGGAATGAATCGGAAAGCGGATACTTCGTCTTTGTGACGGTCATTTCCTGTTCGGCGATATTGTAATATAACTCTAATTCATTTCGATCTATAGGATAATTCAACCATTCGGAAATGAACATGCGAGGGCTTGCCAAGCCCCAGAACAAATTCATGCCTCCAAGACCAATTACTTCTCTAGCGCCAGGCAAGTCAGGAAGGAGATTGCCAATGTGCCTTGAAATTTTTGGATTTAAAAAATAGTCATCAAATCTGAGTGTAGGAAGGTTATAAGCATGGGTTTGTAACAAGATCGGTCCTGCTTCCACAACACCGATTTTTTTACCGGTATTCCGCAGTTGTTTACATAACCTCCAGATTGCCGCCCCGCCGCCCGCCCCCGTTCCAACGACGATCACATCATAATCCGTTCCAGCCATTTCATCTAATGAACTTAGTGGAATAAATTGATCCTGCAATTTCCCTGTAACCTGTGGGGGACAAGAAGGGATGCCGGTTAGATTTCTGTTTCGCATAAATATTCTCATTATTTTCTCAGCCCTTTACTGACGATCTTATATAATGAATATTTCCAGCCAATTATTTTTATGTTCTTTTTTGCGTATGCCCATCAATGCCACGGTTTATTAGGTCACTAGCCGAAGGTCACAATCTTACTCATATGACACATAATGAAAATATCACTAGCGTTGCATTAAGAAGCTACCTTTTCAGGTGTCAGTGGGATTTTCACAAAATTAACAAATTGGTCATTTAATAAAGTTCGTTATCGTTCCAACCAACTAAAAACCACCTATTCAAAGCGGTTAATTAAACTCCCGTTTAGCGTAACAAGCTATTGATCCAGACCGATAGATGAATCCCCGATACAATTCATGCTTAGATATCCCATACATACAGATCACAGGAAATTCCGCTGCTACATCTTGTACACGCTAGCGTAATGATATCCGACTCACAAAATATCCTTTACCATAAGTAAATGAAGATCGATTAACTCATGCCCCAATGACTTATATAAGTTTATTGCAGCTGAATTTGTTCCAAGTTCGCTTTGTCGGTACGTCCCGCGAGAACGGCGAACGCCCAAGATCGTTGAAGGACTCAAACATGGCCGTCCTCCTTGTTCACTCGGCGATAGGTGACAGCCGGCGCCTGCTGTGCCTTGCGATCCCCGTTACGTGCTTCCGCTGCCGTGAGCGTAAGCGTCAAATAGTCCCTTATCCCGAAATCAGGATAATGGGCTATTTGACGCTTACTTTGATACGTACCGATCAACGTAAATCTTGAACTGTTTTTTCTTACGATTTCGGCTTCCCAATCACTTTCCTTTTTTTAAAATTAAAAAGGGTTTCTTGCTTGGTTTAAAATTCGCCTCAATGATCCAGACCTTGGCATTGTGGTCCAAACCAATATCAAAGCTAATAATGTTTTGTGACGGATAATAATCACTTAGTTGTTTTGCCGCCAATAAACAGACCTTTATTATGCTCTTTAACAATTTTTTTGTTGGAGTTGGCTTCAGGAGTGTTTGCGCAATCGCTTTCTTAATTGGAAGTATTGTTCTGGAAACGTTCGTAACAACATAGTCTCTTTCAGCTACTACCGCCAGCATACCGCTTACTTTCCATGACAATTGTTTTTTTCTTTGTACAAGCACTTTTATATCAAACGGTCTTTTATCTATTTCAGCCAAACATATACGGCGTTGTACAATATATTTTGAATGGCGGGTCATTTTTTTAAGTTGACCAAGGAAAGCTCGCTTACCGTCCAAAATGATTTTTCTGTTTTCATTTTGTATCACATACCGATTCTCTTCTAATGGAGAAACTTGAATGATGCCGTACCCGGATTTACCGAGATACGGCTTAAGCATCACAGTTCCGTATTTCCTCATAAAATCCCATAAAGACTTCCGAGAAAATCTTTGGGTTTCCGGCAAATACCGGTCAAACTTTTTCGTGTCTTTCAACACCTTGAACTTGACCCACTTGTTTTGAGGGCGAGCATTCATAGATTTTCCCCCCTTAATGATTTGCTCGGATAAATCGTGCCGCATTTAATCCGATCATCTGAGCAGGAATGGAAGTGTTGCCATCCGGTAAAACAGGAGAGACGGAAAGATCGGCGACTTTCAGATTTTTGGTACCGAAGACATTCAGGAATCCGTTCACGACCCCTTCGCGAATATTCCTTCCCATTCTACATTGCCCGCCATAATGGTAGAAATTCGAATAAGATGCTCTGACATAATTCCCAAGCTGCTCACGTTTTTCAGCCTCATCAGATATAGTGAAGATTTGCTCTGGAGGAAATACCACTTCGTGAATGCCGCTGTTATTTTTTCTGGCCTCTTTAACAATATTATAAGTGTTGATATATTGATCCACCATATAATCCAGATCATTCGTATCTGGCTGTAACGGATTGAAGGAAAAGGATGGAAGGGCTTCGGGATCGCTGTGGGAGGCCATGATTGTTCCCTTGCTGCTTGGGTTGAGGTCGATAATGCCAAAACTCATGATATTGGTAGGCTTGGTTAAATCCAGCTCCCACCCATTGCTAACCACTACCGGAGTAGGAAGAAAGATTGGTGCAGGGGCTCCTTGAATTTGAAGACGGCGGCCCTCCAAACTATTCTTATGCTCTGCTTTAAAAGCACCAAAGTTAATAGGTTGATTAGGATCGGTCGCAAAAATCGGAACAATTTGGGACGTATCCACCCTGACTCCTAGACCGGCATATGCTTGAGTTTGAAGATTGTACCCCACATTCGGATTTTCAATCAAAGGTTTAATTCCTGCGTTAATCAAATCACTGGATCTGCCAATCCCTGATCGTTGAAGGATTACGGAGGATAATAATCCTGCAGAAACGATAACGCATTTTCGGGCAAATGCTTTACAAGAAACACCGTCCCTGACATATTCAACCCCGATGGCAATCATCTGCCGATTCTTCTTCATAAATAATACTTTGTTTACAGTTGTCTTAGCTAGAATAACAAGCTTTCTCTTACCGACCCCGAACTCATCTGGTTGAAACTCATCGCCCTGAGTCACAATACTCCTGTTTAAATATCCTGTTGCGGTCGATGAACGGGTAAGTGTACCTCCAACCTCCTTCTGGATAAATTGGTTCGAGTAAAAAGTACAGTCCCTTACGCCCGTGTTGTAGTCCTCAACAATGTCAATATCTAATATCATTGCTGCTGCATTGGTCACCGTTTCGATGATTCCTTTCGGGGGAATATGCTGTTGTCTAACAAATACGGGGCCCCTTCTCCCCCTTTCGTTCGGATCTTGCGTTTCGCCCGTATACGTTTCATTTGCTTTAAACAGTGGACGAACTTGGTTGTAGCTCCAGTGCTCGTTATCGGAAAGAGCTGCCCATTCATCATACAGCTCTCTGCTCCCGCGGACAGCAAACATAAAGTTAGTCTCCGAGCTTCCGCCAATGACCCGCCCGTTCACCGTAATAAGCTGCCGTTGAATGGAGGTTTCGGTTCTAGATAAAAGGTTGAAGGAGAACTTATTATCGCTGGCCAAAAAAATGGCATTTAAAACATCCGGACTGCTCAACTGAGCCGTCAAATTCGTTCCTGCTTCAAGGACTAGAACGGACGTTCTCTTGTCATCCGTTAATTTTTTGGCGAGCACACCTCCGGCGGTTCCAGCACCAATCACGATATAATCGAAAGTTTCATTTACAGGAGGCCGAATGCCCATTAAATTCACTTCCCTCTAAGAATTAATGTTTTCTCCGTTTTTCTCGCTATTACGCATGTTTTCATCTTGGGCGCACGAAGCGACATATCTCACTGGGTCGATGCCCTTATGCGATGATTTCTCCCAGCCTATCCGTACTTCGTTTGTCAAAGAAAAATCTAAGCTGTGAATGAATTAGGCTGCATCTTGCAATTGAGCCTCCCAGTGGGGGCCGAGTAGCTTAATTAAGTCATAATCTGCTTTTTTTTAGAATTTTCTTACATTTGTAAATATCGACACAACGACAGTCTATGGGGAGAAATCTACTTGCAACACGGCACCTACCCAAATGAACCTAATTTAAAACATGTCCGAATCGTCACGATAAAACAGAACATTAAAGCACCCACAATAACTTCATGCTTGTTAGCGCTTACAATGTTTTATCTTACCTGATCTGTTATTAAATTATTTCATTGCTGTTAAGGAAACGGCTCCCGATACTTTAGATTTCTCCCATCTGAAACAGCACTGTTCAACAATCCTGTATTTCAAAAACGATCACTTGGTTGTTCAATATCCAGCAAAGTTTATTAAGGGCCGGAATCTGCCACTCCCCCTGCTTTTCGGCAAGTTCAAAAGAGAGGTGTAATGATGGAGACAAAGGTTCTTAAAATAGTCGGTCAACGCGTTCGGGATCTAAGAAAACAAATGGGTTTGTCTCAAGAAGAGCTCGGCGAAAAAGACGGCTTGCACTTCTCGTACATAGGCGGGATTGAGCGAGCAGAAAAGAATATTACGCTTATCAATTTGCAGAAAATTGCTGAAGTGCATGGTGTTTCTATTCACGATTTATTTGCATATTCGAAACTTACTATTTACAGAAATAACGATATAGACGTCTTATTAAATAGCATTCATGAGAAACTGGCTTCGATGAAAAAAAGTGATTTAAAAAAAGTGCAGTTATTTCTAAACGAGCTCTTTGAGTAGCAAGATTTGAATAAGTAACTTAAAAAAGTCCGTTTTATGTGGTATTATTCCCTCATGTTTAATTAAAGGCTCCTGCAGCAGCAGGAGCCTTTTTATTGTCATTAAGTGTAACTAAGGTTTACCTGACTTCCTTGAAACATCTATTCAAGTCAATTAGTTGGTGTATTAAAGCTCTCTCTAAAATAAAATCGTATGCACTTTTCCCCTTCTTCCTTCTAGGCCTTATTATACGATTCTCCGAAATCAGCTTCCCATTTGGCATCTGCCGCAAGCTGCTTTTTGTGTACCATTCCGGATAGAAACACGCTAATTTCATACAAAATGATTAATGGGATTGCCACTAAAATATCGGATATGAAATCCGGCGGCGTGATCATAACTCCGATAAGTACCATTATGAAATAGGCTAGGCGACGCATTTTGCGAAGCCGCTTCGGATTCACTAAACGAATGGCCGTTAAAAACATAATGACAAGCGGTAGCTCGAATAGGAGCGATATCGGAATGACTAAGTTAAACATAAACGTAAAGTATTGCGCGATGCCATACGTTTCCTCAAGGTTTAAATGCTGCGAAACTGTTCTTGTAAAGTTGAACGCCAGCGGAAACACGACATAATATGAAAATGCCAATCCAATTAAGAACATGATAAGAGCGAAAGGAACGTATTTCAGTGTGGAACGCTGCTCGTTCTTGCGCAAAGCCGGCTTGACGAACGCCCATAGCTGATAAGTAATAACAGGCAGTGCCAAAATCAAGGCGATAACAAACGCGAATTTCATGTACATGCCGATTCCGTCCCAAAGCGAAAACGTATGTAAGGAAATCGAATTTGCTGGCTTTTGGCTCATTAGAAAGTTATAGGTAGGCTGCGCGAGTATGACTCCGAGTACTAAGCCTATTGTTAATATAATTAGCACGTAGACGATCCGTTTCCGCAGCTCTCCGAGATGCTCTAGAAGCGGCATAAGCCCTTCCTCGCGAAGAAGTGCTTTACGTGATATCTGCTCCGATTTGTTGCTTGCTTCCGTTCCCACCTGCACTCACCTCCTTCGTTACCATTCCCGGCTGGCTCACTTTATGGATTGCTATTCTCTCTGATATGGGAGCTACCATATTTGTTAAGTTAGTTAGTTTGACCATATTAATTGAAAGAAAAAAGCGTCTTAACTTACAATAACAAAACAAAAAGCCTATAGAGGTATTCTATCGGCTTTTTGCTGTCCATTATTCTCTATTTTACTTTGAATGCTCCGATTTTTCATCTGATTCAATTAATCCTTTTGTTCCACTTTTAAACTCCGACAATGTCGTTCCAATGGCTCTCCCCAATTGAGGCAGTTTGGATGGTCCAAAAAGAAGCAAGCCTAATATTACAAGCAATACGATCCCTGCTACACCTATATTCATTGGCAAATGAATCTCCCCCTATACTCGCTCCGATTAGAAGTTAACCAAAAGTGCCGTTACATACATCACTATGATACCCATCGTTATACTGGCGAAATTAATCCATGAAATGGAAGGCGTACCAGCATCCTTAGCATCTCTTAAGATCATTTTGAAAATGACATAAATAACTTGAGCAATCGCGCCGGCGCCTATGCCAAAGAACAATGCCGCCAATGTCTGGTTAAACACAAATCCACCGATCCAGGTTCCTAGGATGGCTGGTCCTCCGCCCATAACGGCCAAGGCCAAAAAGGTCTTTAACGTCGGTCTTGCTTTCAGCAGCGGCGCGGCGATACCGACACCCTCCGTAATATTGTGGAGTGTAAAGCCGATAATGAGAAACGTTCCGAGCGCTGCCTCGCCGGCTGCGAAGGCGGCTCCGATTGCGAGCCCTTCGCCGAGATTGTGCAACCCGATCCCCCCGGCAATTTTGTAGGCTACCCTTTTGCCGCTATCGCCGTTAAGCTTCGATTTTTTCGCGCTGGCTTGATCTACTGCGATCAAAAATAAAAAGCTAAGCAGCGCCCCGAACCAGACGAGTCCGGTGCCTTGGAAGATGCCGGGCGCTTCCGCGCCAAGCTCCATTCCTTCTTGAACGGTATCGACTGCCAGGAAGAAAAGCAAACCAACTGTAAACGCCAATACGCCCTGAATGCCTCTGGACGAGAAGCGGCGCATGAACGGAAACCATAACAAGCCAAGTCCGACAGGCACAACGCCTACATAAAAACCAATTAAAGAATACTGCAGGAAACGATTCGTATCCGCTTCCGGCGTTTTCATCGCAGCTGCTACTTCACCGGTAAAAATCAATCCGTTTTCCGTAATCAGCTTGATCTCATGCGGATCTCCTTCTACCCACGGATACGGGATAGACACGGTAGCCCTTTCAAAGCGTTTAATCGTTGGGCTAGGTGAATAGGTCACGTTCCAGAAAGCGTCATCGACCGCAACCTGCGCAACCGTCAGCTCCTCAGGTCCAGAATTTAGAACACGAAGCTCGAATCCATTGTCATTCATAATGATTCTTTCAATATTTAATACTTCGATTGGCGCAGCTACCTGCTCTTCAACGCCTGTTCCCCATTTGCCAATAAAATAGATCATGCCTGCGAGCAGGAGCAAAGGCAATATTCCCAGCAGCCAAACGGATACTTTGTTTGACTTTTTTGTCATCAATTCAGTTTGCACATGATACTCCTCCTTTTTTATTCGGCTTCAAAGAATCCCATCCATCCAAGCTCAGCAAACTCGCTTTGGTGCGCATGGAACATATATTTCCCTGGTGTAGGGAACGTAACTTCAATAATGCCTCTTTCACCTTGGCACTGCATAACGATATCCGTAAACAGCGGACGCGCATCCGGGTCTGCTCCGATCGGATAATAGTTAAAGAAATTTGCATGCAAATGGAATGAGTTAATCGGATCGAACTCCGTCAAATTGCTTAAGTAAATACGTACCAGTTCTCCTGTTTTCACTTTTATAGGTTTGGACTGATAAGCGAATGCGTAGCCGTTTACGGTGTATACCTCGTTCTCGCCGTCCAAGTCCAAATCGAAACCGTTCATAACCATCGTCATCTCTTTTGCCGGTTTTCGCGGTTTCTTAGGGTCAATAATGAAATTACCGTAAAGCCCTTTATGAATATGTCTCACTAACGGCGGTACATGGCAGTGGTAAATTTGCAAGCCGGCAGGCTTCGCTTCAAATTCATATACAAATTCATCGCCTGGGGCAACGGGCTCCAAGCCGTCCATATTCGTCGGATGGATACCATGCATATGAATGGAATGCGGGTGTGACGAAGCATTGCCAAACTTTATTCGTATGATATCGCCTTCCGTACAGCGAATTGTCGGTCCTGGAATAGTGCCGTTATACGTCCATCCCGGAAACTTAATCCCCTTGGCGATTTCGACCTCCTGCTCCGATGCGATAATGCTGTACTCTCTTATTGTTCTTCCATCAAGAGACTTGCTAACTACACCATAGTCAAATGCAGTTAATGCCTTAACCGCTGCTTCCAAACCCGGAGTGGAATCGGTGCCTGGGTCATAGCCATGCGCCATGCCATGCTTCAACTGATTATGAAGGGCATGATTCGTTTCTTCCTTCCCCATGGCATTCGCCGTTTTGCCAAATAATGCGCTTGTATTTAGGAAGCTGCTTCCTAGCACACCCAAAATACCTGCAGCTCCTATTTTCAACACGCTTCTTCTTGATAGATCTCGTTTTTGATTAAGAGACATTCTAAAATCACTCCCGTGTTTGAATAAGGAAAATATTTTGCCTTCAGGCAAAAAAAATAATAAAAAAAATTTATTTCACCTAGGGACAAAAAGTTTACCTAAGTAAACATTTCTCTCAAATAAATATATGATAATAAATGCCCATTGTAAAGTGTTTTTTCAATTCCTTTCGAATTTGTTGACAAAGTAGATTAACATCTACTTGAATTTGGTTACCATGATTATGATTTTGGTTATGGTTATGTAGGTAGTACATTTCGTCGTGGTAATTTCCTTTTTTGTTTCACTTGTCATTGAGAACCAGCCTGCGTTCTTATCCTTGAGTTCCCTATTGCATATTTTTGTACAAAATATTATTCTTTTCACAAGAGCAAAGATGTTTGCCTGAGGAAAAAATTGTTTGATAAATATATAAAGTCTTACTGAAGCTGTTTACCATTTTCTTCAACGCTTTCCCATCCATGAATATATGTAAACAGTGTAAATTGAGGTGAAATGGAATAAAATAAAAAGTTCTAATGAAGGTGTGATTTGAAATGCCCACTCCCTCTATGGAGGACCATCTTGAGAGGATTTATTTGCTCATCGAACAAAAAGGTTATGCAAGAGTTATGGATATCGCTTCAGACTTAACTTTATCGCCTTCTTCTGTAACTCGAATGATACAAAAGTTGGGGGATCAAGGGTTCGTGAACTATGTGAAATATCGGGGAATCACCTTAACACCTAAAGGTACAACAGTTGCACAAACGATGTCTAAGAAGCACCAAATCCTTGAAGAATTTTTGGAGTTAATTGGAGTTCCAGAAAAACATATATTGGGAGAAGTCGATGGTATTGAGCACCATATTAGTTTGAACACAGTGATGTATATGTCAAATTGGATCCTCTTTATTAAACAACATCCTTCAATTCAAGATTCTTTTTCCCTCTTTAGCAGTGAACGTCTTATCTCTAATTAAAAAGATGAAAGAAAACCAAGTAATGGACCTGTTTAACCCATCAAGCCAGCGCAGCGAAAATCATTAGAAGCCTATATTCAAAAAAAGGAACATTTACAGGCAAACTGCCTTGTAAACGTTCCTTTTTATATACTCCACTTGTTGAACAACTCTACCTAAGAATTATTTTATATATACTTGCTGCTTCTATATGTAAAAAGAATTTTTCATTTCAACGAATTTTTGAACGTTTCACAAATGGTCTATTTTTGTTCAGTTAATATGTTATATTAGTCACAACTAATTCAATGAGGTGAAACGTGAGAACAAAAAGCTTATACATTTAATTATTTCGGAATTGTTTCTTTCCGCTTGTGGTACAAACAAAGAAGAATCTCATCAGTCACATTCTCTTGGGGATTTACAAGAGAACAAGCTTCTGCAAATGTAATAATGCCGAACTTTTTGGATAATCAAATGGATAAGATCTGTTTAGTATAACAAATCGCAGGGCAAGCTACGGACTTGTTGCAGTGGATACCCTGATATTGTGGTTGCGGTAAAAGTGCAGAACATAAGAGAAATTTGAACTGCTTTATTAAAGAAGTCAACAAGGATGGTTCCATCATATGGGACGATCACGGAACAAGGTGTGGTGTATATCTTGAGATCGCGGCTACTGCTGCCAAAATGAAATCGGAAAGTAAGTCAGATAAGGAAATTCGGAACTACATTGATGTGACTTATAAAGAAGGCTATGCGGATCCCACAGATACGCCAATGCCTGCATAACTAGTCAACCACCACATTTACTCACCTTCGAGCAAATGTGGTTTTTTAGAGCATTTTGAAATATATGGAGGAATTTATGCTGAAGCGACTGATCTTTTTATTTGTTATTTTTATTCTCATTCCTATTTCTGTTGCGCATGCCCACTCACCCATTGAAAAGCGTAATCCAAATGTAAATGCCGTGTTGGAGTCAGTACCTTTAAAAGTGGATTTGTATTTCAAAGATCCCGTCCAAATCCACCGAAGCTCGGTTATTGTTCGAGACGAAAAAAAGACAGAGGTGCAAATCGGAAAACCTCAAATCGACCCAAATGATAATCGTCACATTTATATAGATTTGCAAAAGGATCTGTCATCGGGAACATACTACGTAGATATTGATGTTGTTGCCATGGATGGACATTCCTTAAATGAAAAATATTCATTTGAAATAAAAATGGCATTGTCTACACCTGACGAAATGTTTGAGCGATTAGAACTCGTACGTACATTTCCTTCGGACGGAACCATCGTTGACGTGTCTCCAAACAAAATCGAGCTTTGGTTTAACGAACCAATTGAAATGCGTTTCTTTGGATTGTTAAATGATAAACAGCAGATCGTTCCAACAAATAAACCGGTTGTCGACCCTGCCGATCCGAAACATTTTATTCTTGAACTTGAGAGTGAATTGCCAGCTGGTACATATTCTATACAATCCTACCCCAGCATTGGCGAAAACACAGGCATCCATATCGTCTATTTCGCAGTCAAGGAATTCACATCAATAACAAGTGATGGTCAACTTTCTCTCCAAAATGAATGGGGACAATCAGGAATTCTTCAAGTGATCCATTGGCTGAGTTACTTCGGGCTGCTTTCCCTCTTCGGAGGCACTCTTTTTCAATTAATTATTGCTAAAAACAACGGTAATCTCCTCCGTTGGAGAATCATTTCTAACGCTTTGTTTGGATTCTGTATTGCCTCTCTCTTATTGGAAATGTTTATTTATAAAATGCAACATCCCAACGTTATCTTGAATGATTTCCTTCGTTTCAACACTGTTTGGATTTCACTCTTGCAGATAAGTCTAGTAGCCGTAAGCTTAGCCATTAAGAAATTTCGTCTAATACTTCTTCTATTATCCCTTCTCGGCTTTGCGTTTACGGGTCATTCTGCTGATCCGAGCTATGGTGGCTTCTTGGCGATTGGACTTGATTCTATACACCTTCTGACTACTTCGATCTGGATCGGTGGATTAGTTGCATTATTCGCCATGTTACCCAAAGAAAGTCCACTGACTTGGCTAAAGGAAACTGGAAAGACGTTTTCTAGGTGGGCACTGCTGAGCTTTGTGGGAACTGGGGTTACGGGGATATTCATGTCGCTGAGTTATGTTCCTTCTTTCAGTGCGGTAAGTATCATTGAAAGTAACTGGGGACAAATGATGTTGATTAAAGTTTTATTGTACCTCATCATTATTCTCTTTGGAATTTGGCAGCGAAGACTGCTCGTAAAGTTAACTGAAAAATTAATTTTCGTGTTTTACAAAAATATAAAAATCGAAGTTGGTATCGCTATTGTTATTTTGTTCTTTACGGGAATTTTGGTGGATCTGTCACCAGAAGAAGCCTTACAGGGGATATCACCAAGAACACAAACAATTTCAGGTGTTACAGCAAAAGTAGACGCTTACCCATTAAAACCAGGTGGCAATGACATAACCATACAGCTTAGCGATGATACGGATGTTCAATCTGTAAAGGTTAATTTACAGACCAGCCTAGGAAGCTTAGGAACAAACCAAGCATTCTATTTAGGAGACGGGTTATATAAAGTTACAGGAAATTTATTGCACACTGCTGGTATTTATAACATGGAGGTTGAAGTTATCAAAAAGAGCGGAGAAACGATACAATACCCCCCATTTACACTCCAAGTTCCAGGTCCTATGCCTAACGAAATTGTAATTGAAAAAGAGGGATAATTGAAGCTTTTCATTGATTCTTAGACCCACTGAAATCAAATATTTATAAAAAAAGGATCGTTTGTACGGCAGTTGCCGTAAACGTTCCTTTTTTTATGCTCGGAAGCAATCAATGCCATTAATTTATTGATCTGAATTGTCTAAAGTCAGTAATTATATGCAGCTCGGTTTTCACTATAAATCAATTTGAGCAGCCGATTGGTGCCCTCAAGACGCTAATCTAAGAATACCGATTAAGAATTTCTTTACTTAGGACATTTACAATATATTCTGCGTCTTGACCAACTCCGCCAATCAGCGCTGAACCTCTTCTGTATTGCCGCGGCAATCCCACAAAATAAATTCCTTTAATTGGGCTAATACCTCTTTGGTGAATGGGTTTTCCATTTTTATTTAAAGCATTGTTTATTTGGATCCAACTGTAATCGGAATGAAAGCCTGTGGCCCATACAATATTTTTTACTTGAAGTGAGGAATTGTCCTCAAACGTTATGTTGTCCGAAGCAATAGATTTCGTTCGGGGTTTAAGTTTCACTTTGCCCTCACGTATCATTTCTTTAAGTTCATAACCGAATATCGGGTCTGGTTGTCGGCTTATGAACTTACCCAATTTAGAATGGATATTAGCTTTAAGTACACCCAACATCCCGAACCACCAGAAAATACTTTTGCGCATAAGCAGCAATGGCATAAACTTAATCTTATGACCAATGGATAAATAAACTTCTCTGTCTTTGGCTAATTCAACCGCAATTTGCGCGCCTGAATTTCCAGCCCCAACAACCAGTACAGAGCCTTTATTAAGTTCTGATAGGTTATGATAATGAGCTGTATGTGTTTGTTTGATATCTTCTGACAAACCTGTTGAAATGGAAGGAATGAATGGCTTTTGAAATGGACCAGTAGTGACTATGACTCGTTTGGATTCATAAGCAGCTTGATTTGTTTGAATATGAAACCCATTTACCGTTTGGGCTAATGACAAGACTTCTGACTTAAAATGAATCGGCAGCTCATTGTATTTCGCATACGTTTTAAAATAATCGGCAATCTCATTCTTAGTTGCATAGCCGTTCTCTTCGCCTTTTAGTGGCAATCCAGGTAACGAACTATAAAAACGTGGCGTAAACAGAACCAAACTATCGTAACGGTTTCTCCACACTTCACCAACTTCATTCCCCTTGTCAAGTAATACAAAAGAAATACCTATTTTCTTCAAATAGTAACCGACGGCTAGACCAGCTTGTCCTGCGCCTATTACGATAACGTCATATTGCTTCACATAAACCTCTCCCAACATTTCAACAAAAGATCTGGAGACGGCCCAGCAAGGAGCATGTGTCGAGTGAGTTCCTAATTTATTTCTCTACTCTTAATTACCATAAGCAATGTAATCAGAATAAAAGCTATAAGTGCTAAGAAAGGAATCGTAACGAAACTAAACCAATTGATATAAGCTATATTACATGGTACACCTTGCGTACATGGTTTAATTGCAGCAAATCCAGGTATTTTTTGCTCCATGTAGTGAAACGTCGATACAATAATTCCCATAATGGACAATGGTAGCACATATTTCTTAATCTTAAATTCATCGTAAAAAGCAGCAATTCCTAAAACTAAACTCAACGGATACATTAATATACGTTGATACCAACATAACTCACATGGTATAAATCCTCTAATTTCACTGAAGTAAAGACTACCAAGCGTAGCAACGACTGCTACAATCCATGCCATATACAAAGAGTATTGCCTAATCCCCATTCCACTTGCTCCTCTTCAAATTATTTCGATTCCTGTTCTATGGCTACTTTAATTGCATCATAATCGAGCGGATTACTAATCACGATATTGTTAATCATAATTGTTGGGGTTTGTTGAATATTGAACTGTTGCACTAATTTTTGGTCTAGATCTACTGATTCTTGGTTCTCACTTGATTTGAAGTTCAATCGGAATTGTTCTAGATCAAGTGTCGGAACAGAAACCTTCGCAACCTCTAATAGTTTTTCTTCCGTTATCCAAAGATCATCATGGTTAGCTGCTGGTTGAGCATTGAATAATGCTTTATGAAAACTCCAAAAGTCATCTGGATTACTCTTTAATATGGCTTCTCCTGCTAGCGCTCCTAATTTGGATTCCTCGCCATGGAACAGAACATTGGTATACGAGAATTTTGCTTTTCCTGAATCAATATAATCTTTCTTTAGCTGAGGCAGAACTTGTTCGCCCCACGCTTTACAGGATGGACATTTGTAGTCTCCGAATTCAACAATGGAGACTTTGGCATCTTCATTTCCCATTACAGGTTGTGAAATCGTAGAAGGGGCTTCAGCAGTCGTTTGATTTTCACTATCTTTGTTTTTTGAAAATTGATTTATGATGAACAGTGCCACAAATAATACGATTACTACTAACGTATAAACGACTAAACTACGCGATTTCTTGTTTTTCTTGTTCATTTTCCACCTCAGTAATTTATTTTACACCAACACAGTTTCTCTTCCTATAGAAGTTAATGAGTGATGGCCTATTAAACGGACGACATGAGAGCGTAATACAGAAGCAAAGCACTTATCATAGCCCAAATGAAGGTTTGTGCTATTTGACGGCGCTTAGCAGATATTATTGCGGTTCCTATCGTTACCATAATAGCAATTAATATAAAAACACTTAACCAGTCCAACGATAAAGTTAAATCCTTCTCCTTATCTAATACGCCCCCTGTAAACCATAAAAACAATGGAGACGCCGGAGATTCATTTAACGTGTCTGAGACGTCATGAGGCGCGGGTTGTTGATTCATAAAGCCGGTAATTGAAAAGATAAGTACTAAAATAACACTTTCGACTTTAGCCCATGGCTGAGGATTAAATGTATCATCCATTTGAAGCTTCCTTTTCACCCAAAACCCATTAATGATGGCGAATAGAACTAACGGTATAATCAATACATGCTTCACCAGCAAGGCTTGTCCATAAGAGAGTTTCCATGCATTCACATATTCTGGAGCGACTCCGATAGTCAAGACAAAACCTGATGCAGCTATTACTGTCATACATAGTATTGCCGTTGGATGAAACCAGTTTAAGAAACCATGTAATGCCCCCCATTGTCAAGACACGAATTTTTGAGGGATAAGTTATGTCCTCCTTCTCGTGTCATTAAGCATTTTAGGATGCGATTTGGTCTATCGAGTGAGCATAGAATTGATC
>NZ_JAVIFU010000077.1 GCF_031157315.1 Paenibacillus sp. LHD-38
CGTTGCAAGATGCTCTGCTTCAATTCCTTGTTCACTTGGTTCATTGTCCTCCACCTCGGCCTCTTTTTCCTCACTATACGTTCTTTTGAGGGGGGCGACAACTATTCTGACACAGGGGGTTATTTTAGCCGGTCTTTTTCTAGGGTTACACTTTTTATTCTGGATGGAATCATTGGTCTATACCTCAGTTGCAAGCTCCATGGTCATCTTGTCGTTACAGCCATTATTTGTAATGATCGGTTCTTACTTTTTGTTCAAGGAACAAGCTAATCTGCTAACTGTGTTTTGCCTGATCGTTGCTCTTTTTGGTTCAATCATTATAGCTTGGGGAGACATAGGGATTTCGAGAGAAGCGCTAATTGGAGACGGATTATCGTTAATAGGCACACTCTTCGTTTCAGCATATCTGTTGGCGGGGCAGAAAGTGAGCCGTAAAATCGATGTCAATGTGTACAGCATTATCGTTTTTTTTATTGGCGGCACCGTCATGCTCGTCTACAATTTGTTAAATCATTTCTCTTTAGTGGAATATGACTCATCTGAATGGACTTATTTTTTGTTGCTTGCCATAATCCCAACTATTTTTGGACAATATATTTTTAATCTTTTGTTAAAATCTATTGGGGCAACTACTGTCTCAGTAGCCATTATTGGAGAACCTGTTCTTGCCATTATTCTTGCGTATCTATTATTAGGAGAAACAATTACTTTCTTTCAGTTCTTAGGCGGTATGATGACTTTAATCGGTATGGGAATGTACTTTTGGTCAAAATCATTAAAGTACAATGTTCAAAATAGCAAAACCAGATGTTGAATTACCTAATGGAACAACTATTGGGTAATTGGGGAATGTTCAAGTATTAAGCTAACGGGTGTGATAGTTGAATAAACCGTAATGTTTAGAACCTATATTTGGCGGTGAATTATTCCGAAATGAAGGAGATAAAGAATAAATGGAAATAAGCCATTGGCACTTGGGGTATTACAAGGATGGCAATGATATAGAAGCTGTTGTTTTTTTTGAAGATGGCAAATGGGTTGTTTATTACGATGATAGTCATGATACAGGCTTGTTTGTAAAGACTCAGCCAAGACATCAATTGTTTGGTGCTGTGATTTTAATGGTGCGTGACTACGAAGAAGCAGAAAATAAATTTTATGAATGGGTAGAGAGCATTTTACTTCCATATAGAAAAACACACTAGTCCTAGTTACACTTACGGGGAACTATAGCTTAATAATCACATGGACGAGGCTGCCGGCATAGAACGGCAGCCTCCTTGAGCTAATGAAAAGTTTAGTGCAATGGTGTGCAAGATTAATAACCAACTTGAAATAAAACCGTCTGGACGGTATAATAAGTGTGGGTGATATAAAAAATGAAAACAAATAAAAGAGATCTGAAGAGAGAACTAATTCTAAAGACGGTGTCGCAAATTGTGAAGGAAGAAGGTGTGGAAAAGTTAACTTTAGAAGCTGTTGCCCAAAAGGCGGGCATCAGTAAGGGGGGATTGCTATATCATTTCCCTAATAAAGATGCTTTGATTCTAGGTGTGATCGAGCAGTTATCCAATCACTTTGTTGAAGGGTTTAATATAAGGGCTAATGACGATCCAAAATCTCAAGGGAAGTGGACAAGGGCATATATCGAGACGACGTTTTTCGGGGAGAGCGATGTGAATGATCTTTATACTGCGATTTCCGCTGCACATTTTACTAATCCGGAGATGCTGCACCGACTGCAACAAGCATATTCTGAGATTCAGTATAAAATCGAGAATGATGAAATAGACCCTGTTCGTGCTACGCTTGTTCGCTTAGCAATAGATGGTCTTTGGTTCGCTGAAATGTTTGGGCTGGCCCCACCAAATGCAGACTTGAGGCAAAAGGTTATTGAAAAGTTAAAAACAATTATAACGGAGGAAAAATAAATTATGGCGTATTTGTTCTTGGCAGTTTCTATTATTGGTGAGTTGATCGGTACATCGATGCTTAAAGCTTCACAAGGGTTCACAAAACTATATCCAACTATATTCACGATAGTTGCTTTTGTTACCTCATTTTATTTTATCTCGCTTGCGCTTAAAACACTTCCTTTAAACATGACATACGCCATCTGGTCAGGGGTAGGTACAGTAGCAACAGCCCTTATTTCTGTACTGATTTGGAAAGAAAAAATAAACACAGGAAGCATTGTCGGAATCGCATTAGTTGTTATAGGCGTAGTGGTTTTAAACTTATTCGGTGCTGGGCATGGTGAGGCGAAGGGCGCGACAGAATCTGCAAGCCCGATTGTTCAAGAATAAGTGAAGCTTTAGGACTTATCGGATTGTTTTTCTTAACAAACGGAGAACGATAGCTGAATAAAGACATCGCGGCAGCCGGTCAAGACTGATCGGCTGCCTTTCCACGCTTACGGAACTTCAGTGGGACTTGAAATGGTAAACCTGAAATTGGGTAATGGAGTCTTAAACGTGGAGTGTTCTTGGAGATTGCGCTTTTCAACCAACATCCTGGTCGGCATTAATGAACGTAATGAAAAATTGGCAGATAAGTTGGCTAAAGGTCAGATTTCCTCAACGATGATCGTAATGAATGAATGGGGTTATTAGCGACCAAAACGCAAGACCTAGCGCTTATTGATTTTCAAACGCATCTCATGAGTATGTACGGTAAAAAATATGGGGCCTATACCGGCTGGAGCTTTGAAAAAACAGTTTGATTCAGCACTAAACTTCGTTGATAGTAAATCCAAAAAACTCCTCAGTAAAAGTTTAAACCATATGCTAAGGTTATTCGCTTGTATTCAAACACCAGCGGTGTTTTTTCTTTATAACCTTTGGATTTGCTTGAATGTTATAAGATAGAAGGGAAAGTGTATCTCAAATGAAAGGATGTTTTGAGATGGGATCAACAAACTTGCTACAAATTGTATTGGATGAGAGCGGCGAAGCTCGCATCAAGAGCATTTCCCGCTACATCAGGGAGCATATTTCCTATAACTGGGATAAAGTGCTAGTGAACCATCATGATAAACTGCAACAGGCTTACGTGGAAGCAGGAGACGTGGCCTATGGAACGTATTTGAACCTGTTGTTTCTTCCCATTCACCGTCAGTTTAAAGAGGCCGGTCTTAATCCGGAGCCCCGGTTCCCAGGAGATTTTGACATCTCACGGGAATGGGGCAATGATCTGCAGGATAACCAGCAGCGCTGGATGTGGAGCACAATTTATGGTCCGCACCAAGAGCCAATTGGCACTATTGTCACTATTGTCTATCATGATCACACACAATTTCAAGTACCTCGGCAGCCAGAAATCCTGGCATTAAGAGAAGTGGGAAAGGAAGCTGTGGTTGAAACATTGTCTGCTCTCTCTACCGAATTTTCCCGAGCGCTTGAGTTTACAATCGAGTATGAGCTTTATTTGCAGAGCCTTGAATAATCTACTCATCGTTCTCTGACGAATAGTAATTAACTCTAGTTCCTGTTGAGCTAACGGGTAACGTTAGTTCATATAGCAACAGCAAAGGCAGCCGACCAAAGTGATTGGCTGCCTTTGCTCAACTAACGGGCAGGATAGCTTAATTCATTCGAGAATACCTTAAATATGAAAAGTTGGGAAGCTCGTAAATAAAACGTTAGCTGAAAGATCGTGAACAGAAAAAGAAAAACCTTAAAAGGAGGGATGGATGAATTGATTCCAACAACTAAAAGACTAATAGATTTAGTTAAATCATCTCCCAATATTGATTCGAGTATTATTTCTTCATATACAAATGTGATAGGCAAGTACGGTGGACTTGAAGATTCCATTGGCCTCTTCAAGTTATTTATTGAGGCCCCCTCAGATTACAATAGAATTTTGCTTTTACAACCGATAATGAAGCATGGAGATTTACAATTAGCACAAGAAATTTATGATTGCTGTGTTTATCAAAAAGATCTAAGGGAAGGAATGCCATGCGAAGTCTTACATGTTTTAGGTTATCTTGGATATAAAAAGTGTACAGAAACCCTTGTATCACTAATTACTTCAGATAACTGGCATATAGCTAAGGCTGCTAGTTTAGGATTATTACATTTACCATGTAATGATTATGAAAGTCAGATAAAATCCATATTAGATTGCTCATTTGGAAAGAGTCTATTTAAGGAGTTCGTACCAGCACTAAGTTTTAAAATTTCAAGCAGCAGTACGGTTTCAAGGTTATTTGAATGGGGAGATAAAAGTGCTTCAACTGATTGTAATTCAGGAATAATCCTAGGTATTGCTTTGTTTGGATCAGATCATAAATACATAATTAAGAATATTTTATGGAATCAGAATTGGGAAGCTCATGGAAGAGGTACAGGTACATGCATTTGGTCTTACATTGCAATGCAGCACGTGGAATTAACCTTTCGGGAATTAATTCAAGATATCAAAATACTTCAGAATGAAGTTATTTCAAAGACGGATCTCAGATACCGTCTGGATGTTTTATCTGAATTGTTAGATTGTA
Organism: Paenibacillus sp. LHD-38; assembly: GCF_031157315.1. GTDB lineage: Bacteria > Bacillota > Bacilli > Paenibacillales > Paenibacillaceae > Pristimantibacillus. Next base: position 4,505 of record NZ_JAVIFU010000077.1, read on the forward strand.
AGTTGACATTTAATGATCAACCAGTTCGGTTTACATTGACTAACAAAGAATCGATAGTTGATATCTATAGAGATCTATTTGATTGGAGCAACGAAGACAAGGATGACTCAATCATTGGAATTATTTCAAATGCACTAGAACAAGAAGTAGAATTATTGAATAAGTATTATCATTTAAGAGAAAAGTTAGAAATGAAAATTGAACATAGTATTGAGGTAGATCATTTAATGGGATATTCAGATAAGTTATAATCCGTCAGCTAACACCGTATTCACGTTAGGGACTAGTGTCGATGGGACCCGGATCCGCTAGCGGGATGCGGGAGCCGCTATAGCGCTTACCTCTTTACGCCCCGCCGCGCATCCAACTGCTTCTGTACTTCTTTCCTTACCTCCTCGATACCTGCGAGTTTTAGCTCCTCGTTAAACTTGGGGAGGATCGTGTCAACATCGACGGTGCCAGTCATGAGGCTTGAATAGTATTTCTTCCAAACCATCTCGATGTTATCGGTTTGGGCGGTCAGCTTGGATAGATCAGGAGTAAAGCCGAGAACGGTGGACTTGATTACTTCAGCGTTGTATTTGCGAAATTGCTCCCATTTATCGAGGGGTTCCGGGTTATCGCCGCCCATGGTTTTCAGGATAAACCAGTTGCCCTGCGTATATTGTACTCCTGCATAGCTTGCTGGTGCATCCGGGATTGGCTCGCCGTCGCTGTCTTTGCCGGGAATGGGGATCGCTTGCCCTTGTTCACTCAGTGTGTAATGGACCCCTTCAATACCATAATTAAATAAGTTTCGTATTTCAGGGTCGGTATTGAGTAGATTCAGAAACTTAATAGACTCAATGGGATGCTTGGTGTTGGCATTAACAGCCATGATCCCGCCACGGACTGATTCCGTGGTGACGACGATAGGGGTTACGGGATTCGATACAACCTTATAGCCGCGATCCTTACTCCAAGCAGTCTCCGAGAGTGGTCCGCCGCCTGAGGATTTCCAGAACACTTTATCCCCGCGCTTAAGTCCGCCAGTCTCCCGAAGCGCTGCGTCTTTGTTAATGAAGCCGTCCTTATAATAACGCCGTAATGTATCTAAAACCTGCCGTGCTTCCTTTGTTTCGAAGATATTCACGACCTCTGCGTTAGGGTCCAGTGATTTCACCATCAAGGGAACTTTATGGTTCACAATATATTCGTAGCCATAGAGAGCGAAGAAATTGTGTGAATCCCGATCTAATTCCATTGGTATGTATGCAGGCTCATTCTGTTGAATCATCCGGAGCAAAGGTTCAAGCGATTCCAGCGTATTGTACTTGGTAATGTCGATATTGTACTTCTTCACTATGGAAGCAGGGTACATCCAATGATCACGCACGGCCAGTTCTTTATTGGTCGGCACCCCATAAATGCCTCCATCAATCATTCGTGCCCCTTGCCAAAAGGTCGGATCAATCGCGTCGTACAAATCTTTACCCAGACTTGTAAGATAGTCATCAAGTCTTAGCCATGCTCCGCGCATAGTGGTGGTTGCATAGTTAGGCGCAAAAGCAATGTCGAAAGGAGTGCCTGCGGATATAAGTGTGTTCAGCCGGTCTTCATACTCCTGCCAACCAATCTTGATATAGGTGATCGTCACGCCAATTTTACGAGCCATGATTTCATTGATTTTATCATTTACGAGCTTCAGATCCTTGTCAGGCTCTCCAATCGTGTAATAAATCAGATTAACAGTATCACCATCATATTTGTAATCGTTGTTTCTGCTAGGCTGCCTGGAGCAACCGGTTGTATACGCTGTGAGCAGCAGTATAATACTGATTGTCATGAAGATACATCTTTGTCTAGAACACTTTAGCATCAATATCCTCCTTTCTGCCGAGTTCGTTGTTAGCCTTTTCCCCGCAGATCAGAGGGTGATTTTCCGAAAAAGCTTTGAAAATGCGTATAGAAATAATTGAGATTGTTGTAGCCGACAGAAAGCGCGATAGAAGAAATCTTCTCATCTGACGATTGAATTCGTTCTTGTGCGAGGAGCATTCGGTAAGCCATTAGGTATTCTGAGAACTTCATTTCGGATTCTTTAAGAAATAATTGTCCAAGATAAGTACTGTTCATCTGGAAGCGCTCTGCGACTGATTTTAAGGTGATATTGTGAGCATACTCCGTCTTGATCATTAGCAGAATGCGGTTGACCAGCTTGGATAAGCTGTCATAACTTACGCCCAGTACGGGATCCTTGTTCAAACTCTCACAGCTTATATTACCTATCGTACCACCCAGATCTTCAACAATAATCTTCTCAATAACTTGCTGCAGCTTTGTACGGTCTACAGGCTTGAGCAGATAGTCTTTGACACCGCAACGAACGGCTTCTTGAGCATACTTGAATTCACTATAGCCGCTCATAATCACATATTTCGTAGGGATTTGGAGCTCGTTGAGTCTGTGGATCGTTTCATAGCCAAGATTCTTACCAACGCAGACATCAAAAATTGCGACATCTGGCAGCAGGTCTACAACCTTGGACATGGCAACCTCCGTAGATTCGCAGGTTTCGATCCGACTGAAGCCGTATCGTTTCCAGTCCAGGATTCGCTTCATCCCCTCCAAAATCTGAGGTTCGTCATCCATAATCAGCAGTGTGTACATGTTCAGTCACCTCTTTTGAAATCCGTACAGAAATCTTAACTCCAGCTTCCTCATTATTCTCAATCTCTATAGAAAAGCTTTTCCCATAAAAGAAGTGAAGCCTTGTGTATACGTTGCGTAAACCGATACTCTCGGAAGAAGTATCATCATTGTTGGACAGTGTGCTTCGCACTGAATGTAAACGCTCCGCATGAATACCACGCCCATTATCCACGAATTCTAATACATAATGCTCTTCAGCTTCCCAGCCATTAACTACATACAGGTTAAACTCATTACTAGCGCTAAAGCCATGGATGAAAAAATTCTCAGCCAAAGGCTGCATCCAGAATTTTACGGTAGGGATCAAGAGTAACACCGGCTCTACATTGACTTGATAAAAAAAACGTCCTGGATACTTAAACTCCATAATCTCTAAGTACTTCTGTAGTAATTCCAGCTCACTTGCAATAGAAATAATATTCTCCTTTTTGACAATTTCGCGATAGAGCGCGCCTAAGGTAGCAATTGCATCAGCAGTGTCCCTGTCCTGGTTAACAAGAGCAGTGGAGCGGATAACCTCTAACGTATTGTAAAGAAAATGAGGGTTAATTTGGTTTTGGAGCGCTTTCATTTCAGTTTCTTGCTGCTTTAGTTTAAGCAAATATTCATTACGGATATGCTTATCTAACTGCTGAATCATATCGTCTAATTCCCTTGCGATCATGCCGTATTCATTTCGACGATAACGGGCAGGGCGATTAGGTGTAAAATTGGCTGTTTTCACGCGTCCAATCGATTGAATAATGCGATGCAGGAAGCGGGAATCATCCCGCATATTGTACACAATGAGCAGTAGTACACTAATCATGGTTGCTAATACGATCAGAAAGATGGTGATTAGCATCCTGGCATGCTGCCGAATCAGCATAGATAAATCAACGATGCTAACGAATTTGAAATTGAACTTGGTGGACGGAAAGGTGATAAAGAATATATGCTTAAAAAAACCCTTTGAAATATAACCATGACTGCGTCCATTCGCCGCCGCCAGACGGGATAATTCCTTCAATTCTTGGTCCTGTTCATTACCGATAAGGTATATCTCACCAGAAGCACTGACTGCAGCAGCCTCTCCCAAACGATATTTTTGTATAGATTTAAAAACTTGATCACTGCTGGCCAAGAAGCGCAGCTCCCCTAATTCCTTAGATCCGAGTGCAGGGTCCGATAGTTTCTTGTGATATACGAATCCCTTTAGAATAGTATCGTGGAAAGCTTCGTCTGTATTTGGAAGACCGAACTTGAAGCTTGCAATTCCGTTGTCGTTAAATTGTACGACATTGCCATACTGGTTGGTATGCAGACTAACCTGCGTGATTCCACCTTGCGCCCAGCTGTACAGGTAGGTTTTAATATCCTCTGGAAAGGATACCAGCGGCTGTGAGAATCGGCTGTTTTGCAGACTACTGGTTAAGTATCCTTCAGCACTGCTGCTTAAAAAGCTGCGAGCATCATCCATTAGACTATGATTGGAGTATATACGCTGCATGTAAGCCTCAATTCGGTCGGCATCATACTGCAGCTCATTCTCTATACCAGCGAAAGCATTAGCAGCCTCTAAACGGGCATCACCAACCCATTGATTCAGCAGCATTGCACAGGTCAGAATGCCAAGTGTGAGTCCGATGGTCACGACGAAGATGACATAGGCAATAAACTTGTAACGATAAATTTTGATTTGTAAAAAAGAGCTCATACGACACCTCAATTGCAGCAGCTCGCCCTAAAGTAAGCGTTTACCCTACCACTTTAACATGATTAAGCAAAGCTTCATAGATAGCAAGAAAAAAGCATCCCATACAGAGTGTCTCAATAAGGGATGCTCATTCTTTTTCATCTTACTTGAAGTAATTATTAATTTGCTCTTGAGCAGCATTCATAATCGTGTCCATGCCAGCGGACTTTAATTCAGCTGTAATCTTCGGAATCATTTTCTCCGGATCGGATGCGCCTGTAATAAGTTCATATTTGTATTTATCCCATACCGATTGGCAATTCGCAATTTCTGTCTGAAGATTGCTGATATCCAGTGCGAAACCTAGTACAGTGGAAGATGTCGCTGCATCGTTCAGCTTTTTAACCTGTTCCCATTGATCTTCAGGAGCACCTTTTGTAACCGCTAGATTAAAGAATGTAGCTTGGGAGTAAGCAGCCAGCGGCCAAGTATCGGAAGTACGCTCGATTACCTTTTCGCCATCGACATTTTTGTAGTCTACGTCTAACTCACCGAATGCCAGCATATTGCGCAGTTTTGGATCTGTGTTGACTAATTCGAGGTACTTCAATGCTTCCTTCTTATATTTCGAATTCGCAGAAATCGCGTTCAGGGAGCCTTGGATCGTGCTCGTTGTATAAATAGGTCCATAGTGCTGAACCATATCATATTTTTGAACAGCATCATTGATTTGCCAGCTTACTTCAGCACCTGGAAATGCCTGAGCGGCAAAGAATGGTCTGCCTTTGTCGCTCTCTGTTTTAGTCGGAGCATCAGGGTTGATGATGCCATCCTGATACCATTGATGGAGGAGCTTCAAATCGGCCATAATATCAGGCTGCTCGAGAACAGAGACAACTGTGCGTGATCCATCGTCAGCTTTTACGCCAATTGGAGCGAAACCTAGCGTTAAATCGTCATAATTGTTAAAGAAACCGTTCAAGCCTTCGCCTTGCGTCATTGGCAATGGGTAGAAGCTTTTGCCTTCGCCAGACTTTATACTGCGTAGAGGTTTATCAAGATCCTGCAGTGTTTTGATGTTGTTGATATCGATATTGTACTTTTGCACGTATTTATCATCGTATACCCAATACTGCGTTAGTGCTGAATCTTTATAGGTAGGAACGGAATAATACTTGCCGCCAATTTTCGTACCATCCCATACCTTTTCAGGAATCAATTTGTATAAGTCAGGAGTTTCACTTTGAACCAGATCAGTGATATCGGCTAAAGCTCCCATAGCTACTTGCTTGCTGTATTTACCGCTGTTTGTGAACATAATGTCGAATGGTTCGCCAGTATTTACAATCGTGTTTATTTTGGTGTCCCATTCACCCCAGCTGGCTACCTTGATGTCAATTTTCACACCAATCTTCTCAGCAGTGTATGCATTCATAGCATCAATAGCTTGGCTGAAGTTATTAGGTACTTGGCCGCCGATGGTCCACCAGACCAAAGTCGGAATATCCTTACCAGGTGTAGTGGTGTCCTCTGTTGTGTCTGTAGTTGTCGGTGATCCGTTTGTTGCAGATGGAGAGTTCGAGCCGGAGCAGGCTGCTAAGGCAGTCACCAGTAGTGTGAGAATACAAAGCGTAGAGATGAACTTCCAAGATTTCTTCATTTCATTTCCCCCTTTTTGAAGTTATATCACCGTAAGAGTTGCACAGTGATTTATCATAAACCAAGCTTGCTTGGCTTATTTCGTTTATTATCCTTTGACTGCGCCGATCGTTAGTCCGGAAATGAAATATTTCTGGAAGAACGGATAGGCGAAGGCTACAGGCAGAACAATGATAATGGCTACAGCCATGCGGGCAGATTCCTTCGGCATCGTTGCGACGAGCACGGCATAGCTAACGCCCATACTGGCAGCATTCTTGGCAAGTGCATCCACATTGCTCATCAAGCTATTTAGCAGTGCCTGCAGAGAATACAGGTTCTGGTTGTCGATATATAGCATCGATTGGAACCAGTCATTCCAATAAGAGAAGCAGAGGAACAGTCCAATTGTTGCAATGACCGGCAAGGAGATCGGTAGGATGATGGAGAAAAAGATTCGCAGCTGGCTCGCGCCATCAATTTCAGCAGATTCAATCAGCCCATCGGGAATCGTGCTTTTAAAGAATGTTTTACAAATGATAACGTTGAACGATGAGACGGCCAGCGGTAGAATAAGTGCCCAGACGCTATCCTTTAGTCCTAATAAATTTGTATTAATGAAGTAGCTGGATACCAAACCGCCATTGAATATCATGGGGATGAATACGACCCAGGTCAGAAAGCCATTCAGCTTGTAGGTTGGGCGAGAAAGCACATAGCCCATGGAGGTGGTAAGCAGTACACCGAGCAGAGTACCAACCACAGTAACAAGAGCGGATACGCCGAGCGCCCGCAGAATCAACGTTCCCTGCTTGACTACATAGGCGTAAGCCTCTCCCGACAATGCAACCGGCAACAGATGATATCCTGTTTCACGTATGGAGTCCTCACTGGAAAATGAAATGGATAGAACAACAACTACAGGTATGACACAGAGCAGCGCCAAGATGATAAAAATCAAGTTGAAAAAGATGTTTACGACTTTGCTTGTACGGTTAAATTTTTCAAGGCCTGTTTCGTAAGTCGTTCTCGTTGACATGGTCATACCTCCTTACATCATCGCGCTATCACGATCAATTTTACGAACAATCCAATTAGCGATTAGAATAGTTGCACAACCCAGAACAGACTGTACGAATGCGGCAGCAGCTGCCATCCCCAATGTAGCGGATTTCAGTTGTTTGTATACCATGACATCGATTGTGGTAGACACATTGAACAGAGAATTGGAATCTCGCGTAACCTGATAGAACAAGCCAAAATCGGTGTAGAATATACGTCCGACTGCCAAAATGAACAGCATGACGATCACTAGCTTGAGCATAGGCAATGTAATAAATCTCGTCTGCTGCCAAATGGAAGCGCCATCAATAACAGCTGCTTCATAATAGGTGCTGTCAAGGCTTGTGATAGTCGCCAGATAGATGACCATACCATAGCCCAGGCCTTTCCAAATATTTAAGAGAATCAGAAAGTAGGGCCAGTATGCCGGCTCCATATACCAGTTGACAGGATCGCCGCCCATATTAACGAGCATTTGATTGACAATCCCTTTATCAAAGCTTAGGAACGCCCAGCCTACCGCAGAGACGACAACCCAAGATAGGAAATAGGGGAGGAACATCATCGTCTGATAGACTTTACTTGCTTTGCGGCTGTGGAGCAGCCCGATCATAATAGCGAGTAGGACGGGCAGCACAATACCTAGAACGATAAAAATAATGTTGTATCCAATGGTGTTCCGAATAATGATCCAAGCATCGTTCGACTTGAATAAGAATTCAAAGTTTTTGAAGCCTACCCAAGGACTATTAAATACATTGCTCAGGAACCCGCCGCTAATTCTGAAGTTTTTGAAGGCAATAATGATCCCGAACATAGGTAAGAAACAAAACAGTATGTACCATATCGTCGTAGGCAATGCCAAGAGGGTGAGTTCCGTATCCTGCTTGTGCCAACGAATCCGTAAGCGCTTTCTTTTATCTTGAAGTTCAACTGTCGATTTCATGCCTTTCACTCCTTTCGGTGTCTTCTCGGTTGTATTGCACTTGTTAGGTTCATTGTATAATAGGAGGATTCGATGCTTCTAGATAACAAACTTGATACTATAGTCAACAAACGTTAGATTCGAAAAATTCTGTCGCAGAACATGTGTGCTATTCCACTATATGGATGCGATCTTATTGTATACAGTAGGGTCAGCAGTCAGCGATTTTGATTTTCTTGAAAACAATGAATAGAAAAAAAATAGCCCTCCTAGTCTCTTTATGAGATTGAGGAGGGCTATTTTTTAGAATCTTCTGGCTCCTGAGCTAAGGGATTGTTCTGCAATTTGAATTAATGCTCTTGTGATGTTTCCACCAATAGTACCTGCATCACGAGTAGTCATATTCCCATTGTAACCATCTGGAGACCATTGAATTCCAAACTGTTGTGCTACCTCATATTTCAAGTGGTCTAGTGCTGCTTGTGCTTGTGGAACAACTAAACTTTTTCTGCTCATGTATGTTCACTCCTTAATTGGATGTGAAGTTATTTTGTGGATTGTTTGGCTTTTTATACATCATTTTTGGAATTAGAAGTGAAATATGATCAAATCGATCGATTTCTCCGACTTCTTCCTGTACGAGGTAGCTGTTAGTTTCAGTGCGCGTTCAAGCGTCCAAGTGGAATTCGACCGCCCAGTAAGAGATTGAATCGTCGCTGTGATGTCTTTCAGAGACTTAGAGCCGTTCAAAATCTTTACTCACATTGAAATGGTGAGATGTTTTTTTGCAAGATTTCCAACCCAGTTTCTAATTCCTCCAATGATTTTGTAGAAGCAAGTGCTACACGTAAAAATTTGTTCGGCACACTGGCACCACTCAGAAATCGGTCCGAGTGGAAAACGCGGAGGCCTTGGCTTTGCAAGGAACTCTCTATTTGCACTGCTGAGCCATGGCTCGATATCGGCAGCCACCTGTAAAAACTTAATGGATGACCATTGCTTGGGGCTTGAGGGAAATACGTTGAAAAAATACGATTCGCCGCCTGCGCCAGCTTCTTTTTTTCCTCAACAATCTCCTTGGCTCTCCCAGACAAAATTAGCTCGGTTATGATCTCCGCATCCAATGAAGAAGTCTTGACATTGATATTAAAAATGGCTTTTTCGATCCTCTTTTTGAAGTTCTCACCGAACACAATGTATGCAACTCGAAGCCCGGAACAAAGAGACTTGGAGGTGCTGCAAATATAGACGGTTTGATCTGGCAGAAGTTTAAACATGGGAATCATATAATCATCGAAACTGCCCGCTGTCAAAAAAGCATGAATATCATCTTCAATTAAAATTAAATGACGATCGCGAATAACGTCAGCGAGTTCCTTTTTTCGTTCCACTGACATCACTACCGTCGTGGGATTCGAACAAGAAGGCATAAGAAAGATGCCTTGGATATCCAGCAGTCGGCACTGAGCATCAAGCTCACTAGGCAGCATGCCATGTTCATCACCCAGAACAGGAACCAATTGAATCCGATACATTTTCGAAATTTCAATAAAATTCGAATACGTGAATACATCGACCGCAATACGATTTCCCGGTTCGAATAATGCGAGTAACGTAATAGCGAGCGCGTTTTGTGCACCTGAAACAATAGCTATATGCTCTGTTTCCGATTGGATCCCAAACGCATTTATCCAACTTAGTCCCGCCATTTTATGGTGTAGTATGCCAGTTGGATCATTGTAATTCAGCAGCTCCTCCAGATAGCTTTTCTCCATCACTTTCTTGGCCGCTAATGCTACGTGGGAATTACTTTGCTCAAATGATGCAACAAATCCAAGATCAATGCAATTTACGGCGGTTTTGTCCTTTGAAATGGTGACGGAACGCGCAGCATTGGGCGATACGAACGTGCCGCTTCCGGTAATCGCATAGATATATCCTTTTGTTTCGCAGATTTTGTAGGCACGTGTAATTGTCGTAAGGTTCACATCTAAAAAATCAGCCAACTCCCGTTGAGGCGGTAGCTTAGTTCCAGGAGCCAAAAAACCATTTGTTATTTCTTGCTCCAATAATGAGGCTAAGGATTGATAGATAGGGCGTTTCAAGGCGTTTTTGTCAGGTCTCCATGACATTGGGTAATCAACGAAGGAATTAATCGGCATACGATACCTCACGAAATTGTAATACATACAATTATATCGTTGATTGTATGGATTTGCACTGTTAAGATTGCAGAAAAGTAATTGAATTAAGGAGATTTGAGCTAAACATGAAAAACAAAAGTGACCTTTATATGGCATTTCGTGCAGCCGTTCCCACTACAATGCCCATATTAGCAGGGTTTTTATTCTTGGGCATTGCATATGGGATTTTTATGAACGTTTCGGGCTTAAATGCGGTGTATGCGATTCTTATGAGTCTATTGATATTCGCAGGCTCAATGGAATTTGTTGCTGTCAATCTGTTGCTTGGAACATTTAACCCATTAGGTGCATTAATGCTCAGTTTAATGGTAAACGCACGTCATTTGTTTTATGGGATATCTATGCTTGAAAAATACAAAGGAACTGGCATGAAAAAGGTTTATTTAATCTTTGGTCTTTGTGATGAATCCTTCTCCATCAATTACACAGCAGAAATCCCCCAAAAGGTGGATAAAGGATGGTATATGTTTTTCGTCACGCTGCTTAATCATTTTTATTGGGTGTTAGGAGCTGCTATAGGTGGGATTTTTGGGTCGCTCGTTCAAGTCAATATGGAGGGTCTTGAGTTCGTCATGACCGCGCTATTCGTCGTGATCTTTATTGAGCAGTGGATGAAGGAGACAAAGCACCATAGCGCAATATTGGGGTTAGTGGTATCGCTTCTATTTCTTATCGTGTTCGACAGTAGGAACTTCATCCTCCCAGCTATGATTAGCATTCTCTTCTTGCTTACTTTGATGAGAAAGCAGCTTGAAAGAACAGGTGAGCGCGTATGACAATGACATTGTTTGAACAGATGATTACTATCGGATTGGTCGTTTTGGGGACTATGATGACTAGATTCATTCCATTTATTTTATTTCCTTCTGGTAGATCTACTCCACCATATGTACAGTATCTTGGAAAAGTACTGCCGGCAGCGGCACTGGGGTTGCTGGTCATTTACAGTCTTAAAGATATTAGCCTGTTTTCCGGTAACCACGGTATATCAGAACTAATATCCGTAACAGTCGTTGCTTTTCTCCATATTTGGCGAAGAAACATGCTTTTATCCATTGCAAGCGGAACGATCGTCTATATGTTATTGATTCAAATGTTTTTTTAGCTTTATCTATTTAGGAAATGGGGAACAAGAATGACATTCAAATCTGATTCAGAACAAGCGTGCATGATCTCAAATATGAACATTTGTCACTCCCATGTCTTAACGGGTCAAAGCCCTCTCATTCCTTCGTTACGCCTATCCAAGGGGTGGAGGCCGGTCTTGCTAACGGTACGGGTCGGTGCCCATTGGTTTAATTAATCCGGTACTCCGTGCTTTCTATGAAATCCTGCGAATAAGCCAAAACTCGTACAACGAAACGGGTTGTTAGGTTAAGCTGCTTGCAAGAGCGGTAACGTTTTTTGTGGCATGTAGGCTTGACCGCTGCGCGCCATCTCGACTAGTATTCTAGCCAATTTACCGCATAGTTTCATAATGGACCTTTAAATCACGAGCTGAATTCCAAGTTGACAATGGCACCAAACAGATTTGTCGTCCTCGTGAGAATATTGAAAGCGGAGTGCTTCCATGGTTGCTCCGCCGGTTCTTCTAACATATCTAAAAATACGATCATAAATTCGAATTAAAACTCGATACTTAGTAAAGTCTGTTTCTACTATCTTGACTGAACATTATATTACAAGCGTATACTTTGTCAGAGCAAAAGACATTCACGAATCACTCATAGTCCAGCATATGATGTAGCAACAACAGCATGATGCACAAGAAGGAGCGATTTCGTTGCCTTGGAAAAAATCAAGACATCGGAAGAAATCACGGGCTAGCAGCAAGAAACACAAGTCTGTTTATTCGAAAAGGAGGAGTAAAAGATTCGTCAAAGCCGATCCAGATGGTGCTTCGCCGACCTTTTCACGGTTGATGGAAAAGGTGATCAGGACGATGGAGGATCAAATTATGAATGTGGAGATCAAGCTGGCTGTCCAGCAGTATTTGATTAATGAGACGATTGATGAATGGAACAGGAAGGGCTGGCTAAGCGAAAGCGAAGTGAAGAGCTTGTACGAGCGGACCTACCAGTATTGGAAAAATGATTTGAAGGAGCAGGGCAGTCCGTTTGCGGAGCTCGATTTCATGAAACGGCCGGCGCTTGAAATGTACAAGAGCCACCTCAAAAATGCCGATGCCGTGGAGCCGGTCAATCCAGGTCCGTCTCAGCCGCATGTGATGAATCCGAGAAGAGAAGAGGACGCAGAGCTTCTGCACCAGATAAAAGAAGAATTGAAGGAAAAGAAACGGGAATTTTTGAGGCAAAGGCTGGATGAGATCAAGCGGACCTTAAAGTAAAGACACGAAATCGGCGAAAGAAATCGCCATATTCCGTGTCTTTTTTTTTCTTCTTCGGCCTGTATACATAACGCTCTCCCGTTTCCGGTACAGGTTAACGGGCCTCAGAACCGGCAGGAATCGGCATCGTGCCGGGGGGCAGCACGGCGATACCCGGCGCGATTTCAACCGAACCCGGAGGCGCCGTCATGCCGGGCGGAATGAATGTTGCTCCCGGCGGAATGATGACGGAAGCTGGTTCTGGAGCCGGAAAAGTAGGAAGCGTTTCGGGCGTTAGGGTCGCGCCTGACGGAAGCGGAAGCCCGGGCGGAATGCTGATCCCTTGCGGAATGCCGCTGCCGGGAAGGAGACTGCCGAGATTGAATTCTTCCCCTGGAACCGGTGCTGCACCCGGAGTCGGTGTTACGCCAGGAGCTGGAGTTATATCAGGAACCGGTGCGATACCCGGATGAGGAGATAGAGCAGGAGCTTGAGCGCCGGCTTGACTTCCCTGAGCCGTTATATTGGTCGTAGTTATAGTTGGCGGCAGAGCGCTGGTAGGCGCTGAGCCGTTGAACAAGCCGATCTGCATGGAGCCGCTGAGTGTTTCCAGATCGATTGCATCGAGAAAAATTTCGAATTTTTCGAATTCGTTATGGATGTACGTATTGGAAGGCTGACGGTTCTGGCTCATGTGCGTCACGACGGACTGCATATCGGCGAGCTGGCGCTGCATATGGAGCAAGGCTTGCAGCGTTTGCTGCTGAACATACTGCATGTGCTGCATGGATTGGAGCATGGCCGCATCGGAAGCGGGAATCATGTTTGGATTTGGGTAAACGCACGGATAGGTGGAAGGATAGGTGCAGGTATATGGATATTGGGCATAAGGGTATTGGCGGTCGTTCAATTTGAATTTCCTCCTAGACATTCCCGTTCCCGCCGTTCCCAAGATCGTTGATGCGGTTAAACGGTGTATTAAACTTATTGTTGTTACCGGTATTGAACGCACCGGCTCCGCCATGCTGAGTGGTCGTTGTCCTGGTCCTGCTGGCGTTATTGTTGCTGTTAAAGTTATCTGTATCTGTATTTTGACTGCTAATCGGGTCAATGACTGCGAAGTCTCCAACGTTAAAGGAGGCGGAACCACTCATCGTAGTGACGTTGATGTTTTTTATGTTGATATTTACTTTAGCTCGTGATGAACGGCGTCCGTATGGCATCCTTTTTCAGCCCCCTCCTTAACCTAGAAACTCTTGCATCGATTCACACCCAATCCGGTAGTATTCTCCTTACTAACAGGATATGTTTCGTTTCGTTAAAGGATAGTGTTTTTCGGGAAATAGGCTTGCTCGTTCCAACACGTATTTGTATTTGTCCAAGTCTATATAAGGTTAAATAGATATCAAATGTATCGTTTACACGGTATCAATCATAATTAAGTAGAGGGGAAAGAGATTGGCAATATGACGGCGGTAACGCGTCAGCAGGAGCTTGAACCCTAATATGGTTCTCAGGTAGGCGAGAGAGCTGAACCGTTGTGCTACGCGTAGGACCGAAGAACCGCTTTCATACCGTAAGCAGACTGATTCTTGGATACCTGTTGTACCCTTAGACGAAATGGCTTCGAAAGAATATGACGTCATTGTCGTCAGGACCGGAGCAGGTGGAGGGGCAGCCCTCTGGAGGCTTTGCGAACAATTGAAACATACGTGAAAACGGATAGGTATTGTCGAACGAGGAGGGCTGTTACTGCCGACGAATGCTTTCAATTTACCGACAGGGTCAATAGCCGGGAGTCTCTACAACAACCCTCGGATCGCCCCTCGTTTGGGCGAAACCCTCCCGCAGTTTCCAGGATCCCGGTTGTTGTATGCACTTGGGGGTGTCCGCGCATTCCGGATTTCGAACTCGCGAAATGGCCCGTCCCAATTCCGGAAATGCATAGGTACTACAGTATCGCCGAACGGATAATGACCGTAACCGATTTATATTCACGATATTCCACATTCACTCAAATTTTGCTTGACCGTTTACGGGCGAAGGGATATCCGAAGGCCGTCGATCAACCGGTTGCTATCGATCTCCAACCTACGCAATTTGGAGATCTTCATTCGAACGCCTATTTCAGTTCGATCATTTTTTTGGAAAGAACGTTGGAGCTGCATCCCTTCGATCTAGCCGTAAATGCCTGGGCGATTCAGGTCCTTACGGGTCAGAATCAAAAAACGCGGGGAATCCGGGTGATAACGCCGGAGAAGAAAGTCTATGATCTTCGCTGCAAATCCGTGGCTCTCGCCGCAAGCGGATTGGAAACACCGAGGATATTGCTTAACCCGGGGATTCCCTTAAGAGCGTTCGGTCACTATCTCACCAATCACTCCATCATCAATGGAAACGGTGAAATCAGCAGTGAAGAATTTACGGAAATATTGGGAATGATCTATATTTTGGTCCCACAAACATGGTATCGCCCTTTTCAGCTTCAAATCTTCGGCTCTTATTACTCCTATCAATATCGTTCAAAACCGAGAAAAAATGAATGGGAAGGGAATGCTCTGATTACATTGGGAAAAGTGCAATCCCAATACGAGAAACCGGATGTTTCTGGATCCAATCAAACGTGACACTTACGGATTGCCTGAAATTCAAGTTCAATTCAGCTACAGTCCTACGGATTGGACCGTCATCGAACAATCGGCTGTCTCCCTTAGGAAAATAGCCTCGATTATAGGATTAAAGCTAGAATATGAAGGAACTTTATTTCTCTTACGTTAATAAACACCGCTATAGGCTGCGGATGAGGTGAGTGGGGGAACCACCAGCTCCTCTAAAAGTAGGATGTTAGTTTCATTGACTAATTCGTTGATGCGGACATGATAAGGGTCTTTACGATACTTAAAGGCTTCAACTCTTCCATTAGATATACCATAAAGAGGGTGCCCAAAAAGCCATAGGCTTTAGGGCACCCTCTTCAATGTTTTAAAATCTGTAAAAAACAAAGAAACCAACCTTTGGTAAAATGGAGGTACCACCCCACCATCTTCGAAAGGAAGGTTTCTATGTACATTCAATATACCATGGACCAACTTACCCTGCCAATGGATTTGCCGGAAGATATCCCCGAAAATCACCTTGTTCGTGTCGTGAAAGATGCTGTGAACCGTCTGAGCGATCGCATCTTTGCCGACGCTTATCCCGGCGGCGGCCGAGACAGCTATCACCCGAAAATGTTAACGAAGGTCATCATTTATACCTACACCCAGCGCATCTATTCTTCCCGTCAAATCGCTAAGGCCGTTCGTGAAAATATTATGTTTATGTGGATTGCAGGCCGGCAACGACCAGACTTCCGTACCATCAACAGGTTTCGTTCTGAGCGAATGAAAGAGACATTGGAAACCGTCTAAGCTCGACAATTGGCATTACGACGAGGAAGAAGATACGTGGACATGCGCGAATGGACAGAAACTTGTCTTTCGCTATGAAAGTAAAGATACAACAGAAAGTGGATTTGAAATCCGACATCGTCATTACCGCAGTGTGAGCTGTGAAGGGTGCCCCATCAAACCCGCTTGTACGAAGGCGTAAGGCGACCGAGAGGTTCGAGTCAGTCTGAGATACATGCGTTACAAACAGCAGGTGCGGGAAAAGCTGCGCAGCGAGGAAGGTTATGCGCTGTCGGTGAGACGAATGATTGAACCCGAAAGTGTATTCGGGCAGATGAAGAATAACCGGGGGTTCCGGCGGTTCCTGCTTCGCGGCTTGCCAAAAGTAAGCCTAGAGGTCGGGCGGCTTTCACTTGCCCATAATCTACTTAAGCAAGCAGCCATAGACCAGAATAGAAAAATAGCGGTACAGGAATAGCCCACTGTAGCAATATTTTTTCATGTTTTCCAACATTTCTGTTCAAAGCGAGCTATCTCTCCAGCGAGCTTACTACTTTTGGGACAGCCCCTTTCTTTTGTTTATCCAATCTCGTTCATGTCAATAATGATATTTATATTAGGGAAGGGTTTAGTTCGAAACACAAAATACTGGAAAAGTGATAAAGTGGGGCGTGCAAATGGAGCAGGGCGGATTCCTTGGGGAAACAAGCGGTAAAGACTCTTCGACAAGTACGACTTTACTTGATCAGAAGACCGGAAACAACGGCGGAGAAAAAAAACCAATTTCGAAAATTCTTGAGGTTAATCAGCA
>NZ_JAVIFU010000078.1 GCF_031157315.1 Paenibacillus sp. LHD-38
GCAACGGCAAACAAAAAACTTTCAAAATTAATTAAAAGTCAACTACAACAATGGATCGCCGGTTTGCCCAGTTATCTCAAGGCTTATCTGCCTATTTCAAGCTGCGAAGTTTGAGTTATATTCATAAAAGTCACCTCATTAACTCTGAACTTCATTCCATACCTAGAGTATTCGTCGAAATGATCAAACAATCCTGCACCTTTCTATGTTGCGATAAACTGCCCGTTCGTATTATGAGGTCAACCAGTTATTTCTGGTTGACCTCTCCTATCTTCAAGAGGTTAAGTAGCGGTAGCCGGGGTCGAACGTAACTGCCCGTGGGACTCATGATCCCGTGCGCTAAACAGTTCACCCCCTACTTGCAGAAACATGTTTGAGGCTGGTTGAGGCAATGATCTCGTATAACAAGCGAAGATATGACACTGCAAGAAGGACTAGGGGCTGCCGGCAAATACGATCATTGGAAGGTGATATAAGATGAATCCAGTAGTTGGGCTGGATATTGCTAAGGGGGAAAGTCAAGGTCAAACCTTCTTAGACAAGGGAAAACCTTATGGTAAAAGCTTTACTGTCCATCATACCCGTGAGGGATTGGGGGCCTTTCTTCACTTATTGAAAGATATTCAAACTATGACAGGACTGCTGCCGATGGTCATTCTGGAAGCGACAGGTCATTATCATTCCCCTGTTACACAGTTCCTGGACGAACACAACTACCTTTACATCATTGTAAATCCACTTCTGTCTTATGAAGCGAAAAAGTCTTCAAGCTTACGGAAAGTGAAGACGGATGCCTTTGATGCTTATGCTTTATGCGAATTCTTTTATAAAGAGGATTTCGAACCTCATAAGAAAAGATGTGTTCAATTATTAAACCTTCGCAACCTTACAAGATAGCATGAATCGGTAACGGGTCAGTTTGTTCAGATCAAACTTCAATTCCAAGCAGCATTAGACCAAGTGTTTCCGGAGTTTAAGGGTGTATTCGGGGATTTGTATTCTGTGGTGTCTTTACAAACATTGTTGGAATTCCCGTCGTCCGAGGCCGTACTGAGCGCCGGTGAGCCTCAATTAACTGAGAAGTTTGCCATTTCTTCGATTTTTCCTTATGATACGTGCTGTATTTGACCAACGCTTCAAGCTCTTCATGTTCTAGGTAAGCATAGTTCTCTTCTCCGCCATACCCAGCATCTGCGATGATGGTTCCCGGTAGCTTTTTTCTCTAAATGCGGTTTCAAGCATCGTGTGTCCGTAGGGCGCTGATGAAGGCTGTTACCAACAATAAATTGATTTTCTGTTCCAATCTGTACATGGTAACCAGGCTTAAGCTGGCCGTTACGCATATGGTCTTCTTTCATCCGCATGAACGTTGCATCTTTGTCGGTCTTGCTAAAGCTATTCCGATCCCCTAGCGTGCCTTGTTGTTCTTCATATTTTTGGAGACGCACTCTCCAGTTTGTCAGTAGCCATTTTTTACTCTAAATGAAATTCAGCGCATTATTCATGTCGTAAACGACGCCTTGGTGATAGAACAAAGGCAACGAAGGCGCGTGGATTTTCAAAGCTTCTATTCGCTAAATAGGGCGGCATAAGCGCCATATCCTCTTTTTTCAAGATCGTCTTTTGGAATAAACTCCATGGCTGCAGAGTTCACACAGAATCGCAGTCCCGTTGGCCCAGGTCCATCTTTGAACACGTCGCCTAGGAAGGAATCGGCATCCCGGCTTCTGACTTCGGACCCAAAAAATAATTTGCTTTTAAGCACAACGTTGTCTGGATCCAAAGGCTTTGTAAAACTAGGCCAGCCTGTACGCGCATCATATTTGTCCTTCGAGCTGAACAACGGCTCACCCGAAACAATATCTACATAGATACCCTCTTCTTCATTATCCCAATATTCATTATTAAATGACGACTCGTCCGCGCCATGCTGAGTTACGTTATACTGAAGTTTGGTCAGCGTCTTCAACTTTTCATTTTTGTCAAAATCTATATTGAAGCCTTGCTTTGCGTTAATTTTCACTTCGCGAACCCTCCACCCAAATTTGTTCACGAGTCCCCGGCTTTCAACTACCGCATGGAAATCGTCAAATTTCTGTTCGAAGCTATATTTTGCGCCAGCCGGTTTGTCGGAAGGGCCTAAGCCAAGGAAATCGAATACCCGGACCCTTCACCAATTTTGAACAATCGTTCAAAAATAGATAAATAATAATCAACAAAAATTCATTTGCGCTGATTAACCAACTACGTTCGTTACTACTTCAATATTGCCACGGGTTGCTTTAGCATAAGGGCAAACCAGATGGGCTTCCGTGACGATTTCCTCAGCCACGCTGGTTTCTACGCCGCTTATAGAGATGTCCAAAGTAATTGCTAGTACATAGCCGTCGTTCGCATCTTTGCCGAGCGTAACATTAGAAGTGATTGTTACACCTTCCGTTTTAATATTCTTTTTTCTAAGAAAGTCAAGAATTATTTTTGAACGATCGTTCTTTATATGAATGGTACAACCTTCAAAAATGAAAAAATAACAAGCCCCGGTATTGGCATCATCGGGGCTTCGATTTTCACAATTTCAGGTTCACGATGCACCTTCTTGAACAGCTTGGAGTTCCCATCGGATGGTGTATGATGCACTTTCACCCGGCTGCAGTGTATAGACAGGGCTGTGTACTTCAAGCTCATAATAATGATAATCACTGGCATTGTACACCTCAACAACCGTATTGTGTGGATACGTTTGTTTCGGATTCACACAATATGTCTTCATCAGCGTATAGCTTTTCCCGTTTGTCGCCGGAAGCCGTGACGTAGTTTGTCCAGCATCTGTCATGAAGCCTAACTTGTAGAGCAAATTGTTATTAATCTCCATTCGCCATCCCTTCGCGTCGTGAATGGCAGAAGCATTCTCCCCATTTAACAACATAACGGGTTGATCCGCATAAACGGTCGCGCCGTCCGGAATTTCCACGATTCCATCTCGATTTAGCATCGTTACCTGCCATAAGCCCTTTTTAACAGGACCAGGTCCATGATTGATTAGCTTTTGCTCGATATCCATGTGCGGTTTGTCTCCGTAACATGTAATGGTCCGAATGATTTGCAACTGTGTTTCTCTGCATACAGGGCTCGTAAGGAGCAGCTTAACCGTATCCTCGCTGCGCTGGATTTCTAGCTCATATTCGCCGTGATCTAAATCGGCATAGGGGCAGTCGCCCCAATCGGCTTGAGGAGCAAGCCATGTTTTCTCGCCGCCGTAGAGCAGCTGCTGACCTTTCATACGCTGCGATCGCATTTCCTCCACGTTATCAGCTACGTACTTAGGGCGATGACCTGCAAGGCTTTGGTTCTGGTAGAGCAGGTTAATCCCGTCCGCCCCAAACTCCAAGATGCGTCCTCCAATACCCGGCACCGTCGCCATATCATAATATTTCGTATGAATGCTAACGGAAGGAAAGCCTAAATGGCTGCTTATCGTAATCTGAATCATTCGAAACCGCCCTTTCTGTAAAAAATAAGGCGACCGATATCACTATCGATCGCCCCTTGTCCCGTGAGAGCTACTCGCCCTCACCACTTGAATAAATGGTAAAAATTAAATCGCGCTCTCCGTTATTTTCCGTAGTCCATGTCTCGCCGCCGTCCAGTGAGATCCGCTCATACCCGTCCGGATAAGAATTTGTATCGTTGTAGGCGAACCCGTAGTTATTATTCGTAGATTCGGTCATAACCGATTTTGGCGATTTCAAGATAATTCCGTATTTCTTGCTTGTATCCAAATTTTCCAGCTTCGGATAGATGGAATATGGACTCACGCTCCCTGGTATATTATAGGCCGGGAGCGACGCGGAGAAGATCGTCTTCTGCGGGTTGTCCTGCTCATCCAGCATGACGATATCGAAGTAATAAGCGTCCGCTGGTACGGTATTTACATAGCTCTCATAAATATACAGATCGATCTTCGGCAGGGTGCTGTCGTTCAGCTTGAACACCTGCATCCTTTGGACCTTGGCCCGAATGTCCGAGTAGCTCGCGTAATCCGAATTGCTATTGTCCTGGTCAATAATTGGACCGCTATTCCCCTCGACATAATAGGCCTCAATCTCTTCAATAGACGGAATAATATAATTCGTCTTCATAAATATTCTAATTTTTGATGTGGATACGGTCTCAAAATTAATGACTTTATTGTCACCCACCGTAAATCCTTTTGTGATGTCAACGTACTTCGTCCCGTCCCAATACTGTAACGCATAATTGGCGATCTGGAAATAAGTGCCTTTATGCTCTTTAATGACAACTCTGTTGACGGACGTCTCTTTGGCAAAATCGATTTCAGCCCATTGATTGTTCAACTGCCCGTCGGCTGCACTCCATCTCGTGGATGAAAGACCGTCCGTCAATTTGTCCGCTTCATATCCCGTTTCGCTCCAGGTCGAGGATACTCCAGTTTGTTTACCAAGGGCGAGATTGAGCAGTGTGCCTCCATTGTCTCTGCCTGATCCACCTTTTGATACATGAATAATGGCCGTACCGTTCGGCTGGAGCGTGTGCGTAAACTTTCCGGATACCTTGCCCAGTACCTTCCCGGAGTATAGCTCAGTTAAAGTATGCTTGGCATGCGGGTTTAATCCAAGCTCGGAGAGGTTAACCGTAATTTGCTTCTCTTCACTGGCATTCCAATTAGACAGTCCGACAATGACATCACCGCCGTTATCAGTTATATAGACAACCGACGGGGAATGCTCCCCTTTATGATACACATTCGGCATGTCTACAGGCTTGGCGGCTTTCCCCTTCCGAACGAGCTCCAGCAGCTTCTTATTCTCAAGGATGCTCATCCTTTCCTCTGACAGGAATGGGAAATTGTCACCTGCAAGCCAATGTCCCCCGCCCAGCGCAACAGTCGTTGCAAGCAGCTTGCCTTCACTCTGACTGTATTTGTACCAGAAACCTTGAGAAAAATTTTCCGGAATAATCATGTCGGCGTCATTGTATTCATACAGCGTACCGTTCGTCCACCACGAGGCGGCTGTGTTGAATGCCTGTCGCTCGATGCCGGAATAACCGTCTACCCCAATCGTCGTATCGCATGCCGATCTTCTCCCGTGAGCAAACGCTGCAGGCAGCAGAGGCGCTATCGATTCATTAATATAGATCGGGCGATCAGCCGCAAGAACAGCATCCCGGATGATTCCCATGCCGATTCGATAAGCTTGAACGCCGTTTACCGCTGGGTCGTACCGCAACCCGTCGTACATGCCCATATCAATAAAATCAAGCTTAAGGTAATCGAAGCCCCAATCGATATATTTCTGTATAGCGCTGCGCAGCGCCACTTGGGCTGCTGGATGGGTAATATCCATCGCATAGGTGCCCAAATACGTTCTGATCAGCTGCCCGTTCTCATCCTTTAGTGAAATATCCCTATGGTTATATTCCGTTCCCGGTATAGGCAGATCAAGCCAGGCATCATAGATCGTGAACGGCGTTTGATAGCCGCCGACCTTCAAGCCTTTCTCGTGAACATAATCCGCAAAGGCCTGCATCCCCTCATCAAAAGGCAGATCCGAGACCGGCTGGAAACCTCCATCCAAGTTAAAATATTCGTAACCGAGCGGTTGAAGATGCTCAGCCATATAGTCGACTAGCGGATACATGGCTTCGGCCGTCGCATAGTTGTAATGCGAGTAATACGTGTTGTAGCCCATAGGCACCTCGCCATCCCATTCCAAGCGAGGCTCCCCGATATTGTACACGCTTCCGTATTCCTCAAGGCCGGCCTGATAATCTCCATAATATCCGATGAAGAACAGATCAGATGAAACGGTTTCTCCGCTCTGCGTACCGCCCCAATTATAAAGGCTGAACGAGGTTAATGGACCATTTGCCTGTTCCGCTTCGCCAAGCCTCTGGCTGCTCTTCCAATTTTTCACGGTTGCTGCGCCCGCCACGAAACCTTGCTTGGACGTATTATCGAACATGGCCGCAACCCAGTGGCTGATGCCATTAAATGGCTCCCATTTCAACTGCTCGCCTTCGAATCGGTCGGCACCGTTCTGACTGTTGCCAAAATCATCTACAGGAGCTACCCCGAAATCAAAGTTATTCGAATAAGGAGTAGTGAAGATGCGTTTGTCCGTACCCGATCCGATATCAAGAAACGAGGACGAGATCGGTTCAATTATTTCTACTGTTTGAGAAGATGGACTAACTACACTCATATCGGTCAAAAAATAAGACTTATCAGAATAGAGATAGAAATGCGTCACGATCGTGGAGCCGGCATTCAATTTATTACGAATCGTCAATTTCACACCGTCACGACCGTAGCCTTCGTCCCCGATTTTACTCCATTCTGCCGTCCGGACCGCCGGATCGGATGAACGAAATCTCGTATCATTACCGGCAAGCTTATAATTTGAATTAAAATTTTGCAGAACCTTCCGATCGTCCCAGGTGACATTCCCTTGTCCGGTAGATAGATTATAAGTAAGTGTATAATGGCCGTTCGAGGCCTGCACAATACCATTTTTCTGATCAATCTGCAACTTCTTCTGTTTTGCGGAACTATCGTAAGGCAATATAACAACCCCCATAACGAATACCAATAAGATTGCAATCACCTTTCTAAATGCCATTTTATTCATGTGTCCCCTCCCGAGCTTTAATTCGAATCATGACACTGTCGAAATCGCCTCGCATATTTAGAGGAATACCTGCTTTCATTAACGTGCTTCCATGCAGCTGAACAGTTTCTTTCGACAGTCCCTCAACATCATATACCATGCCGCCAGCAAGACCTTGCAGCTTCAATTGGGAATGACGACCGAACTGCTGAGCATGGAGAAAGACAAATACAACGCTATCGGTATGATCGTCATTCACGTACTGAACAGCTGCCAGCTTGGAATGACGTAATGAGGAGAGCCGGTACTGCTTGCCCACCTGCACGAGATGCCTTATTTCCTTATAAGAGGTAATATGAACGGCAGCCTCACCGATCTCGCTATCCGCCCATTCTCTCAAGTTTCCTCCGATCCCCAGCGCTCCCGTCATTGCGCTGTGGAACCTGAAGGACAAGGGCAGTTTGCGTCCGTTCATTCCGTTCGGGGAGTCCGTTACCCAGCACATCATGATTTGCGGACTATATACATAGGTGAAGCCCTCTTGAATGCGCAGCCGGTCAAATGCGTCGGTATTGTCACTTGGCCAGGCCTGATCGGCAAAGCGCAGCATTCCAAAATCAATTCTCGCTCCGCCCCCAGCGCAGGTTTCAAATTCTACGTTAGGAAACTTAGCACGCAGCTCCGCCCAAATGTCATATAAGCTTTGTACGTGCCGGATCCAAATTTCCCTCTGCTGTTCCTGCGGAAATCCCTGCAGCCCCGGCTCGGTAATCGTCCTGTTCATATCCCATTTAATAAAGGCGATAGGATGAGAGCTGAGCAGCCTAGTCATAAAGTCTATAATATATTGTTTCACCTCGGGCATAGCTAGGTTCAACACCAGCTGATTCCGAAGCTGAGTGCCGGTTCTGGTTGGAAAATGGTAGACCCAGTCAGGATGATTCCGATAAAGCTCACTGTCCGGGTTGACCGACTCCGGTTCAACCCAAATGCCGAAGTCCATCCCTAAGTCATTTACCTCCCGAATTAACGCGTCCAGCCCCGAAGGAAATTTGTCCGGATTGACGTCCCAATCTCCAAGCCCGGCTCGGTCGCTGTTCCTTTTGCCAAACCAGCCGTCATCGACAACAAAACGTTCGACTCCCATTTTGGCAGCTTTCTTCGCCAGCTCGATCTGCTCTCCCGCATGCACGTCAAATGTTGTCGCTTCCCAGGAATTGTACAACACCTTGCGCTTAGCTTCGGTAGGAAGTATGTACTCCCGTTGATACCTGTGCAGGGTGCGGCTCATCCCACCGAAGCCTGACGAGCTGTACCCTCCGACGAAGACTGGTGTCACAAATGACTCTCCTGACCTCAGCATCCACTGGCTGTCAAAATCATGAATGCCGCCCGTCACCCGAACATGTTCAAATATCGTCTTCTCCGCCACGATTTTCCAGTTACCGCTCCAACCTAGGGCGCCGAACCATACCTCCCCCACAGACTCAGCTGCACTGCCGTCATCCATGGCAAACCACGGATTCGCATGAGGCCCCGTGAACCCTCTTCTCGATTCGATGATTTTCTTACCTTCGGAGAGCACCGTTTCCCTAAGCTGATATTCACCGGCCCAGCTACCCGCCACGTGAGTCATCCTGCTTTGCAGCATGTAAGGCATCGTCCAGGCTGCAGATTGGAAGGATTCAAGCACGATATCGTCTTCTCCAGTGTTGACGGCTTCGGCGTATCGTTCGATCAAATCGAGTTCAGGGATGATCCGGTAATACAAATGCACTTTCAAGTTATAGAAGGCGTCCTTTAATATAAGGATCAGACATTCCAGACCTTTGTCCTTCTCGATCCGATATCCCTCAAAGACCATTTTGAGATCTCTGACTTGATCGGAGAACTGCGCCTTAAGACTGGGCTCGGAATATCCAACTCCGCCCCAGAAGCTAAATTCCTCGCATTCACGTTCCACTTCTGCATCAAATGAGCTGTGGGACCTTGAGCGGAGACGATGGGCGCAATCATGCGCCGCAATCGTCTCACCCCAATACAAATGCTGGAGAATCCCTTTCTCATTCACTCCGAACACATAAGATGTCCGCGCGGTTTGAATTTCAAATAGATGCTTGTCTTCATGAACGATTATCGGCACTTCCGTCACCTCATACTATGATATTAATTCCAAAGCTCTTTACGCTTGTTGAAATTATCGGTATAAATCTTCTCGAGCTTCGCAAGCCCTGCCGTTTCCAATTCTTTCATCATTGTGTCGTATAATTTGACTGCATCCGCCTCGGAAGGAGCCATTACCATCCTAGGAAAATACTTATTAATCGTTTCGCCAACCTTCGTTTGCATAATAGCTTCCGGAGTGCCGCCGCTTGGACCCAAATTGTCATAAAGAGCTGTGTCAAACGACGAATCTGCTAGATTCTTGATCGCAAGCTTGGCTACTGCATCCGTCTCGTACCGGCCGATTAAGTCATATGGCGTACCATCTGATCCTGGACCGTTCTTGACTGTCCAGGTCCACTTCCGGATGCCGGTTTCTGTGGAATAACCCGCCCAATCCTTCTTAAAACCCTCCAGCACTTCAGGCCTAGGAACATGCTTGCCATCCTTCATATCCCAGTGCGTTCCTTCAATACCCCACATCATCAAATATTGACCTTCCTCGCTTGCTAGGAAATCAAGGAATTTAATCGCACGGACCGGATCAGCATTTTTTGTCGTAATTCCGATGCCATCCCATCCGAGCGAGTTTTTCGGACCAAAGGTCGTTTTCTGCGGATCCACGCCTGGTGCAACGACTTTATAAGGATAAAACTGGCTTTCGTCTTTCTTGGATTGATCCGCCGCTTCCTCTTTCAATATCGTATTCGGCTTGCCCAGATTCCAAAAAGCATCCGTTGTTGCAAATACGCTGCCCGATGCCATCTTTTGTTCATATTGCTGAGTTTTTATTGTCGCCCATTCCGGATCGATAAAGCCTTGAGTGTACAAGGAATTCATAAATTTGATCATGTCCAAATACTTCGGATCTCTCACGTCACTTTTCAGTTCATTGCCCGTTTCATAATAAGGCATAATACCGTACATGCCTTTGAACGTACCCGAAATCGCACCCATGTTTTCGCCGTTAAATGTCATGGCCATCGTAGGCTTGCCGTCAATCGCCGGATATTTCTCTTTGAAGCTTTTGAGCAGTCCGACAAACTCTTCTACGGTGAAGGGCTCGCCGTTGTCTACTTTCACCCCGGCTCCCAGCTCCTTCATAACATCCATTCTCATCATAAATCCAAATACCGGATATTGCTCAAGCCCATACCAGTTAGCAAGGTAATAGTTTTTACCGTCTGTATGCCGGGTCTTGTTCAGCATATCGCCATACATTTTCTTAATGTTCGGCCCATATTGGTCAATCAGATCGTTGAGCGGGATTAGCGCTCCAGCCGCAATATATTTGTCGAGAATATCGCCACGTGAAATCGCCATCAAGTCAGGTAGGTCGTTGCTGGCAAGCATCAGGTTTAATTTCTCGGCCGGATTGCCGGTCGGCTGTTGAATTTCCAAGGAAACGCCAGTCTGCTCTGTTATTTTTTTTACTACCAGATTGTCAAACGAATCACCGACATTACGATCAAAAAAAGTGAATTTGATCGGCGAGTTTCCTTCGGCTTCTCCTTCTTCTTCTGCTGCAGGCGTGTTAGTAGCTTTACCCTCGTTTGTTGGTTCCCCATTGCTGCTGCAGCCTGCAAGCAGTGCCATCAATAAAACAATCAGACCCGTAAATCGGAAATGCCCCTTCTCTCTCATAGCTGATCTGTTCCTCCTTGAAATTAGGATGCAAGTGAGTTCAACAATCGTCGAACCGCTTTGCTTAGACTTTATTGTAGACACCAGACCGGTCTCGTTCTATACAACTTTGTTATTAAACATGACGGAAAACGACTATCATAAATAGATAATCGTCTTTGGAATACGGATCTGCACAGAAGTGCCTATACCAAGCCTGCTGTACACCTCCACGCCGTACCGTTCACCGTATGCCAGCTTGATTCGCTTGTCCACATTATAAATTCCGTAACCCGCAGGCTGTTCCGTCTTCTCCATCATCCGTTCATAAACATCACGAGGCATCCCCATACCATCATCAATAACGGATAACAACAAATCCTCTCCATCTGAAAAGAGCTTAATGATAATCGTAATGCCGCAGTCATCATCCCAAATCGCATGATTAATGCAGTTTTCAATAAAAGGCTGCACAATTAACTTCAACGTTGTAAAGCGAAAAAGCGATTGGTCCAAGGAATAATGGACCCGGAATAAGCCTTGGAACCTGGTTTCCTGTATAGAAAGATAGTGCTCTGTAAGCTTGATTTCTTGTTCAATCGTGATCGTTTTTTTCCCTTTGTTTAAGGAGATCCGGTAAAATCTAGCCAAATCATCCGCCATCCGATGCACATGCCCATTATTATGTTTAATGGCTAGAGCAGAAATGGAAGCCAGTGAATTGTAGAGAAAATGCGGCGTTATTTGAGCTTGGAGAGTGTTCATCTCCGCTTCATTCTTCAGAACCTCCTTCTTATATACGTCATTGATTAATTCTTCTATCTTCATCGCCATCTTCTTTAGAGCAAAAGACAGTTGGCCTACTTCGTCGTTCCCCATCGGCGGGAATGTTAAATCGAATGTCCCGCGTTCCACTTTGCGAATTTGATGAAGCAGTATTTCGAAGCGCTTCGTCAATAACCGACTGGTTCCGAATATCAAGACAATGGCAGCGAATACGCATGCCAGAGAGATGGTTAGCATTTTACCAGAGGCTGCTCGAGCCTGCGTCAGCAATTCCTCATAAGGTAAAATGGCAATCGTTTTCCAGCCGTTGTGTAACGATTTTTCAATGACGATCGAGTTTTCATTCTTTTGGGCTAACAATTCGGCAGTGTTTCGGAAATTCGCATGCTTTACGTCTGACGTTATAATATTTCCTTTCTCATCCGCCACAATAATCGCTTTGTTAGTGCTCTCTTTCTCGATGAGAGAGAAGATTTCTCTCTCCGATATTTCCATAGTCAAAATTCCGTAAGGAAAGTTCAGGCTCAAATAGTTCAGTGAACGCGTAAGTGTCACCACTCTCTCCTTCTCAGCTCCGTCAGTCGGAAAAAAGTGGGTTATATGTCCTGCCGCATGCAGCGATTGCGTGACCAGCTTTGCGGGCACCTCATCCATATGCTTTACAAAAAGTCCATCCGAATGAAGCGTTTGATTATCCGTATAAATCGTAATTGATTGCAGATTGGGATTCATCGCGAGAATCTTATTCAGCGTTTGATTAATATAGTCGTACGCGTCAAGCACAGAAATATCGTTTTTTTCATAGTGGTTAAGCAAGTAATTCCTGAGTTGAGTGTCCAAGTAAATTAATGTGGCATTCTGAGCGTATAAGTCCAGCTTATTCTCAATATTGTTATTGACCTGATCAATCGTACTTCCTACGTTCTCGACCGCCTGCTGGGTTAGCTGTTCTTTAATCGTATGGTAGGAATAGAAGATCAAGAAAGCGATAGGCAGTATCGTAACAAGGAGATATACGATAAACAATTTGCTTCGCAATCGTGTGTTGAGTCGCATTCTTTTGCAGATGCTATAAAAATTTTTTACGATATTCATTCGGCGTGACTCCTTGCGTTTTATAAAAGAACGAACTGAAATAAGACGAGTTATCGTATCCCACTTTTCTAGCCACATCATGAATCTTTAATGATTTGTCGCGCAGCAGTTCCACCGCTATGGTAAGACGGACCTTTGTCAAATATTCATGAATGGTGCAGCCCTTCTTTTCCTTGAATAAGGCCCTCAAATAATTGGGAGAGATGTACACCTTTTCCGCCAGATGTTCGATCGTAAGAGGTTCGAAGTAAGCGCTGTCAATTATATCGACCACTTCCTGCACCAGCAGCATATGCCGATCCTGCTGTTTATCCTCAAGATAACGTCTGATCTGATCCATCAACCCCAGAATAAAATCTTTGATTCCTCGAATGGAATCTTCTTGCAGGATTGCCCTTTTCCAGTCATGAAGATCACCGATCCCTTTGATTGCCTGATCATCGAATTTCGAGCATACGTTGGCTATCCCTTTCAATACGTCCATCGATACTTCATAAACTTTTTCCCTGCTTACGTGCATCCGGACTAACGTATCGAAATAATGGTCAATTCCACTTAGGAACCCCGACAAATCGGACAAATTTAATCTCCCCAGCAGCATCTCATCTTCGGAGTTAAATGCAGCATCGCGCACAATCTTAACTTGCCCCGAATGAATAATGTTCCCAAGTCCGATATAAAAACGTTCCCCCACCGCTTTCTCCGCCTCCTCTAACATAGAGTGCGCGTGCTTCAGCAAGGATACCGTGTCAGCAATTCCGATAGTCACCGTCCAGTCATATTCGCGTTGGATGGAGTCGGATAGTTCTTGCCAGAATAGCTTATAATCCATGCCTTGATCAAATTTGATCGTGATCAGCCATTCATGTTCAACGGCCTTTAAGGTGGTTCCTTCCAACGAAAAGCTGCTCAGCAGCGAACTGACAATCATTGGTATTTCGTTCATTTCTTTCAACTGCGCAGTAGAACTTTCTTTATATGCAAGATAATTATCGATACTAATTAAAGCGGTTACATAATGATCGCTAAGAAACCGCTGATCCATTAGGATGAGCTCTGTCCAGGATTGTTCTAAGTTACTGTCGTTGTTGGCAGCTTTGTAAAGTTCCTCGATACGTTTCTCGACCAGGATCTGCTTGGAACGATGCAGTAAATTGACTTTCTCCACCTCTTCCTTGACTTTAGCAATTACATCATGCAATTCGACTTGATTAATCGGCTTTAAAAGATAACCAACGGCCCCTGCATGAAGGGCCGACTTTACATAGATAAATTCATCGTGCCCGCTTAAAAATATGATTTTCATCCAATCGAATCGTTCTTGAATGAGGGAAGCCAGCTGGAGTCCGTCCATAATTGGCATTCGCACATCAGTAAGCACGATATCCGGCTGTAATTGCTGAATTTGCTCCCAAGCTTTCTTTCCGTTTTTGGCGGATCCAACTACTCTAATGTTCATGCTAGCCCAATCGATGTGGTACTGGAGCAGATCCAACTCGATAAATTCGTCCTCCACTAGATAAATAGTCAACACCTACATCTCTCCCATAACCCGAATAATATACCCCATTATATCACCGGCATATCTCTCGAAGTAGTGCCTTAGATTCTTTTCACACAATGATAGGCGTTTTCCCGCATGTTTCTTCACATTGTAATATTGCTACCAGTGATCAGCGACTCGTATAATTTTGTACATTACCAAGGAGCGAGGTGCTTACATGAGTACGGCCGTCAATGTTTTAAGCAAGAAAAATACAATCACAAAAAAAAGTTTCAAAATTCGGTTAATAGAGCAGCGGTTTCTTCTTTTGCTGCTTACGCCAGCGGTCATATGGGCAATCTTCTTCGCCTATTTACCAATGGCTGGATTGTATATGGCATTTGTCAATTACAAACCTACGCTTGGGAATTTTTGGGGTAATCTATTCCACAGCGAATTCATTGGCATGGACTGGTTCAACTATTTTTTCAGTAACGGTGATTTCTTAATTATTATGCGTAATACACTGGCATCCACTTTACTCACGCTGGTCATATCCTTTCCTGCTCCAATAATCATTGCGATTGCCCTGAATGAGATCAAAGGAGCAGTATTCAAAAGAACGGTTCAAACCGTGTCCTACCTTCCCCACTTCATTTCCTGGGTTATTGCAGCGAATATCATCGTTACGGTTCTCTCTTCAGACGGAATTGTCAACAAACTGCTTCAGTGGCTGCATTTGACGGATAAAAGCATTTTCTTTCTGCAGGAAGGCAAATATTTCTGGTGGATTGTGGCGCTCGGAAACACATGGAAGGAAATGGGGTACAGCGCGATTATTTATCTCGCAGCAATCTCTTCGATCAACCTAGAGCTATACGAGGCAGCACGAGTCGACGGTGCCGGCCGGTTCAAGCAGATTTTGTATGTAACCCTGCCGCATTTGAAACCGACAATCGTAATTCTTCTCATTCTTTCTCTCGGAGGCGTACTTAACGCAGGCTTTGATCAGCATTATTTGCTCGGCAACGGCTTGAATCAAGGATATTCCGATGTTTTGTCAACCTATTCATTCCGATACGGATTGCAAAACTCTATGTTCTCTTATGCATCAGCTGTTGGTTTATTCAATTCCGTTGTAGCTTTCATTCTGGTTGTAATCGTCAATTTCACTTCCAAAAAATTAAACAACCAATCGTTATTTTAAAGGAGTTAATGAACAATGCCAAAAATACACTCGCTTTCGGATAAGCTTTTCGATCTGTTCATTTACCTCTTTCTCATTGTCATATTTCTCGTTACGTTTTACCCCTTCTGGAATATCCTTGTGGTGTCCTTAAATGATGCCACCGATTCGGTACGTGGGGGATTATATTTATGGCCGAGGCAGTTCACGCTTGAAAGTTACGAGTCGATATTCCGTAATGCGGAGTTGATCAATTCAGTGAAGGTCACCGTCCTGCGGACGATCATCGGAACTCCGCTCTCCGTGCTGGTCATCAGCATGATGGCCTATTCGCTCAGTAAGCGTGAGCTTATTGCCTGGAGAGCATTTACGCTGTTTTTCATCTTTACCATGTATTTTGGTGGAGGATTGATCCCCACCTATATGATCATCAAATCTTTGGGACTGATCGATTCATTCTGGGTGTTTATTTTCCCTGGTCTGGTTGGGGTTTTCCTCATGATATTGGTTCGCACGTATATCGAGCAGCTGCCGCCGGAGATGGAGGAATCCGCCAAGATAGACGGGGCGAATGATCTACAAATTTTTGGCCGGATGGTCCTTCCGCTCTGTGTTCCTGTACTGGCAACCATCGCACTATTTATCGGCATCGGGCATTGGAACTCCTGGTACGATTCGTATATCTATACGTATAAGCCGGAGTTGAAGACACTTCAGGCTATCCTGGTCAAGATTTTGAATCAGTACCAGACGGGGGCCATGGTATCGGAAGCAGAGCAGCTAGCGAACAGCTCGAAACGGAATCCGGTATCCGGCGAAAGCGTCCGGATGGCAGTAACGATGGTGGCCACCCTCCCCATTGTACTTATTTATCCGTTTCTGCAGCGATTTTTTGTGAAAGGCATTATGATGGGAGCAATTAAAAGCTAACTCTAATGGTAAGCACTAGAACTTACGGATTCATTCGTTCAACATATATAAAAAGAATAACCCGGAAGAATCATCTTCCGGGTTATTCTTTTGCTTTCTAACGCTATCGCTTTTCACCCAAAACGCCGAAGC
Organism: Paenibacillus sp. LHD-38; assembly: GCF_031157315.1. Lineage (GTDB taxonomy): Bacteria > Bacillota > Bacilli > Paenibacillales > Paenibacillaceae > Pristimantibacillus. Next base: position 16,028 of record NZ_JAVIFU010000078.1, read on the forward strand.
GGGATATAGTCTTACTTTATATTACCGGAGCCGGTGCACCAAACTCTGCCCACTGCTCTTTTGTCGGGCCGTAAAGATCCGGAACACGAAGGCCGGCCTGACGCATCAGGACCGTCATTTGACCGCGATGATGAATCTCATGCTTTATGAGGATATCCAGCGTCAAGCCGTTCGGCCATTGATCGCCGTACATGTCGCTCATGATGAGCAGATTCTCATCCTTCCAACTGGACTGTACAGCATCAAGGAATGCTTGTGAGGTTCGCTTATAGACTGCCGCAATGTCCGCTGCCGAAGCTGGTACTGTCACATCTTCGCCCGGTCCTTCGAAAGACAATCCAGTCCGCGATGGCATTTCGTGCAATGTCTGTACAAGGTGCCATGCAAGACGTCCAAGCGTGCGATGGTCGCTCGTTATCTGTTGGCCAAGAGACTCGTCCGTGAGCGTCTCCAGCGTCCGCAATGTTGCTGCCGTTTCATTCCGCCAAGTCGCGGCAAAATCCTCAATGTGTTTATACATATCTAACATCTCCCTTTTGTAATGGAATAACACCATTATATCATTGTTTGTTTTCAATATTTGTAAATGTGTAAGTAAGGTAACCTCTAACCCATTCTCCACGATGCTTTAAATCAAGAGGTGATGCGGAAGCTCCTTTAATCGATTAAAGATTATTTTATTTGCCCATACATGATAGTCGTAAAATCTCAATCAATGATTTGTCATTTCAACTACCTCCTGTTTTTGTTGTTTACTTATGTATTCATCATACAATGGCAACCCTGACAACTGTATGTCAGTGTTATAAATGAGCAGCTTATAATAGAAACAGCGGCTGTCAGGGATGTGAAAATAAGTCCTAGACTGCCGCTGTTTTATTGAACTATCGTTTCCCGTTAGCTTAACGCTTTCTTGCTTGAAAGCCCTGATGTATATATCTATTCCATTCTCTGCTTCATCTGTGTTGATCTATAAGAATGGAATTACCATCAGGATCTTCAATTGTAAAACTTGCAGGGCCTTCGCTTGTTTCATCTGCTTCAGATAATAATTTAATTCCTTTTGCTTTAAGCTGTTTTTAAATATCTCGAATGTCCGTAAACGAATTAAGACTTTCGGCATTTTCATTCCATCCTGGATTAAAGGTCAGAATATTCTTTTCAAACATTCCTTGGAATAGACCAATTATACAACTTTCATTCTTCATAATGAGCCAATTTTGGGTAATATCGCCTCCAAATTCTTGAAACCCTAGATTTTCATAAAATAATTTTGATTCGTAAATGTCTTTTACACTTAAACTTACAGAGAATGCGCCAAGTTTCATATTTCCTCCAATAAAAAATTATTTTTAGTAGGTTTATTGTATAAAGTATACAACATTTCGTTGCTTTTTTCCTTTATAGCTCCCATCGTTATTCTTATCATTCCGGGTTTGGAGTCGAAGTTCTCCAATCAAGATGCATGGCTAACAAGTTGTTTGTAGTGTAATTTTCATTTGTATTATCACTCCATCTTGATATAATCTGCAAGCCGAGAAGCTACGCAGGCTTCGACTGCGTTATTATCCTCAATGTAGCTGCAATCATAATTCTCGTGTATGCACATACAAGCCTGTCGGATCAATTTCATCTGCAGCTTCATAGTCTTTTAAATCATATCTAAATAATGAGAACGCATCGACCATAGTGCCTCGACACGCGATAATCTCAGCCTTTTGAACGCCTAAATGTGATTTGAAAAGAGTAAGAGCGCCTCATTAATGGTGTTGGGTTTCGAACCCTTGAACAAACCCATTATACCGAGACGCTCCTTATTTACAAAGGCCATTTCTTAACTTTTACGGAATATTTGATTAACGGCTTTACTTCACATACTTTATCTTTGCAACAGGATCGAGGATGACGATTCTGCCGGCTACATCAAGTATCTTCCTGTGATCGACTGCTCCGCATGGATGATCTGCGGAGGTGTGCCCTCGAATACCACTTGGCCGCCCTTGCTCCCTCCGTCCGGTCCCAAATCGATGATCCAATCCGCTTGGCTGATCACATCGAGGTTGTGTTCGACGACGATCACCGTATTGCCGGCATCCACGAGGCGGTTCATGATTTCTAGAAGGTGACCGATATCTGACATATGTAGGCCAGTCGTCGGCTCGTCCAACACGTAGATGCTGCCCTTCTTATGCAGCTCGCTTGCCAGTTTGATGCGCTGGCATTCCCCGCCCGAGAGCGTGCTGAGCGGCTGGCCGAGTGTAATATAGTTCAGCCCCACATCACTCATCGCCTGGAGCTTGCGCACAACCTCTTTTAGCTGAAAATAATCCAATGCCTGCTCCACAGTCATCTCCAGCACTTCTGCAATTGACTTGCCGTTCAGCTTGTACGCGAGCACCTCTTCCTTGAACCGTCTACCTCCGCAAACTTCGCATGGCAGCTTCACGCTCTCGAGGAATGCAAGGTCTGTATACACAACACCCAGCCCTTGGCAGTTCTCGCAAGCCCCCTTGGAGTTGAAGCTGAACAAGCCTTGGTTAACCTTGTTCGCGGAAGCAAACGCCTTGCGCACATCATCCATTATGCCCGTGTAGGTCGCGGGATTCGAGCGTGTTGACACTCCAACTGCAGATTGATCGATGACGATCGCATCCGGATGCTTACTTAGGAATACTTCGTTAATCAGCGTACTCTTGCCCGAGCCGGCAACGCCCGTAACGACTGTCAGCACTCCAGTTGGTATATCTACACTCACGTTCCGCAGGTTGTGCAGTGTGGCATCCTTGATGGAAAGCTGGCCTGACGGCTGCCTGCAATTGTGCTTCAGCTGGAGCGGCCGTTTCAAATGGGTGCCTGTCAGCGTACCTGCCTCCAGCAGACCTTGGAAGCTTCCTTCATACACGATGGTACCGCCGCGGCTGCCGGCGTGCGGCCCGACGTCGACGATATGATCCGCTAACTTGATCACATCGGGATCATGCTCGACGACAATCACGGTATTGCCCTTGTCGCGGAGCTTCTCAAGCAGTTCATTTAACCTGTGAACATCACGGGGGTGTAAGCCAACGCTGGGCTCATCGAAGATGTAAGTGACATCCACCAGACTGCCGCTCAGGTGCTTTACCATCTTGACGCGCTGCGACTCGCCGCCAGATAATGTATCCGTCTCACGGTCCAGCGTCAAGTAGTCAAGTCCGATATCCACCAGATGCTGCAGCCGCTCCGTCAGTGATTTGACGACCGGCGCGGCAACAGGATTGTCAATCTCCCGAATGACTCGGATAAGCTGTCCGACCTCCATGGAGGACATTTCCGCAATGTTGAGTCCATTGATCCTGCAGCTAAGCGTAGCCTGACTGAGTCTCGCGCCGCGGCAGCTGGAGCAGGGGCCCTCGGAAATGTACGGCGCAACAGCTTTTTGTGTGCGCTCGGACTTCGTCTTCACATCCTGCTTGATGTATTTGTTGGTGAACTTCTCAATAACGCCTTCCACTGTAATATTCGTTGCCTTACCTGCGAAATCCATCTTAACTTTCCTTGCCTTGGCGTACAGCAGTTGCTCCAGTTCCTCATCCGAATAATCACTCAGCTTCTTGTCGAGATCAAAGTCCCCCGACTGCACGAGCAAGTTCCATTCCCAGCCGTTCACCGAATAGTCCGGCAGCATAATTGCCCCTTCATTCAACGACTTTGACATGTCCAGCGCCTTGCTCATGTCGACGCCCAGCCTGCGACCGATCCCGTTGCACTCGGGACACATGCCTTGCGGATCGTTAAACGAGAACATGTGCGCCTGTCCAACATACGGCTGACCCACTCGGGAGAAGAGAAGACGGAGAATGGGAGAGATATCAGTAATCGTGCCCATCGTGGAATGCGAACCGCCGCCCAGCCGCTTCTGATCCACAATAACAGCCATGCTCAAGTTCTCGATCGCGTCCGTATCCGGCTGCGGAACGCGGGGTAGGAAGCTGCGTACGAACATGCTGAAGTTCTCATTCAGCAATCGCGTGGATTCTGCGGCGATCGTATCAAAGACGATCGATGACTTGCCGGATCCGGATACCCCGGTGAAGATTGAGATCTTCCGCTTCGGAATGCGCAAGGATACATTCTTGAGATTGTTTTCCCTCGCACCCGAGATCACGATATACTCCTGATTAGATTCGCTCATGATTAACATCCTTCCGATAGTGTTAGTTCCTACTTATATACACATGCGAACTTAACCCCAAACGACAAGAATTTGTCAGATTGTCTAAAGTAGATATAAACCGGCTGCAAACTCCATGCAGCCGGTTTATGTTGATTTGGGTCAAGCAGGGTTCAACCATCGTACTCTTTCGATTAGCATTGCGGAAGGTGATGTTTGAGACCCGAATGCGGTTATTGTGCCAACAGCTTTTCAAGCTCACCGCTCCAATTACTCCAGCCATACCTAGCGCCTTCGAGTCCTTGAACATTTGAGAATCCGGTTTGGTCAAGATGAAGGTTAACCTTTCCATCCCCTAAATCCTGCAGCGTCCAGTTGACCGTGTGCTTCTCCTCTCCGACGGCCCATGTATAGGATAACCCAGTTGGTGGATCCACGATAAGCACTTCGCCGTCAATAATTCCATCCCAATATTCGTTCGGCTGAGCGCGAAACTGAAAACGGTGACCTACGACGGGCTTGAAATCATTTTCCAAAACCCACTTGGCAAGCTTGCTTGAATCGGTTAAGGCGGACCAAAGCTTCTCGATCGATGTCTTGTACTGAAAATCCAATTCTAATTTTAAACTCATTCTTCTTCCTCCTCTAATAATTGGCTCAAGCGCAACATATTCGTACTCCAGAACTTGCTGTAGAAAGCCACCCAATCTTGAATTTCTTTAAGTGGAGAGGCATTTACGGTAATTGTCAAGGTAGTTGTCGTGATTCCTCAAAAATAGAAGTGGTTTAGTTTCATGAATTTTCTTCAGCTTGAATAAGCTTCGCTCGTTCTGGATTGAGCCAAACTTCCTCTTCTA
>NZ_JAVIFU010000079.1 GCF_031157315.1 Paenibacillus sp. LHD-38
CGTCACAATCACTATACCAAACCGAAGCGGTGTTTTCTATTTTGCAAGAGATTAATATTTTCTTGGTTTAGCTATACTTATCAAGGGTTTAAAGCCAATTTCGCTCTGCGAAGGTTGAGTTAATAATAAAAATTATCAAATTATTTTAGGAGTTTTATTTGAGGATCGTGAGCATCTAGTGGAGGAGAATCCTTCCGATAATATTGATATTGATTTCTCCCCAATTCTTCTAAAAGCTCTTTCTTTAATTGATCTTTTTGTGATTGAAACTCTTTATCTACTAGAGCCTTTATTTCCTCTTTTTGCTTATCCGTTAATGAGCTCGAATTCGTTTGATTTGATGCTGCATTAACTACTGTTGAGATCGAGAACAATAATATGGCTAAAATTATGTAGAGACCAAATCTTCGTGACATGCTAAACAACTCCCTTCAAACAATAATAATATTTATTCGGCTTGATCTTAAATTCTTATTCCACTTATTAATATTTAATGCTACTTGTCCCAACTCCATTGATAACACGCGTTTACATATAACGTCGTTTTGCGAAATGATTAAACTATCCTGCCCGTTAGCTTAATGACGCATCGTCAGTCCATGAATATTACGGCAGCACGTTTGTTTTTTAGAATGGACGACATGGTGCATCATTTCCCCGTCGGGAATGGGACTATGTTCTTGTCACTAGTCGGGAATGGGATCAAGTTCTTGTCATCAACAAATGACAAGAACTTGATCCCATTAATAAAAAAAACCGCAATTTGCGCGGCTTTAATGGGACAATGTTCTTGACTTCCGACAAGAGCTCCGAATCAATGTAGCCGGATCTACTGATAGCATCTCGCCACTCTAACATAGACAACCAATCTCCTCCCATTCCATTTGCGCCATACGTTTTTAATGCATTTTCGATGGTGAACGCAACATACTCCATTGGTAGCTCCATTTTCCCCGTAATTCCAAATTCTTGGCGAATCTCGAGGAAGAGATTAAAAAGCAGCTTTCCAAAATCCTTCAAACGTTTTCCCTCATCATACGACTCTGGAAAGAAAAAACGTGTAAAATACCAACCACTGTCGGTTGGGTATTCGGACTCGTCATAGCTTTGAAGTACGTATTCAAGTTCCTCAACGCTGCGTATGCCTTTGAATTCATATTCTTTTGGCATAAACCTTCCGACGATATGCGCTTTCTGGTTGGCAATGAAGAATGATCGTCTATCGACCAATTGCTCCTGTCCAATTGAAATGATGGTCATACGGATCATTTTCCGCATCAGTTGATTGCTTATGTCGATTAGGCAGTTATACTGCCACTCGGTCATTTTTTGCGCTTCGTCCATAATAAGTACAACCCGTCTTAAATTCGAACGCTCCCCTTTCTCATGCATCAAATTTACAATTGGGCTTCGCAAGACAACTTCATCCTTCTTAGTTTCGAAACGGAAGAAAAAATCATGGAGCATATCCCGATAAAATTTTTCGGCGCTAGGTACTTTGTAACTCTTGCAGTCAGCAACAAAAATCGGGATCAGGGTTTCAAGCTCCGCAGGTAAATAACTAACCGCGAATATGGTTGCCCTTGTTTTTCCTAATCGCGGGCGTCCATATACAATCATTCCCGGACCACCGTCTTTGATGATCTGAATAATCTTCTCCATTAATCTGTTTATTTCCAAGGTCGGAAGAATATACTGACCTTGTTCAATGGGATGGGTTCCTGGGGTGATCGTTGGCCTAAGCACGTTTCCACTCTCTTTCATTAATATATAATAGTCTTATGTTTTTTTAAAATTGTTTTGTTTTCGTTTTCATTCAGCTGTTGACGAACTTCTCTTGCTTGGTCCAACGCAGCAATTGCGTCCTGCTCGTTCTGAAGAGTCTCACTCCGATTTTGCTCCGATTTTTCATCCTGTCCTTTATTGATGGCTTCTCTGACTTGAGCCACCTTATTTGAAGCTCGCTTTTTGCCTTCTTTCGCCTGGTTCGCCATATATTCATAATATGCAAAAATCGGGTCATCCCATTGTGTGTAATGTATAAGCCTTTTGGTAACCAGTTGGTTGATCGATTTCCTCATTTGGTAAGTATGTGGAGTAAGCGACCATTTCCCTGCTACCACGAGTTCTCCAAATTCGCTGCCATCAGGCAAGAAGGCTTTGACGGTTCGCATATCATCCACATTAATGTGAATCGTGAGTTTCGTACCTATAAGGTGACCTGAGCGTGCCAAAACATCATTCCGGTACTCACCCCGTAATATTTCTATATAGGGACGTTTACCGGTCTCTATTTTCCCTCGGACAGTTTTGACTGTTGTCATCTGCAGAAATAAAAACTCGGAGCGTTTGGATTCGGGAAGCTGTCTTGGAATCATGCCTTTATTCATCCTTTGTTCCAAAATCTCAAGTGGTGAGTTATAATATAAGCCACCATGTGGCGTTCCATTGTAATCTGATACCACAACCCTAACCAATTCTTGAAGTTGTTCGTAAGTCATCACATATTTTACTGCCATTTTATCAGGATCTTTTCTTCTCGGGTCATCTGGTTTGCTCCCAGTCGTATTTGGAAGACGTTGAATGCTGCTTTTGTGAGGGTGTTGTAAAAGCGTTCTATATATGATCGCCTCATCGGTCGCGCAACAGGTCCTAAATTCGTTGCACATCCAATTAAATTTCGCAAACGGTCTTTTACCATATCTGCAAGGTGAGCTTTGGCATTGTCGAAACAGATTACATCCCAAACCGACCATTCTAGCTGTGGGAACCGTTCGGAAGGGTATCCACCTGGTTCCTGGAAGGTTAAACCTTCGATGGTAAGCGGTTGCTTCTTAACCGGCATGATCGCATTACGAGCGCAGATCATAACGTCGCTTGCGTTGTACTCCTTATTGAGACAAATATGCGGTGTTCCGATAATATTTCGTGTTGCGGAATCTACGATGCACAATAACCATAAACGATCTAATTCTTTAACTACTTCATCTCCCTCAGGTGTTGTAAATTTGATTACAAAGATGCCATCCAGTCGGTGTCCATCAAATTGAACTTTCTGATAAGGAGTTATAGTTTCTGGATGATTCTGCTCCCCTATTCCACTATTTTTTGCTTTTTGTTCCGCATCTTTACCATAGCGTGCAGAAGCCTTACCGAAGTGTTTGTTTCGTAAATTAACCAAGTAACGACATAAAGCTCGGTAGCCTAAGCGTTCAGTATTAAAAGGATAATCGGTACGAGGAATGAGCTTTTTGCACTCATCAACAAACTTTTTGTGAATTTGTTTTCCTCTCATTACTGGCTCAGAAAGTTTTTTGTTTTGACCTAAAAACAGATCATCGATCATATCTTTGATTATCGGATACTTCGCGAGGGCACCAATTTAGAAGTCATTCAAAATATTGACCATATAACCAGTTGGGATACTGGACCCGGGCCATGTAACGCGGAATTGGGGACAATACAACAGTTACTCCGGTATAAGCGAAGGAGTAGCGCCATAAAACAAGGAAACATGACCTGTATGACGGTCATGTTTCCTTTTTTCATATCAGGCTTGCATGAAAAAATGCTGCGCGTTTCCGCTTAGTATACCGGTTACCTGGGAATTTGGAATTTCACTTGGAACGTCTTGCCTTCAGAATCCGCGGTATCAACCGAGAAGCGGATGGTTGGAACCGATTGTGTTACCGTAATACCGGGATCTGCGGAAATGACAGCGATTGCTTTTTTGTCAAGCTCGATCTCAATCGTTCCGTTATTTGCGCGAGTCGGGTCGGCTACTGAAACGGTCAGTTCACCGTCCTTTTCCTTGACCATAACGGCGGCGACTTTGTTGCTGGTTATTCCGCCTGCCTTGATTTTTTCATTGTTCCAGAAGAAAGCGCCGGTGATGCCGAGCTTTTTCTCGTTCACCGCATGAGCGTCCGGTGAGTTCACCAATATCTTGATATCCGGTTTGGAGGCATAATCCTCCGTTTGATTTGCCGTTTTATTAGGCAGCGTTACGTATTGGTACGCGGCGTTGTTCGGGCTAATGCCGTGATCGAGCCAAAGCGTCAAATAATTGCGGGTAATCGGATTATCCGGTGACGGTCTCTGATTGACGTTCAGGTCACCCCATTTAGCCGTGCTGGTCAGGCGCGAACCTTTAACGTCAGTCTGTCCTCCTGGAAAATAGTAGCCGATGTCGGAATTCGGAACATTGCCTGCCAGGTGCGCCCACGAAACATTGTTCATCGTTTCTTCTGATCCGAGCGAGGTAAGTTGGGCAGTTCCATTTACGGTCAGCGCGTTATCTCCGGACGCATTCAGCTTCCGGTTGTCCACGATAGTTTCAACGGAATAAGCCTCTTGATCGTCCAACTGAATACCGGATCCAAGCGAAACCACTTCGTCGTCGAAGAGAAACCACGATTTTTTCCCTTTTAGCGAAGTACCCGATGCCCCCGGCGCCGTAAGGCCCATTCCGACTACTCCGAATTTCCCGTCAGACACGCCGCCGACCCGATTATCCGAATTCACGTGTACCGATTCATTGACGTTAAGCGTTCTTGGTTTTGTATCGGCCGTGGTTCCGGGAAGCCGTTTAAAATTAACGGTCGCCCAGAAATTATCGCTGTACTGTTCTTTATCTTCCGTATAGGTGTAGGTCATCCCCGAACCGGTGTACCAACCTTTACGCAACTCAAAATTGTTCTCGAAATTTGCGATTTTGTCGGAGAACATACTGATGCCGAAGCCAAATCCGGGACGCACATGCACGGCACGGGCCATTCTGCTGAATACTTTGTTATAAAAGATGTCTCCGCGGGAAGGGATCGTCGAATCCTTCACGATTTCATTGGCTCTCCAATTCATTTCGATGGAAGCATCTAAATAAAATCCGCTGTCATTGCTGACGAGATATTTAACCAGGCTTTTAAAGCTTGCCGCATCCGCTTGCGGAGCGATTTGCGACAGACGAATAATGCTTGCGGTCGCTTTATGTCCTGCCACGGAATCCTGGAAATTGTAGCGGGCCACTTCTCTGCCCCGGACCATATCCATCATTAAACCGGTTTTATACAACAATGGCTCGAAGGAATCATAGACCCATTTCCAAACATTGGCGCTCTTCGGATCGGTGACTTCCCAAGGGGTGTCTTTTAATAGATACATGACATCGGAAAGGTCTTTGAGGAGGGAGTTGCCATAGCCGCCATTATAAGCGAATATTCCATGCTGTATAAAGGATCCGTCCGAATAGTAGCCATCGCCATTGGTTGCGTATTCAAAAACGTTAAACCGGCCATTCCGGCCATCGGTAACATCGCTCAAACCGTCGCGCGCCTGAATCATTTTGCCGCTGCTTTCACCGGTAATTCCGCGCAGGGCATGGACGATGGCGCGCCAAACCCGATTGGCAGCCATATATTTATATTCTTCGACAGAGCTATAGGAGATAGGGCTGTTATAATCGATAGCGGCCGTCCAGGCGGCAATTTGTTCCGGGGACAAATCGTCGTACATCATCACCATGATTTCTCCGAGCCGCAGCGGAGATCCAATTTCAATATACCACCATTGCGAAGTGCCGGGGCCGGGTTTGGTCGAATTGAAACGATTCGTGTTCAACCAGTCCAACGCTTCGATAATATCCATCTTCAAGGTGTTGTCGTATTGAAGTGAGCTCCCATGGGTTGTGTAAGCTAGAGCCAATGCTTTGATCCGGTCATAGCTTGTAAATATATAAGATCTGGCGGAAAGCTCTGAGGAGCTTGCCGGCCATAGGCAATTGCAATTGATGCGGTCCGTTCCACGTTGAAGAGAATCCCGGTAACTGATAGCCGTATTTTCGATCTGTCTGATTTTCGCGGCGATTTCCGGAGTCGCTGAATCATAGTAGGTTCCGCCCGTCAATACATCTTTCCATTTCTTCCGAAGTTCGTCATAGGCAGCCTCCGATTCTGCAGAAACGGTAAATACCGATACCAGAAGGGCCATGACTATAAGGAGGGCAAAAGCTGGTTTAATGGTATGTCGCACATTGTTCATCCTCTCTAAATCACATAGTAAAAAACATTCACTTAAGCAAACGCTTTCATTTCAGGGCTATTAAGAGACAAAAAAAAGCGGTTGAGCAGATACAAATACTGCTCAACCTAAACAATTATGCGTCACTGCAATTTGATTTCGTTAGGGGCCGGGTTTAGCCTCCGTTCGCATGGATTGTTTCCAGCCCCCCATTGACGGTCTTCATGATATTGACCATATCCGTATAGGGCTGATCCTGCTGGTTTACCAAGCCTGTATTGAAATTCTCGCCGTCTTTACGCCCGGTAACCGCTTGATCAAAGTACACAAACCAGCCCGAGCCGACAAACAGCGGATGTGCCGTTTGGCTTTCGATGAAAGCTTTGAAAGCCGCGCCTCTGTCCGCTATACTGGCTGTTCTTGTAGCCGCATTGACGGGCGATAACCCGCGCTCGCTAGTGCTAAATGTATATTCCAGATTCAACAGCGGTTTTCCGAAAGCTTCATATCTGGAAAGCCAGCCCGCGTCATTCGTATAATTATCTACGGAAAATGCATCCACAAATTCCATGGCTGCCGAATCCCAATCCAGACTGGTCCGCCAGGTGGGAACGATAGAAGATCCTAAGAACAAATGGTTCGTATCATATTTTTCAATAATATTCCGGATCATCGAGAAGTACGTTTTGGATGCCAGCTTGATATAGTCCGATACATCCGCAGCCGGAACGCTCGCGATCGCGATCGACGTATTCTTTAATGCGTCAAATGATTCGGCGCTCGTGCCAAGAAGCTGGTTGACGGCGGCAATGTCGTTGTTATACCTTTTCGCAAGAAAATCCACAAAGGCGCCCTTCGCCGCAGAGGTCGAATCATACTTCAAAATCTCTTTTACAATATCGGCCGTCCATCCGGCCTCGTTATCGTAAGTGTAGCCGATCAGCCACCGGTCATTCCTCGCCTTTTGAAGCTGTGCGCTCAAGGCGTTGTCGATAATGGATTCAGCCTGCGGATCGAACACATCGTACGTCCATTGAATCCTTTTCAAATTTAACGGATCTTGCAGAACCTCTATATAGGGAAACGTGACATTATTAGGTCTGCTCCACTTGCTAAAGGCATTAAATCCCCAATTGATCAAGCGCTTCTTGGTGATTTCCTCCCATTTCGACTCATAGTTGCTGCCGTATTTTTTCATAACGTTGGCGATGATGAAGCTGACTCTTTCACCATTTAAGTCATTGGCGTAAGCGGGGGCATAGACGCTAGGATCAGGAAGCTCCTCGAACACCTTCCGGGGAGTGCCGTCCGTTTTATTAAACGGCGTTCCGTATCCCCACTCCCATATGCTTGTCGCATCCACGCCCTTTAAAATGAATTTATAGCCGTCCGGCGTAATAAACCACCATTTATTATCGATTTGTTCAAGTCGGAAAAATCCGGTGCATTTGTACTGTCCCCCGCTTTTAATCCCGCCGTACTGATCATATTTGTTTCGATCCAGCGAAACTTTCGCCAGCGCTTTCGCCTCATTCGCATATTCCTGCTTCAATTGCGCGTCTGTTGCAACCTTTCCCGACCACGTTTCATAAATCCACTGTCCGTATTTATCCACCATTAAAGAATCTTTCTTAAGCTCAGCCTGCATCTGTTCTACTGTAAAAGCAGCAGCCGGGTTCTGCCCTTCATCGCCTGTGCCCTTATAGATTTGTACTTCCGTAAGCGGGATATGCTGATAGGCGTGCGACCGCTTAATATCGATGACAATAAACCTGGCCGTTTTGTTGTTCATCGGGATATTGACCGAATAGTTCAAGGCGGTTCCTGATTTTACATGCTTGCCGGCAATATAGTAATAATCCGTTGTAGCCTCGGGGCGGTATTTGACCGTAAATTCCTTAAACCCCCAAAAGCTGTTGGGCGAATTCAATACGATGTTTATGCTGTCCAGCGGGTAGTCCTTCAGCAGGTCAAACACCACCTGTACCGTCCCTTTGGAGGTTGCGCTTCCCATCCATCCGGCATAAGTCGTCGTTAAGGTGTCAAGAAGTACGCCGCTCTCTGACGATACCAAACCGGTAGCTCCTTTGTCGGGAGAACTGCCTGCATCCGGGGCAGGGCTGTAATAATAGTTTCCGGTTCTAAGCAGCGTACCTTCCGCGAGAGCTCCCCCGGCAGGGATGAACGACAATACCAGCACGATTACTAGTAATAGTCTAAAAGCATAACCTAGATACCCTCTATACCATTTGTTCATAATTAACCTCCACCATCGTAGTCATCGACATTGTTAAAACGGTTAATTAATCCTGTAAAGCGTTTACATACAAATTCCTTCCACTGCGGATTAGAGTAACCGCGAGAACCTGTCTCAGAGGCATGTGTACGCTTACACAACTGCAGATATTATTTTACTATTTAAAAATTAACCTTTTTTAATCAATTTTTCTATTTAATACCTCTTTTTTTCCACCTTCCGGCCTTCTGCGTCAAATTGCTTGATATACTCCACCAGCTCGGCAAAATTCACCCAAGAAATGCCTGCTTTCTGATCGGCTGCCCCATAAGACATAATCAGATCATCTCCTATAACGATTCCTCCTGTTGTAAATAAGCAAGGCGTAGGATAATCGCTCGGCATCTCCCATTCCTGGCTGGCGTACATCAATCGCTCGGAACATCGATGCGCCACAACCGGGAAATCGTTATCCTGCTCGCGCAAAATCATGAAGGATTGCGTATAGCCGAAGCTGGCATCTTTCTTGCCATGGTAAGAAACCAGCCATTCGCCGGCCGAAATTTGGAGCGGCGCCCAGCTTGCCCCGATCCGATCCTCTTCCCAGTGGAATATACACGTGGCCAGCAGACGGTGGGTTACCCTGCCGCAAGCGAAATCCTGCAGCTTTTCCGCCGCAGCGAGATAGATCGACGGTTTCTTTGCCCTGGCTCCTTGAGGGAATAAGGCAGCCGTCATCGGGCGATGCAGCATCACATATTGCAGCTTCCCGCCAATCAGCATCTTGTTCGGGAACAGGAAGGCGTCGCGGTTATCACTGACGTAGCCCTCCGTCAACGGGCATACATATGCAAAGGCTTCCTCATAGCTGCCCGCTTTCAACTTATCCAGGTCCAGCTTATACAGCACGGTTACGGTCGGGTTGGAGCAGGCGGTCACGCGGAAAGGATCATCCCCCTCATGCACCCATTCCGGCACATAGTCGTTGCGCGTATCGACCGGCGGCTCCCGATCGATAAGCCAATACGGGCCGGGTGGAAACAGTCGGCATGCCGCGGACAGATAAAGCTCCCCTTCTACCGGAAAAATGCGCGGATCTTCGATGCAGCCGTTCGAATAATCCCGTACGCGGTTACCGTTTATATCCGTAATATAAATGTCTTCATACCGCTCATTCAGTGCAGGGGCAATGGCAGGCCGGGAGAAATCGGCAGTCCACGTTCTCCCCAGGTCGCTGCTCGCCGCATATCCGAGAAAGATCGGATACGGGTCATGCTTGCCTTCCTTGCGCTTCCGGGACCATGGGCCCGTTGCCCGGAAGAGCATATGCAGCCGATCGGAAGCCGGGTCTTTAACAATAGCCGGGTTCAGCACCATTTTGCTTGCCCACTCGCAGCCCGGAACCGGCTCCAGCACCGGCTCCGGTGTATACCGGAAACGAGGTCTCATCCATCCATTCCCCCTATCCCTTAATGGCTCCGATCGTCATCCCCTTGATAAAATAACGCTGCAGAAACGGATACAAGAAAATGATCGGCCCGATCGTAATAACAACAGTCGAAAGCTGAATGCCTGTCGTCGTGACGGGAATATTGAGATTCGCATTCAAATAATCCAGATTCTCCGAATTGGAAACGATTCTTCGCAGCATCATCTGCAGCGGATGATTTTGCGGATCGTCGATAAACATCAGCGCGTTAAACCAGTCGTTCCAATAAGAAAGGGCATAGAACAGGGTGATCGTCGCAATAACTGGCATGGAAATCGGCCAGATGATCCGGAAGAAGATATATAGCTCATGCGCACCGTCCACGGTTGCCGCCTCATTCAATTCGAAGGGAAGCGTCCGGAAATATGATGTCATCAAGAAGGCGTTGAAGGCGGAGAACAAGAGCGGCAGCATAAGTGCGAGCATCGAATCCCGCAGGTTCAGCCAGTTGGAAATGAGCAAATAATAACCGACCAGACCGGGCGGAAACAGCATCGTGAAATAAATGTAGAAGGAAAGGACATACCGGTACTTTACCTTTGGATGGGCAGTAACATAGGAGAACATGGAAGTCATAAGCACTGCTGCGACAGTACCGGCCACAGTAATAAAAACAGAAACGAAACTGCTGTAATACACCTGGCTGCCCTGGAACAAAAAACGGTAGGAATCAAGCGTAAATTCCGTAGGGAACATACGAAAGCCCTTGACAATCTGACTCTCTGCCGTAAACGACCCGATATACATAAGCCAGAAAGGAATAAAGCAAATCAGAGCGAAAGTGCCGATGACTAGATAAGCCGCTGCGGAAACGGCGAGTTGCGAAGTATCCCGCTGTTTCATGCTCATTCAATCCTCCCTCTCTAGAACAGCTTCGAATCGTTATCTACCCGGCGGACAACCCAATTGAAGAACAAAATGGTGATCAGCCCCATAACAGACTGGAATAAGGCGACTGCCGAGGCATTGCTGTAGCTGTTCATATTCGTGGACCTCAAAGACCGGTAGGTATACGTATCGATCACATCCGTAGAATTGAAGAGCAGCGAATTGTCTCCGATGATGCCGTAAATCAAGCCGAAATCGCCGTAAAAGATACGTCCCAGCGAGAGAAGCGTCAGCACGATAATGGTCGGCCGCAGCAGCGGCAGCGTAATATACCAAATCTGCTGCCATCGCTTGGCGCCGTCGATTTTAGCGCTTTCATAATACTCCTCGGAGAAACCCGTCAAGGTTGCAAGATAAATAATGGATCCCCATCCTGCTCCCTTCCATATGAATAGGATCGTGAGCAGCCATGGCCAAACCTCCGGCGTTTGAAACCAGGCGATCGTCTGAAAACCAAATTCCTTCATCAAGCGATTAACCATGCCGTCCTGCCCGTTAAAGAAATTTGTGACCAACAAATTAAGGACGATAATGGAAATAAAATGCGGCAGAATGACGAGCGATTGCGTCACCTTTTTGAAAACGGAATGGTGGATTTCATTCAGCAGCAGCGCAATGCATAGGGAACATACAGTTCCCGAAACAATGAACAGAAGATTCAAGTAAATTGTATTCAATGTAACCCCCAGCCAATCCGGACCGGTGAAAAAAAACGTCAGATTGTCGAAGCCGACCCACTCGCTTCCCCAGAGTCCCTTTGCCGGTGTAAACTGCTTGAAGGCCAATATATGAGCGGACATCGGCAAGTAAGAAAAAATAAACACGTACACAATGACGGGAAGCGACATCGCATAAAGCCATTTGTTTTTCCTCAGCTGCTGCAGAATCGCCATTTTAAGCCTCCTTTCTTTTCTTCTATACGTGCATATTACGCAATAGTGATGCCGTACGTATAGTCTTGAATTTATCAAAAGGTATGAACGGCAACATCCTGTGAAGGTTCGAATTCTATCACTCCGATAAGTACGGAGTTTACCGATATTAGAAAAAAACCGGCCGGCCTTAATTTAAGGCCGCCGGTTTTTTTTTGATGGCTTACTTGTTCTTGCCAGCCAGATATTCATCCAACTGCTTCTGATACTCTGCTTGGACTTTCTTTATATCGCCATAGGCCTTTTCCTTAAACTTGGCCAGACCCTCGTTCGGTTCCACCAGCCCCATCACGATCGGATTATAAAACTCCACGCCCGCATTGCTGAGTTGTGCCACTTCATTGGCTACCGGGCTGGGATTGAAGGTGAAGCCCGTCAGAATATCCGTTGTGAAGTTACTCGGATCCCTCTGCCACTTATTCAGCGCAATAACATCTTCAGGCAGGCTGGCATCGATTCGATCCAGCTTCGGATTCCAGCCCCATGCGAAAGGAATTCCCGCATAAGGGTTATCTTTGATCGGGTTATAAAGACCTTCTCCCGCATCTTCCCAGTTTTCCCCCTCTATACCATAGGCAAGTAAATCGTAATTATCCTTCTGGTTCAGCCAATTAAGGAATTGAATGGCGCGTTCTTTGTTTTTACTGACCACTGGAACAGCAATAAAATTGCCCGCTTTGTAGGTCGAGCTCAGCTTCATGCCTGTGTCGTATAAGGAGTAGGCTTCGGCAGAAGCTCCCGGAACCGATTTTTCAAGCGCCGTGCGGGTATTCAGATTGACGCCGAAATCGAAAAACGTGGATACAGCCGCCTTTCCTTTGGCAAATTCCGCATTTTTAAGCGTAAGAGTGTCTTTGGCCAAAATTCCGTCCTGATACAGCTTGTGGTATTGTTCGAAATTTTTCATTATCATGGGGTCCATGTTATCGAAAATATTATAGACCTTCCCGTCGTTCCCTTTGGTGTACAGTCCGGGATAGTTCAATACGGCTGCAATGTTGGCCGTCGGATCAAGCATGTTAGCAAGCCTCAAGCTGATATGTTCCGTACCGTTAGGAATGAACGGAGTGATTTCCGGAACCTTCTCTTTCACCAAATACATAAATTCGATCAGCTCGTCATAGCTCTTGATCGGTTCGACTCCCAGCTGCTCCCGAATGTCCTTGCGAATGACAAACGTCCATGGGCGTATGAAATTCACTTCAAGCGGAACCGCATACAATTTACCGTTTACCTTATTGGCTTCCATCAGCTCCGCAGAGCGGTTGGCCTTGATATCGGGCCCATATTTTTCGATCAATTCGTCCAACGGTTCATAAAGGCCTGCGGCTATATTTTGCACCGGATTATTGTCCCAGATCAGATCGTAATCTTCCGCGGAGGATAATGCAACTTGACGCTTCTGAAGAACGTCCGTCCATGGGATAAACACCACGTTCAGCTTCACATTAAGCGTACCCGCCAGACGGTTCTCCATCTCCGCCTTGACTTCATCCCAGTTAGCCGGCGGATCTCCGGGGAACATGATCTTCAATGTAGCCGGATTCAATTTACCGTCCTCGGAAGCCTGCGGCGATTCGCCTGTTTCGGAAGGGACCGGCCCATTCGAACTGCAGCCGGCCAATATTCCTGTCAGAATTAGCGATACGACCATTAACAAGAACCCTCTTCTTCTTAACTTCATGGCTTAACCCCTCCTGCTTGATGCTCATCCGGGCGGCGGCCGCGACGATTTCCGTCTTGACTCGCGCATCCCGCTTCTGTCTGATCATACTCGGGTTGTTCGGTTTCCGTACAGTCCGGTATCTAACAATTGGTACGAAAGCTGATAAAAGGGCATGTATTCATTTTCCAACTGGCTAAAGTACGGATTTCTACTCTTTATCTTGCGTATTTTCAGTACGGTATTGGTTCGGCGTCATTCCGGTTGCCCGTTTGAACAGGGAATAGAAGGTGCTCTTGGTTTGAAAACCGGACTGTTCCGTTATATCGGCTACCGTCCAATCGGTCGTTGTAAGCAGCTTGATCGCGTACTCGATCCGTTGGTTTGTAATATAGTCGGATAATGAGCACTCAAAATGCTCCTTGAAGATTTGCCGGGCATAGTTTACGGATATGGACACATGAGTGGCAATGTCGTCCACGGAAAGCATCGGATTGTGAAGATGGTTGCGCACATATTCGATCATCTCGGCGGCGACCTCGTCCTTTCGGCTCGAAGCATTCTTCTTGCGGTGCTGATCCATGATCTGCAGCAGCTCCCCGTACAGCCATGAGTTCACTTCTCCAATGGTTGCGAATTGCTCCAGGAAAGTATGGATGCTCTTCATTCCTTGGAACGTCTTATAGTTCTTGAAGCTTTTCATAATCGAATAAATAATATGAGTCAGCTGCATCTTGCATTCCTCATAGCTTAGCGCCTGCATATGCAAGGTAAGTTCATCCAGGTAACTCTTTAGAGCCTTATCGTTCTTAAGGTGAACGGAATAAATCACCTGCTTCAGCAAGTCTTCATCCAGCTTGCTGTCTTCGCCCAGCTGATACCGCTCCAGATCATTGGAGGTGAATACCCGATCCTCGTTATAAATGAACCCGATCAAAGTCAGTTCGTACATCCGGTTATAAATGGTGTGCACATTGTCTTCCAAATGAAGCAAGGAGCTGACAGCGGCATGCAATTCCAGCTTCAGCCACCGTCTGATCTGAGCTCTTACCTCCTCCATCGCTGCGATGACCGGCGCCGTATCTTCCCCCGAACCGGACGAAGAAATAAGCGCTACGAGGTGATCCGAGCTGAAATCAACCGTTTCCGCGGCAAACCCGTGATTCGCAAGCACTTCGACCATAATATTGCCCAGTGCATAGCGGAGCAATTTTCGCGAAGCGAAATCGTAACATTCCTTGAACCGCCCGTAAGATTCCAGCCGTACGACCGTCATACGGAAAGAGCCCGTCTGGAGGATTTTCGTTTCACTTCTAATAAAGGCTTCTACGGGTCCGGAAGCTTTCGAATTAAAAATCCATTGACGCAAGAAATCCTCCTTCACCAAAGCTTTGCTGCTCTTGATCGACAAGTCCAATTGCTCGATCTGCTCGACAAGAAGATGGAAGCCGGAATGAATCCACTGAATCTCATTATTGGCATTCGCTGTCTGCGCCATCGGATGCTTCTTGCCGAGCTTGCTTTGCAGTTGAAAGGCCAAGTCGCTAATGGGCTTCAAGCTGCGGTAGGATTGCCAGAACAAGAATAACAGCAAAGCGAACAGCAGAATGATCGAGGAACCGATAATTTCCGTCCGGATCTTGGTTATTTTCGCTTGCCACAGAGAGATTGGTGACAAATGATAAACCTTCCAACCATCAATAGGAAGCTGTGCCGTCTGAATGGACCAGGTTTCATGGCCGTACTCCCATTTCCAGCCCTGTTTTGCCGCCTCCGGCTTATCCGTCCCCATGAGAGCTTCCGTCAAAGCGGCATCCGTATTGCCCAGAATGAACTCCTTATTTTTGCCTTCAATAAAAATTTTGTTCTGATCTTCCTCCGATATTTGCAGCATGTGCTCATTCAGCAGCGGCTTGCTGAAGAGAATCGCCACGAATCCATGATAGTTCTGATTAGGCCCGGCTGCCGGTACGACAAGCGCTAGATGCGATTCGCCCTTCACCTCATGGTTGACAAACTGCAGATAAGGCGTTTTCTGATTTTTAATGTAATTCAGCATGGCCTGGTCATAGAAATCCTGTATCGTATAAATGCTTGAGTCTGAAGTATAGATTTGGCCTTGATTGAAGTTAAATAAATAAATGCCGTCTATGAAAGGCTCGCTGCTCATAAATTCCCTTACGCTTTCGGCCGCTTTATATAACGACAGGGGGGAATAATCATTTTCACCCATGTTGATCCACATTGCGATATTTTCATCCGAATAAATTCTGAGCGCAAACTGACGCAATTTCTGCAAAGTAAATTCCGAGGTTTTCACGACCTGGTTCATTTTCTCTTGGTTGGACTTATTGATCTCATTCATTGCGCTTTGAGCGAACTGCCGGCTCAGGAACAAGGTAAACACCAGGGTGAGCAAGCTTACGGCTATGAAAGAGTAAAAAAAAATGCTGGAATACGTCTTCTTCGGCTTTATCCGGCTCCACATTGGCATCCCCCCCTGCTATCCCCTAAAAACAATAGGATAATATTACCAACTTGTCCAGTGTGAAATATATTAAAATTTATTAAACAAGTCTGGTTTTTATTACTTGATAGAGCTTTCTTATCAATTGAGTGCACAAAAAGAGCTGTATGGAATCCGATTAAGGTACTCCAAACAGCTCTTATATTTAGAAAAAATGTTCTACTAGACGGGCCTTAAACCTCTAAAAGGTGTATTTCACAAGCCCTTACCGCGTTTCGTTTTAGCCATTAGGAACTCCTTTCAATATTGAAACATATAAATAATGCCCATTGCTGTTTAAGCTGACTTTCAATGATACTAATACAGTATATAAATATAAAGGTAAAGAACAATTATGGTTAAAGTATCCTGCCAGTTAGCCATCCATGCCGCTCACGCGACACCACAGATTATGGAAGTAATTGCGTTCTTCCATGGGAGCTTAACGCCTATCAGTACATATGTACAAGCTGCAAAATATAAGAGCATCTACGAAAGATTTCAAGAAAACCAAACAACCTTTCGTTTTTGCTATTGAGGGGTGTTACGAAATTCCCACTCCTCAAGTGTCATAACTTAATCATTATGCTAGCGTTTTCCGTTAGTTTAATGCCTAAGATGGATTATTCACTTTGCTTATTAGATCAAGCTCTTTTCTAAAAGTATTTCAATCTTTTCTTGTGGGACACTTTTTACTAAATCCCCGTTTGAAACGTCTATTGATTCCCAATCTGAGTAAACAACAAAATCATCAGAAATTGGTATAATGTCACTCCAGTTATATGCATTTAATTTTTTTGCGACTTCAAAACGTATTGTCTGACAATCTTCCCAAAACTCTTCCCATTTCTCATTTCCAAATAAACTCACTAATGTTTCCTGCTTCTGTTGAAAAGTTTGATCTTGATCTTCAAAACCAGTTTGATATTTAGCGGGCATCTCTCCAGAGTTCCATAAATACCACTTATTATCAGTTCCCGATTCTTCGATCATCTTGTTTCTGTAAGATTCAATTCCTAATGTAATTAGCCCAAGAACAGGTTCATATTCGTTTCCAAGCAAGGATATATAGCAAACCTTATCTCCTTGATTTAATTTAATTTTCTGTACTGCATTAGGTACTTCTCTTAGGAGAACTTGCTTCAATTCTAAAAGCAACTCATCTTTCCCCATAATACACCTCTTATTGTTATTTATTTTTATTCCAAAAAGTGGATCATAATAAAGTTCGATTCCTATTGAATTTTTCATAGGGTAATAGCTACCCAACTACCGTTGCTTTAATAAACCAAAAGAGGAGCTGCCGCGAAGCAAGCCCCTCAACTATCGTCTCCCGTTAGCTTAATGACCTATAAAGTTGTCTTATTATTTTGCATGTCAATCGAGAATGACTTTCTTTTCTGGGTCACGTAAAAAATCAAACATTATTTTCACTTGTTTTAATGTGTTCCTTTCCTGTGAAAGTTCAGGTATAGAATGCTCGTCAAAAAAATCTACTTCACTTGTTTCTAAGCCAGTCTTAGCCTCGCCACCAACAATTTTACATTCAATAAAAAACTTGTATACGTGGTAAGGTTCAGGAGGATGATTATGATATTTTTTATCCAAAACGGCTAGAAGCCTAACAGGAGTAACCGAGAATCCCGATTCCTCCTTAATCTCTTTTACTGCAACTTCGGTGGGTGAATGTCCAATATCTGCCCACCCCCCTGGTAGTGCCCATGCTCCATCAAGTTTTTCTCTTACCAAGAGTATATTGTTATTTTTAAAAACAACACCGCGTATATCAACCTTTGGTGTAGCATATCCCGTCTCATTTGCGAAAGTAAGTTTAAGTTGTTGTTTCTCAATTAAAGTATAACTAGAAAGTATATCAATGCTTAATTGTCTAAGTTCCTCATATCGTTCGTAATCATATGGATCTTTTGTATATGTCAACCCAATCTGGGCTGTTGCCTGTATTTTTTTTGCCCATTCCAACCACATAATCTCCAATATCTATTCCTCCAGCTCAATTACTTCAATAAATTCAATTGTACTTTTAAAGAGCCTGTCAGGTTCTATCTCAAATACTGATGACTGAAAAGTAGATAACCATTGAACAGCAAACGTTCGAACACCAGCTGCCTTTCCTGCCAAGATATCAGCATTGCTATCACCTAGAAATACAGTGTTGTCAGTTTTAATTCCAAAAAAGTCTAGAGCTTTTATTATTCCTTCTGGGTGCGGTTTCGGATTTACTACATCATTCCCAGTTACAACGAAATCGAAATAATTTGCTAAATTAAGAGCTTCCGAAGAAATCTTATATGCTTGTTTGCTTTTTCCTGTTATTACACCGATTTTCTTACCTTTATCTCTCAGTAATTGCAATAATGCAATAATAGAGCTAATGTCAATTGACTCGGAGTGTCCTTGCCCATACAGATCGTAATATTCTTGGACTGCATTTCGAACAGATTCTTTATTACGGAAATTTTTTAAGATAATATCATCTTCAGTCGGACCAAACATAGATACTAGTTCATCACTTGTAACATCTTGACCATCATACTTTTTGAAAACTGTTTTAAATGCAGAAAAAGATGAGGGTAAAGTATCTGCTAATGTTCCATCAAAGTCGAAAAGCACAAGTTCAGTGGTCATAGTTTATCTCCTAACTTTTGGATATAACTACAATGAATTATACATCATTTTAATACTTAGCAATTAATAAGTATTAAATTAATTACATTTGACTCCTGCTACCGCGATTTACTTTAACCGTAGTAAACTGCCCGTTAGCTTAACGCTCAGCAGTACATCTGTACCAAATACCCTATTTTATGAAGATGTCAAAGGAGCTGCCGCGGCAGCTCCTTCATCGTTTGTATAGAGTCCTTCATTGAACTAACGTTGCCCGTTAGTTTAGGAATAGCAAAGGAAAAAACAGCCACTTATCATCAACAAACACTACCATGAACATTCCAAGCAAAAACCCAAAACCAACAATCAGAGTGGAACGCAACTTGCCTTTAAGCACCCGCAATGAATGGCTAATGGCTAAAGTCAAAAATACAAATGTCAAACCAACAGTAAATTGACCAACAGTAAAACCTGCTATGATACTAAAAATGTATATACCTAATGCTGCAATCCAGTAAAGTTGGCGGTAACCCATGATAGCGAGTACTGTGGTTATAAGTGAAATAAACAATGATGAGTAAGCAACAATGCCTAACATTTCATCATTCCTTTCTCAAATTCATAAAGGTTAGGCCAGTTACTTCAGTGAACGACATGAGGAGCCCCTCCATCCGGACTGGCTGGATCCCCCCGTAAAAATTCCATCTTCATGGGTGCGTGTTTCACACTTATCCTCCAAACAAAATGTCCATTATCGTCCCAAGTTTCCCTGCTTTATTTTTTGATAATACTTCAGGATCGTAAATTTCCACATACCCGCAATTATCGCAAGATACAAACAAAAAATGATTGTGCTGAATATCAAATATTTTACTCAGACTAGTACCCGTCATTGCCACTTCTTTTATATTGCATTTCTTATGATCACATTTCGTACATTTAAACCGCTCCGCAATTAAAAGATCTATATCGACTTCAGGGTGAAATACAGAATTATCATTTTGTACATCAACGTCACCAACATTAAATACAACGTTTCCTTCTCGATCGAGTAAAACCTCATGAAAACACTCAGGGCAAACATCGTTTGTAATTATTACTTTTTTTGTACACCAAGGACATTCAATCATGAAGTGATTCCTCCTTGTTCTTGTGCATTTCTAGGGTCTCATAAGTTCTTCCTTATTTCCAATATTTAGACGAATATTGTGTGGGATTGTTGCGTTATTCTGCCCGTTAGCTTAACAATTGAAAGTCGTAATTTTTATCAATTGCCTCCAATATGAAAGACACCAATAACGGTTTTACCATCAACATCATATAGCGGGATATCATGACCACCTGGAGGCCTACTCTTTTGTATGGCTAGAGCTTCCTCGGGTGTATTAGGTTGCTCACCAACTAAATCTTTTCTCAGTACATATCCCATAGTACCATCCACACCTTCAGCACCAATTAAATCAGGTTCCTGTACTGGTCCAGGAGGGAATGGTCCATTACCATAGGTTTGTCCTTGTTCGTTAACAGGGTAATCAGGAACATCTTCTGAAGCCGTAACAAGGTAGTCATTCTCTGAAACTGTAGTTCCATAATTATTTGGATAATCCACGCCCAGCTCAGAATATAGAGCTATTCCTGTTACAAAAACCAGCCATGCGAAAACTACGATATAAGATTTTTTTCCTATTTTCATAATTCCAAATTCCTTTCTTTCCGGTTTGAAAAAAGTAAATTTACCAATCAATCCATTATTTATACGATTATAACATCATATTTGTTGCGTTATCCTACTCTTTAATTGAGAAAAGGCTGTCCATCAGCAGCGCATTCAGTATTTAACTATCCTGCCCGTTAGCTTAACAAAGAAAGGAGCAGCTGCCGCAGCAAACTGCTCCTTGTATGTTCAACTCCCTTGGTACGATATGTTTTTCTCACGAATGCTCGCTTATTCGCAGGATTTCACCCGGTTGGTAAGGACTGAAAGACAAGAAGGGAACGCCGTGTTAGACTTCGGCAACATGAAGGCGCACGGGAATAAAGGGGGATAATTGTCGCCCCATATACTTCCATTTACTGCACGCATTCTCCACGCCGCCCTTGGAGGTTTTCA
>NZ_JAVIFU010000080.1 GCF_031157315.1 Paenibacillus sp. LHD-38
GCGCTTTAGTATCGTAACCATGAAAAGCATTAGGCTCGGACGGAGCCTTCAAGGAGGGGTGAGGTTACGAATCCCGATGATCTGAGAAGCCCCTGCCTTTAGGCATGGGGAGTCGTCACTTGTGGGATACAAAGCTGGACGGCGGCGTGGATGTTGCTAAAACAGGCAATATACCGCATAAAAACGAAACGCTCCAGGTTAGAACGAACAACCACCCTTACGCTAATTTGTATGTCAATATTGTTAATCAATATTTAACGAATATCAAAACCCAAAACAATGCCGCTACACCGCCTTCGGTCATTAGCTATACGGATGCTAACGGCAATGTGATTAAAGGCGACAGATTGCAGGTTCCGTTTTTCTTCCAATACAATAAAAACAACAAAGATGCAGACGGCACAGCAGCACCTATACTTGGACACATAGAGTTGATGTATACATGGACGAGTATCCAGCCTAATTATGTCAGCAGTGCAGGTACCGGCGTTCACTACAAAAACTATACGAATGCTTTAGACAGTCTGTTTTCAAGAGTAGAAGCTTTACCCTCTGGCTTAACAGCAGTTTCGCCAACGACTTCAGCGCAGCTGGACGGGAAAATTATCGGAACAAAAAACAAAGCTTTGGAATACAAACTGGTTTCTGAAACGGAATACAAAGCGGTAACCGGCGAAGCCATTACTAACCTTGTGCTAGGAACTTATAACGTGAGGTATGCAGCAAAAGCCGGATACAATGGTCCAACTCCTAGCGCAACAGGAATTCCGACCGCTGTTCCATACAAAGCAGGCCAATCCATTGATATCGTTATTCCTGCCAACACGGATCCAAGCGGTCCGATTACGCCAACGCCATCACCATCACCGTCGCCAACTGCGCCAGTCGGCGGAGATGACGGGACGTCTCCATCGGCTACGGTCTCAGCAACAACAGACTCTTCAACAGGTTCAACCGTTGCGAAAGCGACTACGGCTGTCATTTCAGGCTTAGTGGAGCAAGCGAAAAAAGCGGAAGCAGCAGGCAAATCGTCGGTGGTAGAGCTTAAGGTTGAAGCCACTACCCAAACCAAATCGGTTGAACTGAGCATTCCTAGAAATGCGTTTAATGATGTGGCGGCCAGCACAAACGCTGGAGTTAAAGCTAATTATGGAATCGCTACGGTTGTTTTTGCTCCAGAAGCGATAGAAAGCATCAGCAAAGCTGCTGAAACGGGAGACATCAGTATCATTATATCTAAGGGAGAGCTGACCGATGAAGGCAAGGAAGCATTGGGCGACCGCCCGGTTTATGACTTCTCCGTCTTTGCAGGCACTAGTCCGGTAACGACCTTTGGCGGCAGCCAGCTTCAAGTGAGCGTACCATATTCGTTACAAGCGGGAGAAGATCCAAATGCAGTTGTTGTTTACTATGTATCGGAATCAGGCCTCGAGACGATTCGAGGTAAATATAACTATAACGCAGCTGCGGGAACGGTAGATTTCGTTACCGCACATTTCTCCCAGTATATCGTCGGCTATAACAAAGTGAACTTCACGGATGTACCGGATACGGCTTGGTACGAGGATGCAGTCGGTTTCCTAGCTGCAAGAAGCATTACTACCGGAACAGACAAGGAGCATTACAGCCCGAATGCGACGGTAACGAGAGGACAATTCATTGTCTTCTTATTGAAAGCTTACGGCATCATGCCAAATGAAAAGGAGACAAATAACTTCTCTGATGCAGGAGATGCCTATTACACGAATTATTTGGGCGCAGCTAAACGCCTTGGCATAACGAACGGCATTGACGGTACTATATTTGAGCCTAATAGCAAAATTACGCGCCAAGACCTATTCACACTCCTTTACCGTTCGTTAGAAGTGCTGGGAGAGCTTCCAGCGGCAACCTCGAATGTTACCATGTCGAGCTTTAGCGATGCAGAACAAATTGCCGGTTACGCAAGCGACGCATTTAAATCGCTTGTAGAGGGCGGCATTGTTACTGGAAGCCAATCAAAGCTGAACCCTCGGGACTTCTCCACGAGAGCTCAGGTGGCGCAGGTGCTTTATAACTTGCTTTCTAAGTAATAAGTAAAAGAAAATGTTTTTCTAGGGAAATGGGTAGCCGATGGCTGCCCATTTTTCTCGTTATTACGTTCTTGAATCTCTCAGCGGGATGCTTTTTTGATATTAGTCGAATATTTCGGTATGCTGTTTACTAGCTAATACTAAATTGCAATGTTGAAGGTGATAGGATGGAGTCCATTTTACAGGTAAACAGTTTAACCGGCGGCTATAGCCCAAGAAGGCCGGTACTGCATGACATCTCTTTTGAGGTGAAGGCTGGCGAAATGGTTGGTCTCATTGGCCTAAATGGCGCCGGAAAGAGTACGACAATTAAGCATATTCTAGGACTTATGAAGCCGCAAATCGGGGATGTGCGGATTGACGGTGTGACTCTGGAGGAGGAAACGGAGCGTTACCGCGCTGCATTTGCTTATGTGCCGGAGACGCCGGTGCTGTTCGATGAGCTGACGGTGGAAGAGCATTTGCGTTTAACAGGCATGGCCTACAGCGTTAAGGACAACCACTATGAAGAACGAGAGGATGAGCTGTTAAAAGAGTTTCAGATGGTACCGAAGCGCAAAGCCTTCGCTTCCCATTTATCGAAGGGGATGAAACAGAAGGTCATGATTATGAATGCGCTGCTTGCGGAGCCGCCTTTGTACATTATAGATGAGCCGTTTCTCGGTCTTGATCCGCTCGGTATCCGCTCCTTGCTGGAAAGGTTGGTTGAGGTCAAGCGGAAGGGAGCAGCCATTCTGATGAGCTCGCATATCCTCTCAACGGTCGAGGCGTATTGCGATCGGTTTATCGTGATGCATCACGGTAAAATTGTTGCTATAGGCACGCTGGAGGATGTCAGGAAAGCAGCTGGAATGGACATGCGCGGCGGCTCGCTGGAGGATGCCTTCTATAAGCTAGTAACTGGGGGCCATGTTTAATGAGCCATGAACGTATGCTTGAAACGTTGTGGCATCGCCGCGCCAAAGCGTTCCGTGAGGAGGCGTTACCCTATTTCCGCTACATGGGTCAAAGCGGTTTTCCGGCATTTATGTCTTTGTTCATCATATCTTCGGCTATCGGCTACATCAATTTAATTCGTGATGTTCCCGCCGACTTTCCCATTGCGGCTGTCGGCATTACCGCGTTAACGCTGGTTCTGTGCTGGAGCCCGCTTCGGACCTGGCTTGTCGCAGGCGATGCCGTTTTTTTGATGCCGCGCGAAGCGGAAATGTCGGGTTATTTACGCCTATCGTTTCGATATAATACGATTGCTTGTTCGTTATTGGCGGCAGTCGTGTTTCTGTTGTACCTTCCCATTTATTTGCAAGGACCGGCTGTTAACGGAGGATGGGCGCTTGCCGTCATCGCTGTAGTTATGAAGGCAGTCAATATTTGGGGAGCCTGGAGAGAGCGGAGGATGACATGGCCGGGCATGAGGCGCCTGCTGCGTTTGCTGCGGTGGGTTATAACAGCTTTGATCATTGCGGCATGGCTTACGAGCTTGCTGTGGCAGGCAGCAGGTTTTACCGTACTTCTCTGCGCGCTATACGGCTTGCTATACCGCTTGCCAAGCAAGCACCGTTTGCCTTGGGAGAGGTTGATAGATGAGGAAGCGAGAACGCGGAAACGCTATTATGTTTTTTTCGGACTATTCATTGACGTGCCAACGCTTCCATCAAGTATCGCCAAAAGGCCGTATATCGCTTGGCTGCTCCGTGCAGTCCGCTATACGAGCCGCAATACATTCGTTTATCTCTATACGGCCTCGCTCCTGAGAACGGAGATGGGCGGGATGATTATTCGGCTGCTCTTCCTAGGCTGCTTGATCATCTATTGGTTTGCGGAGGCGGTGTCTTTATCTGGTTATGGCAGTATTCTTGTATTTTTTATTTTCATGGGATTGATTGCCGTTCAATTAAGCGGATTGCGTCACGTTCATCGCTATTCGGTATGGAAGCATGTATACCCTTTGCCGGAGAAGCAGCGAATCGAGCAATTTTTGAAGGTAGACCGCTTAGCTATGCTTGTATGCACGTCGCTGCTATGGCTTTTTGCAGCTCTGCCTCTAGCACTATCGGGCGTGTACATGCCATCGCTTGTTTCAGCGGCTCTAGCGCTAGCGTACCTTGCAATACGGCCTAGGCGTTTGCGTAAGAAGCTTGTTTTGGATGAGGATGAAGATTAAGCTTATTTATCTAAAAAAAACCGTGATCGCAGCCGTTGTCTTAGAGACAAGCCGCAATCACGGTTTTTTGCTTTTTAAATATGCTTATTGCGCGATTAATTCATTAACCGCTTTGTAAATCGTATCGAAAAGCTCTTCAAGATTCTCTTCCTCAATGCAGGAGAAGGCAACGCGCAGATCGGTTTCTCCCAGTGCAATCGTTCCGATGCCATACTGGTTAAGCAATTGAACGCGAACAGCTTCAGCTGTAACGCCGCTTAGCTTCAAGCACATAAAATAGCCGGAGTTAAACGGATAGTAACCCCAAACGTCACCGTAGCGGCCGCTGTCGAGCAGTTCTTTGACGCGGTTTGCACGGCCTTTCATGATTTCATATTTCTCCGCTTTTTGAGCTTCGAACTCAGTCGAAGTCAAAGCGCGCAATACGAATGTTTGCGAAGGATGAGGGCCGCTGGAAATGGTTGCGCGAATAATCCCGGTTGTTTTTTGCTCAAGTGCGGCAAGAACAGCAGCCGAACGCGATGCGTAAGTAATAAAACCTACGCGGAAGCCCCAAACGTACTCTTCCTTCGTTGCGCCGTCCACCTTGATCGCAAGGACGCGAGGGTGAAGGTCGGAAAGCTTAGCGAACAGAGATTCATGTAATGAATCCTCGAAAAACAAACCGAAATAAGCATCGTCGGTTACGACAACTACATTGATTCCGGCTTCTGCGGCATCACGAATCGCAGCGACGATTTCTTCGCCTTCCTCAGGGCCCGGCGTGTAGCCTGTCGGGTTGTTCGGGAAGTTAAGCACAACAATCGCTTTCCCTTTTGCTTTCTGAGCAAGCAAAGCCTCGCGCAGACCAGTGCTGTTAAAGCGGGTTTGATCATTGTATAGCGGATATTCCACGATTTCGGCACCGCGCCTGATACCGAAAGTCAGTTCGTAATTTTCCCAGTTCTTATTCGGGATAACAACCGCATCACCGGCATCTGCAAATAAATCGGCTACGATGCTAAGGCCGTGGGTCAAAGCATTCGTCACGACCGGCGTTCCGAAGCCCTTTGACTCAAGGGAAGGATTGTCTTTAATCATCTTGGTACGCCAAGCTGCACGAAGCTCGGGCTTCCCGCCGGGAGGTGCATATTCATATATGTCTTTCGGATTGTAAGCAGAGAGGGTCTCTTGGATCACCTTGAGATGCATTGGCTGTCCGCCTTCTGTTGCAATTCCGATAGTAGCGTTAAATTTAGTTGCTTTTGTTTTCGCTTCGGCGGACTGACTGAGTATGCCCTCCTTCGGGAAATAAATCGCTTTGCCTAAGGTTGACAACATCGCATAGACGTTCGGACTCTCCGATTTCAACGTCTCGTTTAACTGCTGAGCAAGTGGGTTCATGGACTTTATTCCATCCTTCCGAAATCATTCATTTGAATTGAGTATTATCAGGCGTGAGCCGTTTTCGCTTGTCGGGTGCTATTATAACATTTTTTCTAAGCTGCAAACCATTCTCAAAGCAAATTTTTTCGTAATTTTAGTCGGCTTGCACAAAAGTTTGCCACTGTTGTATGATGACGGCATAGATTTGTACAGGAGGTTGCATTATGCTGCACATTTCGCCGGATTCGTTCGTTCTTTTGCCTGCCTTTGCCAAAATCGTATGCGAGCCGGGCTGGAGATGGGCGAGACGGGAGAAGCCCATGGCCAATTTCGACTTATTTTATGTGTGGAGCGGTGAAGGGGAGGTTGAAGTTAACGGTATCCCGTACGAGGTAGGTCCGGGCAGCTGTTTTCTGTTTCGACCCGGTGATTACACAAGCGCTACACATAACCCTCAGCGGCCGCTGGTATTATCATATATTCATTTTGCCGTTAATGAAACGATAGACGCGGTGCCGAACCGGTATAGGCAATTGCAGGACACTGTTGATTTTGAATACATGCTCTCGCGTTACGTCAGGCTTTTTCTTGTTCAAACCTATGCAGCGGAGGAGGAGGCGCAGCTCGTTCTGAAGCAGCTGATGATTCATCTGCTGAGAGAGGACAAGCAGCTGCCCGTCGAGAAGAAGGCGAGCAACCAGCTGACAGAGGCGATTCACGAGGTGGCAAACTTTGTGCGCCAAAATCCGAGCATCGCTCACCGCGTTGAAGATTTGGCTATGCGCGCCCAGCTGTCGCCGCGGTATTTTTCGATGAAATTCAAAGAGCTGATCGGCATGTCGGTGCAAACCTATATGATACGCACAAGAATTGAGCGGGCACAGCATTTGCTTATGCATGCAGGCATGAATGTTACGGAGGTAGCCGATGCTCTAGGCTATCGCGATATCTTCTTCTTCAGCCGTCAGTTTAAGCAGTATACGGGACGCAGTCCATCGGAGATTAGATAAAAAACCCGCATCCCCTCAGCAATGGGGATGCGGGTTTTTTGCCGTACGAAAATGACATCCATGTGCTCTAGCTGTCTTGCATAGTGCCAAGACGCTCGCCCATGCTTACCTTCATGCCGAGCAAGCCGTTAGCGCGCGGCGTGAATTTTCCATCCTCCAGCAGCAGCACGACGGTGGATCCGAACTCGAAGTAGGCAAGCTCCTCACCTTTGAGCATTTCGGTTTTAAGAGGCTGCACATATTGAATGCTGCTCACGTTCATCGCGCCAACCTTAACGACTGCCGTTTCTCCTGTTTGATGCTGCATGTAGGTAATAAGCCTCTCGTTGCGGCTGAGCACTCTGCGCATATGGCGAAGGCCAAAGTCATTAACCGGATACACTCTGCCTGCTATATGCTCGCGTTCCACTACGCGTCCGCTAACCGGAGTGTGGATACGATGGTAATCGGTAGGACTTAAATAGAGAACGATATAATAACCGTTCATGTAATTAGCCGTTCTTGGAGAACGGTTAAGCAGCTCGTCGATCGTATAGTCCTGTCCTTTTACATTGACAATTGTACCGCTGTTTATGGAGCCAGCGCCCGTAATAAGGGCATCAACAGGGCTGACCAGCGAGTCTTCGGCTTCATGGATTTCCCGAAGCCCAGGCTTTAGCCGCCGGGTGAAAAACTCATTTAACGTCTTATATTGGGAAAGAGGTTTTTCTGCTTCCTCTATTTTAATGCCGTATGTCGATGCGAACCTGGATATAAACCGACGGCTGGCAGCAGATTGGGCAAATTTGCCGGTAATACGGGATATCCATTTGCGCGAGCTTAATTCTGTCATGGAACGAAGCAGCCATTTTATCATACGTGAACCGTCACGTCCTTTCCTGCAAGGGGCAATTAGTCCTGGCACCCACCACACAGTGTGACATATCCGATTCTATTTTTCAATATGAAACTGCTTTCCTTTTACTTGTAATGATGAAAACATAGACGGCTGAGGCTGCTAAAAGAGCTGCGAGGATGAATGCTGCAACGCTGACATCGGTATGCTGGCCTTCTTTGACAGCAACTGCGATAAAGGACCAGATGAAAACAAGGATAAAGGCAGGGTCGCGATATTCAAAGCCAATAGCAAGTGCGAGCAGGGTGGCTCCAACAAGCAGGGTAACGGTCCAGATGACATCGGATAAACCGAAGCCGTTCCAATCCGTTGCGGATATTGCGACCGTAATGTTTACGATGGTCGCCGTGCTAATCCAGCCCAGATAAATACTGAACGGAAGCCTTACGAGATAACGCTCGCCAGGCGCCTGCGATTGATTGTCTTTTCTAACGGCTTTATATATGACAATGAGAGACAGGAGCAGGGCAAGCATGATGAATACGCTGATGCCTAGTTTTTCGTAATGCCAAACGAGAATCCAAGCGATGTTAAGCAGGCAGCTGATTAGAAACCAAGGACCAATACTGTGTCCGATTTTACTGCTTGCTGCCAGCGGCCGCATCTGATAAGCGACATAGCCGATCAACAGCAGATAGATCACAGACCATATCGAGAACGCATAAGGTGCAGGGGTAATCAGCACAGGGTATTTAGCCGATAATTCCCCCGTTATTTTTCCGTTAATAGGAAGCCATTGCGCCAGTCCGTTAATGACAAGCACAGCGGCGAGTCCAATGAGATTTAACCATCGAAAGCTGTTTTTCATTGTCGATCCCTCCTTCGATTCATTTTTCTCATGAGGCTCATGTATCATATGTAAACAATCACGTTGTATTTTATTCACGTTATCTTGCAAGCAAAGCAGAATCCAGGTTTAAGGCTGGTTTAAATAACCGAACCTTTCACTAGAGGTGAAGGTAATTATGATGATCATGATAGGCGCAGCCTTAGCAGTCGGAACCGTCTTAATCGTATGGTAAAGCCATATGTGCAGACTGGCCAGCCGTATTTTTGACGGAATAGCGGTAGCTGCAGTCTTTTTATTTTTTGTAACTGCAGCGGATGCCGTTGCGGAGACACTCGTGCATGACACCGTATTTATGACGGAAGTGCATCGGGTCCTTAAAAATCCATTCTTTTTAATAAGCGGCACCTATCTGGGTCCCTATGCGCTCGCGAGAATCGCCATGCTGCCGGTTTACTTGCCTAGCTCGAAATAAGGAGCTATCTGTGCCGATTGTTTGGATCAGCGGATAGCCCCTTCGTTGTGGTGCAGGGTTGCTGCAGCAAGCCCCTTTTCATTATTCGATTACTCCCATACTCGCATACGCTGGAGTAGCAAGCCGTCCGTGCCTGCATTCGTGCCTCGTACGAACGGCTTCATAAAGTACGAAACATAATTGCCGTAGGCGTTTAGTTCCGCGTCCGCTAGCTCGTCTACCCAGTGAACCCCTTTTGGTACAGCTTCAAGCAGTAATGAGCATACGCCTCCGTAAATACCGCATGCCACTTGAAAATAGGTTGCGTTCGTTCCATAAGAATCATAAATCTCCTTATTGTGCATTACGTTGTATAAATAGCGCTCATGATCCTCGTATACGAGAAGAACGCCGACCAGATCGGAGCCTTCAAGCTCTGCATCGCGCGGATCAAGAAGCTGATGGTTCCAATCCCAGAGCTCATCCGAATTTTCTAAATGCTGATGAAGGATTGAAGTCGTAACCTCATTCACCTTATAAAGAAAACCGATCTCGAATGGATAACGCTCACCTAGTGAAAGTACTTCCTCGTGTGGCATTAGGCATCCTTCGAAGCTTTGTTCGCCAAGTCGAACGAAGAAGGTCTGCGCATAAACGGGATCATATAAAAATAAAGCGCGATGACGGCTGACGAACATGGGATAATTCAGAATCGCTTCATCCAAATAACATTCGGGTGACCATGTACTGTAAATCGTTTTTGGTTTAAGCAGCGTTCGATCGGCATAAAAGCTGTTGTCTGTTTCCACAATATAACAGGCCAGCGGCATCTTGTCTGGCTGCTCCTGCATGAGCGAGATAGCCATCCACTGCACGACGCCAGGGTTCATTCCTGACCCAATAATAGCTTGCAGCTCGGCGTATTTGCTTTTGTGTTCTTTTAACCTTACATAACGTTCAATGAGCGTAAAGCCTTCAAGCTCGTTAAGCTCATCCACCTCCGCGTTCTCTATAGCGGTATTCACGTATGCGACAGCCAGCTCATTGCAGCATTCAAGCATGTTTAACGTATCTGCCCAGGATGCGTCGATCACTAGAGTAGTAGACGTTTGAATCAGATGATGCTTGAATTTGTTCACATCCTGCAGGTCAATTTGGTGAAGCACAAGCTGATTGGCAAGCTGAGGGTAATAGGCTGAGATTTCATCGTGATTCTGAAGCTTTACATCTACACAGTGAATCTTGCTGCTTGTTAATTCCTTATGGAGCGGAGCATGCACATCTTGATTGACTCGTTCCAAAAGGGCCAGCACTGCTTTACCTACACCTCCGCCGCTCCCAAGCAGCGTAATGACGATATTGTTTTTTACCATAAAGCTAACAACTCCTTCCCGTTGCTGTCAGCATACGCAGGTTGCTGCTTGTCTGCCATTAGCATTAATTCCGTGCCAAACACACAAATTGTGTGCATTGCTGCGTGGAGTAATGTCAGCAGGCTAAAGCTTATAGGCATTTGTATACCATCAAAAAGACTAGCTGCAAGCTTGCGGTTAATTCCCGAATTCCAGTATGATAAGAGCAGACTTTGAAGGAGGATTTAACCATGAGTGAGCTTAAGCTTCGATTGCCGGAGGCTGTAATATTCGATATGGATGGCACGCTGTTTGAGACCGATACACTGCTTGTGCCTGTTCATCACCGCGTGTTTGAGACGCTTCGGGAGGAACGGCTGTACATGCAAGAAACACCGCCAGTAGAGCGTTTGCTTAGCTGCTTAGGGATGCTTCTGGAAGACATTTGGCGACAAGTCATGCCAGACAGCACGGAGGCTGCTCGGAAACGGGCTGATGATTTACTGCTCCAGTATGAGCTAGAGGGCTTGGCAGGGGGAGAGGGCGAACTTTATCCTCATGTGAAGGAGACGCTGCGCGAGCTCAAGTCACGCGGAGTTAAGCTGTTTGTCGCAAGCAATGGTCTGGAAGACTATGTGAAGGGCGTTGCCCGATATAAAGGAATTGATGAGCTGTTTGACGGTCTTTACAGCGCAGGTGAATACGCGACTTCGAGCAAGGTTGATCTAGTGGCGCGCCTGCTTCAAGATCATGGCATTCAATCCGCTTGGATGGTCGGCGACCGTTCCTCCGATGTGGAAGCGGGCAAAGGAAACGGATTGCAAACCATTGGCTGTGCCTACGCGACTTATGGACGTGCCGCGGAGCTTGACGGTGCAGATGTATTGATTTCCGATTTCCGCGAACTTACGGGACTGCTGGAGAAATAAATGAATTAGCCTCGCCTCTAATGTCTGAATGCGCCGTGAGATCCGGTTAGTCAGCCGATTAGAGCGAATGGCAGAGGGAGCGCAATTGTGGCTGAAGCAAGCTTGGATAATGATTTAATCGTGACCGCTGATCAGTTAAAAGAGATTATCGGTACCCCGCATGAAGCGGTTGTTAAGAAAAGCGTTTCTCAAATGGAGGACCATATTCGGCACT
The DNA here is from genome assembly GCF_031157315.1 of Paenibacillus sp. LHD-38. Lineage (GTDB taxonomy): Bacteria > Bacillota > Bacilli > Paenibacillales > Paenibacillaceae > Pristimantibacillus. The sequence continues at coordinate 11,243 of NZ_JAVIFU010000080.1, forward strand.
TCTTATCCTTATCCCCCTTGTTTTTCTTATCGACTTCGGATGCGGCGGGACGATGCGATTCGTCGCCGCGCGGTGATGATGCCGGCTTCGTGAAGACGCTGGATGATCACCGGCTTATCTATCCGGAACGGCCGGGAAACCGCCGGATCGACTCTTTGCTGAATATACTGCAAAATCCGCAAATCGGGATGCTGTTCATTATTCCCGGCATGCAGGAGGTGCTGCGCATTAATGGACGCGCATCGATTTCACGGAATGCGGAGCTTATCGAAAAGATGGAATGGAGCGGTAAAACAGCTGAGCTTGCTGTTATCGTGGAGGTTCAGGAATGCTTCATCCATTGTCCGCGTGCCCTTAAGCAGTCAGGCGTATGGGATGCGCAGACATGGCCTGGAGCAGAGGAATTGCCATCGTCAAAAGAGATGTTCAAGGCCCATTTGCAAATGAACGGCTATGAGCTGAAGTAACATGAAATAAAAACACCTGTTAAGAGGCTGCGGTTTGACGCAGGCCCCTAACAGGTGTTTTATTTTTATAATAGATTCCTATTCATTCAATCACGCTTAAAGCCCGCTTGAACGTCAGAAACGGCTGCCGGCTTTACCTTGGCTTTCTTGCTTTTCTTCTGATTATAGAGCCAAAGTGCATACTCGAGCGGACGAATAATGGCTTTGCGGTAAACCTCTTTCTCGCCAGCCTGTGCAAATACCTCCCGTGCTGGCTTCGGATTAACCTCAAGCAGCCAAATGCCGCCTTTGCGATCAATGGCCAAATCGAGCGCAAGCTCGCAAAGCCTGCCGTAGCTGAGCTCTAAATAAGCTGCAATCGCTACGCCGAGTTCTTCGGCCTCCTGCTTTACCTGCTCAGCCTTGGACTCATCGCCCAGCCATTCCTTCAGCAATGCACTCATCGTTGCAGCACTTCCGCCGCCATGTAAATTAGACGTGATGCTGCCGGCGGCGCCAATTCTGCCCGCGCATCCCGTTACTTCCCATGCGCCTTCGCCGTTTTTTTGGACGAGCATGCGATAATCGTGTACGCGCCCGCTGGTAAGTTTTATATGAATGCCCTGCTGGGCAATATAACGGTTGCTTTCTAAATTCCATGGCGCCAAATAGCTGCTTAGTTCTGCTGCTGAAATATTTTGCGGCCGGATAATTCGTCTTTCCTGGTCGCGACCTTGAATATGAAGCTGTCCGTCCTTCCGCTTCTCAATGCGTAAAATACCTCTTCCGCCTGTGCCGTTAATCGGCTTTAGATAGACGAGCGGATATTTCCTAAGCATGTCAGAAACGACGTGACTGTCTTCGATATATTTGGTTGCCGGCAGATACCCTTTAAAGCGGACATCCTTTGACAGGGTGCGGTGAACGGTCCATTTGTTTCGCAGCATGCGGTTAAGAAAGGTAAGATGACCATAGGTTTTGCGGAATTTCTTAAGCTGCTCGAAGCGGTAGGAGCGCTGGATGCGGCATCGGTCATAGATCATATTCGGAAATGAGGTCCACCTGCGCGACCAAGTCTTAGAGTCTGGGTCGTAGAACCATGCATGAATTGTATTTCCCGTATAATTGACATCCTTCGGGGTAAAAACGAAGACGCTAAGTCCTAGTTTTCGTCCGGCGGAAGTCATTTTTTGATAAATGGATCGCTCCTCCAGCAAGCCTGCTTCATTGAGGTACAAAGTCAGGATGCCTAGGATGGGCTGTGTCATTCGTGATTCCCCTTTCAAAACGAAGCGTCGGTTTGCCGGTTGGACCTCTATGCATGGATACGGCAGTCATGCCTAAGCGAAAGCACATCGCCATGCTAGCGGTGTTATCCGCAGCAACATTGCAGCTGAGCTTGCCTAAGCGCTGAATCATGGCCTGAAAGAGGGAGCTGCCGATCCCGAGGCTTCTTGCTTCCGGGTGAACGACGACCATGCAGGCGGCTTCGCCGCCTGCCTCGGCAAAGCCGAAGCCGACGATGCGGCTGCCATGCTTCGCAATGACAGCCACCGCCCCGCATTGACGGTTCAATCCTTCTTCAAGTAAAGCGGGGTCAAGCTTGCGAAGCGCATGGATGGTCGATACGGCAAGCCGCTTATCCCCGAATCGTATGGAAAAGCCTATGAGTCTTTTTTGTTCCGCTAACCATGATTCCGGTGTAAGCAGCTCTAGTTCCATGTTATGCGCCTCCCGCTTTTTCTGTTTTTAGCCTTGCTAAATAAGCGCCGTAATGAAAAATACGTTCCAGTGATTTTTTGCGAATATGCGGTTCATCGAATTTCATTGGCTTAGAATTCGCTTCGAAAAACCACATGTTGCCGTAACTGTCCACCCCTAAATCCATTGACATCTCGCCAAGCAGTTGACCGGAAGCACGTTCAATCTGTTTGGCAATCAGAACGGCGGTGTTTTTAGCTTTTATTAGCAGTTTACGCCCCTGCTCTTCATTAAATGAATTAACGAGCAGCTTTTCGGGATCATCAATCATCCCGCCGCGCGGAACATGGGTTGTAATACTGGAAACGCCGGCGATCCGCGCGCCAATTCCGGTAATATCCCATTGTCCGCGCTGGTTTTTTTGAACAAGCGCACGTAGATCGAAACTTCTCTCATTGAAAGAAGCAAGCCTGATCCCCTGCTGCGCAATATAGGCTTCTCCGCCGCTTTGCTTCTGGATACGGCTCCAGAGCTTATAGATCGTAGAGCAGTTGTAGGTGGCGCTTTTTTTGTTTTCTTGAATTTTCAGCCGGTAGGGGAGCTGCTTCTCGGCATAAACCTTAATCGTCATTATGCCTTTGCCGGCTTTTCCGCTCTCGGGTTTTAAATAGAGATAGGAATGCTTTTGCATCATCCGGCCAAGGCCTGTTATCGTTATCAGCTTGCGCGTCGTAGGAATATAGGGTTTGGTCGTCTTCGATAAACGGAGCCATTCGAAGAGATCCCATTTGTTGAAGAAAGCCGGATTAAACAGGGTCACTCGCGGATGCTTTTGGCAGGCATTGATTTTTTGCTTGACCGCGGGCTGAATCTCATCCTCCCGCAGGGGAATCCGATTGTAGATAATGTCGGGAAAAGGCAGCAGGCGCTGCTGCCAGCTATCCTCGTGCTCGTTGTAAACGAAGCCCTTGAGGGTGCTCCTTGTGAGCAGCAGGTTTTTGACGGTCAGAACATAGACGATAAAGCCCATGGATTGGCCGGTTCGGATAATATCAACAAAGTTGCTGCGGTTGCCGCGAAAAAGCTGTATATTATCCTCAATTGTCAAAATGGCGAGAACGGTTCTGCCGGCGCGCTGCTCTCTGGAATCCGAGTCTCCGGGAAGTATGCTGTCCATCAGTTATTACCTCCCTGGCCTTGGAAGCGGCTGAGGTAAAGGCAGTGCTCTAAGATATAAGACAGTGAAGCCCGCCCTTCGGAACGCAGCGCCGGATGCTTGAAGATCGAACGGCCAGGTTTGGCATTGGCCTCGAACATCCACACTTCCCCGTCCTTATCAATGCCAAGATCCAGTCCCAGCTCGCCGAGGCGGTGCGGATAGTTGCGTTCGATCGCTTCGGAGAGCTTGATGGAGGCGAGCTTCGCTTTTTCAAGCACGGCTTCGGCTTCCGTTCCGAACGTCTTGCTGAGGGCTTGCTCAGGCGTCATGAGTGAACCGCCGTTTTTGACATGTGTCGTGACGCTGCCGCGTCCTGCTTTCTTGGCTCCTATGCCGGCGGGAATCCATTCGTTATTTCCGTTCTTATGCATATGGAAGCGGAAATCGAGCGGGCAGCTGTCTATTTCGACGAGGCGGATCCCCTGCTGAACGACATAATGATTCAAGCTGCTGCCGTGCTTTGCCTGAAGCATCCGCATAAGGCTGCTAAAATTATTGAACCGCAGAAGTACATTTTCGCTGCCCTTGCGGTAACGTGCGAAATAACCGCGCTTCGGATGATAGGTCAGACGATAAATGCCGACGCCGAGACTTCCTGCGGTAGGTTTGAAATAAAGAAACTGATGCCTCTCGAGCATTTCCTTTATTTTTTCGGCAGAAGGACCGGAAACGGATTCGGGCAGATAGTTCAAAGCTTCCGGATCATTATCTAGAAGCTTATAAACATCGGCTTTGTTGAAGAAGCTCCAGTTGAAAAACGGGATTTTGCGGCGAACAAAGCGCTCCCGCAGCGAGTTAATGGAAGCGGACGTTTCCGCTTTCCGGCTCGGCAGCCGATTGTATACGACATCCGGCAGCGGCACGATTTTACGGTACCAGCCGCCCTGCGAATTCAGGAAGTAGCCGTTGACTGTTTCCTGCTGCCAGTTGATGTCGCTCGGCGTAAAACCGAAGAGGTAAGCTTTTGACTCGCCGGTTTGGATGACCTGCTTAATAAACCCGGTGCGGGGACCGAAGGGATTGCTTTCGGATCGTATGGGGTTATCGCTCAGTATGCCGACTAACGGTCCGAGCTGAACCTCATTTTCACCGGAATTAAGCACATAAACGTTGCCTGATTTCGGAACTTTAATCGATTGGCGGACGCCTGCTGATAAATACAAATGATTTCCGGGCCGTTTCAGCTGCTTTATTTCAGCGACGATCACCTCATTGCCAAGCTTGAGGTGAACCGATTTTTTGCCGGAGAGCTTTAGATGCTTTAACAGCGGGCTGGACAGATATACGATTTTATTTGATTGCTGTGAGAAATGTACGTTACAAGTTGTCAAACTCATCGATGAACCTCCTGAACGTTGAAAGGCCGTAATAGGTTGTCGGTGCTTGAATGATGAAGACGGCCGTTTGCGAATTCATTGGCTACAAAGGACGGTGATAAGCGCCTAGTCAGAGTGCGTGCATATAAAAGCGGTCTTTCAATCGAAAACCGCTCGGCCTCATGGTCGCCTATGATTTGAAAGGAAGAGCGACCAGGCTTGGAGTTCGCTTCGAGCAGCCATAGCCGGCCGCTCTTATCAATACCATAATCTAATCCAAGCTCGGCAAGTCTGCCGAATTTATTTTCCAGTCGTTCTGCTGTTTGCTTGCTTATTGTATGGATCTGCTCTAGCAAACGTTCGGCTTTTGACTTGCCAATTTTGGCAGAAAGCAGCTGAGAGGCTGCATGAGCCCCGCCGCCTCCGTGCAGATTGGACGTCAAGGATCCCTCTTGACCTGTACGCACTGCAACCCCTGAGATTGACCAGCTGCTTTTTTCATCCTTTTGGATGAGTGCCCTTACGTCAAACGGCTTGTTATCCTCCCCGCTAAGCTCTAAATAAGGCTGTATTAAATAGGAGGAGTGCTTAACGAAACGCGTGATCCATTTTTCAAAAGCTTGATCCTCCGTAAAAGCGATCGTAAAGGAATTGTTCTGGCGGCTGCGGCCTGTTACGAGCGTAGACCGCTCAAGCAGGCAGCGCGTCACATGGACGATGCCTCTGCCCTGCATGCCTGAAGAGGGCTTTAGTATCATACCGCCGCTATGCTGTTCAGCTAGCCGCAGTAGCTGCTTTGCTGCGATGAACGGCAGCGTATGGGGCAAATGCTTTTCCAGTAAGCTCTGCCCTTTAAGTGCCTCATATACCGTAAGCTTTGCCGGAAGCGTTCCGTTTAGCAGCCGATGGGGCTTGATTTGAGTCAGCTTGCTCAGCATGCGGCGGCAGCCTAACCTTTGGCCCGCATCGGTAAAAAAGCATCGATCGTATACGATATCGGGCAGCGGTACGGGCTGACGTGTAAAGCGATTTTGCTCCCAGCGGTAGCCAAAGAGCTGCTTCGAATGCATCGGAAAACCTTCCGCGGCAAATACATAAACATCGATACCAAGCTGCTTGCCTGCTAGGCTGAGCGCTCTGTAGAAGGAGGGCTCAGGCAAAATGGGCTTTGATTCGCGATCCAGGGTAATCGAGGCGACGACAATACCGAGTATGACCATTTGAGCCTGCATGGAAGCCTCCGTTAAAAGCCCGATAAGAATCGGGAATATTGAATCATCATGCGGACAGACGGGCGAATCTTATTGTCATTCAGCGGCGTATTATCGTTTTTGGAAGGCTTTGAATTCACCTCGAGCAGCCATACGCGACCGCTCGTATCCATTGCAAGGTCGATGCCAAGTTCCCCAAAATGTGCCGGGATTTGGGTGTCCACGCCCCTTGCGATATTAAGTGCAGCCTGTTGGAGCCGATACACCGCGTCCTGCTTGCTGACCCCGGCTTGCAAGTTAGACTTTGCAACGGCTTCGCCAACCGTGCTGAGCGTACCGCCGCGTGCCAAATTCGAGACAAAATGATGGTTTCCGGCCGTTCGGGCCACAATGGATGTAATCGTCCATTTACCGCTGGCGTTTTTTTGGACGAGTGCGCGAAAGTCGACCGGCCGCTTCTGGATCTCGATCAGCTGCAGCCCCTGTTGAATTTGATACCGTACCGTTTTCATCTTGACGGAAAGGGATGAGAACAGCTGAAGCAAACTGGTATGCTGCTGTCTGCGAGTGCCAGCCGCGGTTGCGTACATGGCTTGATAATTGCCCGCGTCGAGACGCGTTACCCGAATGATTCCTTTGCCTAAGCTGCCGCGAACCGGTTTGAGAAATACGCTGTTGTACCGGGAACACATCGACTTCAGCGTCGTGTAGTTTCGAAGCAAATGCGATTCCGGCAAATAGCGGACTAAGGTTTCATCTTTCTTCAGCGCGTCGAAAACTTCGGTTTTATCCAAAAACTTTTCGTTGAAAACGGTCGTCTGATGCTGCAGTTTTACTTCTTTCATGAAATGTTGTACGCTGGGTCTATTCTCCAATTTCCGTGAGGTTAGACGGTTATTGACGACATCGGGAACAGGCATAGTGGCCTTGCGCCAGCCGTCTGCATAGATCCAACCGTCAACATTGTCGAGACTTGTGCCGATCTGGTTCGGTGTGAAAAAATAAACGTATGCGCCTTGCGCCGTACAGGCTTCTACAAGCTCCCTGCAAAACATGGTAATGGAACCAAAGGGTTTATCCGGCATATGCGGGTAATCCCGGCTGACTAGAACGCCGATTAACGGTCCCATAACAAGTGTAGCTGTGCTGGCTTTATATTGCAGTCGAATGGCTGTGCCGTTTGATAACCCCATTAGTCTGGCTAAGCTTTGGCTCATTCTCATTCCATCGTACTTTGCGACAGGAATGATCTTCACATGCTGCCGAAAAGCACCAAACTTCAAAATGATGTGCTGGCCTTGAGGGATTTTCCACTGCCTTACAAGTTTTTCGCCAAGCATAAGCGTATCTTCCGGAAGCATGCCGGAGCTGATCACCTGTACGGCTACTTTCGATTTGAGCATCATAAATCTCCTTCCAAGCAGGAGGATGACGATAAGTGGTAAGCGGCCTATAGGTGTTTTACACGAATTACTTCATCATATGAGGACATCTATCCCTTTGTGAATCCGAAACGGGCCGTATGCTTGTGTAGTTTTCGTTAGCTTTTCCATAAAGGACTTGGCTCTTCTTTCGATGAGGGGTTATGATTGAACCAATAGAATAATAAATAAGAACTTAAAGGAATGGGAGAGATACGGATGAATGTATATGACAAAGCTTATGAATTAGCCAAAGCGCTTAAGGATAGCGAGGAAGCAAAGCTGCTGAAGCTCGCCAAGGAGGAAGCGGAAGCCAATCCCGAGGCCAAAAGCATGCTGGATGATTTTCGCGAGCGCCAAACCTTCCTGCAGCAAAAAATGATGGCCGGTGAAGAACCTTCTGCCGAGGACATGGAAAAGATGAACAAGCTCTACGAGGTCATCTCGCAAAATCCGCTGATCGGCAAGCTGCTCGATGCGGAGCGCCGCTTTGCGGTCGTGTTCGAGGATGTTAACCGCATTATGTCTGATGTATTGAAGTCTATCGTAGATTAAGCGTAAACGGCTGTCGCCGTCCTTTGGCGGTAAAAGATAAAAGACATATAACCTGTCCCTGCTTCATAGAATGGTAATGCGGACAAGATGATTGGCCGCTTATGACTCAGTGAAGGAGCTGAAGGCATGTTTTCCGGAAAAGGCCGTCATGTATTGTATTTGCTTATAGCGCTTGCGATGCTCGTATATGCGTTTCCGCGTCTGGAACTAAGCGCGCCGTGGAGCTTAATGAGTGTATTTGGACTAGTGTGGCTCGCGTTTGCTTCACTGATTGTCATCGCGAATGTCAATGCGTTGGTTATGAGTGAGGAGAAACGAAGAGAGCTGGCTCGCATTAAGAAGGCAAAGGCGCAGTTTTGGGAACAGAAACTTTTGCAGAAAGCTTCTGCTTCCAAGAGAGCACGCGGCTAGCTTGCTATTGAGATGCATCGCGAATGAGCTGCTGAAAAAAAAGAAGACCCGCTGGTCCAATGGACTAAACTGGCCCCTTAGTCAAGGACACTTTGAAAAAAAGAGTGTTAAGCTGCACTTAGTAGATGATTCCTGTACTGAACAGGAGTCATCTTTTTTAGTCCCCACTGATATCGGTGATGGT
>NZ_JAVIFU010000081.1 GCF_031157315.1 Paenibacillus sp. LHD-38
CTGCGCCCCAACGCAAACCCGCCGACGATCATCCGTGGAAAACCACGTATGACAACAACATTACTAACCGTAACACAAAACGCAGAGCCTTCCAAGATGCTATGTATTCACAGCACAACAGTTTTTCAGAGGCCTCCTGGTAAGGGCGGCCTCCATTTTAGCAAGTGACATTTTCATAGAACAGTTAAAGTGACATTTTCACAGACAATTGACAGGGTACCGCTCGTTTCCTTTACGGCTGAACGAGCTCATCGAGGCTGCTGCTGCAGGATGCGCATTGTACACATACCGTTACCCTCTGATCAAAAATCGTTTCAATCGTGCGGATAACCTGCATGTCAGGCTGTCTCGTATGAATCGTAATATGCTTTGGCGATACAGCAATCAATGAGCTGATCACCATATCCTCGATATTCATTTCCGTTTCAAGCATTTCTGCTACGATTCGGTCTGATGGAGGATTGGGATCAATCGGCTGAAAGCTATTATCGTAAAGCATAAAATCATGCCCGCCTTTATGCAGCAAATGAACCATCGGCAGCTTCGTGTCCTGAAGAAACACGAAATATTTTAACAGGGAAATAAACTCCTGGTATTGTTTATCAAGGACATATTCATCCAATGCGTATTCTACTACCTCAGCTAATTCCTTGCGGTATGGCTCAAGCCTGAAGGAGGTAAATCCCTTCACGTTTAGCTCGGTATTTTCTTGTAAAAAAAGTTCGACCTCAGCTGCAACCTTATTCTTGCGCCTCAATCGATCTGCATCTAAAAATCTTGTACCTAAACCATCCCATTCTTTGCCGTGAAGCAAATCATGGCAATACTTTTCGATCGCGGCCGCATCGGCCGAATTATTGTTGCGATACTTCTTGCGAATAATAGCCGCAAGCATGCCAGGCTCCATTTCGCTTACAACAAATTCAGCAACACCTAACGCTGCTGCATGATAAACAGCTTGAGCATGAAGCTTTAGCTGAAAATGCGGTAGTATAGCCTGACACCGAACATCCTGCTCGGATGTCTGCAAAAACTCAATTACCGCAGGCTGCTCCGTTTTTGAGCCGATATGTAAATCGACGAGCGCTTGTTCCTTCAATAATTCCATTAGTTTACTCACTGACTTTTGGAGACTTGCAGGCAACGATACCGTGAATAGCTCCATAAGCTCACCCCTTTCCTTCCTTATCAGTATATGGTGCCGCGTACGGGGATATACGATGAAGACATTGGAATGTAAGGGAAGCAAGATAACAAAAAAACGTTTGTATAATGCTCCGTCCGGTTAAGGAGAAACAATACACAAACGTCTAATCATTTATAATCGTCACCTGAAGCGAGCTTAGTTTTGCATGACAAAATCAAGATCGGCTTTATCCGTTTCATTATAAATTTTCAAAATATTATATTTTGTATCACGCTGGGCTGGAATTTTGCCAACCTCGCGAATGAGTTCAAGAATAAGTTCAATGTTGACTTTATGTGTCGTTCCGGCAGCCGAAACTACATTTTCCTCAATCATCGTGCTTCCGAAGTCGTTGCAGCCGTATGATAGCGACAGCTTACCCATCTCAGGCCCCATCGTCACCCATGACGATTGGAAATTCGGTATGTTATCAAGCATGATGCGGCTTGCCGCAACGATACGGAGATACTCTTCTGGCTTTGCTTTCTCAAGCTTCAGATTCGTATTGTCCGGCTGGAACGGCCAAGAAATAAACGCCAAAAATCCAGTGGAATCATATTTGTTCGCAATACATTCATCTTGAGCGTCACGGATGCGGAGCATATGCAGTGCACGCTCTTCAACCGTCTCGCCTAGTCCGTACACCATTGTAGCCGTTGTATTCATCCCATGGCGGTGAGCCGACTTCATGACATCCATCCAGTCCGTCCATGAGCCCTTCATCCGGCTTATCTTGCGGCGGGTACGGTCATCCAATATTTCAGCTCCGCCCCCCGGCAAAGAATCGAGACCAGCTTCATGCAGCTGCCTGATGACTTCATCCAGCGAAAGACCATCGGATACGACCTTCATCTTCTGAATTTCCGCAGGAGAGAAGGAGTGCATCGTAATATCCGGAAAATGCTGTTTGATTTTGCGGAGCAGGTCCAAATAATACGTAAACGGCAAATTCGGATTCGTACCGCCCTGCATTAGAATTTCCGTACCGCCAACATTGACGGTCTCTTGAATTTTGCTCAAAATCGTTTCATCCGGCAGGACATAACCTTCCTTGGAGCCCGGCGCGCGATAAAATGCGCAGAAACGGCAATAAACATCGCAAACGTTCGTGTAATTTACATTCCGGCCAACAACAAAAGTCGTAATTGGCTCTGGATGATGCCTCAGCATGATCTGATTGGCTACATGCCCCATTTTCTCAATCTGATCTGAAGCGAGCAGCTCCATGCCTTCTTCGAGCGCAATTCGCTCGCCGCGCAATGCTTTATCCAAAATATGGTCCAACGTTCCCATTCCGCAAGACCTCCTTATTCCCGTTCTTAGTAAATTCCCGTTCTGAGTAAACAATCGATCACTTTATCCTATCATAAATTGCTGGTTGAAGTCACATGCCATATGATGCTCTCTCGCCTTGAAATAAGGAAAAACACGGCGTGTTCGTAAGAACAACCGTGTTTTTCTTGCATTTCATCCCTTTTAGGCACGAAGCGCGTTATCTAAATCCTCGATAAGATCCTCAATATCCTCTAGTCCCACTGAATACCGTACCAAGCCGTCCGTAATGCCGCGGGCGTGACGAACTTCTTTAGGCATTGCCGCATGCGACATCATCGCCGGATAGGACAAGATGCTCTCCACCGCGCCCAGACTTACCGCTACAAGCGGGATTTGGACTTTATTCAGCATGGCTTTAGCACGTTCTCCGCTTCCTACATCGAAGGAAACGACAGCCCCATATCCAAGTGATTGCTTCTCGTGAATGGCCCGGCCTGGATGATTAGGAAGACCAGGATAATAAACAGCTGATACTTCCTTATGCTCTGAGAGCCATTCAGCCAATCTGCGCGCGCTGCGCTCGCTATGCTCCATCCGGGTTTGCAGCGTCTTCATTCCCCGCATCAGCAGCCAAGACTCCTGCGCGCTAAGCACAGTGCCCATTCCATTTTGAAGCTGCTTCAGACGCTTGCCTAACGCTTCGTCGGCGGTTACCGCAAGACCGGCCAGCACATCGCTGTGCCCGCTTAGAAATTTCGTTGCGCTGTGCAGCACAATGTCTACGCCAAGCTCAATCGGACGTTGATGGTACGGAGTCATAAACGTATTGTCGAGCATGGTAAGCAGTCCGTGCTCCTTCGCCCACCCAGTAGTCTCTGCAATATTCGTAATTTTGAGCGTCGGGTTCGAAGGCGTCTCCATAAAGACCGCTTTCGTATTTGGCTTAAGCGCTGCTTTAACCGCCTCGAAATCGGTCATGTCAACAAATGTAGATTCAATGCCTAGCCGATCCAAAATTGATGTAAGCAAACGGTACGTTCCGCCGTATACATCCTCCGTTACAATAACATGCTCCCCTTGAGACAGCAGCAGGAACGTAGTTGAGATTGCAGCCATGCCTGAGGCAAAAGCGAAGCCGCGTGCTCCACCTTCAAGCAGCGCGATATAATCTTCGAGCGCTTGACGGGTAGGGTTGCCAGAGCGGCTGTAATCATATTGCGGCGGCTCGAAAATATCATGATGATGGAACGTTGAAGCTTGAAAGATCGGTACGCTTGAAGCGCCCGTCTGTTCATCAATCTCTGCGCCAAAATGAAGCAGCTTCGTAGCAAAACGCCGATCCTGAGGTTTCTTATTGTTCGTTTCATTGCTCATCGGTTATTGAACCTCCTCGATTTCGCGTCTTGCTGCTTCCAGCGCCTGCGCAAGGTCAGCGATTAAATCATCCGCATGCTCAATTCCGACAGAGAAACGAAGCAGGCGGTCATCAACGCCAATGGCTTGACGGATTTCAAGCGGAATATCCGCATGCGTTTGTACGGCCGGGTAGGTCATTAAGGATTCTACGCCGCCGAGGCTTTCCGCGAAAGCAATAAGCTTGATATGACGAAGAATCGGTTCGATATAACGGGCATCCTTGAGTCGGAATGAGAAGATTCCCGTATTGCCCGATGATTGCTTATTCTGAATTTCATGGCCGGGATGATGCGGCAGAGCAGGGTAATAAACATCCTCGACAGCCGGATGCTCGAGCAAATAGTTCGAGATCGTTGTCGCATTGTGTTGATGACGCTCCATGCGGAGTGCCAGCGTCTTCATCCCTCTCATTAGCAGCCATGAATCCTGCGGTCCAAGCACCGCGCCGATCGAGTTATGAAGGAAGGCCATTTCATCGGACAGCTCCTTGCCCTTAGTCACGATTAGGCCTGCAAGCACATCATTGTGGCCGCCCAAATATTTGGTCGCGCTGTGAATGATAATGTCAGCGCCAAGCTCGATTGGGCGTTGGAAGAACGGCGTTAGCAGCGTATTGTCGACGATAGTGAGCAAGCCCTTCGACTTCGCCCATGCCGCTACGCGTTCGATATCCGTAATCATCATGAGCGGGTTAGTCGGCGTTTCAATAAGCACCGCTTTGGTATTTGGCGTCCACAGCGTCGACATCGCATCGATATCGTTCGTATCCACATAAGACGCAGTTACGCCGAATCTAGACATAATCCGCTCCAGCAGACGGTATGTGCCGCCGTACAAATCAAGTGATACGATCAAATGGTCGCCTTGGCTGAACAATGCAAATATCGTTTGCAAAGCGGCCATGCCGGAGCTGCAGGCAAAAGCCGCGTCACCAGCCTCTAATTGCGCAGCTGCTTCTTCAAGTACTGCCCGAGTCGGACTTTTTGTTCGGGCATAATCGAATCCCGTGCTTTGTCCGAGCTTAGGGTGACGAAATGCCGTTGCTTGATAAACGGGAAAGCTTATTGCACCGGTGACAGGCTCTTTAATCGATCCAATCTGAGCTAATTGACTTTCAATTTTCATTGTAATGTAGCGCTCCTTTTTTATTATTAAATGCCTCCACCCAAATCAAACGGTGTTTGCTGGTATACATAGTAGTTTAGCCAATTTGAAAATAACAGGTTTGCATGTGCGCGCCAAGTCGATCGCGGTAAATTTGCGGGATTATCTCCCGGGAAATAGTTTTTCGGCACATCTATGCTAAGCCCCTTGGCTTGATCACGGTCATATTCATACTTGAGTGAGGTCGGATCGTATTCGGAATGGCCTGTAACGAAAATTTGTTTGCCGTCTTTTGAAGCAACAATATATACGCCGGAATCCTCCGATTCCGAAAGGATTTCCAAGTTATCAATCGACCCGATATCCTCTCTGCGAACCTCCGTATGACGCGACTGCGGAACAAAAAACATTTCATCAAAGCCTCGCAGCAAATTCACGTTGCGTTTCTCGATGGTATGCGGATAAACGCCGAACATTTTGCTGTCCAGGTTGTATTTTGGCACATTGAAATGGTGGTAAAGTCCTGCCTGAGCCGCCCAACAAATATGGAATGTGGAAGTTACGCGCCTTGCGCTCCAATCCATGATCTCCTTTAATTCCTCCCAGTAGTTCACATCCTCGAAAGGCATATGCTCAACCGGTGCGCCCGTAATGATGAGCCCGTCATAATATTCATGCGAGATCTCATCAAACGTTTTATAAAAGGATTCCAGATGTTCGGCTGATGTATTTTTCGAAGTATGCGTCCTTGGATGAAGCAGTACAACCTCCACCTGAAGCGGTGTATTACCGATGAGTCTCAGCAGCTGCGTTTCGGTTGTTTCCTTGGTAGGCATTAAGTTAAGGATGGCGATCCGGAGCGGCCTAATATCCTGATGGTAGGCGATGCTCTCATCCATAACGAAAATGTTCTCGTTGCTCAAAATTTCTTTTGCCGGTAAATGGTCTGGTACTTTAATAGGCATGGTTTTCACTCCTCATTAGGCAGTATGACCGCTTGAACATGAAAAAGACCCTTTCTGCTGTGAGAAAAGGTCGTATGCTCAGTAAATAAGCCATCCGCCTCTCTCATCTCTCAGAAACAATAATGTTTCCGCAAGAATTAGCACCGTGCGTTTTTCACGCCGGTTGCCGGGCTTCATCGGGCTAGTCCCTCCGCCTGCTCTTGATAAGAAAGTAGTCTATTCAATTTTCCGCGGTTACGTTTCAACTTTACTTTAATGCATTCTGTTAATCGCGTCAAGAAGCTCCTTTGCATATCCTGAAGATATCCCTTAAAATCCGTTGTTTTTGTGCTTGAATGTAAAGCTGATGCGGGAGTATACTAGACAAGAATTATTTCTTTTATTCCATTAATAAAGGGGTGCAAACGGACATGGAAGGCGACAGACCGAAGCCTGAAAACGATCGAATACGGTTACTGCCGGCCAAGTCCAATTCAGCCGGCAGTTTCCTCTAACGAAAGAAAGGAGTAACTCCGGATGAAAATACGTCTCGTAAGCAATGGCATCTTTACGACCATAGATGATATTAATGAAACTTTAGTTCCCACAAAAGAAGGTTTTTACTGGATTGACGCTGACGTGGAGGATCTAGCCGTTCTGCAGCCGCTGTTCAGCATGCATGACCTGGCCGTCGAGGACTGCCTCAGCGAAGAGGAGCAGCGTCCAAAAATCGAAATATACGAAAGCCATTATTTCATTGTTATAAACAGCATTCGATTTGATGATGAAGAAATTTTTCTAAGGGCGCTGAACATTTTCCTCGGCCGCCACTTTATTATAACCGTTACGAAACAGAAAATTAATGAGCTGCGTTCTTTAAAGCCTGTGCTGTGGGAGCAGGAAGTCAGCCGGCCCGATTATTTCTTGTACCATCTCGTCGACATTGTCGTCGATAACTATTTTCTTGTCGGCGATCGGATCGACAACCGGATCGAAGCGCTCGAAGAAGATATTTTGATGCATACCAAAAAATCGCATTTGAACGAAATTATCGGTTTGCGCGGTGAAATATTGTGGCTGAAGAAGGTGCTTGGCCCGCAGCGCGACGTCATTGCTACCCTTAATAAGAAAGACTTAAAGCTTATTGACGATCAACTGCAAAAATATTTTAGCGATATATATGAGAATGCTCTCAAAATTGCAGAGTCCTTCGATACGTACCGCGATCTCATGGGTAACTTGCGTGAGGCCTATCAGTCCAGCGTATCTAACCGTGCCAATGAAATCATGCGCGTATTTACCGCGATTACGACGATATTCATGCCGCTCACCTTTATTACAGGAATATACGGGATGAACTTTGACTTTATCCCAGGTCTCCATCTTCGACTCGGTTCCTACATTTTGCTTGGCATAATGCTGCTGCTTGGCATAAGCATGTTCTACATTTTCCGCAAGAAGGAATGGTTGTAAGGCGCCACAAACGGTTAGGTTCAGAAGGACTGCAAGCGCGATGGTCATCATGCCCTAAGCGCCGCAGTCCTTTTTTTGCTGTTGCAACTTGTATCCTTTATAATGAGAAAATACATATTTGAGAATATTGTACCTTTGAAAGGGGGATTGACGTGAACATTAGTCAGCTTGAAACACTCCTAACGATATCCAAAACGATGAGCTTCCGGAAAGCTGGCGAGATGCTAAATCTGACCCAGCCTGCCGTATCGGCGCAAATCAAAAGTCTGGAGGATGAGTTCAAGACGGTCCTCATCGATCGTAATCAGCCAGTCACTTTAACGGATCATGGACAAGTATTTCTAGAGCATGCCGAACAAATCCTTACGATTGTGGAAGAGCTTAAGCATAAGCTGTCCGATTTGAATTTAACGCCGCAGGGTCATATTCTTCTTGGAACCACTTCCTCCATTGCCATACAAATTTTGCCGCGCGTGCTATCTTATTTTCAAAATCAATTTCCGCTAATCAAAACAACGATACATTCCATGCCCTCATCCCAGGTTATGACCAGCGTCGAAAACGGCTCTGTCGATATCGGAATTACATACCTTACCGAAAAAAATCCGAACGTAACCTCCTCCGTTCTTTATTACGATACATTCGAGCTCGTCGTATCGCCATCTCATCCCATGAGCCGGCTTGTGCATACGACCTTTGATACACTCAAGGACATTCCGATGATCATGCTGGCTCCGGATACGCTTGGCCGCAAATTCATCGATCAAATATTCCGCAAATACGGCATACAACCAAATGTTGTCATGGAGGTCTCGAGCAGCGAAGAAGTAAAGCGCATGGTAGAAATCAATTTGGGCGCAGCAGTTGTTTCAAAGCTTTCCATTGCGAACGAGGTTCGATTGGGTACTCTAAAGATGATTAAAGTAAATGAGCTGGATATGAGCCATCCCGTCGGTGTCGTCTATAAATCCGGACGCTACATCAATACCGCAATGCAGCAATTTCTTAGCGACTTAAAGGGCATGCCCGAGCATCAATTTATAAGCAGCGAATAAACAACATCCATTTCAGAAACCCGACAAGGAGAGAATACTAATGAAATTCGATTTACATACCCATCATGTGAGATGCGGTCATGCAGACGGAACTATCGAAGATTATATCCTTGCAGGCCTGGAGGCCGGGCTTCAAGTGATCGGCATTTCAGATCACTCCCCTTATTTCTTCCATAAGGAGGATCAGCCTTCTCCGGGTATTGCGATGGCTAGAAGCGACTTCGCCAACTACGTGCAAGAGGTTCTTCGTTTAAAGGAGAAATACACAGGTAAAATCGAGGTTTTGCTTGGCATGGAGTCCGATTTCTTCCCTCAGCACATAGAGAGCTATAAGGCTGCTTACGCAGGTGTTCCCTTCGACTATTTGATCGGCTCCGTCCATCAAGTAGGCGAGGTGAGCATTTTCAACCGGAACCGCTGGAAAAACTTAAATGAAAAGCAGCATATCGAAGTGAAACGAAGCTATTATGATCTCATAAAGCAATCCGCGCAAAGCGGGATGTTCGATATTTTGGGCCATATCGACGCGATGAAGGGCTATTATCCCGCGTTCTCCGACGTTCCGGCAAATGCTGAAATCGACGATACACTCAAGACCATCGCTGAGTGCGGGGTTTCCATCGAAATTAATACATCCGGCAGCACCAAGTATGTCGGCGGCTGGTATCCGTCAGATGCGATCCTAGAGCGCGCGCTGCACTTTGGCGTGAACGTGACTTTCGGATCGGATGCCCACCTGCCAAGCAGAGTCGGCGATGAATGGGAGCTCGTGGAGCAGAGACTGAAGGAGATCGGCTTTATGCATTGGGTTTATTATCGTAAGCGCCAGCAGGTCATCGTACCGATATAAGCGTAAAAAAAGACAAAAAAGTGGACCTGCACGCTGCAGGTCCCAAAGGATATATTAAAAAAGGGGGTCTTGTTTATTATAATAGCCCTTTAATGTAATGAGACGATAACAGAACTATTTCATTTGTGTAACAAATTTGAGGGGTTGAACATCAATGTGGCTCATTACCGCCATCAGCAGCGCTGTTTTATTCGGACTAGCAGGCTGGTGGATGAAGGTATCACAAATGCGCGGCGGCTCATCCAAGACGCTCCTGCTCGGATTATACGCCTCTGGAACGCTTGGCTTTGGCGTACATGCTGCGCTTGAAGGAACATTCGATCGGCTTTCCGATCCGCAGATTTGGGTTGCCGGGATTATTATAGGTGCAGGTTCTGCTTGGGGCAATGCCTTGTTTATGAAAGCCTTGCATTTTGGACCGGCCAGCTTAACCTCTCCGCTAACGAACATGAATATCATCTTAGTCATCGCGATGGCCACATGGTGGTACAAAGAACCGTTAAGTGCTTCTGAGGCCATTGGAATATCACTGCTTCTGCTAGCGGTCATCTTCATTGCCCATAAACGGAAGGAACCTCTTACGATTACGGAAAAACGATGGTTTCTGCTCGTTGCAACCGCGATCGTCATGTTCGCACTCCGGAATGGCGGCCTCAAGGTGACAGAGGAACTTGGGCTTCCCAGCGCTCCGATTTTATTTATTGCCTATGCCCTTTCGCTTTTCTGGTTTCTTGTTCCGGCAAAAACTGCTTCATCCCGCAGCGCAGAACAAACTGGACTTTGGCTCGGCATCGTTGCCGGCCTTTTCTCGTACGGCGGCTTGCAGCTTTATGCGATCGTGCTTGCCACGGGGCAAGCCAATCTGGCTGCGCCTATCTTTGCAACAAACAGCCTTGTTGTAGCGGCAGGTGCCATTTTTTTTTACAAGGAGAAGCTTACGCTCGTACAGTGGACAGCCTTTGCCTTTACCATACTCGGTTTAATCATTATCCGTTTATAATGAAAGGTGTCTGCCTTCCATTTTACGTCTAACTTTTATATAGTAAATATATATTATTGAAATAACACCTATTCCCACTCAAATGAACTTACTTTTAGTTTGTTCATATGCTACAATAGTATTACAAAAAGCGGGGTGATACGGTTGGATTATTCGACAATGTGCCCAAAGTATGAAGCCGCAGCCGACATATTAGGTAAGAAGTGGACTGGCAGAATTATCCGGGTATTGCTTGGAGGACCTAAGCGGTTCAAAGAGATTAAAGAACAAATTCCCGAGATGAGCGACAAAATGCTGACGGACCGGATGAAAGAACTGGAAACGATAACGATTATTAAACGTCAGGTATATCCTGAAATGCCCGTACGCATCGAGTACGAGCTTACCGGCAAAGGCCGTGAACTGGAGCCAGTCATCGAGTCCATTCAAAAATGGGGCGAACAATGGATGTAAGCTAAGAAACCGCTATGGCGGTTTTTTTTATTTCTCCGTTAATTTTTATTCCCTTCCCAACGTAATTGACAAAGGTTTCCCAATCTTCTATCATTGATAATAATAATCAATATCATACAAGCGTAAACGGCTGTCGCCGTCCTCTGTGGCAAAAGCAGTCGTTTCGCGGAGATATATAAGCACATTTATATGTGAAAACATATAAATTCTTATATATCAAAAAAAAGAAACCCCCGAAATTTCGAGGGCTTCCATCCTATCGCTCAGCCTACATGCCAAGCCATTTTTTGAATAAATGTTTAGTCGTATCCTTGTTGATTGCAGCGATTGAAGTCGTGAGCGGAATGCCCTTCGGACATGCGCGAACACAGTTTTGCGAGTTTCCGCAGCCTTCGATACCGCCGTCAGACATAAGCGCATCCAGACGTTCTTCTTTGTTCATCTCACCTGTTGGATGAGCATTAAACAAACGAACCTGTGAAATAGCCGCAGGACCGATAAAGCTGTTCCGATCGTTCACGTTCGGGCAAGCTTCGAGACAAACGCCGCATGTCATGCATTTAGATAGCTCGTAAGCCCATTGACGCTTCGTTTCTGCCATCCGCGGTCCAGGACCTAGATCATACGTACCGTCAATCGGAATCCATGCCTTCACGCGTTTTAGAGCGCCAAACATACGTTCACGGTTAATGACAAGGTCACGGACAACTGGGAATGTGCTCATCGGCTCAAGACGGATGGGCTGCTCCAGCTTGTCAACTAGCGCGCTGCATGCTTGACGCGGCTTGCCGTTAATGACCATCGAGCAGGCTCCGCATACTTCTTCCAAGCAATTGGAGTCCCAGCAAACGGGCGCCGTGCTCGCGCCATCAGCCTTCTTCGGATTACGCTGAATTTCCATTAAACCGCTGATTACGTTCATATTCGCGCGGTAAGGAATTTCGAACTCTTCCGTATAAGGCTTTGAATCAGGAGTGTCTTGGCGCGTGATGATAAACTTAACCGATTTTGTAGCTACAGTCGTTTCAGCCATCGTTATTCTCCTTTCTTCTTGTCGCTCGAGTAATCACGTTTACGAGGCTTGATCAAGCTTACATCGATGTCCTCGTACGAAATTTGCGGACCTTCCTTCGTCCATTTCGCAATCGTCGATTTCATGAATTGGTCGTCGTCGCGATCCGGGAAATCAGGCTTGTAATGAGCTCCGCGGCTCTCGTTGCGCAGCAATCCGCCAAGTGTCATTGCTTCTGAAAGCTCAAGCATGTTCCAAAGCTGACGGGTGAATGCCACGCCCGCGTTGTTCCATTGCGCTGTATCATTAATGTTGATGTTCGCGTAACGCTGCTTCAGCTCTTTGATCTTGTGGATCGTTTGCTCCAGCTTATCGTTAAAGCGTACAACCGTCATGTTGTTCGTCATCCATTCGCCAAGCTCTTTGTGAATGACATACGCGTTCTCATTGCCGTTCATGTTAATGATGCTGTTGTATTTATCCGTTTGACGCTTGTTCTCGCGATCGAATACGGAGGAAGCAACATCTTCAGCTGATTTCTTCAAGCCTTTGATATATTCCACGGCCTTCGGACCAGCTACCATACCGCCGTAAATGGCCGATAGTAGCGAGTTTGCGCCGAGACGGTTCGCGCCATGATATTGATACTCGCACTCACCGGCTGCGAACAAGCCAGGAATGTTCGTCATTTGGTTGTAATCGACCCACATGCCGCCCATCGAATAGTGGACCGCAGGGAAGATTTTCATTGGAATTTTGCGCGGGTCATCGCCCATGAACTTCTCATAAATTTCAATGATGCCGCCGAGCTTCACGTCAAGCTCCTTCGGATCTTTATGGGAAAGATCAAGGTAAACCATGTTTTCCTGATTGATGCCAAGCTTCTGATCAACGCATACGCTGAAGATTTCACGTGTTGCAATGTCACGAGGCACCAGATTTCCGTAAGCCGGATATTTTTCCTCAAGGAAGTACCAAGGCTTGCCGTCTTTGTAGGTCCAGATCCGTCCGCCTTCACCGCGTGCCGATTCGGACATCAAGCGAAGCTTATCGTCCCCTGGAATCGCTGTCGGGTGAATTTGAATGAATTCGCCGTTCGCGTAGTTCACGCCTTGCTGATAAACCGCGCTGGCAGCCGTACCTGTATTGATAACCGAGTTTGTTGTTTTTCCGAAAATAATGCCGGGACCGCCTGATGCAAGAATAACCGCATCCGCACGAACCGTGTGCACTTCCATCGAACGCAAATCCTGCGCTGATACGCCGCGGCAAATGCCGTCGTCATCAACGACCGCGCCAAGGAATTCCCAGTGCTCGTATTTATTTACTAGACCCGCTGCTTCCCACCGGCGTACTTGCTCGTCCAGCGCATACAGAAGCTGCTGTCCAGTCGTCGCGCCTGCGAAGGCCGTACGCGAATGCTTCGTGCCGCCGAAACGACGGAAGTCTAGCAAACCCTCGGCAGTACGGCTGAACATAACGCCCATCCGGTCCATAAGGTGGATAATGCCAGGTGCCGCGTCGCACATTGCTTTAACAGGCGGCTGATTTGCGAGGAAATCCCCGCCATAAACCGTATCGTCGAAATGCTCCCATGGAGAATCGCCTTCTCCTTTTGTATTAACAGCGCCGTTAATGCCGCCCTGTGCGCATACTGAGTGGGAACGTTTGACTGGTACTAGTGAAAACAGATCAACGTGTACGCCGGCTTCTGCCGCTTTGATGGTAGCCATCAAGCCGGCAAGACCGCCGCCAACGATGATAATTTTATTTTTAGCCATAACGTTTCGCTCCTTGTCTACAAACTAACCGATATTCGTAAATGCCAATGCCGCACTTGCAGCTTCTTTAAATTCGTCGCCGGTAAATGCGATAAGCGAAAGAATAAACAAAGCGGATACAATAACAAAAACGCCCATGCAAATGTAAGAAGAGATACGTTGAGCTTTCGGGCCGATCGTAATGCCCCAGCTGATCAGAAATGCCCAGAGGCCATTGCTGAAGTGGAACACGGCTGCGAGTACACCGATCACATAAAGCACAAAATAAACAGGGCTGCTTGCAATTTGATTCATCGTTGAGCCCAGCTCTTCATGCGTAATGTTGCCGAGATATACTTGGATCCGCGTTTGGAATACGTGCCAGAATACGAATACAAAGGTGATTACCCCTGTAACGCGCTGTGCAGTGAATGCCCAGTTCCGTCCGTATTTGAAGCGTCCCGTATTCGTGTTCGATTGGTAAGCGACATATAAGCCGTAAATACCATGAAACAATAACGGGAGGTAAATGCCGAAAATCTCGAGCAGCGGGATCACAGGCAAGCTGTTGATAAAATGTACACCTTTGCTGAAGCCTTCCGGTCCACGCTCAAATGCCTGGTAGTTAGTCAGACCATGCACGACGATGAATCCGCCGAGCGGAATGATCCCGAGAAGCGAGTGAAGCTTGCGCGAGAAATACGAGTTTCCTTTCATGTCATTCCTTCTCCTTTCAAAACTGTGAGTGCTAGCATGCTTTTTTTAAAATATAAGAATGTATCGGATATTCCTTTATACATTGCTTATATTTCAGCGCAAATGAAGCGCTGTGCCGCCGAGGGCTGGCATCAGCTTGTTACGCTTGGCAAATCATTCTACATTGTAACCCCAGCATGTACCTCCGTCAACAAAAGTCGACACATATTAGCCACACTTCCCATCCTACTCCTTTTCATCTTATAATGGAATTGCTTATTTTTTATAATTTCTTATAACAAAATGACATAAGGAGCTTTTTTCATGAATGAAGAGATGCATGTCTTTACAGTAATCGTCGAGCAATCCAGCATGAACAAAGCTTCGGTTTTGCTTAATTTGTCCCAGCCCGCGCTCTCCCGCAAAATAGCCAAGCTTGAGCAGGAGCTGGGCTCGCCGTTATTTCGCCGAATCGGCAAAAGGCTGGAGCTTACTCGGATCGGCCAGCTTACCTATGAATATGCCCTTGAGCTGCGCCAGCTCCATCGCAAATATTTGCAAACCGTCTCTGAATTTACATCTACGGGACATACCACGCTGACGATAGGCGCAAGTTTGACGACACTGCAAACGACGCTGCCGGATTTGATCCAACGGCTGACTTCCACTCACCCTGAAATCGATATCAAAGCGGTAACGGGCAAAACCCATGAAATTGTATCGCTCGTACGCGACCATAAAGCAGATATCGGGATTGTCGCCTCCAGCATTGAGGATTCCACGCTCCGGTGCATTCCTTTGTTCGAGGATCATTTATCGCTTGTGCTGCCGCGCAATCAGGTCATAACCGACAAAGGCGCGCTTGGCATACAGGATTTGACCGGCATGCCGATGATCTTGTTCTCCAAGGGTACATGGTACCGGCTACTTACCGACGAGCTCTTCGACAAGTATCATCTCCAGCCGGATGTGCGGATGGAAATTGATTCGTTCGAAGCGATTTTGCGCTTGCTTCATACATGCAGAGCCGCAACTCTCCTTCCACAATCCTACATGCGCAATCAGCTTCTTGAAGATAACGAGCTTATCGTCATGCCTATACGCGAGCTCGAAGATACGAAGCGGACAACCTCGCTCATTCATGCGGATTCCGCCGCGCTAAGCCCTTCCGTTCGGCTATGGATTAATGAGCTGGCCGCACGCTTCCCTACAAGCGTAAACGGCTGACGCCGTCCTTGGCGGCAAAAGTTCGTTTCGCGGTGAAATATAAACATCGTATAAGGTAAAAATTTATACTCTTATATTACGAAAAAGGACATCAGCCTCTAAAGAGGCTGATGTCCTCAGCATTTCCAATATTAAGCTTCCGAATCCATGCCAAGCCTTTTTGCCATAAACGCAGTAGTACTAGCTTGAAGCAGAACCGTAACGAGAATGGCCATTAATGTTATCGAAGCGATCTTGTCCGCATATTGAATACCGGCGCTCGTGATCATCCCGGATAAAACAGCTGGAATGACACCAGTCTCTCGCACCCACATCATAAATAGCAGCTCGTTTTTTTGCCAGCCTGCCTTCCGATCAGGAAGGCTGCAGGCGAGAATCGTAATGGGGCGTGCGATAAACATAAGCACTATGATAACCGCAAAGCTTTGCCAGCCATATTCGATCAGCAAGGCGAGATCGAATTGGCTGCCGAGCAGCACAAAAATGAGCATGCGCAGCATTACCGTCACGTTATCTGAGAAGTGAACGATTTCCGACTCTTTTTCATCTAATTGCAGCTTCAAAAACCGAGGGTTTCCCCATATTAGTCCCGCTACAAAGGTAGCCATAAAGCCGCTTACATGCAATAAATCACCAAGCAAGTATGCAGACAAAGCCGTTGCCAGCATGGCGATGGTCGTGTAGTCCCGTAAAATGCCCAGCTTCAGATGAGCCACAACGAATACAGAGACAGCGCCGACCAACAGGCCTAATGCAATGCCGCCAAATGCTGTATAAGCAAACTGGTAAAGCAGAGGTCCAGCCTCTAATGCCGATTTCCCCATTATCGCAGCAATTAAGGCAAACGTAATAATGGAGCCGGTCGCATCGTTAAAAGCTGATTCGCTTTCAACAGTCTCGCGTACCTTCTTCCTAATGGAAACCTGTCGAAATACCGGTATGATCGAAGCCGGATCCGTCGAAGCGATAACAGAGGCTGCGAGAAGCGCGTACATCCATTCTATGCCGAAAATAAAATGGATAGCTGTGCCTACGACCGCAACGGTTATAAGAACACCCGGAACACTTAGCAATGCAACCGTCCATTTCACTTTGCTTAGCCCGGGGAGACTAATATTGCGCCCTCCGTCAAATAAAATAACGGTCGAGCCTACTATTAATACCAGCTGGTTAATTAAGGAGCTGCTTGATTCATTGATCCAGTGCAAGCCCTGTCCAAGCAGTACGCCTACTATAATAAAAGCAGCTACATCAGGAATGCGAAGTTGGACAGCCGCTCGGCCTGCCAGCATACCGGCTGTTACGATGAGAATAAGCAATATAAACAGATGATGAATGACGGGTGTTGCTGCGGTTTCCAACTGCTTTCACTTCCGTTCTTGAAGCTGAGGATTCTTAGCGAATTACTGTTTCCTCAAAGTCTTCGATTTGCTCATTCGTTCCAATAATAACCATCACATCGCGTAAAGCAAGGACGTCCGTTGCCGTAGGCGCAATAATAATACCGCTTGGCTTATTAATGGCTACGATGCTGCAGCCAAATCTGGCGCGCGGATTTAAATCATGCAGCGATTTACCGTCCAAGCATTGAGGTACCGTAAGCTCCGCTATCGTATATTCCTTTGACAGCTCAATATAATCGAGCAGGTTCGGAGAAACGAGCTGATGCGCAACCCTGATTCCCATATCTCTCTCCGGATAGACGACACGGTCAACGCCTATTTTCTCAAGCACGCGGCCATGAAGCTCACTCATCGCCTTGGCGACAACCTGCTTTACGCCTAAGTCCTTAAGCAGAATCGTCGTCAAAATACTGGATTGAATGTCATCGCCAATTGCGACAACACCGCAGTCAAAGTTCCGCACGCCGAGCGAACGCAGCGTTTCCTCATCTGTGCAATCGGCCGAAACGGCATAAGTCAGCACGCCGCTCATTTCCTGAACGGCTTCTTCATCCTTGTCAATGCCGAGCACCTCATGACCGAGCTCAACGAGCTCCCGTCCTAGGCTCGAGCCAAACCGACCTAATCCAATAATGACAAACTGCTTCTTCTTTGTTCCCACTTGCGTATGTCTCCTATCCAATCGTAATTTTGCCTTCAGGATGCCGGTACAATTCTTTTTCTGTGCGCGGCCCTAACGCATAAGCAAGCGTCAATGGACCAAGCCGACCGGCAAACATCGTTAACGCAATGACTATTTTCCCAACATTGCTGAGCTCTGGCGTAACACCAACGGACAAGCCTACCGTACCGAAGGCTGAAGTCGCTTCGAACAACAGTTTAATAAAAGCTTGATCCTCGGTCATCGACAAGATCATCGTAACGATAATGACCAGCCCTAGTGAAATTAAGGTAATGGTTAGCGCCTTGAAAATCCTATCTTTGCCGAGCCGGTATCGAAAGAGCACTATGTCGTCACGTCCGCGGATCATAGCAACAACAGCACCAATCAAAGTCGTAAAGGTGGTAGTCTTGATTCCTCCGCCGGTTGACCCGGGTGACGCACCGATGAACATCAATATTATCGTAAAAAATACGGTGGCCTGGCGTAGAGCCGTATAATCAAGCGTGTTGGCTCCAGCTGTTCTAGGCGTAACGGATTGGAAAAAAGAAGACCAAATTTTCCCACTCCAGTCCAACGAACCAAGCGTCTTGGAATTGGAAAATTCAAAAATAAAAATAACGATTGTACCCACTAAAATTAACGTTCCCGTCATGGAAAGAACAACTTTACTGTGAAGGGATAATCTTTGATTTTTACGGAATTCCATTAGATCCGACATAACGACAAAGCCCAAGCCTCCCGTTATGATAAGCATCATTGCGGTAATATTGACGATCGGGTCTTGCACATAAAGCGTAAGGCTGCGGTATTCTCCGAAAATATCAAACCCGGCGTTATTGAACAAGGATACGGCGTGGAATGCACCGAAAAACAACGCTTTCCCTATAGGCATATCAAATGCAAACCTGCTGGAAAAAAGGATAAATCCGACAAACTCAATTGTTAATGAATACACAATAACCCGCCTGATCAATCTTACGATTCCTTCCATGCTCGATTGATTCATGGCCTCCTGCAGCAATAACCGCTCGCGTAATGAAATTTTCTTGCGCAGCACGAGCGCGACAAGCGTTGCCATTGTCATAAAGCCGAGACCGCCGAGCTGGAACAGGCACATTAATATAACTTGACCCGCAACCGAAAAATAAGTTCCTGTATCTACGACAACCAGCCCCGTTACGCAGGTGGCTGACGTAGCCGTAAACAATGCGTCTAGAAAAGGCAGCCTCTCCCCGTTCGCCGATGCAAACGGCATGGATAATAACAGTGCACCCAGTAATATAATAAGAGCAAACCCGCTTACCAATATCCGTGGGGGTGACCATTTAAGAACATTCCAATCAACCTTCATTCTTCTAACCTTCTCCGGCGATATGTCATAACCAATCAATATCTATATTTAAGCACAGTAGCGTTGCATTAAACCTAACATAGGTTTCAAGTGATTTATTTTGTGCTAAATTGTGCTAAAAATGTAAATTTTACGGCGTACATGGCAGAAAAAAATCTCCTAAAATTAGAGGTA
>NZ_JAVIFU010000082.1 GCF_031157315.1 Paenibacillus sp. LHD-38
TTTGGAAGAAGAAGTTTGGCTTAACCCGGAAAAAGCTATGCCTATTCTGGCTGAGCAAAAAACGCAAACGTAACTATCTTATTTTCATTAAATCGCGACAACTATCTTGACAAATACCGTGTCCAAGGAACTAAAAACACCTCACCACTAGGTAAACCAAGCATAACGCACCTCATTTTCATTAATTTTTTTTAAAAGACCATTATAACTTCGAAACCGCTCATTGAGCATTACTGCCCGTTAGCTTAATAAAGAAAAGCAGCGGCAGCCATCGGGAATGAGATCAAGTTCTTGTCACCAGACAGTTTTTTATTTGGTGTCACACGTTATATCTAATTTAGTTTCCAGAAAAAATATAAGTTCAAAAGCTGCCAGTAAATGTGGCAGCCCACTCAAGTATTCAATTCGATTAATTACAGCTTTATTAATTAGATAATCAGCCAAAGCTTAATTTCATTTTGGGCGAGTCTTCTATCGAGGAATAGAAGAAATAGTTCATTGATTACACGATATCAGCGGATTACAAAGCTATGCTCGCGGAATTGAATCAACTGGTTTCCAAGCGAGCGAAATAACAAAAGAATGGATGTTTGGCTCTAGCCATACATCCATTCTTTTGTTACATTGATGCTATACCTGCAGAGTCGCAGTAATCGGATAATGATCCGATGGGTATTTGCCGCCGTACTTGCCCTTGTCGACATTCGCTGACACGATCCGAATATTCGGCGTAACGAATATATAGTCGATCGGTTCACCTTCTTCGCCGCCTATGAAACCATGATAAGTACAGCCCGGATGTACATCAAGGTCGGTGTATGTATGGCGCAGCCCTGCTTGATTCAGAGTCTGGATCGTTTTGGTTTCCGGTTCACAATTGAAATCGCCTGTTAGAATCGCGGACGCTCCGCTGGTTATATTCATCTTGTTCAAGATGAGCATAGCTCCTTTTATCCTTGCTTCCTCGCTTATGTGATCCAGATGCGTATTAAGAATCAGATATTCCCGCCCGTCGATTTGCCGCAGCCTCACCCATGTGCAAATGCGCGGACAATCGGTGTTCCAGCTTTTAAAGCCAAGCTGCTCCGGCCGTTCGGACAATCCGAAGGTGCCGCTTTCGACTGACTTCAGCTTTTCTTTCTGGAAGAAGATCGCGCAAAACTCTCCCTCTTCGCCGCCGAGCCTGCCCTCCCCGATCCATTCATATTCGGGAAGCAGCGCATTCAAGCTCTCCAGCATGGGCAAGCTTCCTTCTTGCGTGCATACAACGGCTGCTCCAGACGCTTTAATCGCTTCTGCGGCTGCTTCAATACGGTTAGGCCAGGCATTTTCCCCATCCTCCGCGACATGGATACGAAGATTAAATGTCATAATCGATAATTCCACAATGATCCCTCCTAACATGAATATAAGATAAGCATATGGCGAGTTGACTGGATAATCAACCCTTGACAAAGAGAAGATGAGATTCCTATATTTTGGTATGGTAGGGTAACCTATGATTCGGAATTTCATATCATTTCGTATGGTATGGTTACTGCTGAGATACACTTTGATCCAGAGGATTTATAAAAAAGTTTGATTATATTAACGCCAAAAAGTAGAACAGTCTGCCTTATCCAAAATATTGAACTCGATCATTTTCTCAAGTAGTGAAAAATCAACTGGACTATCCCACTTGATACGTACCAACTCCTTGCTATGATCATAGCCAGCCTGGACAATTTCATCAGAAAAATGATTAATCCCTGCCCTTTCTGGGGCAACAGCCAAATGATGTTTGGCTATGCTAAAGCCAATAATAAACGTGCCGTGATCGGTAAACATAGGCTGATTCCACGCAATTTTCGGCATTAAATTTGGATATTTCTTAGTTACCCAATCAAAAATTTCTTCCGCTCGGGCCCGATGTTGCGGGTTATCAATACGTTCTAAATACTCTACAAAAACTTCCATGTTGTTCCCTCCTAAGATATAAATGATGTCATTCATAGACTTTCCATTTTATGATCATGAATTTAATTATTTTGGTTTTTCACTCCCCACTCACATAACTCTTCCAACACGGGTAATAATGTTTCCGCTTTATTCGTGAGACTGTACTCGACTTTAGGAGGAACTTGAGGATACTCTTTCCGATTCACCAAACCATCCGCTTCCAATTCTTTTAGTTGTGAACTCAATGTTTTATAAGTAATAGCTCCTATTTGTCTTTTCAGATCATTAAAGCGAACCGGTTGGTTTTCTGCTAGGAGATAAATAATAACCATTTTCCATTTACCACCGATAACTGAAACTGTATAACCAAAAGGTGTATCTTGAATATTTTTAACTTTGCCTTTATATTCAGCCATACTCATATTTACGCTATCCTTTCGGGTAGTACCTATCAATAAAGTGCGTACTACTTTTTTATTTGTGCTCAGTTTATACTAACCATACTTTGAAGTAAAGGAGAGAAAAAAATGACTAAAAAAACAATACGCCTGTTAATGCCGCAATGGCAAGGGGGAAACAATCCTAACTACTCTTTTGGAGCCGAGCTGCTTGCTTGGCTGGCTCCTGACAATGATCAACCCCTTATTAATGTACCCGTTCAAGCTTATGATGGAACTCTGCTTGAAAACGAGAACGGTATGAATGGAAGAAAACAGCTGCTTGAACAATTAGAGGCTGCTCATCATATCATTGATGCTCATAAGCCAGATCGCATTGTAATGTTTGGTGGCGACTGCTTAGTCGAACAAGCCCCATTTGCCTATTTAAACGAACGATACGGTGGGGAATTAGGTTTAATTTGGATCGATGCTCACAGTGATTTAGTTAGAATTGTTGGGTATGACAACGGACATACATTACCTCTCGGAAATCTTTTGGGAGAAGGAGATGAGGAGTTCGCAAAACATGTGAAAATCCCTCTAAAACCTGAAAATGTCTTTATCGCGGGATTAGAAGCTCCTACAGAACAAGATACGGAAGTCATTCAAAGACTAGGTATTAAAACTGCTGGAACCAAAGAGTTAATGAACAGTACTGAATCGATAAAAGAGTGGATTAAAGAAAGTGGCATTAAGCACCTAGCTATTCACCTTGATTTAGATGTGCTTGACCCAAAAGCATTTCGTTCTTTATTATTCGCCAACCCTGAAGCACCTTATAATCTTTCTCCTGCGGGAACCATGCAAATGCCTCAACTACTTAATCTGATTAAAGAACTATCTGAAGAAACAGATGTAGTTGGGTTAGGTATAACGGAGCATATGCCGTGGGATTCTATTAACTTGAAGAAACTGCTCGGAGAAATACCTATTTTAAATAAGTAAAGTCATAAACAGAATTAAAATAGAACAATGATCTGCTTAGCTCTTGGTCGGGGTCCGTCTTCTCGTTCGAGGCGACGACGTTGTTCTCTCGTTGTCATGAGGCAACTTCCTTTACTTAGCTGCCTTCATTTTCTCATGATTGGATGGGACATTGAAGGTGGGGGCTATTTTACGCTTACAGTTTAACGACTTACATTGCGGTTCTCTTGAATTTCTGTTTTATTTACTATCAACCTCTCCGAAAGAAAGAATATGGACTTCACATCTAATTTTCAAATCAGCCAATGCCTTGAGTATTGATGGCTTTAGCTACAAATCCATCTGCCCCAAATTAGACCGTATGCTGCCGGTAGGAAACGGCAGCCTCGTTCTGGTGATTGTTAAGCAATAGTTACCCGTTATCTGAACAACATTCCGATTTATTGAAACTGGATTAAGCTTTTTGGACTCATTTAATCAACTGTCTTAACTCTTCTGTCATTCGTTCAACTAACTCGGGTCTCCCGTGAAACTGTGCTGGGGTGTTCTGAAAAAGTTGTATACGCCAATTCCCTTCAATTTTAACTACAACTAGAGTATGGTGAGTATTGACATTAGGATTGAGGTCTGATTTGCCTGGAGGTACCATGCTTGCTATTGCTCGTACAATAGCTGCATCAGAACCAAGTGGACGCACATCTTTAACCTTGCTTACAAATTTAGCCGTTGAGTGATTATCAAAAATAGATTTGAGGTGTGAGAATATCTCGTCACGACCAATTGATATACTCCCATCAAACCCGATTTGCTCCCCCTCCTCTGTGAACAATTCGGCCATACTACCAGCACTATGGTTATTCCAAGCATCTAATAATTGATGATATACAGCTTCGATTTCATTCGATACTGATTGCTCCATTATATTCACTCCCTGATGTGTTACTTTTGCTAATCGCAATTATAATAAATTCCTCCACAATTAAGGAGGGGTGCTTAATACTCAAAATCGAAAAACCGGTCATCTGTGATGACCGGTTTTTCTCCAACTTCACTTTCCTATACGACCCTGACTTCTTGACATCCTTGATACTCTCCTTAATTACTGATAATCCTTCGCCAATTCCGTGAGTTCCTCATAGGCTTGTTCCGGCGTAATTTCACCGAACATGATTTTTTCTCCGACTGCTTTGAAGTCCTTCTGCGAGAAGTTGCTCCAGCCCTTAGGCTCCGGTACATACAGCTGAGCATCCGACGCCGTATCGGTAATTAACGCAATGCCCATTTTATCGGGAGCGTTAAATTTCGGAGTCAGCTTCTCGACAATCTTCTTAGAGACCGGAACGCCGCGGGATGTACCGAGCAGCTCAGCTACTTCCGGATCGTTAATAAACCAGTCGATAAACTTTTTCGCTGCCTCCACATGCTTCGAGTTTGCGCTTGCGCTCCAGAACATTGACGGTTTGAGCCAGCCGCCGGCCTCCTGGTTTCTCGGGATCGTTACCAAATCGAATACTCCTGGCTTCAAGCTATCAAAGCTGTTGGATTGTGCGGCGTGAACGACACGCAGCAGGGTAGTGCCGTTTACCATGAGATCAAGCTGAGGATCAAGCTCCTTATCCGTCACACTCACCTCGCCCGGAGGCACAATCCCCTCCTTGCGCAGCTCGGCAAATTTATGTTGATATTCGAGATAAGTATCCTTATCCAAATTCAGCTTGCCGTCTTCCGTAAACACTTGCCCTAAGCCTTTGCTCAGCTGATAATTTACGTATTGCCCGAAAGAGGCTGTAAGATCAGTTAACGCGTAATGATCGGAACCCAGCTTTGCTTTCGCTTCTTTGCCGAAGGCGAAAAATTCGTCCCAGGTCCAGCCGCTCTTTGGCTTCGTAATGCCCAGCTTTTCTACAGCCTCTTTATTATAGACCATCCCGATAGCATTATTGCCAAGTGGAATGGCGTAAAGCTTGTCCTGATATTTCCCTGTGCTTAAAAGAGAGGCATCAATATCTCCCGTTGCTATGCCCGTAGATAAATCTGCCAGCTGCTTACGGCCCGCATATTCCGCCAAATAGGACGCATCCATTTGAATAATGTCCGGTGCATTTTTCGCCGCAGATTGGGTGGCCAGCTTATCCCAATAGCCTTCCCAGCCGGAAAACTCAGGCTCGAATGTCACATTCGGATTTTTTGAAGTATACAAATCGAGCGCCTTTAAAGTAGCATCGTGTCTGGACTGAGATCCCCACCATAAAATGCGCAGCTTTACCTGGCTTGCGGCCGCTTGGTCCGTGCTCTCCCCCGCCGTGTTTTTCTCATTGCTGCTGCCGCAAGCGACAGCGGTCAGAAGCATGATTCCCGATATTAGTACGGTGATCGATTTTTTCACATTAATTTTCAAAGTGAATCCCCCTTTTAGCAATGAATAAACCGTTTACATTTCATATGTTAGCAACTAACCGGGTAACCTTGGTATACGAGGGATGCACAATTTATTATAGAAATGCATCCTTTTTAGCCTTTTACCGATCCGGCTGTTATCCCTTCTACGAAATGGCGCTGGGCCAAGAAAAAGATAAGGACGGAAGGTACGATCGAAACAAGAGACATCGCGAGCAATTGCCCCCATGGGACGGATGACTGGGAATCGACGAACATGCGCAGCGCCAAACCGACTGTGTATTTATCCACCGAGTTAATATAGATCAAATGTCCGAGAAAATCATCCCAGTTCCACAGAAAACAGTAGATCGCTACTGTCACCAATGCCGGCTTCGTCAAAGGAAGTACGATTCGCCAGTAGATGCCGAACCAGCTGCAGCCGTCTATTTTGGCCGATTCATCCAGCTCCTTCGGAATGCCTCTAATAAACTGTACCAAAAGATAGACGAAGAAGGAGCCGCCAATTCCGCCCGCCAGCGTATGCGGAACGATAAAAGGCAAAAACGTATCGACCCAGCCCCAGCCGTTAAACATTACATATTGCGGAACCATCGTTACCTGATGGGGCAGCATGAGAGTCAGCAAGAGAATCGAAAACCACATGCCGCGCAGCGGGAAATCGAGCCGGGCAAACGCAAAAGCGGTCATACTGCAGGCAACAATACTTGTAAGGAGCACGCCTATAATTAATTGAAAGGTGTTCATATAGAAGTGGGTAAACGTAAATCCAGGTATCGCCGTCCATCCCTCGCTGAAATTACTCCAGATCAGATGCTCAGGAAACAGACCGGGCTTCGACATTTCCTCATTCGTCTTTAACGAAGCCCCGATCCACCAAAAGACGGGATACATCATGACAAGGCTTAATAGGCTGAGCGACGCGTTTTTTTGAAATAGGCTTCGTTTAGAGCTCCGCATCATCCTTTTTTCCTCCCATCATTCTCGTAGAATACCCAGTGCTTCGCGCTCACAAAGATCACGGCCGTGCAAACGGCAATGATCACGAGCATGATCCAAGCCAAAGCCGAGGCGTATCCCATCTGAAGCCGTCCGAATGCGCGGTCATACAAATATAGAGCGTACATATACGTAGAGTTGATCGGCCCGCCATGCGTGATGATGAACGCCTGTGTAAACATTTGGAATGAGCCGATCGTTTGAAGCACTAAATTAAACAAAATGACTGGCGAGAGCATAGGAAGCGTAATACTGAAAAACTGTCTGATCTTGGTGGCTCCGTCAACCGACGAGGCTTCATACAGCTCTGTCGATATTTGCTTGAGTCCGGCTAAAAAAATAACCATAGAAGAACCAAACTGCCAAACCACCAATAAAACCAACGTTCCAAGAGCTGTTTTTGGATTGGTAATCCAGTTCACGCCTTCAATCCCAAACAGGCCCAGCAGCTGATTGAACAGCCCGTCCGAGTTAAAAATGTTTCTCCAAAGGATAGACACCGCAATGCTGGTCCCGATCAAGGAAGGGAGATAAACCATCGTTCTGTAAAAGGACATGCCGCGAATATTTTGCTTAAGCAGCAGCGCAATCAGCAGAGCAGCGAACAATTTGAGCGGAACCGAGAATAGAACAAATAAAAACGTGACCTTAAGGGATTGGATAAACACCGCATCGGAAGTGAAAATCCGTTCATAGTTCCCGAACCCGGTCCATTCCGGCTGCTCTAACAGGGAATATTTCGTGAAAGAGAAATACAACGATTGCAACATGGGCCAGAACGTCAATAAAAAAAGTCCGATTAGCCATGGGGCTAAAAATAAATATCCGGCTACCGGCGATTCCCATCTGCTCAGAAAGCGGCTCAGCAGCGACTTCTTTTTCCGGACCGGTACCGCATTCGCCGCATTAACAAGAACTGTAGAAGAGCTCCGATTCATAGTAGCATCACCTCTGTCTGGTTTATATAAGTTAATCATATAAGACCTGCAGAGAATGAAAAATAGGAACGATGTACACTTTGTTATACATATTAACAAAAATTGAAGACTGCAAATTCGTTGTCCCGAATCCCAGCCCCAAGTAGGATAACTACGATTTATTTTTATACAAATCTGTCGGATTGCAGCCGGTATACTTTTTAAATAACGTACTGAAATAAGGCACATACTTATAACCGACCCGGTCCGCGACCTCGTAGATCAAATACTTCCCTTCCAAAATCAATTCTTTCGCCTTCTCCATCCGAATCCGCGTCAAATAGCTGTTGAAGGACTCCCCCATCGCCTTCTTAAACAGAAGGCTTAAGTAGTTTCTCGAAATATGAATACGATCCGCCAGATCGGATATCATAATGGGCTCTGCATAATGCTCATGGATAAACTGAACGATAAAATCAACGGCCTGTCGATGCTTAATGTTCTCATTGCTGCTGCGGGAGCCGCAAATCAGATCAATTTTTCCGTAAAGCCACTCCTTCAGCTGCTCCAGCGTCGTAACGAAACGCAGCTCCCGGGTAACCTCGTCCACCTTCGCGATGTCTTCCAATTGAACGCCGACTTCAAATAGCGTATAAGCAAAAATAGTCCACAGCTCCGTACCCAGCATTTCAAGATTGCGGGCCGATACAGCCCCGCCCTTGCTCCACTGGCCGAAGTAATCATCCACAATCTCTTTCGCCTTATCCTCTTGGAACAACTTCATTGACTCTGCCATTTGCTGATAAAATTTAACTGGACGGAGGGAAATCGGGTAAGCTTGCTGCTCTTTTTTTCCGCCATGGACATATTCGTATAAGTGGATGCCTTCTATTGGCGCGGTGTTTTTAAAGTAAAGAGCCTGGAAAGCCTCTTCGGTCGAATCCGCAATTTCCATCCAATTCGGCTTAACCGTTCCGATACCGGCATGAAGCGTAATATCCAGGAAGGAGCGGACGCTTTGAATGACCCTTTCCCCAAAGCGGTAAGCTTGCTTCATCGTAAAGTCGCTCCGTTCTTCATTCGGAGCATGAAGGATAATCGCCGCGTGGCTGCTGAATAATTCCACATAGTGAGAATCCGGCCACTCCTCGCGGGAGAGCTCCTGAATAATGTTTGCGATGGCGAACCTGAACAAGCTCAAATCCTTTGTCGAGGCCCTGGTCACGCGGTCCGTGCGGATAATTTCAATGCCAATCACCGCATGGCGGCGGCCGTTCCAATACCGGTACGCTTCGGGAATCATCCGGGTATCCGGAAGCTTCGTATGCTCCGGTCCTGTGGTGACCGATTTGATCCACTCTTTCTCCACGAACGGCTCGTACAGCTTCAATTTCTCCTCCAGCTCTTCATTGCGATGTCTTTGCTCCAGCTCCTCCTCCAATGCCGCGATCGTTCTCCCCAGTACTTCCTGAATCGTCTGAACGCTGAGCGGTTTGTTTAAATAATCGGCAATCCCAAGCCGGAGCGCTTGTCTTGCATATTCAAAATCAGCGTAGCCGCTTAAAACAATAATCTTCCCGTGAAAATTCGCCTTGTTCAACTGCTCCACCATATCCAAGCCGTTAAGCACGGGCATATAAATATCGGTGATTACAATATCTGGCCGACACTCCTGAACGACCCGTAGTCCTTCTTCCCCGTCCATCGCCTCCCCGACCCATTCCGCATCAAGCTCCGCCCAGGGGATGACGCTTTTCATTCCTTCCAATACGTTCCGGTCGTCATCTATAATTACAATTTTCCACATGCCGCATCACCCTGCCTGTTCTTCTTTATTGTTTAACACTGGAATACGTATGAGGACCGTTGTCCCGGGGCCATCCGTATTCGGCATCAACTCCAGACCGTAGCTGCTGCCAAAATAAATGTCAATTCGTTCTCGGACATTCCGGATTCCGTATCCCCCTGTTTTTCTCTTTTTCGGCTCCTGCCAGTCATCCCTTAGACCCTTGCCGTTATCGGTTATTCGAAAGACGACTTCAGCATTTTTGGTGATCTCCGCACATACCTCGATCGTCCCCTCTTTCTTGCCGTGAAACCCGTGCATAATGGCATTCTCGATAAAAGGCTGCAGCGTCATCTTCGGAATATATAAGTCCCTGATGGTTTCAGGTACGTCTACCCGTAAAACGAACTGCTCACCCAGGCGAATCTGCTGAATCTGCATATAGCATTCCATGTGCAGCAATTCGTCACGGATAATGATAACACTTTCACCGTTCGAGAGGCCGATGCGGAACATTTTTCCCATTAACTCCAATATGGTGCTCATTTTCTCCTGTCCGCCTGCAATCGCCATCCAATTCAGCTGATCCAAGGTGTTGTACAAAAAATGCGGATTGATCATCGCCTGCAGCGCTTTAATTTCCGCTTCCTTCTGCCTCCGATACTGATCCTCTAATGATGCGTACAGCTCCTGAATACGTTCGATGAGCCTGCGATAGCCTGAAAATAACGCTCCGAATTCATTACGGTACCCCGCCGGCAAACTAACTTTGTTGACATTAACCGAATTTCGGCTCATTTCATGCAGCAGCAGCCCGATCGGCTTAACGAATTGCCGGGAGAAAAACAAGTTGAAGCATAGCGCGATAAGCATGGCTGAACCTCCTGCCAGCAGCAGTACCATAGCAAGACGAAAACTTCCTCCCGTAATATCCTTCCATGGAGTCGATTCGATCAACGTCCAATCCCTATCGAAGTGCTTTGCCCATACCATCAAATGTTCGCTTGAATCCGAAAGGCCGCTGCTAACGGATTTCGTTTTCATATAACCGGACTCGCCTTTGATATTTTCTAAGTAGGCCTCGACCTGGTCCTGCGACATAGTGTCGCCGCCGATCATCGTAATAAGCCGCCCTCCGGAATCGAGCAGAATCCGGTTTGCCGCAGGGTTATGGCTTTCGATCAGCTTCTTAATGGAAGACGCTTTAATATTCAACAGCAGCAGGCCGCGGTAATCCCCTGCAACCGAATACACCTTGCGGACAAAGCTGATGACCCGCTTCTCACCTTGAACGGTTCGAATGTCGTGCTCTCCAATCCAACCGAAGTCGTTATTTTCGATAGCCGGGTTATACCAGACTTCTTCTTTGATTAAATCATGCTCGATAAATTTCACGGGGCCCTGTGGCTCGAATTGAAGCGTTTGCTTAATATAGAAATGAACGGACTCAATATCGGGTGTTGAGAAAGTAAGCTGTGCAAGGAACGACTCCATTTCCTTACGCTTCTTGTAATTGGAATACTTGTCCCCCGGCACGTTTACATCATCCAGCAGATTCGTGTTCCGGGTGGCTGTTAAAGAAATCTGTTCGATCGATTTCATTTGGATATCGACTTTATTATAAAGCTCATTAAGCAGACCTTGCTGGTAATAGGAAGTATTTTGCACCATCTGCTGTGCGGAGTATGAATAGGCGATCCAAATGACAATGGTCAGAAGCGTTACGATGAATGCTGCGGAACCTCCGAACAGAAGGTAGTCTATGCGGTATTTTTTAAACATGCTAGGTTCGCCTCCTGAAATATCATAATAGCCCTCTGGAGACACTATAAGCATATAGAAGTCAAGATTACAAGACTTAAGATAGAAACTATGATTACATGCACGCTAAATAAACGTACTCGCCTATCCGTTTCACTTCGACAAATGACTGGATAGATATATTCAACAAACCGACATAGATATAATACTGGATAGTAATAGACTTTATTGGATAATAAGATACCGGGAGGTGTAATCGCAACCAGCTTAGCTGGTGTGTTAAGAAAAACCGGGGATCTATGAGGCTAAGTGCACGGAAATGCCATGCTTCATTATGGAGGTCTAAACCTGTCTGAGGCCGGCGCCGGAAATTGTGTGGAAAAAGCGCGGACGCCCTCTTCTCCGACGTTTCCTATATCTCATGACGATGTGTATGGTCAAAACTAGAGCAATCGATTACGCCTTCGCGAGAAGCTCAGTACGAAAAATCTTGGATTAACAATGGAAGTATGAATGCCGAACGGGGCGACCTCGAGTTCCAGCGACTCCATCCCCCCTCGAGGGCGAACTTTGATGTAGTGTATGCGGATTTAAACTCGAACAAGGCCGCCTTGGCGAAATCGAAGCACATTCCGCGCCCGGCACCTTTATTCGAATGAAACGACTCTTTTTTCCAGACCGCTCTTTTTAACCAACTCGATAATCTTTATCGTATTCATGGCATCGGCTGCGTTTACAGGAACTGGTTTGTTTTCAGTAATGGATTCGTAAATGCCTTTATAAAAAGATTCATATGCGCCTGTTTTTGTTTCAAGCTTTCCTTTCAGCAGCAGATCACCTACATTTACCGATAATTCTCCATAGCTTTCTTCGAGGTCCTTACCCCAAATAGCGTCGCCAGGCACTTTCCCTCGCTTTAATGAATCCTCTTGCGAGTCCAAACCATATTTAATAAAGCTGCCCTTATCCCCGTGTATTTGAAATTTAGGACCTGCGCTCTTCACGAACGAACCGGAATGCAAAATAACCCTCAATCTGCCATATCCTAAAACAATATGAAAATAATCATCGGTAACCGAATCGTTTCTTTGGGCCATCACATCGCCAAACACCGTTTCGGGAAGTCCAAATAAATGAAGAGCTTGATCGATCAAATGCGAGCCAAGGTCATAAAGCATACCCGAGCCTTCCAAATTTTGCTCTCTCCAACGACCGCTTACTTCAGGACGAAACCGGTCATAATGCGCTTCATACGAATATATTTCTCCCATTACGCCCGACTCCAGGCATTCTTTAACCGTAAGGAAATCATTGTCCCATCTTCTGTTTTGATAAACGCTTATTATTTTATTTTGCTCGGAAGCTATTTCGATCAGCTCTTGCGCATCTTTAGAATGGATGACGAACGGTTTCTCGACCACTACATGTTTTCCTGATAATAAGGCTTGTTTGGCAAATGGATAATGCGTAGTGTTTGGCGTAGTGATAACAATAAGGTCTATAGCAGGGTCCGTGAACAGCTGTTCAACATCGGAAACAACCTGGACGCCAGGATAATCTTCCTTTACTTTCAGAGCATTTGAAGAAACGATTTTTGAAATTTCTAGTCCTTCAACCGTTTGGATAATAGGCGCATGAAAAGTTTTCCCTGAAAAACCGTAACCAATGATGCCGACCTTTACTTTTCTCAAACAATCCATCCCCTTCATCTGCAAAAAAAATTTAAATACGACCTCATGATAAGTTAAAAAATTAAATGATGCAAGTTATTTAAGTTTTATACTTATAATTTTAAGCGATGTTGAAACATTTAGGCAAGAAACTTATACTTATAAGTGAAATCCTTTTTTGGAAGAGGTCAAACGATGAATCAAGATGAAAGAACACAATCGATTATTCAATATTTAAAAGAGAAACAAAAAATTCAGCTTGAGGATATTTGTGAGCTGTATAGCGTTTCCCGCGATACCGCGAGACGCGACTTAGTCAAATTAGAAGAAGACGGTGCTATTATTCGTATTCGGGGCGGAGCCATGCTGCCCACCCTTACGAAAAATATAAGGAGCTACAGGGAACGGTTTCAAGATACAGGAAACAAACGCTCGATTGGCCAATTCGCGGCTTCCCTTATTAAAGATGGAGACTATTTATTAATGGATACCTCGACAACCGTACAATTTACCGCTGAATACTTATGTACGAAAAACAACGTCGTTGTAACCAATTCCATTGATATAGCCGGTGTTTTGTGTGAAAACCCGGATATAAAGACACAGCTGCTGGGCGGCGAATTAAATGCCTGGCACCGGAATGTCTCCGGGCCCCGTACATTAGATATGTTAGAAGACTTCAAAGTAGATAAGTTGTTTCTTGGCGCATGCGGCATTTCTTCCGCTGGGTTAACGGCCCCTTCTGTTGACGAAGCTTATTTGAAACTAAAGATGATTGAAAGAGCTGATCAAGTTATCGTATTAGCTGATTCGTCTAAATTCGATAAACATCTTTTTCATCGGATTTGCGATTTCGGAAAAATTAATATCATTATTACGGATCAAGAACCTGATCATAATATGAAAGAGATTTTAGAGGACAATCATGTTGAAATAATCATTGCCCCCGTTTAATCTTTTAAACAATCATTAATCATAAAACCCCCGTAAATACAGGCTTGCTGTATGATTACGGGGGTCATATTGGTGACAAATCATCGTATTTCTTATGCCATATGGTCCGCACTAACAGCCGTTAGAAAGTGTATGAAGAACCGTTACCCCCTCGGGCGCTTGAATGTTCGCATGGATTACGTCATTATCGTTCAGGTGCCAATCGATCAAAATGATACCATTCGGTGTTTGTACAGATCCGTGACATTCACGAATGCCTCCCACCGGCTTCGGGTTAAACCGTACAGTCGCGAATCCGGTATCAACCGGCTCCACGCCAAGCACAGTTTGACATATCCATTGAACGGGAGTACTTGACCATGAGTGGCATAGGCTCATCCGATAAGACTC
Source organism: Paenibacillus sp. LHD-38 (assembly GCF_031157315.1). GTDB lineage: Bacteria > Bacillota > Bacilli > Paenibacillales > Paenibacillaceae > Pristimantibacillus. The sequence continues at coordinate 14,177 of NZ_JAVIFU010000082.1, forward strand.
ATAAGCTGTATAAGTGGTCAGCTCGTCATGAAAGTCTGATCCGGAATCCAGCTTGAACGCCTCCCAGAAAGTAGTTGCCCCCTTCTCCAACATGCCTCCCCATACAGTCTTGATGATATTATATGCTTCGTCGTGTCTTTCAAATAATGAATAGCATTCCGCCAATTGATACGCTGACAAGGGAGTGAAAGGATCTTGAAGTTCATAATTATCAAGAAACTCGATTGCTTTTCCCTTTGAGACATAGCCGCTTAATATACCCAGAACCTTAGTGGCAAGCAAATGAGTATCTGCCAAAAACTCATCTTCCTTCAACCAGGCTATCGTCCACTGGAAATCCAGCTCCAGCTCCTGTAATTCATCAGCTATTCGCATTAAATCTTTACGGGTCATCCTATAGATGGCTTGAAGCGAAACCAGTCTCTCCGTCTGCGTTAAGGGAGTCCATTCAATCAGGATGCCTTCCTGGACATTCAGCCCGCCTTTTTCTAAATCCGTATTTGCTTCAACCCATTGAATATGACGCTTTAACGGCTCTCTCATTTCCATGAGAAATGATTTATCCCCCGTATGAAAGTAATATTCGCAAATGGATTTAATCCACCAAAGGGTATATTCGCATATGCCATTCATCCAATGGCCGTAAGGGGTCCCTACTCCAAGCTCCTTGATTGCACGCCGAATGACTTTATGATCCTCCCACAAATAATAGCAAGATTTAGCAGCCAAATAAAAGTCGAATGTCCAGTTCAAACGATCGCGCTTTATGCCGTCCCACAAACCGATTTGATGGCAGATCCGACTGGTATGGGCGGAAACATCGAATATGGCATCCACCACTTTCACGTCTGTCTGAATCATTCCCGTTTGGCGAAGACCGACGTGAACCGATTGAAATTTTAGGTTTACTTGAAAGTCCTCACCTTGTTCTTCAAAGATGAAGATACGAATAAAGCGAAATCCTTGCGGAAGGTTCCATTCGGTTTGACCTGCTTTTATCTCCATCCATTCCGTAATGCAACCTTCATAGAAATTCAGTTCCTCTAGTGATTCCGCACCATTCCAAAGCAGCTTCACACTACTTCTGCCGACATTTGAAGCATAGAAGCGACTGTTGTATTCTTTCCCCAAGTCGAATAAGACGGAAGCTGTATTGGATAAATCCAGCGTATTTTGCCATTCACGCATTTTCTTCCATTGCGTCTGCTTTCGCAGATGATAGAACAGCTCCAAATTCTCCGAGCGAATAGAGATCATTTCCAGATTTCTACTGCTCTTGCCGGTCAAAATGGCAACTCCATTTGCTACTTCTGCTTGCATGTATTTCGCTGATAGGGCGTTGATATCAGGCAGAGGATATGCCTCAATATCTCCGAACCCGCCACAGACGAACCAATCCGGACTGTTATCCAAATCTCCAAACGGCTCTTCACCGAGGTTGCAAATGATGGTTGCAATCTCGCCATCTGCCATCCAGTTCTCGTCTGTAGGCAACCAATGGTTATCTGCCTCCAAATATGCGATCATCCCCACTCGCCGATCCCCTAAATAAGAATTGACATCTGCAATGGGGATAAACTTGCTGCAGCTCATATCGATCTGTATCTCATGTTCACCTGCCGGGAGCCTTTGTGGAAATTCATCTATTCGCATCCAACCGTCGATATTGGACGCCTCTTCTTCCTTCTCCACCAATAGCGAATGATTCAATCGAACTTTTGCAGCCCCAGTAAATGAAGCGTGAAAAGAAACATTCAGCAACTCACGATCGATTACAAACTTAAGCGAAAAGACGGTAGCAGGCCGTTTTTCCCTTTCGTTATGCCATATCCATTTCGGAAGTACCTTTAAATTCATAACAGTCATATAATTTCTCCCTACTTCTCAATTCCTTGAATTTAACAACACTTTCATGGATCCTGTTGCACCCGGCCATTCCTTATATGCTATTACAGTTACATTTTTAAGGCGCCCTGCGTCATACCTTGGATATAATACTTCATCCCGAAAGAGAAGATCAGAATAAGCGGTACTGAAGAGATAGCATATGCTGCAAACTGAGTCCCAACATCGGTAATGCCAAATTGCTTCGTGAATTGCGTCAACCCTACCGATATAACTTGAATACTGCTATCTTGAATCGTCAGTAATGGCCAAATGTAGTCGTTGTACACCCCTACAGACTGCATAATGAATAAGGTGGCCAAGATAGGCAGAGAGAGCGGAATGACGATCTGCCAGAACACTCGCATTTCAGACGCTCCGTCAATACGTGCCGCTTCGAACAATTCACTTGGAAGCCCGGACATATAACTTCGGCAGAGAAACGTACCGAATACTTGCCCTCCGGCAGCAGCCGATATGATAATTACCCACGGTGTGTTAGTCAGATTCATACTCTCATACAGTACGTAGGAAGGAATCAGGGTTAGAATACCTGGAATCATCATAATAGCCAGCATCATGAGGAAAAGCATCTCTTTGCCTGGAAACTCTTTCTTGGCGAATATATAACCAGATAAAGCGGAAAGCAGCATGACAAGGACACTCGCAACTACTGCATAAACCAATGTATTAATAATATAACGCCATATACTGTTGAAGGCTTCACTATAATTACCCCATTTGGCAGGTGAAGGCAGTCCCCAGAAATTACCTAAAATTTGGGCATTGCTCTTCAGCGAGCTTACTATCATGAACAAAATAGGTACTAGCATCAGGACAACGAGCAGCCCCAGCAGTATGACGATAATAATTTGATTGATGCTCATGTTCCCTTTGAACAGACCCTTGTTTTTAACCTTGGCTCCGACCTTCAATGACTTCGCATCCTGACTGGCGATCATGGTTGTGTCCCTCCTTAATCATTC
>NZ_JAVIFU010000083.1 GCF_031157315.1 Paenibacillus sp. LHD-38
TTTTGCAAGTCTTATTTCCGCCTACTGGCCAAAGAGTCTGCTCATGACCTGGTGGCCCGTTTATTCAAGCATAGATTCTCACAATTCCCAATTAATTCAGCGAACTGCATAAGTCATGATCTATATTAAAATGAGGAAAAACTTTCTATATTTAATCAAGTTTTGAAACTTCCCCCTGATTTCGTTACATTGTAAATAGTTGAATTTGGATGATTACTTTCAAAAACATCCACCTAAACCGTTGTCACAATAACGTTCAAAGTGGTTCTATTTTTAACCTCACTTACTTATGATATGGTTCACCGTGCTTGATGTTAAACTAAACTGCCCGTTAGCTTAATACCAAATCGTTTTTATTTTTGCTGTTCCAGATTACGGCGAATCTTTCCACCGTATCTTCAATTGCCCCACGCCACATAAAAACAATCTTCTTTCTTTACTAGGATCGTGATCTCTTGTCATCGATGAAATTCAAGTGTTCCAAAATATTGCGGAAGATGAAACTGAACTTCTCCGGTCGGCGACCATGCCCAATAATGGCGCTCTCCTTGAAGATTTTTATCGATTTGGAACAGGTTCCAACGCCACTCCGTACCATTAGAGGGAGGATTCCCAAGATCGATGAAAGGGATTTTGATGTCATAAAGCCAAATGCCATTGGAATGTAAGTTAACTATTTCGCCTGCAATGCTTCCCATAGGTTTGCGCTCGTTAACGCTTCTTTGGCCTAATTACCTGCAGGGACAACGACAACCAGCTCGTTATTCAACAAATTGATTTGTTGATTCGAATCAATCAGCTGTTAGTCAACAAGGGCCGTCATGTTCTTTACTGCCGCAGACAGAAACAAATCAGCCGGCGCACCTTGCTCGATTTGCTGCTGCAGCGCACCGGATGCGCCAAAGTTGAAGTTTAGCTTAATATTTTGGTTTTTTGCCTCGTAAGTCTTATGAATTTCCGTCAATGCATCCGTCATGCTTGCCGCCGCCGAGATCGTCAGTTCCACCGTTTCCGCCGGCTGCTCACTTGGCTCAATTGTACTTTCCGCCGGTGCGGCCGTGCCCGCGTTTGTATTCGTATTTTGCGCAGCGCCACAGCCTGCAAAAACTAACATCATTGCCAGAACCGTAGATAAAATCATATAACCTTTAATCATCCTTAACATAAAACACCCTCCTTGGTTATAATCAGTTATAACTAAATATATCTAAATTTAATTATATAGTTAAACACTTTTGTAAATGCCATTAACAAAAAGGACGATATTCCGGATCGTCAACTGACGTCGGAAATCGTCCTTTTTATAGGAAACTATCGCTTACAGGATGGCGGTAACGTTCAGCTGTTTAATGAACTTCCTCCACAAACCGATTCGTGAGCGAACCAAGCTTCTCGATTTCGATTGTAACCGTATCGCCTGGCTTCAGCCACACCCGCTTCTCCTCCGGGTAACCGAGTACGACTCCCTCGGGCGTTCCGGTAAGAATGATGTCGCCGGGGTATAAGGTCATATGCTGTGACACGTAGCTAACGATTTCATCACAGCGGAATACCATATCCGATGTATTCGACTGCTGGCGTACTTCACCATTGAGCGTGGTGCTGATTGACAGATTGTTAGGATCATCAATCTCGTCCCCAGTGACCAGATAAGGGCCGAGCGGACTGAACTTGTCCAGGGATTTGCCGAGCAGCCACTGCGGCGTGCGCATCTGCAGGTCCCGCGCAGACAAGTCGTTGACGCAGCAATAACCGAACACATGCTCAAGCGCCCGCTCTCTCTCTACGTACTTTGTTTCCTTGCCTATGACGATAACCAACTCGGCCTCGTAATCGACTTGGCCCGTTACCTTTGCCGGGAGAGGTATAGCTTCACCATGGGCAGCTAGGGTGTTATCAAATTTGTTGAACAGAATGGGATACTCTGGAATCGGTGCATTCGTTTCTAGCGCATGCTTGCGGTAGTTCAGCCCGACACAAATGATTTTTCGCGGAGCAGCAACGCACGGACCGAATGAAATATCTTCTTCACGATACAGGGCAGCGGAGAACTTTTCCGACGAAGCGGCAGCTTCCTGGGCGAACCGTCTCAACGCGAGCAGTGCATTCGCTCCTCCCTCGATGACTTCCATGACCTGCGTCGGTACGCGGGGCTCATCCTTAATTTTCAGAGCCTCTAGGACATCCAGCACGCCTGTATCCAATTTGATTCCTAAACGATCGCCATCTTCTCTTTGAATCACCAAAAGCTTCATATATAACTTCCTTTCGTATATGGATTATCCAAACGGCCGGCGGGCTAGGCGTTCTTGCCGAAAACGACGCCTCCATCGACATAAAGCGGTGAGCCCATCATGAAGCTCGACTCTTCCGATGCAAGGAACAGCGCCGCCTTTGCCACATCTTCGGGTCGGCCCAATTCATTGCTGAGCTGCCGTGTTTTTAGAGACGCGATTGCAGCCTCAGGATCTTCATACGAGGTGCGGAGATAGTTTTCTACGAACGGCGTCAGAATGGTTCCAGGCAGAAGTGCGTTTACGCGGATATTGTACGGCGCATAATCGACCTGCATCGATTTGGTAAGCGCCAATACCGCTCCCTTTGTAGCCGAGTAGGAAGCACGTTTCGCAAGTCCAATTTCCGCAATGCAGGAAGACATGTTAATAATCGATCCGCTCGTGCGTTCCATCATGTGGGGAAGCACATATTTGCTAGGCAGATATACCCCGCGAATATTGACCCGAATGACACAGTCCCAGTCTTCCGGCTCCACCTCGTGGAGCGCCCCCACGCCGCTGATGCCGGCATTATTGAATAGTACGTCGATACGGCTGTATGCCGCCAAAGTCTCGTTCACCATGGAGCGCACGGAATCCGGATCTGTAACGTCCGCATGCACAAACCAGGCCCGCCCCCCTTGCGACTTGATTTCTTCGACCGTTTCCCGGCCTTTGTCCGCATCCAGATCGTTGACGACGACAAACGCGCCTTCCCGCGCGAACAGCAGTGCCGAGCTCCTGCCGATGCCCGATCCGGAACCGGTTATGAGCGTCACTTTATTCGCTAATCTCATGTTTAAACGTCCTTTCTCCGATTGGATTCTATACTCCCAGCTGCCATGAAGACGAATCGGCCATTCCTAAAGGCTGGGGCCGATACGATTAATACTGAATTCTTGATGACCCAACGTTTCCGATTTCGTCCATTTCCCATCCGCTACTTCCACAATCTCGCGCCATATCCGTTCGCCCGCAGTCTCCAAGCTTATCGTGCCGTCCAGCATCGCGCTGACGTCGACGTCCATGTTGTCCTCCATACGTTCGAACATCCGCTTGTTGCCCGTTATTTTGATGACCGGCACGACAGCCGCTCCCGTAGGCGTTCCCCTGCCTGTCGTGAAGCAAACGATGTGGACGCCTCCCGCCGCCATGCCCGAAACGCATTCGATATCGTTGCCCGGCGAGTCCATGAAGTAAAGTCCTCCCTCCGGTATCTGTTCCGCGTATTCGATAACTCCTTTGATTGGGGCTTTTCCGCATTTGCTGATGCAGCCGAGCGATTTCTCTTCGATGGTGGATAGTCCGCCTTGGATATTGCCGGGACTCGGATTGCCGCCTCGCATGTCAGTGCCCATCCTCTCCACCTCTCGTTCGAAACGGCTGACAATGTGGTAAAGCATCTCTGCTGTATCCGGTGTTGCACAGCGCTGTGCAAGCACATGCTCGGCACCGATGATCTCCGTCGTCTCGCCGATGACGACCGTTCCACCCGTTGCGATTAGCGAGTCAGCAGCTGCGCCAAGCGCCGGATTCGACGCCAAGCCGGAAGTCGCGTCAGAGCCGCCGCATTTCACGGCTACTTTCAGTTTGGAGAGCGGGATTGGCACTTTTGGTTGGCGTTCAAGCTCCCCCATCATTCGTTTTGCTATTTCAGTTCCTTGCTGAATCGCTTTAACCGAGCCGCCGACCGATTGAATATCAATCACTTCTACGGGCTTGCCGGTCTTTCGGATCTCGTCCGCAAGCGCATAAGGATCAACTACTTCGCAGCCCAGACTTATGACGATAACCCCGCCTACGTTCGGGTTTTTGCCCGTCCCTGCAAGCACCTCGAAAGTACGTTCTTTATCTGCACCGATTTGGCTGCATCCATGCTGATGCGGAATCGCCACGGTACCAGGAACAAGCTGCATGATCCGGCTGCAAACCTGATTGGAACAAATGACCGTTGGAATGATGAGCAAATGATTGCGGATCCCGATATCCCCGTTCGGCCTTTCATACCCCATAAATGTATTCATGCCCCCGCCTTTCCGGCCTTATCGCCTCTGCCCCGTATTCCTTCAATATTATGGACATGAACATGCTGCCCGACCATGATTGCGGAGCTGGAACGACCAATGATTTCCCCGTATTTCCGCACGTCCTGTCCTGCGTCAATCGCATCAATCGCCAGCTTATGGCCAAACGGGATCGCATCAATCGCCGTTATTTCATGAATGCCTTGATCATCTCTGTAGCGGACCGTTTCTCCTGACGTGATATCACGCAGCAGCGTAGCAACATGATCCCGCTTATCCATGATCAATGCGTCGACGCCTTTTGCTATTTCTTGTATCATGCAGCATCCCCTTTGCTTTTATGATCGTTGACGATAAATCGCCTTATAAACAAGGTTTACAACAGTTAGGTTCATAATAATCGAGCTTCGAGGATATGAAAATAGCGAAAATACGCTTATGTGTACCTTATTTTGACTATTACTCTCCTAGCATTTACACTATAACCAAACACGATATGTTTTCTCAGCTTGTCAATCAGGGAGGGTCCGCCATTTGAAACCTATTCGTAAGCAATTCGATGCTTCCGCTCCTTTCCCGCTCGAATTCAACTACCTTGCATTAAAGGATTCGCATAACGAGCTACCCAATCACTTGCACGATTGGCATGAAATCGTCTATGTCCATGCGGGAAAGGGTGTTTTTTTTATTGACGGGTCTTTCTATGCCATGGAGCGCGGCGATTTATTCCTTCTGCCCGGCAACACCGTCCATCGCGCATTGCCGGAGGAAGAAGCTCCTCTGACGGTGAGCGCCATTTATTTTCATGGTCGTATCGCGCAGTGGAACTCGTTCGGCGATACCTTTTCTTACGTCCAATGCTTCGAGCAGGCAAACAAATGGAAGTGTCATAAACTGAGTGTGGACACTGCCGACCGTGACTTTATTGAGACCATTCTGGTTAATATCAACAGAGAGCTGTCAGTCGATAGACCGGGGCACCGACATGCCGTCGTGCTCCACCTGCTCCAGTTGCTGCTTCTGCTTAATCGGCAAATCCCCGTTCCAACGGCAGAAGGGAAAAATACGGGAGCTCCGGAGTGGATGAGGACGACACTGCGTACAATCGACGAGCACCCATTCGACGACATCGGCTTGTCCACTCTGTCCGCCAAAGCGGCAGTGAATCCTTCCCATTTTACACGTGTCTTCAAATTACTTACGGGAATGACATTAACCGAATATGTCACGGCCAAACGGATTAGCCGCGCCAAGGAGCTTCTCCTATCTTCGGATGCGCCAGTCTACGCAATCGCGAATGAGTGCGGCTTCGAGAGTCTGCCGCATTTTCATCGCACATTCAAAAAACTAACAGGCATGACGCCTGCCGGCTATAAACGAAGAAGCCAGGCGCCTGACATTCCTCACTTGTAATAAAAAGATTTTTCAGCGCGAGCCCACGTATGTTAGTTTTATGCAAGTTTCGCTTAGTTTCGTGTATGTCGTATTGGCTGCGCATCTCCTATAATCGGTGTAGAAATTCAAATCACCATTTTCCAGGAGGTTACCGATTATATGAGCAGCTCACCCATTTTACTGAATGACGAACAAATGAGACGATTTATTACGGAAGGTTTTCTAATTTTAAACACTGATTTCCCAGAAGCCTTTCACCGTGAATTGACCGATGAGCTCAATCGCGTATACAAGGAAGAGGGAAACCCGGGCAACAATTTACTGCCGCGCTTCCGCGAAATTCAACAAGTATTCGATCATCCCGTTATTACGGGCGCATTGACTAGCGTTCTTGGCCCGGACTATATGCTGCATGCTCACCGTCATGGTCATTACAATGCCCTGCCCTCTGCCGGCGGTTGGCATAAGGACAGCTACTGGGGCTATTCGAAAATGCGCAATCATCATCCATGGTGGGCGATGGTCATGTATTTTCCGCAGGATACCCCGCTTGAGCTAGGACCTACGGGCTTGATGCCTGGCACTCAAAATTATCAAACACGCACCTTTGCTGCAGACGAAACGCCAGGAGAAGCTTACGCTAGCGGGAAAGCCGGCACGTTCGCGCTCATCCATTACGATATTTGGCATCGCTCCACGCCTAATGTGCTCGGGAATGCCCGCTACATGTTGAAATTCGAGTTTATGCGTACTGCAGCTCCCACCGCGCCTTCTTGGAATAATCAAACTGCGGAATGGACGGAGCCAGCCGGTCTCAAGCTTCCGATCGGCCGTCACGAGACGATGTGGGAGGAAACGTGGAACTGGCTCTCCGGCAGCATCGGCAGCCTGGCCCATACGGCAGCTTCGGATGAAGAGCAAATCAGTCAGCTTGCCAAGGCATTAGAGGATACGTACGAGCCTAACGCGCTGAATGCGGTCTATGAACTAGCGAGGTATGGCGAGAGAGGGATCGAAGTGCTGTTGAAAGGACTCCATCATGAGCGTGTGGACGTATCACGCTTGTCCGCTTACGGCCTGGCTGCTGCGGGTGCCTCAGCAATTGATGGATTAAATGATGCACTATTAAGCGAACGCGAGGAAACCGTCAAACATGCGGCGTTTGCGATCGGGGAGCTGCGCCACTTGGCTGAAAATTCGCTTCCGGCGCTTGGCCGTCTCATATCTCACCCCTCCGCTTCGGTGCGAAGCACGGTGGCTGAAACGTTTGGCATGATTGGCGGTTCCAGCCAAGCAAGCGTCGATGGGTTGATTCGATGCTTGCAGGATGAGGATACTCAGGTTCGTTTTACAGCAGGCCTTTCATTATCACTCTTACGCTCCGCTGCCGCATCGGCCGTTCCCGCTCTAGCAGCTGCGCTTGATGATGAGAATCGCTACGTTAGGGCGCATGCGCTCGAAGCCCTCCGTTACATTGGCACGGAAGAAGCCAAGGACATTTTGATCAAGTCGTTGTTTAATGCCCGCTGGTGTACGACCACCACGCCGGCTAACGCTTTCTATCCTTAAAGCTAAGAGGTAATAGGCTATCCCACTTTTGGGATAGCCTATATTTTGTTAACGGCTGCTTCTTTTATAAGTTTAGGAGAGCCGCTTTTCCGTGTATAATGTCGTTCATAGGCGGCGAGGTTATTCGTTCAAATACGCTTGCTCACCTCTTTCGCTGACTTTTGGCCGCTCATGAATGATTCGAATTCCTCACTGGCGATCGAGACGACCTTGAAATCGCTGTTTAGCTTTTTTCCAGCCCCGTCCAGAAGCTTTTGAATAGCCTGGGGGTTTTCTTCCACTGACTTAGCATCCGTCTTTCCTTTCGGCACCGGAAGCAAACCCTTCGTTATTTTTTGACCGACTTCCTTGAGATTTTTCTCTGTGATGCCTTTGTTTATTGGGAAGCCTAGCAATTCCGGGGAACTTTGCATGTCCACGGACAACAAAAACTTAACGAACTCCCAAGCTTCCCGCTGTGCCTTGGTCTTGCTGTTTATTCCGAGTATGAAAGGGGATATGAACTAGCCGCCAAGAAGATATCCACTGACTCAACTCAACCCCAAAGAGCTCCTGTCCGAAATCACCAATTACAACCTCCTTCTCACGGTCAACACATATATCTAGGTATAAATTTTCGATTTTCTCAATCTTTAGCTTCAATTTATCGACGTAATGATCTATGAACTTTGCATAAATCACCTTACTAGGAATAACATCAGGTCTACTCATTCAGCATTGTATCTAATAACCATCTGGAACTGTTCCCAACTGGACCAAGGAGCGCCATGGGTCGTTGAAACGAGCACAATAGATTGAATTCTAGTCGTTTTCGCAAAATCATGGAACTAAACTAAACTAAACAAAAGCCACGTCACAAAGACGTGGCCATTGATTCTACGATAGAATTTCTAAAGACTCTATTAACTATGACACGTTATCTCTTCGCCTTATAAAACTCATGATAAAGCTTCATCAACGCCCTCTTCTCTATCCGCGACACATAACTCCGCGAGATCCCGAGCTCCTTCGCAATTTCACGCTGCGTCCGTTCATCCCCACCATGCTCCAGTCCAAAGCGGCCTATAACAACTTCCTTCTCGAGGTCATCGAGTATATCCAAATTCTTATATATTTTACTTTTCTCAATTTTGAGCTGCACCTTATCCACGATATCATCAGCCTCAGTACCGAGGATATCGATCAAGGTAATTTCATTACCTTCCTTATCCGTGCCAATCGGATCATGCAAAGAAACGTCCTTGCGCGTCTTCTTCAAAGACCGCAGATGCATAAGTATTTCGTTCTCGATACAGCGAGCCGCGAACGTCGCGAGCTTCGTACCTTTCCCGGTCTGAAAGCTCTCGATCGCTTTGATCAATCCGATCGTACCGATCGAGATCAAATCTTCGAGATCCTCACCTGTATTGTCAAATTTTTTGACGTTGTGGACACAACCCAATTTAATTATTTCACTACGGTCTCATCGCTGCCAGCGATAGGAATAGGTTAGGATTTAATATGTTGATGTAGGATAATTCCTTATTAAATAAGGCTTTGTTCCTATAAAATAATGTTCATGTTTCCGCACTCCACATGACTAGTGTGCTGTAACAAAATCAAAACAAAAAAACGGCATCTCTGCCGTTTTTGTTTAAAGTGTTGGTGGAGACTATCGGGATCGAACCGCTGACCTCTTGCATGCCATGCAAGCGTCTCCCAGCTGAGCTAAGCCCCCGTGTCATTTCTTCGCCTTGCTTCGTCTTACTTTTAGAGTAGTGTAACCAACCAGCTCGTGCTCCCGTATTTGGATATTACACTACCCCAATTTATCTAGCATTCGCTCAAGGTACAATTTCTCTTAATAGGTGCCAGCATCAATAAGTATAGTATCACGGTTGGGGGAGTCTATGGAGTCAAAGCTTAATAATACCCTGCAATAAATCCTTTACTGACGAAAAAACCCACCTCGACGGGTGGGGCGTTCAATTCATTCACGATATACACGCATCAACTCATTAAGGCTCAACCGATTCGGCTACCTTCATGGCCTCATCGCCCGAAATCGGACCGGACACGCCATACTGAATGCCGTCAACCACCCAGAACAGCTCCGTGAACTCGGCTTGCTCGAAAATAAAGCCGTCCGCTCCGCCCACTTTGGTCTGTGTGAACAGGTCCGTCGGGAACGCCGCCGGCATACGGCTCGCGCTGAACGTCACCGTCTTATCACCCGAGCCGTATGTGAAGTTCAAATCTCTGAGCGGTTGGTCCTTCATTCCCACGCCGACGATCTCAGCCAGCTTGAAGCCTTCCGGGGCGACTTGAGGAACATGCACACCGGAACCGAATGCTGTTTTCGCTGCCTCCGCCGTTCCGAATGGAGTTGTAATCAATTGGGACAACTCCGAACCTGTGGCTCCTCCGTTTCCGGGCAGCACGGTTCCCGACGAATTATCCGTTGGCGTCGGTACTGCGGCGGGCTCTTGCAGCATCGGCAATCCTGTCACTATGACGACTGCCGCGACTAGCGCTGCCGCTCCTGCAAGCCAGGCTTTCGGAAGAACGAATCGGCGGCGGCTTCTCTGTTCCGCGGCGGCTTGCTTCCTGATCTTCTGTTTAACGCTATCGCTCAATTCCATTTTAGAAAACAACATATCATCCGACTCCTTTTGCAAATGTTGACGTAAATTACGCTCTATGTCCGTCATCGGTTATCTCCTCCTTGCGCATTTCCCGAGCCAACGCCTCGCGCGCCCGGTGCAGTCTGTTTCTCACGGTACCCTCGGGCGACGACGTCGCTTTCGCAATTTCCCGTGTGTCCAAGTCCAGATAATAATATAAATACAAAGCCTCCTGATACGGCAGAGGCAGACGCAGCATATGCCGCAAAATCTCGCTTTTCTGCAATCTTTTAAGCGCTTCTTCTTCCACGTTGAATGTCCGTCCCCGCTCCATCCGGCTGGGATCGGTCGGCTGTTCCGTAAACATCCGCACACCCATCTTGTCCCGGCAAACGTTAATGGCGATCGTCGTCAACCAGGTTTTAACCGCGCTATCTCCACGAAACGAGTTCCAGTTGCGATAAGCGCGAAGGAATACCTCCTGACTGATATCCTCGGCAAAATGCCTATCGCCGGTATAAAAATAAGCGGTGCGCATGACCGTCGAGCCATAGCTTTCCATCAGCTGCTCTAGAGCTTGAGAGGGATCTTTCGAGAAATTTTCCTTGTTATTCGAGCCGGCCGGCTTCACTGAATTATCACCTCCACCTTATTAGACAGCCTGAGCGCATTTTTCGCTGCACTGCGCTTTAAATGTGACAGTCCATTAAAGATTTTGTGAATTTGAGCTTAAGTCCCCATACTCCTTTTAGCATGAATTTCATACGATGAAAAGCCACATTAACAGTATGCCTGTTTGATGCGGGTTTTCGACTTCATCTTCGGTTTAAAAGATCCCCAATATCCGTTTATACTAACACTATTTTCTCTACATGACCTCTTCGCTGCCAGCGATGTGCTCTCCCTCGTGAGACGGTTTCACTACCAGAAAGTTAAAATCAAGCTTGCTCATTTTCAATAGCGGCCTCCTCATTTGCGGTGTCGGCTGACGGTTCTTTTAACAACTCCTTCAAATAGGCTTCAGCCTTAGCTGGGTCTGCTTTGGATTTGTCCAACGGGAGATCGAATACAACCGAGATTCCTCCGGCATCCGCTTTAAGGCTTATTTCACCTGTGTCTTCGTTATAAGCAAACGATTGGTTATTAAAGAAATTGTCGCTGCTGACGGCTATATATACTCCTCTATCTGCAAATATCTCCACTCTATCAAATTCGATCATTCTATATATAATTCCGTCTCGTACAATCTCACTGTAGCTGCCATTCATCGTCATGATGTTTACCTGCCACGGCATCTGACCTTTAACGAGAGGCGAAACTAAGAAACGCTCCTTTCCGTATTCTGGGTCGCTCTTATTCGGCATTGGGCTGCCATCCTGTCTGGCGATAGATACAACAGCATACGTTCTGTCGGGGTAAATATCCTGAGCAGAACTGCTGAATTCACTCAGTCCTGTCCCAGAGACGATGCCGTGCAATGTTGTAATCGCGTGAAGAGATCGTTTAATTGATTTCGATGGCTTCACTGCCTTCAAAGGCCACGGCCAGATTACGATCTCTAAGGTGTTCAGCAATCTCCTTGGAGTTGAAAAGCTGCGTGGCAACGAAAGCCGTTACGGACAAGACAAGTGTCAATATGACAACTAACAACCCTACGGAAACCCGCTTCCTATTACCACGTTTCATTCAAGCTCTCTCCTTAAACCGATTTATAATACTTTGATTTAATTCCTCCTCGGGTTCCACGGCCGAGGCAAGGGCTTGCTAGAGCAACCGGTCCCACTTTTCAGAATCATTCATAGGGATTCAACCTCCAGTATCTTTTTCATAGCCTTTCGCGCCTTGAAAAGCCTGCTTTTGATTGTGCCCTGTGGAATCCTTAGCGCTAACGAAACCTCATCGACAGACATTTCTGCGGTATAGTACATTTAGTAGTGGAATTTTCAACTTATCATCCAGCCTTTCTGCGGCAGGTTGGATCATGCTGCGAAGCTCATTGGATAACACAGCTCCCTCTCAGGTGCTGTTTCATCATTCGTACAGCAGACCATATCCACAGCCTCATTAAGCTCAGCTGTGGGCGCAATCCTCTGCCTCCGTATACAGAAAAAAACCAAACGGAATCTCTACCGTTTGGTTCCTTTTATTGATATAACCATAGTTCAATCTATTCATAACTTTATCGCTACATACGATAAGTTCAGATGTAATATAAGAGCTCAGCTCATTCTTAACGCTTCGCCTTATAAAACTCATGATAGAGCTTCATGAGCGCCCTCTTCTCAATCCGCGAAACATAACTCCGCGAGATCCCCAGCTCCTTCGCTATCTCCCGCTGCGTCCGCTCATCCCCGCCATGCTCCAGTCCAAAGCGGCCGATGACAACTTCCTTCTCACGGTCATCGAGAATATCCAAATTCTTATATATCTTGCTCTTCTCAATCTTAAGCTGCACTTTATCGACGATATCATCCGCCTCGGTGCCGAGGATATCGATCAATGTGATTTCGTTGCCTTCCTTGTCCGTGCCAATCGGGTCATGCAAAGAAACGTCCTTGCGCGTCTTCTTTAAAGACCGCAAATGCATAAGTATTTCATTCTCGATACAACGAGCTGCAAATGTCGCGAACTTCGTGCCTTTACCGGTTTGAAAACTCTCGATTGCCTTGATCAATCCAATCGTCCCGATCGAGATTAAGTCCTCGAGATCCTCACCGGTATTGTCGAATTTTTTGACGTTGTGGACACAACCAAATGTAAACCAAACATCAATACAGCTAAGTTCGTCCCTATGGAAAATCGGGAAAAGTGGAATTCCCCAACAACCGGAATAATCGGTTCATCGTTATGCGTCGTATAGAAGTTAATAAATCCGTAATGTTCGCCTTTCGGTTTCGTGCGACCATCCATCGACAAATTGCCGGACTTGATTTCGTTATTTGTCTTGTCAATCTTTATGTTCAACATTTTCAAAACGGTTCCTCTCTCTAGAAGAGAAACAGACAAATGGAGGCATTCAGAAAATGCCTCCACCTTTGTTTATTATCTTAGTTCCCGCTTGACTTCTCGTACCACTCATTGACTTCCTTCGTAATATTCTCCCCACCAGAGGAATTCCATTTTTTCACGAAGCTGTCAAACTCACTGATAGGCGCTTGACCGTAAATAATTTTCGTAAAGGTCTCAAGCTCCAGTTTATCCAGGAAAGCTTTCTTTCCGAGCATAGTCGGTGTAGGCGTTCCTTGGAACATATCAGGCATGCCAAATTCTTTGTCCTTCAATATAATGGAAGCGGCCTTGAAATTCCCTTCCGGTTTTTGCCGGGAAAGCTGTTCCATAAAATCATCTGTTGGTTCTTTACCTTCAAGTAAAGCTGCATAATGCTGCATGCGAAGATTAGGAATAACGACAAAATTGGTCGTAATCGATAGTTTATCAGGGTTTGAGTAGTCACCCTCGATTCGTTTTTCTTGGAATAGATCATAAATTCCCTTAGGAGTATTAGAATCGGGATCACCTTTGGTATCAAATGGATCTTGGCGAGTCGGATATCGTTCATACAGCCAGTTGTTGTATAGGAAGAAAGCATCGGGATTTTTCGCCTCTTTGCTGATCAGAATAGCTCCATTCACTGCCGAGGCCTCTCTGAATCCTTTGTCCCCATTTGGTCCGGTAGGGATCGGAATCGGCTGGAAATTGGCATCAGGATCATTTTTCACTACATCAGGAACCGGCCATTCCGCCAACCAGTGGGCTCCGAAAATCATGCCAGCTTTCCCATTAACAACAGACTCCGAAGCTTTATTAATATCATAGAGCGCGGCTTCCTGAGGCAAGTAACCTTTCTCATACCACCGAGCAAGCATCTCAAGTGTATCTCGAGCACCTTGATTAATGGACCCATATTCCAACGACCCATCCTCGGTCAAGTTCCACTGTTTCACCATGGTGCCGTTCGCTCCCCATAGCGGTGCGGTATCTGACATGTAGGATACGAATCCATCTTTGATTCCGATAGCCAAACCAATGGTATCCTTCTCGCTATTGCCGTCCGGATCTTGGTTGACAAAAGCGTCCATCACGTTTTCCATTTCTTCCAATGTCGTTGGCGCTTTTAATCCTAGCTTGTCTAACCAGTCCTGGCGCACCCACAACACATCATCTTGTTGGTAGGCATCCACCAATGAAGGAAGAGCATAGCGCTTGCCATCTCGTGAATATGGCAGCCATGCATTCGTAGCTTGGCCTACGGCATCTTTCCACGTATCGCTCGCAAGCTTGTCAAACAGAGGTCCTACCTCCATGAACTTGCCGGAATCAATCAAATCATTAACAATATCGCCTTTAGCCACTACGATGTCAGGCATCTTCTCATTGCTCGCAAGCATCAAGCTAAGCTTCGAGTTGAATGCATCTTCCTTCGTCGTTGTCCAAGGAAAGGTCAGGTCGATATTGAATTGCTTCTTCATCCACTTAATATAATAATTGTCACTCTCGGATTCGCCAGGCACATACTTCACATCAGCCGGGGTGATCCTAAGTGCGGTAAGCGGGACTGTCTCCGTATATTTCTGGTTCTCATCCACAGGCACCGACCACAGGCTGTCAGCGTTCTCCTCCCCTTGATCGTTCCCATTCGCGCTGTTTTTCACGTTGTTGCCGGTGCCATTGTTGTTAGAATTGCCGCTGCACCCAACCACCAATGCCATCACAAGCAAGACGGCGAGACTAGTGGTAAGCCAATTGTTCAAATTCCTAGACATTGCTTAACCCTCCCAATATATCTTGTATGAAGTGTTTACAACCCGATTATAGTCTTCCGTTTCGCCATTCGATATGCAAATTCCTAAAGATTATAGCATTTTGTCCAGTACTTCATTCTTTAACCGATCCAATCACAATGCCCTTTACAAAGTATTTCTGAAGAAACGGATATACGAGCATGACGGGGATCATGGAAATAAAAATCTGTGCTGCGCGAAACGCTCGATCGGACAATAATTTCAATAATTCAGGATCCACCATCTCATCAGCCGTATGCTGGATAAACATCGTCTGCATCAACGAGGCCAACGGATAATTCTGAGGCGAGGACATGAAGAGAAGACCGTAAAACCATTCATTCCAATAAAAAACCATCGTGAATAAGCTGATTGTGGCAATAGCCGGCATAGATACAGGCAGATAGATCGACCATAAGGTGCGGAATTGACCGGCTCCATCAATATACGCCGCTTCCTCCAGCGCTTGAGGAACAGATGATCGGAAGAAGTTCAACAGCAAGATCATGCTGTAGACGTTGACTGCTTGAGGAAGCACCAAAGCCCACATTGAGTTTAGAATGCCCACCTTCTGCACAACGATATAAGTCGGAATGAGCCCCCCATTGAAGAGCATCGTGAACACGAACAACCAAATCCAGATCGTTCGCCCTTTGAATTTCCGCGGATCCTTGGATAGGGCATAAGCCGCGATGGTCATAAGCGTCATGCTGATCCCAACCCCCAGCACAACCCGCTCGAAGGAAGTCAGGATGGAGCCCATGAATAAAGGATCACCAAATACCTTATTGTAGTTGGCCAGGTTAAAACCCATAGGCCAGAATGTCACTTTACCGCTACTAACTGCCCAGCCTTCACTAAAGGATATAGCGAGGATATGCAGGATAGGCAAAATGCATAGGATCGCCAGCAAGATTAAGAAGATGTTGTTACTCCAACGAAAAAATCGATAAGTTAACGATTCATGATGCACGATACGTACCTCCTTTCATTTAAAAAATCCGATAGTTTGCCAATTTGTATGCGAGCCTGTAAGATGTGACGATCAGGACGAAGCTGACCACCGATTTAAACAAACCAACCGCTGTAGCGAAGCTGTAATTTCGATCAATTAATCCAACGCGATAGACGTAGGTATCAATGATATCACCGGTTTCATAGACGAGCGGGTTATACAAATTAAAGATCTGATCGAATCCGGCATTGAGTATACTGCCGAGGGACAACGTAGTCACGACGACAGCGATCGGAAGCATGGCAGGAATGGTAATATAATAGACCTGTTTCCATCGGTTGGCTCCATCAATAACGGAAGCTTCATACATTTCCGGATTGATTCCAGATAATGCCGCCAAGAAAATAATCGTTGAGAACCCGAACTCCTTCCAGACATCGCTGAGGATGATCGTGAAACGAAACCAATCATTGCTCCCCAAGAAAAAGATCGGCTCAATTCCTAGAGCTTTCAAAAAATGATTGACCAAGCCGTATTCCGGGGAGAGAATATCGACCAATATACCGCCGAGCACAACCCAGGATAGAAAGTGCGGCAAATATACGAGTGTTTGCACGGAACGCTTGATAAGCGTCTCCTTAACTTCATTTAGCAGAAGCGCAAAGCTGAATGGAACAATCAATCCGGTAAAGATCTTGATGACGGCGATAACTAGCGTGTTCCAGATTACGCGCTGTGAATCCTCAAATTCGAATAGCATGCGAAAATGATCAAGACCGACCCAGACGGAATTCATAATTCCGATCCACGGTTTATAGTCTTGGAATGCGATCACTATGCCGAACATCGGAAGATAATGAAATGTGACCAACAGGATGAATGCTGGCAGCACCATCGCATGCAGCGGCCAATTTCGTTTGAATGTGTTCATACTAGTTTCTCCTTTCTGCTCCATTCGTTTCTAAATCCATTGTAAGACAACACTGGCCGCCTCGATATAATAAATACTTTGGGTTATGTACTTCTATTAAGGATGCTTCCACCACAAAAAAACGGCCTTTATCCTATATAAGGGATAAAAGCCGTTTTTTTGATTTAGACTGTTTTATTCATGACTTATGCAGTTCGCTGAATTAATTGGGAATTGTGAGAATCTATGCTTGAATAAACGGGCCACCAGGTCATGAGCAGACTCTTTGGCCAGTAGGCGGAAATAAGACTTGCAAAA
>NZ_JAVIFU010000084.1 GCF_031157315.1 Paenibacillus sp. LHD-38
CACAATCACTATACCAAACTGAAGTGGTGTTTTCTATTTTGCAAGAGATGAATAATTATCTTCGAGCAGCGTGATATATCAAGGGTTTAAGCTTATTTTCGCTCTGCGAAGTTTGAGTTAATAACTATTACAAGCTCTTAACAGTCTATAGAGTCGATGAAGTTGATGGGTATTTCATCAAGCAAGCGACGATCGATGGCATCCCCTACAACATTGCTTGGAATAATGGAGTGGAGGTAGGCGCTTCCGCCCCGAGGCCTACACATGATGGTCTCATCTATCAGGTTTATTTGAAGAACATGACAAACAGAACAATTACAATAAAAGACCCAAGATTCAGCAAATATACAGATAAGATTGCCTATAAACAGTATGAATTAGAAGGAGCGGATAATAGAAATAAATTTTGGAGCTTTCCAATAAAAGGATATCCGTGGGTTGGTGGGGATTACGAAGAACCAATCATTCTGTCACCTGGGATGACCTATACCTCTTACGTGTTATTTAATGTAGAGAATGGGTATTCGCCAAAAACACGCACATATAATATGCTTGAAATTTCGAGTCACGGTAACAGCGCCATGCACGACAACATATTCATTAGAGTTCCATTATTTACAGATCGTGATACTAAGCCAGTCGTAAATCATATTGCCAAAGTGCCGGATGAAGGACCATATCCTCGCTATTTTGATTACCATGAATATACGCTCGCAAATGGTTTGAAAATTAAAAAAGAGAGAGTGAAAAAAGTAGAAGGAACTTCTACCGGCATCTACAAAATTTCCTTTTCCAATACCTCTTCTACTAACAGAAAAGTCTCAAATCTCTTGATTCTTGATTACGTCGATGAGGATTGGAATGGATGGGCATCTGTCCTGGATAAACCGACGAAAATAATCAAAAGTGGAGAGACAATAACTTTAGAATATAAGCTAACGTATAGAGACACGTGGGGTGATGATGTAGGCAAGGAACATGGTGTAAAGTGGAGCTTTAGTAATCCATTCTCCTCACAAATTATGTTTTCTACGGAATCCAATATAACTTTTTGGCTTGAAGACAATTATAGATACTTAGGAATTAATTGAAATGATATAACGATTACTCAATTAATAAAGAAACGGTAGCCTAAATGGCTGCCGTTTCTCAACTAGTACACCCAGAAGTAAGAGAATTGTGAGATAGAATTGCGCTTATGTAACTTTCTCATTGGTCAACTTACCCGAAGGGAAGCAGAGTAAGAATTAAATAACCCATTTCATTAATAAAATATAAATAGGGGTGATAAACTTTGAGCGAAGCACTAGAAGTGTTCAATAACATCACAAAACTTTATAAAGAAAATAAATATATTGAACTAGTAAACGTATTGAAAAGAGAGAGTGAATCGAATGAAAAAAAACACTATGAACAGTTACTAAATTCTATTGCTCAAATTGTAAATAAGGATGAGGAAATACCGCTTAGTTTATTTATTCAGATTGTTGATGATGAAAAAAACCTTCCAATAAAAAAAAGAATAAGTTGGCTTATTAATTGGGTAGCAATATCTCCTGCCATTGCCCACGAAAAATTTTACGGAGAAATTTATCCTTCTTTAATGGATACAGAAGAAATGCTAGATTTTATTTATGTATATCATGCTTCTGTTCTTCCGAGAGTGATAATAGAACATCCAGAGAAATTAGACCTTATAAAAAGGTTTGAAAAGATAATTAGTACACAAGTGCATGATTTGGATGCACGGGCGGATTTATTTAAATCCATTATTCGATATTGTCATCATATGAAAGAGTATGAATATGCTATTTCTTTATTATTAAAAAATATTGACCTTTTTAGTAGTACCTCTATTTGGAGTGATTTATACGTTCTATCATTGAATTCCCAAAATAAGGAGATAATAATTAATGCGATTGCATCGATTAATAGCTATATAATTAAGATTGACCGTCAAACTGAGCAACTCGAAGAAATCAAAGATAGAATTAAACGATTCTTAAGAGAAGCCTTCACAACTCTGAAGAACGAAATAAAAGATATTGAAGAATTTGAAAAAGAATATCAATCTGAACGACAACAACTATCTGAGGAGAAAAGGGGTTTGCTTGAATATTCAATCGGATCCCAAAATAAATATATTAAAAATAAGTTTGTCGTTGAAAATGAGAAAGCATTAGAGTCTGATGACGTTGAACTATTGCTACAAACTGTTAATCAATTAACTATATTAGATATCATCAGTGGGTCCCTACACCAAAAGGGTTTGAACTTAAGAAAGATACTAAAAAATTATTCGGTTCCAATAAAAGAATCAGAGCAACTGAAACAAATGAATAAAATTCTTGAGGCGAAACTTTTAACTCTGTATATAAAAGAAACAAGAGACCATTACATTAATCACATGGAACAGTTTGATGAAGAGAATCCAGAGTACAAGAATTTAATGAAGGATTTGGTAAAAGAGATCAATAAGAAAGTCCAGAATGAATACCAGTTACATAAGTTAAAGGACATCCAAGAAGCAAAGAACCATATTTTCCAACTCTTTAAACAAGAGGGGATAGATAGATTTCTGGCAAGCGATGAGACACTAAAAAATCAACTTATTATAGGGGAAGTTACGTATCGCAATTTTATTGAAATGGGTAGATTGGTTAAAGAAGATAGTAAATTAGAAATCTCAAGTATAGATTATTCAGCCGCCGCCATTCCTTTTACAGTAGCTTTAGAACATACGCTAGAGAAGTATTTCTTTTCAGAATTTAAGGAATATTGTGAGCGAATAGAAGAGCGTGTACCACAAAATGTGCAGGACATTACCCGCGGGAGAGGGTATTTTTCTCTTGGTGGTTTCACTTTTGAACTAGCGATGCCGGATTACAAGAGAGTATCAGAACAATATTTCCGTCATAAATTTCGAAATGGATACGTTATACCTAGTTACAGCCTTTATGAGTTTACATTCAGAGGAGAAAGGAAGACCAAAGTTGATGACAGTTTCATATTTGTTAAGGATGTTACAGCACTCTCTCAATTAAGAAACAAAGTAGCTCATAAAGATCCAATTAGTAAAAACGATGCAGATAAAATTCGCCAAAATATTATTGGTTTAGATCAAGAAGATATTGAAGGTTATAGAAATTTGAATATAAAAATTTTAATACAATTGCTGAAAGATATCAGAGAATAGGAGCGGGACTCGAGTGTTTGTGAGATTGAACTTCAGTATTGAAAAAATTCGGTAATACTCGACTGATCATTTTAACCTCAATCAAAGGACATTTCATGTTAATCTAGAAATATTATGGGGTAGGAATAGTGGAACCTTTTTAACTACAATATTAGGCATGTGATTACACTGTAATCACTAATCATGAATGGAGGAAGGATATGGAATCTATTAATTCGTTATCTGATTTATTGCCATCCGGATTGACCAGCTCGTTCATGGAGATACCGAGTCAGGCGGCAAGAACCTTCGGGCAGTCCACCTTGTCTGCAACAATACCGATGAGCAAGCTGTTTTCGATTTATGAAATTGATTTAGAGGTTCAAAGGCAACTTATTCCCAAAAATGTGTCCGGTTTAATCGATTATATTCTCTTATATTTGGACCATGGTCAAAATATCTATTTTCCTGGCATTATCCTGTCTGCTCGCGATACAGGTCACTATGCTACAGATATTGGTATGTATAGTCTGCAACCAATGGAGAAGTGTTATGTCGTAGACGGGCAGCACCGGCTGGCCGCATTCCGTCGAGTGATGGAGACGCTGCAAAGCAACCTTGCAAGGGCTAAGGATCGCAGAGAATTCGAACGCGTGGAAGAGATAACGAGCAAACTCCGCAAGCTCTACGAATTCCCGGTCTCCGTCATGATCTATCTCGACATCAACGCCAAACAGGAACGCCAGCTCTTTTCCGATATTAACAAGCTACCGCGCAAGATCGGTGGAAATCTTGCCGTATTACGCGATCAACGACGGTTCTACCATATTATGGCCTCCAGGCTAGTGCAAGAGTATGACGTTATGAAAAGGCTCCCAACTGATATATATTCCGAAAGGGGGAAAGATGAAGAACATCTTTTCTCATATTCGTTATTGATCGAATTACTGGTGGCCTTTTTCGAAGGCCGTATGAAAGCTAATGTGAAAAGTAACGGGTACCATTATTCAGAAGAAGTGCTGGAGCGGCATCTGGTGCAAGCGTCGCAGTACTTCGGCATACTGATTGACTCATTGCCTGAACCAGACCGTCGCGAAGCATGCTGGTCAGAGAATATTCAGATTGCTCTGGCGCTTTTTCTGCATCAAGAAGCGTTCAAGACATTACAGTACAACGTTTATACACTTACTTATGCCGCTAAGATCTTTAGACATATCGACTGGAAAGCGATTTACAAGGATGATGAGAAGGACAGGCTTCCGCGCAGAAGTCGGATTATGAAAGCTTACCAATATGTTTGCGATTTCTATAATGATCAACATATCTTACTTCTGGTAGATAAGGAGGATGTAGTCTAATGGACGGATTACGTTTACGGATGGCAATTCACCCCTATTGC
Organism: Paenibacillus sp. LHD-38; assembly: GCF_031157315.1. Classification (GTDB taxonomy): domain Bacteria; phylum Bacillota; class Bacilli; order Paenibacillales; family Paenibacillaceae; genus Pristimantibacillus. The sequence goes on from NZ_JAVIFU010000084.1 coordinate 4,575, forward strand.
GAACGTTATGGAATGGCGACGGTTTCGCTCAAGGTTCATGATCTCCTTAACTACACGGCAATCGATCCGATGGTGCAACGAAAATTAAGCGGTAGCCAGCGAAAAAAAATCGTGCATTACCTGCAAGAACGCGAATTGGATCATATCTTCTTTGGGCCCGTCACGCTCTCACTACGAGATGTAAGCGCATTCGCGAAAGAGGACGACCATCTCGTCCTTCTTCATGGAAGTAAGCTTAGCATCCTTGACGGACAACATCGGATACAAGCGCTCGGGCATAGCAATGAGAAAATGCAGAAAGAAAGCAAAAAGTACGAACGTGAAGTAATGAAGCTCAAGGTCAAATGCCGGAAATCACCTGAGAATAATGAGCTTCGTGAAGAGCTAGAGCAGACAGAGGGGCTACTAGCACAGCTTGAATCTAGGCGGCTAGATCTGTTGGAGAGTGAGCTGTCCGTCCAGCTCTATATCGGGCTTGGAGAGGAGGAAGAAAAACAGCTATTCGGTGACATTAACTCTAAGGTACAGTTAGTAAGCAAAGAGCTAGGGCATGCTTTCGACGGTAGTGACCCACTTAACACCGTCATTCAGCAAGCGGCAGATTACAATGAGCTGCTAAAGACCGCCGGCATTGAGAGCCGCAACAATTTAACGGCATTCAACAAAAATTATACTTGCTTTAGTTGGCTGTATGCGACAGCCTCCATGCTTTATACGGGAAAAATGCAGCCCTCATATGAACTGGCTCGTCGCATCCGCAAGGATCCGGCGGTTCATATAGAGCTTCTTCATCAATTTATGAACACAATTCTTCCGCATATGCCAGAGCAGCCAGGACTAACGAGCTTTATTTCATCTAGCAGAGTGATGCAGGAGGCGATTGCCTTGTATGCACATGGCTATCTTGTACAAGATAACGGCACATATAAAGGGGACTGGGTTTCCTGCTTGAACATCCTGAAGTTTGTGGATTGGACACATAATAATGAGCATCTTGCCGAGAAGTTGGGGAGGATGGACAACGGTAAATTAAATCTTATTCACGAGAAATCGCTTAGAAAACATTTGATTGTCGTAGATTATTTGAACGAAATGATATAAGATATTTCTCAAAACCGCATAGACCATTTGCTGGTAGTCGCTGAGAAACCTATCTTCAAATAAATCATAATTGTCGGAGATGTCCAAGAGATACTGATTAAAGAGCTGCATCAAAAGAGCAGCTCATTCTATTGAACGTTTAGAGTTTTTTAAATTCCAGAAATCGATAAGCATTCATTGAACTAAACGGGTAACGAGAGTTGAACTAATATGGAGCAGTTTGCTGCGGCAGCTGCTCCATTCTTCGTTAAGCTAACGGGCAGGATAGTTTAATTAAAGACGTTTTTTATTGACCGAAATCAATTGATTTCGATTAGAATAAGACCAAATTACTTTCGGAGGTGGCCAAAGAATAATATGGATAAAAAGATTAAACAACTATTCACTCAAGATATATTGAGACAAGCCGCGGAACGATATGGTATACGCGAAGACTCAATGATCGAATTAAATGGGTTTCAAAACTTCGTTTATTCTGGGTTGGTCGGAGTTCGTGAGGTTATTCTAAGAATTGCCCATATCACACATCGGAATGAAATATTAACGAAAGCGGAATTAGATTTTATCATGTTTTTGGCGGAGTCTGGAGTAAAAGTAGCTAGACCGATTCAGTCTTTAACCGGCGATCTTCTTCATACAATTGACGATGCTTTTGTTGTGACAGCCTTTGAGAAAGCCCCTGGCAGAAATGCAAAAATTGCCGAGGAGAGCAATACTTTTTATGAGAATATAGGTCAATTTATTGGGAAAATACATAAGCTTTCACTTCACTATCCCCCCCAACATTTACGCTATGAATGGAATGACAATGCTTTATTAGCTTCATTTAAGATCTATTGTCCGTTAGAATTATATAATAGTTTCGACCGTTTAATTGGGGAAGTTAGCGCTCTTTCCAAGGATGAAGATACATACGGCCTTATTCATGGGGATGTCAGCTGCGGTAATTATCTAAATGATGGCAATAAGGCCCATATTATCGATTTTGACGAGGCGGAATATAGCTGGTTTGTGTCTGATATTGCTACACCATTATTTTACGAAATCCCTATCCCGTGGGTTGTGGATGGAGAGGTAAGGAAGGAGATTACAAAGCGCTTTTTTTCTAACTTCTTAAACGGCTATTGTAAAGAAAATACTATAAGTCAAGTATGGTTAAAGAAAATACCTTTATTTATCGATTTAAGACAAGCTAGAGTTTTATCCGCGCTATATAGAAGCAGAGATTTTAATGCTCCTGATTGGAGTGAATGGGATGAACAAGCTCGACGCTTTTATTATTTCAACTTACTGAATAACACACCATATATTGATCTGGACTTTTCAAGAATTTAAAATTGTTCAATACGCTAACGAGGAACGATAGCACAATAAATAATTACGAAGTGAAGAGACGGCAGCCGGTGGTGTGGCTGCCGTCTTCTCAACTAACGGGCAGGTTAGTTACAATATAAGGTACTATTATGATGAGATCTTTCAAATGAATTGGTTGGAGAATGAACATCATTTGGAGTGTTTCTAAATAATCCTGATATGGCGGGGGAATGGGTTTTGAATTATGATTGCCGAAATAAAACAATAACATCTAAAAGGTTATTGTTAAGACTGTTTCAAACCTCTGATGCATCTGATGTTACTAAACTCTGTAATAATTATAACATTTATAAGAATACTCTATATCTGCCTTATCCCTATTCCATAGAGGATGCTTTATCTTGGATAGAAAATCATCTTGATAATTTTAATAATAATAGGTTATATGAATTTGCTATAACAGACAAGGCTACAGGTAGATTATATGGAGCAATAGCATTATCTAACAATCAGAAATTCAATAATGGTGAAATTGCATATTGGATTGGAGAAGAATTTTGGGGAAATGGTTATGCCACAGAGGCTGGCGTAGCTATAATCAATTTTGCCTTTCAAGAAAAGCAATATCATAGAGTATATGCTCGTTATTTTAAGTCAAATTCGGCTTCTGGCAGAGTTATACAGAAAATGGGAATGAGCCAAGAAGGTGTCTTAAGAGATCATGTCATGAAGGAAAACAAATATGAAGACCTTATTTATTATGGGATTATTAATAAGTTGGAGAAATAAGGTTGGGCATCTCCTTGTACTTGGCTTAGGGGACGAGTCTGCCGGCATAGAACGGCAGACTCAATGAGCTAACGGGCAGGTTAATATGGTAATTGTCTGGGCGCTATGAAGCTATTTTTTCATGAGATATACTATAAAAACAGATATAACTGGTTGAAGGAGAAGAGAGCAAAATGGTACATTCCTACGAAATACCACCTTTACTAGATGAGATTATGACATGGGAGAAGGAGATCAAACAGCAAGTTCCATATTTAGAGACTCCTACAGGCTATTATCTGCAATTCGATCCGAATGAAAACGGTGGGTATCAAAGTTCTCCAGCTGACGCGATCATGTTTGCGGGTACGGGCATGGGCGGCATTCATTTTTCCTTCCTGACGGATTTCGGTTCAGTGACGGATTTAAGCGTGGCGCCTATCATTTGTGTCGACCCTATGGATTTTGGAAATTGCGCGAGGGTTGTTGCCAACAATATCAGCGATTTTTTCGCGCTTCATTTTTCAGATCATGAAGGTCTGCTGCTGAACAATTTTGAGTCCGAGGAAGATTACCTGGACTATTTGAGAGACCGGGAAGGGAAAGAGGAATCCAGCGAATATTTCGACAGAAAGAAGTGGGATCTGCAGAAAAACGAGGTCAGGGACTTGGCTATGAGAAGATTCGGCTTTCAGCCTATCCTTGACGGTTATTCCTATATGAAAGAGGTGCGGCATGCGCGATGGAAAGAACTAATCGTATCTACTTCCGACGGGCTAGGGATAGCGTCTCAGGGAACTGCAGTCAATAGTCTGAAGAAACAGACTCCTCACCCTTGGCATATGAAGGAAATCCCATACCGGGAAGTCGAACAGCTGAATGCCTATATAGAGAGCGCGGAGCAAGCAGGGTTATTCGGCTTTATCCGTGACTGTCAGGTCCAAGGAGTGGATGATTACGAAGTAATTCGGGCGATCTACGATCGGCTTGTTTCGCTCGGTTTTCCTTTGGAAGCTAAACGGCTGGCGAATTGTATGGATATATGATCGTTAGGCTAATCGAGATTGAACAAGAAAACAGTGACACTATGTTTGCTGTTTTTTTTGTAGATTTTTGCGGCAAGTAAATGAGGGAAATCATTTAATGTTAGGGGTGCCAGCAGTATAAAGTGGCGAGAGCGTTAAACTAACAGGCAGGATAGTTTAATCTCTTCGCGAATATTTTTATAATTAAATTATTGGGTGGTGCAGGGTAGAACTTCATGATCATAGCCATTTCTTTCATCGTTTCAACGATATTATCTATCTTTATTATCAGGAACAGAAAAAGCAAATGGTTAGGAATGTTTTCGGCTTTTGTTATCAACACAATAATATTGGGTTTAGCATATTGGTTCCTGTACAACTTAAACGAGAAATCAAGATTGTTTGGAATTGATTTTTATAGTCGTTATGCATTAGTAATTTCTATCCCGATAATAACTGGGATTAACTTTATCATTCTCTCTATTGATAGAAAAAGGGAAGTAAGTGCATGAATATAAACTGTTATTTCGATTAGTCGAATTGAACTAACGAGGAACGATAGTTAAATGCGAAGGGCTGCCGCGTTGTAGCCCTTTACTACACTAACTGGCAAGATAATGGAATTTGAAATCGAAAAAAGGATGGTGTGTAGCTCCCTCCAGCGATTTTGAAATTGTTAATGTTATGACATTTTGGTCGGAAAGTGCCGATACAAAACATTGTGCTCTTAAAGAGCGGGCAAAATATGCTCCAAAATCAATACCACTTGAGGAGTATGTTAATGTCTGGTTGTCGGGGACGGAGTGTATAAAAATGCTTTCGATGTTGCATGAAACAGAGAAGCCAGGCATGGAACTGATTATATGTGTGAGAGGAGATCTGGACATGGACTTTATTTACGAAGATGAAACGCTGACAATATCCGTTGTTAAAGCGATCCACACTGGCGATATCACATCATTGAAGCGACTTCTTGAAGAAAATCCGGGCTTGGCTACGGCAAGAATTATTGGAAGAGGCAATAACAACGAAAGCGAAAGTTGCGGAATGTCTCGAACACTATTGCATGTGGTGACCGACTGGCCCGGTCACTTTCCTAACGGTGCAGCTACAGTAGGTACGTTAGTCGAGTTCGGTGCGGACTTGAACGCTCGGTTTACTGGATCGCACACCGAGACACCGCTTCATTGGGCTTCGAGCTGCGATGACATTGAAGTGCTTGACGCGCTTCTTGATGCTGGCGCCGACATTGAAGCGCCAGGTGCAGTGATCGCTGGTGGCACACCGCTAGACGATGCAGTGGCGTTCGCACAGTGGAGGGCAGCGCATAGGTTGGTTAAACGTGGAGCTCAGTTAGCACTCTGGCATGCGGCTGCGCTAGGACAGATGGATGCAATGGAGGCCTACTTCGCCGGAGCCACACTTTCGGAGCGATACCCCTGGGGAGCGAAATCCTCTTCACCTCCGGACAAGATTACCGTCGCCTTCTGGTGCGCTTGTCACGGTGGACAGCGTCACTCAGCAGAGTACCTTTTCGACCGGGGTGCTGAACTGAACTGGATTTCGGTTTGGGATGGATTGACCCCACTGGACGCAGCAAAACGTAGTTCCGCTGCTGATCTGGTTCAGTGGCTGCGTAGTCAGGGTGCCAAATCTTCCGGCGAACTGTGAATGATCAATTTGGGCTTCGTGGCTTCGAGCTGGAGCTTCTGAGGATTAAGCTAACGGGTAAAAGAGTGTGGTTGCACGCTATATAAAAGAAGGATAATGAAGATTTTTATGGAACAATTCTCATGGTACGATTCATCTAACAACGATTCTCATAGTAAGTATTTATCCTAAGGACGGTGTCTTAAGATTGATTAGTAAAAACAATCAAGTTCAGGGCTATCTAGATCGCATCGGATTTGAAGGTTCGCTCGATGGCAGCGCAAAGACGCTGGCTGACCTGCAAGAACGACATCTGTACACGGTTCCATATGAGAATTTGGATATTCTGGAACGTAAACCTTTATCACTTGATCCGCAGGATCTGTATCAGAAAATTGTAATGCGTCAGCGCGGCGGGTACTGTTTCGAGTTGAATGCATTATTCGGCTGGCTGCTGCGGGAACTTGGTTATACGGTTACTGACTTGGTCGCCCGATTTTGGCGCGATGAGCCGGATCTCCCGCCCAAAAGGCGCCATCACGTCCTTAAGGTAGAAGCCGAAGGCGTTAACTACCTGTGTGATGTTGGTGTGGGTGGGATCGTACCCTGCAGACCAATTTCTTTCATCGAAGGTCTTGAACAGCAGCAAGGCACTGAGTGCTACCGCCTCGAAAATGATCCTTATTACGGCTGGGCGCTTTGTGAAAAGAAAAACAGGGGATGGAATCGCATTTACTCCTTCACTGAGGAGCCACAACTGCCAAAGGACTACTTATTTGCGAGTTTCTGGTGCGAAAATGCCCCTGATTCAATTTTCAACAAATACCCGATCGTTGCGATACGGACTCCGGAGGGTAGGCGTACAATCTCTGACCGTGAGTTCCGCATTTTCACCTCTGAAGGTGTTAGGGCCTTCACCCCGCAGACAAATGAAGAGTATAAATCAGCTTTGTTATCGTATTTTGGCATAGAGCAATAAAAGCTCGCCCATTGGACTAACGGGTAACGATAGTTGAACAAAAAAAGGGAACAATTTGCTACGGCAGCTGTTCCTTTTTTTGTTAAGCTAACCAGCAGTTATCTTTAACAAGAAAAAGGGAATTAAACAGACTCCGAATATTTCAAGTAATATTTAACTTTATCTTCCCAAGACGCCCATCACCTTACAGGAAGCCAGTAGCTGGCTTTCAACCCGACATTACCCCCTGAAAATGACAAAATTCGACGAATCTTTATAAAAGTTATACATAAGGAGTGAATCCCGATGGTGAACAATTACAAACGCTTCATTCAAAATCAATTCGTAAAAGTGAAGTCTACCGCTTCCGAATTCATTTCTTCAAGAAGTGAAGAACAAGTAGAAAGCACTATAGAACTCAATCCGCAATATTATGTTGAGCTGAAAGCAATCGCCGATATGCAGAATACGACCGTTCAAGCGATCGTCAATGGAATCATTGTCCAATACCTGGCAAGCGCTCAAAACGATTCAACCTCCATCTCAGTGGATCAAAAGGAAGATAACCCACTTCTGTATTTGGATGGTATTTGCAAACTAGTGGATTAAGGAGTGCTGACATATGGATGACCATTTGAACATTCAGGATACAATCTTTCTGGATGGAACAGCTTTAGCCGCTTTAATGAACCCTGAAGACCCCCGCTATGAGAAAGCCCGTTCCCTGTTTCTGGATTTGCATGATCTTGAACGTAATTACGTGACGACCAACTCCATTATATTTGATCTTCACGAATGGCTTCGCAATGAATACAGCTATCAGCTGGCGGAATATTTTCTGAATGCAATTGATAAGGCAGTGAGTAAAGGCAAGCTTGCGGTCATCTCCAGCGGCCCCGAATTTGATGGGGAATCGCGCAGACTGCTTATGGACAGGCCCGAGCTCCGTTTCTCGCTCAGCGAAGCATTCACTGCTGTAACCATGTCCTATTATCAGGTGAAACGCATCTTTACTTTCAATCGCAATTACTTGATGCTTGCTAATTTGGATAAGGATATTCGAATCATTCCATCCAATTAAAAGCCTTTAAACAAATACAGCCTGCCCTCTTGAGAGGCCGGCTGTATTTGTTTCGTTTCAATGACGTGAATTTCTTTTTCCATCGCTTCTTAGTACACCTTCATTAATGGCGAATGAGACCCTCCCATAATGCCGAAGCAAAGCGCCCAATCGATCGAATCGAAATAGCAGCCTGAATAAGGTGTAACCGGTACACGGTAATTCTCTCGCCCTTCAAACCGCAGAAACATTGGAGGCCATCGCCTTCCGGGTCAGGTGTACAGGTCACATCGCCTCTCTGTGAATACAATAAGTTGTATTCCAAAACTGGAAGGGGATAATTACTGTGAACCGTAACTATAACATGGGCAATGTAGGTAGTATGAATCAAGCTGACTTTTGTCCCGATTGTCCAACGCAGACGATCTATGATCCTCCAATTACCCAATACGAGGACTACTACCATCCGCAGCTTGTGAATGTCATTCAAAATATTGAAACGGTGAAGCAACATCATTGTTGTCCTGTCTATCAGCACTATTACACGCATACGGAGAAAAACGTTATGGTTTCGAGCGTGAAAAGCGGGAAACAAGTTAAAGCATCTTCTTCTAAGAAACGTTCGAAAAAATAGACCTTAAATTATAACAAAGACCCGTAAGAATGGACGCTTCGCGAATGAATCGGCCATCTTACGGGTCTTAAGTTTGCTTTCAAACTGACGGGGATTTTTTCTATAAGTAACTATCGGGTATGGAGCGGTACGACGACGCAGATTACCGTACCCAGCCGTTGTTTACTCTTGATCGTCAGATTGTAATTCGAATTATACATAAGCCTTAGCCGTTTATTCGTGTTCAGCAAGCCGATATGCTGGGAATGCTCTTCGGGTTCCTTTGGCTCTGCCTCGTTCAATGAATGGCGAATGTGGGCGAGGCGGTCAGTCTCGATTCCGTGTCCGTTATCTATGACGACCAGACGCAGCGTTTTCCCGTTTCGATAGATTTTGATCTTGATGAGCCCTGGCGACTCCTTCTCCTTAATGCCGTGATAAATGCTGTTTTCGACGAGCGGCTGCAGGATAAGCTTCATCGTATAGAAACCGAGTATATCCTCATCGTACTCGAAGATGACGTCGAACATGTTTTTATAGCGCTTCTTCTGAATGTTGACGTAGCTCACCGTATTTGCAATTTCCTCTGCCCATGTAACATCATTGGTCGGGCGGCTGAAGGAGTAGGATAGCATATCCGACAAGTTCTCTATCATGTCGCTCGCTTTGTTCGGCTTGCCCGTCAAGCCGACCGTCTCCCAATAGATCGAATTCAGCGTATTGTATAGGAAATGCGGATTAATCTGAGACTGCAGCGCGAGCAGCTCCATGAACTGAAGACGATACTTCTTCTCCGACAGTTGGGTCTGAATATAGCGATGCTCGATAAAGTGGGCTATCATATTTTGGACGATATACGAATACTCGTCGTTCACTTTCTTGGGCGAAACGAGAGGAATCCGGTTATTCTCAGCTGATCGAAGCAGAGAAGTGATCGCGAGCAATTGCCTGTAATTCCGGCGTGTCAAATAGAACGTCAGCGCAAGGCCGAGTACGAAGGACAAGCAGGCGAAGCCGATCGTATAGTTCATGATACGCGAAGGCGTCTCGTACAGCGAGTGATGCGGGATGACGGAAACGTATTTCCAATTGTATTGCTCGGATTCGACCTTCGTCACATTTACTTCTCCGATACTCGATTCGAAGTCGAAGAAGGTGGATGGCTGGTTTGCGATTTTATTGAGCTCCGAATCATTTAATCCGCTTTTCTCCGTATTTGAGAATATGATCTGATTGTTTTCGTTCAGCACGTACAGCACTTGGTCCTTATGCGTCGTAATGTTGGCTAAAATATTTTCAATATATTTGGGCCGAATATTCAAAATAATGCCGATCTTCTTCGGGGCCAGCACGTTGAAGATCGTAACGAGCTCGGTCTTGTCTTTCTCAAAATGGAAAATCCGCGTCTCACGCTTTGTTGTCCACTCCGTAGCCAAGCCCTCGTAGTTCATGAACTCGTCAAACCACTGCGTATCGTTAAAACGGTTAATCGTCGATAAACCGCCCAGAGAGGATACAAAACGGTTATTCGGGTTCTGCGCATAGAAGTAGATCGAATGAATGTACGGCTTCGAGCTCGTAAGCGCATTCAAATAACTGAAAATAATTTGGTAGGCAGTCGAGCTTTCATAGGTGAATACCGGATTTTGCAATACGTTCGACAGCTCGTTGAACACCTTGGCATTCTGATAAAGTGCCAGCTTAAGTGTCTCGAGCTCATCGAGAATCATCTCCATTTGGCGCTGGGATTGAATGAGTAGGAACTTGCTGTTCTTGTTAATATCGTTCTTCATATCGCGCTGTGTCGTGTAGAAGGACAACGAGCCGAGTATGATGAGCGGCAAGATCAACGGAATCAAGAATGTAGCCAAATGCTTGATAAAGTATCGTTCTTTCATAGCGGGTCACCCGTTCCGATAGTCACTTGGCGGCTTGCCGTAATAGTTTTTGAACGTACGTGTGAAATTTTTAGCATTACTGTAACCAACCATTTCGCTAATTTCGTATGTTTTGTACTCGTTCTGCCTTAGCAGCTGCATCGCTTCCTTCATCTTGACCCCGATAAGGTAATCGGTAAAATTTTGTCCCGTCTTCTGTTTGAACAGATAGCTGAGATAGTTGGCGTTCAGAAAGACTTGCTTCGCCGCATCTTCTAGATTAGCATCCTTATAATGCGTCTGAATATACGATTTGATTTGAGTGATAATAAGCCCATCGTTGTTGCCCCCGGAAGAAGGTTGGGCCATACTAGGTTCTGACGTTTCGAGCTCATTTTTCAACTCGCCGAACACGTCCAGCAGAGCTTGATATTTGGCTGGCTTTACAATATAGTTGCTGACCCGATATTGTAGTGCCTTCTGCGCATATTCGAACTCGCGGTAGCTGCTTAGGAAGATGATCCGGATAGTATGCTTCCGTTCCCGAATAGCCTCGGCCAGCTCGATTCCAGACATGATTGGCATCTTAATATCGGTAAGTACGACATCGACCTTTTCGTGGGACTGAATAAAATCAAGCGCCTCTTTACCGTTTCCACATTGACCGATGATTTGGAATCCAATGTTTTCCCAGGGAAAGTAGGAGGACAACGCTTCTCTGGTATCGGCCTCATCGTCGACGAGCAATAGGTTGTACATAATGTCACCTCGCAATCGGTTAGCCGGTTAATGAAATTATAGCACAGCACGGACAGCTTTCGAGAAGGCAGGTAGGAGATCGCGCATTTTAGATAAAAATGATACTTAAACCGATATAATGATACTTTGACATCGGAATGCTCAAATAATGATACTCCGATCTAAGATTGGATACCTTCAACGGAGAAGAAATCCCTTTTATAATCAAGTAAGCGTTTCCATAATAACGGATAAGGGAGAGGTTAGAATGCAAAGGAAGATAGTGTTTATAGGTTTCATCGCCGTTATGTTGGTACTGGCACTAATGGCTGTCGGCTGTTCATCGGAATCTTCAGGATCGAATAATCGAGGAAATGGAGCGGACAACAAAGTAACCTTGCGCTTCAGCTGGTGGGGCAGCGATGGCCGTCACAAGGCAACCTTGGACGCTATCGAGGCATACAAGAAAATTGCGCCTAACGTCACGATCGAAGCGGAATATCAAGGCTTTGACGGTTATGAGCAGAAGGTGAAGACGCAGCTTGCCAGCTCGACGGCTGCCGACATTATTCAGCTCGACGTGCCTTGGATGAAAGAATTGACGAAGAGCGACTTCTTCCTTGAACTAAGTAAGCAGGAAGGGCTGTCACTAGATGGCTTCGATCAAGAGTTCCTGAACAATTTCAGTGTATACAATGACAAAATAGTAGCGCTGCCTATGGGCGTTAATGCTTACGCTCTTGTTATTAATAACTCAACTTTCGCAGCTTAAATTAGGCAGATAGCCCTTGATGTAGCTGGGTAAACTGGCCATCCATTGTTGGAGTTGCGTTTGGATGAGTGCTGCGATCTTCTTATTGGCTTTCTTG
>NZ_JAVIFU010000085.1 GCF_031157315.1 Paenibacillus sp. LHD-38
TACGAAAGCTGGAAAGAAGATCACAAAGCTAATTCAGAGTCAACTCCAGTATTGGATTGCAGGTTTGCCTAATTACATCAAGGCTTATCTGTCAATTTCAAGCTGCGAAAGTTGAGTTAATAACATGGACATCAGAGTAATTAAATGTGCTGATGATTATAATGCAGCTGAAAAAATGTATCCGGCTAACGAGATAGTATTTTTAAGCTCAATTCTATTTGAAATGAAACAATTGCATCGTAAAAAACCTCCCCGCAACAAAGTACGCTGCGGGGAGGTTAACCTAAATGAAAAATCCTTTCTGCTGCTTCACCAAGTTAGCTCAATTGCTCTGAATTGTACGCTTCAATGCATTGATATACCCAAGGTGCATCGCCTCATGAAAAACAAAAAAGTTCAACAGCTCACCAATGGATCAAGCTCATAACCGCTCTTTCCGTTACAACACTACGGTCTAGGAAAGTTGTATCTTGTGACATTTCCTTAGCAATTAATATTCTTTGATCGGATTATTCTCTTACAGTTTAGAAGCACTGAATTCAGCTCTATCTGATCGACCGGCTTAAGCAAATAATCCAATACTCTATAACGAAGTGCTTCCGCCGCGTAATGATAATCTGTAGAGGCGCTGACGACAATCGTCCGTATTTGTGGATACCGTTCATGCAGGGCCTGGAGCAGCCCAACTCCGCATGTACCCATCCGTATATCTGTTATCACGACATGCGGATGCAGCTCATCCGTTTTGCGAAGCGCATCTTGTGCGTCCTCTGCTTCCCCGACCAGCTCCATACCAAGCTTTTCCCATTGAACGAACGTTTTTATGATATCTCTTGCCCTGCTTTCACCATCCACAATCAATACTTTAATCATGGCACTCACCTCTATCATTTCTATAAAGCTCTTTGTTTCAATGTCCGGTTTATTTTCTCTGAACTGAACAGCATGAAAAGAATAAAGGCCAGTGCGAATACCGGGAACAACGAAATGGTTGTATAGGAAGCGATGAGACCAAAAAGAGGAGGCAGCAGCGTAGTGCCTGTGTAGGCAACTGCCATTTGATATCCCATCAATTTAGCCGAGTTTTCATTTCCGAACCGTTCCGGCGTTTCATGAAGCAGACCAGGATAGATAGGAGCAAGCCCTAAACCAATTAGAATGAATCCAATGAGAGTGAATACGTCAGACAAAGGCAGCAATAGAATAAGTCCGCCCGTAAGCGCAACGAGCTGGCCAAGCAGAATGAGTACGCGATTGTTTATTTTAAGCGTTATGAATCCGGTTATAAGCCTTCCCGCCGTTATTCCGCCGTAGTACAAAGATATCCAACTTGCAGCGGTTTCCGCTGAGATATTTTTCGAGCCGACCAGGTAACTAGCCCCCCATAAACCGACCGTTGCTTCAACGCCGCAGTAAAATAAAAAGGCAATAAGCGAAGGCTTAACTCCTCTAATATGAAGCGGATTGGTATGCCTCATCGTTTCTGATTGTGTTAACATCTTTTTGCTGTTTGATTCGGTTTTTAATGCAGGTTTGGTAGACTGTTTCAGGGAGGCAACACGTTTCCATAATGGAAGTGTTACAAGCAAGACGATTACGAGGCCAAATTGGATCAACGAAACCTGCAGATAGCCCTGTCTCCATGAGTTATGATTCGCAATAAAGTAGGACATAATCATTGGCCCCATGGTAGCACCTACACCCCAGAAACAATGCAGCCAGCTCATATGATGGGCTTTATAGTGAGTGGCTACATAGTTATTGAGTCCTGCATCGACAGCTCCTCCTCCAAGACCAAGAGGGATGGCCAAAATCAAAAGCCACAACAATGAAGGCGAAAATGAAAAGCCAAGCAGCGCCCCCGCCGTCAAGATACAGCTGATTAAAGTAACTTTACCTGTTCCGAACTTCTCGATCATGCCGCCGCTGAACAAGCTGGATAGTATGGTTCCGGCTGATACAATCATGGACAGTAAACCAGCCGATTCGAACGAAGTCCCAATTTCAGGATGCATGACCGGCCATGCGGATCCAAGCAGAGAGTCAGGAATCCCTAAGCTGATAAACGCAAGATAAATGATTAATAGAAACCATGTTGCCATGAGTAAACTCCTTTATTTGTAAAATAATTCTGCCTTCCTAAACAAGAGTAATCCTTATCGTTTTAGGTCACTTTACTAGAAATTCAGAGTAGACGGGCTTAGTTCCTGTAAGGCTAACCCTTTCATGCCCTCTTCGAAATCCTTGATAAACGTATGGGATACACTAATTTCAGGGAGTGATGGAATCTTATATTTTGATATAAAAGTTTCCCATGCCTGAAGCAAAGTGCTTTCTTCAAAATTTTCGCGATAAATCACGATTTGATCCGGCGCAAGTACAGCATTGAGCGTTTGCATAACTTTACAAACGATTTCTACAAATTCTTCTGTGGAAAACCTTTTTTTCCAGTCTATATCCATGGGAAGAAACTTGATTTCTCCCGCCATGCCGTTCTTCCCTTTTACAATTTTTCCATCCAGAAAAATGCCTAGCCCTGGTGGATACTTTTCTGGGAAATAAACACCTAATACGATCTGATTATCACTTAGCTGCTCTTTAAAGCAATAACCGCTAACAGCAGCATTCACGTCATTCTCCAAAATCACAGGCAAACTAAATTTGGCTTGCACTTCTGCTAATAGGCTGATGCCTTGCAGCTCTTCATGACTGGTAACTTCGATTTTATCGTTTATGGTCTGTCCGGGAATTCCGATTCCGATCGACTTAATGGAAGGGAATAAAGAAAGAATGCGATCTATCATTTCAAGGAAACGATTGAGATCGAACACTTGGATGACATGTTCTTCTCTCATTAGAATATCCTCGTGTAAATTAACTACTGATGCGAAAATGACGTCGCTGCCTTGTTTTTCATTCAAGTGTATGGCTAGTGCGAGACTGAAATCATAATTGAATCGATAGGTTAAAGCAGGTCTCCCTCCGTTTGAGGGAATGGATTTATCTTCTAACAACTCCCCAAAATCAAGCAGCTCTTTCACAAGCGAGTTAATTGTTACGACACTAAGTCCCGTCAATGCAGCAAGCTGGGGCTTTGTTGCTATTCCCACCTGCTTCATCACTCGACGGAGATTATTTAAATTTATTTCTTTCATTAAATTTGCGTTAGCTTTCTCCACCATGGTCCTCCTTATTAAAACAACTTAATAAACACTCTTTATAAATACACTTTATTTATAACTCTATTCTAAACTGATGTCAAGATTAAAGAAGATTTTCTGGTCCG
This sequence comes from Paenibacillus sp. LHD-38, assembly GCF_031157315.1. Classification (GTDB taxonomy): domain Bacteria; phylum Bacillota; class Bacilli; order Paenibacillales; family Paenibacillaceae; genus Pristimantibacillus. Next base: position 3,287 of record NZ_JAVIFU010000085.1, read on the forward strand.
CATTTAGCTCGCTTGAAAAAAATATTACCCGTTTATCATTTGCGTGTGGTAAAATGTTTTGCATCAGGGAAACTTTTTATCAATGTGGAAGTTCATTTATAAATACTGAACTTTTACTAAATAAGGGATTCTCATTCAAATAAGGAGGAGTAGTACGTGTTAAATAACAGAAGATTTACAAAAGTTATATTCCCTTCCTTTTTTATCGCAATGCGAGTGCTTTTTGGATTGGGTTGGCTATTAGCAGGTGTTACAAAAGTTTCAACAAAATCATGGTTTAGCGAGCCTGGGGTATTTTTAACTGAATATCTGATCGAATCATTAAATAAAGAAAATGTCCCCGAGTTTTATAAATATTTTATTGAAAATATTGCTTTAAATCAGATCATGTTATTTAATTATGTTATCCCCATTGTGCAAATAGCCGTAGGTATTTGTATATTATTAGGATTAATGACGCTTCCCTTAATATTTATATGCCTTTGTATGCACATTAACTTTATCTTATCAGGGAATATAAATTTAATCAGTCTTGTTTTATATACTAGTGCCTTTACTTTGTTACTTGGACGAAAGTACATTTACGAACTAAGCTTGGACCGATATTTAGGGACGGAAAAGTTGTTTAAGCCTAGTCATGGTAAAGTGGTTAGTCTTATTCAGACAGATTAACTACGATGCGTTATATTAAGCCATGAACCGTATCATATTTAACGTATCCTATTAACTCCATATTAAACCTTTGACAACTATACCCTGATAAACCAAAACCTTCACATCACAAAAAGCCTCACTACAGTAAAATGTCTTCACTGAAGTGAGGCTTCCATCCTCTTCCGCTGCAATATTCTCATATACGTACTCTCTAGAGTGAAGACTTACCCATCATGTCTGAAATATCCGAAACGAACGATCTGTACCGGTACAGTTGGTCCTTTTCTATATTGTCTGCCGAACCATTCTCGATTACGATGTTATTCAAGACGCATGAAGCAGCGGCTTCAGCAATGATTTTGAACAGCAGAGGTGAAATCCCATGAATCCATTAACAAAAGCGGAAGTAATAGCTTATTTAAACAGAATCGGGGTCACAGACGTCGAAGCTCCGACGAAAGCTTATTTATTTGAGCTGCACAAAGCCCATGTAAAAAATCTATCATGGCAAACCATCGACATATTTGGCCGAAAGCCCGCTGCTGTAGATAGGAAACAATCCGTTCAGCTCATATTAAACGGCAGAAGCGGTTACTGCTTTCACCTTAACGGAGCGTTCAGTCTTCTGCTCCAATCACTCGGCTACAAGGTTTCTATGCACCGCGCAGGCGTACAGCCAATGGGTGCTGAGCCTTGTATTAACTCCTTTCATTTGGGATTAACGGTTAGCTTGCGGAATGAACAGCATGAAGAAGAAAAATGGATCATTGATGCTGGACTTGGCGATCTCCCCTTTGAGCCTTTGCCGCTGCGATTCGGAACCTATCTGCAAGCTCCATACCTCTATATAGTAACGGAATCCAGCGTAGCTTCGCACGGCTGGCGCATCGAGCATGATTCCCTCGCTTCCTTTGTTGGCGTGGATTTTGACCCGGCTGTTGTGCTAGATATGGAGGAATTCATTCCTAAGCATGAACATTACAGCCGTTCAACGGCATCTCCATGGTTTGATGTTTTTTTAATTCGGAACCGAAACGAGACAGAAGGACATGAGCTTAGAGGCTGTGTATGGAAAAAACGCGGGCCAAGTGGCATTTTGAAAACAGAAATCCAAAATCAGTCTCGATGGCTTGAGGTTCTAGCGGATATTTTCGGAGAAAAGCTCGTTAACTACAGCAGCTTAGAACGGGATGAGCTTTGGAAGAGGGCATGGCAGGCTCATTTGGAATGGAAAAGAATAAACCTCAGTACAACCTGAGGTTTATTTTCCATTCTATGATTAAGATTCAGAAGTACCGAATCTTTTGGCATTTCTTATGCGGGCACGTTCAATCTCGACCTCGCGATCACGCGGCTCGGCATTCGTGACCAGGGAGTCCAATAATTTCTGTGCAACCGCAGCTACTTCAAGCACAGCCAGATTAAACGCCTCTTCATTCGCTTTCGAAGGCGAATTAAAACCGGAAAGCTTTCTTACGAATTGCAGGGAAGCTGCTTCAACTTCTCCATCAGTAGCCGGAGGCTCAAAATTAAATAAGGTTTTAATATTTCTGCACATAGCTCTCTCCCTTTCAGTCGTCAACTGCCTGATAAAAATTATAGTATCACAAATTTATCGGCAGCGCCTTACCAAGCATCCGTCATGACGATCGGCTGAATCTCTCCGTTTGCAATGCTCATTCTATCTATGCACAGCATTCGGTTTCCTGCTTCCTTGTCCCCAATGATTCTCCGATGGTATACGATAAGCCACTCATCACTCTCGGCCAGTTGGAGAAATCCATGATGGCCAGGTCCTTCCGCTATTGGCTCTTGTCTCTCAAGAACGGTTCCCTTATTCTCGAACGGCCCAAGCGGGCTTTCGCTGACGCCATAAGCAACTCGATATGATCCATTCACCCAATCTCCGAGTGACCACATTAGATAATACAGCCCTTCTTTCTTGATCATACACGGTCCTTCAACATAGCCCTCAGGCGTGATAGACAAGAAGTTTTCACCGTTATCAAACGGAATGAATCCCGTCATATCCTCGTTCATTCTCGCAACGTTACAATGGCGCCACCCGCCGTAATATAAATAAATGGTCCCATCGTCATCTTTAAACAAATGGGCATCGATCGGCTGAGCAGCGTGAATGAAGCGATCAATGAGCGGTTTGCCCAAATACCCTCTGAAAGGACCCTCGGGGTGATCAGCCACCGCTATCTCCAAGCCACCAATCTCATCATTCGTTTGGATGTCATTCGATGCGAAAACCAAATAATATTTCCCTTGCTTCTCGATTATCGTAGGCGCCCATACCGCTCTCCACACCCATGGAAAATCAGACATTTCTATGATGCCTTCATGCTTCTCCCAATGAATTAAATCGCTGGTGCTGAATGCATCCAGATTCATTTGCTTCGTATATTCCGTATAAGAACGAGTCGCATAAATCCAGTGCTTTCCTTCATAGGTTCTTGCTTCAGGGTCAGCGTACCAGCCGGGCACGATCGGATTATGAATTCCTTTCATTTAAGAACAGCTCCTTTGAGGGGTATGTAGTCGTTATACTGAATGCGTTGTCCACCTGCCGCATTTTGAATAGCAGTAACGATATTGTAAAACATTACAGCTTGTTTGTCTTTGGCACGGCTTCACATTTCTTATCTACATTTCAGCTCTCGGCAGAACCGCTCTTCGAAATAAGAAAATAGGCTAATCCGCATGTCATCAGGACATCGAATAAGCCTATCTTTTGCTAGCGTTACAAGCATTCTTTATTATAAGCGCTTAACAGCGTATAGCGGTTTGGTCTAATATGATGCGCTTCCCGCAAGCTTCTCTCTAGCAACTCTTCGTCTATTCCTAATTCCGTCGGCTCCATCGGTCCGCCTACAGCAGCCAATAACTGACGGATCGTTACTTCATTAGGAACTTGACCGATAAGCTTTCGCGCACCTTCTTGCTGAACAGGTGTTAAAAAAGGCAACGGCTCTTTTGTTAACCGGTGATAAAGGGCGGAAATCTCCGCGCAAGCAACGCCTACTTTAGCGCCGTGCAAAATTTGTCTTCTTTCCAGACGCAGAAACTCCATTTCCCAGTAATGCGAGAGATGATGCTCAGCACCGGATGCAGAATGTGATTGGCCGAATAAAAGCATAGCGAACCCTGAGGTTAGCAGCGCATCTGTCAGAAGTCTAATGCCTTCTGGACTTCGTTTGGCAATCGCATCAACATGCTCTACGCATTGGAGCAAGGCATTTTCAGTCAGATCAGCCACAACTTGCGAGAAAGGCTCACCGCCAACCATTGCGCCAAACTTCCAATCAAATAACGAGGTAAATTTCCCAAGCATATCGCCAAAGCCTGCGGCAACAAGTGCAGATGGCGCTTCCGTCAAAATATCCAAATCCGCGAAAATCGCTGATGGGCCGATCGATTGAATCGTTATTTTCTCTCCGCGAAGGATAACCGGCGCGCCTTTGGAGTTGAAGCCGTCCACGGACGGCGCAGTGGGAACCGATATAAACGGTACGCTCGTGGAGTATGCGGAAAATCGGGCAATATCATGCAGCGTCCCTGAACCGACAGCAACAACCGCTTCGGCAGACTTTGACTTTATATCCAATATGCATTGCACCAATGATGCTTCGTCAGCGATGACATCCCCTTGTGAATTGGGTTTAATTATGGTGACATGAACAGCAATGCCGGATTTTGCAATCGCTGCTTCCAGCAGCTGCCCCGCAATTAAATAGGTCGTCGAATCCGCAACGATGACTACTTTCGTATACTTGCACTCTTGGAGATAAGGGGCAGCCTGATTGATAGCCCCCGCTTCCAATACAACGGGACCCATGTCGAGGACGCGAAGATCAATCCCCTTTTCCTTCGAAGCTTCTTTTCTAATTCGGGCTAACACATCATTCATACAAGCTCCTCCTTTAGTTCTAGTAAAGATACCAACTCTGCAATCGACTCCCAAATTACATCCGGCTGCTCCTTCGCTGATTCCGCATCCTGGATGCTCGTTGAGCCGCTAAGAACGAGCGCCGTTCTCATTCCCGCCCTTTTTCCTATAGCGATATCCGATAACAAGCTGTCACCAATGACGATACAGTTCTCGGGAGGAACGCCAAGGCAGCGCAGCGCAGCATCCGCCATGATAGGAGATGGCTTGCCAATGACAGCTTTAACCTCTTTCCCTGTTAAAGCGACGATCGCCCCTATCATCCCGGCAACATCAATCGACTCCCCCTCTTCTCCCGGAAAGGATTTATCCGCATTTGTCGCTATAATCTCCGCACCGCTGTTAACCGCACGGAAAGCCTGATTGAGTTCCTTGTAGGTCAAGCTTTCATGCAGCGTAATGACCAGCTTATCCGCTTCTTCCGGGGTATTTGCCAAGGTGATGTCCCAAGATAACAGTTCCTCTCTTAATCCGGAGTCGCCAAGCGTCCAAACCTTTGCCTGCGGATCGTTCGTCTTCAGGTACCCCGCTGTTACGGTTGAAGACAATAGAATCTCGTCTGCGGTCGCGCTTATTCCCATACTCAGCAGCTTTTCTTGACACATCACCCGGGAAATATTTCCTCGATTACTCAGAAAAATAATCCTTTTCCCATGCTTCCTTAGGCTTGCGATTGCTTCCATCGCTCCTTCAATGGCTTGGCCGCCTCTATACACCGTCCCGTCTAAATCAATAATAAAACCATCGATATCGTCCAGTCTCATGCAGATCCCCCCCGTTTCTTCCCTCCTCTATTCTCCTTTCATTTGCCTCCGTATGTCAACGATTGAATGCTTTTAACGGCGTTTTGAAACGCTGTCAAATGACAGCTCATTTCTTGTTGTTTACCTGAGCTATCCTAATTTCAATGCCCTTTATTTGATCTAAATACGATTTATCCGCTTTTGCATCCGTAATGAGTGTATGGATTTGCGCCATCGCCAAAGACGTCGCGATCGAACGCCTGCCAAGTTTCGTGTGATCAGCCAGCGCTATGGTTTTTCTCGCATTAGCGGCCATTCTTTTTTTCAACTCCGCCTCATACAAGCTAAAATCTGTCATGCCCTCCTCAATGCTAATGCCTTCGGCCGAGGTAAAGAACAAGTCTGCATGAATGCCGTCAAGCAAATTTCCCCCTAGTACGCCCTCTACCGTTCTTGAGCCGGATCTTAGAACGCCTCCGATAAGAATGACGTTGATTCTGGGGTTCTGATTCAACGTCATCGCGGCATCGAGCCCATTGGTTACTACCGTTAAATAGTCGCAATCCGCAAGCGCCTTCGCAAGCTCAAGCACGGTCGAACTGGCATCTAATAGAATACATTGCCCTTTTGACACAAGATGGGCCGCTTGCTGCCCGATTGCTTTCTTCTCCGCATAGTTCAGCTCGCTGCGCGTGAAGAAAGAGTCCCCGCGAAACGCGGCCTTCTTATTCGCCAGAACGGCTCCGCCATGGGTGCGTTCAATTATGCCTTCATCTTCAAGCAATCGGAGATCGGTGCGGAGCGTTCCCTCCGATACGTTCATTTCCACGGCCAGCTCTTTAACGACAACCAGTCCTTTTTGATGCAGCCATTCCACGATTTTCTCTCTTCTTTGTGAAGCAAACATGCTATTTTTCCACCTTTCTGATTAATGATATAAATACAACAAACAACAATAAACGAAAATAAACATCAGTTTATACTTCAATGTATCATTCATTCTGACATAAAGCCGCAAGGCCGACAACTCGAATGCGAAAACCGCCACTTTGAATCGTCCTCCAAAAAAAAGGCATCCATACGGACGTTCTTGTCGATTAGCAGGTATTTTAGAGAAATATGTCGAAATTGGATTAGTAACAAAACAAGGAGGCATTATTTATTTTAAATAAAATGCTGTAGAATTTATGATATTAATTTGACTTGGTGGTGAATGTGATAAAAAAGCCGTTTATAACACCAAAACGAATGAATCAGGCCATTCATAGCCAAATTCGATTAACGCTGTTAGAGCTTAATCATGCAACAAAAGCAGAGATCTGCCAACGTACGGATATCAGCTTTCCTACTGTAAGCAAAGCCTTAGAGCAGATGGAACAAAATGGCGAAGCGATAATTGTCGGAATCGATGAATCAAGCGGCGGAAGAAGGCCGGTAAGGTATGCATTAAATGCGGAGCATCGCTTGGGATTAGGCCTTTACTTGGAAAAAGAGGAAACGGTATATTCCGTTATCAATTATGTGGGAGAAGTTATCGAATCCATAAAGCTGCCCAGCGTAATACAGGAGGGTCCGGAAGCATTGACCTTGCAGCTGCAAACGGTCATCAACCGTTATCCCGGCATTCAATCCGCGGCCGTTGGCGTACCTGGATCAGTGAAGGACGGAAAGATTTTTTTCATCCCCGAATATGAGAAGTTTTCACAATTTGATCTGAAAGTCTTCTACGAGGACCGCTTCGGCCTGCAGCTTGTCGTTGAAAATGATATGAATGCGGCTGTGTTAGGATACCACGCTCTTAGCGGAAGAGCAGATGATCAGACATTGGCTTACCTCTATTTAGGGCAAAATGGCCCAGGTGCCGGCATATTGATTAATGGCGATGTCATAAGGGGAAGCACCTCTTTTTCGGGCGAGGTTTCATTTGTGCCCCAATATGACCGCTCCAATTTTCTGGAAGCGATTAGAAACTCACGCAATGGCCATCAGAAGGATGGCCTGTCGGATGAGCTTGGCGCCTTGGCAATCGATGCGATGAGCCGGTTAGTTGCTGCTTTCGTGTCGATCATTAATCCGCATGCCGTTATTTTTTGCAAGGAAGATATTAGTGAAGCCGATGCCGATAAGATCGCGATAAATTGTGCAAAATACGTGCCGGATAGTCATATTCCCGAGCTTGTCATAAGCGATTGGCAACAGGATTACCTTCATGGACTGCAGCGGCTCGCGCTCTACCGGATGATGACAGAGTAAAACTAATAAAGCAGCCGCTCCTTATGTTTAGGATGGGCTGCTCTTTTTATTGACTATAATTGCGGGTTCTAAATCAGCTCATTGCGCGCCTTCAAATATTTATACAAGAAGCAGCCCGATACCGCACAGATCAAAGCGCATAAGCCGATAAATCCATAACCGGCTTGGAGTCCCCGCAGCAAGCCAAGTTCCGTATCTGCGCCATAGCTGTTTCTGATCCCTTTGGTTATTGCGCCGATCGCATAATTACCGATGACGCTGCCCACCCCCATCAGAGTGACGGTAAACGTAATCGCAGTATCGCTTCCGCGCGGGTATCTTTTTGCGATAAAAGCCATGACGGTGGGATAGATCGGTGCAATCCCAATGCCTGCCGCAGCAAACAGAAAAGCCAATGATTCACCGCCTAGCACGGCAATAAAGGTGAATACGGCCGACGAGGCGGAGAAAATAATAAGAGAAAGATTAAAGCCGATTTTGTCCGTCACCGGTCCAAGCAAAAGCCTGGCTGCCGAGAAGCATAAAAAAAATACGGAGAGCATGCCGGAAGCGGAAACGCTGTCCCACTTGTAGGCTTTTTCCAGAAAATTGACCAGCCAACCGCCTACTGCAAGTTCCGATACGACGCCAAACGAAAGGAGAAGTACAAGCAGCCATAAAGCTGGATCCCGCACCAGGCTTTTCAGCGGAATCCGATCCTCGCTGGACAAATCATCGCCTGGAAATTTACTTAGAAACGCCGGGATCATTGGAAGTACGGATAGGCAAAGCATAATTAAATACATTGCCCGCCAATCGATTGCATGGCCGAACAAGCTTACCGTCATTAATCCGGATGCTATCATGGGAGCAACGGTGGAGCTCAGCCCGTAAAAGAAATGGGATAAATTCATCATGGTTCCGGTATTCCTCACAAAAATCCGAGCGCCGAGAATAGCCAAAGCTATTTCTAGCATTCCGTTGCCAATATACATGAGGAAATAAGATGAAGAAAAGACAGGATAACTTTGGGAGAAATAGATAAGTATTCCCGACAGCAGCATGGACCCGAAAGCCATAATGCTCACCGCTTTGATTCCTAGCTTGTGCGTTAAAATCGCCGTAAAGGAGCAAGCGATCAAATAACCCAGCGCATTAAGCGACAAAAGCGTTCCGAGCTGCATCTCATCCAACATAAAATCAAATTGAATTCGCGGGATGGCCGGACCTTTAATATTTTCAGAGATTCCAAAAATAATAAATCCCAAAAAAATGGTCGCGAGCTGCATGGCATAGGATTTATTAAACCTCTGACGTGCTTGCATTTGTTTGTTCATTGTGAAAAATCCCTTCGTTAATCTCGTATCATTTCGAGAATCCAACACTTATTAAAGACATTTAATTACATTCAGAGCTTACCATAGGCAAGAGTGAAATACAACGGAAAATCATCGCTTTCGCATACAAAAAAAGCCACGCTGAAAGTGGCTTTTACATGTTTGCTATCTATATATTTTACTGCTTGTCCTCATTCACAAATGAGATATTGCGAGCATAATCGTTAACGGATAATGCATGATGATTTATTCGATCAACCGTCTCCCCGCCAATTCTCAGATTGATAAACGTGACCCCGTCTATTGCCCGTTCCTCGTCAAACCCATGGATTCGCGACGGATGCGTCGTGCCGCCGGCATATTCGACGTTTTGAAATACAATCTGCTCGATTCGTTTTCCTGGCGCAGGGTTATAATCGGGGTTATGGACGACGCGAATATCAAATAACTGTCCCATTTCAATGGCCTCAACCCGAATTCTGTTATATAAGACGTTTCGCACAATGTTTTTATCCCCTGCATTGATGGACATGGCACCCCAATAATTAGGTTGAGGCTCGTGATGCTCCAATATATCTATGTTTTCAAAACGAATGTCTTCAATAATATCCCCGTCCGCGTCATAATCACCGTGAGTACCGATCATTAGAGGATGAGCGACATCTGCCCAAAGCACCGAGTTCGTTACTTGTATGCGCCGTGAATCTCCGCGGTACTCCCATCGGCTTCCGTAAATGGCGATGCAATCGTCAGAGTTTCGCATGAATACGCCCTCAATGCGGATATCCGAACTCGACATGATATCGATACCGTCCGACCATCCGCGTGTGCTGAACGATTTGAGCCCTTGTATGCTTACATGATTGGAGCCACCGACATAAACACTATAATGAGGCGTATCGATTGTCATAATTCCTTCAATAGCTATTCGCTCAGAATGTTTGATACGCACCCCGCGGAAAGCCGAGTACCGATGAAAATCTGCCAAATAAATCATGCCGCGTCCGCGAATGGTTACATCGCTTACGTTATCGCAGACAAAAGATCCTACGACGGCTGCTCCTCCATCGATATAGACGGTCTTCCCGGAAGGCAGGCGAACGATGGTTTCTTCGATATAATGCATGCCTGGCGCAAAATACAAAATGCTTGCATCTGTCTCCAGCCACTCCTGCCGATGGATGCCTGGCTTTATCACCTTCACGTCCTCATCATTTAGCGAAGGAACGTTAATCTCGAGCGCATTACCGAACAAATGCAGGTTGCGGAAGCGATCATCATTGACCTCGATGGACAGCATCGTTGGCTGATCTATTCGAAAAGAAATGACATTGCCATGCTGCTCGGGTACGATCCCTAATGCCAACGGACGGATAATAACAGATTCAACATGGGTATAATGACAAGCTATTTCCACGTCAACAGGACCCTCTAAATCAAAATAAGCCATCGAGGCTTTTCGCACCTGATGCATATCCACTTTGACTTCGTAAACCGGCAGCGTTATCCATTCTCCGCCGCTTGCACATACCTTTACTTCAAAATCGCCGTTTTTGGGGATATCACGTAATTCGGGATAGGTGTTGACTTGGCTCATTAGATTTAACTCCTTTTTTTAAAAAAAGCGAATGCTTGCAATATCAAATCGAGAATAAGATTGTTCTTGATTATAACGCGGCATTCGCTCAAAAAGTGTTGATTTAATGCTTATAAATGTTGATATTTTGCGATGCTTAACCATCTGGCCTTACGATTACTCCTTTAGCACGGCTCAATCGGAAAGTAAACGCTGTAGGTCTCATCCTTTATTTCGTATAACGGAATGAATCGAAAGCCTCGATCCTGCCCTTTGGTACGATAATAACCTGGATTCCACCAGCTGTGGTTACGTTCCCGATCCGGAACAAGTAATGACTCCAGCTGATCCGGTTTGCCGACAAGCCTTCTTTCCTCCGCTACCAGGCCTGCCAACACGATTGGCCCGTCCATAAATGCGTACATCCCCGACTCGCCCGGAAGGAGCTCAGCAGTTAACGTCTTGCGCAGTTCCAGGCGAACTATATCCCCATCGATCCATTCACGGTGCAATTCCGCATACGATGACGGCTGCCAATCCCCCTGCTGCTGTTCGCCGTTGATCGAAATCGAAGCTTGACCATGCAGCCACCAAGGCAAACGCAGCTTCAAACAAAACGGCTTGCTGGAAGTTAACGAAAGCTTGATTTCATAAATAAAGCTTTCCGGCCGATGAACCGGGATGGCTGGCACATCCACCTTCGTGATCGTTGTCATCCCCTCTACGTTCCATGAATTCAGCGGATACAGTCCGTTTTGCCCGTCTTGCCGGATCGATAATTCAATCGACGTATCATCTAATTTTGCAGACAGCTTCGATGGCAGCCATTGCATAATCGCAATGCCTTGTTCGTCCTGTAAAAATATTTGCTCATGATAGGCTGCATTCGCTTGTACCAGCGTGCCATGACAGCACCAGAAATGTTGTGTGGCAGAGCCCCATCTCTTTTTGCTTCCAGCACCGATACCTAGAAAATACGCAATCATACCCGTTTCTCCATGTTGATGAGCGAGTACGCCATTAACGAATCTTCGTTCCCAATAATCTGCGTAAATCGGATTGCCTGACCAGCGCAGCAATACATGAGCTAACCGCATCATATTGTAATTCACGCAGTGCTCCTGACCGACCCCCATCCGTGTCATATCCTCTGCCGGCATCCAAAGTTCCGCATCGTCTCCGGCACCTGTCACTAAATAACCGCGATCCTCTACCGCGCACTTCCAGAACGCCTCGACAATATGACGGTAACGTTTTTCTCCTGTTGCCTCCCATGCTTTGGCTGCCCCCAAAATTTCCGGTATTTGCGTATTGGCATGTTTATTTGTCAATACATCCTGTCCAGCCAGCAGCGCATCAAAGAAGCGGCGGCGGTCGTAACGCTCGATCAAATCCCGATGTTTCTTCTCTTTCGTTATGGAATACAGTTCTGCCCAAGTTTCCAGCATACCCCCTGTTTCCATATCAAGCAGATCATCCATTTGCTGGCGGGTGAATGGATCTGTCCAGCGGTAGAACCAATCCGCCATTTCGACCATTATCCTAAGCGCTTGCTCATTTCCGGTTAGGGTATGCGCTTCATGGAGGCCCATCAACAACTTATGAACGGTATAATGCGGCGCCCATACCCACTTACCGTTCACGATCCTATGCATATAGGTTTCTGGAAAAGCGGCCAGAAACCCGCTGCCTATGGCTTCCTGGCACCTTGCCAGCTCCGAGACGATAAAGTCGGCTTTGGCCTTTACAAGATGATCGCCCGTTTGACTATAGATACGGGCTGCAGCAGATAACCAGTGGCCCATCATATGGCCGCGCAGCTCACAGGTTGGCGATTCCCATCCCCAATGCCAGTTTTCAGGACCATCCAAACTCGTTGTTGTTGCGCTGGTTGTCCCGCCGTTGCCGCTATAGCTCCATAATCCGGCTTCCAAATAAAAATTCCGGAGAAGATTTTCGTTAGTCAAGCTCATGACGTAATGTTTGTTTATTTGAAACCGTTCTTGCAGCGGGCCTGGCGCTAGTTGAATGCTGCCAGTCGAAAATTCAAAAAAATTAATAGGATCCATTTTGATAAACCTCCCTTTTTTTGTTTGGTGAGATTATCATATAATCTATAAGAATAAAGAAAAATGCACGAATCTGCAGATTTCATATCTTTTTTTTAGGTATTAAATCCTCAACTTTCGCAGCATGAAATAGGCAGATAAGCCTTGATGTAACTAGGCAGACCAGCGATTCTTTGCTGTAGTTGACGCTGAATGAGTGTTGTGATCCGCTCTTTCTTGCATTCGGAT
>NZ_JAVIFU010000086.1 GCF_031157315.1 Paenibacillus sp. LHD-38
GTTTATAAAGCAGGTGCAAGTGACCAAATTCAAGGTATTGCCGTGTCGGATGAGGGCGTTATGGCCATCGGAACGAAATCGAGTACGGTAGAATTATTTAATCAAGATGGAAAAGCAAGCGCTATCATACAAACGAGGGATATCGTTACAGATGTGAGCTTTTCTAGAGATGGAGCAAGTGTTGGTGCTTCAGATTTATCTGGCTTCTTCTATATATTTGATCATAATGGCAAAAAACTATGGGAAAGCAAGGTAAGTGTCGAGGGTCGGCAAGTTGAATTTGACAATGAAGGCAAGACTTTATATACAGGTGCGGGTAAAGGTGCTATTTACAAGTTCGATGTAGGAAGTGTGGTTGAAGAAGCTAAAGGCAAGGCAAGGGTGACCATGATTTTGTGGGCTATTGGGTCACTCGTCATATTTGCGGGCTTGCTCTCTCTATTCTTATATATGAAGAAAAGAAATCGTCTGGGTGTCTTTCGTTCCATCTGGCGTTCCAAATGGGTGTATCTCGGTCTTGCACCGACATTTCTTCTTCTATTCATCTTTCAATATTATCCAGCATTCTCAGGACTGATTCATTCCTTCTATGACTGGCAGCCGGGCGGAAGGACAACCTTCATCGGCTTAGACAACTTCGAGCGAATGATTCATGATCCGTACGTAACCAAAGGAATGGGAAATCTATTACTGCTCATCGTAACGGGATTAATTAAAACGCTAATTCCACCGCTGATAGCTGCGGAGTTAATCTATCATTTGCGGAGCAAGAAGCTGCAGTACGGTTTCCGTACCGCATTTACGGCATCGATGGTTATACCAGGTGTTGCGATGCTATTGATTTGGCAGAATTTCTATGATCCTAACGTAGGCTTATTCAACAACCTATTGGAAGTCATTGGACTAGGCTCATGGGCGCATGGTTGGCTCGGCGATCCGAACACCGCATTATGGTCCATTATCTTTATGGGCTTTCCGTTTATTGGTATCCTTCAGCTGCTTGTTTTCTATGCAGGCCTACTGTCGATCTCAGGGGAGTTAATTGAATCAGCTAAGATCGACGGAGCAGGCTTGCCGCGGATTATACGGTCTATTCATTTGCCGCTTCTTGCGGGTCAGTTCAAATTTTTGCTCATCTTAGCACTGATTGGCATCATTCAGGACTTTAACGGCATTCTGATTGTCACGGGCGGAGGTCCAATGGATTCAACTTATGTACCTGCCTTGCAAATGTACTATGCCGCTACTAAATTCAATGACCTTGGCTATGCATCAGCACTTGGTGTAAGTATGTTCTTGGCTGTCCTGGTCATTACTATCATCAACATGAAATTTATTAAAACATCGAATGATTAAGGAGGGACACAACCATGATCGCCAGTCAGGATGCGAAGTCATTGAAGGTCGGAGCCAAGGTTAAAAACAAGGGTCTGTTCAAAGGGAACATGAGCATCAATCAAATTATCATCGTCATACTGCTGGGGCTGCTCGTTGTCCTGATGCTAGTTCCAATTCTGTTCATGGTGGTTAGCTCACTGAAGAGCAATGCTCAAATTCTAGGGAACTTCTGGGGACTGCCTTCGCCTGCCAAATGGGCGAATTATAGTGAAGCTTTCAACAGTATTTGGCGTTATATCATCAATACATTGGTTTATGCAATAGCTGCAAGCTTTCTAGTTATGCTTCTATCCGCTATATCCGGTTATATCTTTGCCAAGAAAGAGTTTCCAGGCAAAGAGATGCTGTTTCTCATGATGCTGGCCATTATGATGATTCCAGGCATTCTAACCTTGATTCCTTCTTATGTGCTGTATGAGAGTATGAATCTGACGAACACGCCGTGGGTTATTATTATTGCCGCTGCTGCCGGAGGCCAAGTATTCGGTACGTTTCTCTGCCGGAGCTATATGTCCGGGCTGCCAAGCGAATTGTTCGAAGCGGCGCGTATTGACGGGGCGGCTGAAATGCGTGTTTTCTTTCAGATCGTCATACCGCTCTCCCTGCCTATCTTGGCTACCTTATTCATTATGCAGTCTGTAGGCGTGTACAACGATTATATTTGGCCGTTGTTGACGATTCAAGATAGCAGTATTCAAGTTATTTCGGTAGGACTGACACAATTCACGAAGCAATTCGGCATTACCGATGTGGGCACTAAATTCGCAGCCTATGGCATTTCTTCGATACCGCTTATTCTGATCTTCTCCTTTGGGATGAAATATTATATTCAAGGCATGACACAGGGCGCTTTGAAAATGTAACTGTAACTGCATATAACGAAACGCCGGGGTAACGGAATCTCGGCGGTTTTTGTTTCGGAACGGAATTGACCTATATGAATGAAGGGTGGAACAATCAATGCTAGATGAATTACAGATGCTTCCTCAATGGATATGGCATGGTGATCGTGAGAGGACGAGCGAGGTAGAATTAGTCAAATCTTTCATACTTGAATCCGCTGCAGACCATATAGAGTTTCGAATTGCGCTGACCGGAGCAGTTGAGGTGGAATTGGACGGTAACGTCGTTGGCATAATGGAAGAAAGTGCAGCTAATATTTGCGCTTTTCATCGGATACTATCTTTCCCGACGAGTCTTGAGGCTGGAGAACATACACTGCGCCTACGAATCATATGCACGAATATCATTCCAGTAGTGCCGATCAATATTCATCTTCAGGGACGACAAGCGGGCTGTATCGCTTATTTGAAGGCAGATCATTATTGGCTTTGTACAGACGAATCATGGCTTGCGAATGGTGAACAAGCAGCTAGTGTCTGCTTGCTCGGTGAGGAGCCTTACGGTGATTTGGAAGACGGACCGGAATGGTTCGTAGCAGGAGGGTTTAGAGATATCGTTGCCTCTCCACTAGAGTGTGTTACTCTACTATCGGTTAATGAGGCGGAGGCGCAGCTGCTTAACAACCGAGTTCTGCTCAGCGGAAGCGGGAAAGGAAGGATTCATATTCCGGCGCCGATTCGCAATGAATTTCATATTTTCTATCATGTTCGCAAGCAGACGGAATGGCGTGATAGGAACACTTTTATGCGTGAGATGAACTTGTCGGACATGCCCGTTTGTGTGCTGGATTTGGATAAAGAATATAATATGCGCTTTCACCTTAAGAATCGGTCTAATTCATCACTTACAATTGTATGGAATGGTGCGGAATCGCTTCAGGAGCTTGAACATTATGAAGGATTAATTACAGAGACCATTGAGCTTGAAGCAGGTGGAGTTCACACTACCCTTCCGCAAGGTATTCGTTATTTCCGTATGTATGTGCTGGCGGATGAAGGATGCCCATTTGAATTAGAGTGGCAGGGGGAAGAAGTAGGAGTACCGCTAAATCAAGCTGGGTCGCTTCGGACTGATTCAGCGCTTCTCAACCAGATATTCGATATCTCCTTACATACGAATCGAGTATGCCATCAGATTGGATTATGGGATGGGATAAAGCGAGATCGATTGAACTGGACCTATGACTTTTATCTAGCTGCCAAAGCCGATTATGTATTATGGGATGATCTCGCTGTACTTCGCCGTTCTATAGTGGAGCTTGGGCAAGGGACGCCGGACGGTTATTGGATGAATGCGATTCCTTCCTATACGCTGTGGTGGTTGAATAATGTATGGGAGTACTATTTGCACACTGGCGATAAGGAGTTTGTATTGTCCATTGAGCATGATATCGTAAGACACTGCCGGCTAGTGGAGAGCAATATTGACCCTGTTACTCATGAATTGCTTAATGTTACGCCAACGCTAATGGAATGGGTGCCGATGGAGCCGGAAGAAGGGGTTCTAGGCATGCAAGCTTTATTCCGTATGACAGGAGATAATCTTCGCAAGCTGAAGAGCTTCATTCCAGAACTGACTGAATTAAAAGACTGGAATCATCCGCAGATTGATGAGGAGAGCTTCCTTTCAGGTGAACAACTAATTACTAAGTTAATTGGAATTATGGCTGGGTATGTCACGAAGGATGAAGGAGAGGCATTCCTGCGTTCATATCAAATACAGGATCCTATCACGCCGTTGTCTGCTTATTGGCTTGCTGAATGCTGCTCGCAATTCGGTCTGCAGGAAAAGGCTTGGGAAGCTGTATCAACAGTGTGGGGTAAAATGCTGGAGGAAGGTGCGACCACTTGTTGGGAGAGTGTAACGCTTAAACATGAGAGAGACTTTCATGATGCTTTGACAACCTATACCGCCTACAATTCATACCGAATTAGTCTCTGTCATAGCTGGGCAGGCACTCCTGTCCATTGGATATTGTCGCGGGTGCTGGGTATTACACCGTTGGAGCCCGGCTATCGAAGTATCGCTTTCCGACCACAGAAGCTGGACGGCATTGGGACCTGCATAGGCAGCGTTCCAACACCTTTCGGTCCAATTGAAGCAGGCTGGGAAGAGGGGCAATCCGAGCCGTATATTTTACGTCTTCCGGATGGAATCAAGCTCGCGGTAGAAGTGTAGGGAAATATGATACAGAACAATAGGGGATGTCCCAAAAGCAGTTAGCTCGCTGGAGAGATAGCGCTCGCTTTGAACAGAAATGATGAACATGAAAAAATAGCAGTGCAGGGAGTTTAATTAACCGCCTTTGACTAAGCGGTTTTTAGTTGGTTGAAATGATTACGAACTTTACAAAATGACCAATCTGTTAAATTGGAGAAATGCTTACGAGTAGCTGAAAAGATGGCTTCCTGTAAGCTTTTTTTATTTATTTTGAAACCCATTATAAACTTATACTTAACAATTTATTCACCGAAAAATAAAGACAACGAGCGGAGCCAACGCAAAGAAAGGTAGCTGCGGAAGTTTTCATCAACAAAACGTTTCCAGTACCGGCACTCGGAAGCGAAACACCAGGTGTCGACAAAGTGACGATACGTGAGCACATCTTGGAAAAAGACTTCGGTGAAATTTATTGCACGCGTCCGAGTGCCTAACGCGGTATGAACCGCGGCTAATACGTCGTAAGTATATTCCAAAAACGCCCGTTAGGAATTCCCGCTATCCCATACAAAGACCGCTTGGGTAATGCTCAAACATGATGGTTTTCTCCGTTTCCGCTAACGCTCCATCTCCGTAAACCATCATGTTCTACGAAGCAAGGCCGGAAACATAATTCCTCTGCGCTTCACGGGACCTTCATCGAGCTGAAATGGCGCGCGAAGGAAACACTGCAGCCGATAACCGGAAAAATTGACACGGCACAAACGGTTGTCAGCGATGCGTCAGGCGTAGAACCTGCATTCCCGCCCACTCATAACGAGGTGGGCGGGAATGCAGGTTACTTGCCTTAACGCATAGGCTAATAGTGTTTCAGTAGCGAACACTAATTCCAAATGCGCATGCTGATGTGCCTCTGAAGTCGACTGTCGCTTTTTCGATTTCTGGGGTCGGCAAAAAAGTATTAGGCGGAAATAATGTCCAATTACCCCGAAAACGAATACTGCAAACCGGTTCATAAATGTTCTATATACATCCGTTTTCGCAGAGATTAGAATGGTCGTACAGCTGGGTTATGCTTCTTTAATTTTCAAAATGAGGGAGGTGCCGATTGGATTCATCCTATGAAAAAGCAGCAAGCTGAAAAGCATTGATCGTACAACAATATAGGGAGTGAAAAGATGGGAATTCGTAAACCGGCAAAAATCATTTCTGTTGTTCTTGCCATGCTCCTGTTGTTAGCAAGTATGTCATCTGCTTTTGGCGAAGAGGTAAATGCTTTGGATGTTGAAGGCTATGAAACGGTGGATTACACCGATTTTGGCGATGAAGGAGAAGTGGTTCCTACCTATTGGGGATTCACGCCGGCTTCTTCTACAGTTGCTATTCATACAGAGGGTCTCGGCGGCAATGCGACACCTAAGCTGCAGTACAATATCGTGAACCAGTCAGGGGGACGCATAGCATCGAAGACGTTTGCTTCGCCTGTCGGGGGAGCGAAGGTTCTTTTTGAATTTGACTGGTATCCCGGCAAGGTCAATGATAAGGGCGACCGTCAATTCGAAAATGGCGGCGAAGTGAAGTTTTTTGACAGCGCGGGCAATGCGATTTTTACGATAAACCATACGAATAACGCAAGTCTCTCTTACTATGTTGGCCGTCAGGAGCGTGCCGCTACCAGCTTTACTAATCCGGAAGCCTGGTACCATGCCAAGGTTGCTTTTGACTTGGTCGACAATGAAGCAGCGTTAACTCTTCAAGATCAGAGCGGCGCGACGGAGCAATACACGGCCTCCCTGGACGGAGTTAATTTCAGCGGCTCCTTCGGCATGATCAGGCTGCAAGGCGTGCGCACGTCCGGCAACAATCTGACTTGGACGACGTTTTTGGATAACTTCGGCATCTATAACGTGCCGATGTCCGACGATGCGATCTTGAAAGTGGACGACCTGCCGTATCACAGAGTCTATGTCGGCGAGACAACCGAGGAGCTTTCTTCCCTTGGATTGCCGGACCAAGTATCCGTTACGCTTGCTGACGACAGTAAAGTCGATGTGCCGATAAGCGAATGGGTGGAGATCGGCAGCGAGTGGGACCCTGATCGCTCCGGCGTTTATGAGTTCAGGGGTACGCTTGTTGAAACAGACGGGACGGAAAATGTGTTCGGCAGATATGCGACGCTTTATGTCTATAATCGTCTGCATCCCGTTGATCCGGCGCAGCAAGTGGAGTGGCTGGACAGGAGCGTTATCGCTCTTCCGTCCGAAGACGGCATATTCATTAGTTGGCGATTGCTTGCGGATGAATATGACCAGGGCGTGAAGTTTAATATTTTCCGCAACGGCAAGAAGCTAAATGACGAACCATTATTCGTGACCAACTTTATGGATGCCAAAGGCAAGTCTGGAGACGTCTATACGGTAGAGACTCTCGTTCGAGGAGCTTCTACGGAAAAAAATAAAGCAACGGCGTCAGCCACAGACTATTTATCCATCCCGTTGCAAAAGCCTGAGGGAGGAACAACGGCCACTGGAGATTACATGTACTCATCCAATGATGCGAGTGTAGGAGATTTAGACGGCGACGGGGAATACGAGGTGATTGTACTCTGGACACCGTCCAATGCGATGATGGCCTTGGAGGATGTCATTACAGGCCCGGCCATTTTTGATGCGTATAAACTAGACGGCACCCTGCTGTGGCGAATGAATATGGGGCCGAATCTGACCTCCGGTCCGCAGTATCATCAGTTTGTTGTAGGGGATATGGATGGGGACGGCAAATCCGAATTCCTCATCAAATCAGCGGACGGTACAACCGTATACGGCGCAACGAACGGCGTTTACGACAGCAGCAAAGTGATCAGCGTAATCGGCGATCCGGGAGCGGACTGGGTCAATGACGGAGGCCATGTAGTCGGCGGTCCTGAATATATATCCGTATTCGACGGGACAACCGGAGCAGTGATCGATACGATTGATTTTGCATTCCCGGTGGAGAAGGTTCCAGGAGACGGCGGTACATCATGGGGAGACAACTTCTACAACCGTTCAGACCGATTCCTTGCCGCAATGGCTTATTTGGACGGAGTCACTCCGAGCGCTATCTATGGCAGAGGATATTATGCAAGAACGGGCTTTGCGGCATATAGCTTAGTGAATGGCGAGCTTCAGGAACTGTGGACGTTTGATTCCGACGAATCTGGAAGAGGGGGAGGCCTCGGCAACCATAACCTGGCCGTCGGCGATCTTGACAATGACGGCTTTGACGAGATCGTCGCGGGCTCATTGACCCTTGATCATGACGGCACGATTCTGTATGCGATGGACGGTGAGATGGGACGCGTACAAGGCTCTCATGGCGACGCCCTTCATGTAGGCGCGTTTGACCCTGATCGAGAAGGACTTCATGTCTTCGGTGTGCGTGAGGAAACCACTGTCGCCTCTTTAGAGTATCATGACGGGGCAACCGGAGAGACGCTGAAGGCGTTCTACGCCTACAAGGATGCAGGCCGCGGCGTAGCTGCCAACATTACCTCTTCACCGGGCTATGAATTTTGGGGAGCGGGCGGACCAACAGTTGAAACAGGCGGTGGCGTCTATAACGTACAAGGGGATGTAGTGGAGGACAGCTTCAGAGATATCGGTCTTCCCGTTAACTTTGTCGCGTATTGGGACGGCGACTTGCTGCACGAATTGCTGGACGGAACAACGATTTCGAAGTATGACGAAGCAACCGGCGAAGTGAATGTGATAAAAGCTTTTGAAGGCGTTGTAAGCAATAACGGCACCAAAGCCAACCCGACGCTGCAAGCGGATATTGTGGGCGACTGGCGCGAAGAAGTCATTTACCGCACGCCTGGCGATTCGGAGCTTCGATTATACAGCACAACGATTCCAACATCGTACAGACTGTATACTTTGATGCATGATCCTGTCTATCGGATGGCTATTGCATGGCAGAATGCAACCTATAATCAGCCGCCGCATATCGGTTTCTATTTGGGCGAAGATATTAGAGACACGGTTCTTGCCGGACAATTGGAAGCGGAAAATATCGATTATACACCAAATGCTAATGCGATGAGGCAGACTGTCCATCTCGGATTGGATGATCCAATGCGAACCAAGCTAACGAATGCGCTGGATCAGGCGGAGCATCAGCTATCGAAAGGAAGACCTGAGCAAGCGGCACAGAGTATGCAGGGTTTTATTAAGCACCTGAATAGCAAGAGCCCTAAAATGCAGGTGGAAGATGAGTTGAAAGCCAACTTGATCGCCGATGCTCAAAGGTTAATAGAAGAATGGAAGAAGTTAGGTTCTGAATAGCGGGAAGTGAATGATAGGGTTAGACAGGGATAATCTGTCTAACCTTCTTCTCATTTAAAGCATGACTTATGCAGTTCGTTCCATCTGATGGAAACCTACTAGACACCTATTACTTTGATGTAGAGCGATGCAAGCGTTGTCCGTTCAAAGAGGGCTGCTACAAGGAAGGGGCCAAAAGCAAGAGCTATTCCGTAAGCATTAAATCCAAAGAACACTCGGAGCAGATGGCGTTCCAGGAGACAGAATACTTCAAGGAAAAAGCCAAGGAACGCTACAAAATTGAAGCGAAGAACAGTGAACTCAAACATGGACACGGGTATGATGTCGCTACATCCTCGGGTCTGCTTGGCATGGAGATGCAAGGGTAATGACCATTTTTGCTGTGAATCTCAAGCGGATATTGAAGTTAACAGTCTGATAATTCCGGAACAGGCAGTTGTTTAAGCCGAAAAGCAAGGCATCCACATCCCCAAAATGGGTGTAGATGCCTTTTTTCTCTTTGCCTAATTCACCGAAGAAGAATAAAGCAAGTTCTTCAGTGGCCTCAAGCTAATCAGGGGTCTTTTGCTATTCCATTTTAGAAAGAGGAGGGCAGCAGCTTAGAGATACAGTAAACTACTGGCTGTTTGTACAAGATTATTTATGATCCTCTCAGTGGCATCTGTTATGGCTGCTTTGGATATCCTTAACGATTTGATCTGCTTGATTGCCTCTTACTGATTCCTGCGCCTTTAAGCGGATATAAGCAATATTCATCGCCTGAATGGCCGGCACGTCATGTTCCAGCCTGCGATGGAAATTTTGCAAAGTCAGCTGAACATCATAGGTGTGAACGTTTAAATTCCACAGCATCTTGCTGATTTTATAATAGGTTGTTTGCAACAGCTGATTATTGATTGCATCCATGAGGACGTCCATCATTTTCTGTTTATCGCTTAGTAGTCCTAACTGTTCCAACGGAGACAATCTTGATACAAAATAAAGGATTTGACCTTCGATCCCTCTATAATTGTTGCCATCCCCCAAAACGAACGTCAGAACATCCTCGGCTGTCAGGTTCGTTACGCCGCCTGCCGCCGCTATCGTATTCAGTGCCACCAGCAATTCGGAGTCCGACAAGATCTCTACTAGCCCACTCCCTTGCTCATTGTAGGGGAGCGAACCAATCGCCAGCATGATATCAAACAGCTTCTTTTTCAACTGGGCCTGATCAACAGATGCAGGCAGCTTGAACTTGATTTTGTTCCAAATCGGGTCAATCAAGGATAAGTCTTCTATTTCGTCCAGTTCGGCAATCTCGGCGCTCAGTCTTCGTACATCCTCACGATCAGCCGGATCGCCTGCTTCAAGAGCGGCACGAAGCTTGCCGCTCCATTCCAGAAACGGTGCTCCCGCCTCATAATCCACGGTAAAACTGCTGGTATGCCGCACAACATTCCCGTCAATATCCCTAGCATAGACCAGGAGGGAATGAGTGCCGCTTGGCAATCTGGGGGCAACCGCGGTCAGCGTCCCGGTTGACTCGACATAGCTGGACGGTACAAGCTTATTGTTTACTCCGATCCCAGTCGTGATTGGATTAATGCCGGAATCTTTATCATACACATGAGCCGTGATTTTCGGCCAAGCCGTCGTTAATAAGTCGCCATCAGCAGGAGTCACAGATTCGATAATCGGGCTTACCCGATCCTGAGGCAATGTTGTTGCCGAAGCGACAGGGCCATCCGTCGTCCAGCTGCCGTCGGAACGCTGCGCCTCCACTTTGAAGTTGTATTCAGTTTTTGGCATTAGACCCGTTGCATCCAATGAGGTGGTGTTTCCATCCACAGACCCAATGAGCAGGCTATTGCCATAAATTCGATAAACCAAGCTCTGAGCGGCGGGCGTCCAGGTTAAACGAAGTGACGTCACATCGATATTCTCCGCTTTCATGCTGCTGCCTTTCCAAATCGAAAGCTGGACGTTGAAGCTTCCATTGTACTCCTGCAATAGATTCATCTCACGATCCAATACACGAATAAATAAGGAATGAGCGCCATCTTTCAAATCGGAGACATACGTAATCACCATGCCATGCATGTAATCGATTTGAATCGGGTCAATGGGCTGACCATCAACGATAATGATGATGTCGCCCGTATCTGCCAGCGGAATACCTAAAACAAATTTGATGAGTGTAAAGCCCGCGGATTACGCTGTTGAAATTCACCGCGCGGCGCAGCTTACAGCGTTTGCAATGAAAAGTACATATGGATGTGATGGGATTTCTACGAGGCAACATAATGAGCCTGCTGGCAATCAAGACGTGTGGCATTATCATCTCCATGTTTACCCTAGATATGTGAATGATCAACTTTATCTGACAAAGGGTTCTCAGTCCGATCCAGATGAACGCTCTTTCTATGCTGATAAGTTGCGTTCTTGGATAAAGGAAAACATTTAAGGTCTAGGAGGAGCGAATGATAACCCTAGTAGGAGATGAACCTGAGATTACGTGGGCCTTACTAGAGGATTGGGGAAAAAATAAGGTTCTCTCATTAAGCTCCCTTGGTACGATGTAATTTTCTCACGAATGCTCGCTTATTCGCAGGATTTCGCCCGGTTGGTAAGGGCTGAAAGACAAGAAGTGGAACGCCCTGTTAGACTTCGGCAACATGAAGGCGCACGAGAATAGAGGGGGGATATAACCGTCCCATATACTTCCATTTACTGCACGCATTCTCCACGCCGCCCTTGGAGGTTTTCACTCCCATGTCTTAACGGGTCAAAGCCCTCTCATTCCTTCGTTACGCCTATCCAAGGGGTGGAGGCCGGTCTTGCTAACGGTACGGGTCGGTGCCCTTTGGTTTAATGAATCCGGTACGCCGTGCTTTCTTTGAAATCCTGTGAATAAGCCAAAACTCGTACAACGAAACGGGTTGTTAGGTTAAGCTGCTTGCAAGAGCGGTAACGTTTTTTGTGGCATGTAGGCTTGACCGCTGCGCGCCATCCCGACTAGTATTCTAGCCAATTTACCGCATAGTTTCATAATGGACCTCATTTTCTTCATCTTCTTGAATTGCACATTGTAGGCATGCATCGCTTGAAACTCCGAATTGTTCATGACCAAACTCATAGTAGCCATGAAGAGGAAACGGCGAAGGCGGGATCGTCCGCGTTTGCTAATCTTCATTTGCCCCGTCCTTTTGCCTGAGCTCGCTTCTGCGAGGTTAAGTCCTGCATTGCGCAGCAAAGCATTTCCGTGAACAAATCCGCTTAAGTCCCCAGCCTCACCCAAAATACCAGCTAGTGAAATGACACTAATTCCTTTAATCGCGAGGATGGATTTTGCAAAGGGAATGCGTTCTAATACGGTTGAAATTTCCTTCTCCACAACCTCTAGCTGTTCGTAAGCAAGGTCGTACTCGGCGAGCAATTGTTTCAAGTGAAGCTTGTAGTAATGCGCAGCTGACTGAGATCCTACAGAATGGTTGGCCAGCTCGATGAGTGCTTTGCTTTTCTAGCACCACAGTGCCGTTTCATGATGGTTTTCCATCCCTGAATCAGGTTCTGAGGCTGCAGCTTACTGAGCTCCGCTGGAGCAGGGAAGAGGCGAAGCGTAGCGATGGAACCGATACAGGTGATGTCCTTGAATACGTGGCGTAGTTCAGGGAAAACAACGTCAACCCAGCGGTGAATCTGGTTTTTGGCACTAACAAGCCGCTTCACGACGAAGTCACGATTAGAGAGAAGCACACGTAGATCCTCGAATGCTTCGGGGGTCGTGCGAGTTTCTGAGTAGTAACCGTTCTTGACCATGTCGGCGATAACGAGTGCATCCTTTCTGTCACTCTTTGAGGGCGTATTGTCGCGATTTTCTTTGTTCTTTTTGACGAGATGCGGATTGACTAAAACGACTTCAAAATGGTGTTCTGTGAGCCACCGAGAGACGTTAAGCCAGTAATGCCCGGTTGGTTCTATCCCGACGACGGCTGCGCTTAAATGATGGGTGGTTTGCAGATTTTGAATCCAAAGCAAAAGATTGTGAAACCCCTCCTCGTCATTAGAAAAGGATAAGTAGTCTTCGATGATGATGCCACGAAAATTTACAGCGCGGGCAACATGCATCTGCTGGGCGATGTCGATCCCGACAACTAAATGCTGAGCAGTAATTTTTTCAATGAGTTGATTTTGTTTGTCCTGCGATTTAAACTTCATAGTAGAGCGTCCTCCTGGATGATGGGATTTTTAGGGCTATGACCCGTTGCGTACTCCCATCGTACCGAGGCGCTTCTTTTTTTGCAAAGCTGATAATTAACGCTCTACAGGAATGCTAACGGGGAACGATAGTTGAATAACACACAGGATGAGCAGGCGCTGCGGTGTCCTGCTCATTTTATTAAGCGCGTGCCTGCGAATGAAAGAATAGTAGCCGTTTTTGACCATATCTGCAATAACGAGAGCATCCTTTTTGTCGCTCTTGGAAGGTGTATTGTCACGGTTTTCTTTGTTCTTTTTAACGAGATGAGGAATAACGAGAACCACTTCAAATTGCTGCTCAGAGAGCAATCTGGAGATGTAGAGCGTCCTCCTGGATGATGGGATTTTAAGGGCTATGACCCGTTGCGTGTCCCATCGTACCGAGGCGCTTTTCCTTTTGCAAAGACGAAATTAATCCATCTACAGGAATGCTAACGGGAAACGTTAGTTGAACAAGACACTACAGCAGCCGGTCAAAATGATCGGCTGCTTTGTTATTGAATAAGGGGCAGTTATCTAGAACCGAATGAGATTAATTAAGCAGTCCTGACACCTAACAAAACTGAAACATGATCATAAAGCTTTGGCTTTATCGCACTGAGATATTTTTCATGTTGAGTTTAAATGCCCTTGACATAACACCATATGGTGTCCTATAATCAAAGCGTCACCATATGGTGTCCGATTAACAGTTAGTCATTTGGAAAGTTTGGAATCTGAATAAGTTTCACTTCAATCAATGATGAGGAGGAAACAAATGAGTAAGATTATCGGTGCGGAAATAACCGCGAAAGTAGTAACCCAGCCCCGGGGAAAAATGATTGCTTATTGGTCAGTCACATTACTACTCGCAGCAGCTGTTATGCTAAGTGGTATCGGGCAGCTGATGCAATATGGGGGAAACCTTGAGTTAGTGACGAATATTGGTTACCCATTATACGTCTTAACCATTCTCGGAATATGGAAAGTGCTTGGAGCCATCGCTCTCGTCGTGCCAGGTTTTCCTCGGCTTAAAGAATGGGTTCACGCTGGTATCTTCTTTTTAATGACTGGTGCGGCTTCATCTCATGCGTTTGCTAACGATTATGGGGATTATGGATTTTATATTATCCTTCCGCTTTCATATGCTGCTCTAAATATCGCTTCGTGGGCGCTACGTCCGAAGAGCCGCAAACTTTAGGGAGGCGGTGGAACTAACGGCCTTCCCTTCGTATCACCATGGATTTCTACTATAGAAAATTGGAGGGATTGCAGTGAGCGAGAACAACGAGAAGCGGGATGTGTTTGACGCGATTGCAGATCCAACTAGGCGCCGGCTAATTCGTCTGTTAGCAGAGGCGGAGGAGATACCGCTTTATGAATTAACGGCACAGTTTCAAATGGGCCGTACGGCGGTATCCAAGCATTTGACAATCCTTAAAGAGGCCGGACTGGTCCTTGACCGAAAAGTCGGCAGAGAAACGCGATTTAAGCTAAACACTTCTCCACTCAGAGAAATTCAAGATTGGGTGGCTTTCTACAGCAAGTTCTGGAGTACGAATATGTTGCGCTTGGAGCAACTATTAGAGGAGGAAGAAGAATGAGTTTAACATTATCCTTGGATTTTCAATATACGACATCAATCGAGAAGCTTTGGTCCGCCTTAACCGATTCAAGCAAGCTTGCCAAGTGGGTGGCTAACATCCACACCGGTCAGGCAATGGATAATGATTTTGAACCCGTCGTGGGACACCGTTTTCAGTTTCGCACTCAACCGACCGAATATTGGAATGGAATTATTGAAGGCGAAGTACTGATCGTGGAGGAACCACACCGGTTGTCCTATACTTGGGCGAGCGGTGAGAAGCACACGGTTACCTGGACGCTGCAGGATTTAAGAAACGGAAAGGTTAACCTTCATCTCGAACAAACCGGAATTTCAAATGCTCAAGCACTGGGTGGAGCTAAGTATGGCTGGAGCAAATGGTGCGGTGAGCTTGAAAAGGTATTGGCCTAATTGTAAAAGGAGCCATTCCTGTAATGAAGTAATTTGAGCTTTGAAAGAAAAAAGCGCCTCTTGTATACTGGGAAACGTTCCGGCAAGAACAAATCCCAATACGAAAAGAGGCACTCAAGATGAAG
>NZ_JAVIFU010000087.1 GCF_031157315.1 Paenibacillus sp. LHD-38
GTTGCAAGATGCTCTGCTTCAATTCCTTGTTCACTTGGTTCATTGTCCTCCACCTCGGCCTCTTTTTCCTCACTATACGTTCTTTTGAGGGGGGCGACAACTATTCTGACACAGGGGGTGCTTGAGTCAGTACTTTGAGTAGTGCTTTGAGTCAGTGCTTTGAGTCAGTGCTTTGAGTCAGTGCTTTGAGTCAGTGCTTGAGTCAGTACTTTGAGTAGTGCTTTGAGTCAGTGCTTTGAGTCAGTGCTTTGGTGTGAGTGCTTTTGGGGTGTCTTTGGGGTGTCTTTGGGGTGTCTTTGGGGTGTCTTTGGGGTGTCTTTGGGATGTTTTTGGGATGTTTTTGGGATGTTTTTGGGATGAGTACGTTGTACTTTGTACAACGTACTCCCGCTCAAACACCCGCTTTCACCGCTACATTGTAGTTTCTACAATAGAATCCTCCACATCCGTACCATTTTGTAGCCAAACCTCATTTTCCATTGCATTTTCTGCAGCGTAGCCCCCCGTTTGACGGTTATTTCAAGTTTCTGTTGCATAAAGTGCAGTGTAGCAAAAGCCCGTCAGCAAAATCCGTATCTGCTAAACCCGAAGGGATGTACGGTACATCAAAGTGTGACAGACTGTTGTCATATTTCTTTTTTTATAATAACAACAGATGCAAAAACAACTCATGACAAGTCAAAAGGAGACGATACGAATGACGAATCATCCAGTAGAAATGTTTAAATACCACACCTGGGCCAACCAAACTATCCTGGGGAGAATCAAGGAACTTCCCTTTGCTATTATGGAGGTATGTGTCATTACATCCTCATGCTGTCATTGGCTCTATAATGAATTTATTTACTCGCCATACCTAGAAAGGAGTATGTATTTTACCTATGGAAATTGAAAATCTAATTACAGGAATATCGAGAGAAGATTTGAGGGTTTGGCTGCAGGAGAATTGTAAGACTGAAAAATCTTGTTGGGTCGTAGTTAGTATGACGCCAAACCCAGATACGTTGCTTTATTTGGACGCGGTCGAAGAATCTTTATGTTTTGGATGGATCGATGGAGTCAAAAAGAAATTATCTGAAACTGGGTTGGCGCAGAGACTGTCTCCTAGAAGCCAAAGTAGTTCTTGGACTGAATTGAATAAAGAACGTGTCCGCCGCCTCGAAAAGATGGGGTTAATGAGTGATGAAGGTAGAAAGGTACTTCCTGATATGGACCACGATTCTTTTAAAATAGATAAGGTTATAGAGCAAAGGCTAAAAGAGGAAAGGCAAGTGTATGAGAATTTTTTGGCATTTCCAGCTCTTTATAAAAGAGTTCGGATCGACACGATACAAAGCAATAAAAATCAGCCAGAATTATTTAAGAGTAGATTAGACAAATTTATAACCAACACTAAAGAAAATAAAATGTACGGTCAATGGCATGATAATGGACGCCTTTTAGATTATTAAGACGCGCTAGATCGAATAGAGAAATTATTTGTTAAGCTGGTGATAGAAGTGAGCGTCAAAAGCCCACACCTATCGGCGGGAGCGATCTTCGACTATGCTATTGTGTGTTTTGAAGGGTGATTACGTTGTACTTTGTACAACGTATTCCCTCTCAAACGTCCGCTTCCACCGCTACGTTGTATTTTCTACAATAGAATCCTCTACATCCGCGCCATTTTGCAGCCTATCCTCATTTTCTATTGCATTTTCTGCATTGTAGCTTCCCGTTTGATGGTAATTTCAGGTTTCTGTTGTATAAAGTGCAGTGTAGCACAAGCCCGTCAGCAAATCTGTATCTGCTTACTCCTAGCTGTATGCTTCACCAAAGACAAAAAAAGCCGCCGAACCATCAGGTTCGGCAGCCTCTTGTTATTTTTCACAAACGCTGCTACTTATCTGCTCCCAAACTGGGCATGGTGCAAGCGGCTGTAAATGCCGCCCGCCGTGACGAGCTCCTCGTGACGGCCTTGTTCTGAAATCCCTTGCTCTGTTACGACGACAATGCGATCGGCGTTCTTGATTGTTGCCAGTCGATGCGCGATAACAAGCGTGGTCCGGCCAACGGACAACTCTGCCAGTGACTGCTGGATAGCTGCTTCCGTTTCCGTATCGAGCGCCGACGTCGCTTCGTCGAGAATAAGGATCGGCGGGTTTTTGAGGAACATCCGCGCAATGGCAAGCCGCTGCTTTTGTCCGCCGGACAGCTTCACGCCGCGCTCCCCGACCACCGTATCCAGCCCTTGCGGCTGTGCATTGATGAACTCCTCCAGCTTCGCTCTCCGAGCCGCCTGCCAAATATCCTCGTCCGAAGCGCCCAGCTTCCCGTAGACAATGTTCTCACGGATAGTGCCCGCAAACAGGAAGACGTCCTGCTGGACGATTCCAATCTGCTTCCGCAGCGAATCCAGCTTCAAATCGCGAATATCGTAACCATCGACGGAAATGCTGCCGCCTTCGATTTCATAGAAACGCGGCAGCAAGCTGCACAGCGTCGTTTTGCCAGCACCGGAAGGTCCGACAAAAGCAATCGTCTCGCCAGCGCGAATCGATAGATCGACATTTTGCAGCACCTTCGCTTCGCCTTCATAACCAAACGTGACGTCACGGTATTCAATATTGCCGCTTAAACGGTCAACCTCGGCCGCATCCGGTTTATCCGCGACGTCAGGCGCCGTCTCCAACAGCTGAACGTAACGCTTGAACCCTGCGATTCCTTTCGGGTAGCTCTCGATAACGGCATTGATTTTTTCGATAGGCTTAAAGAAAATGTTCGTCAGCAATACAAAGCTAATGAACTCCCCGTATTTCAGATCTCCCTTAATAACAAACCAGGTGCCTGCGATCAGCACGAACACGGAAACCAGTCTCATGAGCATGTAGGTGATGGATGAGTTCAAGCCGATTATTTTGTACGAAATAAGCTTGGCTTCACGGAAACGCAAGTTGTTTACTTTAAACAGCTTTTTCTCGTGGTTTTCATTCGAAAATGCTTGAACCACGCGAATACCTCCGACCGTATCCTCGACGCGCGCATTGAAATCAGCCATATCCGAGAACAAGCGGTTTGCAGCCCTCGTCATTTTACCGTTGAACATCAAGACAAGCCATATAATGATAGGAACAATAACGAAAGTTAGAATAGCCAGCTCCAAATTAATATACGCCATGATGCCGAATGCCCCAACCAGCGTCATCGCAGCAATAAACATATCCTCGGGACCGTGATGGGCAACCTCGCCAATCTCGAACAAATCATTCGTAAGTCGCGAAATGAGATGGCCGGTCTTGGTATTATCGAAGAAACGGAACGATAGCTTCTGTACATGATCGAACAG
The DNA here is from genome assembly GCF_031157315.1 of Paenibacillus sp. LHD-38. Classification (GTDB taxonomy): domain Bacteria; phylum Bacillota; class Bacilli; order Paenibacillales; family Paenibacillaceae; genus Pristimantibacillus. Next base: position 3,326 of record NZ_JAVIFU010000087.1, read on the forward strand.
CTTCTTCCGCATGTCTGTCTCGATATTGATACCGAGCATATGCCCCCAGTAGGTAACTACATAACTCAAAATCGTATTGATAATATAGACGACCAACAAAATCGCGCATGCCGTTACAATCAGCCCCCAATTCTCGTCGGGCAGCAGGGTATCTATGACATAACTAACCGCTAGAGGGAAGCAAAGCTCAAGCACAGCCAGCAATACCGCACAGCAGAAATCCAGCAGGAATAACTTTTTGTAAGGCTTATAGTAGGCAAAAAATCGTAAAAGCATCGTTAGCTCCTTCTTCTCTCGTAGTGATAATCATTTTCAATGAAATGATATACAATCATTACCATACTGTCAATCCGTTGCCAAAATCAATCCGTTCCGGATGCGTATATACGTTCATCTCCCCGCCTCGAATAAAGCCTACGCAGGTAATGCCCAAATCCTCAGCGAGCCGCAGAGCAAGATCGGTCGGCGCCGATTTGCTGAGCATGATCCCGCAGCCGATTTTTGCGGCTTTCAGCACCGCTTCCGAGGAAAGCCTCCCGCTGAAGGCGATCACCTTATCCGATGTGCGGAGCCGATGCAGCAAGCAATAACCGAACAGCTTATCGAGCGCATTATGACGTCCGATATCCGTTCTTACTGCGAGCAGCTCGGCAGGCGTTCCAATGGCTGCGTTGTGAACGCCGCCCGTACTGCGGAATTCCGAAGAGCTTTCCTGCAGCTCCTGCATGAAGCGAATACACTGCTCTGCCGATATTCTCGTGCGGGTCATGATGGTTTTGGCCGTCAGCATATCGTTGTGAAAATAAAACTGCCGGCTCTTGCCGCAGCATGACCCGATAAACCGCTTTGCGTAATGATCATGGTTCATCGTTTGCTTATTCTCCAGTTCGATATAGGCAAAGCCTGTATCCTCATGAATGTTTAATGATTTCACCTGTCCTGCCGCGCGAATTACGCCTTCGGATGCAAGAAAGCCGATAATGAGCTCCTCCAGGCTGGAAGGCGAGCATACCAGCGTTGCAAACTCTTCGCCGTCCAGCTTCAAGGTAAGCGGGAATTCGGCGGCGATATCATCATCCTTCTCCAGGGTCGCGCGGCCGTCATATTTGAGTATGCGCCACTTTGTCGTGTTTGAAAGCTCCATCAGCTTGCACCTCCTCCACGTCCTCTTATGCACCCAGCACCCGGCACCCGTCATGCTGGCCCTGCAGCCTAAGCTGGCGGCTCCGTCTCCAGCTCCACGATCCGTTTCTCCTTATATTTCGTATCTTTAAAAGCATGATAGGTATCGGCACGCTCCACGATAACCGAAGCATTGTACTCGGGGATGCCGGCAAGCGGCTCATATACGCCCTTGGCAAATAAACTATTGCCCTCCGGCCAGTACAGCTCGACATTCCCAGGCGCTATATCCTCCCCCTTTGCCCTTCCATGGAAGCTCCCGCTTCGGTTATAGACGACGATCGCATCCCCTTCAGCGATGGCAAGCTTCTTCATATCCACTCTATTCATCAATACGTCATAACGCCCAGCAGCGTTAAAAGCATCCTTCTCCCCATAGATCATCGAATTGAACTGCTTGCCTCGCCTTGTCGTGGCATAAAAATGCCCTTCCGGAATGCGCAGCTCCGGCAGCTCAATCGGCAGCAGCCTGGCTCTGCCATCCTCAGTCGGACAAAAGCCCTCCTCGCACAGCCATGCGCCGCCCCACTGAAATACATCGCCTTGCCTCCGCAGATGCTGAATACCGTCGTATTGCGGGGACGCCAAGGCAATTTCCCGCCTGACGGCATCGGCATCCTTAAATGCGATAGCCGCTTTAAGCTCCGGACGAATTCGCGCAGCCAAATCGGCATAGATCTGCCATTCGGCGCGGGCTTCCCCAATCCGCGGACCAGCTATGGCCGGCGAGTAGTAGACCATCCGCTCGGTGGAGGTTGAAGTGCCGCCGCCTGGCTGTTCGTATCGCGTCATGGCAGGCAGGACGATAACCGCCTCCTCCGCGTCCAGCAGCGTGGAGATGTTCAGCACAATGTCCTGATGAACCCTTAAATCGACAGCCTCCAAGCAGCGCTTCACAAAATCAGGGTCCGGCATCGTCTCGACAAAATTGCCGCCGGATGTATAGAACAGCTTCAGCTTTCGTTCATGACGCTTTGGCAGCAGGGCATTCTCCAGTGATACGCCTACGATATCTCCCTGCCAATCCGGAAGCCTGAAGCCCCACAGCCTCTCCATTCGGCGGATATCCTCGCCCTTGAACTCGCCGCCGGGCAAGCTGAACGGGTCGGCACCCATTTCGCCGGAGCCCTGGACACCACTGTGGCCGCGTATCGGCATTAGTCCGCAAAACTCGCGTCCCAAGAAGCCCCTCAGGAGCGCTAGATTCGCCACCTGTGAAATATTGTCCGTCCCGAAGCGATGCTGCGTCAGCCCCATGCTCCATACGAACACGCCGGACTTCGCTTCTGCCAGCAGCGAAGCGAAAGCCCGCATCCTTTCTCTCCCAAGCCCCGAGGATTTCTCCAGCAGCTCCCAATCCTGCTGCAGCACCTGGGCCTTCAGCTCATCAAAGCCATTTGTATGCTCGCTCACAAACGCATGATCGATCGCCGAGCCCGGCCGCTCCTCCTCCATCTCAAACCAACTCTTCATCACGCCGTGCATGAAGGCAATATCCCCGCCGATGTTCACCTGATAGAAATCGTCGGCCAGCTTCGTGCCAAAGAGCGCCGATTCCGGTATCGACGGAATCCAATAGCCCTCCATCGCCGGTTCGCGATATGGGTTGATGACAATGATTTTGGTGCCCTTACGCTTCGCCGCGTACATGTACTTGGTCGATACCGGCTGATTATTCGCGGCTACGCTGCCCCAGAATACGAGTACATCCGTACCGATCCAATCCTTATAGTTGCAGGTGGACGCCCCAACGCCAAGCGAGCGCTTCATAGCCGTCTTGGAGGGAGAATGGCAAATGCGTGAAGCGTTATCGATATTGTTCGTCCCGATCAGCCTTGCCGCCTTAGCAGCCAAATAATAGGATTCATTCGTGATGCCCCGTGCGGTTAAGTAAAAGGCCAGCTGCTTCGGGTCGATTGCCCGTGCTTTACCGGCAATCCGATCCAATGCTTCATCCCAAGAAATTCTGCGAAAGCTCCGCTCCCCTTTATTCCGAATAAGTGGATACGGCAGCCGTCCCAGCTTGCGTAATTGCGTGCTGTCCAGCTTGCGCAGCTCATCGATATCCGAATGAAGATCCGCAGCTTTCATCGCAGGCATCGTATTCAGGCGCAGCACATTCAGCCGTGTCGTACATAGATGCGGGCCGTCCAGCGTCTGATCAAATAAACCGGATACGCCCAGTGCGCAGCCATCGCACACCCCCTGCGTCAAAATCCGATAAGCATAAGGCAGATTGTCCCGGTTGTCCCACGCCACCTTAAGCGTGTCCCTAATATGATGCGGCTTTATGCGTCCCAGACCAAACGGCGCCTTGCTCACCCACAGCTTCGGATCCGGCCGCTTTGGCAGCTTTATCGGTCCTGTATGTAACGTCTTCTTCAATAGACATTCACCCCCGCTAAGGATCATCATGTAAGGATACGATTCTTTCAACTGAGCCATTCCCAAAAGAAAGCGCATTCAATAATTTGTTAGAATATCGCATGCACAGAACTAAACTGTTTAACGTGATGCTAGCTGCGCGAGCAGGTCATTTTTCCGCTCGCGGTTCCAGCCGGATTCCTACATATTAATCCATTCATTCCACTTCACAAAGTTGCGAACTGAACTGTCGTTTCTTCTCAATATGCGGCTATAAAGGCAATACCTGCACCGCTGCTTGCTTACCGCTTACTTGAACGCCCGATTGCTTCTTGCCGCTCTCGGCCAAATCCTTCAGCATGCGCTCCAGCAGCTCCTTCGCCTTCGGGCCTTCCTTGCCCTGAATACGAACGACGAGCTGAACGCCGCTGCCGGAGCCGAGCAGCTTCGCCGCCTGCCTAAGCTTCGTATCATAATCATGCTCCTCGATATGCGGAGTCAAGCGGAGCTCCTTGATTTTGCTTGGCTGCTCCTTTACCTTCTCGCCGCGTTTCTCTTGGCTCGCCTGCTGCTTAGCCTGTCCTTTAGCCACCAGCTTGCATGGCGGAGGGCTGCTCATAAGCGAGGTGCACACCAAGTCCACCTTCAGCTCGCGTGCTTTCTCGAGCGCTTCATCACGCGTTACAATGCCTAGGTCCTCGCCCCGCAGGCCTGTAAGCCGAACCTCGGAGGCGCGTATTTTTTCATTCATGATTACCATTGATGCCATATCAGCGTATCGCTCCCTTGCCATGAATATGGAAAACAGCAGCCTTTAGTTGCAAAGCCGCTGTTTTTTTTCCTTCTTCTATTATACGCTTTTCTTATACGTCTAGCGCGGTTTGTTTGCTAATGATTCCGCCGGACCCGCTTTCTGCCGTTATTTTTGCAGCTGCCTCATCCAACTCCGCTTTGCGCAGAAACTTCCTGCCTCTCCAGCGTACAAGCGAAAGGGTGCCGCGAATATATTCATCTAAAATCATGCAGGCATAAATCCCGATCAAGCCCCAGCCCAGCTCGATGCCGACAAAATAAGCCAGACCCGTGGCTACCAGCCACATCGAGAATACGGATGTCCACATCGTAAAACGCGTGTCGCCGACGGCATTAAGCGCATTGCCGAGCGCCATATTGACCATTTTGCCTGGCTGCAGCAGCAAATTCATGCCGAGCAACGACACGCCGAGCGCCACGATTTCCTTATTTTCCGTAAACAATCCGAGCAGCTGCCTTCCGAACATAAAGATGATGAAAGCATTGACCGTAACGACAGCAAGGCCGATCCACATCGCCCGGAAAGCAAGGCCGTACGCCTCCTTCACCCGCCCTGCGCCATATAGATGCGCGATCTGAATTTGGACCGCCAGCGCGACCGAATAGCCGAGCATGAAGCAAAACGATTCGAGCGTGTTCATGTAGGTTCGCGCAGCCAGCTCATTCGATCCCAGCATGGCCAAAAAGGTGAAGATCAGCAGCTGCGTAAACACCCAGCATGACATATTAATGCCAAGCGGCCAGCCGATGCGGATAATGTCTCCGAACAGCTTGCGGTTAAACACGTTAAGATCACGCAGCCCGATGGTCCGCTCAAAAGTGCTGAGGAACATAATGAACAGCACGATAGTTGCGAGCAAGCGGCAGAGCACGGTTGAGACGGCAACGCCCATCAAGCCCCATTTTGGAAAGCCAAACGCTCCGAAGATGAACGCATAGTTAAAAAAAACATGCACAACGTTCATTCCTATTGCCGTATACATCGGGCCCTTCGTATTGCCTGTATTCCGAATCGCCGTGCTTAGCGCCGACATCAAAGCAATCAATACCATACCGCCGCCGACAATCGAGATATAGGTTTTGGCCAGCGGGATCAAATGCTCCGGAAGCTGAAGCATCGCCGCGATCTCCCCGGGCATTAGAAACAATAGGACGCTCAGTCCCAGACCGATAACTGCGCTCACGTTGACAGCCATAATGGCAATTGTGCGAGCATCCTCTCCATTGCGGGAGCCGAGCTTTTGGGCAATGAGAATACCCGCCCCGCTGGCAACCGTTATAAATAGCGTCGTAAGCGCTTGGAATAACTGATTGGAGAAGCCAACCACCGCAACCGCATCATCCGATATCCGGCTTACCATCAGCGTATCCGCCGCACCCAGCAAAAACTGTAGAAACAGCTCGATGAATATCGGCCATGCCAGCATCCATAATGTTAATTTTTTGTTTGTTGAAGCTATAGAAGCCATAGTGTGATCCCCCTGCATCGGCTTCCTTAAGGAAGCCGCATCCGTTGTAAAATCATCAATCGTCATTTCAAATTATAGATGCTATACTGAGCGTGATGTATCACTTTTTCAACCGAAACTATAACGATTCCAACTTCAATCTAAAGAGGAGCTCTTAACCCCATGACCACCCTATATATGACCATTCCTCCTCTTCCGCATTATATAATCGGGGGCTATACCATCGCACCGCCAGGGCGCAAGCATCCGAGCAGACGCAATATCGAAGTGTTCGACCTGCTGGTCGTGACTCGAGGCTGCTTATACATCGGAGAAGAAGAGCAGCACTACGAAGTGAGCGCTGGCCATGCCCTTATTTTGCGGCCGGACGCCTATCATTACGCGACGCGTGCCTGCCAAGAGCAAACCGCCTATTACTGGATTCATTTTCAGACGACCGGGAAATGGAGCCTATCCGATCAATCGGAAACGGAGGCACCCGCCGAGCGAACCAAAGAGAGAACGCTTTCGTCGAGCATTTACACGACACAAACCTTCACAAAGCAGCTGCCCCAGTTCGCGAAGCTGCTTCAGCCGTCCAAGATGGACAGTCTCCTGCGCCAGCTTGTGCAGCTCAATATGAACGATCATATCCCCAGCGTCAGATGGAAGCAGCAGCTGGCGTTCCAAGAGGTCGTTGAGCATCTTTCCGCTTCAATGGAAGCGCAGGGCCCTACTCCCTCCGCCTTATGCGCAGAGCAGGCCGCTTCATATTTACGTGAGCATTACCGCGAGAGCATCACTGCTCAGGAGCTTGGCGAGAGCATTAACTTCCATCCTGTCTATATCGCAAGATGCATGCAGAAGGAATTTGGCTGCGCGCCGTTTGACTACCTCATGCGCTTCCGCATCGAACGGGCCAAGCTGCTGCTGCTCCAAACCGACCTGCCGATCGCCCGCATCGGGGAAGAGGTGGGTTTCAACCATGCCGCCTACTTCACCTCCTGCTTCGCCAAATACGAGAGCATTTCGCCGCGGAAGTACCGGCAGAGGTTCTCCCATGGTTGACCTTCCGCACCCGGACGCACAAGCATAAACGGCTGACGCCGTTCTTGGCGGCAAAAGCTCGTTTCGCGGAGAAATATAAGCATCATATAAGGTTGAAATTTATACTTTCTTATACTCAAAAAAGGCCGTCGGGATATCCCGACAGCCTGCTTACTCCTCTCACGAGGAGAGTCGACGTTGCCCTACATCGACGAAGAAACTCCCTCGCTGAGGCTGCCGGAGACCGCGACCGGTTTCTTGCCCCAGCCCGTAAGCCGCTTCCCAAGCCTTATGGAAGGCAGCTCTACGAAATAATAGCTCAGCGCTCCGGCTCCGAATGAAGCAATGAACGCAATCATAACAATATACGGCGTATCGATTTCTCCGCTCAGCAGATGAACGAGCGACAACAAAACGATCATATGGTACAAATAGAGGCTGTACGATATTTTACCGAGAAACAGCAGCGGCTTACGCTGCAGCTGCCGCGATAACCGAACGGAAGAGACGGCTGCCACGATGAAGATGGAAGCCCCAATCGCCGTCATCCAATCGCCCCAATGCGGCATGAACATATCATGAAAGTCCTCGCCGTAGCCGATCCATTTGAAAGAATAGAAGCAAAGCGCAAGGACAAGCATCATCATGGCCCACCAACCGTTTAATCGCGAGAATACCGTCTTCAGCTCGTTCTGGTACTTGGCGAGCAAAGCGCCTACGATAAAGAAAGCTGCATAATGCAGCGAGACAACAAAGTTGGTCATGAAACGCGTCTCGAAATGATCGAGCAGGATTTCGGAGCCATAAGACAGGCCCAGAGCAAGCGGCAGCCCGATTTTCCAGCCGCCTTTTACAATAACAAACATGATAAATGGGAATAACAATGAAATACGCATCTCATGGACAAGCGTCCACAAAATGGGATCGTACCGCGTCGTATTGTAATTCCCTACAAAGAGCAGATGATGGATAATGGAAGCAAAGTCCGGCGGAATGACCCACAGGTTGTTATAGTAGCTCGTTAAGTCCGTCAGCTTCGATACGTAAACCGCTTCCCTCATGACAATGGCGATGATCAAAGCCACTAGGAACGGGATATAGATGCGGCAAATCCGCTTGATTACATATTTGGTGTAAGTCTGTTGACGGTTGCTAAAAAACGGCAAAGAAAGCACAAAGCCGCTCAGCAGAAAAAACATAATAACAGCCTCATGCCCGCCCCAAATGGCATGCAGCGGAGTATATTTCAATAGGTTCAGCGGATAATCCAGTAATCCGAGACCCGAAGTATTTTGCACAATTGGCGTGAATACCATTAAGAAGTGTCCAACCATCACAGCAAGTGCTGCCAGCCCTCTTAGCGAATCTAGTTGTTCATAGCGCTGCACACTGCAACCCCCCACATTTACCTAATCTTTATGATAACATTGTCGATTATAAGGGATTGCGGACGCTTTGTCCGCTATTCAGCGAAAATAATAATATTTGGCAGAAAAAAATATTTTTTTGACAGGCAAAGAAAAAGACCACGTTTGCCAAGGACGAGGCCTGCATTGTTTTATAATAGTTTTAATAAATCTAAGTAATACCGTCACCCCCTCAAGTCGTAGTATTGTCCATTTGTTTAACACGCTTTTCGTGAAAACGATATGGTAAGCTTAAATTTAACGAATATCATAGGCTTAATTAATTTTTTATAATACTTCCGACATGTTGCGACAGATTCCCCTCGGAGAAACTAGTATAATAGTCGCAAACTAGTTTAACTGAAAAGGATGACTTACGTGAAAACAATAAGATTACAACATATACATATACGGAGAATAATACGATATTTTTTAAAAGTCGCTAGTATCGAACAACTCGAACTAATATCAATTATTCTCGATAGATGTATTAAGAAAAGAAAATCACAACTATCACCTGGCAATAATAAAGACCACATTGCTTAATATGAGGTCTTTATTATCAATTTAACTGTGCAAATGGCTCAATATCCGCAAATGTTCCTTTGAACAAAGTACACGGTGAATTCAAATCGACAATGGCTTTACTAAGAAGAACATCACCACGTCTCTTTGATTGTCGATGGTTGCTCATTTGAGAAAATCTAGTAAACTAAATTTTGACTGCCTATAAACAATAAGCATGCAGGCAGAATACAGCGCTAAGCTCCTAAGGAGGAATACAAATGCCTAACTCGACTTTCGTTTATGTGATTTATATCGATGCGACGCCTGAGAAACTGTGGGAAGCCCTAACTGACGGCAGCTATACGAAAAAATATTGGTTCGGGCATGAAGTCCAGTCGGATTGGGCGGAAGGTTCGGTCGTTTCATTTTTAGACGAGAAGGGGACGGTGGTGGATCAAGGAAAAGTGATAACGATTGAGCCTTACCGTTATCTTTCCTACACCTTCAGCTGGCTGGAGGATAAAACCATACGCCAAACCGCTCCGCTCGTAACCTTTGAGCTGCAGCCAATGGATTCCATCGTGAAGCTCACGCTCAAGCATGACCATCTGCTGCCTGCCGATTTTCGTGATGAAAATGAAGGATTTTACGGCATTAACAACGGCTGGCCAGCCATTCTGAGCAATTTAAAGAGCTTGCTTGAAACCGGACACACCCTCCTGCCAATCACGGTGTAAACCTGAAGAACAGCTGCCTCAACACCTACGCTTAAAATAAAACCGCAGCACCACGCAAAAAAAAGAGGTGTCGCTCCGCTGTTTTCACAGCTTGAACGACAGCCCTATGGCTCTTGGCTTAGTTGATAAATTTCACATGCTTCAGCATTCTTTGCAGCATCGTTACCGCTTCCGCCCGCGTCGCGGATGCCGAAGGCGCGAATTTACCGCCCTCTAATCCTTCTACGATTTTTGCCTCTACCGCACTAGATACGGCTTGCTTCGACCAGTCCGCAATTTGGGCTGAATAGGCGAAGGCCGCAAGCGAATCATTATTGCTCGCAGCAGCGTTCACGCCTGCGATGCCCACAGCCTTCATCACGATAACCGCGATTTCTTGACGCGAAATCTTTTGGCTTGGACGGAAGCTGCCATCCTCATAGCCGCTTATTAATCCTGCTTGAACCGCTGTACCGACCGCCCCAGCATACCATTTATCGCTGCTCACATCGGAGAATGCCGCATCCCCAGCCGCTTCATTAACTCCTAGCGCACGCACGGTCAACGCTGTGAATTCTGCACGCGTAATCGATTGGTTAGGGTAAAAGTGCTCAGCATCCACGCCGCTTACGATAAGCTTAGAAGCTAGCGACTCGATCGCGCTCTTCGCCCAGTTTGTTTGCACGTCCCCGAACGTTTTGCTTCCGCTTACGACTGCATACGAGCTATTTCCCGTACGTTTAATAACCGCTTGCGTGGTTCCATCTGCTCCTTGCGTGAAGAGCGACGGCACGAATGCAAGCTGATCCGTTGCATCGTCATAACGGACAGCCGTTGCTTGCTCCGCGTCTACCGTACCCGTCACCGTCAATTTAGATATTGTAAAAAATCACAGTTTAACTGATCGCCTGTTTCTTCTCAAAAGCTTAATGATTCCTAATATACACAAACAGACTAGCAAGCCAGCGCAGCCTCCTGCAAAATCAAGCACAACATCCGTCGCGTTTCCCGTTCTTTCATTAGAGCCCAGCTGATTCCACTCGTCCATCGCCGGAACAGCAATGGCGATCAAGAGCGTAATGATTATAGATAGAAACCAGCGTCCCCGGGTCAGCGAACGCAGGAACATAAACAGCAGCGCAGCTAATGTTGCATATACAAACAAATGAGCGCCCTTGCGAAACAGAAACTCGATAAAGCGGAATGGATCTACTTGCGATTGTATGACACTCGTACGGTATGTAATTGTCATATCCGGCAGCCAGCTCTTGAGCTGATGGTAATTAAAATGGGTCAGCAAAAAAGGCTGAATGCTCTGCTCATCATACGACTGCGACGAGAACATGAACAACAAGCTTAGCCATCCGGCTAATAGCATTCCCCATAGCAGAGTTGGCAGCCAACTCATAGATTTATTCAAACTTCTTGCACCTCCTGCATAGCGCTTTTCTATTTCTCTATCATACTTGAAAAAAACGCTCAAACAAAGTTCACGAAATGAGGGCGCATAAGCAGAAAAACTAAAGAGTGGTCACACGCAAAAGCGTGGCAACCACTCTAATTAAAAACAGTATAATAGTCCCAATTCACAATAGTCAATAAGCCTAAAGTTTGGTATTATTACTAAAAGAAGCGAAATGAGGCGATTTCTATGTCCAGCTATTTAATGTTCATGACTTATGCAGTTCGCTGAATTAATTGGGAATTGTGAGAATCTATGCTTGAATAAACGGGCCACCAGGTCATGAGCAGACTCTTTGGCCAGTAGGCGGAAATAAGACTTGCAAA
>NZ_JAVIFU010000088.1 GCF_031157315.1 Paenibacillus sp. LHD-38
AACAACCGCAAACAAAAAACTTTCAAAATTGATTAAAAGTCAACTCCAACAATGGATCGCCGGCTTACCTAGCTACCTCAAGGCTTACCTGTCGATTCCTAGCTGCGAAGTTTGAGTTATGTAATATAAATTCATTCGAAAGGCCTATATTTTTGTGAGCTGCGCCAGACGCATGAAAGAGCAGACCGTATCACGGTCCGCTTCTTCCAACGCTTGAAGTTCTATTCTTCAGTCGGGGCTTTCGTTAACGAAGTTGTAGGATTAAGCTTGTTTTTCAGTGCTTGCAGCTGCTCATCAACCTTGATTTGCTTCTCTGCATCGGCTGCATTAAAGTTGTTCGTCGTGCCGCTATAAGAGTAAGGAGTACGAAGAACATCCGCTTCGGCTTCCAGCTGCATAATTTTCTCTTCCATACGGTAGAAGCCGCGTGATGCTGAGCCGCTGTCGATCGTATGGTTGGCTGTAAGCTGAGCCATTTGTTTTTGCGCTTTTGCTACTTGTGCACGGGAAGCCAGTTCATTGCGCTTGTTGCGCAGCTGGTAAAACTCTTCCTTCATCGTGTGCAATTGCTGCATCAATTCCTCTGCCTGCGACTTCGACTGCGCATGCAGCTCCACATATTCCGTTACCTTCTGGTCAAAATACAGCTTTTCTTCCAGCAGCTTGCGTGCAAGCTCCTCTTGACCGGCTCTCAAAGCAGCTTCTGCTTTCGATTCGCGGTCAGCCGTGCTGCGCACCGTCTCTTCAAGGCGCTGCTTCATACGGCGTTCATTCGCCATTTGCTTCGCTACCGTAACCTCTGCTTGATGGATTTCAGACTCCATGTCACGCAGGTATTGGTTCAACATAATAATCGGATCTTCAATTTTGTCCAATGCCTCATTTACCGATGCCTTTGTCATATCCTTCATGCGTTTGAAAATTCCCATATTAAAAATCTCCCTTCTCGTATTTAGCAATTTTGGCTTTCAATTCTTCAATTTCGCGACGCAATGCTTTCTTCTCCAAATCATCCATCATGCTGTCAAACTGCGTTGATGTTGGCTGCTGAGCCGTTGGGCCTTGCGTATTCCAAGAAACTGGCGCTTGTGGCGGGTTTTTGTATGGACCGCCAAAAGGCGTATTAGGTTGATGCCCGTATCCAGGATTATAGCCTCCGCCATAACCGTTACCGTAGCCGTTTGGGCCGAAATTAGAATAGATCGGCGGTTCTTTAGGCACTACCAAGCCTGCCAATAAATAAACCAGGATGACGCCACCGCCAGTAATGACTGTAACAATAATAAGTAGAATCCGCAGCAATGTCACATCAACGTTTAACATTTCAGCTAATCCGCCGCAAAGACCGATTATCTTCTTGTCGCGTGTAGACCGGTACATTTTTTTCAAGACGACCATCCTTCTTTCTCAAGCTTGCGTTTCAGCTGCTCAAGCTCTCGTTCTATAACGGATTGTACGGTGTTTCCCGCTTCCGTTACGAATTCTTGCCCCATTCTGCGGATGTCGCGCAAGCTCTTCGCTTCATGCTCCATGCCGCTGATCCGATCCTCAAGCCTTCTGAACACAGCGCCTGATTGTATGCCTTGCTCACCAAAGCCATTCGCGTAACGGCTGTTCATGCGCTGCTGCAATCTCAGCGATTCCATGCGAGCCGCGTAATATTCACGCTTGTCGTAAACGGATTGGTATTCGCTGCGCATTTCGCGAAGCTGCTCTTCTAGATCCAGCGTATTTTGGCGGCTTTGCTCGAACAGCTCACGATATTGGATCGATCGCTCCTCACAGCTAGCCTTCTCATGCAATGCGATTCTTGCCAACTGCTCTTCGCCTGCTTTCAGAGCCGTCAACGCTTGATTCTCACGGCGTTCCTTCTGCTCCTCTGCTTGCAGCCACTGTGCTTTCAGATGGTTGCTGTGACCGGCATATTGCTGGTACAGCTTCTCCGCTTGTATAATATCTTCTCTCGTAGACCAAAGGAATTGATCGATCATCCGAACCGGATCCTCTGACTTCTCGAGCCGTTCATTTAATGTGGCAACTGTAATATCCCGTACTCGCTTCATAATGCTCATTCCATGTCCTCCTTAACGTTTTGCGGTGCAAAACCAATTTCAACTTTCCAGATCTCTATATTCATTCGCAGCGATTAGTAAGCTCTGCGTTTGTCTTTCTTGAAAAGGCTTACGCCGGCTACGATCAATCCGATTGCCAGCAGCAGCAGGATGACGCCGCCAAGCTTGCTTAGAACCATCATGCCGCCGATTACGATAAGTATGCCGCCTATCCATTTCTTGCTGTTCATCCATCCGACAACACCGAGTCCGATTAATATGAAGGGCAGCAAGAATCCGAATATAGCACCGAAATGAACACCTACAAAATTAAGTACCGCGATACTGCCGACGATGACAAGCAGTACACCCAAAGCGCTTTTTCCATTCATCTCCACTTTCAACTCCTTTCGACAATTAAATTTATTCATTTTTGTTTTTTTGCCCTGCGTGTGTTGTTCTTGCTTATGTACTTAGTTTAGATCAATTATCCCTTTTATAAAACGGACTTTCGGCGGTTTTCGCACTGGACTTAGGTCGAGTCACCTGCCCGCCTTCAGGGGCAAAAGCAGTCTTTATCCATATATTACAGCTTAAACTGCTTATACCTGTGTGTTACGTTATTACAATCACAGGAGGTGTAAACGCTACCAATGAAAAACTTATCCATTAAGAAACTCATTGCAGCAGGCTTTTTATCTATCGCTCTATTAAGTACAGGAGTCGTACATTTACCCACAAATCCAAATCAGCACGCGTATGCGGCTTCAACATCAGTTGAAAAAGTGATCTCTATGGGGATGAAATACTTAGGAACACCTTATGAGTTCGGCTCCAATCGGAGCACGATCAGAACATTTGATTGCTCTGATTTTACAAAACACATATTTAAGGCAGCAAAGGGCATCACTCTGCCATCTACTTCGGCCTCACAGGCTGCTTATGTAAAGAAGAAATCTCCCATAAAAAGAAACTGGAAAAACCTAAAGCGCGGCGATCTCATGTTCTTCATGTTCTATCGTGGCAGCAGCGCTTCCAATTACTCGGGCATAACGAAATCAAGACAATCTGTTACCCATGTGGGCGTTTACTTAGGCAACGGCAAAATGCTTCACACCTATTCCAAAGCTAGCGGCGGCGTTCGGATCGACAGCATTGACAATAAGCATTGGGAGTATCGTTTCATTTTCGGTGGAAGCGCTCTCTAGCTACGTTAGCCGTAACCAAAAATGCCGGCAGAGCGATTATCGCTTTGCCGGCACTGCTTTCGTACAACACCTATTTATTAGACAAGCGTAAACGGCTGCAGCCGTCCTTTGGCGGCAATAGCTCGTTTCGCGGAGATATATAAGCACGTTTATAAGTGAAAACTTATAAATTCTTATATATTAAAAAATGATTAAATTGCGTTTGCTTCTCGGCAATGATCTTCTCGATGCCCGCCGCTTTCAAGCTATCCCTGTACTCGGGCAATACTTTATCCACGTCGACAGACCCGGTTTCCAGCGCGGTTTGATACTGCCTATTTACATTAACGACGGCTGCTATTTCCGCTTTGACCTTATCACCGTCGAATACGAAGCCAAGACCAGGAGAGATCTTTGCGTCTTGATTAAATTCTCTAAATACATTCCACTTCTCGGGATTTTCGCTATCCCATACATAGTTTAAAAACTGATTTCCGAACATCCAATTGGAGCCTGGGTTATAATCCTTTGTGAACTCGGTCGGTTTGATCACAAGTTCATTCACCTTAACATAATGCTTGCCTTCAATGCCGTAATTAAGCAAATTGTTCAGGTAAGGGTCCGTATGGAGCATATTAATAAACATCATCGCGCGCGCTGGATCCTGCGAGGTTGAGGAAATAGCCAGCATGGAGCCTGCCGTTTCTGATGTCGCGATCGTTTTTACATTTAACGGCAGCTGCGCCAGCTTGCCGATAAGTCCCGTTTGAATCGCCAGCTCCTCGTCCTTGCCAGGCTTCAAAGCGGACGTAATGGAAAACACATCCCCAGATCTCAGCGCATCGTTATTCATCGTCTGATTTGTAGCGGCATCCTTGTTAATGTACCCTTTTTGAAAAAATTGCCGCGTTATCCGCAGCGTATCTACATACCGATCAACCTCATACGCCGGTAAGATTTCCGTACTTTCTCCATCCTTAAGTATGATTCCCGGGATCGAGGTATCGCCAAGCGCATCAAAATTGCCGATATAATGGGCATTAAACGTTTCTCCCAGCTTCATATATAGAGGTGTCATACCTGGTTTTTTGGTCAGGATAGTCTGGTACACCTCGTCCAAGTCTTCAATCGACTTTACCTTTGTCATGTCAATGCCAAGCTCTTCCGCAATATCTGAACGATAGACGATGCCGCCTTGCGCAGCCAATTCCTTATTCGTCGGAACCGCATAATTTTTCCCGTCTATCTTAGCTCCTGCAAGAAAAATGGGGTCAAGCGATTGCAGAATGCCTTGACCGTACTGCTCAAGCAGATCATCCAGCTCTAAGAAGGCGCCCTTCGACACATTTACCGCATGCTTGTTCCACTGTGCTGTAAACAGAATATCGATCTTCTCGCGCGAAGCGACCATCAGGTTTATTTTGTCATCCCAAGGTCCCCAATCAATTGGCATGAGATCGATTTTCGCATTTATTTTGGTCAATAAGTATTCATTCATTGCCGCTTCGATCTCTTCCTCATCCTTCTGCGGAAATCCCGTGTACACGAATCTTAACGTATAGCTTTTCAATTGATGATCATTACTCTCTCCGACTCCACCCACATTTGGTGAAGCGCTTTCATTCTTGGTTCCAGATGTCGGGCTATTGTTGCTGTTCTTTACCGGGCTATTCGTGCCGTTATGATTAGAGCAAGCGCTTATCAGAAATAAGCAAGCTAGCAAGAGCATCCTTGCACGAATCAACCGGCGCGTCGTTCGGGTCATTATCGAATTGCCCCCTCGTGCGATGATGAATTGCATTTGTTATGCTTAATTGTAAGGAATACACAAAAAATTGCAAGCACAAGTGTAAACGGCATTCGACATCCTCTGTAACAACTTACATATAGAAAAACCCGCACCTTTTAAAGGCACGGGTTTTAAATTTTTTAAGATGGCTATTTACTTATTTGCTTGCCAGAAATGCATCGAATTGTTTTTGCTTCTCAGCAACAACCTTGTCTACGCCTGCATCCTTCAGCTTCTTCTCGTATTCAGCCAACGTTCTATCTACGTCTACTGAACCCGTTTCGAGCGCCCTTTGGTATTGCCTTATTACGTTAGCTAGTGCGCCAACCTCTGCTTTTACCGGCTCGCTGTCGAATACGAAGCCAAGTCCCGGTGATACCTTAGCGTTTTGGTTGAATTCTTTGAACTTCGCCCATTTGTCCGGATCCTCTGTATCCCAAACGTAGTTAAGGAACTGGTTGCCGAACATCCATGAGGAACCTGGATTGTAATTAGCTGTGTTGCCGGTTGCCGTAATGATTTCGCCGTTTTTCGTGTAATGCTCGCCTTCAATGCCGAAATTCAGAAGGTTGTTAATTTCTTTATCCGTATGCAGGAGGTTGATCAGCATCATAGCACGGGCTGGATCCTTCGAGGTGAAGGAAATACCAAGCATGGATCCTGCTGTTTCTGATGTGGCAACCGTTTTTTCATTCATCATGATTTGAGCAAGCTTGCCTGGGAGGCCGGATGCACTTGCTACCTCTGCGTCCTTACCTGGCTTCAATGCTTCCAGCGTCGAGAATACGGTTCCTGCTTTCCATGCATCGGCAGAGGATACTTGGGTCGTAGCTGCATCCGCATTAATGTACCCTTTTTTGAAGAAATCGCGAGTAATGTTTAGCAATTCCTTGTACCGGTCGATTTGCTCGATCGGCATAGCCTTCGTATCATCTTTATCCTTTAGAATGGCGCCTGGAATCGTCGAATCTCCCAGGAAATCATAGTTCGCGAAGAAATGGGAGTTAAATGCGCCTGCTGTCGTATAAAGCGGCGTCAGATCCGGTCTTTTTGCTTTTACTGCAGCGTAAACCGCATCTAGATCCTGTGGAGTCTTCACATTTGTCATATCAATGCCAAGTTCATCTGTTACATCTTTGCGGTATACGATTCCTCCAGCAGCCGCGAGCTCTTTATTCGTTGGTATGCCGTAGTTTTTACCGTTGATTTTCGAGCCTTCAATAAAGGCTGGGTCAAGTGAGTCCGTAATGCCTTTTCCATACTCATCGAGAAGATCTCCCAGCTCAAGGAACGCTCCTTTTGCTACGTATTTCGCATGTCCGTTCCATTGCGCGGTGAAAACAATATCAACTTCTTCTTGGGAAGCAACCATTAAGTTAATTTTGTCATCCCAAGCGCCCCAATCAATCGGTCTCAGATCGATTGTTGCATTGATTTTTTCAGTAAGCAGCTTATTCAATGCCTCTTCTATTTTTTTCTCATCTGTCTGCGGTGTACCTGGATACACTAGTGATATTTGATACGGCTTTAATTCCGTTGCTGGCGCTTCTTCCTCCGTTGTAGCCGGCTTTTCCGTTTCGGCTGCGGGTTCCTTCGTTGGCTCGGCATTGTTTTTAACATTGTTGCCTGAGCATCCTGACACAATTAGTACGATGGTCATCATCAATAGAAGAAGCATAGATGTTTTATGTTTAACTTGCTTCATAGCGGGTGGACCTCCCTCAAAAATTAGGTTATATGCTAAACCGGAATTACCGGCTACAGCCACACGTTAGCGGCAAAATTGTGATTAACCTTTTACGGCGCCCACAGTCAGCCCTTTTACAAAATACTTTTGAAAGAAGGGGTAAGCGAATATGATCGGTCCGATTCCAACGACGACCATTGCCATACGTACCGTCTCGCTCGGAAATTTGAATGTGCCGCCTGCCGCTGTGATTGCCGCTGCAGCCGTGCTGTTGTTCGCAAGAAACTGGATGTTCAGCATCGTTTTATACATCAAATACTGGACGGTAATATTGCCATCCTTCGTAATGAACACGAGACTAAGAAACCAATCATTCCAATACGTCAATGTCTGGAAAAGCGCTACTGTCGCTAGTACCGGAAGCGACAATGGCAGCACGATTTTCGCAAATATCGTAAGCTCTCCCGCTCCATCAATCTTCGCCGACTCCAGTACTGCAGTAGGGATCGTCGTCTGGAAGAACGTCCGAATAATCAAGACGAAGAAAGCAGCGACGAGAAGCGGCATAATAAGCGCCATTAGCGTATCCTTCAGTTCGAGCGTCTGAACATAAACCAAATACCAAGGCACAAGTCCGCCAGAGAACAGCATGGTGAAGAAAACAAAGAAGGTAAAAAATTTCGCGTGAGGAAAATCGGTTCTCGATATCGGGTAGGCGTATAAGGCCATGATGACTAAGCTCAGCGTCGTACCTACAATGGTTACAAAAATCGAAATGGTGTATGAGCGGATAATTTGGGTCGCATCCTTGAACAAAAATTGATATGCGCCCAAATCAATCTTCGAAGGAATGAACTGATAGCCGTCACGCACGACCGCCGCCTCGTCGGTAATCGATACCATGACGATCAGTACGAGCGGGATGATGCATAATAAAGAATAAATAATGAAGAAAACATTGATGCCTAGAGAAGCCGGGATGGACAATTGATTTTTGGGATTCGACCCGGATGCTATAACCTCGGTTGCTTCCAAAGGTTCACCTCCATAAGATTTTCATAGAAAAGCAAGATTTGGACGCCGCTTCTTAAAATAAAGCATTATCCTTATTGATGCGGCGCACCACCCAATTGGATAGAAAGACCAGCGTGAAGCCGACAACCGATTGAAGCAAGCCTGCTGCGGATGAAAGCCCGATGTCGCCAACGGTGAGGAACGTCCGATATACGTAAGTGTCGATAACATTCGTCACAGGGAACAATACGCCTGACTCTCTCGGCACTTGGAAGAACAAGCCGAAATCCGCATTAAAGATTTTACCGATCTGCAGCAGCGTCATAATGGTTATGACCGGCATAATTAGCGGTATGGTGATGCTCGTCATCTGCTTCCACTTGCTGGCCCCGTCAATGGTAGCGGCCTCGTAATATTCATCATCGATGCCGATGATAGCTGCCATATAAATAACGGTAAAATAGCCCATGCTCTTCCACGTATTCACGATAGGCAGAACGTACGGCCATACCTCCTTCGTGAAATACCACTGGACACTCTCAAGTCCCAATGCCGGAAGTAGAGAGCTGTTTAAGTAGCCATGCTCATCACTCATGAAGCCGAACACGAGGTAGCTGATGACAACCATAGAGAGGAAATAAGGCAGGAACATAACGGTTTGATGCAGCTTAGCAACGAATCTGTTCTTTATTTCATTGAGCATAATGGCAAAGGCTAATGGGAAAATAAGATTCAAAACGATGAACCCCGAATTGTACAATAAGGTGTTCCGCGTAATAATCCATGCATCCGAGGTTTTGAACAAATACTCGAAATTTCGCAGGCCGCTCCATGGGCTTCCAAAGATGCCATCTGCATAATTGATGTTTTTGAAAGCAATGATGATTCCAAACATCGGAATATAATTGTTTAGTACCAGCAATGCGATAGCAGGCAGCATCATGATGTAGAACATCCAATATTTTCTGAAAATACGGATTTGTGTTAATTTTTTCACTGAGCTCTTTGGAATATAGGCAGCTGTGACCGCTTCTGTCGTAGGTTTCGCCATCGCCTTCCCCCTCCTCTTTCTAAAACGCTTTGTGGTTTTTCCTTGTTTTCATTGTATAAAAAAAAGACGCCGACATCTGTCGGCGTCGTGACCTCATTAACGGTCAAGTGACTTTTCAATCATACATTTTGAAATTTTTTGCGGTATTCCTGCGGAGTAAGTCCCGTCGTTTTTTTAAACAACTTTGAGAAATGTGAAAAGTTTCCATAACCGACGTTTATGGCTACGTCACTGACCCGATTATTCGTTTTCTCCAGTTCGACACGCGCTTTCGCGATTCTTAATCGGACCAAATAATCCGTTAAGGAATAGCCGGTCTCCCTGCGGAATAAACGAGACAGATACGCGGGATTCAAATACACAGCCTCGGCTGCCTGCTCCCTGCTGAATTCCTCCCCAAGATGCTCTTCCATGTAACGCTGCACCTTCTCCACCACTTGGGATACGTCCTTTCCGTTTCGATTGGCGTATTCCGTTATCTGCAAGCTCAATTGCTGGGTCCATGTCCGCATGCGAGGCAATGATTTAAGAATTTGCTCGCTCGCCTCCCACTCCCTATGCCGGAACACATCGGTCATCTGCACCGATTTTTTATTCAGCCATTGAAATAACATGTTCATATACCCGTAATAAAACGAAGCCATATACGTATAATCCACTTTTAATTCCTGCATGTGGTCGAAGCATTCATCAATACGCTGCGATAGTTCCGTCTGCTTGCCCGACTCGAGAAGCAGCGACCAATCCGAGAAGGCTGCTGCTTGGGGTACACTCAGCCCTTGCTCCTGCATGTGGTCCCGTTCCGCAAGAATCGCGCAGGTATTGCTGACATTGCTCCGCTCCATCGACAGCAGCGCCTGCACGGCTGTACGGAGCTGCTTAACAGGCGTGGACTCTCCAATATAACAAGATAAAGAGCAATTCAGCATTCTTTTGCACTGGTCAATAAATGATTTGCATCGCTCTGCAATAGCTTCGATCGATATCTCTTCACGATCCACAGAGCCGTAAAATAACGCATAAAGAATCCCGCTGCCATCTTGTACGATATGGCCAGGCGCATCTTGAAGGACAAGCTCCTCGGCTGCATTCTTAATGCCATAGGTCATAATCTCCTCATCTCTTGCAGACCATTCCTCACGCCATTGTTCAATACTGATGAGTACGACCCGAAGGGGACTGTCCGCCTGAAGCGGCAAAGCATAGGTTTGCAGGGCATCATCCAGCTGCTGTGGTGCCGCTGATATCCGACAATGCAGAACATCCTGCCAGAAACGTTCGATTAAAATGGGGCGCTGTTTGTTCCACTGTTCATAGAACAAGCTATAGGTCCCACGGTTTTTGTTCAGCTGCTCCAAATCCCGAACCTTGGTTAATGCTTCATTGACACATGCTTTCAACGCATTATGATCGATTGGCTTAAGTAAATAATCAAAGCAATCCAGCTGCACTGCCTGCTGCGCATATTTGAAATCTGCATGTCCGGTTAGAAAAATCGTTACACTGGAGGGAGAATGCTCATTTACCCATTCCAGCAGATCGATCCCGCTTTGGTTCGGCATATCAATGTCTGAGAGCATGATGTGAATCGTATGCTCGCTGAGTAGGGCCTGCGCCTCTTCTGCATCAATCGCCGTATAAATATTCGCGATCGGCAGCGTTGACCAATCGATGCCCTCCACGATTCCGCGAATCGCGATTTCCTCATCATCAACGACTAATAAATTATACAACGGCTCTCGCCCCTTCCATGAGCTTAGGAAATACGATAACGACGACTGCGCCGCTTCCCTCCGTTTGATTGGAGAATGTGATTGAGGTTCTTTCTCCGTACAGCAGTTGAAGCCTGTGAATCACATTCATAATACCTAAACTGCTTGATTCACCTTCCTGAAGCGGCTCTTTCTTCTGCAGCTTCTCCAGCACCAAAGGATTAAAGCCGGTGCCATTATCGCTGATAGACAACGCAAAGCCGAAGTCAGCGTCCATTTGCGCCGAAATCTTGATCTGAAAAAGCTGACGCCTGTTTTTGAATCCGTGAATAATCGAATTTTCTACAAATGGCTGGATCGTCAAAGCTGCAATCGGATAATGTAAAAGTTCATCCATGCCCTCAAACGTACACTGCAGCTTTTCTGGAAAACGAATTTTCTGTATCGTAATGTAGTTTTCAATATGCTGCAGCTCTTCCTTCAGCGTGATCGTATCCCGATTGGCCTTCATGATGAACCTGAAATAATCAGCTAGATGCAGAGACATTTTTTTAACCGATTCCGTGTCGCCTAGCGCTGCTAAATTATAAATAATGTTTAAACTGTTCATATAGAAGTGAGGATTGATTTGGGCTTGCAGCTGCTTCAGCTCCCCCTGCTTCACGCGAAGCTGTTCCTCGTATACATCGATTTTCAAGGTTTTGATTTGCTCCGCCATAATGTTGAACGTATTTCCAAGAAACTCAAATTCAAGTGATTTGTTTTTCTTTAGCCTGACATCCAGCATGCCTAACGAGATTTTCTTCATCCCCAAGATCAGCTCATGCAGAGGCTTAAAGAGCATATTCCGCATAAAAAATAAGTAGATAAGCAGAATCGCCAAAAAGCCGATCGGGGCAAACAACGTGGCATTTCTAAAAAACAACAGATTGCGCAACAGCGTTTCTTCTGGAATAACGACACGGTAAGCAATGTTAACCATGTCGCTCATTCTGTTCATTACGAGGTAGGTATCGCCTGTCTTGCGATCCGTTAACGACTCGTACGGCTCCTCTGATATTTTATAGCTGAGCTCAAACGGCGCAAGATTTTCTGTCAACGTCTGGACAAGCTGATCTCCCTCTCGCAAATAAATGCCGTTATGTCCGATATCCCCATCGCTCCACTGAATCGAAAGCATCGTATTGATATCCTGAACCTTAATCATTGCCCCTACATATAAGCCCTCGGAAACCTTTATAAAATTGATCAGAAAATATTTCCCCGGCATGCGCTCGTCCGCCCTAACCTCCCAGGTATGCTGGTCATTCAGCAGCAGATTTTCTTCCGTTGTCATCTCATCCATATGCGTCTTAATTATTTTCTTCGTATCGTTATATACACTGTCCGTTCCGAAAATAATATCGTCTTTATGATACAAAAAGACAGCATCAATCAAATTATAAACGCCAACGTCACGGTTGAGCTTGGCATCAATGCGTATTTTGGTTAGCGTGTAGCCGTCACTGTCCATAGGGAAAGACATCAGCAGTCCGACATCGGAATCAAGCACTGACATTTTATAAAGATAATCGTTAATTTGCGATAAATTGTGGTCCGTTTGACCGACGTAAATATCGAGCGTGTTTCGATAGGTCTCTGAAACCTTCTCTCGAACGATATCCCGCGAGTAGCTGTTATTAATTAGCATATATACGACAACCGGCAGCATAACTGCCATAAATCCTATAATAAGACGAGTCCTGATCGATTTACCAAACCTCACGCAGCCCTTTCCCCCTAACCTGTATCGAACCATTTCTAATTCTACCATTTAAAGCGCTTTCTTAACATCATCTAAAATATGATATTAGCTCGTCGCGATCATTCTGATTAATCCGCTTATTTAAAGTCCAGCCAACCAATTTGGAGCACAAAGTAAAGCTGCTCCTAGCTTTGTTGACCGTTTGAATCTTAAGCGGATGCCGTATATAAACCTAATAAAATAAACACAAAAAAACCCTTGAGATTATTCTAGTCTCAAGAGTTTGTTATTTAAAAAATATGGTGCCGATGAGAGGACTCGAACCTCCACGGTTTCCCTCACGATTTTGAGTCGCGCGCGTCTGCCATTCCGCCACATCGGCAATTAGGTAAATATGGCGTGCCCTAAGAGATTCGAACTCCTGACCTTTTGATTCGTAGTCAAACGCTCTATCCAGCTGAGCTAAGGGCACATATTGTAATTCTGCAAAAAAAGTTGTGGAGGCGCCACCCAGACTCGAACTGGGGGTAGAGCTTTTGCAGAGCTCTGCCTTACCACTTGGCTATGGCGCCAAATTAATGGAGCGGAAGACGGGAATCGAACCCGCGACCCTCGCCTTGGCAAGGCGATGCTCTACCGCTGAGCCACTTCCGCATATAAATGGCTGGGGATTCAGGGATCGAACCTGAGAATGACGGAGTCAAAGTCCGTTGCCTTACCGCTTGGCTAATCCCCAACAAAATACAAAACCTAATTTTAAATTAATGGGGCGATCGAGGGGAATTGAACCCCCGAATGTCGGATCCACAAACCGATGCGTTAACCACTTCGCCACGACCGCCATATTCAGATATTTAATTGGCAGGGGCAGCAGGAATTGAACCCACACCAAAGGTTTTGGAGACCTTTGTTCTACCTTTAAACTATGCCCCTAAGGTAAACTGGTGGAGGATGATGGATTCGAACCACCGAACTCAGAGAGAGCAGATTTACAGTCTGCCGTGTTTAGCCACTTCACTAATCCTCCATATGGTGCCGTCGAGAGGACTTGAACCCCCAACCTACTGATTACAAGTCAGTTGCTCTACCAGTTGAGCTACAACGGCATATTCACTTGTGTTGCTTGTACAAACTAAATGGTGGCTCGGGACGGAATCGAACCGCCGACACGAGGATTTTCAGTCCTCTGCTCTACCGACTGAGCTACCGAGCCTGATGTTGTTTTGAATGGCGGAGCTGACGGGATTCGAACCCGCGGTCTCCTGCGTGACAGGCAGGCATGTTGGGCCACTACACCACAGCTCCACATCAAATTCTCGGAAACTTCCGAATGGTAAAGATTTTTTTGGTTGCGGGGGCAGGATTTGAACCTGCGGCCTTCGGGTTATGAGCCCGACGAGCTACCGGGCTGCTCCACCCCGCGTCGTTATTATTTAAATGGTGGAGGCTGACGGGATCGAACCGCCGACCCTCTGCTTGTAAGGCAGATGCTCTCCCAGCTGAGCTAAGCCTCCGTGTTGAGCGACCTTTATATCATATCACAGGCGTTTCGCTCTTGTCAATAACTTTTTAAGAAGTTTTTGGTGACCCGTAGGGGACTCGAACCCCTGTTACCTCCGTGAAAGGGAGGTGTCTTAACCACTTGACCAACGGGCCTTACTGGCAGAGAGGAAGGGATTCGAACCCTCGAGACCCGGTTAGAGCCTACACGATTTCCAATCGTGCTCCTTCGACCACTCGGACACCTCTCTATAATGGCTCCCCGAACAGGACTCGAACCTGTGACAACTCGATTAACAGTCGAGTGCTCTACCAACTGAGCTATCAGGGAATAAAATTACTTTCAAAGCAAGTTGCGCCCTGAAAACTGGATACGAAAGTTAGGTTTGCTGAAACCTTATATAGCTGCTGTCTGCCGGATGTATGGGTCCGGGGCAAACTTAAGCGTATGCTTACGATGTAAGTTTGCTTC
>NZ_JAVIFU010000089.1 GCF_031157315.1 Paenibacillus sp. LHD-38
TGCATAGTAGACAGCTCCTTTTGCTTTGTAGTTCTGAAAATGGTGTGGTTTACACTATCCATTTTTAACCTACGATTCGAAGTAAATACGGGGCTGTTTTACGTTCATCATAGCTAGTTCAATGAAGGACTTTATACAAACGAAGAAGGAGCTGCCGCGGCAGCTCCTTTTGCTTCTTCACAAAATGAATAGTGAATTATCGAAAGTCGGACAAAAAAATGAGCTCCCCAAGAAACAGGAGCTGACTTTGGATAATTCAATTGGACTAAACTGCGGTGGGTTAGCACTATGGGGAATTAATGATGTGCATTCTGCTCTGGGAAGCTATGTATTCCAAATGAGAGAAGTCAAAGTATTAAACAGGGGGACCCAAGTACATCGAAACCTCTCGTTCAGACATAGTTTCCCCCTCCCCAATAAAGAGGCATTTGAAAAACATTATGCAATTACCTGTTCTGGCGAAGCTCTACTAAGATGGCCAATACTGCAGCAAGGACAGATGGTGAAATCTTTACCCGTCAGCTTTTTTAAAAAATCAAGGGTAGTCAACTTTGTTTTTGGCGGATCATTTAATTTAGTATTCGTAAGCTTTTTACATAGTTTGAGCTTCGTTGCTTTATTTCTGGGACTTAACAAACCATAATGTCGTATTCTCGTTAATCCAGTAGGCAGCACGTGAATCAGAAAACGGCGAATAAATTCATCAGCTGTTACAGTCATCTCTTTCTGTTTATTGCTATCCTTATAGTCACGCCACTTGAAGGTAACCAAACCATCTTCAAGCTTTACGATACGGTTATTCGAAATCGCAACACGATGCGTATACCTTCCGAGATATTCAATAACACAGCCAGCATTTTTGAAGGGAGGCTTACAGTAGACCACCCATTCTTTTTGATAAAGCAATGACATGAGATCATGAAACCTGCAGGGATCTTTCAAATCAGAAATGGTGCCATAAAACATAAGTTTGGCCTGTTTAAGGTAATTTAAAAACTTACCTCTAAATTTTCTTGATAAAACCTTAACCGGTATGAAGAACTTTTTTCTGGAGTGAACCCACTTGCCGGAAGCATTCAAGCCTCCGCCCGGAACAATACAATGCAGATGCGGATGGTGCATCAGGTTTTGTCCCCAAGTATGGAGAATCGAGGTAAAGCCAATTTGCGCGCCCAAATATTTCTCGTCAGCAGAAAGCTCGGCTAGCGTATCGGCTGCGGCCTTAAATAACAGATCATAAACGATCTGTTGATTTTGATAGGCAACTGGGTTTAACAGATCCGGCAAGGTAAATACCACATGAAAGTAGCCAACGTTCAGCAAGTCATTTTTCCTGGCTTCAATCCAGCGTTCTTTATTTAACGTTTGGCACTTGGGACAATGACGATTCCGGCAGGAGTTGTAAGAAATGCGTGTGAACTCGCAGGTGTCGCACGCATCCACATGCCCGCCCAAAGATGCTGTTCTACAGCTTTCAATCGCGCGCATAACTTTTAACTGATTGAGCCAAAGGGAGTGGTTAAGCCGATAGGCTTGTCCATGTGCAGCAAAAATATCCTGTAATTCAACCATGGGAAGCGTCCGATGTACGTTCCTTCGTTGGTGAATGGTCCAATGGGCTTTTCACACCTGAAGTTGTATTGGTCAGGTGCAGGTAAATCGTCGTAGACTGAATATTGGAATGGCCGAGCAATTCTTTAATCTGTAAGAGGGTGGCGCCATCTTCAAGCAAATGAGTGGCAAAGGAATGGCGCAGCGTATGAACGGACACATCTTTGGTGATATTCGTTCGTTTCACCGCTCTGTTGAAGGCATCCTTGATACCGGCGGGAGTGATAGGAGTGACCTTATAGCCGAGGAAAAGCCAACCTTCCGGATGTTGTGGACGATACGCTTTCCAATATTCACGCAGTACATGGAGGCAAGTTTCCGAAAGCAAGGTAAACCGATCCTTGCCGCCTTTGCCGCATTCAACAAACACCCGCATGTTTTTGGAATCGATATGCTGGACTTTAAGAGCCGCGGCTTCACTGACACGCAGACCCGAGCTGTAGACCACCATGAGCATGGCCTTATGCTTGATGTTCTCGCAACCGGTCATAATGGTCGATATTTCTTCTCTCGTCAGCACTTCGGGGAAGGCTTTGCGCCTTTTCTGGCGTGGAATCTGAAGATAATTCAGTGTACGGTTCAACGTAACGGCAAAGAGAAACCGGATCGCTGCACTGTACGTATTTACGGTTCCGGGTAAAGATTTTTTTTCATGAATCAAGTATTGTAAGAACTTACGAATGTCTTCCACATCAAGTTCGTCCACCGGACGATTACAGTACGTCAAAAAAATGCGTACATTCAGTGTATAGGTTTCCAATATGCCCTTTGACAGCCCTCTGAGCAGGATGTCTTCTCTTAACCGTGACAGAACTTGTTCATTGTTGTCCATGCTGATCTCTCCTCGTAAAATGGTTTAGCAGTATAACTGCATGGTCATTTTAAGGGAGGAGCAGGCTACTGATAAGAGCACAAATGTTGGGTTTATGGTTTTTACCACCGCGGCAGCGGTTTAGTCCAATGAGGGATTTTGTACAGATGTACTGCTGGGCGTTAAGCTAACGGGCAGATTAACGCAACTTTATATAAGCCAAGACGTCTTGTTATGAAAGGAGTTGAAATGGAGATGAATATGAGAAAGAAAATTAACACCTATTCCATTTTTTTCTCGATGTTAAGTTGGGGTGGTTTTTATCTATCGGGATTCACCTCTGTTTTGCCTGTTAATGGTCATATAATAATACTTTGGATGGCTATATTTGCCTTATTAATGAGTGTCTTCGGACTTGGTGGTATTAATAATTGGAAATCAGCTTCAAGCTCGCTTATCTCGATTCTTTTAAGTGGATTATTGGTAGTTGTTGAATTACTACTTTTTGTATTTTCCAAGTTTTTATCATTAACCTAACGGGCAGGGTAATTCGAAATTACAATGTCACCAACTTATGGTAATATATCAGATTAAAAAAGAATAAGAGGTGATTGTCATGAAGTTTGAATATACTGTCTTGAGAAAGCAGGATGATATATATGGTGTTAAATACTTTTTGGATGAAAGGGATCACCTTCCAAAATACAACGATATCTCCCTCATAAGAGTTTTAAATATTCTTGGAGATCAAGGATGGGAACTGGTAGTCAAAGAAAGCCAAAGTACATATATTCTTAAACGTCAGTTGAAATAGAAAATCATTGAAGTTTCAGCTTTTACATATCCATTTGTTAACGGGCAGGAAAGCACTTTTACGCTAACGGGTAAAGTAACAAAAAGGGGGATGGAGAATGAAAATTGCACAACGCATTGGAGTAATATCTTCAATTTGCACCATGATACTTTGGATTATATTAACTTTACTAAATCCATACACTCATAAACGTGCTGAGAATGACGTTTTGATAAATACATTATTTTTGCTTTTTGTTCCAGCGTGTGTAGCGTTGTTAGCATCCGTTTTCAAAAAGCCATCCCATATGTTTATTGCATTTGTCTGGTCACTTCCTATTAGCCTTTATATGATGATGACCCCGAGTATTTTTAAATTGTTTGGAGTTACTTCTTTTATGTACCTCATATCGGGTATTTTGACAATTAGGGAAAATAGATCTCGACATAAAGGTATTAATCAGGTTTAGAATAAAAATTACTGTACACGAGGATTGGAAAGGTGGCTTATACGCTTTGAGAAGCTGAACGAGGAGAAACACGACGAACCATTGGGCGAGCTGGATTAGGACAAAGCGATCCTATTAGCAAAAGAATGGATCGACAGATGGGGCGAGGAACCCCTCGAGCTGTATGAAACCAAAGATGAATACACGAATCTCCGCCTGATGTTCATTCCCATCAGGGAAAACATACCGATGGTACAGCAGAAAGTAGACATCGTGATCGACCGCGAGAAAGGCAGGCTGTTAGAGCTCGATGCCACGAATTATTTTATTTATAAACAAGACGTTCCGTTAAAACCGAAGCTGTCTCCCGAAGAGGCAACTGCAAAAGTAAACGACTTATTGGAGATATCCGGCCCCCTGGCTCTTCAGGAAAGAGACGGGAAGCTCGTATACGCCATTCCTGTTAAAGGAATCGAACGCGTGACGCATCTCTACATTAACGCAATCCACGGCAATGAAGAAGGATTTGCGTTCACATCGTAAATATGCACCTTTGCATATAGTAGCAGGACCGCTCATTACGCTCCCATGGAAGAACGCAATTACTTCCATAATCTGTGGTGTCGCGTGAGCGGCATGGATGGCTAACGGGTAACGATAGCGAAAAGTAACGGCAGTAAAAATAAGAGAAAAATATTATGTCGGTATATTCTTACCGTAATCTATCCGAGAGGTGAGCGCTATGAATGGTTAGTTTCCTAGAAAGATTACCAGAAGGTCGTTCTTGAGCATATCCGGTAAATTGGCGTTAGGGCAGCAGGGGTTTTAGTGGCGAGTACGGGTTTGTTTTATTATGGTGCGGTCAAGCAAAGAGGGCGAACTACCCAGGTACGGCCGGGGAACATAATAGAGCTCGGTGATCTCAATCAGTTAACTGTAATTAAAAGTGTCGAAAAAGTCAGCTATGAGGCAATCATACGAGACGCATGGGTCACGAAATCCATTAAAGGCTTAGATGGTAGAGTAGTATTACAGGGGTTGGATACCTTTAAACCCATTATCGCTGATGGGAGTGTGTACATCGATATTTTATCACCAATAAAGGGACGCACTGCTAATGGAGCTCAATAGTTCATCAGTAGCCAGAGATTTCCACAAGTTTGTTACGCTAACGGGAAACGCTAGCTTAATGATTAAGATTTGGAACAGGCGCCGCTGCAACACCTGCTCCTGATCGTTGAAATAACGGGCAGAATTGCGTAACATTATTTCTTCGCAAACCGTTTATATTTTAGGGGAATGTATAACTCCAACGACCAGGGTGCACCACGCAGATCCCAGAGAACTATGAAATATAGAACAAGATATTAAAAAAAGAAACCGCGCATTTACAGCGAAGGGGGATACAACGACATGGTTAAACGCCTGCTTATGTATTCTTTGATCAGCGTAACTAGCTATTTTGCCGGAGTTTATTGCTATATAGGCGTTCTCCGACTTATTTATGATCAAGAAATGGCTATTGATATCAATTTGATTTGGGCTTGGATCGGCCTTCCTTTCTTTTTCTTTGTCATCCCATTGTATATCACGATTATATTGTTCTTACGAGCGATTCGCCGCTCCTCTCTTATTCTCCAGACAATCCTTTTTCTAATTCCCGGCTTTTTTGCGATGGGAGCCGCATACATTCCTTTCAGTCTGTCTTTTCTGTTCAATCCAATTTCTCAGGAAGCATCCTTGTTCTATTGCTGTTACACTGCTACAGCAATCGTATTCTCCTGCGGATCCTGGTATACAGAAAAATGGTTGGTAAACTCTTCTCGAAAAACTCGACAGTAAAACTGTAGACAGTCTGCCACGAAACAAGGAACAGTTTGTCACGGCAGCTGTTCCTTGTTTTTATTAAGGGCAGGATAGTGCAAGGAGATATCAGTAATTAACCATTTTTGCAACATATGTAAATTAAAATTGTCTTATAATATACGAGGGGGGGTAGAATATGAAGATTTTTCTTTTAAGAAGTATAATGGTTGCTATATTAGTATCTTTAATCGGGTGTCAGCAAAATACAACCCAAACAGAAAACCTTAATACTAAAGCAGATATGGAAGGTTTTGTAGAGCCAGAACCATCTGATTGGGTAAAATATACAAAGCCTGTAAGAGAGTACATGTATTATAAAACACAAGCAGTGGTTAACAAAGATATAAATATTTTGTGGGATAAGTACCGAGACCTAAAGGATAATTTTGACCGCAAACAAGGAGTCAATATTGAGAAATATGAGGTTGAATCCTTTAATCAAAGTTTTGATTTATTAGATGCCAATTACAACATTGAAAGTAACGATCGAATTAAAGTGAAAATAATAAACGATAATGAAGTGGTAGTTCTTGTTCATGGCAGTACTGTTTATTTGAGAAATGATTTCGATGAGTCTGGAGGGGAATATTTAATAAAGGTCTTCTTAGAACATAAGGACAATCATTGGACGGTCGTAAAAACTGACGAATACACTTTACCAGAATACAAAGAATGGATTAAGGAAAAGGAATAGATATAATCCCTTGTTAAGCTAACGGGTACAATTTCAATGGAACATATTTGGTCTGAGAGAGAAGTCATCCATTCCGAAATGATTTGGCTGGAATCATTAACAAGAGACACGGATTTGGTAGTGCCAACACCATTAAAAAATAACAATAATGATTATATTACTGTGATTAACGGCGTAAATTGTACGTTGTTGAAATGGGTAGAAGGGGAGCAAAAACAAATTGTGCCTTTCGTCACGGAGGCCGGTTATGTAGGAGAAATGATAGGGAAGTTACATAAACATTCATCATCTTGGATAGTGCCATTATCATTTACCCGGCCTGTATTTGACCATTCACGAATTATACAATCGCTAGAAAAACTAAGAGAACTGGCTTTAAAAGATGAACTCAATAAAAATGAAGTAGAAATTATGGCAGCAGCTGGGAAACGCGCACTTTCAATGATGAACGACATTGAAAAATCATCTGGTAATTGGGGGATAATTCATGCAGATTTGATCCCAAGTAATTTTGTGTTTCATGAACAGGAAGCTAGAGCCATTGATTTTGGTGCTTGCGGAGTTGGTTATTTCTTATTCGACTTAGGTTGGACATTTTCATACATTCATCCGGCATTCAAACGTCATTTGCTTGAAACCTATGCCAAGCATTTCGAACTGCCTCATAATTATGTTGAAAAATTGGAAGGCTTCTTTGTAGCAGCCCAGCTCGAAACCATGCATTTTTAACGGCACTCCTTACTGGGAGTAATTTGTTCAACTAACGGATACAATTGTTGAGGAGGAGTTACATTTTCTAAAGCAGCTCCTCTTTGATTTATTCAGGTATTTTAATTAAACTGTATTGTAGAAGGGATTTCAATGAAAGGAGAGGTATGAAATGAAGAAAAAAGCAGCGGTAAAATTAGATGATCTAATTAATGAAATTGAAATTCAAGTAGATGAGACATTTACCTTTATAAACACCCAGACAGGAGAAGTTGTAACATTATCGAGAGACGAGATGAGAGCGGCTGAAGATGAAGAGCCACTTGAAAAATATCCAGATTGGCAAAGAGAGAACATTGAACAAGCAATAAAAATTATAGAGGATGAACACGAGGTTTACCTCGATTTCACATTAAGAAACGAGTACCATGAGTATGAAATTGTAGAAGAATTTATCGGAACATTAAGCGAAGTAGAGGTTCGAGAAGAATTGTTTGGAGCAATTCAAGGAAGAGGGGCATTTAGAAGATTTAAAGACAGGATCAGAGAACATGATGTCGAAAAACAATGGTATGAATTCAAAGAAAAAAAGATAAAGGAATTAGTTATTGAATGGTGTGAAGAGAAGGATCTTGTAATAGCGGAATGAAGTAATATTTGTGCTATCGAGAAATAAGAGTTGAATAAAATAAAGAGCTGACTGCGTGAACAGCAGCTTTTCTGTTCTTGGCTATTCAGCTAACGGGCAGTTTTGCACGATTTTAAATTAAAGTTGGACAAAATAACTGGGGAAGATTACAAATATTGCATTGTCCCTCTGAGAAACATTTCACTATTTCAGCCGTTTATATTGTTGTAGTAATTACTTAACTTGGAGGAAGAGCGACTATGAAGAAAATATATATTTTACTCTTTGCCGTCCTGGTTTTGGCAACAGGATGCTCATCTAACAACAACAACAGTGGCCAATCTGGTGAAATTTGGGATTTCAGAGAAGGTTTTGTTGTTACGAAAGAGGATGGGAGAATCTTGATGGTCCGAGACAAGGTCGCTAACCTCGAAGTGCCACTTAGCGAAATGTTGGAGGAAGCTCAACCAAACGCAATCTGGCTTTCAGTGGATAAAACAGATTACGATGCTATCTTGGTAGGTGACCAAGTAAGCATAAAAATACCTAACGGGACGGTTGACCTCTCCTATCCAGCTCGGGCGACGGCGGACGTAACCAAGAAATAAGCAACTCCGCTAACGGGTACGATAGTTGGACAAACATGAGCAGTTTGCTACTGATATGCTCCCCTTACGGTAGACAGGTGAAATAATAAAACCTGCTACGGAAAGGGGAGCTTATCATACGGCAGCTGCTCTCTTTCTTTTTTAAGTTAGCGGGCAGGTTAGTGGGATATTACAACGGATTTCCGGTTATGTTTTAATGTAGCGGCCGAGTCAGATCGATTTGTTCGTAAAAAAACTATTGATTATGACAGGAGTTGTCACTATAAAAGATTATGCTATCAGGGAGAGATCAATCCTAAAGGTTGAAGGAGCTGTATAACCATGGAAGTGCAATTGACTCCGTTTATTATGCTGGACGGCGGCGCTCGGGAGGCGATCGCCTTTTACGAGCAAGCGCTGGACGCGAAGGTGGTATTCAAGCAGACCTTCGGCGAAGCGCCCGGAGAAGCTGGACAAGCGGTGCCGGAGCACGCGAGGGACCGATTGGCCCATTCCGTCCTGAAGATCGGAGGAACGGATCTGTTCGTCGCCGATACGGATCCGGGGGTCCGGTTCGCTCAGGGGAAGCAGGTGAACATCTGCGTCACTGTCGCCGATAAGGAGCAGGCCCGGAAGTATTATAAGGCGCTGAAGGAGGGCGGGCAGGTGGATCTCCCCCTGCAGGAGATCCACTTCAGCCCCGCGTACGGGATGGTGACCGACAAATTCGGCGTCACCTTCCAGATTTTCACGAAGAGGGCGTAATGGTGGGGTCGCCTTTAGTTACGCTAACGGATAACTATAGTTGAAAAATCAAGTAGCAGTTTGCTTCGGCAGCTGCTCTTTTTCATTAACGGGCAGGATAGGTTAATTCAATTCTCGAATATCTTAAATATGGAAAGTTCGCGAAGTTCGTAAATATGACGTTAGCTGAAATTACATTAATTATAGTAGAGGGATCTCAATGACAACCAAAACATTTCAGTTTGAAATGAAAACAATACAGGGGAACGAAGAACATATTATTGACGTACAACCTATAATTAATGAAAGTAATAAATTTCTGATTCTTACTACAACCAGAAAAATTATCGAGTTGGATACAAATGAGAATGTGTTTAAAGAGCTATTTGTTTTTGATAATGAAGAAATAGTATTTGAAGAGAAAGTGTCTCTACTTGTCTCGCCAAATGCTGAGTTAATTACTGTATATAATACTTTTGGAAGACAGGGAATTGTAATAGATATTTCTTCAATGAAGACCATTATGCGATTTAATCGAGATGATTATCATTATGAACAAACAATTTTTCCGGTTGCATTTGTCAATTATAATGCTCAACTTTTATTAATTCATGGTACAAAGTGGAATCGACTGGATATAACAAATCCAATCGATAATCAAGCGCTAACTGATAGAGATGATCCCAAATTTCAACTAACACAAAGCAAATCAATTAGATCAGAACATTATTTGGATTATTTTCATGGTCAACTCGTAGTTTCACCTGATAATAAATGGATTGTTGATAATGGATGGGTTTGGCACCCGATGGGGTGTGTAACAGGTTGGAGCATTCATGAATGGATAGAAAATCGATGGGAATCGGAAGACGGAATGAGCAAAAAAGATCTTTGGTGTGAAAAAGAGGATTGGAACGATCCATTATGTTGGATAAGTGATAACGAGATTGGATTAGTAGGTAGAAATAATTATGATTTTATTGATGGAGATGAGCCACATGGATGGATCTTCAGAGTGATGAATGTAGAGACAGGAAATATAGTTAAGGAGTTTCCAATTTCGTCAGGTAATATTTTTATTGATACATATTTGTTCTCTTGTTTAAAGGAAACAGGAATTAAAATATATGATCTTAATAGTGGAATTCTACTATTCGAAGACGAGAAAATAAATCCAGATAACTATCATCATAAATCTAAAGAGTTTATTGGTTTTGATAATGAACAAATAATGGTCTATAAGTTGATCGAAGAAGAATGTAACTGCAGCTAACACCGACACACCTACGAAGCTTAGTTCGTCGGATGGCAGTAAATCATTAAGCTAACGGGCAGTTATGTTTAAAAGGCAACGGAAATATTCCGTTGCCTTAAATTGCTCTACTCGATAATTTCAACACTTAGACTGGGGTAAATTTTCTGGAATTCTGCTATACGATTCAATAATTGAGTTTTATCAAAGCTGGATGCGATAATATCTTGATCCGGTCTAAAGGTAACACTGGTACCTGTCTCCTTTGTTACCCCGATTACTAATAGTTCAGATTGCGGGATTCCATGTTTGAAATCTTGACGAAACACTTTTCCTTCACAGCGAACTTCCACGGACAATCTCTCTGAGAGTGCATTAACCACAGGCATATTGATTCCTTTAAGTCCACCAGGGGCAACTACAGAGGCACTTGTATTATAGTGTCCGATTTCCGTAAGAACTGTTTGTACTGGTGCCTTGGTTGAATTAGGTAGGGCCTGAATTGGAATGCCTCGACCATTATCAGCCACAGTCACACTTCCATCTTTCTGAAGAACTATACTTATTTCAGAACAGTAGCCGGCCTCATGCTCTAGTACAGAGTTTTCGAGCACAGCCCATAAAAGATGGTTTGGATCGTATCCCTCGTGTTGTTCACCTGGATATGTTCCTGCATTATTTCTTGCTTCGGTAAGCTCCATATAATTACTTGTATCAAGCAAGTCGGAAATTGCAGAGAGTAACAAGAGTAAAGGCAATGTTCGGTGAGGGGGAAGGGAGTATCTACCACCTCTTTCCTCCTGAACTAAAAGATCGGCTCCGAGTAATGCTTTAGTGTGGTGATAAAGCTGCCCGGTAGTCCCCATGTTTAATTGATCTACAATTTCTGAACCAGTAAGTGGTCCGCGTAAAACTGTGGTTAAAATGTCCAATCGCTGCTTATTACCAAGAGCAGCTAGCACTTTTGCTCCCTTATCACTGTCGAGGTCAAGCAATTGACTTACATTTCTTTGTTGAGGATCCCATCTGAGCCCATTTTGTCCACGATATTGACCGGAATAAAAGATCTCGCCTAAATCATTCTCAACTTCTGTTATAGGGCTCGCCTTTCTAAAGTCATTTACATGTAACGGTTTGTGTGACGACGATTGAACACCGATAAAGTGACTTAGAAGTTGTTTAAGTTCATTCACTTCCACCGTAAGAAAATCCAATTCCTTACCGTAATCCCTAGAAGTAGTCAACAAACATCACCTCATTTTAATTATTTAAATACGTAATTACGTATCTGCGTAATTACGTATATCTTAACATGACTATGAGTGATTGTAAATCACATCCAGTTTTTAAGTGGTTTGAAGGCGAATGTATGGGAAAACAGTATGGTAGATTTAATGAATTTATAGATTTGCCACTAGAGGCAAAATTCAATATTTATAAAGATATCCTTTTGTTTCATCAACTTGTTATCCAGCAAGGATATATAGCGATTGATTTTTATGATGGTTGTATCATGTATAATTTCACTTCAAAACAAACAATGATCTGCGATATAGAATTTTACAGCAAAAAACCGGTAATGAACAATGTTGGACGAATGCCGGGATCAAGTCGGTATATGTCGCCTGAAGAATTTCAATTAGGCAGAGAAATTGATGAAAGGTCAAATGTTTTTCTTATGGGGGCTACTGCATTTCAGCTATTTGGTGGAGGGAGTGATCGTTCTTTCGAAAAATGGAAAGCAGGTGAAAAACTTTATTATATTGCATTAAAAGCTATCAATATTAAGAAAGGAAATCGCTATCAAACCATCGATGAATATTTTGAAGCCTGGAACAACGCTCGTGGCAGTTTAAGCTAACGGGACATGATAGTTGAATAACACATATTGATGAGCAGGCGCTACGATGGCTTGCTCTTTTTATTAAACTAACGGGCAGGATAGTGGAATAAAGAATATTTTTACCAAAGCTTGGTTATCTTATCTTGAGAACGAGCCCAGGAAATAAACGAACTGCTTGTTCAAGGGAGGGAATTATGAAAAAAGTATTAAAAGTATCAATTGTATTACTGATGTGCTTATCACTTTTCTTTACTATGGGATTTGTAAAGAAAGGTGAGCTTGTTTTGACAAATGTAGAAACAACGGTCATTAAATCTGAACATATACTACGATACGACTTCAGAATCAAAAATACTGGGTCACAACGAATTTTTGGAACATTCGACTATCCTGGACATCACTCATATGGTTTGGAAGTGACAGTAAGACCATATGATAAACTGGCTTCGTTGATGGAGATACAACAGAATACGGTATTCCGAAAAATGCAATTTAGAGGCGGCAGCTCAGAAGGTATTTTAGAGCCTGGAAAAGAAGCATCTTTTCATGCTGAATTTCAAATTAAGGAAAACGTTGATGTTGGAAAAGTAAAGTCAACTTCACTTGAAGGTGTTTTACTTATAATAGATGGAACAA
Source organism: Paenibacillus sp. LHD-38 (assembly GCF_031157315.1). Taxonomy (GTDB): domain Bacteria; phylum Bacillota; class Bacilli; order Paenibacillales; family Paenibacillaceae; genus Pristimantibacillus. The sequence goes on from NZ_JAVIFU010000089.1 coordinate 12,622, forward strand.
AGGTTATTGCTGAAATACCGTTAGCAGATAGCCTAAATAAAAAATAGATAATCTCAATTAAACTTTGAATAGCCACAGCCACCTGACAGGTGGTTTTTTTATTGTCTGATGTTGCACTAACGGGGAACTCGATTCGCGGGCGACACATCTGCGATACGTAGGATTGCAGTAAATCATTAAGCTAACGGGCAGGATTGTTTAATCACCTCGCGAATACTTCAAGTATGGAGAATTTGCGTAAATTCAAACTGGAGAGTGTCTAACATGGGAGCATGGGGAACTGGAATATTCGAGAATGATGATGTATTGGATTGGAAAGCTGAACTTATTGAATCTGAAGGTTTAGAGTTTATCAATGAAACCCTTGAAACAGTAATCGATGAAGATTATTTAGAAGTTGACTTAGCTTCAAATGCAGTTGGAGCAATTGAAATTCTTGCTGCACTTCAAGGTAAACCAGGTGAGGAACTAAAGAATGAATCGAGTTATGTAGAAGGGCTTAAAGAATGGATTGAGTTGCATAAAGGTCAAGGAAAAAGCTTATTACCAGTTGCAAAGAAAGCTATTAAGAAGATAAAAAAGGATTCTGAACTAAAAGAACTTTGGGAAGAATCGGAAGATTATAAGACCTGGTTGAAAATTATAAATGATTTAGAAAACCGATTGTAGTAAATCAAGGAGTGGGGTACTTCACATAACTTCGTATTTACACTTCGAGCTATTTGGCCAACGATCCCTGGAGATCCCCTTGGGACTAATCCCTTGGCGGTCGGAAATTCATTATGCTAACGGATAACGATAGTTCCACCCCTGAAGGGCTGCCACATGGCCGATGTCATTTAGTTAAGGCGCAGGTCCAAATATCAAGAAAAAGAGCAGGTTATCGAAAAAGATAGCCCGCTCTTTTTTTGTACGAAAAAGAGAAATAAGACTTGACAAGTAGGTATAAATGTGTGGCGAAGCCCCTTGAAAAACGAGGAGGTTACGCCAATGAATGAGTACGCAAATTCGCTAAAACAAACGCTG
>NZ_JAVIFU010000090.1 GCF_031157315.1 Paenibacillus sp. LHD-38
AGAATTTTCGAAATTGGTTTTTTTTCTCCGCCGTTGTTTCCGGTCTTCTGATCAAGTAAAGTCGTACTTGTCGAAGAGTCTTTACCGCTTGTTTCCCCAAGGAATCCGCCCTGCTCCATGTGTACGCCTCACTTTTTCAATTATCAGGCATTGTGTGTTTCGAACTAACCCTTCCCTGATACAAATATCATTATTAACATGAAGGAGATTGGATAAACAAAAGAAAGGGATACGTTTAATAAACGTATCCCTTTCTGGTATATCTGATGGAAGAGTTGAAGCCTTTATACCCTAGGTAGAATAATATCATTCGTCGTTCCCTTGCCCGGTTTCTCTTAATGTGAATAAGGCCATGATGGGCTTCAACGATTTTTTAACACATCATAAGTCCCAGTCCGGTGCCTTTTCTTTTGTGCTGTAAAAGAGCTCGCCTAACTTCGGGAGCCTTTCTTTTGTAATGCCGCTTCCCTGGTTAATAAAACGGATCAAGATATTACGATTTTTTTGTGCTTAACTTGGATGACAAGTTGACCGCCTTTTGGCATCGCTTCGATTGCAATAAACTCACTAACGATGTGATTGATACGCTCAAGCTCCCACAACATAATATCAAAGCAATCTATATTTTCATTTGATCTGGATTTCAGCAGTTGAATAAACCCTTAAAATTGAGTTCATAATCGTCTAAAAATTCTTCCTTTGTTTTGTAAAAATCAAACCTCTCAAGAATATATAATTCTTTAAAGCATAGAAACAGTGAAAGAAAATCACATAAATTATTTGCCACCAATTTCACCTGATGTTCAAAAAGCATTGGTTGAATAAAAATTATTGGAGCTTCTTCAAGTGTTGATACTGAATCACTTTTTGTAAAGAAAGCAATAGTAAGAACCCTATATCGCCGATCCATATCATAATTTAAAGAGATATTTATAATATGCTGGGAATTCTCGTATTATTGAGTAAATATCTCTAAACTCAAAGATTTTGGCATGAGCTGAATACACTTCTTTAATATCCATTTTTCTAAACGCTAATTTTGTCCTAGATACATGAAAATATTGAGTAATAACCATAACGGAGTCTATTTCTAATTCATCCATAATCTTGCTGGTATTTTGGGCGGACATATATGAGTTGTACCCATTATTATCCTCTATAATTTTATCTTCCGGTATCCCTTTATCTATTAAGTAAGATTTCATAACCTTTGCCTCATCGAAACCTTCCTTACCAATACCACCACTTACAATGATAAAAGTAAAATAGCCCCCATCATATAGTTTTACGGACGTATCTAATCTTGCTTTTAACCGCTCAGAAAGCTGTCCATTAACTTCTACTTTATTTCCTAATACTACAGCTACGTCAACAGGTTTCAATTCATCATTCAACCCATCTATTATCACGAAAGTAGTGTGAATGATAAACCAGATGAAAAGACTTGCTACTAATATTAAAAATCGTTTAATGAAAACAAAGTTCAATCTCTCACCTGCATTCTCTCATTTTTTATCCATAATCCTTCCTAAATATTATCACACTTGGGAGCATGAAACATTCCACGCAGACGTCCCATTACTCTCCTTTAAATTGGAATCAATTCGCTAAATCCATCCGATATCCTTTAATTCCTATGGCGTTGAGTGGTTGAGCTAACCTGCCCATTCGTATTATGAGGTCACCAGATCTTTCTGGTCGACCTCTTTTTTGTATGGTCGTAAGTTAGCGGTAGCCGGGGATCGAACGTTTCTGCCCGAGGGACTTCGATCCCGTATCACATGCGATAGCGTGGAAGACAAGAAGGTTAGGGGTTGCCGTTGAAAATACTACAGTAGTGATGTCATGAATCCAGTCATTGGTTTGGATGTGTCCAAGGGAGAGAGCCATGCACAAGCTTTTTTAGACGGTGGAGTACCTCATGGGAAGATCTTTAGATTTAATCATGATCTAGAGGGATTATCGTCTTTTCTTATTTATGTTAGAGCAGTGGAATCAGCTGCAGGGATGAGCCCTTGCATTGTAATGGAGGCAACAGGCCATTATCATAGCCCTGTTGTTCAGTTTCTGGATGAGCACCAGTGTATTGGGCCGGCTGCCGCGGTGTTGTTATTCAGCTATCGTTCTCCGTTAACGTAATAAGTTGACATGTAATCTCACCTGGCCATGCCAAAAAATTTCATCCTTCACTTCACTATAAACAAAGAACAAAATAAAGCCCGCGGTTTACCACGGACTTCATCCGGATAATAATGTCCTTTTTCAAACTTTCTTTTTATATACCTTCATTGCAAAGAAGTAGGCTACGATCAAAATTCCGACGCACCAAGCAAGAGCGACCCATATATCATTGCCCACCGGCTGATCCGACAGCAGTGCACGAATGGCTTCCACGATCGAGGTCACCGGCTGATTTTCAGCGAAGGCGCGAACGACAGTCGGCATCGACTCGGTCGGCACAAACGCCGAGCTGATAAACGGCAGGAAGATAAGCGGGTAGGAAAAGGCGCTTGCGCCCTCGACCGTTTTAGCAGACAGACCTGCAATCGCAGCTACCCAAGTTAATGCCAGCGTAAACAGCGCGAGTATGCCGACAACCGCAAGCCACGACAGTATCCCCGCAGACGAATGAAAACCCATAATCAAAGCGATGAGAATGATTACGATAAGGGATATAGCGTTCGATACTAGTGAGGTCAGTACATGTCCCCAAAGAAATGCGGAACGTGAAATGGGCATGGATTGAAACCGCTCGAATATGCCCTTCTGCACATCGTTAAACAGTCGAAAAGACGTGTAGGATATTCCGCTAGCAATGGCAATTAGAAGTATACCTGGCAGCAGGTAATTCACATAGTTATCCGTTCCGGTTTGAATGGCACCGCCGAACACATAGACGAACAGCAGCATCAACGCAATCGGCGTGATGGCGACCGTAATGATGGTATCCATGCTGCGAGAAATATGACGCATAGAACGTCCTAGCAGAATGCTCATATCTCTGAAGAAATGTTTCTGTACTCTCTCCATTTACTTTCCCTCCCTTTTGCCGACGATTGCAAGGAAAATATCCTCTAATGTCGGCTGTTTTTCAACATACTCCACCTTTGCGAGCGGGAACAGCTTTTTCAGCTCCGAAAGCGTGCCGCTGGCAATAATCTTACCCTCATGCAGAATGGCAATTTTGTCGGCAAGCTGCTCTGCTTCTTCCAGATACTGCGTGGTTAAAAGAACCGTCGTACCGCCGTTCGCAAGCTCTTTGACCATGTTCCATACCTCGATACGTGCCTCAGGGTCGAGTCCTGTGGTCGGCTCGTCGAGGAATATGATCTTTGGTTTTCCCACAAGGCTCAAGGCGATGTCGAGCCTGCGGCGCATACCACCCGAATAAGTGGATACTCTGCGGTTTGCGGCTTCTGTCAAGCCGAAGCTTTTAAGCAAATCGTCTGCAACCTGTCGTGGGTTTTTAAGGTACCGTAGCTTGGCAATCAAGATAAGATTTTCCCGTCCGGTCAATAATTCGTCAACGGCGGCAAATTGACCGGTCAGACTGATCGCTTGTCGCACATTCTCGGGTTTTGAAGCTACATCGAATCCGTTTACGGTAACGGATCCGCCATCTTGTTTGAGCAACGTGGTGAGGATTTTGACAACTGTAGTCTTACCTGCCCCGTTGGACCCGAGCAGGGCGAAAATACTGCCCTTTTCCACCTCGAAATCCACGCCCTTTAAGACTTGATGCTGCTTGTAGGATTTTTGCAGTCCTTTAACTTGAATTGCGATGTCTTTCATTTAGAATCGTTCCCCCTTCCGAATTTGTTCATCATGTCACGGTTTAATTTTTTGCGAAAGTTATCGGTCCACTTTTTCGTGTCGCGCAAAAACTCGTCGCAGAACCCGACAACATCTTCGCCTGTCACGTCGAGAACGTGCTTGCCTTCCGCCGCGCTGGCTTCAAACAACTCTATCAATTCGTGCTGAGTTTTCAACATGTCAGAGCCGTCTCCTCCCGCGAAACTCCACATGTATCCCTGGATTTTTTCAAATACAAACCTATAGTCTTCAGGCAGCGCTTCTACCCTTGCCATTTGCCCCCTATACTCTTTTTTGTCCCCGATCATTTTTTTGATAAGCTCCAGCATCGTTATTTCCCCTCCTTTTTAAATTTTTCCATAACCTCTTTGTTTAGTTTTTCCCGCAGCTTTTCAGTATTTTCAGTATTAACCGACGCACGCATAAACTCATCACAAAACCTGCCGACGTCGCTGCCTATGACGTCAAGAACCTGCTTGCCATCCGCAGCGCTTGATTCAAATAAATCCACTAAGTCCGTAAACATCGTCAAGTCAGTAAATATCGTCATGTCACCGCCAGGGGGGCCAACGCTAAACATATAATGTTGAATTTTGCGAAATGCAAACCGATAATCTTTCGGCAGGGCGTCAACCCTCTTCATCATTTGTTTATAGGCCCGTTTATCTTCCATGTCGCCTATTATCAATTTTATAAATGAATCAAGCATTGTTACTGCTCCTCCTTTAATTGGTTGATTTTAGACGAAACAAATTCCCATTTTCCCCAGAACCTCCGTAGTTCCTCACGCCCCGCGTCGTTGAGCGCGAAAAACTTTCGCGGCGGCCCCATGTCGGAGGGCTTTTTGGTGATCTCTACCAGCTTGCTTTTTTCAAGCCGGATCAGGATAGTGTACACCGTTCCCTCAACAACATCTGGGAAGCCGAGGGCGTTCAGCCGCCGCGTAATTTCGTAGCCGTAGGTTTCTTTGCGGCTTATAATTTCAAGGACGCAGCCCTCAAGCACACCTTTGAGCATTTCCGTTAGGTTTTCCAGCACAATCACCCCTTGCTATTACGTATGACTGATATTCAGTATTACTTACTACTGCTATAAAGTAACACACAGTAGCTGGTTTGTCAATTGCGGTTGTTCTAATATGTTGTTGTGAGAATGAATTTCAACTAAAACGCAAGTTGCTAGCCGGCAAGCAATGGGACTTATAAAACAGTAACCTTTGACAAATCGGCCTCTATGCCTTTGAGCGCAGCATAGGTCAACTTATCCATCATCGCGCCGTCAAAGCAGACGGTTTTGATGGCACGGTAGTACTTCTTGGACAACAAAGACCCTTGGAAAGACGCATTCTTGAGTGTCGCGCCCTTGAACGAAACTTCGTTCAACGCCGCTTTGTCGAACTTGACGCCGATGAAGGTTTGGCCGTCAAGACGCAGCCCTGTCAGATCGGTATTTGTGAAGTCCACCCCGTCGAAAATACAGTTTTCAAAGACGGTTTTTCTGAGATCGGTCATAGTCAGGTTAACATCGGTCAGTTTTGCATCAATAAATGTTGTTCCGAATAGTCCCGACTTGCTGAAGTTGGTACGCACAAGGATGGATTTATTGAAGCTCGCATTCGTAAGGTCAAGGACGGACAGGTTGCAGTCGGTCAGGTTTGCGCCGTCGAAACGGGCATCTTGTACGTCGCTGCTGGCAAACGAGCTGCCGGTCAAGTCCGCGTTCGTGAAGTCGGAGCCTCGCAGCGCGCTTGATGTAAATTTCCCCTTATGCGCGGTAACGCCCGCAAAGTCGCTCTTCGACAGGTTACTCGCGCTAAAGTTCGTCACCACCTGCCGCTCCAGTGAGCGGGAGAGGTTAGCGACCTCCCGTACCGTTTGCTCAATGTCACCGATACTTTCAATGGTTATCTTAAACGCTGTTTCATCGTCCTTGCCCTCAGCTTTGAGTTCACGGAACCGCTCCTGTAAATCGGAGTGCAGGTCGGCCTTTAATTCGGTGACGCTTTTTACTCCATCGTATGGCGTAAATACGCCGTTTAAATAATTCGTCAATTGCTGATTCATAACATCATCTCTCCTTATAATAAGTTTTCAAGCACGCGCTTTGCGTACTCCCAATTGCTTTTGTTGCGGGCGTAAGCAGTCATACCCTTTCCGGTAATCCTATAATATTTACGCCGACCACCCTGTGATTCATCGCCCCAATACCACTCGATATCACCGTCGGCCTCAAGCCTCCGGACGCTCGAGTACATCGTGGCTTCCTTTAATTCATACTCGCCATCCGAGCGCTCGGCAATCAGTTTTACGATCTCGTAGCCGTAGCGGTCAGCTTCGGATAAGAGCCGTAAAATCATCGTATCGGTATGTCCTCGCAGCAGGTCGGATGTAATTTTGTTCTCGCTCATGTAATCAACCTCCATGTTTGTATAATACGACGCATTACCATGACTGTCAAGGTAGTGTTTCTAATTAATTACTTTGCCTATAAGTGAATGCTCTTTGGCCGTCCTCAATGAGGAATCACAAAACTAAAAAAGCCGCGCTATGCGCGGAGCTTCTTGGAAGTATGTTCTTGTCCCTTGATAATGCAGTGTCACTCTAAATCGTTTCCTTTTCATTCGACATGTCCCAAGTTCATTTTCCATTCGGTTTGACCTTAGTGATCCATATTAAAATGCTAATTTCCACGCTATCCTGCCCGTTAGCGGAACAAGGCTGCCATTAGATCTTATGGCAGCCTCGTTGTATAGCTTATTTGTGCTCTCGTTCTCCATTAGAGCGACGATACGCTTTTTCATGGAACTGAGTAATGCTGCGAAACAGCAACTTCCCATCGTCCGGCAACCGATTACTCTCTTCGAAATTCAAATACATCGCATGATAGGGCTCCGGAACCCAAATGTACTGATGAACATAAGCAGTGAGATGGAAACCATTTGTTTCCCAGAAATGGATTCGCCGGCTGTTTTCCTCGGATGGTTCGGCTTCCACTTCGACGATGATCCCTTTGCAGTTCGCAACTGTGCTCGTCCATTTCTTGATACGGTCAAGCAATAGTTGGCCGTATCCGCTGCCGCGAAGATCCTCACGAATAGCTTTATAATCAATTAGCAAAGCTCCTACTTGTTGATCGATTCCGGTCAACGCCATCCCAACAATTTCTGAGCCCTGGGCAATTGTGTGTAGTTGGCACATACGTTTTTCAAACATGCGACGAACGATATCGAGGCTTTTCTTGCCGTCAAGGGGAAACGCTTGCTCGTAGATTCGCTCTACTGCGCTCCACCGAGATTCACTCCATTCGTCGGAAATGCGGTATTCCAAAGCCTCCAATGATGTTCACCACTTTCAAAACCCTAATCTATGGAGGAACTATCGTTACCCGTTAGTTCCATCTTGCTTAAAGCGAAGAAACTAACAAGACACCTCTTATTACAAAAGCATGTTCTTTATTTAAGGTTTGAACAACATGAAATCGAGCCATTTGTCCCTCCATTAATCTGACAACTTCTAACGATACCGTTGTAGTTACCGCTATTTTTAGATGGAATAGTTACAGCAATAGACACTGTGGCTGTTGTTCCATCCGACTGCTCCCTAGGTCGTTTCAACTATCGTACCCGTTAACATTCCTGTAGGTGTTAGTAGATTCAATTTGCAGAAAAACGAACGCCCCGCTAGGATGAGTATGTACTGGGTTGCAGCCCTCAGAACTCACCTTAGGAGGCGTTATTATGAAGTCTAGACTAACTAAAGCTCAAAATCAACGTGTAGAACGTATTTCCACTACCACTCTTGTCATAGGCATCGACATTGCCAAGGAGAAACATGCTGCTCAAGCTATTAACTTTCGAGGTATTGTCCTCACCAATCGCCCAATTATGTTTTCGAACGACCATGCGGGCTTTGAGCATTTAATGAGCAGTATTCGTAAATTTCAGAAAATGCACAACTTGAATGACGTCGTTGTGGGAATGGAGAGTACCGGTCACTACTGGTTCAATATCGCCAATTGGTTGATGAAACAAGGGGTTTCAGTTGTCCTTGTTAATCCAATGACAACCAAACGCAATAAGGAAAACAGAGACAACTCTCCATCAAAAAATGACCCAAAAGACGCTTTGGTCATTGCCGATGCAGTGAGCCGCGGGTTCTACACGCCCTTCTCTCCAAAGGAAGAAACATTCCGCCGCTTACGGGTTATTGTCACAAACAGAGAGCATTGGGTTGTTAAATCCGGACGGATTAAGAACAGAATCCACCGCTGGCTGGATATCCGTTTTCCAGAATACAGGCAAGCGTTCGAAGATATTTTTAGTCCTCGTTCATTAGCCACTTTGCGTCGTTTCCCAGCCCCATCTGACGTATTGCAGTTAACTCCGGAGCAGATCGTGCAAACCTGGGGAGTGTACATGGCTAGTCCTGGCGGTGTGCGAGGCAGGAACAAGGCGATCCAGCTCCAAACACTCGCTAGACATAGCGTTGGAGACGCTACTGCCCTTGAAGAAGACAAATGGGAACTTAGGCACCTCATCGAAGAATATGAACGAATCTGCCACATCATTGATGAAGCGGACGAAATGATTGAAAAGCTATTGCCAGAGATCCCCTGTTCTGATCTCGTTCGATCCGTCGGTGTTTCCGTTCCTGCAACGGCTGCCATATTCGCATTTGGCGGGGACTTACGTAAGCTGTCTCACGGGAATCAGTTTTTGCGAAAGGCTGGATTAAACTTAGCGGAACGTAGTTCTGGTAAGTATAAGGGGCACATTAAGCTAACCAAACGAGGAAACTCATTACTACGGAAGCATTTGTACTTCTCGGTGTTTCACCTCTTATCTCACAATCGTGCATTCCAAGCCCTGCATGCACACAATATTGAAGTAAAACGAATGACGAAAATGCAATCCATGATGAAGTTGATTGGGAAATTAGCTCGAATGCTTGTAGCCATGGCGCGAGAAGGACAAACTTTCTCCGCGGATAAGGCTCAACCGCCACTAGCAGCTTAACAACTAAATTCGCAACCCAGACACGTAGATTAGCTCGTTTCGCAGGATTTCACAAAGAAAGCACGGAGTACCGAGATTTTTAGGCTTTAGGGCATAGACCCATTCCGTTAACGTTGATCGGACTCCACACCTTGGATAGATAGGACGAAGGAATGTGTGGGCATAGACCCATTGAGATTTGGGAGAGTGAATCCCAAAGACCTTGTGGAGAGAGACGTGCAGTAAATCTTTATTTGGAAGATGTTGTAATTAGACCAGCACCTTCTATTCCCGCATGCCCTCAAACAGAACTGCTTAGCCCATCTCATGTAATCCTTTAAACTCCTATTTAAACATGCATGTGAAATTCTGCGAATGAGCGAGCATTCGTGAGAAAAACCTTATTCTCTGAGGGAGCTTAATCATAATGTTATTAAAACAAGGTTTACATTAAGTGTATGGTAATGCATTCCGGTACAAGTGACCTTCAGGAAGGAAAAAAGGGGAGTCAGGATCGTCTTGGAAGGCACCATGTATTTGATTTTCGCCTTCATTAGCTACAATAACACATATCGGTCCATCTCCAGTCTCTCTAACCAGATCTCCTACCTTTAAAGTAGATAAATTGGGGTCGGTAACAGCTACGTTTATATTCTCATTCGTCCAAGTTTTACCTTGATCTCTACTAACCGTACACAACTTCATTCTCGGCTCGTTTCGATGGTCATTTATATAAGAGAACACTGCGTCCAGAATGATTTTCGCATCATTTTTGTCCATTTCGTAGCCGTAACCGACAGGCAATCTCCGCTCCCTTAGAGTAGCCCTTCGTTTTAGTCTACGTACTTTTCGTTTATCTAATTTGTCGCTATTCATCTTTTTCCCAACTCCTATAAATATTAATCCGGAAGTTAGTCTCATGAAATACTACTCCTGTTTATATCCAGTAGAGTAAGACGTACTATTTGGGTTTTTGTTGCGCCATCCTGCCAGTTAGCTTAACAAAGTAAGGGAGCAACTGCCGCGTAGCAAACTGCTCCTTGTTTGTTCAACTATAGTTTCCCGTTAGTTGAACGTTGTATGTCACGAATGTTCTTCCATGAAATGAGTTTGATGTTTTCCTTTTTGAAAAGCTGCATAATATCTAAATCACAGAGTAAGCGGAATTCAATTTCCCTTTCCATATAACAGTTTGTTAATCGTTTCAATTCTTCAGTAATAATAGAGGGATGAACTGTTAACTGAGTGATACCAGGCTTTAGGTTTTCGACCATAGTTATAAACTGCGCCTTCACTGTCTCGTACTCTGCATTTGTGCTAAGGCAATAGGGAAGAGAAATCATATCATCAATGAGTAAAATACCGCGCCTATCCGCCGAAGAAATTCTTTCCGAAAACCTTTCCTTTTGCTCTTCATTTATAAACGGTTGCATTAGTATCCTTCTAGGTAAATTGAAGGGAAGTTGATACTCTTGACAAAGATCCAATACAATTTCTAAGAAATCACGTCCGGTGCATATACCCAAGATACTCCCTGCATGACTGTCAAGATGAGTCGGATCAATCCCTTGAGAAATCGCATATGTAATTTGAGCTCGTAATTCAAGCCTAACCTCATCGAGGTCAGCATTAGATTCTAAGTATGCGATATCCGTAAAGAATTCATTGTCTGAAGTAACTAGGCTGTGCAACGGATTCTCACGATACATGGGCTTATATCCTTGGTGCTCTGCACTTGATAAAGTCAGATGAATTCCGGAGTGCTCGATAGTCTGAATATCCCCCTTGTTTAAAGCTTCTCTAGCCGCTGGGCAGGGAATCATTATTGATGTTGAGGTAATAGCATCCTGTTGAAATAATGCCAGAATCGCCTCATTTGTTCCCACTGTAATTCCAAAATCATCCGCATTAATAATTAATAATCGATCTGATTCTTTAAATCCTAATTTTGAATTCATCTACTTCCCCCTAATTTGATATTCCAGTTGAAACATGAGCAAGGGCGTAAGCACATTTGTGCCTACGCCCTTGCTCGTATCATTGATTTTAGTTTATTATACACTGGTTTTCCGAAAAGTAAATAGTTACCATATTGAACAAGCCACCACGTTAACCTGCCCGTTAGCTTAACGCCTATCAGTAGTACATATGTACAAAATCGCTTATTTTGTGAAGATGTAAAAGGAGCTGCCGCAGCAGCTCCTTTTACGTTTGTATAGATTCTTCATTGAACTAACATAACCGTTAGCTCAATACTCCGTTTATATTGTTCCATGCGTAAACAACATCTTTGTACTGTTCACCATTTACAATTGCGAAACCTTCGCGTATTTCACATCCCCCCATAGCTTCATAAAAACGACGTGAAGCGAGGTTACTTTCGAACACCATAACTAGCATGGAGTCGATATTAAAACTTATTAAGTCTTCTACTAAGGCGCTTACTAGCTGCCGACCAACCCCAACACCACGAAATTCGCTTAGGACGTATACGGCATATATTTCCCCTTTGTATTCCGTATCTCCTTTCCGTTCCGGTCCACCCCAGATAAAACCGATAATTTTTCCGCGTTCGTCTTCCGCCACCAATAAACTAACATCTTTTGGTGGGTTCCTTAAGGTCTCTGTAAATCTAGGAGTTGACCATTCATGTGTCAAATTATCTAGAAAATCTTGAGGAAGGATGCTCACGTGCGAAGACTTTATGCTTTCAATATGCACGTGTACGATGCCCTTAACATCATCAAACACAGCTCTTCTGATTTTCACAAAAACACCTCTATCTTACAGACGTTTTTACTTATATTACCACGATAACCTGCCCGTTAGTTGAGAAAACGGCAGCCACTAATAAAGGCTGCCGTCTCATCGTATTTATTGAGCTAACGTACCAGTTAGTTCAATCACCTATTCAATCATCGATTTCGCTAATATAACCATCTGCTATCTAGACATTATCCGTTAGCACAAGCAAAAGCCCGGAACTGTTGCTTGATTCTTTATACCATAGAATTCGCAAGTTTGAGTAAGTCTGTTGCTTTATACTTCGCTTTCAACATTTTCTTGTTTCCAATCGCAAGCGTATATTGCATCCCGTTCTTTTGGAATCGAAGTTCATATCCCAATTCGAATCTAGACCCAACGCTTTCGTACCGTCCTTTAGCTGATAATACACATCGTCCTTTCCTTTGTACCGCTCCAGTTCTACTACGATTGGAAATACTTTGACCCGGAAGAAGCCGTTCAGTGCTTTGTTTCGATAGACTAGTTCAAGCGATTCATTGCCATCAACGTATCCGTTGAAGTGAGTTATCTCGAACGGAAATTCAGTGGGTACCAGTACGTGCCTTTTGAACCTCTTTTGGTATTCCCGGATCAATCGGGCCTCATCGACGAGCGGATTGGCCCCGTCGAACAATATGCGGATTTTAGTTATTCGGTCGCCCTTTATGGTCAGTTCCCAGATGAAAGCAAGTCGTTCTCCCTCCAGCACTTCATCATCAAAATGAGCCAGTAGGATTTTCACATCCTCCTTTGGGGAGGAAACGAGCTGTATTCCACTGATAGGGGAATTCTCCCTTATCTCGGGGATTTGGACGAAATCCTTCTCTACATATTTTTGCGCCTCATCAAGATTGTTTCGCAATATTGCTTTTGCAAACCGGCCTGCTGGTCCCAGGCTAGTTTCGTCGCCAGTGGGGGCTGCCACGGATTCGGATGGTGCTATGTTTTGCGCTGTAGCGCTGCCCGACAGCATCGAATTGAACAAACCCATTATCATTAGAAGAAACAGTGCCTTGACTTTCATAATATCCTCCTTGGAAAAGTCTGCTCGCGGACATAACTTCCCGCCAATGCGAAGTAGTCTACCCAAAGACTGGAAAGATATTTATTACAGTAATCTGCCCGTTCGTATTATGAGGTCAGCCAGTTTTTTCTGGTTGACCTCTTTTGTTTTGAGAGGTTTAGTAAACGGTAGCCGGGGTCGAACGTAACTGCCCGTGGGACCGTGATCCC
>NZ_JAVIFU010000091.1 GCF_031157315.1 Paenibacillus sp. LHD-38
GGCGCATTACCCAATCTATTTTTCTCAAGCATGAAGGTCATCTCCTAGGATAAATTCTGACCTATATACCTTCGACAAATGTTTGGAAATACCTGCTAGTTAATCTTGCTGTCGTAGTTAAAAAAAGATGGACCTCTCAAACATGTATTTGTAATTGCTTGGCGCGCTGCAGCGCTTGGACATGATTGTTTGCTCCAAGCTTTGGGTACTGCTGTCTTGCCGTGCCTTAAATAAGCGGACAGCATATCTGCCATCATAGGTCCTTCGTCTATAAATCTGCGAATGTATCCTTGGACTAATAACTGAAAACAAAAAGCCTTTCTCTAGTGAGAAGGCTCATTTTATTACCTTTGAATGCAACAATTCAAATAGTCATTTAGGAACAATTCTTAGCATTGACTGACTCTCAAGACGTGAAACCTCATCTGTTAATGTACTATGTATGGATTTACGCATCTGATAATCTTCAATTATGTGTTTCTTCATTTCAAATCCATCTGGTATCAGAGGCAACACATATTCATATTCCCTTAGAGTATTTTCGAATTTCACTATATCTTCTCTAATCATCTCAATATTTCCCCTGATCTGTATCAGTTTCCTATCTTTTAACTGACCAAAAAACGTGACACTCATATTACGACCTCCATATATTTATGTGGATATAAGTATGTCACTTTTTATTTAGCATTATACAAAATAAAAAACCAATGGATAGTTTCTAAATGAAAATTGATCCAATATTTTCGGTAAGGTTTCTCACCGGTTCAGCTCCTTCAGGCATGTAAAAAGCCACTCTTAAGAGTGACCGGATTTTTATTCGTCAAACTTCCCTTTATACAAATCGTCCAGTAGATGAGTGAGCATAATCTTCTTTGCAACCCACATCAGAATCATTCCGCTATCGATGCTTTTCGCTTCATCATAGCCATCAATCTTCAATCGAAGTTGCTCAGCGTTAAACTAAGATGTTCAATTAGTTTCTGACGATCAATCCTCAAATTGGACACCCTCGATATCTTTGATTTGGAACCATTCCCCATCAATCATAAAACGACCTTTTAACTGATCTACGCTTCTCAACGGCCTTTGAGATACCCTCCCATTCCTGTTCATCAAGATGAATTCGTGATCGTTTCTTTTGTTGGTATGCATGTTCATTTATGTTCACAATATGCTCCGGCAACATCATACGACTTGATTCCCATGAACCGTTTCCTACTAACTTCTTTCTCATCGATTACACCATCCTTGTAGATTGGTGTATTTATTATATGCAAACACTTGTTCTGCTATCAATAATGACTTGATGGAAACAAAATTAATAAAACCGACTTCACCCCTTGTTCAGAAGGAAATCGGCTTTATTGATGTTCTTCAAATTCAATTGGATTGTTTACAGCATCTTAACTACTTACTGCTATCGTGTTCTTTCGTCAGACTGGATTGAGCTTTTCGAACAAAGAAAAAAGCACCTCTTCGCGATTCATTCGTTTTTCAACGAGAAAACTGCGTTTACGAGGTGCTACTTCCTTTTACCATTCAATAAATTATTATTGAATGGTATTATGTACTTCGTGAAAACCATTGAAAGCTCAAGGTTTTCTAGGTATGCCGAGGACGGGAATCGAACCCGTACGGTGGTCACCCACCGCAGGATTTTAAGTCCTGTGCGTCTGCCAGTTCCGCCACCCCGGCATGTTGTGAAGGTTTTGCTTATGGTGGGCCCTGAGGGACTCGAACCCCCGACCAATCGGTTATGAGCCGACCGCTCTAACCAACTGAGCTAAGGGCCCTCGAAAAACGTATATTTCAACGTATTCATCGAAAGGTTGGTTGCGGGGGCAGGATTTGAACCTGCGGCCTTCGGGTTATGAGCCCGACGAGCTACCGGGCTGCTCCACCCCGCGACGTATATCCATTTGAGCAAAGCTTCTTGAAATGGCGACATAAAATAATATACTATATGAGCATGATTTAAGTCAAGCAAAATATTCTATTTTATTTTTTATTCTTTTTAAGGAATAAATCTGACCCCGAATCGCCCCTTGCGCGACCGAAAAACTTCGACTTCACGCGGGCTTTCATAGCCGTGAACCCACCAGTCGTTTTCCATTCTTCTAACCAGGCACCCCGCTTGAAATTTCGTCTCGTATAGGCGAACCCAGTACACCCATCTCATGCGAATCCCTCCACTGTTTTATAGGATAAGCAGCATGTCGCTGCCTCAATAAAGGTTGTAGCCATTAGGATACCCCAAACATGAGATAATACAAGTAAACATAACCATAAGCCTTTACAATCACATGAATGCCATTCGCCTCTCCTTAAGTTCAAAAATGATGAATTTTTCAACTTCTTAATTATTATACAAATCGGGTATACTCAAATTAGGTCATTTTGAAGGAGCTGAAGACCATGTTATATGGCGTCGTCGTTTTTCCGGAAAAACATGTACAGGATTTCGCGAATAGCTGGCGAAGACGGCTTGATCCGCATTACTCAGCCATTCCTGCTCATCTAACACTCAGAGAAGCTGAGGAGTGGTCGGATGACGAGCTGCAGACAGCTGTGAACCATTTAGAACAAATCACATCCGCGATGCCTGCGTTCTCCATTCAGTTGAACCGGGTCTCTACCTTCTATCCGGTCAATCACGTACTTTACCTTGCGCTTCAGGACACAGTCCCCATGCAGCAGCTCCATGATAAGGTTTGCAGCGGACCTATGACTATCGCAGAGCCTAAGTATGTATTCACGCCGCATGTCACTATTGGGCAAGAGCTCTCTGCAGAAGAGCTTCATGATGTATATGGCAACCTACGCATGCAGGCCATTGACCTATCTTCGAGAATAGATCGCGTACACTTGCTTTATCAGACCGATAACGGCTCCTGGACCGCTTATCAGTCGTTTCTTCTAAGAGGTTAGCCTTATAGTTGGAAAAAGCCCGCAAACGACGCTAGGATCGTTTGCGGGCTTTTTATCGTATTAGTTATCTTGGTACTGGCATAATGTCAATTGCGCCGCCACCGCCGTCTACGCCACCGTTAGGGTTCGTTTTCAAGCGTTCCAGCACAGCGTTTCCGCGGGTTTCCCACTCGGCGAGCGCTTCTTTTGCTGTTTTCGTCTTTTTAATCACTTCTTGGAATAACTCGTTGCCTGGTTGCTGCGCTTCCCAAATACCTGGTTTCTCGCGGAATATTTTTTCGGAATCCGTGCTCGTTGGAGGAAGCGGCTTAAGGGAAGTAAAAGCGTCCATGTTGTATTGCAAGCCTCCGATTGGCGTCAAGAACTCCTTGCGGGCAACCATCTCGTACAAACTTCTCGACTTCAGCTTAGCCCATTCCTTGCTGTTCGAAAATTTGATGAACTCCCATGCATCTTTATCATTTTGCGCTTTGCTGTTAATACCCATCAATTGGCTCAAATAGATGTTGCCACCGACCTCAGGATCGTTCGGATGAACCGGTACCGTAACAACGTCCCAATCAACAGGTTCGAAATCTTTAATTTTCGATGCGTTATCCGATGCTTTTTTGAGCTCATTGATATAGCCGTATTCACCGATTGTCATGGCTACTTTGCCTTTGATAAACAGGTCGCCATAGAATGGATCATTGACATTGCCGCCGTCAGCAGCTTGCTTCTCATAGATCTTGTTCATATACTCCTGGGTCGGAATAATTTCTTCTTGATAGAGAGAAGAAACCGTGTTCCAGACATTTTCCCACTGAACGCTGTTAACGAGCATTTTCTCGCCTTTATCATCCCACATTTTCAATTGCAGCGCCTGGCTGTAAACCTGTGTGTCGTTAAAGCCATCGGATGGCCAGCGGTTAAACGCAAAACCGAATTTGCGTTCTTCTCCCTCTCCTTTTGCTACTTGACGTGCAAGGTTAAGCACATCCGCCCACTGCATCTTATCTGTTGGAGGCGTTACGCCAGCATCAGCAAACAACTTTTTATTGTAATAAAGAGCAGAAGAGCTGAATGTAGGAGTTAATGCATAAAGATTGCCCTCACCTGCAGCCTTAATTCCGTCAATCACGGTCGGAACATAATCGCTGAGGTCAAATTTATCCTGCTGCACTAAAGGATCCAGCGGCTGAAGCAAGTTGTCTTGCGTCATACGGCGCAGCATATTGTAATCAAGGACTACAACATCGACCGGATTTTGACCGTTTAGCATTTCCTTCATTTTCTCATAAGGATCCGGCTGAGTGACCGGCTTAGCTGGATCTGTCTGCTCAAAGCGTTGCTCATCATAATTGATTGCGCCTACGATTTCAAATTCAATGTTAGGATGAGACATTTCGTACATATCCGTGTATTGCTGACGGAAGTATGGCTCGTTATCCGATCCGCCGTATAGAACCCCAATCCGCAAAACCCGTTTTTCGGTAGACTCGTCTGAGCCGCTGCTGCATGCAGCAAGCAAACCGATAAGCAATGCAAGCGTTAAGCTTACTAAAGTCAATTTGCGAAACCGAATTCCTGAAAACCGTTTGTTCTTCATCCGATTTAACCCCCCAATGATTTAGGCGGAGTGATTATGATCCGCTCACCGTCAAACTCCATCGTTGCTTTGTCCTTAATGTTTAAAGCAGATAAATATTCCTTCGGTACTTGTAATCGTCCAACCCGATCTACTACGACATAGGCTTCATGCACAGATTGCAGTCCGCTGGAAACAGCCGGAAGCTCTGCCTCACCTCCATCAAGATTAATATTCGGATTACGTTTAATAAACTCCGTGCTCGTTAAACCGTCACGGATCGCAACCACTCGGTCAACCTTGCTCGCAAGCGTCAAATCATGCGTAACGATTACAATCGTAATTCCTATTTCGCGATTAAGCCTGCGGAAAATACCCATTATTAGATCAGAGGTGGTTGTATCAACCGAGCCTGTCGGCTCATCCGCCAGCAGCAGCTTCGGGCGGTTCGACAGCGATATCGCAATGGCGACCCTTTGCTGCTCCCCGCCAGATAATTGATGGAGCTTATTGTGCATCCGCTCCTTAAGCCCAACCCACTCGAGCAGCTGTTTTGCATATTCGCGATCCACCTTGCCGGATAACATCATCGGCATCTCCACATTCTCCAGCGCGGAGAGGTAAGGAAGCAGGTTGCGGGCATTATTTTGCCAAATGAAACCTACCGTCTCCCGCTTGTATTGGACAAGATCCTCTTCGGTAATTTTAAGCAAATCCCAAGGACCTACGCGCACCTGGCCGGCAGAGGGGCGGTCAAGACCGCCCAGCGTATTCAGAAGCGTCGATTTCCCGCTTCCGCTGTTGCCGATGATAGCCATCAACTCGCCTTCATTAACTTTTAAATTAAGTCCTTGCAGGGCGACGACTTCCAAATCATCGGTTTTGTAGATTTTGACCAAGCCTTCGCAATCGATCATCGCTGTTGTCATCGTTCCTCTCCCATCTTGACCGCTTGATGCACTCTCAGCCTACGAATATGCAGGAAGAGCAGCATGGCGCCGATCAGCATCATGACACCGACTACGACGAACAATTGATTCGTATCATTCGAATCGAAAATAACACGGAACGGAGGCACTGTTTCTGCAACATTTTCTGTCGTTTGAAGGAAAGGCAGGAAGAGTAAGCTGACCGCTTTTCCGATCAAAACGCCGAGCCCGATAGCAAGCCCCGCGGTGAACAGCTGCTCAAGCAGCAGCATTCCGGTAAGCTGTTTACGCGATAATCCCATCGCACGGAGCACGCCGAATTGGACGACCCTACCCGATAGATTAAAGAACCAAAACAGCACATAGCCAGCAAGCGTAATGACTACCGAAACGAGGAAACCTAAACTCAAAATACCGAAAACTCCGCCTCGCGTAGGAAGCTTAGACTGGGAAATCAGTTCGCTTCTCACGTCTTTTACCGACGCAAGCTCGATGCCCGCCTTCTGAAGCTCAGTTACAATTGGGGCAACCTTGGCATCCGGCTTCATTTTGAGCCATACCTCGTATGGAATAAGCGGCAGCTGGTCATAAATATAATCCAAATTCGTTATAATAAATGGCGATTTGTCCGGATATTGGCTGGGCCAATATGGCAAAATACCGACTACCACAAAGTCAACCTTTCCTTCTGCGAAGCCGACAGAGATCGGATCGCCCAGCTTAAGCTGGTATTTCTCAGCTACTTTAGAAGGTATGAGTGCAGCATGTTCATACAGGCCTAGATTATTTAAATAGGAGTAAGGATGTACAGGGTACAAATCGTTACGGAACCAGCCGACCTTAGCAAAATCAACGTTATCGATCCCCATTACCGTACCTTGACCGATTGATTTGCCAGAGATAACGACGCTGCCCTTTGCCTGCAGCACGCGAGCAGCCGCTTCTACGCCTTCAAGGGAACGGAATAGCTCAAACGGAGGTTCACTGTACAAAATCTTAGTGGGCACGCTTTGACCGCCGCCACCGCCGGAACCTCCTCCTGACCCGCCGCCTGCGCCGCCTCCAGAACCGCCACCGCTTCCTCCGCCGGATCCGCCGCTGCCAGTGCCTCCGCCGCTTCCACCTGAACCGCCGCCAGGAGTCGTTGTCACTTCAGCTGAGCCTTCCCATACCGTTTGAATGGTTACGTCAGCACCGTACTTATACAGCGTCCGCTCCGTCGAGTTCAAGTCAATGGTTCGAGCTGCCGATGCGTTATAAACACCTAGACCCAGCGTCAGCACTAACAGGATCATCAATGGATAATAACCTTTGGAAGAGCGCGACAGCTGCGTCAGCGTCAAATAAAGCGGTACGGGCAAAAATTTGCGACCGAACCATGTGAAGAGCTTCAACAGCCACGGGAACAGCCTTAAGAAAAATAATCCAAGCGCAAAAATCGATAGTGCCGGAACAAAGAACAAAAACGGTTGGACATTTAATTGATCCGTTGTCATTCCGGTTTTGAATGTCAGCATCTGACGTTCATTAAACATGTACCAACCATACCCTGCAGCAGCGATCAATAGAACATCCAGATACCAGCGCTGCCAGCCTGGCTTGCGGTCTGAGCGAGCCAGATCCTGTTTGTAGCTTACGATTGACGATCTTGCGTAAATGATCGCTGGGATAATCGTGGCCAGCAGTGCGAGCAGTACGGCTGCGCCTCCTGCGATAATCGCTTCCGTCGAGAAACCAACCGGTATCGATTTCCGATTAACAAAGGAGAGGAAACCGTTGGCGGAGCCAATGCTCTTCGCCATAAACCAGCCCAAAAAAGGACCACTCGCCAGAGCAATACCGCCAAGCAGCAGCCCTTCCAACAAATAAATCCAAATAATTTGCCGCGTGCCTGCCCCGCGGCTTCGAAGCACGGCAATGTCGCTACGCTGTTTATCCAGCGACTGGCGGGCATTCATGGCAATGAAGAAAAACACCATAGCCAGCATTGGAGCGGCTAGCGTAAATAGCAGCGTCTGCAGCTGCAGGCTTTGCTTCTTAAATTCCGAAAGAGTGGACGCAAAGGAAATTTCTACTCTGGTGTCCTTAAGACGCTGATACAATTCAATATTTAATCGTTCAAGCGTCTTCCCAAGCGGTGTAAGTTGGCTCGTTTGAATTTCCGACAGATCAAAGGCGTAATACCAGCTGGCATTATGCAGAGGTATACCATTCTTACCAAGCAATACCTTCTCAAAAGCCGCCTCACTAATCTGGAATGTGCCGAGCAAGCTCTCCATTCCTTGATACCAGTATGAACTCGTATCCGTTAGCGGCTTAACAGCTCCGACGATTTTCACTCGTAAAGTGAGATCAAGACCGCCGTATATCGGATATTCAAACACGTCGCCGATATGTACATCGTTACGATACATGGCTTCCTCGAACATGACTGCTTCGAGCAGTTCTCCGTCTCCTTCAGCGTTTACGAACCATCTCCCTTGGGTGAGCTCGGTGTTCGCTTCTAGTCCAGACATTGTCATAATCGTCAGCTGACGATTTCTTCCAGCATCGACCTTCGTTGGATCCTCAGGCACTACCTCTGAGCCCCGTATGGAGTAACTGTTGACATACGTATTGAAAGGAAAGTTAATCTCCTTTGGTACTCCTTCTGAGATATAACGCTCAAGCTCCGACAATGCTGATAAATCCGTTTTACCGCCAGCAGGTGATTGATACCTCATGAGCAGCGAGCCGGCCGGTAATCCGGCGCTCTTCTGCTGCAACGATTCGGCAACGACTCTCTTGAGGGCGCCATCTGCGTACATCGGTATGCTCGTTGCAAACGCAACCGCCAGTGTCAGTCCCGCAAGCGTGCTTAAGGTTAGCCAGCGCGTGTTCCACATTTTGCGGAACAAAAAACGAAACAGCGGAATTCCCATTGGCTATCGACCTACAACTTTCTGCCCCGGCTTCAAACCTTGCAGGATTTCTACCTGCGTCGAGGTTTGTTGACCAACCTCAACGTCAACTTCGCGCTTTCCATCTGCATCAATTACCTGCACATAGGTGCGGGAACCGATAGAACGAAGCGTGGAAGGAGGAATAACGATGGCGTTTTCTGTGCGCTTCGTAATAATGTTAATGGACAGCGGCGTACCGCGATTTAAGTTTTTCGGCAAACCCTTGAGATCTACGATCAGGAAATCCTCAGGCCTCTCCGGCTTCGTTTCTCCAGGCGTTCCACCTGTACCTCCTCCGGTATTTTGATCTTCCGTTTTAACCGGAAGCAGCTTTACCTTACCATTAAAGGTTCCTACATTGCTTATATTGGCAACAACCTCTAGTCCAACGGCTATTTTTTCCAGCTCTGTTTTGGTGAGCTTAGCGGCAGCCGTTATTTTGCTTGTATCAGCGACAATGGCAATAGGCGCATACGCCTTAATGAGATCGCCCTTCTGTACATTAAGCGTAACGATCGTCCCGCCAAATGGCGCCTTCAAAGTAGCTTTTGCGATTTCCTCTTCCATATCAACAAGCTTTTGCTTGCGCTCTTCAAATGCGATGGACTTTTCCTCAAACTCAATCGGATCCATTTCATCGCGCTGGCGCAGCGTCTCTTTCATTGCGATTTCTTCTTTCTTGAAAGCAAGCCTTTCCATACGGAGCGTTTTGACGAGATCGTCAACGTCCAGCTCGCCAATTGCCTGCCCGGCTTTCACCGTTGCTCCTGCTTTCACATACAGCTCTTTCAAATGCTTGCCGTCTAATGTGAAAAACATAGTCTCTTCTTCCAAAGAAATCAGCTTGCCAATTACTTGTACTTTTGTTTCCAGTGTTGCGGTCGTCACCTCATATTCCGGTTTTTTGGATATTTGAGGCGGAGCAATCTCAGGCAATACTTCTTCTTCATCTTCCGCGGGAAGCAACGAACACCCGCTTGCGAATAATAGGGAAACGCTCATTACAACAACCATTGAACGTTTAAATAAATTTCCCGTCCACCATTTCATAGACATGGTCGGCAACCTCCAAAATCGTAGGATCATGTGTAGTCATGCAAATAGAAACTTGTTCAGTGCGAATGATATTTTGGAAAACCGCCATAATTTGTGCTGACATGCCGGAATCCAACTCTGCAGTCGGCTCATCAGCTAACAGCAGCATCGGTTTATGTGCAATCGCTTTTGCGATAGCTACACGCTGCTGCTCACCGCCGGAGAGCTCGAAAGGCCGGTGTGTCATACGCCGCTCCAGCCCTACCAATTCTAGACACTCGGTAACTCTGCCCTTCCATTCCGCACGAGGAACACCCGCCATGCGAAGGGAAAGCTCTACGTTTTCCCGGGCGGACAAAAGCGGCATAAGAGCGAAGGCTTGGAAGATAAAGCCCATATGCTTACGTCTGACTAATGTACGCTCATCATCGCTCATACTATGAAAAGGCAAGCCATTAAACAAGATTTCACCATTACTTGGTGTATCAAGCCCTCCCAAGCAATTCAGCAATGTCGTCTTGCCAGAGCCTGATCTACCTCTTAGCATAACTAACTGGCGTTCCTTAAGCTCCATTCGAATGCCCTTTAATACATGCAGCGGAGAACCGCCAACTTGAAATGTACGCTCTACGTCAGTAACGGTAAGTAGATTGCGCCTTTCTTCAGCGGGTTCAAGCTGCGCTTCTGTCTTCAGTTCTTCTTCCTGCGGAATGGCCATTAGCTCTTCCGATCCCTCCTTAACCGACTTTCATAATTCTCATCTTACATGATAGACGAAGGACATGCTCAAAAAGTTACGTCAAAAACACACAACTTTTCAAAACATTTTTTAATGAAAAAAAAGCTGATTTCAGCTGATTCTTCCGAATCACGCTGCAGCAGCTTTTACTCCAATTTCATTTCACCTTAAAGCGAGAAATAGCATAATCCAGATCACGTACAATCCCATCTAAATGAATAGCTGCGGAAGATATATTGTCCATCAAGGCAAGCTGTTCTTCCGTTGCGGCAGCGACGCTCTCTGTCTTCTCCAGGTTCACAGCTGCCGTAGCGGCTGATTGCTCCATTGAGGCGCTGACCTGCTCAGAGCTGGCGGACATCTGCTGCGTAATCGCGGAGTTTTCATGAATCTGCTCGCTCATTTGAATAATGGAAGCAACGATTGTATCCAGGTTTTGGCGGACCTCATGGACTCTCTCACTGCCCCGCTCCATTTCCTCTATCGTTTGTGACATGTACGCTGAAGCTCCCGCGATCTCATTGCGCGTTTCATCTACTAGCTGGTGAATTCCGTCAGCGGAAGCAAGCGAGCCTGCAGCAAGCTTGCGAATCTCTCCGGCAACAACAGCAAAGCCTCTCCCGTGTTCGCCAGCGCGAGCCGCTTCAATGGATGCGTTAAGCGATAATATATTCGTCTGATTAGAAAAACTCGTAATGTTCTCGGCAATCACGCCGATTTCCTTCGACCGATGCTCCAGCATGCCTATCGTGCTGGAAAGCTTGTTAATGACCGATGCCACTTCGTCCATTTGATTGACTAAACGCACCAGTGCTTCATGGCTAAGATTTGCTTGCTCTGAAGTTGAAGTCGACTTATCCGCAATCCAGGCTGTATTCTCAGCAATACTTGGATGCCAATCGTCATTTCTTCAATAGCTCTGGAAGTTTCCTCTGCTCCTCTTGCTTGGACCTCTGAGCCATTAGCCACTTCCGTAATATTTCGGGCAACATGCTCGGCAGCGGCGGCCGATTCCTTTGAAGTTCATGAGCTGAGCAGTCGACTTCGTTACCTCACTCGCATTTCCCGCAATACCGCTAATGAGCTGACTCATCGTTTCGATCATATGATCAACGGAACGCGAAATACTGCCAAGTTCGTCCTTGCTGTACTTGCTATCAGGCAGGACGGTCAAATCTCCTTCTGCCACTCGCTCTGTTTTGAGAACGACGCTTTTTATTGTCTTCATGATATGGCGCACCGTGAAAAAGACAGAGACTCCCAAAACGATCGTTACGACAATGATCCCTACTAATAAAATGAGCTGCGCTTTATCCAGCTCAGCCGTGATTTGCGTGATGGTCGTATTCGCATACACACCGATATTTTGACCAATTTCATCTATGCCTGACCGACTGGTTTGAAAGCTATTATCGATTTCGCTATTTTGAAATTTGCTTGCGCCGTCTCCCACAGCTTTTTCAGCTGCTGCTGTCCAGATATCGAAATTCGTTCTAAATTCAACTAAAATCTGCTCCATACTGCGTTCAGAGTCACCATAAGCTAAGTCCTGCAGTCTTTTTTCGGTTAAAATAGCTTCGGCTTCGCCTACCCTCTCATCCACTTGCTTGATGTTATCAGACAGCTCCTTCCGCGCGGATTCGGCACTTACCTGATCCAGGGTACCTGATTCAACCTTCAAATAAGCTTGATAAGCCTGATACATATCTCGGTCAGCGTTTAAGATTAACGTATCGACTTTATTCGAAGTTTCATAAATTTGTTCCGTCATTTCTTCTAATATGGTGCGCTGCTCACCCAGCATATAAAGTCCAGTAAAAGCATAAAACGCAATTGGAATAATAGAGAGCATTGCCAATCTAAAACGTAAAGATAATTTCATTAATAATCCCGCCCCTCAATTCATATCGTCTAATGATATTTATCGGCGTTTTGCAGGTAATAAGAAGAGCAATTATTAAAATTATTAAAATTTATTGTCGAATTTTGAACTAAAAAAAGGCGTGCTCTCCCGATAAGAGTAAACTGGCCCCTTAGTCAAGGACACTTTGAAAAAAAGAGTGTTAAGCTGCACTTAGTAGATGATTCCTGTACTGAACAGGAGTCATCTTTTTTAGTCCCCACTGATATCGGTGATGGT
>NZ_JAVIFU010000092.1 GCF_031157315.1 Paenibacillus sp. LHD-38
TTCGCATCCTCCGCACCTATCCTCACGGACTAGCACTATGCGTCAGCTATGTACTTCCGCCACCTCGCAGTGTACTGGAGACTTTCACTCCCTAGTCGATTGCGCTGCCAAGCGCACAAAAGGCTTATTCACGTCAATAAATGACGTGAATAAGCCTTTTTGTTGGTTAAGCAGGGGTGTGATGCTTCCGGCCTGGAATTTCTCCGGTTGCTTCAAACACACGTACGATTTCATCTATTTCCTTCTTTAACTCATCCAGCAATTCAGCCTCAGGTACCTTCCGAATGAGCTCTCCGTAACGGAATAACATACCCTCGCCCCTGGCTCCAGCAATCCCGATATCCGCTTCCCGCGCCTCGCCAGGACCATTAACTGCGCAGCCGAGCACAGATACTTTAATCGGTACCTTGATTTTTGAAATGTAGTCTTCAACTTCATTAGCAATTGAGAATAAATCGATATCCAGACGACCGCAGGTCGGACAGGATACGAGCGTTGCAGCATTCGTGATCAGTCCAAAGGTTTTTAGCAGCTCGCGAGCCACCTTAACCTCTTCAACCGTATCAGCGCTCAGGCTGATGCGCAGCGTGTTGCCGATGCCTAATGCAAGAAGTGCACCAATACCTGCCGAGCTCTTAATCGTGCCCGTATGCAGCGTGCCAGCCTCCGTGATGCCTAGGTGGAGCGGATACTTGATAACCTTAGCAGCCATCGAGTAAGCTGCGATTGCCATCGGAACATCAGACGCCTTGAGCGAAACGATGATATCGTGAAAATCAAGCTCCTCCAAAATCCCAATATGAAAAAGCGCGCTCTCGACCATCGCCTCCGGCGTTGGATATCCGTATTTCTCAAGCAAATGATTCTCTAGTGAGCCGGCATTGACGCCGATACGAATAGGTATGCCTTTTTCCTTACAAGCCTTCACTACCGCTTCGACACGTTCACGGCGGCCGATATTGCCCGGATTAATCCGAACCTTATCTATGCCGTTCTCGATAGCAAGCAGTGCCAGACGGTAATCAAAGTGAATATCAGCTACAAGAGGGATATGAATGCGTTTTTTGATTTCCTTGATCGCTTCAGCTGCTTCCTTGTTGTTAACCGTTACCCTAACAAGCTGACATCCCGCTTCCTCAAGCCCCAAAATTTCTGCAACAGTTGCTTCCACGTCAGCTGTCTTGGTGGTGCACATACTTTGAATAATGACTTCGTTACTGCCGCCAATCGTTAGATTACCGACTTTAACCGCCACTGTATCTTGACGCAAGTACATAAGTTTATCTCTCCCATGAACGTCAAAGTCCACCCTTTGACTGGCGGCAATGCTGCCGCGCGGCTGGGTGGAGACAATGACGGTAGTCAAGCGTATACGGCAAAGCCGTCATTGGCGACAAGAGCTCGTTACGCGGAGGGCTATAAGTTAAGCGTTACATTACTTACGCATAAGCTCATAGCCCTTCTATTTGAACGCTAGCTTACGCGCTCTCTTCCTTCTTCTTACTCTTCTTAGCCGTAAGTTCTGGCATGATTTTCTCTTGAACGGTTTGCTCCGTTATTAGACAAGTACTTAGATCATCACGTGATGGTACCTCGTACATGACTTCAAGCATGATGCTTTCGATTATCGCGCGCAAGCCGCGGGCGCCGGTATTGCGCTTTATCGCTTCTTTCGCAATGGCATCGAGAGCAGCCGGCTCGAAATCAAGCTTCACATTGTCCATTTCAAGCAATTTTTGATACTGCTTCACAAGCGCGTTCTTCGGTTCGGACAAAATCCGAACAAGTGCCGGCTCGTCAAGCGGCTCAAGCGTTGAAATAATAGGCAAACGTCCAACAAACTCTGGAATAAGTCCGAATTTCAGCAAATCCTCCGGCAATACCATTGTCAGGTATTCGCCAGCTTTCAGATCCTTCTGCAATTCGCCTGTGGAGCTAAAGCCGATTACCTTCTTGCCGATACGACGTTTGATCAATGACTCAAGCCCGTCGAACGCGCCGCCACAAATGAACAAAATGTTCGTTGTATCGATTTGAATAAACTCTTGGTGCGGGTGCTTACGTCCGCCTTGCGGAGGAACGGAAGCAACCGTGCCTTCTAATATTTTCAGAAGCGCTTGTTGAACTCCCTCGCCCGATACATCGCGCGTAATTGACGGATTTTCCGATTTGCGGGCTACTTTATCGATTTCATCGATATAGATAATGCCTCGCTCAGCTTTTTCCACATCATAGTCGGCAGCCTGAATGAGCTTAAGCAAAATATTCTCGACGTCCTCACCGACATAACCTGCTTCTGTAAGTGAAGTCGCGTCAGCAATCGCAAAAGGAACATTCAAAATCTTTGCCATCGTTTGCGCAAGCAAGGTTTTACCCGATCCCGTAGGACCTAGCAGCAAAATATTACTTTTTTGCAATTCAACGTCTTCGATTTTGCTTCCGGAATTAATCCGTTTGTAATGGTTATATACCGCTACAGACAACGATTTTTTCGCGAATTCTTGACCGATAACATAAGAATCCAGGATGGCCCGGATATCTTTCGGTTTCGGAATATCCTTAAGATCAAGCTCTTCCTCATTGCCGAGTTCTTCCTCAACAATTTCAGTGCACAGCTCGATACACTCATCGCATATATAGACGCCAGGACCAGCAACCAATTTACGTACTTGATCCTGCGATTTGCCGCAGAATGAACATTTTAACTGGCCTTTTTCGTCGTTGAATTTAAACATGTAATCACCCCTTCGATTAAATCGTCGATACCGGCGCTGTAATCACCTTGTCAATCAAACCGTAGGCAAGAGCCTCTTCCGCGCTCATGAAATTGTCACGGTCGGTATCGCGGTCGATTTTTTCATAAGGCTGTCCGGTGCGATCTACATAAATTTGGTTAAGCTTTTGTTTCGTTTTCAAAATCCAATCCGCATGGATCTTGATATCGGATGCCTGGCCGCGTACGCCGCCGAGCGGTTGATGGATCATAACCTCTGCGTTAGGAAGCGCAAAACGCTTGCCTTTCGCGCCCGCTGTAAGGAGAAGCGAGCCCATGCTTGCTGCCATGCCCATGCAAATCGTGGACACCTCAGGCTTAATATATTGCATCGTATCAAAAATACCCATTCCCGCAGTCACGGAGCCGCCGGGAGAGTTAATGTACAGATGTATGTCTTTCTCTGGGTCGTCGGCCGCCAGAAACAGCAGCTGTGCAATGATGGAGTTTGCTACATCATCATCGATTGCGCTCCCAAGGAAAATAATACGGTCCTTCAGCAAACGGGAGTAAATATCGTAAGAACGCTCCCCGCGATTCGTTTGTTCGACTACGATAGGTACTAGATTCATGCGACCAACCTCTTTTCGTTTATGACTTTGGTTACTTACTTATTGTAACACGTCGTCGTAATGATGTCATTTTTCCAATAATACATTATACGGCGACGGCCGTTCGATATGTACGGAGATTAGCCTCCAAAACAAGCACAATTTCATATGTAGGGTCAAAATAAGGCACGTACCAATGACGTGCCTTATCCTGAGTCAAGCTTTTATTAAATTTTTCGTATGTGGCTTATTAAACAGCTTTGCTGTTATCAAGCAAGAACTTGATTGTTTTACGAAGTGCAATATCTTCTTGCAGGCTGTTAAGGTTTCCGTTTTTCGAGAAAATCTCGCGAAGCTCTTCAGCAGGACGGTTGTAAGATTTGGACAGCTTCTCAAGCTCTTCGTTCAAATCCTCGTCATTTGCAGCAATACCTTCAGCTTTAGCAATGGCATCAAGCACAAGGTTGTTCAGAACGCGTTTTTCAGCGTCTGTACGCATTTGCTCGCGAAGAACGGTTTCGTTTTGACCAGAGAACTGGAAGTAAAGATCCATGTTCATGCCTTGCATTTTTAGACGGTTTTCAAAATCCTTGATCATGTAGTCCGTTTCAGAAACGATCATCGGCTCAGGAATTTCAACGTCTGCTGCTGCAGTAGCTTTGTCCACGACTGCAATTTCACGAGCTTGATCGCCTTCTTGGTTTTTACGCTCTTGAAGTTTACCTACTAGATCCTGCTTGTACTCTTCAAGAGTATCGAATTCGCTAACGTCTTTTGCAAACTCATCATCAAGAGCCGGCAGGCTTTTGCGTTTGATTTCATGCAGCTTCACTTTGAATACTGCAGGCTTGCCTGCAAGGTGCTCAGCGTGGTAGCTCTCTGGGAACGTTACTTCGATGTCCTTGAAATCGCCGATTTGCATGCCAACCACTTGCTCTTCGAAACCTGGGATAAAGGAGTTGGAACCAATCTCTAGCGAATAACGCTCGCTTGCTCCGCCTTCGAATGCTTCGCCGTCAACATAACCGTCGAAATCAATTACAGTGATGTCGCCGTTTGCTGCAGCGCCTTCTTCAACTACGGAAAGCTCAGCATGACGCTGTTGCAGACGCTCAAGTTCAGCTGCAATTTCTTCTTCCGTAACTTCAGCTTTAACGGATTCAACTTCCAAGCCTTTGTATTCGCCAAGCTTAACTTCTGGCTTAACGATAACTTTTGCTTTGAATTTGAATGTTTCGCCTTTTGCAAATTGCTCAACATCGATCTCAGGACGGTCAACCGGCTCAAGATTGTGCTCGTTAACTGCTTCGGAATAAGCGTCTGGCAGCAGAATGTCAATTGCATCCTGGTACAGGCTCTCGATACCAAAACGGGATTCGAAAATGCCGCGCGGCACTTTACCTTTACGGAATCCAGGTACGTTTACTTTTTGAACGACTTTCTTAAATGCTTGATCAAGAGCATCAGAGACTTTCTCCGCTCCTACCTCCACGTCGATCGACACGATGTTCTTGTCTATTTTTTCCCAAGTTGCTTTCATTTTATGCCTTCCCCTCCGAAAATGCTCATGCATCAGTAGTTATCACGTTTCATAAACCATTCTATTATAAACAAGCTGGGCCAGATTATCAAGACTCTGGTTCGTCTTCTCCGGATTGCTGCAGAACAGCAACCTGTCTCAATGCCTTGCATGCTTGCTCATAACGGAATCTTAAACCTTCGGTAATGCCGTATGTATCACGAATATCGTCATCGTTCGCCGAGCCGTAAACGGTAAGAAGCAGCGTTAAATGCAGCGCAGCCGCAAAATAATCGACTGTGTCTTCGTCTTCTCTGAGCATCCAATGATATGCAGCCGTACCATACAAAAATTGTAAACTTTCTTTCCATAACTCTCTTGCAAAATGCGGCAATGTTGGATCATCGACCTCCGCCACCTGCTCCGTCCGCTCGAGTATCCGGATAATCGGAGTCGGAAAATCATCCATCGAAAGAGGCGTGGCATCCAGCTGGAGCTCGGCAGTTTCCCCTAATCTTTCCAGTATGATCGTTCCTTCGGCACCCCGTTTGCGCAAGCATTGAAGCGCCTTGAACTGCACGACTGGATGTACCTGCTGGGTGACCAGCCAATTCTTGATGGACTCATCCATATCCGAAGACTGAATATAGGCGGCCCGTTCAAGAGCAAGTATCTGCTGATCGATCATCGGATGATTTTGCATGATGTAGAGTACTTGGTTCACGTAAGCCTCGTCCTGGTCCGGCGGATTAAGAAGCTGCTCGCGTATCGTTGCTTCGTCCTCTTCCTTCTCTCGTTTGGCCATTATGAATCCAGTACCGTCACCATTTCCATCTTCAGGGAAAGCCATGTCGAGCCATGTCAGAAGGCTGTCCCACTCTTCATAATGGCGCGCATCCTCGCCCTGGCATTGCAGCAAAAAGCGCAGCAACTCCTTGGCCTCCCCGTATTGCTCCGCTTCTAGCATACGGGTTAACTGTACCTGATAATGGTCCAGCATGCTAGGGAACAAATAAACGTTGTCCTTGTTGTCGCCTTGTGTGTCATTGGGAGTTGTAATGATAACACCGCCTTATGGTCACGCCGTTTGTTCATACGTACAATCTTGCGTTCGATTATACCATGTACAGTCAAAAGAAAAAACAAATGTCGTGTTCCGACCGCTTTTAATTCTTTTTTTATGTAAATTGAAGATAAAAACAAAATAAGGCTTGCAATAAAATATTCCTATGTGGTATATTATTTCTTGTGTCCCGGTAGCTCAGCTGGATAGAGCAACGCCCTTCTAAGGCGTCGGTCGGGAGTTCGAATCTCTTCCGGGACGCCAATAAGAACAAACGAAAGCATTTTTTTACATAAACCCGCCAAACCCTTGATAAAACAAGGGTTTGGCGGGTTTTTCTCTTTGTCCAGGCTATATTGCTTGTAACCAATGATTCTTTCCTTCTTAAAGAACAAGAAGAGCCTATCCTGCGATAGGCTCTTTCATCTTAATATTTATCAAAAAAATCCCGAGGGGAGCAAATTAAGTTGTCTTCACCACCGATCCACGTCGCGCATTCTCGTTGAAAGCAAAAAAGAAGGCTGTTCCGTAAGGTTTAAAACCTCTTGGAACAGCCCTCCAGAATGGCCATCTATATTGTTGCCGGATTAAACCGACATTGTCGCTTGCTTTTCATTAACGAATTGGTATAATTGCTCCGATTTCTCTTCTGTAAGCTCGCCGCTATTATCGAAAACTAAAATCGAAGAGCTTGGAATATCCCAGTTGATTTGAGGAACAAAT
This sequence comes from Paenibacillus sp. LHD-38, assembly GCF_031157315.1. Taxonomy (GTDB): domain Bacteria; phylum Bacillota; class Bacilli; order Paenibacillales; family Paenibacillaceae; genus Pristimantibacillus. The sequence goes on from NZ_JAVIFU010000092.1 coordinate 6,630, forward strand.
TCAATCCGCTTCTCAAAATTGCCCCAATTGTCCAGCTTCCATTGGTCGCGTTCCGTTTGACGGCCGACGATACGGATCTTCTGAAGCTCCATATCCTGCAGCGTAACGACGATGACCTTTATATCAACTTCATGCAAGGACAAGCCGGCTGCTTTAACAACTTCTTCAATCCATTGCTTATTTTTCAGCTCTGCCGTAAAAGGCGAAATCATAAACACGTTTTGTCCTGCCGCTAAATTTTCTATACAAACGTCCTTAGCCGTATCGTATTCCAAATCACGCAAATTTTTTTTGTAATAATCCGAATCCCGGTCTCTCTTGTCCAGTCCGTTCAGCTCCAAGATCGCCTCTACAAATCTGCCGCCAATCGTATCACGGTCAAGAAATGCGGCGGGGATGCGATCTGACAGCTTTCTAGCTACGGTTGTTTTGCCTGTGCCTGCTACTCCGATGAAAAAAACTAACTTTTGCAAAAAGATAAACCTCCACTATTTTTTGTAGAAGTATATCATTTTTTTTTTCGTTTTAATAGAAGAGAATGGGACTTAGGTTATTCTTGCAGTTGAGACGCGCACATGCCAAAGGGGCACACAGTCATCATATGGCTGGCGCCCCCTCTTCTATGTTTAAAGCAGCTGCATAGACTCTATATGGCGCTTTGTCGTATCCGTACCATGCTCGTACAGCTGTTTATAAATTTGTTGAATAAGCTCGTCATAGCCCGCACTCATTTCGCTGTCGCTTGCAGAGCCAAACGGATGGCTGGAAAAATGATACATCTCAGCCTCATCCATGCTGGACAGCTCGTCAAACATCTCCCTCAGCTTAATATGTTCTTGCTCATTCATGTTTATTTCAAGCTCATAGGCCGCAGCCTGCGGATCCTCTAATATTTGCCCCGCCTGGACGGATACGTAATATCGTTTGCGATCCTCTCCGCCAGCTTCCATATCAACCATTATTCGCGTGCTCCTTTCTGCTCTTCAACTTTTTACGGACCTCCCTAGCATCCCCCGTCGGACAGACATTTTATGCCTTTTTTCTGCATATAACTGATATTATCGCTACTTTGAGACCAGCAAAAGAGAGGAATGAGATCGATGTGTGGAATTACGGGCTGGATCGACTGGAACCGTGATCTGACTAAGCAGAGTGAAAGCTTAGAGAAGATGACTGACACCCTGGCACCGCGCGGTCCCGACGCTTCCGGTACGTGGATATCAGCGCATTGCGCTTTAGGCCATCGACGTTTATCCGTCATTGACCCTGAAAATGGAGCACAGCCGATGATACGCCATACCGGCGATGACAAATATGTCGTTGTCTATAACGGGGAATTGTATAATGCGCCAGAGCTCCGCAAGGAGCTGGAGGGCAGAGGCAGAACATTCACGACAAATTGCGACACGGAAGTACTACTGATTGCTTTTATGGAATGGGGCAAGGCGAGCGTCGAACGTTTTAACGGAATATTTGCGTTTGCAATATGGAACGTGGCCGAACAAGAGCTGTTCCTTGCGCGTGATCGGCTTGGCGTAAAGCCATTATTTTATAGCTTGCAGGATGGTTTGTTTATTTTTGGTTCGGAGCAAAAATGTATATTAGCGCACCCTGCCGTGAAACCGGAGGTCGGTGCGGAAGGACTTGCGGAGATCTTTATTCTCGGTCCAGCCCGCACGCCAGGGCAAGGCGTATATAAACAAATCAGCGAGTTAAGGCCTGGCCGCTGCATGACGGTGAATCACTCAGGCGTCAAGACGATAACGTATTGGCAACTGGAGAGCAGCCCGCACGGTCAAAATATCGAAGAAACCGCAGAGCAAGTCCGTGAGCTGCTTAAGGACACCGTTGAACGGCAGCTCGTTTCGGACGTTCCTGTATGCACTCTTTTATCAGGCGGACTCGATTCCAGCGCGCTTACCACCCTTGCGGTCAACTATTACAACGAAAACGGGCAAGGAAACGTCCATACCTACTCCGTCGATTACACCGATAACGATAAGCATTTTAAAGCGCATGCCTTCCAGCCGAACAGCGATGCGCCTTGGATCGAGAGAATGACCACGCATTTAGGTACCATCCACCATCCGATTCAATTTGATACGCCTGAGCTTGTCGGTGCCTTGAAGGCGGCTACCTTCGCCCGCGATCTCCCCGGCATGGCCGATGTCGATGCATCCTTGCTGCTGTTCTGCCATGAAATCAAGAAAGATGCCACCGTGGCGATTTCCGGCGAGGCTGCAGATGAAATTTTTGGCGGCTATCCTTGGTTCCACCGCGAAGAAGCGCTAAGCGCCAATACATTCCCTTGGTCACTGGCTTCGGCCATGCGTGCTGATCTGCTTGCCCCAGACGTGGCCGCTTGGATCAAGCCCCTTGATTACATTGGTGACCGTTACGCGCAGGCAATAGGCGAGGTTCCTCATTTGGACGGCGAAAGCGAGCAGCTCCGCAAAATGCGCCAGATGTCTTACTTGAATATTACCCGCTTCATGCCGACGCTTCTGGACCGTAAGGATCGCATGAGCATGGCAGCCGGTTTGGAAGTCCGCGTTCCTTTCTGCGATCACCGGCTGGTTGAATATGTTTGGAATATCCCATGGGAAATCAAAACATCAGGCGACCGGGAAAAAGGCATTTTGCGCAAAGCGCTGCGCGGCATTCTCCCGGATGACGTACTGACTCGCAAAAAGAGTCCTTATCCAAAAACTCATAATCCCAACTATTTGGCCGCTGTCAAAGGGCTGCTGCTGGACGTGCTGAACGATCCCAGCTCCCCGCTGCTTCCGCTGATCAACGTCAATAAGGTAAGAGAACTCGCAGAATCAGACTCCGCCAAATCGAATATTCCGTGGTTCGGCCAGCTCATGTCCGGCCCGCAGCTGTTCGCATACTTGTATCAAGTAAATTTGTGGCTGAAGCAGTATAAAGTTGTCATTGGCTAAAATAGATTAACCCTTTGCAAAAGCTCGTTTCAAGGAGATATATAAGCACATTTATAAGTGAAAAGTTATAAATTCTTATATATTAAAATAAAGCAACCCCATCTGCAAAACGCCGTATTGAGCGGCTAAATGCGGATGGGGTTGCTTTATATATTCTTGGCTTATGCTTGTTCAAGCAGCGGAAGCAGCTTCCTAAGCGCTTCCCCGCGATGGCTGATCTGCTGTTTCTCTTCCTTTGTCAGCTCAGCCATACCTCGGTTCAAGCCAGGCACCCAAAATAGGGGATCATAGCCGAATCCACCAGTACCGTGCGGTATTTCCGTAATAACCCCGTCCACCGTGCCTTCCGCCTCAACAAATAAACCGGTAGCAGGATCATATAACGCCAATGCACATACAAATTGCGCCTTGCTCAGCAGCAGCGAACCGTCAGTCAGCCTTCCCAGCTCTTCCAGCTCCTGATTCTCGCGCATGCGCTTAAGTTCGCGAATCAATTTTGCATTGTTATCTTCGTCTGTTGCGCCCTCACCCGCATAACGCGCAGAGTAAACGCCAGGTTCACCGCCCAGCGCCGCAACGCGCAAGCCAGAATCATCGGCCAATACAGGGACGCCAAGCGCGTCACCTGTCGTTTTTGCTTTGATGCGCGCGTTAGCCGCAAACGTCTCGCCATCCTCCACGATGTCTGGAATTTGCGGATAATCCAGCAGACTCGCGGTCTCTTTGCCTAACTTTTGGAGTGCATGCGCAAACTCCTTCACTTTGCCGGCATTTTTGGTAGCCACGACGATAATCTCATGAGAGAGCACCGAATGCTTTGTCATGGATATTAACCTCCAATGCGGGCCGCCAAAGGACCAAGAACATCGCGCTGCTTACTGATCAGCTCCGTTATGCCCTCTTCTCCCAGTGCCAGCAATTGATTAAGCTCATCACGTGAAAACGGTGCGTCCTCACCCGTTCCCTGCACCTCAACAAATTTTCCGTTCCCTGTCATTACGACATTCATATCGACCTTTGCTTTCGAATCCTCTTCATAATTCAGATCAAGCAGCGCTCTCTCCTGAATGACGCCAACGCTTACCGATGCTAGAAAATCAGTAATAGGGTATTTGGCGAATTGGACCTTTTCCGAGATTTTATTGATTGCGATGGAAAGCGCGATGAATGCGCCTGTAATCGACGTCGTGCGAGTGCCTCCGTCTGCTTGAATGACATCGCAGTCAAGCGTGATCGTCCGCTCACCCAGCGCCTGTAAATCAACGACCGAGCGCAAGGCACGTCCGATAAGCCGCTGTATTTCCATCGTCCGGCCAGTAAGCTTACCCTTGGCCGCTTCACGAATGTTCCGCGAATGAGTTGCCCGCGGCAGCATAGCATACTCAGCGGTAATCCAGCCCTTACCTTGCCCCTTCATAAAGGGCGGTACTCTATCTTCAACGCTTGCCGTACAGATAACCTTCGTCTCCCCAACCTCGATCAGGACGGACCCCTCTGCGTATTTATTGACACCTGTGGTTATGGTTACCGGCCGAAGCTGGTTCGGTTGCCGACCGTCGTTTCTCATGCTAATTTCCTCCTGAGCACTGCTTCATATTATTAGTGAACAAATTGATCCAATCTACAATCTTTTCTATTTTAACAAAGTAGCCTGCGAATTGCATCCGCAGCAGCCTAAAAAGAAAACACCGCAGCAGCAAGCCGTTCTCTGCGGCAAAAGCAGTCGTTTCGTGGAGATATATAAGCACATTTATAAGTGAAAACGCGTATAAATCCTTATATATACACAAATCGAGTAGGCCTATGCGCATGCGCATAGGCCTCTCACAGATCCGGACATGCGGGTCGTCGCATCCGGCTCCTCCAGTGATTATCCCCTCTGGGGATGAAGTTCCTTGTAAATAGCA
>NZ_JAVIFU010000093.1 GCF_031157315.1 Paenibacillus sp. LHD-38
ATTTTCCCCACCACAAGTACCTTCTTCATTTCTTCTCTGCTCAATGTAATTGTCTCCTGTCCCATAGTGACATTATCTCAGAACAGTTATGGGATGACATTATCACAGAAGAACAACACAATCTAACTCTTCTTCATTGACAAAACTAGGCAGGATTGTTATTATTCAAAAATAACCAAGTAAGTCTATGAGTATTATTGTATTAAGTTAATAAATTAAAAAGCAAAACATGCGACCGTAAAAACGGAGGTGTCCTTTTTCCAAAGGATTGCCTCCATTTTTTTATTCTTTATTAAGGAGTGGTGAATATGACCGAGAGAACGATTTTGTCACAGCCTTTTGAGATTAATTTAAACGAGCAGTTCATTTTGAAGGGCAGAGTAAAAACACTGGAGGGAGAGGCGGCGAGACCCGTAGTGATTATTGCGCATGGCTATAGAGGCTTTCAGGATTGGGCATTTTGGCCCGAGGTAACGGACAGCTTAGCTGAGAAAGGCTTTTATGCAATCAGTTTTGACTTTTCTCGTGTAACTGCCAAAGAAGCCGGACTTGCTGAGGAACGTGTGGCAGAAGCGAGCACGGTCTCGCAAGAACTTGTAGATCTTGATGTGATCATTCAGCATGTGAAGCAAGGCTTGCTTCCGCTAAGCCATGAAGCGGATGCCAACCGAATTGCGATTATCGGGCACAGTAGGGCAGGAAGCAGCAGTCTCATTCTGGCAGCGGAGCAGCCCGAGAATGTGAGAGCCGTGGTCGTATGGAATGGCGGCTCAACGCCAGCCAGAGGAACTGATGAGCAAAATGTGACGAGGCTCCAGCAGCTCGTATCGGAGGATGCTGAGGCGAATAGAGAACGGTTTGACGTGCTGACACAATTCAAATCATTGAGGCAGCCGGCGTTAATTGTACAAGGAAGCGCCGATAACGAGCGGTTGCTTGCCGTGAACCAAAGGCTGAAGCAAACGAATCCGGAACAAACCTTTGTTACGATTGAAGGAGCGGATCATGTGTTTGGCGTTCTGCATCCTTATGAGGGAGCTACGCTATACTTGTCAGAAGCTCTCCAAGCTACGGTGAATTTTCTGGAAAAAGTGTATTGATTATCTTCTAAGTTACATAGAGATGCGGAGCGACCGGTTTAGGCCAGGTTGTGACGCGTCTCTTCTTTTTTTCTAAGATTTAGCCATGGAAAAATCATATTGACATAAATGAAACACCGATGATATATTGTTTTACGTAAAGCGCAGTAATCTTATCGGAATTATGTATTATTAATTTAAAAGTTAATTTGTGCTGAACATCATAGAATTTTAACAGAGAGGGAGATTGTTGTATTATGGAAAATAATTTATTGACAGCAATTGAAAACAACTGGATCACCTTGATTGTATCAGCAATACTTCTTGGCGGCCTTTATTTTATGGCCAAAAAACGGGTAGGCTTCGGAACGCGGGTTTTAGTAGCCCTTGGACTGGGCTTAGTGGCAGGTATTATTTTTAATAATTTTGAGCTGGATACGGAAGGCGTAGGCACAATCGGTTCGATTTATATAAACCTCATTCGAATGATTGTTATTCCGCTTGTTTTTGTACTAGTCATAAACAGTATTATATCGATTACGAACATTGAGTTTTTACGCAAGCTTAGCGTGAAGACAATCGCTTGGTTTTTAGCTACAACAGGCGTAGCTTCTATCATCGGACTACTTGTTGCATCGGCTATTAGTCCAGGTGCTGGATTTGCATTAACGACACCTGAAAATTTCGAAGCACGCGAAGTGCCAAGCTTTTTCCAGGTGATATTGGATCAAGTGCCTTCCAACCCGATCAGCGATGCTGCGGAGGGGAAAGTCGTGCCAATCCTTATTTTCGCCCTATTCATTGCTGTCGCTATCGTTAAGGTAGGAGCGAAAAACCCGGATTCTGTACAGCCTTTCAAAGCTTTTATTCAATCCGCAACGGTAATTATGCATCAAGTGGTTAAGTTTGTTCTTCGTTTCACGCCATACGGAGTTTATGCGCTAATTGCGGTTATGGCAGCCAAATACGGCTGGGAAACGCTTGAGCCGCTAGCAATGCTAATTGCTGTAAGCTATATCGCTCTCCTACTTCATTTCGTATTCGTATTCGGCGGTTTGGTAACCTTCGTAGCGAAGGTTAATCCGTTGAAGTTTTTTAGAAAAGCTTATCCAACGGTCGCTGTAGCGTTCACGACACGAAGCAGCTTTGCTACGCTTCCTATTAATCTGGAGGTAATTACGAAACGCCTTCGCGTATCGCCGAAGATCGCCAGCTTCGTAGCTCCGCTTGGAGCGACGATGAACTTTAACGGCTGCGGCGGCATATGGCCTGCCATTGTAACGGTTTTCGTTTCCGAAGTATACGGAATTACGCTTACGGCAACGGATTATGTACTAATCGTTTTGGTAAGTGTAATCTCTTCGATTGGTGTGGCAGGCGTACCAGGACCGGCTTCGATCTCAACAACGGTAGTACTTACAGCGGTTGGCCTTCCGCTTGATGGTATTGCGCTAGTCGTTGCGGTTGAATCTTTGATCGATATGGGCCGTACGGCTGTAAATGCAACAGGAACGACGGTAACGGCGCTGCTTGTTGCCAATTCTGAAGGTGAATTCGATCGCGAAGCTTTTGATCGCGGCGATGAAGATGATCTTGAGCTTAATCCTGCGTAAAGCAAAATGTAAAAAGACCGTCATCAGCATAGGCTGTTGACGGCCTTTTATTTTTTATTCAAAGCTGCCGCGAAATAAAACAACCCCCATAAAAAAGCCCTCGACTATGCACGAAATTGAGCGTGACAGCAAGGGCTATGTTACTTTATGGCTCGTCGTGTACTTCAGGAAACGCATGGTCATAATCGTCTTCTCCGGGATAATCGCGAGACATTCCGGCATGAAGCGCTCGATTCTCATAGTTGAAGCTGTTAGGTGGCCGCTGGTCAATTCGCCAAGGCGTGCTCTTGCCTAGGGATTCCATCCGCAGGTCAGAGCCGTACGGGCCATCCGGAAACTCCTCCGGAATCAGGTCGTTACGCTGCGATTCAACTGTCGATACATCTGTATATGGCTGGCGATTTTCTTCCATAAATCGATCCATCAGCAGACTCCTCCCAAAATGGTATGGTATTACCATATTACCATTTCAGTGTACCCTGATTAATCGGTAAAATGCACCGTTCCCACAACAAAGTATAAGAATTGAGCAAGCTCGGACGCTTCTTCTTCGGTTAGCTTAAACGTAAATTCAAGATAACCTTCCTCTTCAAGATCATCAGGGCCGATGATAGCGGTTTTTCCGAATTGGAGATCAGTAATGAGCTTCTTGCCATAGAAGCGGCTTGTAGATGTAATCGCAAGATCGAAGCGCTTTAAGCTAGGACCAATGAACGTGACATATCGGGTTGAAGTTTCCTCCGTTGAATCGGACATAAAATCAAAATCAGGCAACAGCATAAGGTATAGCCTCCACTCCATTAATAAACTCATTATACAATAACAAAATGCTTGTAATAAAGAAATCATTATGATAGCATGAAACCAATCGAATCATTGAACGTGAGGAAGCACCTCCTTTGCCGTAGGCAAAGGAGGTGCTTTTTTTTGTTTCCGGCAGGTCGGTCTGTTTCCGGAATGGTTGCCTTCTCGTTCAATTCGTTCGCTAATTCATATTTATTGGAGGATTGAGGTCAACATGCAAATCGTATTCTTGAACACGTTTGAGAAGCTTGGTGAGGATCAAAATGTCATTAGCGCACAGTTGTCTATTTGTGAACGTCAAGGTATTTGGTCTGTGATGTGGGTAGAAGGGGAAGCGGAAACCGGAGATCCGCAAACTTGGTTCGAAGGCACGTCATGGGAGGATATGATCGTAGCTTTCAGGCATGGCATTGCAAGGGTGATGGGAGAAGGCTATACGCCGATTATCGACGGCATGCTGGATGACCGCAGGGCTTCTACAGGCAGCTTCGTAGCCATGCTGCAGTGCTATGGCGAGCTTCACGCTAATCCGGATCTCTTCCAAAAACTTCGTGAATGGCGACGTGCGAAAGCGGTTTCGGAGAAGCGCTCGGCTTATCTTGTTGCAACTAACCGCATGTTGTGGATGATTAGCGCATTTGTTCCGAAGTCGGCGGAAGAGCTGACACAAATTCCAGGATGGGGCAGCACTAAGCATGCGTCCTATGGTATGGAAGTACTAGCGATAACAGAAGAGGCTGACCGGGAGACAGAATTTCCGCTGCAATGGGTGGTCGAGAAGCTAGACTCCGGAATTTACACGCAGTGGTTGTACAAACAGAAGGAAACGAAATATAAATCGCAGATGGACCGTCAATTAGCCAAAAAGCATATTTTGACAACGATACAGCAGGGCGGCTCTCTAGAGCAGCTTGGGGCTGAGCTGGAGCTCTCAAGACGTGAGCTGATGGATCGTATCGAGCAGCTTGAGCAAGAGGGCTACGATATGGAGTCACTGATTACCAGGGAGCTAAACGAAGTACCAGAGGAAGAGCTGCAGCTCGTCTGGGATGCGCTGACGCTGGTTGGCGACAAATACTTGAAGCCCGTGCTGCAGCAGGTATACGGGACTTCAGAGGCTTCGCAGCTTAGTAAGCCAGTCGATGTGTTATATGAACGTCTGCGGCTTATCAGGCTGCGGTTCCGTAGAAGTATGACAAGTAAGGCGGTTTAAGGCAGCGAACGAATTTTGAGGCGGTCTGTGTCATTTACGAAGCCTCCTTCCTTGAATTAAGGAGACTTCGTAATGCCGCTTTGGTCAGGCCATACCGTGTCAGCGAAACGGATAGCCGCTCCTGAGTCGCAGGGGAGGCCTGTTTCATACGAATGGTTGCCAATTAAGTCAACAGCCTGCTCGCGCAGCAGACGTACATGAGAACGGTCCTCCTTCGTAAGCTGTGGACCTTCATGCGCCCGCATCCATACAAGGATGGCGTTCAAGACTTCCATTCCGTCCTCCAGAGCTTGCTCCCATAAGGTCCAGACGCTCTCATGATGAAAGGTTGTACCGTTTACCGGGTCAAGCCAAGGCTTTTCCTCTAGATTTAAAACATCAAAGGGCAAGGGCTCTTTCTTAAAAACAAAAGGCTCGATTTGCCCAAACGTAAGTTTTCTCCGGATGCCAAACGGGTCATGGAATAAGCGCTGCGCAGCCGTGAAATCGCGATTAGCCTGGTTCCAGTCTTCACGCCGAATGAGCGGTGCAAGCTCCCCGTAATAGGTTGAAGCAATCGATTCGAATGCGTCCAGAATCGGAGGCGGGAAGCTGCCATTCGTGCTTACGTATTTCCAAACAGCGGTTTTCCACGTTTCGACTCCCCAAAGCTCTCTCGCAATTAATGTATCCATCATAATTTCGAATCGTTGATGATCCCATTTGCGGAATCCGGATTTGCTGAAAACATAAGGATGCAGGTTGCGGTCCAGAATATGATGCAGCACAAAACCAAGCGTATATAGTATAGAAGGATCAGGCCTTTTGGGGCAGGTCTTCCTGTCGATGACACCATCCAACATTTCTATAAGCACCGGACCGCAATGGCGGTTATGCATTTCGGTACCTAAGCGGTTCAACGCCAAGCTGCGCTGCCAAGGGAAGAAACGATGATAAAATAAAAAGTCCGGTCCCTGACAACCCATGTTAAACATGTTTTTATGCTCCTCAATTTGCAGAAGAGAGCTTTCACCAAGCTTCTCAAGCACAAGCTGTCCAAATATGAAATGAGCCCATACGTTAGGCATGCAGAACAACCTCCATTCATTAACAACATTCTACAGTTTTCGTGGAAAAAATATAGTTCTTTGGGTATATATATTTTTTTTATAGTATACTTGTCCTAATGAATTAAGTATAATATAAATTAAACAAGACAAAGCGCGAATTTTGTCGAAAAGGAGCGTATCTTCATTATGAAGGCAGAATACATTAACCCGTTTCTTGAATCCGCAAAAATCGTGATTGAGCAAGTGGTTCAAATACGTCCTGCGACTGGTGAACTAGGTCTTAAGGATATAAAGTTTGTTGAGAACTATATTTGGATTCAAATTGGACTCAATGGACAGATGAACGGAGACATTGTATTCGGGCTAAGCGAAGAAGTAGCTATGAAAATGGTTTCTGCGATGATGGGTGGATACGTAATTTCTGAAATCGACGAAATCGTGAAGAGTGCTATTTCTGAGCTCGGTAACATGATCAGCGGAAATGCCAGCACAATGCTGTTTAACCAAGGAGTACGGGTTGATATTACGCCGCCTAAGGTAATCCAATCCGCGCAATCAGCAGGCTTTACCACGCAAAAGGCGCTGACGATTCCGCTAATCATGGAAGGAATCGGAGAACTTGACATCCAAGTTTTAATCGCATCTTAGCACAGAAATAGCTCCTTAGGGAGCTTTTTTTGCGTCTGCATTAGCAATCAAGTAAACTTGTAAATGGGTGATGTTGGATGTTAAAGGATAAAGTGATTTTCATCTCCGGCGCATCGAGCGGGATCGGAGCGTTAACGGCGATAAGGCTGTCCGAGCATGGGGCGATTCCAGTGCTGACGGGAAGGAATATCGAGAAGCTGAAGGAGATTTCATCCGCAATAAAAGGAAAAAACGCGTTTTATCAGATGGATGTCACAGACAACGAACAAGTAAAGCAGACAGTAGAAGCCGTCATTGCGAAATACGGTAAAATAGATGTATTGCTGAATAACGCCGGCTATGGGCAATTTGAGTATTTTACAAGCATGCCTGTGGAAAGCTTTGAGCAGATGATGGATACCAATTACATGGGAGTTGTGCGTTGTACGAAGGCTGTCATTCCCCATATGGTGAAACGGGGGAGCGGTCATATCGTAAACGTCGCTTCGTTAGCTGGCAAGATTGGCACGGCGAAATCAACCAGCTATACAGCGACAAAGCATGCAGTGCTGGGTTTTACAAACTCGCTAAGAATGGAGCTCCGCGATCATGGAATTCAGGTGTCTGCCGTGAATCCAGGGCCGATTGATACGCCTTTTTTTTCGCTTGCTGATCCTTCCGGCTCTTACGTGAAAAATGTCAGTTGGTTTATGATGAAGCCAGAATATGTGGTCAAACGAATCGTTAGATTGATTGAACGGCGGAAAGCAGAGCTAGATCTTCCGAAAAAAGCAGCACTTGGCATAAAGTTTTATCAATTGCTGCCGCGCACCATCGACCGGCTTTTCGGCGGTATGCTAAATCGAAAATAAAGGTTTAAATGAGAGAGGATTAAAGAATGAGTAAGCACACATGGAATGAAATCGGTATTAATGAGCTGCTGGAGAACAAGCTTTCAGCAAACGGAATTATTGAACCAACGGATGTACAGGCAGAGACGATTCCGATTCTGCTTGGAGGCAGCGACGTGTCGGCGAGATCTCAGACAGGTACAGGCAAGACACTCGCTTATTTGCTGCCGATGCTTCAAAAGCTGAATTCGTATTCGAACGCGATACAAGGGGTTATTTTAGCGCCGACGCAAGAGCTTGCCATGCAAATCGTACGCGTTGCGGAAATTTACGCAGAGCCATTGAATATTCGCGTTCAGCAGCTGATTGGCGGAGCGGCGTTAAAGCGTCAAGTAGAGAAGCTGAAGCTGCGCCCGCAGCTTGTCATCGGTACGCCGGGCCGTATGCATGAGCTGCTCAAGCTGCGCAAGCTGAAGCTGAACGATGTAAATAACGTCGTGGTAGATGAAGCGGATCAGGTATTTCAGCTAGGCTCGACAAAAGAGGTCGAGATCCTGCTGCATGGCATGGGTAAGGGGCGTCAAATCGCTTTCTTCTCGGCGACTTATCCTGATCAAATGGCGCGATTCGAAGGTCGTTGGATGAAAAACCCGGAACGCATTCAAATTACGCCTGAGCACCGGGTATCCCAAACGATCGATAATTATTTTGTTGTCAGCGATAAACGGGACAAGACGGATACGGCAAGGCGGCTTGTTCGATTGCTGAACCCGTCGTCCGCACTGTTGTTCCTTAATGATACCGACAATATCTCGAACTGGGAATCGAAGCTGAGCTATGAGGGCTTCACGGTTGAAGCTCTATACGGAGATGCGGATAAGCAGCGAAGAGCAGCAACGCTGACACGTTTTCGTGAGGGACGCTGCCAGCTGCTGCTTGCAACGGATGTTGCTGCACGCGGATTAGATATTGAAGGCTTGCCGCTCGTTATCCAGCTTGATCCTGCTGCGGACGCGGATCACTACGTACATCGTGCTGGTCGCACCGGCCGTATGGGACGACCAGGGACGGTCATATCGATTGTGATGCCGCAGGAGCTGTTTATTATGGAGAAGTTCCGCAAGCAGCTCGGCATTGATTTGTCAGAGCGGACTATGTTCCGGGGCAAGCTGCTTACGGAGGAAGAACTTAAAGAAGCAACACGTCCGTTTGCTGCTAGGCATGAGGCGAAACTGGCCGAGCGCTCAGAAGCAGCCCAAGCGAAGCGCTCTCTGGAACGGAAGGAACCGCCGGCAGTTGCGAAGGAAACGAAGCTTGTTGACGTGAAATCGACCAGTGCCGTACCGAAGCCGAGAACAACGGAGAAGGCAGCACCGAAGCCTGCTCCCAAGAAGGTGGAGCGAAAGCGCGAGGGCAAAAACAAGGGCGCGCCGAAATGGCTGAAAGCGAAGCGTGAGACCGAGAAAGAACAATAAAATAAAATAATTTTGAAAGCCACCCTCTCAAATCGATCCGCCTCTCCCGAAACGTATGGGCGAAGGTGAAAAATGCGGCAAAACCCGCAATCGAATAAGGAGTGTGGCTTTCTTAATGAAAAACACAATGTTGAAAAAGACAGCAATTTCCTCGCTTGCGCTTCTAATGCTTGCAGGCGGAGCGACGTCAGCTTTTGCAGATGGCGGTAGAGACAGAGGGCATGATGGCGGTCGTGACGATAATAATGACCGACAAGAGGACAAGCATGATAAAGATGATGATAAGTATAAAGTAACTTGGCAATTTGAAGATGAGGATGACTTGAAATGGGCAATGGAATACATTATGCGACTCGCGTCGAAGGGTGTATTTACAGGGTATGAGGATGGCACATTCAAGCCGCATCAAAAAATTAGCCGCATTGAGACGCTAACGGCTGCAGTCAGATTGATGGGACTTCGCGCACAAGCGGAATCATCTGCGGAAATGAATACGGATCTGCAATTCAAAGACGCTGAAAAAATCGAGAAAAAGTATCCATGGGCTGTCGGTTACGTAGCCGTCGCGCTGGAAAACGATTTGTTCTCCGAAACGGAAACAGAAGTAAAACCAGAGGCAAATGCGACAAGACTATGGTCTACGATCCTTCTTGTAAAAGCGCTTAAATTGGAAGACGAAGCGAAAGCTCTCAACAATACGAAGCTCGATTTCAAGGATGCGAAAGAAATTCCGGCCGGCTCAGTTGGTTATGTTGCGCTCGCTCTTCAGAAAGGGATTATTACGGGCTACAACGATAAACACGGAAAAACATTCCGTCCGAACCAACCCGTTACCCGCGCTGAGCTAGCCGCTCTTCTGGACCGTACGGATACGGAAATGCCGGATCAAGATGCGCAAGCCATTACAGGCAAGCTGAAAGCAGCTCCTGCTGACGGCAAGCTGACTGTGGTTAAAGCGGATAACACAGAAGCTTCCTTGGCCATTGATTCGAACGTATTTATTTTCCGCGATGATAAGAAAGCTCCACTGAGCGCCCTGCGTGCCGGTGATGAGGTTCTAGTGCGCACTTATCAAAATAAAGTCGTATTCATCGAAGTTACGAAGTCAGCTCCCGTAGTAACAGCCTTCTCGGAGCTTGGAATACTTAATACGCTAACGTTCAACGCACAAGCGAAGCTTGTAACGCTCTCGATTTCGCGTGTTGAAAACTCGCAAACGGTTATGCTTACTTTTAACGTGGATGCTAATGTTGCAATTACCGGTGATGCATCGCTGTTGAAGCCTGGTCAGCTCGTACAGGTTAAGGGCGAAAACGGAACGGCAAAAACAATTGAAATCAAATAAATAAATACGTAAGAGAAAGAGGTATCATCCATTGCGGTGATGCCTTTTTTTCTATCCATGAACCTAGCTATTAACCGCGGCATTCTTAATTCCGACAAAAACGACAGCCCAGCGGACGCTTTAGTAAATAGCGGTACAGAGCCATTTGATTATTTAAACAAGGTTTATGAGCACTTGAATAATGAGAATCACGTGTTTCAGACCTTGAATTACGAGGAGCTTGTTAATCTTTTTGAAAGCAAGGGCAATTATGTTGTCTTATTCGGAGGGGCATGGAGTGAAAGCACGCAAGCGAATATAGGCTTTATCAATCAAGTAGCGAAAGAATACGGTGTGGATACGATCTATAAATTCGATACAAAGCTAGACGGCAATCAGTTCGAAATTGCCGATAGCAGCAATCCATATGCGTATAAATATGTCGATGTGATCAATAAATATTTAACTAATCTTAACGAGTTGCTCCCGGGATCAGAAAGCGTCAGCTACCCTGCAAAAGATAGTGACGGGGCAGATATAACGATTTCCGCCAAAAAAATCGAAGCTCCTTTTCTATTCGTTTATAATTTAGCGCCGAAAACCCCCTTGCTTTAGCTATGGGGATGTAGGGTGCTTCGGGTGAAGGGCGGCTAAAGCCGCCTTAATCACCCGACATTAGATCTACTGTTTTATGGTATAATTTTCTTGGAATGAATCGATATCACAGCGAGAAGTGGAAAGTAATCAC
>NZ_JAVIFU010000094.1 GCF_031157315.1 Paenibacillus sp. LHD-38
CTTCATCTTGAGTGCCTCTTTTCGTATTGGGATTTGTTCTTGCCGGAACGTTTCCCAGTATACAAGAGGCGCTTTTTTCTTTCAAAGCTCAAATTACTTCATTACAGGAATGGCTCCTTATAGTCCAGAACTCAATCTTATTGAAGGACTCTGGAAATGGCTGAAAGCAGATGTAATCAACAATGTCTTCTACCACACAACAGCTGAGATCCGAATCAATGTTCAAGCATTTATGGATCGAGCAAGTTGAACGATATGCTGAATATCAATTCCATGCTTTCTTGACCTTCGGTAATAAGGTTCAGTGTACTTGGTTTTATAATCGGAGCTACATTTACAACAGATTCAACGGGCAGCTAATTGTTCAGTATCATCCCCACAACATTTTCAGATATTCCTTTTACTACTTCCATCATGATTTTATTTTCATCCCTAGGAGGCTCCATGGTTTAGGAGTTGATCAATGCTGATGCCAAAAACTTCAGATAACTTCGGTAATAACGTATATCTGGGAACGAATCACCCATTTCCCATTTGGAAACTGCCTGTCTTGTGACATTTAGACTTTCTGCAAGTTTAGACTGCGTTAGGTCATGTTCTTTTCGAAGCTTTGAAATATAGGCTCCAAATTTTTTAATATCCATCCTTCACCTCACACTGTTGTTATTTTATATATAAACAATAACAACAAAGTTATAGATAAAAAAGCAATTAACAGTTGCGTTCACATAGTGGTTTGGATCAAACAAAATTAATGTTAAAAGGTAATAAAGTATTAGACTTAAAATAATCAAGACTTAAACACTTAAGGAAACAAAATAAAATAAAGGGTTCTACATATTATGCATGACTAATATGTGATCCCTTTATTTTGAACTCCCTTGGTACGATATGTTTTTTTCACGAATGCTCGCTTATTCGCAGGATTTCGCCCGGTTGGTAAGGACTGAAAGACAAGAAGTAGACTTCGGCAACATGAAGGCGCACGGGAATAAAGGGGGATCATTGTCGCCCCATATCCTTCCATTTACTGCACGCATTCTCCACGCCGCCCTTGGAGGTTTTCACTCCCATGTCTAAACGGGTCAGTGCCCTCTCATTCCTTCGTTACGCCTATCCAAGGGGTGGAGGGCGGTCTTGCTATCGTTACGGGTCTGCGCCCTTTGGTTCAATATATCCGGTACTCCGTGCTTTCTTTAAAATCCTGCGAATAAGCCAAAACTCGTACAACGAAACGGTAGAATATAAGTTAAGCTGCTAGCTGAATAGGCAACGTTTTAGGAGGGTTATAGGCTTCGCCGCTGCGAGCCATTCCAACTAAGATTCTGGCTAATTTTCCACAAAGTTTCATAATGGACCTCATTTTCTTCATCTTCTTTACCTGTACATTGTAGGCATGCATGGCTTTGAACTCCGGATTGTTCGCGACTAAACTCATGGTCATCAAGAAGATGAAACGTCGGAGACGAGAGCGCCCACGTTTGCTAATCTTCATCTGTCCGGTCCATTTACCGGAGCTTGCTTCTGCAAGGTTAAGACCAGCATGACGCAGTAAGGCATTACCATGAACAAAACCGCTTAAATCCCCCGCCTCACCTAAAATACCAGCTAGTGAAATGGCACTAATCCCTTTGACAGCAAGCATGGATTCCGCAAATGGAATGCGATCTAAAACGGCAACAATCTCCGTTTCTACCGTTTGCAATTGCAGGCAAGCAAGATCGTACTCATCGAGCAGCTGCTTCAAGTGAAGCTTGTAGGCATGTGTGGCTTGCTTAGAACCCACAGATTTACAAGCCAATGAGATAAGAGCTCGGGCTTTTCGATCACCAGAATGTCGTTTCACAAGCGATTTCCAGCCTCGTAAGATATCTTGAGGCTGTAATTTTCTCAATTCTTCGGGCGTTGGGAAAAGACGAAGTGTGGCCAATGAACCGATACACATGATGTTTTTGAAAACTTGTCGCAGCTCAGGAAAAACAACGTCGACCCAGCGATGAATTTGGTTCTTCGCACTAACGAGTCTCGTTACGACAGAGTCGCGGTTTGAGAGAAAAACACGTAATTCTTCAAATGCTTCTGGTGTGCCCGCGAGTGAACGAGTAGTAGCCGTTTTTGACCATGTCTGCGATAACGAGAGCATCCTTTTTGTCGCTCTTGGATGGCGTATTGTCGCGGTTTTCCTTGTTCTTTTTCACAAGATGTGGATTAACGAGAACAACTTCAAAATGACGATTTGAGAGCCACTTGGATAGGTTAAGCCAGTAGTGTCCGGTAGGCTCCATGCCAACAATGGCTGCCGTTAAAGCGTGAGCGGTTTGCAGCGATTGGATCCACCGAAGAAGGCTGTGAAAACCATCTTCATCATTTGAGAAGGATAGAGGATTACCGACCACGATTCCTCGGAAATTAACAGCACGAGCGACATGTGTTTGCTGTGCGATGTCGATCCCGACGACTGGATGATGGAATTTTTAGGGCTATGACCCGTTGCGTACTTCCATCGTACCGAGGCGCTCGTTTTTTTGCAAAGCGGAAATTTAACGCTCTACAGGAATGCTATCGTGTCCCGTTAGTTTAACCAACTTTAATATAATCCGATTTGTGCAAGTCGTAAAATACTATGTCTTCGTAAATCCCAGACTTTAAAATATGTTTAGGGAGAGTGTCTTTAAACTTCATCCCAACTTTACTCATTACTTTGTAAGATGCTGGATTTTTCGTCATCGCAGCAGCGTAAATGCGATTTAACTGCAATCCTTCAAAGCCGAATTCAACTACGGTCTGGGCGGCTTCTGTTGCAAAGCCTTGCCCCCAAAATGAGTGACCTACCCAGTAAGCCAATTCTGCTTCATTATCTGTTTTGGATACGCGCAAGCTCATACAACCAATTAATAACTCATCCTCTTTTTTGACCATTGCGAATGAAAATATTTCGCCTTTTTGAGCCGCTTGTAGGATGCGTTCAATCCATGCTTCAGCCGCACCATCAGGATATGGGTGGGGTATAGAGAGCGTTGTACGTGCAACTTCTTCGGTTCCCGCCAGTGTTTGAACCATTTTTGCATCAGAGAGCTCAAATAATCGGAGCATTAAGCGATTGGTCTCAAATTTAGGGTTCATATCCTGCCTCCACTATTCATTTTATTACAATTACGTTAGGAGACCATCCAATTCCTTTTTCCTAACTCAAAATATAAGTAAAACTCACCACGCAAACCTGCCCAATAGCTTAATGAAACCAGGGAGCAGAGTCTCGCTATCTGTTCCCCTGTAGCTGACGTTTATGTTGGTCCGACGGAGGCCATTCTGTCTAGCTTATTATAAATTTAGGTTTTATCTTCAAACCCCCATCGTTCCAGTAGCCACTTATTATCAATAATATCCTCCTCAGTTAATCGGCCCAATTTCATTTTTGCAAGTAGAAGGAGGTCTTTATGATCTGTGTACGTAAAGTCCTTGTAGATTTCCTGATTCTTTTTATGGAATACATGGATTAGCTCAGTTAGTTCGAAATAAGGCAAAGCCCCTGATTTCCATTCCAAAAAAGATTGATACAAGGGTTCCAGAGCTTGCTCAGTTACAAATTTGTGATACTCATCAATAATCTCACGATCTTGCTGTTGTTTTTGTTGTTTAGGAGTTAATCTGCTCTCCAAGTTATTTGTCTCCTTTTTTATATTGAGCCATGCCCTGTAATACCGCCGCTTCTCCAAAACAAAACGACGCTAAAAGAACCGACGATAAAATTCTCGCCGACGTTCGCCGCGCAGTTGAGCATATATTTGGCTAGTTGATGTTTTTTCATGCCCCAACATGCCTTGTATGAAATCTAACGGTGCTCCGTTATCAAGGAGTTGGCATGCATAGGTATGACGAAAGCGATGCGGGTATACATTTGCTTCGAGCTCGCCCCGACCTGCAAGCCGCTTTAATGCCCACCTGAGTGTTGGAATGGCCATTCGTTTAACTGGATTCGTATCGGTTACAAATAATGCTTTACACGAGTCATCGCGACTTTGGTGTCAGATTCATTGTTTTACTAAATAAATGAAATAGTCCTTTCAACACTCTGCCCACCTCATCATGAAAAAACTCTAGTTCCCCCGCTGCTCCAACGGTTCTGAAGAGGCTAGTACCACGATCTTGAGATGCCTCTATGGGTCGAAGTTCATATTTGTACCATGGTTCATAAGCTATATATAATTTTGAATTTTCAATTGTTATTGTAGGGGTAAATTTTTTTGTTATTACTTAAGTATTTACCAGTAAAACAGTCATAGGGAGAGTGATTAACGATAATATTTTTAGAAGATTGAGGTATTGCTACCTCCTCCCCCCATACAATACGAGCCACATCCTTTAAGATCACTGCCGGCTGAGACGGATGTACGTTGCTCATAACAATGATCAATAAATCCTCATTTATGAATCTTTGATATTCTGTCATAAAACCATCGACTGCACCGCTGAGCCCAATAACTTTATGAGTTTGGAGCGAATTTTCCAGTATAACCTCGTTAGAGATATTCAATCCATATCCATAATTAGTAGCTCCATTTACTACAACTTGTGGTGTCATCATTAAGTTTCGCGATTTTTCAGACAGTAGCATATCTGAATAAAAGGCAATATCCCACAAATACAAATCTTCAACAGTAGAATACAGCCCTCCTGCCCCCGTCATTATAGACATTTCTAAATAGTCAGCATGCACATAATTTCCCCATACCTTGTAACCGGAAGCTCGATTAAGCAAGACAGCAACAGAATTGTCAGTCCCAGTATTATACATACCCAAGGGTTTAAAGATTGATTTATCAAGAAAGTCACTAAAGCATTCACCTGTTACAAGCTCAATAATTCGCGCAAGGACTATATATCCTGAATTACTGTAAAAAAATCTCTCCCCTGGATTGAAGTCCAGAGGTAAGTGCTTAAAATGTGTTATGGTCAATTCAGGTGGTGAAAAAACGCGAGCCATTGATCTATATTCTGGAAAATTGGTGAAATTAGGTATCCCTGAAGTGTGTGTAAGAAGATGATGAATCGTAATTTTGTCACCATTTGGATAGTCATTAATAAACCTACTTAGCTTATCATTAATTGATAGTTTACCTTGCTCTTGAAGCAACAAGAAAGCTGCTGCCGTAAATTGTTTGCTGACCGATCCAATACGAAATTTCGTCTCAATTTGGTTTGGTACTAAATGCTCTCGATTAGCTAATCCCCATCCTTTACTAAGTAAGCGATTACCTGATTGTTCTACGAGAATCGTTCTACAAAAACCATCTACACTTACTTGTCCTTCGATGTAGGCATCTAATTTATCAACTACCCGTTTCTCCATTTTTGTTATGTTCCCTTTCATTAATTGAAGTTAGATTGTATTAGTCCCCCTCATACATTTTCTTTTCCTTAATTTTCTCTTCTTAGGTTGCGTTATCCTGCCCGTTAGCGTAACGAAGGCTACCACTCGGCAGCCCTTTTGGTGTTCAACTATCGTTTCCCGTTAGCTTAATGCATTATTTTACAATCCTTACCAAGGTCTTTTCAGGAATTTCAATCTGCTCAATGTCAAAGTTGATGATTTGAAGGACTTTCTCGCCTTCTCGTTTTTCGGTTTCTTCACCCACCCAACAACTATATAACTCGAAATAATCGCCCTTCTTTAAATAGCCATCCATGATTTTGCACAGTTCTAACAGCTTCTTTTTGGATTCCGCACATGTTTCCGGGTTCATGTCATCTGTAATCTCTATACCCCATTGGCTCGAAACTTCATAAACATAAGACGTAGTGAACTGATATTTCTTAACATTGAGCAGGTGTTCTTCACTTGCAAAACAACGGCCGATATAAAAGAAGTCGTCCGTATATTCCTCGTCATTAGATGGCACTTCAATATTACAACCAATGTAGGAAGCTAAGCTCATTATTACGTCCCCCTTTTTGTTCATCACAATTATTGTCGCCAAGTTTATTCTTGAATTAAACTGCCCGTCCCTCAATGCTACAAGGGAGCATATCAGCGGTGATATGCTCCCTTGTAGCATTCAACTATCGTTACCAGTTAGCTTAATCGGGGAATTTATAGTTATTCATTTATTTAACGAATCACAAATTTCCTCTAACTTTAGACCGCGTAATCCTTTAACTAAGATGACATCATTTTTTTATTATTCGGTTACATTCAGATACAAGATCTTCTTTTGAGGTAAAATGCTTCACTACTCCTTCTAATTTTGAACCACTAAGTGTGTCAGACATAATTCTGCTTAAATTACCAATAGTAAATACGGTGTGTATTTTTGATGTGTCAATACTTTTAGCTACTTCTTCATAAAATTCAATTTCTTTATCTCCCCATTCCAACATGTCACCTAAAACCAAAACCTTTTTATTAAAACCATCTAGATTAGAATCTGTCTCTATTGCTGCTTTCATCGAAATAGGGCTTGCATTCCATGCATCGTTTCTTTAGTGTTCTCGAGTCGATTGATACCCCCTGGATGTTTATGATTTCAGGAGATTTTAAAGACGCAGTTACTCCATCCTTGAAAATCACATCGTACCAAGGGAGTTTAATGGTAGCACGGAAATAGCTCCTTAGAATGTATACATCGTTCTGAGGGGCTATTAATTGTGTCACATCATATCCAATATTGTGTTTTGTGTATCTTCAAGTCGTAAACAATGTCAATTAATAAAAATGCAACGCAGCGATTTCGAACAATAATATCTATGCTATAATACTTGCATTAAGCTTGAGATCTGCGAATGGCAGGGAGAGAATATGAAAATAATTGTTGATCAGCTGGCTGAATCGAAGGTGGCTATTATTGAGAGCGAAGAGATTGTCATCGAGAAGGCACAGGACGCGCTCGACTTGATGGCTTCCGTTAGTTACCATGAGGATTGCTACAAAATTGCATTAAACAAGTCGAACATCACCGAGGATTTCTTCGAGTTAAAAACGCGGCTTGCCGGTGAGATTTTGCAAAAATATACGAACTATCACGTTAAACTCGCCATTGTTGGAGACTTTGACGTCTATGACAGCAAGAGCTTAAAGGATTTTATTTATGAATGCAATAATGGCAAGCAGGTTTTCTTCGTAAAGGACTTACCATCCGCGCTGCAAGCCCTCCACAAGGCCCCGTGACCACATCTGCGATGTGGTCTATATTTTTTCCCCACCATCCTTAACTCAAAATAAATCCAGCTGCTCCACTACCGGAGCAGGCGGTTCATTCGGACTCCCGCCATCCGGACGCGTCAGCCCGAGCAGCTCCATGAGCCGCTTTGCGTTACCTGCCGCATCTCCGCCGGAGTTGTTGTTGAAAATAACATATACATGCTTGCTTTGCTGCTCCAGCAGCCTTAGCTTGTCAGCCCAGTCCAGCAGCTCGGCCTCGCTGTAACGGTACAAATAGCGTACCTCCCGCCAATTTGGCGCGCTGGCCTGATTCCAGCCGGAAACGTTGCGGCCGTGGAACCTAACGATAGTGGCCTCGGCATCCGTAGCCTTCAGCACCGTCGGAATCGATCCTACCCCCGCCTGCGGCTCGTCGCACACGCTGTGAATCCATTGCTCCCGCTCCATGAATGCCAGCGTTTTCTCCCTGTACTCTTCGGTAAACCAGCTTTGATGGCGAAATTCGAGCGCGCAAGTTATTCCGTCCATCCGCGCCTTCGTTTCCCTAAGCATGCGTACATTTGCCTGTGTGCAATCGAACCAAGGCGGATATTGGAACAGCGCTGCCGTCAATCGCCCTGCCGCTATCACAGGCTCCAGCATTTCACGAAACGCCGCGAACATCTCGTTCGTTTCAGTCGCCGGTATGGAAGGACCCCGCTGATGCCCTGTCATGCCCTGATAAGCCTTCACGACAAAATGCAAATTTTCGGGCGTGTCCTCCAGCCATTTTGCAAAACGCTCCTTAGACTGAATCGCGTAGAAAGTACTATCTACTTCCACGAGAGGAAAATGCTTCGCATATTGCCGCAGCTTGCTGCCGGCTTTTGCAACAGAGATATAAAGCTGATCATGATCACCCCAGCCTGCTAATCCAATATGTATCGGCATGTTTTTCCCTCCGTTCCCGCTTTTTAACTATTATACCTAACTTTTATGCAGGAAAAAAACAGCCCCCTTGTAGATGGATCTACTAGAGAACTGTTTTCCGCTTCGTTCATAAGCATAGATTTATAAATACTGATACTCCGAGAAGGCAGCCGCTTGTCCCTTGTAGGCACCGTCCACATCGACCAAATTCCAAACCATCGCTTTCAGGATATAGAACCTTCGTCCCGTACTTGAAATACGAATGCCCGAGTAATTGTCGACATAGCCGTTCGACGTTACCGCTTCAAAGAAACGGTCCCTCTCCTGCCGTTCCATTGACTCTGCCGTAAGCCTCGAAGGTGTACGCGTGAACGATTCTCCTTCCATTTCCCAAAGCTCAAGCCCTCGCCGATTGCCGTAATTCAACACAGGATCGAGCTCCGTCCCGTGCGACAAAATGACGATTGAGGCTTGAAATAGCTGCTCTCTCAGACTCTCGCCCGGCACAAGCTCAAGCAGCTCTTTGCCTGTCCATTTCTTAAAGCTGTCCACCAACAGCTTGGCATGCTCCTCCGTTGCTCCTACGCCGGTCAGCGGTATTTGCATCATGAATTTCCTCCCCGTTTTGTTCGCTTCCATTTATATATCACGGGGAGCAGCGCATGTCCACCTCTTGTTAGCCCTGTGCTCACAGCTCAAGTTATGCCCGGTTAAGCTTCCGCAAACGAAGCAGCGCCGTGAGGATAATCAAAAAAGCAGCAAGCGCCAGCATCGGAATCGTTATAAAACCAAACCAATTTAAGTAATCGCCCTGACAGGAGACCGGGCCGCAAGCCGCAAGCGGCGAGTCATGCGGCAGCTTTTGCAATACCGAATGATAGAGCGAGAAGCCTCCTCCTATTACAACAAGCGAAAGAGCATAGGAAACGATGCCTGTGTCCCCCTTTGAATACGCTATGCCTAGCAATATCGCCAGCGGATACATGAAAATACGCTGAAACCAACACAAGCTGCATGGCGCAAAATGCATCACCTCGCTCAAATACAAGCTACCAGCTGTCGCTAGAACAGCCGCTGCCCAAGCAAAAAATAGCCAAAACGATTTTTTCTTATTCGATTGATCTTCCAGGTTGTTCTCCTCGCCTTCCTTGAGCTTTCATGCTTATGTTTATTTTGGCTCAAAGGAAGGAGGGAGGCATGACTCGAAAGGGCTAGAAGAGTCCAAAAACCTTTTTACAAGTATTCTTGCGTTTCAGATTAACAATATCGTTAATACGCTCCTTTTCGTATACTCCACATACTCCTTGACAGGCTATTGCTGCTCTATCTAAAATAGGCTGATCGTTTGAAAAATCAACTGAAAGAAGGAATCACACATGAAGATAGAGTTGGCATCGGCCAATCATATTCCCGTTATTTGCAAAATAGACAGCCTGGTTATCGGCTCCAGCAGCCGAGAAAATCTACTCGAAGCAGCCGTAACAAAGAAGCAATGCATCATCGCCCTAGAAAATAACGAAACGGTCGGCTTCGCTCTCTTTGATACTTCATTTTTCGGTTACAGCTTTATTCCACTTGTTATCGTCAGCCCTTTGGCTAGAAGAAAAGGCGCGGCATCTGCGCTCATCCATTACATTGAACAAAACTGCAAGACCCAGAAGCTGTTTACCTCTACTAACGAGTCCAATACGGCTATGCAGCGCGTATGCGAATCACTTGGCTTCGTAAGAAGCGGCATGATTGAGAACCTGGATGAAGGCGACCCGGAGTGGATATATTTTAAGCCGATCCATACGCCTTACACAAAAAAGAAGGACTGCCCAGCGGCGGATTATAAACTGGCCCCTTAGTCAAGGACACTTTGAAAAAAAGAGTGTTAAGCTGCACTTAGTAGATGATTCCTGTACTGAACAGGAGTCATCTTTTTTAGTCCCCACTGATATCGGTGATGG
>NZ_JAVIFU010000095.1 GCF_031157315.1 Paenibacillus sp. LHD-38
CTGACGAATACTAATCGGTCGAGGGCTTATCCTAAACACGTTTGAGAAGCAAACTTACATCGTAAGCATACGCTTAAGTTTGCCCCGGACCCATACATCCGGCAGACAACAGCTAAAAAGGTTTCAGCAAACCTAACTTTCGTATCCAGTTTTCAGGGCGCAAATGCTTCACATGTGCTTAGAAACAACCCCACAGCCTGTGGGTTTTATTGTTTTCGCGGAGGCTTAGCTCAGCTGGGAGAGCATCTGCCTTACAAGCAGAGGGTCGGCGGTTCGATCCCGTCAGCCTCCACCATGATAAGAGTCATTAGCTCAGTTGGTAGAGCACCTGACTTTTAATCAGGGTGTCGTAGGTTCGAATCCTACATGACTCACCATTTTTTATCTCATATGCGCGTATGGCGGAATTGGCAGACGCACCAGACTTAGGATCTGGCGGGCAACCGTGGGGGTTCAAGTCCCTCTACGCGCACCATACTTACAACGATCAAAGCCTTGCTATGCAAGGCTTTTTTTTGTGCGTCTACAAGTCAAAACACGAGGTGGAGACCGATTATTTTCGCTATCTTGATGTTTCGGAATCCATGGCATGTCCTTACTATTGGCCTAGGCATTGCTGCGGCTGGACTCGTTAAGCTCTAAGCGCAAACCGCATTTGAGTTATCGCATGAGAGCGACAATCTCGCTATTCTGCATTAATATTTTACAAGTATCTGGAATTTCTTTTAAAGCCGTCATTCGCGTCGGACGAAGAATGGGCGATTCGCGGCCAAGAAGGATTGGTCGTAAGATTCGAGTGAAATGAAGGACGGTCTTGAGGGCATGTATGCCTTGCAAGGACAGTCCTTTTTCGTATGAAGGAGTGATTAGGAATGCGGGAGGAGCTTCGGAAGCTCTACCGTAACGGTTGTACCTTGATCGAGAATGCTTTCTATGCGCATGGAAGCCTGACCCCCGAATAAATGCTCCACTCTCTTCCGGGTATGCGATAGGCCAATATGGCGAAGGCCGGAGTTTTTCATCTGATGTTCTTTATCCCAAATGGTCGGAAGCTGCTGCGCTTCAATGCCAATTCCGTCATCTTCAATGCATAGAACAAGCGCGGTGGTAGAGACCGATGCTGATATGCGCAGCGTACCAGGGATATCTTTTGGGCAAATGCCGTGAAATATCGCATTCTCTACAAATGGCTGCAAGAGATTGCGGGGAACTAAACAATCATAGGCTTGCTCCTCGATATGCCATTCCACTTCGAACATATCGATGTAGCGAAACGATTGAATGGCGATGTAATCACGAAGTAAATCAAGCTCTTCACGCAAGGGAATAAGAGACTGGACGCCGTCCATTTTGACTGCATCCTGAAGCAGCCGGATAAAGGAAGCGACCATACGGACAATATCGTCATTTCCTTGCTTCTGGGCCATGTAAATGACAGCATTCAACGTGTTGTATACAAAGTGCGGATTTAATTTGGAGAGAATCAGCTCCAGCTCCAGCTCCCTTTTATCTTTTTCATGGCGAATGGATTCTTCCAAATGGATCTGGAGCTGGTTGGTCATGCGATTGAAGCCTTGACCCAGCTTCTCCAACTCATCTCCCGTTTTAATATGGACGGATGTATGCAGCTTACCGCTTGATACGGCATTCATCGCATGGTATAGGCGCATAATCGGTCTTGTGATACGGAAGATAGCGGGCATCATAAGAAGAAGAATTAAAGTCGTGCTGGTGAGCGAGAACACGCCAAGCAGATAGATGATGATTTTTCCGCGTTCCATCAAAGATGCTTGCGAAATGAAGGTGATCAGCTTCCAATTAATGCTCTCAAACCGATCGACCAGCATATACCCTCCATGAACGGGTGAGATACCGTCACGCTGATGCTCAGATGCGGCTTGTATGAGCGAAGGGGTAAGAGAAATGCCGGAAGACGGACTATCCTTCTCGTACAATAGATAACCCGCATCATTCATCCATAGAAACCCTTCAAAGTCAGCGCTGCCAAAATCAAGCAACGATTCAAAGCTGCTGTAATCGAGGTTTAGAATCAGCTCGCCGATCGTACGCCCAGGCTGCTCAATGTCTTTTACGGTGACGATAAAGCTAATAATTTTACCTTGCTCCACCGTATTGCTGGTTAGAATCATTTCATGCGGCTCAGTAAAGGCATGCTGCTGCCCGGACTTGACATGGTTCTGATACCAATCTTCTTTTAGCCGTTCGCTAAAATATTGATCATTTCGTGCCTCGCTCCAGAATACGCGGTGATCCGGCAGAAGAAGTGCAAAGCTGCTTACCTCCTTGCGCAGCCCTTTGTTCTCGTCGAGATAATCGAGTGTATCTTGAATGAGAGCAAATTGACCGAAGGTATCCAATTGGTCAAAAGTTTTATAAAAGGATTGCATTTGTTCAGAAATGATCAGCGAGAATGAAAATTTGGCAATATCGTCCGACATATATTCAAGCTGCCTGACTGTCTGGCTTAGCTTCGTTTCATCCTCATGAATCATCTGCTTCACTAAAATGGTTTTGTAATAATAAAAGGTAAATGCCGCAGACAGCAGGAAGCTGACAATAGCAACGATGATGATCCGTTGAAGGATGATGGACCGAAGGCTTTTCATAAGCTATAGCCTCCATGACGGAACTGATGAGGGAGCATGCCGGTCGTTTTTTTGAATACTTGACTGAAATGCTGCGGAGAACGATAACCAACCCGTGTGCATACCTCGGTCATTTTGGCATCTTCATGCCTTAGAATGTGTTTGGCTTGATTAATTCGAAGCTCTGTCAAATAATCGAGAAATGTACGCTCCAGCTCACGCTTAAACAACTGGTGAAGATAAGAGGGACTAATTCCCGTAGCTTGCGAAACCTCTTCGATAGCAATATCTTCATGAAAATGCTCTTGCATATATTTCAGCGCCCGCAGCAGCTTATTGGATAACCGATCTTGTGTATTCTTAGAAGTAAATAGCTTCCGAAACATAAGGATAAAGCTTTCCATGATATCATCGATGTGGTACAGCGGTATTTTATCATTTGACGCTAATGGATCGATTTCTAGCATGCCGATGGCAGCATAACGTTTATTTAAAAGCCCGCTAAGCGTATGAACGGTTTCGTATAAGCGCGGCAAATTCCAAAGCTGCTGGCCAAGAGAGTGAAATTGATTTTTGATAGCGCTTTCCAATTTGACAAGATCATTTAGGCCCATACCTTCGGTCAGCTTCTCCAGGTATTCATTTTGAGAAACAGATGTGTAGTTTTCGTTGCCAATCGGCAGCAGAGGGAGCTCATCTACACACAGCATCTTATCTTTTCCGCAGAAGACGGCATGACGGGCAGCAGCCTCGACTTTGCGGAAGGAATCCCGAAGACTGGAGGAATCATGGCTATGAAACGAATAATAAATAGACTTGCTCTGATTATTGTGCTGTTTTAGGTGAGTCTGAATGGATGCAACGAGATCTTTAAATGAATCGCGCTGGGTGCAGAGAGTTTTGTTCTTTTGAGAAAATAAGGCTGCGAATTGGTTTCGATTGAGAGCAAATTCTCCGACAAGCTGCCAAGACGTTGTATCGGCAAGCCTGCTTAAATCATCGAAGCTCCAATTGAGCGATGAATCCAGTCCTATTCTCTCGCTGCTAGAGGGAACGGCCGTGAAAGGAGTATCTCTCTGGACAAGCAGCATGCCGAATGGAGGGGCAGCCGGACTATCCTTTAATTGTGCTGGAAGTCCGGTACCGGTAATGACTTCCTTAAGCAGATCGGATCGCTGCATTCTTCTCTGTTTTTCGTCGGCGTCCCAGCTTTCTTTCGCTTTGAGCAGCTCGACAAGCAATTTATTCCTGTCAACCTCATGTTTGATGAGATAGCTGGATACGCTTCCGATAGATATGGCTTGTCTCGCATAGTCAAAATCCTCATAGGCGCTCATTACGATAAATTTTACTCCTAATTTTCGTTCGGAAACCGCTCGTATTAATGCCAGGCCATCCATGACGGGCATGCGGATATCGACAATCATGATATGAGGACAAATCTCCTCGCATAGACGCAAAGCGCTTCTGCCGTTTGTTGCGGTTGCCATAATTTCAAAGCCATATTCGCTCCAAGGCAGAAGGCTATTAATATGCTCCAAGGCAATGCGTTCGTCATCCACCAATATGATTTTGTTCATCCTAACCTCCGCTGGATTTAACGTATGATTGATTATAACGTATGGTAGGGTCCTCTAAGCAAGAGGGAACGTTGAATCACGACCAAAAGTGTAGGATTGCAATGTTTACGCTTACATTTATGGACGTGTATATTGAAAGCGTGGACATTATAAGTTGACAAGGGAGAGATTATTCGATGCTTATACGATTTTGGACCAAACGGATTAGTCTATTGATCACCATTACCATGCTCGTATGTTTGCTTGCGGCCTGCGGAGGAGGCAATGCCGTAAATAACCAGAAAGAGGGCGATACGAACAATAAAGAAGGTGCAGAAGCAGATAACGAAGGAACAGCTGCAATTAAAGGAAACGAAGATTACAAGGGGGAGTTCGTTTTATGGACTTGGGAGCCGGAGCATCCTACGGCGCTGGCTGCCTTTAATGAGAAATATCCAAATATCAAAGTCAAGCGAGTGAACGTAGCCGCAGAGGACATTTCGAAAAAGATGCAAACGACGATCGCTTCCGGCGGCGAATTACCGGATGTTGTAAGAATCGAACGCGGTCAGAAAGCAAAAATATTCGATATGGACATTCTTGAGAACCTAGAGGCTGCGCCGTATAATGCCGACAAATCCATTTTGTTTGATTATGATCTCCCAACCTTTTCCCAAGATGATCATTTGATCGCTATTCCAGATGATATGAGCGTAGCAGGTATTGCCTACATCAAATCGCTCGCTAAACAATATTTCGGAACAGATAATCCGGAGGAAATGGAAGCGATCTTCACGAACTGGGATGTGTTTATCGAGAAAGGGAAAGAGGTACTGCAGCAAAGCGGAGGCAAGGTTCAAATGTTTCCAAGCCTCGGCGATGTAAACCAGACGCTTAAAGGGCAGCGTGCCGAACCATATTTTGACGGCGATAAGCTGAATTTGCCTATGCTCAAAAGCACGGTGACGGATTTAGTTAAATTTCGGGATTCCGGCATTATTGATAAGCTGGATCAATGGACGCCAGCCTGGAATGCGACTTTTGGCGGTGAGAAATACATATTCGCGATGTCGCCCGTATGGATGCCGCAATATGTAATCGGACCAAACGATAAGAAGGATGATCGTTGGGCGTTGATGGTACCTCCTGGAGGCGGCTTTATCAGAGGCGGTTCCTCGCATGGTATTCCAAAAGGCGCTAAAAATGCGGAGTTGGCTTGGAAATGGATCGAATTTACCTCGATGTCACAGGAAGGCGCGGAAGCTCAAAAAACGGATGGCGTATTTACGCACTTCAAACAAGCCTATGAGAATGAGACATTTACCAACTGGTCATGGCGGAATTTCGGCACGCAGGATATCGGGCATAAGTTTTTTGTTGACATCTCAGCGACGACAAAGGACATGCCTGAGAATATCAATGATTTGGTATTGGACGAAGTGATGAATATCGTGCTTCAGACGCTCGTGAAAGATGAGGCATTCGGCGTAGAGCAAGCGATGGACCGCATTCAAAAAGAATTAAAAGCTAAGGCGCCGAGTATCGTCTGGGAGTAAGCGCGGCTATGCGGATAATGGCAAAAAATAAGGCGGCCCATCGGCCGCTTTTCCTTTCACAACGAGTCTAAAAGTCAGGAGTGTAAGCGATGGATGCCGTAAAAAGAAGATGGGTACCCTACTTTTTCCTCTCGCCGTACCTTTTGTTTTATTTGGCCTTTGGCCTTATTCCTATGATATTTTCACTGTATGTTAGCCTGACAAGCTGGAATGGAATCGGTGAGAAAACTTTTGTCGGTTTGGAAAACTACAAATTCCTGTTTAATCCCGATTCATATTTTTTCAAATCAGTCGGAAATACGCTGCTGTTTGTTCTGTTCACGCTTCCGCTTCAAATCCTATTCGGGCTTGTCATTGCATCGCTTCTCTACAGCCGCTGGGTAAAGTGGAAGGGCTTCTTTCAATTAATTAATTTTCTCCCTTATATCGTAACGCCCGTTGCGGTGGGACTGATGTTCAATCTTCTGTTTGATTGGCAGGCAGGCTTCATTAACAAAATTCTTCTTCATCTCGGTTTGATTGATGAAGGTATCTACTGGCTGGGAGATCCGCTGTATGCTCGGCTAGTTATCATTATCATGCTTTTTTGGAAAGGCTTTGGTTACACGATGATTTTCTACCTTGCCGGCCTTGCGAACATACCGAAGGATTTAAATGAAGCCGCACAGGTAGACGGGGCTAACGGATACCGGACATTTATGTCGATCACGCTGCCTTTGCTTAAGCCAGTCACCGCATTTATTGTCATTACAGGGATTATCGGAGGCTTTCAGCTGTTAGAAGAGCCGATGCTGCTGCTCGGGGGTTCCGGGATGGGCTCAAGTACGGCTGTCATCGGCGGTCCGGACAGATGCTGCTTAACGACGGTTTGGAATATGTATGATACGGCTTACGGCAGCATGACCAGGTATGGACTTGGAGCTGCTATTGCATACGGCTTATGCTTCATTATTGCGATCTTCTCGTTCATCGGCGCAAGATTTTATAGGGGGGAACAGGAATGAGCCAGACTGCTAGAACGACGCTCGCTACGACGGCGATTGCCCTTCTTTCCATATTCGCCTTGCTGCCCTTTTATATCATGATCATTATGGGAACGTACCAAAACGAAGACTTATTTACAAAAATCGTACTGGTGCCGGGCACCTACTTGCTTGAAAATTTAAAAACAGTGGCGGCCAGCCGATTCGATCTCGTTTACTGGAACAGTATCATCGTTTCACTGGTCAGTACGGTGCTTTCGGTTTTGGTCAGCGCATTTGCAGGCTTTGCTTTCGCAAAGCATGAGTTTAAGCATAAGAGCAAGATTTTTGCTGCGGTGCTGCTTACGATGATGATTCCCGGTCAGCTTGGATTGGTTGCTTACGTTATTGAGATGCGATATCTCAGCCTGTCAGGTACGCTGCTGCCGCTCATCCTGCCTTGGGTGGCCAATGCATTCGGGGTATATTGGATGACCCAGTTTATCAAAAGCGCAGTTCCGACCGAGGTGCTCGAGAGTGCACGAATAGACGGATGCTCGGATATCGGCGTATTTTTCCGGATTGTGGTAGCCTTTATTTATCCGGCGATTACGACGCTCTCGCTGCTTGTATTCTTATGGTCATGGAACAATTACCTGCTTCCGCTGATCATTGTCAATAAGCCGGAGCTGTACACGATCCCGCTCGGCATAACGGCGCTGGGGGATGCGTACCGCACAGATCTGGCCGCGCAAATATTAGGGCTCACGCTGGGGACGATTCCGGTGCTTATCTTATTTGCCATAGGCTCAAAAAGCTTCATCCGCGGGTTAACAGCAGGCTCGGTAAAAGGATAAGAGGCAGAGAAAAAAAAAAAGCAGCACATTCCCCTTATGAAGGAATGTGCTGCTTTGCTGTATCTACTCACTATTGTTCGTCCCCGTATAAATAAGAACCGCATCCCTTAAAAATACCGCTGCGCCAGGCTGATGCTTATCGTAGTACGCGGTGAACCTTTCGTCGTCCACATACATTTGGGCAATGCCTGCATGCGCTTCTTTGCTATAATGCCCCCAATAAAAGCTGAGCCATTGACGGTGCAGATCGGCCGCCTTCTGCGCCAATTCTCCTGCAGGATCGCCCGATGAGTAAGCTTCTACAAGCACGCTTATGATTTCGGCACCTAATTTCTCAATATCCGTATGCTGCTCCTGCGTCATGTTTTTGACGATCTGATTAGAGCGTTCCACTTGCTCGTCTCCGTATTTTTCTCTGATTTCCTTGCCGTACTTTTGCTCGTTCTCATCGAGCATCTGCTGTTTGAAGCCTTCGAATTTCTCTTTGTCCGTCATCGTTATTCTCCCTCCGTTTTGGGCTAATGTTTTGTCGACATTAGCGATTAATAGATCAAGCTGCTGCCGCTTCTCAAGCAGCTTCTGCCGATGCTCACGCAGCGCGTTCTTACCGTCAAAGGCGGGAGCTGTTACGATCCTTTTGATTTCCTCGAGGCCAACGCCAAGCTCTTTATAAAATAAAATTTGCTGCAGCCTGTCAACTTCCGCTTGCCCATAAATGCGATAGCCCGAGGAATTAATCCGTGCCGGCTTCAGCATCCCGATCTCATCGTAATAGCGCAGTGTTCTTGTGCTAATTCCAGCTAGCAGCCCCAGCTTCTGAATGGTGTATTCCATGTGCTCACCTCCTGACAAGATCATCGTACACCTTCACGCAGCGTGAAGGTCAACTGTTATTTTGTATTTATAAATGCTTAAAAAATTGCAATTTCTTCTGTGAAAACCGAGGTTTAGCAATTGGTGTCCAATGGCATTCTTGCCTTTTTGTAACGGCTCGACACTGGGAGCTGCTAAAGAAATGGAGGAGACCATTATTAATTATAATTATGAAATCGCTCGCTACCGTAGCAGATCCGGATACGAGATCATTGCAGCGGAAAGTTCGTATCGCGAAAGCTGCATAGCGCGAGAGTTACAGGAGGAAATAAGATTCACGGCCATCGTTGGACACTATGAATCGGCTTCTTCTTTTTCGTTAGCATGCATATGAAGAGTAGAGAAATGGATAACATGTGTTTTATACGATTAAATAACTTGTTAATGACGTTTAAAAGCGGTATTTAAGGGGATTTAGAAATTAAATGATTTAATTTTAAAAAAAGACTTGCAATGCTGGGCTGGTACATGGTATATTCTAATTCCGGCCGAGAGAAACACGCGGACGACAAGCAAAACAAGCGTCACAAACGAAAGAAAAGATTGCTCTTTGAAAACTGAACAACGAGTAATAACTGCCTCGCAAATCCTTCGGGATAAGCGAAAAAGCGATAAAAAGT
>NZ_JAVIFU010000096.1 GCF_031157315.1 Paenibacillus sp. LHD-38
GACATTTCTCGTATGAGGGATGTCAGCGTTTGTTTTAGCGAATTTGCGTACTCATTCATTGGCGTAACCTCCTCGTTTTTCAAGGGGCTTCGCCACACATTTATACCTACTTGTCAAGTATTATTTCTCTTTTTCGTACAAAAAAAGAGCGGGCTATCTTTTTCGATAACCTGCTCTTTTTCTTGATATTTGGACCTGCGCCTTAACTAAATGACATTGGCCATGTGGCAGCCCTTCAGGGGTGGAACTATCGTTATCCGTTACTTTAATGAGCGGGTTCGTTTGAGCGAAATAAGGATCGAATTGACAACATGAGATTTAGTCGTAAACACTGATTTTAGAGTAATCAAAGAAGAAATTCAGAATTCCGATTGCTCGAATGGTATACTCTTTGTTAGCTTCAGTGTACCTATCCTCCACTTTCATGAAGAATGGGAGACTTTGAACATGCTTGCCTTCCCACTCTATAGGATTTTGACCTCGCTTACATAAAAGAATTTGTTCTGGTCCGCCTACCTCACACGAAATGCCATGCTTCTTTGCAAGCCACAATTTATAGTCATTGTCGTCTGGACATGTAAAAACCAGCAAAATGAGCACGATTCCCAGTATTATTAGTGATGTTCTCATGAAGCGTTTCATATTAACCCCCAATCCGCTTATCAAGCATGTTTCATTTTTCTAAAGTAGTGAGAAGATACTTCACTTACACTTCTCATTCAACATATAAAAATCCATGCATACGGAAACTTTTTCATTCTTCAATCAAACGAATTTTGTTGGTTATTTGTTGCGTTCTTCTATAATTGTTTATGATTTCCTTTGCGTGTCTAACTGAGGATAACTGCCAGATAGTTAAGCAGGCTGCCGATGATACCAGCAGCCTGGCTTCATGATGCTATCGTTGCACGTTAGCCATCCATGCCGCTAACGCGACACCACAGATTATGGAAGTAATGGCGTTCTTCCATGGGAGTTTAACTCTCAATCTAAAACAACCCTCTTCCAATAACATTGGCTGATACTGGTTGAAACCCAAGGTCTCTGACCCATATTGAGAGCTGGCTCATATGATGAATTTCATGAGCAATCACATGACGCAAGATTTCACCTTTGGTATAATGTCCTTCCGTCCATGGTACAGTCACAATTTCGTTTTCAAAATCGTTCGCCCATGTATGAAGGAACAGTTGTATTTCGTTCCTCCAAGAATCTGAAAGTTCCCGTACTTGCTGAATTGATTTGTAGTTATCATATTGAACTTGGATATACTCTGCATACCACGAATCCAGCTATATTCAACATCTCCAATATGAAATAGTGTATAAAGAATACCACCTACGCCGCCAATACGTTTACGCAACAGTTCATCACTTGGAATTTGCTTGCACAATTCAAACCATTCATCTCTTACCATCCAGTTATACCTAAACAAATTTATCAACTCATGCCACTCCCGATTAATTACAGATTCATTCCTCGGATTATAGATTCGTGTCTAAAAATAAAATTCCTTTGTTATTACGCAAATCTGCCCGTTAAAGTGGAAAAGGCAGCCGATCATTGTGGTCGGCTGCCTCCGTGTATCTTTATTGAGCTATCGTTTCCCGTTAGTTTAACGAAATAAGAACATCCACCTTTACATGCCCAAAAAACTCCCCGTTAACCCCACCAATATTGCTCCTAAAATAAAAGCAGCAATATGTATTAAAATCTTGTATCGTAACTTAGTTGTATTTAAAGAAGAAAATAATTTAAACATAAAATATAGTAAGACACCATTTATTGATGTCTTAATTATTGCTGGAATATATCTATTATTAAAAAAGGACGATTCATATATAAATTCTCTAAACAGAATATCAACTGCAATACCGAGAAATGAAAGTAAAACTTGATAAACAAAAAACTTAAGGTTGTTCATCTAAATCAAACTCTCCTTCAAAATTATTAAAAACTTTTTCTCTGATTACACCTGATATTTGAAGTTTTCCACCCTAAAGAGTACCCAATAATTGATTAAACTATTCTGCCAGCGTAACGAAGGGCTGCCGCGTGGTAGCCCTTTCGGTGTTCAACTATCGTGCCCGTTAGCTTAACGTCTTGACTTACCATGTTTAGCTCATTAAAGCGTAATAACTCAAAAACATGAACAAAGCCGAATTATCATGAAGAATATTCAATTGACAAAACGGAATAAACATGAATATAATGGAAATGTAACTTGGTTACAATTTCCATTAGGAGGCAGTTTATTTGTTCTCTGATGAACGTCGCGACAAAATTCTAGAGCTTCTTCAGAAAAACGGGCGTGTTCTTGCAAAAGAATTAGCCGACATGTTTGAGTTATCAATCGATTCAATCAGAAGAGATCTATCAATTATGGAGGAAAAGGGTTTGCTCAAACGTACACATGGAGGAGCAATTCCAGCTTTAAAAGTTCGTAATACCCCTTTTCCACCTGACTTACGTTACAAAGACGGTGCACCACATCAAAATGCAATTTCCAAATTAGCTGCTTCCTTCATTAAAGAGAAAGATACTGTCTTTATAGGTAGTGCAGGGATTCATTATGGCATGCTTAAGTATCTACCTGACGTACCATTTACAGTTGTTACAAATTCGATTCAAGTTGCTGCTACTTTAAAAGATCGGGAAGCATTAGATGTATACCTTGTAGGTGGTAAAGTAAAAGGCTCGGGAAGCATTACAGACACCCTGGCAAACGAGTTTCTGCGACAATTCACTTTAGATATTTGTTTTGTTACAGGAGGTGGAATTTCGAAAAATGGAGTTAGTACATCCACACCAGAAGTCGCAGCGCTAGGGAGAGCAGCTGTTGAAATCTCTAGGAAGAAAATATGTCTAGCACCTCACGAAAAGTTGGGGATTGATTTTTTTGCAAAAGAAGGCCCCATCACTGATATTGATCTTTTGATAACAGATGAAGAAGCAGACATTGACGCAATCGAAGAAGTTGAAAGTAAAGGTGTCAAAGTTTTCATTACAAGGATAAACGAGGAGTCACAATGATTGTTCTAAACAGAAAAAAGGAATAGATCTATTCCTTTGCGCCGGATGATCTATCCCCTCTTCATTTAGGAGCTGCTTTTAGCAGCTCCTATCTTATTATAATCGACGTTGACATCGAAAGCATTAAGTGATGCGTTCAATTGAGCATAACTGTCCGTCAGTTTAATAAAAAGAACAGGCTACTATAGCGTCTGCTCATCCTTGTGTGTTATTCAACTATCGTCTCCCGTTAGCTTAGTAAGGCATCGATTTTCTTCAATATATAAACTTAC
The DNA here is from genome assembly GCF_031157315.1 of Paenibacillus sp. LHD-38. GTDB lineage: Bacteria > Bacillota > Bacilli > Paenibacillales > Paenibacillaceae > Pristimantibacillus. Next base: position 3,306 of record NZ_JAVIFU010000096.1, read on the forward strand.
TTTACTGATTCCGCTATTCCAAGGAGCACATCCGCTGTAACTTGATTCCCTGTGCATGGGGCTTTGATTCATCTGATGTACTAACTAGTCCTCCAACAAAAAGACTGACTACCTTATTCATAGTCCGCGTCAATATGCGCAGCTAATAAAAAGAGCCCTTCTTTATATCAGAGCTCAGTTGTACGCGGGAATCCTTCACCATTCTTACTCGCTTCACGGGCTATTTATTTCCACAAAATCGTCCTGAATGATTTTTAGTTTTTCAAGATGAGGCTTCAGTTGCTCCAGCAACCGCGGTTTAGTATGCGTCGCGTAATCAAGCGGAGTAATGAATGATGCGTTCTCTTTATATAAAGAGATCGTCTTGTCTAAGTCACGAAGCTCAGTCGCGAGCAAACGCAAGGTTTCACGAGTCCTGGCGTCAATCATTTTGGGATTGGATTTCCAATAAGCATAACTTATGTTGTATAGCGGACGCCAAGTTCGCGCCATAAAGGCAAGTTCAAACATGTCTTCTTGTATATCCGAGGTCATAACGGTTTGATTGATTGACAGCCGCGGCTCTGCGTTGTTCGAATAATCGTCGCTAAATTCGATAAACGTCAACAGTTGCTCGTCCAACTCCTCCGCCTGTATTTTTGCCTTTTCGATCAGTGCCCGAACTTTGACGGGATCTTCGTTTTCCTTTGTCTGGCTGATCGTCTCCAGGGTCTCGGCAAGCGGAATCGAGGATGATGCGTGTTTTATCAGATACAAAAATGCCGAGACATTCTTTTGCTGATACAGTGACTTGAGATTATTGTAACTTTCGTCCGATCGCTTATCCAAGTGTCTGTAAACCGCCGCGTTAACACAAAGGAGAACAATGAGCATCAGTGCATAGATTTTAATGTGTTTTTGCATTGCGTACTTCCTCTCTACACCAATCGCTTAACGGCCGAATGTGGAGCTAAACACAGTTCTTATCGGTTTATAAACACAAAAGTAGTCGAAGAATAGACTCGCTTTCGCAGCTTTTCTTCAAAACTTTTTTTCTTGGAGCTACTGGAGAATAACATGTGGCAAGACTGACCGCAATCATCAATTCTTACCATATACAGCTTCAGTATCTGCGTTGGCGTTAACCAGGCTGCCAATCGATTCCGCGGCAGCCTCGTGGTTTAGTTTTATTGCTATCGTTCCCCGTTGGCCTAATCACTTATCTCAGTTTCAAGGTTTTAATGTCTTAGTTTTCCACATTCGATACAGTCCAGCAACTAGAAAGATAAAAGCAATAACTTCTATAAACCTAGGGATGAAATTCAGTAATGAAATCAACTCTCCAAATGTCATTCCCAACGGTAGTGTAGTACGGTTATTATAAGAATCAATGAGTCGACTTATTGTAAAAGGTGCAATAAAATCATAGATCTTCAGTATTAAAATAATAAGAAAGAAGTAAAAGCCTACCATGAAGTGATTTTTCCTGCATTGTATAAGTCCAAAAATTAATAAAAATATGAAGAAAATCGAAACTAGAATTGCAAAAAATCCCAATAAAACCTCCAAATTCCTCCCTCTTTTTTTCTCAAAATTGCTCTATACCCATACGACAAATATTAATATTCATATCTTACGTTTACCCTTTGGAATAATTCCACTTTCCTGCCTGTTAGTTGAATAAAAAGAGCAGGCATCGCAGCGCCTGCTCATCATGTGTGTTATTCCACTATCATACCCGTAACTACTTATTTAACATTCTTCATAACGGTTCATATATACTCTTTTCCTTATTCACTTTCCAGTGGATAATACCAGGATCATTATCTTTCAAAATATCAATATTTTTTGCATTTGGCGTTGTCGTGGTAATGGCAACAACCTTATTATTTTCAATATCAAGGCCTACGCCTTGAAGATCAAGCACATCTACTGCTTCCGATACTTTTCTTTTTACAGCTTCCAGTTGCTTTACCGAGTATTGAACTTTTTTGATTAAAAATGTGTCCGGGTAAGCGCTCTTTCCTTTAATTTCTTTCTTTATCTCCGGCGTTGCCTCAGTTAGTAAAAAGTATTTTTCGCCATCAATGGAAGTGTATGTTCCACCATAAATATCGCTATGTTTGTTTTGCAAATAGATTGCAATTGTTCCGTGGTCTTCATCCCTCTTTGTTTTCTCCAGATTTCTCTCTTCATAATGAGTATTCGGAGCAATCCCACTCAGTAAAAATAATGACTTGAGTATTAGCATGAGTAATGTTAAATTTCGTTTCATATCCTCGTCCCTTTAAAACCTTCATTGTTCAGAATAATAACCCCACAACCATACAAATCATACTTATTGCCCAAATAGCACCAATCCATGCGAATTTTTGTATTAGATTCATTTCCAATTATTTTTCACAATGACAATGACAAGGACTAGCAAGAATAAGCCGGCAATACACCATAAAAATTTTCCCCAATTAAATGTGGAACCAGCATATTCACCCTCATAATTCGCTTTAATGAATGACCCATCTTTTATCTTTATCGCAATTGCCTCGTTTTTGTCAACGCCTTTGATATCGTAATATTCAGTGCCCTTCGGATAGTGATTCGAAAAATTACCTGAGTATGTGCCTTCCTTGTCTGAAAATGATGAAACTTTGCCGATTATTGAACCGATTTGTTCCTTTTCCACTCGATTGTCAGAAATGATATAGGATTTACCGTCGTTTACAACAAAATTGTATGCCCAATCCGCATGAATTGGCCATATTGCAAAAAAAGTGCTTGCCAGCCAGAGCGGAATCATCAAAAACAGAGATTTTCTCAAACTATCCCCCCTTAGTTCTTCATTTAATCAGACGTAAATAAAGATTTATTGTTGCACATCCTGCCCGTTAGCTTAACAAAGAAATGGAGCAGCTGCCGTAGCAAACTGCTCCTTGATTGTTCAACTATCGCTCTCCGTTAATGCGACCTTGAGTTTTTCCCAATCTTCTAGTAATGCCCAGGTTATTTCGGGCTCACTTTCAACTGATTTCATCGTACCCACATAAATATCGGATGAATTTTTATTCCTAGAATAATGCTCGATTATGTATTTCGTTGTGGCAGTTACATTTATTTTATCAACTAAGCCTATATCAACCCATAAGAGCGCACCTTCTTCACTCTCGCGTACAGCTATGTGCTTTGCATTTGAAAAATATACATATTGAATTCTTATTTCTGTTTCTTTAATCCGTAAAATTATGTATCTAAGTTCCAATCCTGTAAGGTCGTCGGTTGTCAGCCCTGTTTCTTCTTCAACTTCCCTCAAACATGCTTCACTCGGATTATTAATTTCATGTTGCTCTAGGTGCCCTCCAATAGGTACAACCATACCTGAAAAAAAACTTGCGTTTTTTGGTTTCTCCATCATCAACAACTTATCGCCATGAATGAGAAAAGCTACTGACATTTGCCTTAGAGTAATCATTTACCCCCTCCCCCAACACAACATATTCCATATGGAGACTAAACTATCCTGCCTGTTAGTTGAGTAAAGGACTGCCATGCGGCAGTCCTAAAATATTGTACTATCGATTCCCGTCAATGTAATGACGCATCTGATTAAAGTTTATATTTTGCAGCAATCTGCTCTTTGAGAGAATTGAAATGTTCCGTATTGCCAGCAAAATGCACTTCATTATCGATGATTTCTTGCCGGGTCAAGGTGCCACACGTAAAGCGGATGGATGATTTCGAATCATTCAGATTGAATTTCCCTTGATAACCACCTACTGGAACGTATATGCCGGACGCATCCTTCTGCAAAAATAAAGTGTATTGGTCTCCCTTCACCATCGGAACATAGCCGGTAACTGACCGAAACATGCTTCCATCCTCGAAAAAAGCGCTCTCTGATACTGAAAGTTCCTGGCCCTTTTCCGCCTCACCTTTGAATACTTGCAGCAATTTGATTGAAGTTACAGCTTGATCAATTTCACCTTTCCCTCCGACTCTCCTGATTGTGGATTCTCCAGCTTTCTCAGCGAGTACGATCAGATCGGACATGCTTTCTAATAAAGACAAATCTTTGACTTCAAGAGCCGTAATTCTCTCCATTGTGAGCCTTCTACTCTCCTGGATGTCTATATTTTCAACTTTCTCAAACTCTTGGTTAAATGGCACAGATTTCACCGCTGTCTTTGTCTGCTCGGGAAATTTGTCTGATGCATACACGCTGCCCCCTGTAAGAAGCAGGCATGTACCGATAATAATGGGCAGTTTCATATTCATACTTGGTTTCTCCTTTGGTTTGATCTTGTGCCGTTAAGGATTCGTATTCGATCCGAGGAACAGCCATGACTTTGTCTGCAGATCTTCTATGCGAAGAAAAACGGCCGATTGACATTCATTTGGAACCGGTTCTCGGGTTCTGCAGATGCGCCATCCATTGTGATGGATGTGACTGCGACTGCTTCTTTACGTTTTTCGTTCACGTCGATAAAAATAGCATTCAAAATAAAGACGGGTTCGACGGTAGTTTAGTTGCACTAATCTGCCCGTTAGCTTAACGCCCGGCAGTACATCTGTACAAAAACCCTTATTTTGTGAAGTAGTAAAAAGGAGCTGCCGCGGCAGCTCCTTCATCTTTGTATAGATTCCTTCATTGAACTAGCTATGATGAACGTAAAACAGCCCCGTATTTACTTCGAATCGTAGGTTAAAAATGGATAGTGTAAACCACACCATTTTCAGAACTACAAAGCAAAAGGAGCTGT
>NZ_JAVIFU010000097.1 GCF_031157315.1 Paenibacillus sp. LHD-38
CGCATCCTCCGCACCTATCCTCACGGACTAGCACTATGCGTCAGCTATGTACTTCCGCCACCTCGCAGTGTACTGGAGACTTTCACTCCCTAGTCGATTGCGCTGCCAAGCGCACAAGAAGGCTGTCGGCCATCGTCCTTTGACGATGGGACAGCCTTCTTTTCGTATGAACTGAACTGCTTCTAGCTACAGCTTATAGATATCTGTGTATTTATTCGTTAAATAAGTGACCAAATACTGCGGGTCCAGCGGTTTGCCTGTCACGCTCTGAATGAGCTCAGAAGGCGTTCTTAGCTTGCCGTATTTGTAAATGCGTTCAGTCAGCCATTGCTTGATCGGCAGCAGGTTGCCTTCTCCGACATTTGTCCAGAAGCCCTCCAGCTCCCGCTCCATTGTGTCAGCGATTTGTGCCGCATACATATTACCGAGGGAGTAGGACGGGAAGTAGCCGAATGCCCCGCCTGACCAATGTACGTCCTGAAGCACGCCCTCTGCATCATTTGGCGGCGTAACGCCTAAATACTCCTTGTATTTATCATTCCAAATCGCTGGCAAATCCGCTGCTTTGGCCCCGCCATTAAATATAAGCTTCTCCATCTCGTAGCGAATAATGATATGCAAATTATAAGTAAGCTCATCTGCTTCAATTCGGATCAGCGAGGGTTGTACGACATTGTTACCGCGGTAAAAATGATCAACGCTGACGTCAAGCTGCCCAGGGAATCGTTTTTGAAGCTCGCCGAAATAACGATTCCAGAACGGCCTGCTGCGGCCGATTACATTTTCCCAGAAACGGGATTGCGACTCATGGATGCCCATTGATGTTCCAGTACAAAGGGTCGTGCCAATCAACTCTTCCATAATATTTTGTTCATACAGTGCATGACCGCCCTCATGTATCGTGCCAAACAAAGCACTCGTTACATCGTTTTCCAAATATCGTGTGGTAATGCGAACGTCACCTGGGCTGAGACCTGTAGCGAACGGATGCGCGCTTTCATCCAGCCGTCCGGCTTCGAAGTTGTAACCCATTTGCTCTAATATGTATAAACTGAATGCTTTTTGAGCGGACTTGTCATAGTTTTGCTTAAGAAACGAAGTATCTGGCTGATGAGGCGAATTCGCGATTGCTGCTGCAAGCGGAACTAACTGCGAGCGTAAGCCGCCAAAAACCTGATCCAATTCCCCAACCGTCATTCCCGGCTCGTATTGGTCAAGCAGTGTATCATACCGAGTCGCTTTAGGTCCCCATAGATCGATAAATTGGTTCGTGTATTGAATAACCTTCTCTAAATACGGTTGAAATCCCGCATAGTCATTGTTCTCCTTCGCTTCCTCCCACTTCGATTCAGATTGAGAGGCAAGCACCACGTATTCTTGATAAAGCTTCGGTGGAATTTTTACGCTTCGGTCATACTCCTTGCGGGTCTCGGAAACTAAGCGCTGTTCAATTTCGGTTAGATTTGAAAATACGGTCTTATCCTCTAAAGTGGAGATTAAGTCCCCTAGCTCAGGCGAGGTGGCAAGCTTGAACTGGTCAGCGGATAAAGCCCCGATTACCTCGGAACGATTATCCATTCCTTTGCGGGGAGCGCCCGTACGCAAATCCCAATAGAGGACACCAAGTGCTTCCTCATAGCTTTTTATTTTACGGATCGTTTCCTTAAAGCCTTGCAAAGCTTCATTTTGATTAGCTGTCATCGTTATTCCACCTTTCTCATTTCCTGGATAAATCCTACTCTTCAATTGAGCCTTCATTGGAACTTCACTTGATCTTGATTAATTCAATCCTTATAATCATCTTAAACCTGCTAGTCATACTGTGCAATAGAGAGAAAGCGAGGAAATCAATATGCATATTACTTTTTCGAAAGCTGCAACCGATCGGCTATCTCCCTATTTAAATGACGGAATCACACACCTTAAGCTGCTTCATGATATGGAAGGCTGCGGATGTGTCGTCAGCGGTGTTCCGACTCTTCAACTCATAAACGAACCCTCTGTGGACGATAAGCTTGCGCAAGGCGATCCTTTGCCTTTCTATTATGAGCCCCGTCATGAGATTTATTATGAACCGATGCTTCGTGTCGATTACGATCCGGCGCGCAATACCTTTACTCTAAAAAGCGACAATCAAATTTACACATCAAACCTTCGCTTCTTAACTGAGGGAAGTGTCGTATGAACAAAATAGATGATATTTTATCCTACAATAAACAATTCGTAGAAAATCGTGAGTATGAGAAATATTCAACGAGTAAATATCCAAATAAACGGATGGTCATTGTCACCTGTATGGATACAAGACTGACCGAAATGCTTCCCAAAGCGATGAACCTCAAAAATGGCGATGCCAAAATAATTAAAAATGCAGGTGCAATCGTTACTCAGCCCTTCGGAAATATTATGCGGAGTATCCTGGTTGCTTTATATGAGCTGCAAGCTGACGAAGTATTTGTTATCGGGCATAGTAATTGCGGCATGACGGGAATCAATCCCGAGCTGATCATTCAGCATATGGAAGAGCGGGGCGTATCAAGCGAGACGATCACAACTTTGAAGCATTCTGGTCTAAATTTAATGCGCTGGCTTACCGGCTTCGATAACGTGCGGGACAGCGTAATAAACAGTGTTAGTATTATTCGCAACCATCCCCTGCTGCCAATGAATATTCTGGTCCATGGATTGATTATCGATTCAGAAACGGGTGAACTAGAGCTTGTAGATGATGCTTACAAACAAGCCTGACAACAAAAACGAGAGCGTAACGGGTGTAAAAACTACCCTTCACGCTCTCGTTTTTTTGCTGCATAAGCTTCCATTCTGGCTAATATCACTTCGGATCGGTCCCGCTTCGTGTGCCTATGAATGATCGATTCATCATGGAGCGGGCTTGGCGTTCCCCATTTTAACCCCCGCTGCTCGCATGCCTGCTTGCATAAAGCAGCAACCTCATCATTAATGATTAGGAAATCGATGTCGCTATACAACCTGTCCTCTCCCGTCTGCAAGGAGGTAATTCTTAACTTCAATTGCTCAACGAGACTGTCTTTCTTGATGCCTAGCTCAGCCAGCGGTGCCATAAACAACTTCCGTTCCGCTTGTACAAGCATCTTCTCCGCACCACGTCGATTGCCTCTGCGCTCATGATAGAGGCCGACTGCTAGCTGAATAAGGCCAACCCATGTCAGCGAGAGCGGATCTTCAGGATGCTCCTTCCAATACTCCTCAAGCAGCTCATGGCATTCGAAATAATCTCTAGAAGCATGGAACTCCACCAGATAATCAATATAAGCTTTGGGAAATAATTGCATATGAGCCTCCTTACCTTTTTCAAATAGCTTTCTGTCGTATTCCATATTATTAAAAATATTAGCATATGTCGCTTATACTTTCATACATTTAAACCAATCCTATAGGAAGAAATGAAACCTTTGTTTATATTAGCCGTATTCTATTTCTATAGCAATGGAAATAACAAAGATATCAGGAGGAGAACAGACAGATGAAAAAGGGATTCATGGTCATGCTGGCATTCGCGCTATTCTTCACTTTAGGTTTCGGTCAATATGCCGATGCAAAACCGCGCGGCGGAATAAAATCTCCAAAACAAAGCGTTACGCAAAACCCTAAAAAATCAGAAAACGTCAGCCAGACTAACCCGGGAACAAAAGCAGGCACGACTGCCGGCACAACAAAACCTGGATTTTTTAGCGGCGGCAGCTTGATGAAGGGGTTAATGATCGGCGGCTTGGCAGGCTTGATGTTCGGCAGCTTATTTGCCGGATGGGGTGCTTTTGGCAATATTCTAGGTCTTATGATTAACCTGCTCGCTATCTTTGCAGTTATCATGCTCATAAGGGTAGCATTCGTTTATCTGCGCAGCAAACGTAACCCGCCAGACCGACGGAGACCTTACTAACCGTGCGCATTTATACGGATGAAATTATTAACGCGATCTGCCTTAATATGGCCGACCGCAGAGGAGTAAGCCCTACAGACGTTGAAGTGCAGCTCTCCTGGGAAGAAGAATACGGCTATACGGCCGAGGTTTGGGTCAATGGACGCAGCCAATACATTATTGAAGCTAATATCCTCGAAGCCATCGAGCAATATATATATAAACAATACAACCGGCGTGTTTTTCGCTCCAATATAACTTTAGATGCAGATGAAGAATTTTGGGCAGATATAACTGAAGAATAGAAAAATGCATCCTACAGCTGACCTTATCGTGACGATAAGAAGCTCTGGGATGCTTTTTTTTATGGCTATATAAGTCTACCCATCCCATTTCCATTAATTACTAGAGATATTTTCATAGCTTTCGAGCAACCTCCCTCTTCCTCATGCGTCTAACCACTTGACTAGAGAGGAGTGAATACAGCTTCAGATGAGAAAAAGAATGAGTACGGCTCTGCTGCTGCTATTGTTCTGCCAAACCCTAATGACGTCTGTTAGTGGAATTGCAGATGCAGCAGCAGCAGCGCAAATGACGAAGTTTCGTGTCTATCAGAATGACCAAGCGCTTCGTGAATTTGCAACTGAAACGCAAGCTATCACTTATGCAGGAAAATTTGGCTACAGCCATGTCGAGAAAATTGCCAATCGCGCATGGGTGTGGGACAACTTTCCCCGTTACAAGGTTTATCAGAATGGCCAAACGAACCCAAAATGGGAATTTACCACTTATGCTAAAGCCTTATCCGCAGCAAAGACATTAACCAACGTACATATTCGCGATCTAGAAAACATTGGCTGGGTCTATCAGTCTTATGCCAAATTCAGGCTTTATCAAGGAGAGAATACCAGAACGAATTGGTCCTTCCTTACCCTTGCAGCCGCCAAGCAAGAAGCCAAAAAATGGGGTAACGCGCACGTTATCGATTTATCGACGAACACTTGGGTATGGAGCAATCTTACCTTTGCTCAAAAAACAGCCCAGCGAAAGGCAACTCCCGTATACCAAATCACTGTGAATGGTAATCCTGCTCAGGATCAACCTATTTACTCCTTCCTATACGATGCCATACAAGCATCCAATGCCATTCCAGGAAGCGAGGTTCGCAACACGGCAAACGGAAAAATCGTTCATTCCAACGTTCCTGCCTATTTGGTTATGCAAAATGGCGTTACGCTGCATTCCTTCATAAGCTTGGATAAGGCTGTTCAGCTGGCTAAGAAAACGTCGAATACTGAAGTTATATACAAAGGCTATGTTTATTGGTCTGGCATTCCGTATTTAGCTGTCTATCAGGGAGAAAAGAAGATTAGATCCTTTAATGCAATAAGCAGCGCGATTGCTTTTGCGAAGGGCTATTCCAACAGTACCGTAAGGACGATCGAAGGACGTAAAATCTGGGGCAATACAAAAAAACTTATCTATTTGGCTTGGAATGGAAGCGCGACAAGCTCTACCGTTATCAATCAGGTTGCAAATACACAAGGCTTATCCATTGATTCCCCTACTTGGTTTGAGCTCGCATCCGCTGATGGAAAGCTGACCGATACTTCAGATCAAACGGTAGCGAATACCTTTAAAGCGCAGGGGATAAAAGTCATGCCTCTTGTTCACAACCAATTTAACAGGAAAATGACGACGGAGTTTCTAAAAAACACATCCGCTCAGCTGACGTTTATTAATAATCTCACTTCAAAGCTGGCACAGCTCGGCGTAGCTGGCATCAACCTTGACTTTGAAGAGGTGGCCGGCAGCGATCGAAAGGCATATACAACCTTTGTAACTGCACTCGCAAAAGCCGTTCATGCCAAAGGGCTGCAAATATCCATCGACTTGCCCCGCGGCAGCTTGAGCTGGAACCACTTGACAGCCTATGATCATGCCGCATTAGCAACAGTAGTGGATACCGTCATCATTATGGCTTATGACGAGCATTGGAGCGGCAGCGAAACCCCTGGTTCAGTCGCTGGGCTGCATTGGGTTGAAGAAGGCGTAAAACAATTTTTAAGCTATGGCATTCCTCGAAATAAGCTTATGCTTGGCATTCCGTTCTACGTAAGGGAATGGAAGTTGGACAGTATGAATAAGCTGGTTGGGAATCGCGCCATTTTTATGAAAGAGGTTCCTAAGCTGATTGCCGAGACGAATGCTCATGGGGTGCTGGACCCTGTATCCGGACAAATGAAGTATAAGTACGTCAAGGACGGTTACACCTATCTGTTCTGGGCGGAAACCGAAAGCACGGTAAAAGCACGCATTGATATTGCCAAAGCCTATGATCTGGCAGGTGTTGCGGCCTGGCGGCTTGGCTATGAAAGTTCATCTTTGTGGACCATGATGCTGCGAATGAAGTAAATAGCTTCCCCCAATCTTTATCCATAAGATTGGGGGATTGTTTTACTGATCAGGATCCGAATTCTTTTTCCAAGGCGGATCTCCCAGCTTATGCAGCTTTGCATGAATCAAACTGATAACCACCGGAATACAAACCGTCAGCAGCGCGCAAAAGAAGCTTAATCCCGAAGGTATCGCACCAATGTTCAAATCGATATTCACTGCCCATCATTCCTTTTCTCTGTTTTGTTCACGGAACCAATCCTTCTTATTTTCACTGTGGAGGTAACCGAAATTTCGCTCTTGGAAAAATAATTCGTTTCCGTATCCCAATTGTTTTTTACTTTATTCCATACTTTCGGTTTATTTTGCTTCAAATATGCCCCCATGCCCAAAACATCTTTTTTATACTCATTCTGCGTTTTCGAAATTGTTTTTTGAATGATGCTCACAACCTCCTCCTTGACTTTCTTCTGAATCTCATCTATCGGGTCCTGTTCAAGGAAATCGATTCGTTCAAAGGTTTCTGAAATTCTTCCCTCGATGGAAACATGGATATGAAATCGAATGGGCTTGAGTTCAGTTGTATCTGCTTGAATTTTTCTTTCAATACGCTCAATTTCAAATACAACCAAACTATCGCCCATTTTGACCTCCAGAGCTCCCCCGTTAATTTTGGGCTTTATTAGATTAAGACCTTGTGTCTCCGTCTCGTTCAAGAAACCAACCAAATTATTTTTATTGGCATCCATGACGGCTGCTCCAATAAGCGATACATCCTTGTTCACCGCGGTTACTTTTTCAAGATCGAAGCTTTCATTTTTCAGCAAATACTCATGAATATCTCCAATCCTTGTTTCAGCCACCATGCTGATGCTTTGTTTATGTTTAGAAATCGATTGAATGAACATAACCGGTCCTTTCTCGCCTTCCGGAGTAATTTCAAAAACTTTACTCGCAGCGCCTTTAGCAATCATGATCGAAACGTTTCTACGAGCGTCATTATTCCTCAGGAAAAAGTCCAGTACATTTGCAAACCCATATTTTGTCTTGGCAACCTTCTCTGACACTACAATCAGTTTTAGATGTTCAAAGAAAGGCATACGGCTCGTTTGCGTTGACATCTTAGCAATAATCGCCTGCATGCTTTTTCCTTCGAAAGACACGTTGAAATAGGTTTGCCCCGACAGCGTGCCGCCCTGCTGGCTCATCTGCTTTAATCCTGCTGGAATGACAACCTGGAAGGTTACCTTAAAAGTTTGCGCGCTGCCTTTGTACTCGGGATCTGCGGGTTCAGACCCTTCGTCAATCGCAACTCCAATTACAAAACCACGCTGCTCCAGCTCGATTCTATCCCAACAGCCCGAAAGGAAAATGCAGGTCACGGATAAACAAAGGAAAAGCATCATTTTTCTTCGCACTCGTTACACCCCGCGTATTTTGGCTATAAGCAATAATATTCCCGGAATAATCATCGCGGTAACAAGACCCAATAGGCTGACAAGCATCCCTAAAGCCGCAAGTTGAACGATATTTTGCGGCATCATCGAAACTAAAAAGATGATCGGACTGACTATATATAACACCTTTTTCTTATCCAGCTTGATCATATTATAATGCTCCCATAGGTTGAGACACGGGAGGAAGAAAAATAAGTTATAATGAAGCAATGGAAAAACGGAACCGATATACCTCAGAGTTTAAGACGAAGGTTGTACTGGAGGTCCTCC
>NZ_JAVIFU010000098.1 GCF_031157315.1 Paenibacillus sp. LHD-38
TTGGAAGAAGAAGTTTGGCTTAACCCGGAAAAAGCTATGCCTATTCTGGCTGAGCAAAAAACGCAAACGTAACTATCTTATTTTCATTAAATCGCGACAACTATCTTGACAAATACCGAGGGGGAGTGAATACATGACGAGCAGGCGCTACGGTGGCCTGTTCTTCTTATTAAGCTAACGGGCAGAATAGTTATAACTAAAGTCTTCCCAAAATTAGGGATTACATTTGATATAATCATCTAAGCAGCTGGTTTAACGGCTGTCGTCTTCTCAATAGATGGGTTTCTATGCCCCGCAGCATGATAACGAGTATATCCAGGATAATACGAGCTACCTCATCGACAAGAGAACTCGAAACAAAACTCTCGCCATGTGGAGTAAGCAAACGGAGAAAACGGAGGAATAAATGAATATTGAACTTGAAAAGCTGATTTACGCTTTAAACCAACGGTTCAAGACGGATATCATCTCTGCCGACTGCCAAACTATGCCGTTACAGGGCGGAACTGTGGGAAATGTGTACCTGGTAACGGGGATCGCCGAAAGCGTGGATGGCAAAAAATTGCCGTACCGTATAGTGCTGAAAATCCAGAATAAATGGGAGCGTTACGGCGATCCGGGCTCATGGCGTCGGGAATATGATCTCTATTCGTCTGACTTGGGAGCGACGTTCTCGCAAGCCCTCCGCTGGCCGACATGTTATCACGCCGAGCTCAATGCCGAAGAAAATGAATACCAGCTGTGGCTGGAATATATCGATGGCGTAACCGGTTTAGACTTGACCGGTGACATGTATGAAAAGGCCGCGCTGGAGTTAGGGCGCTTTCAAGGCAAGTTGTATGCGGAGCAGCCCGCCGTGCTGCAGAGCCTGACCAATCTGAGCCATGCGGATCTCATGAAAAATACGTACCTGCATTATCGGTCATGGCCGGTCGTCTACGATTATATACGCTCGGAGGATTGCGGATTCCCGCTGCACGTGCGGCAAATGCTCATCGACATCGATGAGCAAGCAGACGAGATATTCGCTCGTATCGAAAAATTGCCCCTCGTGCTATGCCACCGGGACTTCTGGGTAACCAACCTGATCTATGCTGAAGGGAATATCGCGCTCATCGACTGGGATACCAGCGGATGGGGATACCTGGGCGAGGATCTCGCAAGCCTGATCGCAGATGAACCGGATATCGATCACATGGTCGAATACTACCAGCGATGCGTCCCCGCGTATTACAAAGGCTTTTCGGAGTATGCACATGTAACCCGAATCGCCGATCATTGTGTCTATGAGATAATTCTTCTCGTATTCGGGTACAGGCTTGTAGGGGGGTATCTCCACACAGAGGCTGATGACGAGAAGACGAAGCATGTCCATACTCTCCAAAAAATCTATGAAATGAAGACCAACCCTGGATGGTCACATCTGGTTACATAGCCTGAACTAACGGGATACGATAGTTCAATGACTTGGAGGAGAAAACCTTGAGTTCAGATTATATTGAAGTAGGGCTTTCAAGTTGTATGGGACCCAAATTACGACAGGAGGTTGAAACACAGTTACTTCGGGACCTTCTTTATTACAGAAGTGATATTAATAATCTTTCTTTCGACTGGTCAGATAGTGTCATGGAGGGGCATTGCCTAAACTTTATGGATGGTCTAATACAAAATTTCTCTGGGGTAAGTCTCTATGACGATAATCAACTATTGGTTGCCGATGGGTGGATGGATTTTATTACTGATGAACAAAAAGAAATACTCTTCGTTTTCTGGGACCAGCTTGAATTATATGTAGATGGTGTAATAAAAACGGTTAGAGGCTTTGAAGGTATCCCCGAGCATATTACTCAGAAATTGAATGATTCATTACGCTAAACATTCCTGTAGGGCCTAAGAAATGGCCTTTGTCAAAAAAGGAGCGCCTCGGTATGATGGGTTTGTCGACGGGTTAATAACCCAACACCATCAAGGAGGCGCTCTTACTATGAAGTTTAAGCAATCAGCCGAACAAAATCAACGCATTGAAAGAATATCTACATCTCACCTTGTTGTGGGTATAGATATCGCGAAGGAAACTCATGTAGCACAAGCAACCAATTTTCGCGGCATCATACTTAGTAAGCGACATCTATCATTCTCAAATACAATTGAAGGATTCGAAAAATTAGAACGATGGATAGATGGATTACAACAGAAACACCGTTTAAAAGGGCTCATAATTGGTATGGAGCCGACAGGACACTACGGGTATAACCTGGTGAATTGGCTTGCCGACAAGGGCAAGAGCGTTGTCATGGTGAATCCGGCCACCACCAAACGAAACAAGGAGAACCGCGATAATTCTCCCTCTAAGAGTGATCCGAAGGATGCGCTTGTCATTGCGGACGTGGTCAGCCGAGGCTACTACTATGAATACTCGCGACAGGCTATCGTTTTTCAAAGGTTGAAAACGATTATGAGTGATCGGGAATTTTGGGTGGCGAATAGTGTACGGCTGCAGAACCGGATCATTCGCTGGCTAGACATTCGCTTCCCTGAGTATTTCTCAGTGTTTGAAGACTGGACCTGCAAACGGTCCTTAGCTACTCTGAAAGAATTCCCTTCTCCGCAGGATCTAGCGTCTCTATCCGTATCAGAAGTGATCACAGGATGGAGAGAACATATGAAGCGAGCCGGTGGCTCCACGGGCATGCAGAAAGCTGCGCAGCTCATCGCTCAAGCTAAGCGAAGTGTAGGCGAAACAACTGCCCTCGATGAAGCAAAGCAGGATTTGGGGCGGCTATTTCAAGAGTTCGAACGGATTGTTGAGATACTAGAAAGAATAGAAAAGGATATACAAGTGTTGCTCAGCGAAATTCCTATGGCCAATCAGCTTCGATCTATCGGCCTAGGCACGATCTGCATTGCAGCCATTCTATCAGGTGCTGGTGACCTCAGACAGTATGCCCATGGACGTCAATTATTGCGTAAGGCAGGCTTAAACCTAGCCGAAAGCACCTCGGGGAAGCGCAAGGGACAGATCGTGCTTTCTAAAAGAGGTGATGCTATGCTGCGAAAATATCTGTATCTGGCTATGCTCCAACTCGTAGGAAATAACCCTATATTCCGACGGCTGCATAAGGATAATGTTCAAGTCAAGCAAATAAAGAAGCACCAATCGGTATTTAAACTGATTGGGAAATTGGCACGAATCATCATCGGCATTGTTAGTCGGGTGGGAACTTTTTCTCCTGAAAAAGCTGTCCCTACCTGCATTCAAGCTGCCTAAGACGGATTAAACGATCACGTATATTGACTCATTCGCGGGATTTCACAAAGAAAGCACGGAGGACCGAGTTCGTACCCGATAAGGGCTCAGACCCGTCAGCTAAACGCAATCGGTCTCCACGCCTTGGCCAGGTGTAACGAAGGAATGTAAGGGCATAGACCCGTAGAGCTATGGGATGGTGAACCCCAAGGAAATTGTGGAGTATGCGTGCAGAAGAATAGTACTTGGAGAAATGTCCCACACGCTTCTTCTGTTCCCGCATGCCCAAGACCAGAGCAACGGTGCCTAATGAGCTTGCTTTCTGAACAACAGTTATATTCCATGGCGACGAAATCCTGCGAATGAGTGAGTATATGTGAGATAAACCCTTAAAACCGAAGGACGGGTAACGATAGTTGAACGGAAAATGGAGCAGTTTGCCACGGCAGCTGCTCCATTTATTATTAAGCTAACGGGCAGGATAGCGTAATGATTTTCCTCATTTAGGGAAAACTATCCCCAAAAAACAATGAGGTGAAAAATGAAGAAAACGTTGTACTCGATTTTAATTATCTGCTTTTTGATTAGTTCTTCCTCTGTTTTTGCTGATTCAACTCCATCTAATGCACCTCTAAGTGAAAATGATATGCGTGCATTTAGATTAACTTCAAATGAAATCCAATCTGCGCATGTAAAATGGGGTCCGGGGCTTCAATGGACACTCACAAGAAATGAGATTGAATCACTAATCAAGATATTACGAACAGCAAGAAAGGAAGATATAAAACCGTATTACGGTCCAATGCCAAAAGGGGGACCATTTTCAGTAACTTTAACGACGAAACAAAATGAGAAATTTTCTTTCATGGTTGGTGTAGGTGGGAAGGGATATATTCTATGTCCCAGAGGTAAGGTATTTCTGCCGACATTTCAATACTTTATGGAACCATTTAAAATACGCAGAGTCAATGAAATGGATATGCGTAGGGCAGTTGAAGGAATATTTAATTGATGAAACAAAAGACAATTTTCGGTTAAGGAAGGCAGCCTGTTGAACTAACGGGTACGATAGTTAAATACCAAAAGAGCTGCCGCAGTGCTCGTAGCAAAAAACAATAATTTTAACTGATCCCAAATGATATTATTGGATATTTTGACACTAAAGTTTGGAAATGAAGGCGATATGTAACACGGATTGCAAGTAATTTCTGGAATATCCCTATGGACTTCCGGTAGTGTTCAGCTTTAATTTAGTCAGTGTTTTCAAGGTGTTCGGTCGTTTGAGGCTACATTTACTAAAATTGATTTGGTAAATTCTATGGGGTTTAGCCTCATTTCCATCTATGTTACCATTGGTTAGGCACCACGGGAGTTATCCTTCAGCTGAGATACTTAGGATTTCACCGCACAGTATCAAAGCTATGCAAATACATTACAGACAAGGAGTGAAAACGAATGTTCAAAAAGCTAGTTAGTACAACCACATCGCTGCTGGTCGGATCGCTGCTGGTCGGAACATTGACGTTCGCAGCTACCGGTCAAGAGATCGCAAGCCGAGCCGATAATTACCTTGGAGACTTCAAGTACGATTTTGGTGCTGAGCCGTGGAATACCGGTTACAGGTACGCTGATTGCTCTTCTTTCACCAAGCTGGTATTTATGCGTGAAGGTGAATATTTGCCTCGTACAAGCCGTGATCAGGCCAAAAGGGGCTACTACGTAGCCAAGCGCAATCTAGTAAAAGGTGATCTTGTATTTTTCGACACAAATAATGATGGTAGAATCAACCACGTAGGGATCTATATGGGGAATGGCCGTTTCATTCATAGTTCCCCGATAAATAAGGTTGGATTCAGTAACCTGACCTATGGATATTGGAAAGATCATTATGCTACTGCACGCCGTGTAAGATAAGAAAAGGGACGCATTCTGTGCGTCCTTTTTCTAATCAGGTATTGATTTCAAGAGCTCTTCTATAACAGTGGTGTACACAACTTCATTCGCCAAAGTCGTAATCTCCTTTTCAAACAAACCTGCCCGTTCAGCATGAAAAAGCCGTTCGTCGAAGATTATTGTTTGTCTCATTTACAGTAAATAGACACGAAGCGACCAACATATTTTTCTT
This sequence comes from Paenibacillus sp. LHD-38, assembly GCF_031157315.1. Lineage (GTDB taxonomy): Bacteria > Bacillota > Bacilli > Paenibacillales > Paenibacillaceae > Pristimantibacillus. The sequence goes on from NZ_JAVIFU010000098.1 coordinate 5,373, forward strand.
ATTCGACGTTGTGTTCTCATATTCCTTGCTGTCTAGATAACGGAACCAAGCCAAATAATGTTGCAGATACTTCGTTGCAACGCCGTTAAAGCGGTCAATCCAGCGCAACGTTACCGTTGCCCGTAATCCCAATCTACTTTCGTTATGTCACTGTCTAAAGAATAATTATCGAATGTTTAGCGGAGAAGAATGAATATAAGATATTATGAACGCAATGTTATCCTCCAATCTTATTATTAAGCACATTGAAGAAATGTATGCAGAGGAAATCCACTAGCCGCTATTCCTCAATTGTTTCTCCAGAACGATATGCTCTCTCCGATTCGCGCTTACTAGCTTAGTTCCGCTGAAAAAACAATCAGCATAAATGAATTCTTTATGTATGAGGAATGGGACGGCTGTGTTTTGATCAGCAGTTTTGCAAGTGATCTTCCCAGCAGTTTCGATAAAACAACTTACTCCGATCATATTGATTGCGAAGCGTCAGTAAACCATTTGCACTTACAGAAGCTGTAGCTCGTTTTTATCAGCTAAGACCGAATGAAGCCGTGTGGGTGGATGAAGAAAACGACCTCGAAAATTATAAGCATGAAGCAATACTTCTTCTAAAGGTGCAACCTTAGCATTGAGCTAACGGGCAACGATAGCTCAATAAACATCAAAACGAGGCTGCTGGCATTAAATCGCAGTCTCGTTGAGCTAACGGGCAGGATAGTTTAAATGACAAGAGAATATATCTAGTGAGATTGAATGCTTTTGAGAGGAGTGAAAAAATGCCACCTAAGGCAATTCTTTTTGACCTGGATGAGACTTTGACGGATAGAAACAAATCGCTCATGAGGTATAGTATTGAGTTTTTACAAATCTTTAAAAGTTATTTTACGGATGTATCTTCTGAAGATCTCTATCAGTTATTGAAAAGTGCAGACGGAAATGGTTATCGATTGAGAGATGACGTTTTTGCCCAACTCGTTGTGGAGCTTCCTTGGGCACATAAGCCGCTTGAAACTTTTCAAATTAGTGAGCATTGGGCATCAAGATTTCCCTTTTGTAGTGTTGCAACAACAGGGTTGTATGAAGTTTTAGATACCCTAAAATCTAGTGGAATTATACTCGGGATTATTACAAACGGTGGCACTTTCTCGCAGAACAACAAAATTGATGCTTTAGGTATTCGTGATTATTTAGATACGGTTATTATTTCTGAAACAGTTAAAGTGAAGAAACCCGATAGCGATATATTTGCTATTGCACTTAAAAAAATAAATGTCTGTGCTTCTGAAACATGGTATATAGGGGATCATCCAGCTAATGATGTTATTGGAGCATATACTGCTGGATTAACCCCTGTCTGGATACGTGGCATTCATCCGTGGCTTGAAGGACATGATGAACCGTTATACCAAATAGATTCAATTAAACAGGTTTTATCGTTATTACCATCCTGAACCATGTGTCCTAATCATTGAGCTAACGGGTAACGATAGTTCAATAACATCGTGGAGGCTGCTGGCAATGGATCTGGCAACATTCTTTGCACTAACGGAATAGCAAAACAAAAAAACAGGCCGAACGCAGGCAAGGATTCGGGCAACAAAAAGGACTAATCATCCGTCTGAATTGCAAAGAACACGATAGGAGTTGCTTTCATGAAACTTTCACTTTTGAGGCTAATACTTCTTAGTTTACTGGCACTGTCACTCACGGGCTGCGGTACACAGCTTGAAAAGAGCAGTAACGGTAAGAATACCCCTTCTAATTCAAGTGGCTCTGGGAGTAACTCAGGAGCAAGAGAAGTGGACCTTAATATAGTAGGCACTGGTACGATCAATCCGATGATGGCTCCCGGCGAGGTTCGTAGTTTCCTTGAAGAGAATCATATCGCAAATGGCGATATGTATTTGAAAGAAGGTAAAGTTTATATCAAAATTGTAGGGTTGAACGATGAAACAAGCCGCTTGCTTGCGGATCAATATAAGGTCGGCACTTATAAAACAGTCAATGTCACACATTCGATTCAGGAATTGGAAGCTGCACAGCAGAAGCTGACAGATCATGATCTTTACAGCAAACTAAATTTGTACGGCTCCTCGCTCGATGTAATAAAGAACAGAATCATCATTACGATGCCTGATACAAGAAAGGCTCAGGCTAAGCCTGAAATTGAAAAGCTCGTAAACCCCGACTTGCTAGACTATGACATTCAAAAAGCGAGCGAAAAAACAGAATATAACGGAACTATAGTAAAGATCGACTCTCTAAATCATCGGGTTCTTATATTGGTAGATGGGGAAAAGGAGCCGAGTATCTATTTCAGCTTTAACGAGAAGTCGGAAATGTTTAATACAATCGGTTCACCAATAACCTTTGATGATCTTGAAGAACAGCAGAAGGTGCGCTTATGGGCAGCTGGAGATATTGCAACATCCATGCCAGCTTACGCGATGTCCTGAAGACTGGAACTCGTCCTCCAGAAAGAGTAGTTTTGTGACACAGGCTGCCGGCAAATTGGCATCCTTGATGAGCTAAACATTCCTGTAGGGCCTAAGAAATGGCCTTTGTCAAAAAAGGAGCGCCTCGGTATGATGGGTTTGTCGACGGGTTAATAACCCAACACCATCAAGGAGGCGCTCTTACTATGAAGTTT
>NZ_JAVIFU010000099.1 GCF_031157315.1 Paenibacillus sp. LHD-38
GTTTTGCAAGTCTTATTTCCGCCTACTGGCCAAAGAGTCTGCTCATGACCTGGTGGCCCGTTTATTCAAGCATAGATTCTCACAATTCCCAATTAATTCAGCGAACTGCATAAGTCATGTGATTAAATATTGTCATCCAAAAAGTACCAAATATTTATAGTACCGGTGTAGGTATCGTTTATGATTTTAGTGGATAAGTCGCGGAATTGATCACTAACACGTTCCGCGAAGGTATCGATGCCACGGTTTAATATTTTTGCAACTTGATCGCGACGCATATAGGATCACTCCTCTATAGGCTTTTCGGCATCAAAGAAGAAATTTCAACAATTCATGTATTGCTATGGTTGAGGGAGAGATTTTTCTTCGTTGTCTTTCACGGAAACCCATCTATAAGTATCCTCCTATTTCATGCCAAAACATCATTTATCACCGTGGCACATGCCAAAATTAAATCTATGATGTTTTGGCACAAAAAAACAAGCCTATTTTATCTGTGTCGAAAAGTATGCTTTCTGACACGTTTGAAAGTTTGAGAAGGCGACAGTTGTTAAAGTGTTTGGCAGAATAGCGTGATAACCGAAGGCCATAAAATATTCATGGAACATAGACGATCTCGAATCATAAGATTTGCAATTTCTTCTCCCGATATGGAGCCCGATGTGATTGAACGCGCGGTAATAATCCGTTGTCTAATTAATACCTTCGTCTGGGGATGTAGTTGTTCTTAACTCCGTACCGATTTTAACTAAGATTTGTTCGGCCATTCGTGTAGATATAACAGGAATCGAATCCGTTCTTAGCATGGCTCTCTTTAAACCGGTGTTTTGGATTTCGTTTCAAATATATCGATTTATATAATGGTATTAAATGAAAATTTTATAAATAAATCATGAGCATATCATACATTCAGGCATTTGACCCCCGTCAAAAGTACAAGCAAAAACAACTGTAGAAAAATACTCTGTGTTATTGTGCTAGTAAAGGAGGCGTATCGTTTGAGGAAAGCCAAAAACGTTGTTCACAGACGAAACCTAAAGTTTATTCACTTGATTTAACGATTGTTTCCCGTTGAGTCTGTTAAGTTACGACCGATAACTTCATCCAATTTATCAGTCTGAATTCGCCCACGTCCAAGAACACCAGAGAAAGTTACCTTCTCTGACGGTCACGGGCAACCAAAACGCATACCTAGTCATTTCTTATGCCAAGATATTTGACTTTTCCACCTCGATATGTCCAATTTTGTAATAATATATAATTTATTGGGCAAGCATCCATATATATTGGTCATGTTATTAAATTATCATCCACAAAGAGGGTGAATCGGCTGTATATCAAATGGATTCCTGGGCTGAAGCCCAATCAAATCCTGCTTCCCCGGCAGGTTGTTATCCCTCCTTCGGTAGTGCTTCATTTCGGCGCATGGAAAAAAAAGGTGCACGTAGGAATTAGCGATCATCAACCGCCGGATTCCATCGGATTGTCCGTTCATTTGAAAAATGAGGTTACGATCCCCGATACGCTGCCCTATGAAATGTATACCGTTGGAAAAGATCTTCATCTCGGACCTGTAATCGCGCTTTTGATTTCCATAAAGGAGCTCACCCCCGGATTATTGAACGAATATCGGAAGTACTTTGCGAATTATCAAGAGATTAAGGGGCTTATTTATCTCTGTTCCGTAAATGGGATCAATCCCAGGAATAAAACCGTTGAAGGATACTATTACAACCCGCAGTCCGATGGGGAAAAAGCTCCATGGACCAAAGGAATTTTCCCCTACCCCGGTGTGATCTACAAGAGAATATGGGTCAACAAAAGCAGGCTCTATGACGATTTGAGCGTGCATACGGATAGAAAAATTTTCAATCCGTACTTTTTTAACAAGTGGGAATTATGGGAGTTATCTCGCTCGAATCCTCTTATTCGCGACCATTTGCCGCATACCAAATTATTGGATAACCTACAATCCTTAAAAAAAATGCTGGCCTTGTACGGATCGGTCTATCTGAAGCCGAACGAAGGTTCGATGGGACAAGGGATCATGAAACTGGAAAAGACGCTGGGCGGCTATCTTTTTATCGACCGGAACAACAGGATGACATTCATAAATAACGAAATCAAAGCATGGGCATTTCTCAGTCGCATGCGAAAGGGCAGAAAGTATTTGATCCAACAGTCCGTTGCTTTGATGCATCAAAATAAAAACGTTGATTTCAGGGTCATCATGCAAAAAGACGGCAACCAACAGTGGGCCTGCTCGGGGGTGATCGCGCGTTACGGCGAAGACGGAAGATTCTATACGAACGATGTAAGCTCGATCAGTTTGGGCAGGGATGCTCTGCGAACGGTCTTTCAATTCAAAGATGAAGAGGCGGTCCAAAAAGAAGAGGAAATCATCTCGATCTGCACGACAGCCTGTCAACTGATTGACCATAAATATGGACCTTTCGGCGATGTGGGGATCGACGTCACGGTAGACCCGAATCTAAAAGTCTGGCTTCTTGAAATCAACAGCCGTCACCAACATACGATACTGTCCTATCTGAAGGACGATCCGCAAATGTACAGCAGAGTACTCACCCGGCCATTTGAATTTGCAAAATCATGGGCCGGTTTTACAAAAGAAAATATATAGAAGTATGGGATTCAGCCCTTGCCTTTCCGCATGTGTGGAATATGAATAAACAATCTTGCAGTAAAGGGAGGACAAAAAGAACGAAAAGCAAATCACCCAATTCTCTAAGGGATAAATAAAAATACCTTCTCGCCGTTTTTTTTGGTGTCTTTAAAAACTCAAGAGGAAAGTTTGTTCGCACCTCGCTTTTGGAGGTGAAACAATAAAAGGCCCTGGCTGTAAGGCCAGAGCCGATGCGGAATTATGAATTCCGAGAGGCTTAGTAAAAGATAAAGAGGTGAAAATTTGGGAGTTCGAATTAGGCGTTCTGCTGATCTTTCAGTAACAAACGAGAATCAAGATCCAGTATTAATATTTTCTCCCCTGACCTATACCGTTACCGTCAATAATAATGGTCCTTCTACTGCAACAGGGGTCACGTTAACCTACACACTGCCAACTGGTGTTACATTCATTTCAGCCACCCCCAGCCAGGGAAGCTGTACGGAAACAGGGGGTATCGTAACATGCAGCCTCGGCACTTTAGCTAATGGGGCCAGTGCTACAGTTGAGATTGTGGTGACCCCGACGGCGGCCGGTACCATTACCAGCACCGCAACCGTTTCCGGTAATGAGTTCGATCCCGATCTAGCCAACAATACAGATACGGAAACCACCACGGTCAATCCGGTCGCGGATTTAGCCGTTACCAAAACCGATACCCCCGATCCGGTAATCGTAGGATCCCCCTTGACCTATAACGTGGTGGTTCCCAATAATGGTCCTTCCACCGCAACAGAGGTTACGTTGATCGATACACTGCCGGCCGGAGTGACATTCATTTCAGCCACTCCCAGCCAGGGAAGCTGTACGGAAACAGGCGGTGTCGTAACATGCAGCCTTGGTACTTTAGCCAACGGGGCCAGTGCTACAGTTGAGATTGTAGTGACCCCGACGGCGGCCGTCACCACCACCAACACGGCTAGCGTTTCCGGTAATGAGTTCGATCCCGATCTAGCCAACAATACAGATACGGGAACCACCACGGTCAATCCGGTCGCGGATTTAGCCGTTACCAAAACCGATACCCCCGATCCGGTATTCGTAGGATCCCCCTTGACCTATAACGTGGTGGTTCCCAATAATGGTCCTTCCACCGCAACAGGGGTTACGTTGATCGATACACTGCCGGCCGGAGTGACCTTCATTTCAGCCAATCCCAGCCAGGGGAGCTGTACGGAAACAGGCGGTGTCGTAACATGCAGCCTAGGTACTTTAGCCAACGGGGCCAGTGCTACAGTTGAGATTGTGGTGACCCCGACGGCGGCCGGTACCACCACCAACACGGCTAACGTTTCCGGTAATGAGTTCGATCCCAATTTAGCCAATAATACGGACACGGAAGAAACCGTGATTATCCCGGTACCCCCCCTTTGTCCGCCTGCAGTTATCACCTGTGGAAATGGTAATATAGGATTGGGTTCGCCAGGAGAGAGGCAGGTAAACAATCCGGCACAAGATACGGCAGCACCAGATAACAATATTACTCAGAGTGAAACGAGCTTGGCTGCCTTCGGCCCCTTTATTCTGTTCGGATTTAATGACTCTAACCAAGCTATCACAGACAATTTTTCCGGTTTTGCTTTCTCCAGTGACGGAGGCAGTACCTGGAGTGACTGCGGTTCTATGCCTCAAAATCCCAACGTTGGGAACTTTGGTGACCCGGTCATCGCGGTAGACTCGCAAGGGGTATTTTACTATGCACATCTTGGCATAGATTTCACGCCTGATCCACCGCATTCATTTATTCAAATCTCCACAGCATCCGTGAATCTACTGACCAGGTTATTAGAAATCCGCAATCCTTTTGTAGCCGGTGAGGGTTCACCCGGTGACCCTGAATCCTTCCAGGACAAAGAATGGATCACAGTCGGGTTAGACCCCAGCAGACCCGGTCAACAATCCTTATATGTTACGTGGACAGAATTTCCTTCTGCCCTGTTTGCAGCTACAAGACTTCGTTTCGCCAAGTGGACTACTGGTTGCGATCCACAGCCCCTCATTGCAAGTAAAGACGTCACTATCGGTAGTACTCCCGTTCTTAATATCCAGGGATCTTTTCCAGTTTCCGACAACTCAGGAAACTTGTATATTTTCTATGAGCAGTTTGGCGATGGACTTTCGATTAGTGTGGTTAAATCAACGGATGGGGGCCAAACCTTCTTAAACCCCGTTTCCACGGGAGGCGCTATTTCCCCTGTTATCGCTATAAACACAATTAGTTGTAATCGAAGGGCAATTGTGGTGAGCGCAGCTAAGGCTATTCGGATGAATGAGTTCCCTCACGCCGCAGTTGGTCCAGATAATACCTTATACGTAGTCTGGAACAGCTTTGATTCGCCTGGCAACTATAGCATCAGGCTCGCTTTTAGTACAAACGGCGGCGTGAACTGGACGGTGAGAACGATCACCACTACAACGACACATGAATTTTTCCCTTCCGTAGCAGCCAACGCACTCGGTGCCCATATCCAATACAACCGCTTCTTGGACCCCGACAATGTAGGTGGAGTCGGTAACGGAACGTTTGCCTTATTCAAGCGAAGCTATGACCGTCTAACGGATACAATAAGTCCGGAAACCAGGTTAAGTACTGCGGACTCCTTAGTACCGGATACCAATCCTAACTTTGATTCGGCACTCGCTGGTTGTTATATGGGTGACTATAATCAAATCATCGCCGGTCCGGGAACGACATTATTACACGGCTGGAGCGATAATCGAAATGGTACGAACGGAAACAATCCCGATGCGTTCTTCATTCAGTCGTAAATGAAACGAGAGGAGGATTTTAAGTGAGTCAAGAAAATCAACCACAGCAGCAAAAACTAATAGATTATATTCAAAAAATTAAGGAATTACGTAATAGACCAAATGGAGTCTTGCCTTCATATGTTTTTAACGAAGGGGCCTTAAGGACTAGGGACCGGTCTTCTTCCGCAACGAATTCCCCCTGTCCTTGTGAGAAATCTAAGGAAACCAATTTATCTGAAGAGGAATAATAAACTAAGAAGGACCCGGAATGACAAATCAAGCAAGTGTCTTCTGTTCCAGCATTAGTAGAGGAAGGGATTTTAGAGTGTAGAGAAACTAGGATGTTTCTCTACACTTTTTTCTTTAGAAGGGTCCCACCAACAAAACGCGAATTTCGTACGTTAAGCCAGGAATGCCCGTAAAATAAGCATATTTCCTCACGCTAATAATGCAGCACATGATCAATTGTGTTGTATAAAAAAAGCTTAGACCCCATAGGCGTCTAGTGTTTACTGCATTCAATCAATCGAAATATTATGATGCGGTAAATAAATTAAAAAGTCATGGCATTTCCTATCGTAGCCGAATTACAAGTCATGACATGGAAACAGTAGGTTCCAACAGAAATGATAACAGCCAATACAACATCTATGTCAAAAAGGATGAGGTATATCTCGCGGAGAAGGCTATAAATAGCTAGTGGTTCAATAATAAAATGCTGTTGTACGGCAGCGTCTCATTGAGCTAAACATTCCTGTTAAGGCTAAGAAATAGCCTTTGTCAAAAAAGGAGCGCCTCGGTATGATGGGTTTGTCTACAACACATCAAGGAGGCGCTCTTACTATGAAGTTTAAGCAATCAGACGCACAAAATCAACGGATTGAACAAATTACCACCTCGCATCTCGTCGTAGGAATTGACATGGCCAAAGAAACTCACGTGGCACAGTCCACAAATTTCCGAGGAATCGTCATTTCAAAACGGCATCTCTCGTTTTCGAATTCTATCGAAGGTTTTGAAAAATTAAGCCGCTGGATAACCGAATTACAGCAGAAACATCGATTAAAGAGGCTCATCATCGGCATGGAGCCAACCGGTCATTACTGGTTTAATCTGGCTAACTGGTTATCTGATAAGGGATTACACGTGGTCATGGTTAACCCTGCTACGACGAAGCGTAATAAAGAAAATCGAGATAATAGTCCATCAAAGAACGACCCCAAAGATGCACTTGTCATCGCAGATTCAGTAAGTCGGGGCTTCTACTATGAGTACACGCGTCAATCGCTTGTGTTTCAACGCTTACGGACCATAATGAGTGATCGAGAATTCTGGGTCGCGAACAGTGTTCGCCTGCAAAATCGGATTGTGCGCTGGCTGGACATCCGTTTTCCTGAATATCCATCCGTATTCAAAGACTGAACCTGTAAGCGGTCATTGGCGACCCTCAAGACATTCCCTTGCCCACGGGATTTAGAGACGTATGCAGTACCGGATGTAATGAATGCTTGGAGAACCCATATGCAGCGCGCAGGGGGTTCTACGGGGATTGAGAAGGCTGCACAGCTCATCGCTCATGCTAAACGCAGTGTCGGAGATCGAACCGCTGTAGAAGAAGCTAAGGCTGATTTAAAACGGCTCATTGAAGAATATGAACGAGTTACCACCATGCTTGAACAGATTGAAAAGGACATCGAAGCCCTGCTTTCTGAGATTCCAATGGCACAGCAGCTTCGCACCATAAAAGGTCTCGGGAAGATCTTCACCGCGGCCATTTTAGCTGGCACAGGAGATTTAAGGCAGTATGCGCATGGACGTCAGGTATTGCGGAAGGCTGGCCTGAATTTGGCCGAAAGTACGTCTGGAAAGCGAA
>NZ_JAVIFU010000100.1 GCF_031157315.1 Paenibacillus sp. LHD-38
CCAACCCACGGATAGCAGCGTGCCGACCGTCGCTCGCTTATTTGCCCCCGCGCCTAGTGTTTCGGTTAATGCAAGTACGAGGTATTGACAAAAACGTTCATAGCAACGTACCCGTTAGCCATTCATGCATCTCTATGCTGCAGCACAGAGCATGAAAGTTAATCCGTTCTTTCATGGTAGTTCAATGGAATTTCTTACATAAAACTGATTGTGAAGTAGCAACATAACCATGAGGTGACGAGAATGTCAAAAGTACGCCATGGTTATGTTTTAAGGAAATCGATATCAATATTATTGATTTTCTTAGTTTCATTCGCAACTTCTTATGCGCATGGATTATCAGATTCTCACTCAAAAGACCCGGAAGAAGTAAATAAACGTGTAGAAGATCTAGAAAAACGTTTACAACAGCTTGAGCCTCCTAAACCGACTACAATTGTTACATTACCCTGGGAAATAGAAACCGAAAAACACTATCCTTCCGAAACCATTCCTATTTCTGAGGTATTGGATAAGGGAACAAAAATTCACTTCAATGTTATAAAGAATGACCCTAACTATAAAAGACCCGTATATGAAGAACATTGGCATAGCACATATTGGGGAGGCAGATGGAGTTATGTTCCTAATCGAATACATTACGCACTCCATCGGCTTTTTACCACTTATGACATTGGAATATCAGGCGAGTTAAATTTCAAACAAAACGTTGGCATTGATTTCCCCATGTTTCAAAATAAAACTGATCTTGATTTGTATATCGTTGTTTTCCAAACGACTGTCACCGATGTATATACAAAAGGAAACCAAGTAATTGTCGTGGGCACTCCCGAAAGAAATGGAGTGCAAGTCTTGACAATTAAAACAGGTGATTTACATCCTACGGATTTAAGCAAATTGTTGCTTATTCAATTAGCAACTCCACTTGGTCATGAACTTGATTACTCACTCATTGTCTACGAACCACCAGATTTTTGGTTAAAACAAATACAAAAAGCTAAAGAACGAAAACGATAAAGGCGCTTAATTAGCGCCTTTTTTCATGGCTTTAATTGTAACTAAATCTGCCCAAATAGCTTAATGAGGCTGCCGATCAAATGACGGCAACCTTTTTGCCATGGTACTATCGTTGCCCGTTAGCGCAATACTGATGTCTACATATTGCTAACCCACAATGGTTTATCCTCGCTTATTATTTGTGGAATAATTTCTTGAACAAGATATGGTAAGACGTTATGTTGCTTTAATTTCTCAATTGTGGGCTCAATCCAGTAAAACTCTAGGTGTGATTCCTTCGAAATTGGTGGAATAATTGCAGACAGCCCATTGGTTTTCACTTCAAACAAATGGTTTATCTCGTGGTACTCCTTTTCTTCAATTCCAAATTCAATAACACCAAGGAATCGAGTTATTTCACAAGTAGTCACGCCTAATTCCTCTTCTAGCTCTCTTTTTAGGGCAGTCCGTGCACTTTCCCCAAGCTCAACACCACCGCCTGGTAGAAATGAATGAGCATCTTTCATCCGAGCAATTAGGATATGATTATTATCAATTATTAGAGCTCTTGCGATATGTCGAAACTGAATGCCCATCCTGAAGCCTCCAATCGGATTGAATATTAAATTTGTAATCATCTGCTTACTTCCGCCTCCACGCAATCCTGCCAAATAGCTTAATGAAGCTGCCGATCAGACGCGGCAGCTTCGTGGAGTAAACTATTGTAGTATCGTAATGCATCAGTGAAGTGATATGAACTGATCGTACACAGCCTCAACGATATCAAGAAGTTCTGTACGTAATCCTTCTCCTTCGATTTTTAAAATCATCTGGCGTGCGGTTTCTATATTCATTGTTACACGCCCAGTTGTCTCAAAGCTTGCTGGCATTTCTACATACTCCTTAACTTTAGCTAAAACGAAAACAGTATATGTATTCGTACTTTCCCAATACCACGATGCAATAGGCATTCTATATGGTTTTAAAATAAGCCCAGCTTCTTCGACTGTCTCACGATCAAGTGCAGCATCTAAATCCTCGTTATTTTCTATTCTACCACCAATCGTAGTAAGGTTTTTTTCATTTTTATCCCAAACCATTATAAGTGAACCGTCATTTGTTATGGGGATGCTGTGAATACCCGCAATTCGTTTATCAGTAGGAAATACTCCACCAAATAAAGGTTTTAGCATATATACCCTCCAACGTAAAAACGCGTCTTGTTATACCATACATAATTCCAGCCCAACACCATACAATCCTGCTCGTTAACGTAATGAAGCCACCGGATGGTGCCGGTAGCTTCGCTCAGGTTCTAATTGCGCTATCGCACCCTTTAGCGTAATTACTTAGAAAACTCCATTAGCCATTGATCCCTAAGTTCCCCTTCATGCCATTCGTGCTTAGGTAATAACTTTACTTTTTTGAAGCCGCATTTTTCATAACACGCGATTGCTCGTACATTCCAAGTCTGTGGGTCCATCACAATTTTGCTTACATCTAGTTCAGTTATTAAGTAGTTGACCATTGAACTAACTAATAACTTACCTATCCCTTTATTCCAATAATTGACCTCTCCAATGAATTGGTCCGTACCATATATTTTTTCTTTCAAATTTGTATAACCATATTCCCCTTTTCCTTCATCATCCAATTCATAGAATTGAATATATCCTATTACTTTAGAATCGTATTCTACAATGCATCTCGTTTCACTATCTTCTTCGTGAAAAAAAATCTCTCTCACCATCTCAATATTATGAGGGCGGTCTCTTCCTGCGTAATATTGCAGCACTAATGGATTGGAAAGCCACTGTACTAGATAATCCGCGTCTTTATTCGATAATTTGCGAACACGAAGGTTACCCATTTCGAAAAACAACAACATGAACTCCCCCATATTATTATTCGTTAATATTACCATAAGTATTTCTGAATAGGTCATGCCTTTCTTGAAGATTACTGCCCGATACTTCAATAGAAAAGAGGAGCTGCCACATAGTAAACTCCTCCACTATCGAGCCCGTTAGTTCAATCTTGAACGGTCAATCCACCATTATAATCCCGCCGCTGATTTAATTTGTTCTCTCTGAGACGTGACTAATACTTTCAACTTTTCCGTTCCAAAGGCCCCTGCCGTAAAACCATTCGCTTTCGGATAGTAGACCATCCGAAATGATGTGCCATCTTGAAGGTCCACACGCAGGAAAATACCAGCCTCATGTTTTGTTTTCTCATAAACCGCATCGAAACCGACATACGGCAAAGGTAGAAGCTCAGAAATGAATTCCGATGACGCTTCTTGGCTGAAGTTTCCAATTGGACTGCCGTCTTGGCCACTTTCCAGGCTGACTTTCTCCACCTTGCCTTCAATGTCCATGAGATCCCCCATCGTTGCGGCATTCGGATTTTCATTTACTTCGTAAATCTTGTTATCCGCTACGACGCGAAACTCCGACTTGTAACCCTTCAATGCATAAACATCGGTACCAATCGGAAGGAATGCCGCGTCCCCGTTCTTAGCTACGTGATCCGTACAAGCATGCTCACTGAGCATGTAGGAGACTTCGCCTACCTTGCCTCCGATTTGCTCCGCCGTTACTGCTTTGGTTCCATCGTAGTTTTGATAATACTTAATGTTATTGATCATTAGGAAATCGAGCCAATCAATTTCAGCCATGCATGGTTCCGTTGTTTTCTCTGAGACTAACTCTGGATTAGCCGTACCGCAACTGGCCGCGACAATCATAAAAAGTAGCACAAACGAAGTCTTCCCCCAATGTTTAAACCACCTCATTGTCAATCACCTCAGACTATATAGACGGGTATGCTGATGTCATAGTTGCGGCTGTTTTTGTTCCACTATACTGCCCGTTAGCATTCCTGTAGAGCGTTAATTATCAGCTTTGCAAAAAAAGAAGCACCTCGGTACGATGGGAGTACGCAACGGGTCATAGTCCTAAAAATCCCATCATCCAGGAGGACGCTCTATTATGAAGTTTAAATCGCAAGCGAGACAAAATCAACGCATTGAAAAAATTACTGCTCAGCATTTAGTTGTCGGGATCGACATCGCCCAGCAGATGCATGTTGCGCGCGCTGTATATTTTCGTGGCATCATCATCGGAGACTACTTATCCTTTTCTAATGACGAGGAGGGGTTTCACAATCTTTTGCTTTGGATTCAAAATCTGCAAACCACCCATCATTTAAGCGCAGCCGTAGTCGGGATGGAACCAACCGGGCATTACTGGCTTAACGTCTCTCGGTGGCTCACAGAACACCATTTTGAAGTCGTTTTAGTCAATCCGCACCTCGTCAAAAAAAACAAAGAGAATCGCGACAATACGCCCTCAAAGAGTGACAGAAAGGATGCACTCGTTATCGCCGACTTGGTCAAGAACGGTTACTACTCGGAAACTCGCACGACCCCCGAAGCATTCGAGGATCTACGTGTGCTTCTCTCTAATCGTGACTTCGTCGCTATTTAGCCCCTATTTAGACTTGGACAGTACACCCCTTTGCTCGCCGAGTACGACCTTGCTTACGAACAGCTAGAGGTTGTGGAGAAGGAAATTTCAGCCGTATTAGAACGCATTCCCTTTGCAAAATCCATCCTCGCGATTAAAGGAATTAGTGTCATTTCACTAGCTGGTATTTTGGGTGAGGCTGGGGACTTAAGCGGATTTGTTCACGGAAATGCTTTGCTGCGCCATGCAGGACTTAACCTCGCAGAAGCGAGCTCAGGCAAATGGACGGGGCAAATGAAGATTAGCAAACGCGGACGATCCCGCCTTCGCCGTTTCCTCTTCATGGCTACTATGAGTTTGGTCATGAACAATTCGGAGTTTCAAGCGATGCATGCCTACAATGTGCAATTCAAGAAGATGAAGAAAATGAGGTCCATTATGAAACTATGCGGTAAATTGGCTAGAATACTAGTTGGGATGGCGCGCAGCGGTCAAGCCTACATGCCACAAAAAACGTTACCGCTCTTGCAAGCAGCTTAACCTAACAACCCATTTCGTTGTACGAGTTTTGGCTTATTCGCAGGATTTCAAAGAAAGCACGGCGTACCGGATTCATTAAACCAAAGGGCACCGACCCTTACCGTTAGCAAGACCAGCCTCCACCCCTTGGATAGGCGTAACGAAGGAATGAGAGGGCTTTGACCCGTTAAGACATGGGAGTGAAAACCTCCAAGGGCGGCGTGGAGAATGCGTGCAGTAAATGGAAGTATATGGGACGGTTATATCCCCCCTCTATTCCCGTACGCCTTCATGTTGCCGAAGTCTAACAGGGCGTTCCACTTCTTGTCTTTCAGCCCTTACCAACCGAGCGAAATCCTGCGAATAAGCGAGCATTCGTGAGAAAATTACATCGTACCAAGGGAGTTTAATCATAATTGAGCAAAAAGCTTTAGAAAATCGGGCTATCTTATGCCTGCCTCCGCCAGTTTCTCGTCCAGTTTCGCCCTTGGAATCTCTTCAGGTCTTAAATTAACCAGTCCAAGTTCCGAAAAAGAATATAACAAGATATTAGGGGAGATAACTTTGTCACCAAATAAAAGAAAAAAACTAAACAAGTCACGCGTGCTTCTGGTGACTATGGAGCGGATCTCGTTAATTCTAAATCCGGAAAAAAAAACATTGTACAAACCAAACACTGGCGGCCACATGTTCGTATTCATCGCGTTACTATTCGCGTGCATCGGCATATTTGCGGGCTCAGCGGTGGGACTCTACGCAGTCCTCGAACTGTGGTTCGGTCTTGGCATGACTTTCGCGGAATGCTGCGTAATGACCGCAGTCTTATTCATAACAGCGGTATTATTAATGTTTAAGGATGCGCGTGAACTTGAGGCGGATTAAATGCAATATAAGCGTCTGTATCCCGCTTGAACAAGCTGAAGGATCAGAGTTTAACAGGTAAAGTATTTGAAATGGTAAACTTAATGGGATTATTTTCTGACAAAAAAATAGACAATTGGGGAGTTTTCAAAGCAACAACGAGACTTTCACCGGCTAGAAGAAAGGAGCAGCTGCCGCAAACTGCTCCTTTCTTGTTCAACTAACGTTCTCCATTTTAAATTGATGTTTATAAATTCTAAAAAACAATCGTTTTATAGACAGAGGGTGATCACTGTATAGAAAAACCAGTCCCTGAAACGGACTGGTTTACGCTGCGTTCATTCAACTATCGTCTCCCGTTAGCGCAATAAGGAAATCATTTAATCAATATTATTTATAAACTCAACAATATCGTTATAAAATTTTTCTTTATCTTGCCCCTTAAGACCATGGCCTGAAGCTGAATATTCCTTGATAATTAATTTTGGGCACATACTCTTATAACGCTCGATATCAGAGTCAGTAACTAGTGAACCTTCAAGTAGACCTCGTGCCACTAAAACAGGTATATCAAAATTCCCTTTAATATCGATATGCCGCGATTCACTTTGTATCCCTCTAACAGCTGTCGGTCTAATTTGCTCCGTTCGGTTAAATGGAACTAGATAGTTATTTATGTAATCTTCCGGCCACTCTTTATCCATTGCCCTGTGCTCTGGTGGATAGTCCCCAACCATAATGGATTTAACTTTTGACTTATGCTTTAATGCATACCCTAATGCATAAGAAACGCCACGTGAGTAACTGAATAAATGAAATTGATCGAGTCCAGCATCTTGCACAACCGCTTCAATATCAGAGATATGCTCGTCGAGGTTATATCCAGAGGTGGGTGTCTCACTTTCTCCTCGTCCCCGGAACGAAAGGATAACGCTCCTTCTGGGCTGTACAACTTCAAGTAAATCAAGATACTCATCGGCGGTTTCTGATAACCCAGGGCAAACAACTAATGCCGTCTTTGAAAGATCAGAGCAATCTACTGAGTCAAAATAATGTATGGCTAACTCGCCATTTTTCACATGATTGGATATATACATACAATTCCTCCTCTTTAACTATTCTGCCCTTCATCATTGAACTATCGTACCCGTCCCTCGGTTTTAAGGGTTTATCTCACATATACTCACTCATTCGCAGGATTTCGTCGCGATGGTATACAGCTGTTGTTCAGAAAGCAAGCTCATTAGGCACCGTTGCTCTGGTCTTGGGCATGAGGGAACAGAAGAAGCGTGTGGGACATTTCTCCAAGTACTATTCTTCTGCACGCATACTCCACAATT
>NZ_JAVIFU010000101.1 GCF_031157315.1 Paenibacillus sp. LHD-38
CCATCACCGATATCAGTGGGGACTAAAAAAGATGACTCCTGTTCAGTACAGGAATCATCTACTAAGTGCAGCTTAACACTCTTTTTTTCAAAGTGTCCTTGACTAAGGGGCCAGTTTACCTGTTCAATACAGGAATCGTCTTTTTTTTGGTTTCCTTATTGTTCTAACCTACTTTTATTTTGGCTATGTTAATCCTTAATGTTGATTTTTCCTTAAAAGCAAACCACCCTATTGAGTGCGGTGAATTAAACCATCAATAATCGCTGCTCTTGTTATTTTCACAAAGCTCTTCAGCTATTTGTTGAACACGTTTGATTGTCATTCCATTACGTAATTCTACCGCCAGCGGGTGGTCTGTTGGCTTGAGTTCAATGTATGGTCTAATTCCGTCTACTCTGTGGTGAACCTTTGCCTTTAAGTTTAACGTATCAGGATAACAAGGTAGAGCAGTAGAAAACCATCCAAGCATAGGCTCTAATAATTCTGGTTGGTTCCAATGCTCTTTTACTTTCTTATAATTTGCTTCACTTAACGAAACCCAAACGCCCCAAATGAATTCTTCATTTGTACCGATTATTGGAATTTCAACACAACCTCGAATGAAGTAGTGTTCATTGTCCATAATGCATAAGTCTTCACTCAGCTCAAACCTATGTTCTAGTTCTTCGGGTGGGGCAACTTCGTAATAAACTGGAGCTAAGTTTCCATAACTGATTGGAAGTTCATCGTGGTATTCTCCACAGCAACTACAAGTGTATCCCTTGATATTATTCATTCAGTTCCTCCAATAGTTACAAAATGTTTTAGTCGTAATTTACAGCCATACTCAGCGAGAAAAGGTTATACAACAAAGCTTGTTATTTGTTTCGGTTACGGTAAACAGGCAAGAGTTGACTAACATACTTTCGACACAGTATTCTCATATTCCTTGCTAGCTTAATAGTGGAACCAAGCCAGATAATACAGTAAATACTTTGTTGCAATACCATTAAAACTGTATATCCATTTTTTCAAGCGGCTATGGTGGCTGTTAACATTTTGTATGTGGTACACGCCTTTCACACGTTGTTTCCCGTCGGACTTGAAACGGTAATGAGCTAACCCTTTTGAATTCGCGTACGAACTGAATGCCCTCCACGAAACGGTACAAACTATTTTTGATTTAGATAAATGACCACCAAGCGCTTCATCCAATTTCGAGTGGGTCTCAGCAGATAATATAGATGATGATAACATGGATGAAGGCATTATATTGGTGGAATAGTCTGAGTAAGAACATAGGACAAAGCTGTTATATATATAAAAGGAACGAGCACACTGTACTCGTTCCTTTGGATTTTTCAATATTCTTAAGCGCCTTAGTCCAAGCTGTCTTGTTGATTCGTAATGACTCCGAACGTAGAGGCTTTAATATAGGGGCTACCCTGTAAAACATTCAATTGCTCAGCTGTCCCGGTTACGATGGCACCGATAATTTTGATATCGCTTTTTTCTAATGTTTTATTATCCCCTATCAAAGACTCGTATGCCTGCTCCGCGTCCCATTTAAAGCTTTTGCTATTTTTGCGCAGCAGCTCGATGCTCGAAATAAAAGAATCCATTCCGCCAAAAGGCTCAAATTGCTCGGAGTGAAAGCCGTATACGAATACGGATTCAGCATGAACCGTCTGTTGTCCTTGTTTCATAAACGCTAAATTTTCATCAGTGTAGGCATCAACCCACCACCAGACAACTTGCACACTAGGAGGGAGCTTGCTTTTGATCTCTTCGAGAGAATAGGCTTGATCAAAAGATAACCCTAGCTCCACCAAAGTCGCTTTTTCCAATTTGTTCAGCTCGTTAACGCTGTTTTTATAGGTAGCATACGGTATTTCAGGGTGATAAAAAAACAACTCCCTGTCACCGGTATAGGAATTAAATCGATAAAATTGACTCGATTCAGCCAGCGATTCGGATTTATTGACTGAGATTGGCCCGAACGAACCGTATTTCCTCGAAGAGGAACCAAACAAGTTGTATTTTCTTTCAACCGGTTCCCATATATAAGGCCGCTTCCCAATTAACTTGTAGGTTTTAGTTTCTATTTCACCGCCGAACCAATTGGAGTTATAGGTTTGATTGCTAATATGAACATTAGGTCCGCTGATTTCATTAAAAGCAACGATTTCATTCATTGTTTTCTGTGCATGATAGTGTGACCATTGCCTAAAACCGTACCATAATAAAATCATAATAATTGGCGTTACTACAACCACAATAGCGATTGTTCTTAATGTCGACATTAGCTTTGCTTTTTTTAATAGTTGTTTAGTCTGTTTATCATCAAATGAAAAGCTATCCAGATCCGTGTCCATCATCAAATTCCTCCTTAAAGTTTTTTATGAATTTTTCCTTTGCTCGTCCTACATGGGTTTTCAGTGTATTCTCATTCATATTTAATAACGAAGAGATATTTTTGTAGGATAATTCTAGTTCGTATTTCAGAATCAACAATTCTTGCTGCATCGTAGAAAGCGATTCAAGCGTATCCCGCACACTCTTTGCGTTTTCTTTTTTCAGGAGTTGAATTTCGGGAAGGTTAGTCAAAGATACAAGAGGGATATCTTCAACATCGGTTGTTGAACGATGCTTTTCTTTTCTCTTAAGATCGTAAAATTGATTGGCAGCCACGCGAAATAACCAATTCATGACTATATCTGATCGAATGCCATCTTTGTGCAATAAAAATTTGTAGCAGGTGTCTTGTACGATATCTTCAGCATCCTCATGGGAAAGGCCGCGTTTTCTCAGGTATCTATATAAGAGGGTACCTACCTGTTGAAGAAATTCGTTCATTGTTTGTTTCGCCATGTCTGCCTCCTTACCTGATACAACGGATCACCCTGCAAAAAGTTTACAGTGGATGCAAAATAAATAGAAGAGAACATCGATTTCAGCATACAATGGTATGAAAAAAAAAGAACGCAAGGCGGTCCCCTGAGTCCGTTATTATCGAATATCGTACTCGACGAGCTAGACAAAGAATTAGAGCAACGTGGACACCGCTTCGTTCGCTACGCGGACGATTGTAACATTTACGTGAAAACCCAAAGAGCAGGCGAACGAGTCAAGGCATCTGTCACCAAATTCATCGAGAAAAGACTAAAGTTAAAGGTAAACCAAGCGAAGAGCGCAGTAGACCGCCCATGGAAGCGAAAGTTTCTTGGATTTAGCTTTAGTGTGAACAAAGAGCCGAAGGTGAGGATTGCGAAACAGTCCTTACAAAAAGCAGAGACTAGGATTCGAGAGATAACCTCTCGAAGAAAGCCGATGAAGATGGAAGAGCGAATAAAGGAACTGAACCAATTCCTGATAGGATGGAGCGGTTATTTCTCGCTTGCGGATACGCCAAGTGTATTTCTGAACATGGATAAATGGATCCGAAGAAGATTAAGAATGTGTCTTTGGAAGCAATGGAAAATCAAAGTAAAAAGGCTTATATCCTTAGGCATGCCCAAGGAAAAAGCCTTTGAATGGGGATTTACCCGAAAAGGGTACTGGCGAATTGCAGGAAGTCCGATTTTGAACCGAGCATTGGATAATCGCTATTGGGAATCCAATGGATTGAAGAGCTTAGCGGACAGATATAACGCATTACGGAATATTTCATGAACCGCCGTATACCGAACGGTATGTACGGTGGTGTGAGAGGTCGGGAGCTAGACGCTCCCTCCTACTCGATTTAATACTTCAGCTTCAGTAAATTACGTTCCGTAATAAATGTCGTCGTGTTGAAAAGCATCAAAACCTCTTGAATTCCGTTCTCTTCCATATATTCGCTGATGCTGCCATTATAGTAGCGGATGTCGATGACATGGATATCCTGCACATGCTGTGTCAGGAAAGGAAGAAAGCTGTGCGCGTAGGAGTCTTTAATGACGAGCAGCTTGTCCAGCTCTATTTTGTCCGAAGGAAGCTCGCTATGAAGGGTCATAAGCGCGTGTACGCCGCCGAGAAAATACGAATATTTATCTTTTTTGGCCAGGTAGCTCGTATCATACATGCTCGGCACCGTTTTGTCCGTATCAGCAATATACATATCTGTTTTAATGCCGCTTTTGTCCTTGTAGGCTTGAATGGAATCGGGCTTTAAACCGCTGAACTGGCTGCGTGTATGATAGCTGCCTAGAAACGAGTCGGTGACCGTCTCAATATTGAAGTCCTTCTCGGCAACGGGAGTCCAGCCCATATGTCCCGCATACGCCGCATAAGCAAGGTAAGCGCCGTAGGTGGTCCAGTGGTGATCCGTTTTGTAATAGATGGGCTTGTCGCCGCCGGCTGCGTCACTTAGGAAATCAAAGCCGTCCATGAAGGACATGCTGCCTTGCACCTGCCGGCCAATAAAATCGTTGACCTCCGTTTGCGGATAAGCTTCAGCCAGCCATGGCAAACGCTCGGGATACATGCCGATAGAGGTCGGAGCCAACATGAAGGTGATGCTCGCATCCGGATGGTTTTGCGCATATTTCTTCACTGCGGCCGCATATTCCTTGATTTCCGTATAGTTTGGTTTGCTCAGCTTCTCGAATAAATAGCCGTCTGAGCCTTTATAGATGCCGTTATTTTCTTGCTGCAGCCGAAGCTGCTCAAGCACGGATTTTGTCCAAACCCAATTTGTCCGGAAAGGGAAATGATCGGTCACATAACTTTCCGATTCATCGGAAAAGGTCTTGGACCAAAGGTTTTCCCAAGTAAGCTTGGGAGCTTTCTGAAGCGTGCGGTTCTCCATGTCCGAGAATGCTTGAACAGGCAGAATGAAAAATAATAAGGACATGGCGAACAATAGGCTGACGAAGCCCCAGACATAAGCGCGATCCGTCTTCTTGTTCAAAGCTGCGAGCCTCCCTTTTCGTTAAAAACGGAAATATAGAAACGGGTTAAATGTTGCATCGACTAAATAAGCGACCGACATGAGGAAGAGGGCGGCATGCCAGCCGAGCCGAATACCCGGTCCAATGCCGCGTATTTCCTTGCGCCTTGGCATGGAAGCGAGTACTAGTAGTACAAGGAGAATAGCATTCGTGTATAACAAATATAACGATTCGTTGTTCCATAACGGCTGATGGTTCGCGCCGAACAACGCAGCAAAATAAGCGCCTATTTCCGATAAGTCCTCAAAGGCAAAGAACACCCAGCCGATTAAAATAAGAAGCAGCGCATAAACATGCCTAACCCATGCAGGCATTCGCTGCAAGAGCTTCAAGCCGAACCATTTCTCCAAGACAAGCACGACGCCGAAATACAAACCCCAAAGCAGGAAATTCCAGCTTGCTCCATGCCATATGCCTGTAAGCAGCCACACGATCATAATGTTGCGAATCTGCTTCCACGGGCCCTTCCGGTTGCCTCCTAGCGGGATGTATACATAATCCCTAAACCAAGTGCTGAGCGAGATATGCCAGCGCCGCCAGAAGTCGGTAATGCTTTGCGCTGTATAGGGCCGATTAAAGTTTTCGTTGAACCGGAAGCCAAACATCATACCGAGGCCAATCGCCATATCCGAATACCCGCTGAAATCAAAATAAATTTGAAAGGCAAAGGCGATAATGCCGAGCCATGCGGTCAAGACGGGCAGCGTGTCTGTGCCCGCACTTGAAACGGTATTCCAAAGCAGCCCGATATTGTTGGCAAGCAGCACTTTTTTGGCCAAGCCGATAATGAACCGTCTTACGCCTTCGGCGAACAGCTGTATGTCGACGGTACGATGGCGCAGCTGCTCGGCAATGGTCGAGTATTGAACGATAGGACCTGCAACCAGCTGCGGAAACAAAGCGACGAAGGTGCCGAAATCGAGCCAATTGCGTTGTGCTTTTGCCGTTCCTCTATATACGTCAATGATATAAGACATCGATTGAAACGTATAAAACGATATGCCGATTGGCAGTGCCAGCTCGGTTAACGGGATTTGCGTACCCAGCAATGCGTTCACGTTTTGAATGAGAAAATCAGCGTATTTAAAATAACCCAGCAGGGCTAAATTTACGATGACGGAGGCGACGACAATCCATTTCCGCTGCGAGCTGCTTCGCTTCGGATTGCTTAGAAGCAGTCCGAAGCTGTAGTCCGTAACCGTGGAGAGCAGCATGATCGCAATGTACACGGGCTCGCCCCATGCATAGAAAATGAGGCTTGTTGCGAATAAAACGAGGTTTTTAATTCGCCACGGGGATACAAAGTAAAGCAGCAGCACAGCAGGCAGAAATAGAAATAGAAAGAGTAGACTGCTGAATACCATACTCGTTATTTTTGCTCGAAGAAAGTATCGAATTCACTTACAAATTTATCGGCTTTTTCGGAAATGACAAAAAAGATATAGTTGCCTTTCGTCACTAGCTTATAGTTTTTGGCAATTTCGTATTGATCCTGCAGATAGGTTTCGAACGTTTTTTGAACGTCGCCGGCACGCTTCTTAATGCCGTCTTCAACTGCTGCGATATCCTTGGCATCCTTTACTTTGAAAACAGCAATTTCATTCGTTTTGATATTCATCATCGGTGACATAATCGTATATTGTTCAAGCAGAGCAGCGTCGATGTAGTACATTTGCTTAACCATATCGCCGGTCATTTCGATTAATGCCGGCTGCTCGATTTTGGCCAGCATGCCGTCAACCATTTCTTTGGTCGTTTTTGTCGTAACGGCCTGTTCCTTTTTATTAGCGGATGTATTGTTGTTAGCGCCGTTATTCGAGTTTGCGCCGGAGCAAGCAGTCAGCACCAATCCCAGCGCGATAACGAGCATAAAAGCAAAATAATTTTTTTTCATCACATTCAATCTCCTCGGTGTCATATTTTTTTGTTTTTCAAAAGGTAAAAACGGAAATGAATCCGTTAATGTTGCAGTTGAAAATATTATGGAAATAAATAACGTGAGCATTTTATCTATTTCCATTGATTAAGCGCTTACTTTCGCCGTATATTATTTAGTAACTCAAACTTCGCAGAGCGAAAATAAGCTTAAACCCTTGATATATCACGCTGCTCGAAGATAATTATTCATCTCTTGCAAAATAGAAAACACCACTTCAGTTTGGTATAGTGATTGT
>NZ_JAVIFU010000102.1 GCF_031157315.1 Paenibacillus sp. LHD-38
TGCATAGTAGACAGCTCCTTTTGCTTTGTAGTTCTGAAAATGGTGTGGTTTACACTATCCATTTTTAACCTACGATTCGAAGTAAATACGGGGCTGTTTTACGTTCATCATAGCTAGTTAAATTAAAAAAGAAGCATAGGCGCTGAAAATTAGCGTCTTTTTTGTTTATTTCATTTGATTTGGTGGGAAAATAATGACATCCAAAATTGAAAGAGGGATAACTATGTCGCGGATGCTATCATTATTGCTAATAACATCTCTGCTCTTGACGCCGAGCACTATTATGGCGAATCCAGATCAAGCGCAGGATGCACACAAGTTAGCCGAACGGTTAAAAAGCTTATAGCCGGAAGTACCAAAAGATATTGTTGATCCACCATTTGGTCAACGACCATTCCCAACTAATGTGAAATCGCCAAAGGAAATAATCAAAAGCGGAGAGAAGCTTCCGTACAGTTTATTATTCGAAAAACTAGACTGGCAACGTCCGGCTTATAAATCTTACTGGCATAGTAGCGTTTCGGGGCGCTGGTCTTATGTTCCGAATCGGCTGCATTACGTACAACATCGATTGTTTACAACACCGACAGCAGCGCTATCTAATCATTATGATTTTGTGCATAATCTTGGTTTACAAGAAGAAATGATGAATGTTCAGGCTCAACCTCACGATGCAGATCGGGAAAGATTTATCGGTCAAATCATGGTCGTCGTCATGCAAGCAAAAATTGAAAAAGTGTTGACAAGCGGAAATCAGGTCGTAATTATTGCAAGACCGCAAAGACATGGCATGCAAGCTTTGACGGTCAACAAAGTGGATATGAAGTTTACTAATCCGAATGAAGCGGTATTGTTTCAGCTTGTAACGCCAGATGGTGATGAAATTGATTATTCAGTGTATTAGAAATATCGTGCTAGCGTTTGTTCTTATTCCATCCACAAATTAAACGGGAAACGAGAGTTCAATTAATCAACACACGAAGCTGCCGCAAATCAAAACGGCAGCTTCGTTAAGCTATTTGGCAGTATAATGCAACAAAGCTTCACGATTATTCGTCAGGGAAGGAACCAAGATATTAGCTTACGCGGAGGTTATAAATGAAGAAACAAATAAAAAGTAAAGTTATTGTCATATTAATACTAATTACTTGTTGTATCCCCTTTCTATTATTTTGGTGGTTGTATCATATCCTTAATTCTCCCATGATTCCGTGATCCCAAAATTATTTATTATACTAACTCACGAACCAATCATTTTTTGGATAAGGGGACTCTCGGATCTAGCTGAAAGTCTCTTTTTTAATGCTGTTAATAATTTGTAAATAGTGATCGCTTAAATGATTAATACCCCTCTCCGTTTAACCATATGTAATCAGGGCACAGCAAAAAAACTGTAGATATGTCGTTATTCCTATCTTTTTGGATAAAATTTAAAACCCATACTTTTGATTCATTTTTCATAAATGGAACAAACTGAGTTGACCGCAGTATGGATAAAGAATATCCTTATGACATTGTAATGACCGCGATAAAGAGATGAAATCGGCAATGAGCGAATAGGGTGAATGATGATGATTAAGCGAATCAGATTTCGGACATTGTTTTTTGGAGGGGTAATGACCCTCCTTTTTCTCATTTTAATCAGTAGAATCTACTATGTTCAGGTTGTCCAAGGCGCATTCTGGTATGGGGAAGCGAAGGAACGCTGGTCTGCAGCCGAGGTGCTATCCGCAAAGCGCGGTTCGATTACGGACCGGAACGGGAATATGTTGGCAATGGATACGATCGCTTATAACATCGCGGTTAATCCCCAGGCGATTCATGATGCGGAAATCAAGGATGAAGTTGTTAACGGGCTTAATCAAATTTTAGACAGGCCGAAGGAGGAACTGCGCGAGCTGGTAACAGCGAAAAATGCGGGAGGAAAGTACTTCAGCAACAGGGAGATGCGCCAAGGAGGCTGGGGAATCGATAAATCGCTGGCAGATCAGATAAAAGAATTCCGTGATCAATTGTCGAAGGAACAGGAGGTGTCTGATGTCGGCATCTATTTGACTGAAAGCTTGAAGCGTTATTATCCGCGCAATTCGCGGGCTTCTCAGTTGGTAGGCTACCTGGATAAGGAAGGCAAGGCCATTACCGGCGTTGAAGCGTTTTATGACGAGCAGCTAAGCGGTATGGACGGTTGGATCAAGTACGAGAAGGACGGCAAAAGGGTTCAGCTTGCCGAAGGCGAGGTTGATTTCCAGCCGGCCGAGAATGGACAGGATATTCAGCTGACGATCGACAGCGATATTCAATATTACGTAGAGGAAGCGCTGCAGGAGATCGTGAAGGAATACAATCCGAAGAGCGCGACCGTCATAGCGGCCGATCCGAATACGATGGAAATATTGGCGATGGCGAACGTGCCGACCTTTAATCCGAACGAATTTTGGAAGAGCGATTATTCTAGTTTTTATAATCATGCGATCAAGTCGTTGTACGAGCCGGGCTCTACCTTCAAAATCGCTACGCTTGCGGCTGCGGTGGAAGAAGGCGTGTTTAATCCGGACGAGATGTTCAAATCGGGGAGCATTAAGCTTGAGGGAATTCCAAAGCCGATCAACGATATAAAACGCGAAGGCTGGGGGACGATTTCGTTCCTGGAGGGGTTGAAACATTCGAGTAACGTGGCATTCGTCAAGCTGGGTTATGAGCGGATAGGCGCGCAGAATCTCAGCGAATATTTTGCGAAATTCGGATTCGGACAGAAAACGGGCATTTCGCTTAGCAATGAGTTGACCGGCTCGATTAATTTACAAAATCCGAGCGATGCGGCCAGAGCGACGTTCGGACAAGGCAACGTATTGGTGACGCCAATCCAGCAGGTTGCTGCCGTAGCGGCTGTGGCCAACGGCGGAGAGCTGCTTCAGCCGCAGCTCGTGAAGAAAATGACCGATCCGATCACCAAAACGACAACCGAGATCGAACCTAAGGTCATTCGTAGAGTTATTTCTGAGGAAACCTCTAAAAAAGTCGGCGAGTATTTGGAACAGGTCGTATCGGATCAGAAAAACGGCACCGGTAAAAATGCGTACATCGAAGGCTACCGCGTGGCCGGTAAAACGGGAACGGCGCAAAAGGTTGTGGACGGCAAAAACTACTCCACGGATAAATTTGTCGTCTCGTTTATCGGGTATGCGCCTGTCGAAGATCCGAGAATCGTCGTCTACATCGTCGTTGACGAGCCAAACGATCCGCAGGCGGGCGGAGGGGCGGTTGCCGCGCCGGCTTTTAAACAAATCGTGCTTAAGAGTCTGCGCAAGATGGGCGTTTCGCCGAGCTGGGAAATCGCTCCTGATTCCGGGAAGAAGGAAGCGACCGTACCGGTTCCTGACATGACGGAAAAAAAGGTCGCACAAGCGAAGGCGGAGCTGGCGGCTAAAGCGCTGAATCATGAGCTGGTAGGTAACGGCGCGACCGTGCTGCAGCAAATCCCGCCCGTAGGATCAGCGATTCATCCAACGCAGCGAATTTACTTGATAACGGAACAAAGGGATAAGCTGGTCATACCGAATTTGACCGGCGTCTCGCTAAGGGATGCGCTCGAGATCGCATCATTGGTCGGCATACGTCTTATTCCGGAGGGACAAGGTTTTGTCGTTTCCCAGAAGGAAGAAACGTTAAACAATGTGAAAGTTCTAAAGGTCGTTCTCGCTCCTCCTCTCGGTACTGTTACGGAGTCGGATCCATTCCCGTAAGCCGCGCCGGGTGGTCCCATTCATAATCATCACTAAACTTCTCGTGAGCTTAACACTAATTACCAGGACAACTGTACAAAAATAGGTTTTTAGTACAGATGTACTGCTGGGAGTTAAGCTAACGGACAGGATAGCATAATATTACCATCATCTTTTCTTGCACGTCAATACTAGTGAAAAGGGGAGTTAATATGAAAAAAATTATAATAACACTGTTAACAATGTGCTTCATTATTACAGGGTGCATGAATAACGAAAAAACAATTACGTCAACTCAAATTAAAGACTTATTTGAGAAACATGGAATGCCTTCAGCAGAGCAAACCGAATTACACCCAGATAGTGTATTTCTAATGACTTTAAATGGTGTCACACCTAAACCTTTTCTTATTAATGATGAACAGTTAATCAGTATTTATATCTATTCATCCAGTGCTGGCGTTAAGAAAGGAATAAAGGATTTCGAGGATAATACGGCAACGGCGGATGTGACGGCACATGGAAGATACCAGGTCGCGAATGTCTTGATTTTTTATAACTACGAATCCCATCCCCCTAAAGATGAACGAGTTGAAATGGTTGTAAAGGATTTGAAGTCTCTTGTACAATGATATGCTTAAGCTAATGGGCAGGTTAGTTATCGGACTCCAGACATATCCAAGTGCCATTTAAGCAACAATACCCTATAATTTGTAGCAAGAGAGTTTTATAAAGGAGAATAGTATGAAAGTCAAATTGCTTGAGGTACTAGTATGCCTTATGCTAGGTTTTTTTACGGGAGTCTGGCTGAGCGGTAATGGGATTGATTTGCAAGAAAGTGGAGTTCAAATTCTACTTGGTTGCATTCTTTGGATCTCGATCTTTGCTTATCTTAAAAGGAAATAAACTCAGCTAGAGGAGTTATTACATGACAGTTTTTTTAAAGAAAGTTAAAGTAAGACCAAAATGGATAATCATTGTACTCATTGTTGCTTTAATGTGGAGTCTGAGAATAAATTGGCTTACCCATCAAACCTTAGTTGAACATAGGGAGGAAGTTTTAGAAAGATACTCCTTTTCTTTGGTCACCACTCAACAAGCTTTGAATGCTAGTGTTCATGGAGATCCCAAGACAAGTGACCAGTATTTGAATGCGGCAAGGGAACATTTAGCAATAGCAATTGAAACGGCAGTATTATTGGGGAAAATGGATGATAAATATCATCTTGATAATCAAGGAGATATTTATCAAACCGTACCTTATGAATTGCGATGGTTGTTGGATAAAGCCCTTAATTCAAAGGATAAAGAGAAATCCCTCCAAATCGTTAATGAAGCTTTTGTCATCTTTTCAAAAAATTTTGATAGCATGACATTGAAAGACCCCGACTCATTTCGTAGTCAATACCTTAACACACGGTCTCAGTGGCAGAGTTTGAACCTTAAAGAAGCAGGTCTTTCTTTGCCTTCTTCATCTAGAATTTGATAGTATAAATGAATGTACGGGACTGCGTTCAACTAACGGGACACTTTAGCATAATAAAGACACAATGAGGCAGACGGCATGAATACAGATTAACGCAACTTTATATAAGCAAAGACGTCTTTTAGTTAAAGAAATTGTTAGGTGGGATTAATCTGTCTTGTAGGGAGGTTACCCTTGGATGAGAATGGTTTTGGCGGTTCTGTTGGTAGGCGCGCTGCTATTTAGCGGCTGTGAGCAAAAGGAGAACAACGATGTTTACATCGGCATGGAACGTGATACTATTCAGGACCTTGTCGCAGGTGTCGAAATGGACTACGTCAACGAGTTCCGGGGGCATTTGGAGCATTGGGCGGCCGTTTATATTGTCTATAAGCCGACAGAAGAGGAGATTCACATATCGCCATTGTTTATGAAATATACCGGCAAGGACCCAAGGCCGTCGGGTCAGCTCCGTTTCGAGTACGACACGTACGGCGGCGAGGATGGCAGCGGGACACTGCGTTGATAAGGCCGACTATGTGTACAACCTCGGCTCTTCGGGTGGAAACGGTGCATCAGCCGATCCAGATTCCCCAGTGCAAATGCAGGTGTGGTGGAACGAATCATCGGAGGCGATTCAGCTTGACCCAATGGGTGTGGAATAGCGAGCCAGATCGAATTGTAAGAAAATTGAGTTCTAAGTGCAAACTGACAGTACACTAACGTGTACTATAACTTAACAATAACCAGGACTAGGCTGCCGGCATGAAACGGCAGCCTCGTTGAGCTAACGGGCACGATAGCATTCCTGTAGAGCGTTAAATTTCCGCTTTGCAAAAAAACGAGCGCCTCGGTACGATGGAAGTACGCAACGGGTCATAGCCCTAAAAATTCCATCATCCAGGAGGACGCTCTATTATGAAGTTTAAATCGCAAGCGAAACAAAATCAACTCATTGAAAAAATTACCGCTCAACATCTAGTCGTCGGGATCGACATCGCACAGCAAACACATGTCGCTCGTGCTGTTAATTTCCGAGGAATCGTGATCGGTAATCCTCTATCCTTCTCAAACGATGAAGAGGGTTTTCACAGCCTTCTTCGGTGGATCCAATCGCTGCAAACCGCTCACGCTTTAACGGCAGCCATTATTGGCATGGAGCCTACCGGACACTACTGGCTAAACCTATCCAAGTGGCTCTCAAATCGTCAGTTTGAAGTTGTTCTAGTTAACAGAAGCATTTGAAGAATTACGTGTCTTTCTCGCAAACCGCGACTCTGTCGTAACGAGACTCGTTAGTGCGAAGAACCAAATCCACCGCTGGGTCGACGTTGTTTTTCCTGAGCTGCGACAAGTTTTCAAAAACATCATGTGTATCGGTTCATTGGCCACACTTCGTCTTTTCCCAACGCCCGAAGAATTGTCTAAATTACAGCCTCAAGATATCTTACGAGGCTGGAAATCGCTTATGAAACGGCATTCTGGTGATCGAAAAGCCCGAGCTCTTATCTCATTGGCTTGCAGATCTGTGGGTTCTAAGCAAGCTACACATGCCTACAAGCTTCACTTGAAGCAGCTGCTCGATGAGTACGATCTTGCTTGCCTGCAATTGCAAACGGTAGAAACGGAGATTGTTGCCGTTTTAGATCGCATTCCATTTGCGGA
>NZ_JAVIFU010000103.1 GCF_031157315.1 Paenibacillus sp. LHD-38
CAGATCAATTCTATGCTCACTCGATAGACCAAATCGCATCCTAAAATGCTTAATGACACGAGAAGGAGGACATAACTTATCCCTCAAAAATTCGTGTCTTGACAATGGGGGGCATTACAATACCCCCCAGTGGTGCTGACTCTAAACTGAAAAAATATTGTAATATCGGCGGAAAATACAACAGTCCGAGAACAATAGTTATTGAACCGATACTTCGAAGATAAGTAAACTGTATAACAATCCCCTCCTGCCCTTGGCATTGATATTCAACTTAACATTTTGGTTTATTTCTCATTATACCCGTATTAATCTGAACAATAGCCGTTGATGTAATCTGCCCGTTAGCGTTACGAAGGCTACCACTCGGCAGCCCTTTTGGTGTTCAACTATCGTACCCGTTAGTTCAATCATAATAGCTTCTAAAATACACCCGTTAGTACACACAATCCGTACAACATTAGTAAAGCCCCAAAGTAAAATAAAGCTGTTAAGCCTGTAAAAGGGTCTAAGATAAAATCTAAAACCGCCATCCACCTTTCCTTAACAGAACTAGCTTTCTTTAAATCGGGTATGTAAATTAACAATGAAATGACCATACAAATAATTCCTGCAAATAAGGATAATGTCCCCACAATACCTTCCCCTTTTTAGGAAAACTTTTAAATTTAGTTTTCCCAGGTATTTTACGCAATACCCTGCTAAGCGGGTACTTATCTGCTAATCCGAGCAAAACCGAACGGAACCGTGTCTATTCCGAATAAAGCAGAAAGCGGCAACGCTATCATTCAAGCATCATTGGTTAATCCTTTCAGCAGGGAGGGTAAGGTGATTTTCCAAATAGAAGTGACGCTAGTTAACGGGGATGTTAATGAGGACGGGAATGTAACAGGTTAAATATGCGATAGACCAGCCTTCTTCTCTCCATAGGGAAGAAGGCTGGTCTTGTTTAATTGGCAGGCGCCAACCCGTTAACTCCTGATCTTAACCTAAGCTAGAAAGGTTCAGCCTTGATGATAACCGGAGGCATTCCACTCTTCATCCGCAGCGTACAGTACGAAGACCCGAGCGGTGAAGGCTGAACCTCCTCACCGGATACCGTGTATGTGCGCACCCAATCAGGCAGCGCAGCCAGCAGCTTGACGAGGTTCAGCGATACGAAGCAGCATCTCCTGAACGGCTTTCACCCAGCCCTAATTAGCATCGAGCTGAACCGGAGCCGTTGGCATGTTCATCGATACGCCCATTCCTCGCCAGATTGCTTAAACTTCATAATAAGAGCGCCTCCTTGATGGTGTTGGGTTTCAAACCCGTGGACAAACCCATCATACCGAGACGCTCCTTTTTTGACAAAGCCCATTTCTTAGGCTATACAGGAATGTTTAGTTCAATCGCTTTTTTTGGGCGGTTTTACATGGGTAACAAACGTTTTCTTGAATTCGCCATCAACCATCTCACTGATGATGATCCGAACGATATTGCCGTCATCATCGTATTCTACATGTAGCCTGTTCTCTTCGTATAACCCTAATCTCGGTGTAATGTTACCGAAGAAATCCACTTCTGAAAGCAGATCGTCCTCATACCTGTACTCCTCGTAATGAAGGTCCGCAAACTCCTCCATCCCGCAGTAACATTGTTCATACTTCATCAATTTCCCGTTTTCATACGTACATCTGGACACCGCGTCCAGCCCGCCTAAATAATTAAATTGCAGACCGTACTCTACATTTCCGACATAGATCAAATATTCTTCATCAAAAATATTTTCTGGTATTTCACCCTCAAACTCGTTAGCTCGCTTCACTCGGAGCATCTTCTCGTCCTGATCAAACCCATATTCGTATGAGTATTCACCCAATTTGGGAATCTTCTTTTTGAACAGCCTGCCTCGTTTCATACCGCCAACGACTAAATCCAAAACGGGGCTGGGACAGTAAAACCCGCGGTAGATCACGATTCCGCCTTTAGAATACGCATGTCTTACTATTTTCTCTTCCGCAGACGTGCGCAATTGCGTCAGTCTGTCGGCGTATTCGTGTTTGATTTGGACTAACTCCTCAATAATGCTTACAAAGGCATTGAGTTTTGACGAATCAATTCGACCCGATGCCTCTAACTGCACTTTTGCATCCTCTGCCCATTCATCGAATTCCGCCATCATTTTTTCAAACTCGTCCATGCTGTCCTCCTTATTTGGGACATGTCTCGCTCTTATATCAGTGTCTCCAATATAAGCCTTGGAGAAAACTGCCGTTAGCTTAATAAAAAGAAGGAGCAGCTGCAATGGCAAATCTGCTCATTGTTGCACTCCATGGCATATCAACCTTACCAAAGCCTTCTGCTCCCTGGATCTGTTGTTGTTTTACAAGTCCAACTTGCTTTGCATAGTAATCCAACATATCAAATACCGTAAAACGATGAAACTCAGTATTGAATGAAGGTTCATTTCGAGCATCAGGTTTAACCGGTCTAAGAACAACTACTGCCTTACCCGTGCCATCTCCATGCTCGTTTACTGGGACATTAAACTTAATAAATTCATTAAACCCATCTGCTACGGTAATCACAGTCACTACATAGACGCGCATTAGGGATAGGATTTAATGATTCATCATTAAAAGGCTTTTTCTTCGTTCCGTACCCATCGAGAACAGACGAAACTTTAAAATGCATAATTGCTTCAACCCTGTCTCTTGTCGGTGTTGGTTCAATGTTGCCTAATGAAAGTGAATTATTTTACCTCATCGTTTTTAGGTTAGTTTCCCATAAATGAGGAAAATCATTACGATATTCTGCCAGTTAGCTTAACAAGGAAATGGAACAGTTACCGCAGCAAACTGCTCCATGTTTGTTTAACTATCGTTACCCTTTGCTTAATGATATTTCCCTTTATTTCTTGACCTTCACTTCATTGATTCTACAATTTTAATCAACTCATCCTTTGTAAACTTCTTCTTTAGGAATTTCTTGTTTCCAATAATCACAGTATATTGTATACCAGAATTTTGAAATCTCAACTCATACCTGATCATGTGCTCCTTTATATTTACCCAACTCTACACTGACAGGAACTATCTCGACTTTAAGAAATCCATTTAAAGACTCGGAACGATATTTCAGTACTAATCGCTCTTCTTCACTCTCTATTTGGCCATCAAAGTGTGTTACTTTAAACGGGAACTCTGTTGGTATTAATACTCGTCTTTTATATTTATTTTGGTAATCCTTGACGAGTCTTACTTCGTCCATTAACGGGTTTGCACCATCAAATATAGTTCTTATTTGAGTGATTTTATTGTCTCTAAAAGTCAATTCCCAAATAAAAGCGAGTCTTTCACTACCCAACACTTCATCCCAAAAATGCCCCAAAAAGACTTTTATATTTTCAGTTGGAGATGTGACCAATTGATATCTCTTTATTGGGGAATTTTCTCTAATCTCTGGGATTGTGACTCCATTCGCAAGGTACTTTTGTGCTAGTGCATTTTCCTTTCTAACAATTGCTTGAACAAATTTTACTGAAGCATCTGAATCGTCATTAGCCATTGCAAATGGTAGCGAGGAAAATATTCCAGCAAACATCAGTAGAAAAATAACCAACTTTTTCATATTCATACATGATCACCTCTATGGATAACCTTTACATACTCAGGATTTTCATGCAGTTTGCTGGCTTACTCAAGACTGTGCCGAGGGTCTTGTTGTCCTTAATAGAAGAAACCATTTTCCCGGAATGGTACAGTGACCCTTATTCGCTGGATTGCTTTCCTTTGGATTTAATCCAAGTGACTAGCGTAAGAACAAGCAAAGGAAACACATACGATATCGACACATAAAGCGGGTGTATGGACGCTACTGTTTCTTCCCATTTAGTCATGCCTTCGGATAACAAGAGGGTGAGCAGCACAATGATCAAAGCAGTAGGAAATATGAGGATCCGGTAATCGCGCAAACGCAGCAGTTGAGATATAGCTAACGTCAGCGCATACAAGGTAATCGTGGCTTTCATGTAGGATCCTGCGATTAAGGCCATTGCGATGATGGATTCGATTCTTTCAATGATGTCGACAGCCTGGATCATGCGCGCAAACTGATACAGGGAGTATTTTCTTTCCCCTGCCATAGGGCCGAACATCATAATCGTGCATACGGCAGATGTAATTAAAATGACACCGTTTATGATAAGCGCCCTATACATAGATCTGTTTAGGTCTTTGCTGTTTGTCTTACGGACAGACGACAGCAGCATGACAAACACGACCACCTCTCCATAAGGGAACCCGTAAGTAAAATACGCGCCATGCAGCACAGGTTTGATTCCTTGCGGCATTATGGGCAACAGTTGTTCCGGACGATAGTCGGCAATTGCTAATAAGAAGATTAGGGCAACGAAACAAAGCATGACCGTGATGAGGATCATGAACATTCTGGCCATGGCCTCGATACCGGCCTGCGCAGTAATTGCGGCAGCTAACACCACAATAAAAGAAAAGATATACATAGGCGTTTCGTCCATTAAGGAGCTGGTCATAAACAAGTCGACGTCGATCACGATAGCAGCACACGCATGGACCAGAAAGGACACGAAAGGAATTGATAGGAGGTAGGTGATCCACGTACCGACCGTTTTGCGGCTGTATTCAATAAAGGTTAAGCCGGGGTATTCCTTATTCAGATAAAGGATACAGCTTAGCAGCAGCCCGCCAATCGTGCATGAAATAATCAGTGACAGCCACGCATCGTTTTTGGCGAAAGCGATTAGCGGTGCCGGAATATTGATAATGGCCGACCCTGTCATGAACGTGAAAAATAGGAGGGACATTTGTCCCTCAGTGATGGATTCGCGATTTTTCAAGATATTCCCTCCTTAAAATAGCCGAAGGTCTGTTCCGCCGTATCGGATAGCAACAGAACGGTTAATTTCTCCAGCATGGGTTTCCCTCCTATTTTTCTTCAGACAAAACCGATTTGCCTACGGTTGTACCGGTATTGATAATTTTCACATCTGTATGGATCTCTAATTGACTCTTCGCAAAAATCTCGTGCCAGTCTTCCTTTATGCTTTTCCATAACGCGGGGTGTCTGCGGTATATCAGATTGCCGAGGTTAATGACATCGACTTTTTTCCGCTTCAGCTCCTTATAAGCTTTCTGCATATCTTGCTCGACGACTTCTTTGACTCGATTGATGAATTTCATTTCTTCTTCGCTCGTCGTTATTTGGGAACACTTGAGCTCGGTAACGGTACCTTCGATCGTTACGGACGCTTTCACTGTAACAGATCTCTTCTTGATCTCAGGAGAAAGCTGGGTGCTCGTTGAAATAACTTGAATCGTTTCTTTCTTTTTCGATTTTCCATTCGGTTGGTTTAAGCAGGGGACTTCGATAACCCCTCGTACATACTCATCATTCAGCATCAAGACGCTTTCCATATCCTTTGAAGACAGCTTCCCAATCATTCTCCCTCTTTTGAGAAGGGCGGCCCCCGCTACCGGAGTTGTTTCTGTTATTTTCTTACTTCGGTAGAGGTAAGGAATCATCGCATCATCGACTTGCCCCTTCAGCTGAAAACCCAGATCATGCAGGGTCACATTTGCCGTCTTTCCGGAATATTTGTAAGCTACTTCTTGAATGGTCAGCAACTGCTGGCCGAGCGTATTCTCGATCAGCGGCTTCGTACTCATATAAGTACTAGCCTTTCCTTTGGCAATATGAACATAAGAAGTAAGGCGGATCTCCGAATTGCGATAAAAGAAATCGAGAATTTCTTCGAGCCCTCTTTTCTTTGCGAACGCTTCCCCAATAACAATAATACGCATATGGCTCCAGTGGACTTTGCGCCCCATATGGAGAGACAGGTCGCGCACGGTCTCGAACATCGATTCGTCCTCGGATTGCACGTTGACGAACGTATCGGCCCCACCCCTTCCTTTTAGTCCAGGGTTCGGTTTATATAACTGAGCCGTCAGTCGAATATTGCCATTCCTGCCTTCGTCAATTCCCAAAGACATAATGAAGCTTCTTTCGGGAAGCTCCATTTTGCTCCAACATCCCGTTAAAGATAGGAGAACCAGAGCAATCAAAAGCAGCTTCAGATGCAGCTTTCTCATCGCCATAGTCATCCTTTCTTTCGTTTTATAGACATATGCATATGCCGGTTGCGCGGCGAGCGCAAGAGGTGCTTCATAGGTGCGCGAATCAGCACATCAAGCAGCTGCCGCGGCCTAAGCGGAGCAATTGGGGCAAAATAAGGCTGACCGAGTGAGCGCAAGGTAATCAGGTGCAGCAGGATGAAGAGCAAGCCGAACAGGAGCCCGAATCCGCCCAGAAGAGCGGCAATGACCATTAGCGGAAACCGTAAGAGTCGAAGTGAAATGGCCGCGTTATACTGCGGAA
>NZ_JAVIFU010000104.1 GCF_031157315.1 Paenibacillus sp. LHD-38
TGACCGCGATGTGAACGCGGCACGAAACATTTTGCAACGCGCTTTAGTATCGTAACCATGAAAAGCATTAGGCTCGGACGGAGCCTTCAAGGAGGGGTGAGGTTACGAATCCCGATGATTTGAGAAGCCCCTGCCTTTAGGCATGGGGAGTCGTCACGAAGAAGGCAGGGCCATTGTGATTGCAACGTCTCAGGCCAAAGAGTGGGGAGAGAACCGAGACAAGCAGATACGAAAAAAGACACAGTAGGCTGGACAGCCCGTGGAAATAACACTTCTTACGAAAAAGCGCCTACTAGGCTTGTGGTTTGCAGCGTTTTTCGATCCGGTTGTTCAAGGCCAAAGAAATCAAGGAGAGTGCCATTTGGCAAAGTCGTCCGGCTTATAAGAATAATCGGATCATTGAGCTTAATATCGACGATATGGCGGCAGGAGACCCGATCTCTATGGAGAAGCAGCCGGAGATTCGAGTCAGAAGGCTTGCAATCGTAATTATTCAAGCGGTCCATTGTAGGTCCGCTTTTTTGCATATACAATAGGGTTGATGAAAATGATTCTCATTTAAGTAGGTCTATTACGAGTGATGCTGGAAAATCGATATCGATAAGCTGATTCGCGAGAAGGGCATTGGCAAAAGATATTTCAACCAGCTGTTTCGGAAACGGATTGGCGCCAGCATTAAAGAATATGTAACGACGCTTCGGATGAACCAGCATTTACGGATGCGGCGCTAGCCGTTAACAGCGCAAAGCTCTATATGGATCCTGAAGCGCCAAGAGTGGCGTACGTATCCTCGCATAATGCGCGTTTTAAAGAGAAGAACAAAGCGCTTGGTGTTGTGGAGGATTAGGTTGAATAGGCTGGGTCCGTTCTCAAGGCGGCATCCCGGCCTATTCCTTTATTGGTTTGGTTTTCAGCGGGATAGATGAGCTAGAAGGAAATAATCTCTCCATCGTCAGGAACGATAGCGGCATGCTCAAGGTTGCGTTCCTTCAAAAATGCCCGAAGATGCTGACGTTTAAATGTGCAATGGCTGATTGCATCCATATGAACGGCAATAATTTTCGTGGTTGTCGACAACTGCGCAATGCGAACGATATCCTCCGCGGTCATCGTAATAATTGTCCCTAACAGCATCTGTGCGCGCGGCGTATTCAAGATTGCAATATCCGGTTGATGGGTATGGAACACCTCTTCTATAGCTGGAGTGTAAATGCAGTCCCCGACCAAATAAATGGAACCGTCTACAGGTGTGCGGATAAGGAATCCGGATACCGGTCCGAGCAGCTTGGCGGCAACGCCCTTGGCATGCTGCCCTTTTATGCGTTTCATTTGAATGCCGCACCACGCAAGTGAATCATGAATCACATGTACGTTGCAGAAGCCCGAGGTTTGCAAGAAAGTTTGATCCTCCGGTTGGCAAAACACCGGTATACTTTTGTTCAGAATAGAGATAGCCCTTTTGTCCAAATGATCAAAATGGCGATGAGTTAAAAGTATCGCGTCCATGTCTTCAAAGAAATGCAAAGGAACGGGAAGAGGCGTTAATGGATTTCTGCGAAGGGACCGCGTGAAAGGAACCGGCGGAAGCTCGCCTGCATCACTCAACATCGGATCGACAAGTATTTTTTTACCGTTCAAGGTTAAGACCGATGTAGCATTGCGAATATGCTGAATCGAAATAGACATAATGAACAACCCCCATGTTAATTTAATACCGACCGGTCTGTATTAAATTAACATATTTTTGAAAGCGCAGCAAGAGTATTTTTCCATAATTAGAAAATGCATCTTTACCGTATGGGTTGAACTCGAGAAGAGAGTATGCTAATTTAAGACCAATTGGTACTTTTTGAAATGAGGGCTGGATATGGGGAAAGGGCAAGATACGAAAGAACACATTATCAGGCAGTCCGCTGGTTTATTTAATACAAAAGGGTATGCAGGCACTACGCTGTCCGATATTATTGAACGTTGTCAGGTCCGTAAAGGCGGGATCTATAATCATTTTGAAAATAAGGATGAAATCGCACTGGCGGCATTTGATTATTCGTTTGCGCAATTAAGGAATCTGCTGGCCGAAGCAATGGCAGCATGGTCTACCAGAGCGGATAAATTATTGGCCATATGCGATGTGTATGTAACGCTGATCGAGCAGGATGTATGCGAGGGCGGTTGCCCTATTCTTAATACGGCAGTAGAGAATGACGATGGCCATCCGCTGTTAAAGCAAAGGGCGCAGCATGCCATGACGGAGCTAATGACGGCTTTGGGAAAAATGATTAGGGAGGGCATCGAGCTGCAAGAATTCCGCAGTGATGTGGATGTGAAAGCCGCATGCAGCGTAATAATTGCTTTAGTCGAGGGCGGGCTTATGCTAAGCAAATTATTCGATGACAACATTCACATTCGGCATTGTACCGATCAAGTGAGAGCTTATATAAAGGGGAATCTAGCTACTTAGCAGTTGATGGTGATTTGCAGATAAGTAGATTCAAAGGCGCTTTGCATGTTGCGAAGCGCTTTTTATTTGCGTGCGTGGGTTTCTGGGGGCTGCAGCTATAAAGTTTCCGACCTTTCAATGTACCACCGAATATATTAATTTATAATTCTAGTAAATAGACACACACGGAAATCTATCAATCCTCATAGAATAGAATCAATTCTTAATATAAGGGAGATGGTAGGAATGGGAAGCAAAAAAGACAGCAAAAGCTCGGGTAACAAGAGCCGGGGAAGCAAACACTCAGATTGCCGCAGCAAAGGAAGCCACGAAAGCGGCGGTAACAAAAGTCATGGAAGCAGCGGCAACAAATGCTGCCATAAGAGCAGTGGTAACAAATGCTGTCATAAGAGCAGCGGCTCAAAGGAACAATCCTGCGGTAAAAACGATCATGTCCATTGCATTCTCACAAAAATCGGAGTTGGCACTGCTAATATTCGCATTCATTTTGATGGAACAAGCCGTACCGGCGTGTTCTTAGGCATAGTCGACGGCTGTGTCGTTATCAATGTGAAGGGTGTCGTAAGCTACGTTAAAATTTCTTCGATAACTTCAGTGGATGTTGGCTTTTACGAAAAAAAGAAAAAAAAGTCCAAATGCAGAAAGCGTAATGTTGGTTATCTTATTAGAACTGCATAGCCGTTTATTTGTAATAAATACAGAGCATTGTGGGGTATTGCCTCGAAGTGCTCTGTCTTTTTTTTGTCCTGTGAGTCAAGCTCAAATCCAAATCCAGTACTCTCGGCGAACAAGAGGTCTATCATCATTCACCTGACTGTTTGGATGTAATATAATCGGCCGTACGTATGGAGAGAGCAATGTTGGAAAGGGTAGGATTGGCGCATTAGCAGCCGCTGCTTGCCGTCCGGGCCTGCGACGAGGACACCCTTCACATGCCCTTCTGACCATAGCAGCCGAACGGCTTGAGCGTTTATGGCGATATCGACCGGCGTACCGCTGTTCTGCGCAGCTGATATTGCATTAAGCGAGCTGTAGTTGCCGTTAGAGCGGATTTGTCCATAGCGGGTTTGCGTCAAGTCCACTGCCATGGGCAACGGAACCGTATCGGGAAAGCCTCCTTTTTGCAGGCGGCTGATTATATTCTCGTTCAGAGGGGAGCCCTCCGTAAACGAACTTGTCACATGCATATGTTGTTCAGCTATTCCGTAATAGATGTCCATATCATTCTGACTGACAGGCCACGATGCAATATCGAGCGGAGACATGCGAACAGCCGCAATCCCCATAGGATCGATCGTCCGCCTAGTGCGAATACTTGAATAGAGCCGGGCATCCCGTTAACTGGCCTCGCTATGGCAGGACTAAGGATAAAATTATATTCATTGGCAGGCGTAATCGTAGGTAAGTTGCGAATATGCGAGGGGACCAGCAGATCCCCGGCTTCGATCATGCCGATCCGGTGATTTTGTCCTCTCCAGTTCTGGGAGAGCCTCCATAATTGTGCGCCTCCGCCCGCGCCGCTGCCAATAATAAGGGCATCATAATGTACTCTCCATCTCTTCAAGAGGAACGAGCGGGAGCCAGGCATTCATCGGCTTGATCGGATCAGGCGGGCATGCGGATATGAAAGGACCGGGCTGCTCAAGCCGCCTCTGTTGCTGTGCAGTCCAATTCATTTGCATCTGACTGGCTCCTTTGCAATTTAATACATAAATCCTAAACCCTTTAAATATTCGAGACTCATTCTAGCGCTGGCAAGGGGTGCGTCACTCGTATCCTGTTCTACGAAAGCAAATTTAACGCCAGTCTCCCTCATGAGGGGAAACAAACGCGTATACGGAACAACGCC
Organism: Paenibacillus sp. LHD-38; assembly: GCF_031157315.1. GTDB lineage: Bacteria > Bacillota > Bacilli > Paenibacillales > Paenibacillaceae > Pristimantibacillus. The sequence continues at coordinate 4,311 of NZ_JAVIFU010000104.1, forward strand.
GCGTCCTACTTCAGTGAAGTTGCCCATCGCGTCTACATCCTTTACATGTACAAGCGGTGCGCGTTCGGCGAATAGCCGCAGAAGCCTTGCAGGATCGACGCCGCTATTCGCAGCCCGGCCCAAGTCCAGCTCCGCTTGCACGAAGCGAGGATCGAGCAGCCTGAATAATCTTTCGAGCAGCAGCTCGCCGTTAACCGTTACGAGCTCAAAACTATGATGATGATACAGAAGCTGCAGCCCATAGGAGCATAGCTTGCGTCCGAGCTCGTTCATTTCAGCGGCAAAAGCCGTCAGTGAATCCAAGCTCGTCAACGTTTCTTCGGAAATGATGGCGAGTGCGACATAGCAAGCGCCCAATGCGAGACTATCCGCAATCGTGCGATCGAGCTCATTTCGAAGCTGATTAATCAAAACCGTATTCGTAATGGCTCTGAGACCATTTTGGTTTAATAACTGCCTGAATTCGACTGCAGTATGACCGAATAAATTCGTAACCTCGACTACTTGATAACCCATAGAGGCTACGTTTTGCTCCAGCATTTTGCTCCAGCTCGGCCCGAACCGTGTAGAGCTGCAGCCCGGCAGGATAGCAGATCGTATCGTACCAATGCGTACCAATGCGCATCATTCTCATGACAGCATCTCCCTCTTGGCGTAAAGACCTCACTATATACATTTCTATGAGCCAGCCAAAGTTTCTATTCAGTAGAATGTAATGTGCTCGGTTATGGAGGAGTTATGGATAATCGGTGCATTAAGAATATATACCCAATAGAAGTAGGAATTAGGGTAATTATATCGAATTCCATAGAGGAAAATGGGCAATAACGCAAGATGAGTTTGACCGCAAGAAAGCAGAGCTTTTAAACAGTTAAAAGGTTATGCAGCAAAAATGGGAGGGGACTGCATTTGGCAGTCCCCTCTTTGGTTGGTAAGTTCTAACCGATTTGCCTTTTTCTCAGCAGCTTCCTGTTAATTTTTTTTAGGACCATATACAAGAAATGAAAGGCCGGAAGCGGATCATCCATACTCCATATTGCAGGTGCTTTTTTTACAAAATGAGACTTGAAGATTTGGGTGCGGCTCAGCTGCTTGGCCCGTATATAATCTCTCGATGAAAGAATATCCTCGAACAAAAAGCAAAAAACATAACCGGTATCATGGGTAACGGAATGACGCCCGATAGCTTCTCCTGTAAGCTCGCGATATGCGAGCAGCGGGAAATTTACTCCGCATTTTCTGAGAAGAGGATCTAATGTTGTCGTACGCGTATTTATTTCAATCAAATAAAACTTTCCGGTGACAGCATCCTTCTTAAATTCAATTTCGGCAAAGCCTTTATAACCAATAGATTCTAAAAAGGGAGCGCCTATGCGATAAAGCTCCTCTTCGTGCTTTTGCCTTGTGAATGCGGAGGCTCCGAAATTAATTGGAAATTGCCGAAGCTTTTGACAGCTTACCCAATGAGTAACTTTGGAGTGTTGATCCAAATAGGCGTCAAACGTATAGACATGGTCATCGAAGCCTGGAATAATGCGCTGAACGATGACTTGAAGACTCGCCTGAGCAGCTTTCTCTAACGCGGCTCTTAGTTCATCCATATTGCTGCATTTGAAAATCTTCAATCTGAATTTGGCAACAAATGCGGGAGAGTCTGTTGGTTTTACGATACATGGAAATCCGATTTGGGAGAGAACCTTGTCTTCAAACCCATCATCCGTTGGCCTTAGAGACTCCGGAACCAACACTTCATGCTTAGATGCCAAGTCATGAAGAAATTCCTTGTCCATAATGCTGCTCCAAAGCCCCTGATTAGTCATATTGATGAGATAGTATGGACTAAGCTCGTCTAGGTGGGCATCTATGAATTCTACATAGGGATCTACAGTCGGGAACAAAACAGGCTTCTCATCCTGCTGCTTTAAATACTCAATAACTCAACTTTCGCAGAGCGAAAACCGGCTTAACAGCATGATGTGACTAAATATACGGTGAGTTCAATACAGATATTGAAAAATAGAAAAACACCGCTTCGTTTGGTAAAGTGAGAGT
>NZ_JAVIFU010000105.1 GCF_031157315.1 Paenibacillus sp. LHD-38
TCTTTTGCCGAATTCGATCGGTTATTTAGTATGAACCACTTGCAGCCAGAATGGATCGTCTATTTGACGAGCGTCTTAAACTTTCCCTAAAACCAAAAACTGGTTAATCAACAGGCCTGTACTTTGTACAATGTATCCCTTACATGACCTACCCTCCCTTAATCTACACTGCACTTTCTGCAATAGAAAACTCCATCTGGAACGCTCCAGAAGCAAATTGATTGAATTCTGCTGCACAAACTGCAGTGTACGACATCATAATCTCAAAATGATCTCATTCTATTGCAGAACTACACTGTAAGCCGCCTGAGATTAACATGCCAGTTTACATGAGCAACGACGATGTGATTTCCCTCGTTAAACTTACAAATTCATATAGCTAACAAGTACAGTGACCAGTTACTCTCAAGCGATAACCCCTAGATCACAGCTGCAAACGGAGGAAGTAACCTTCCTCTCATTTACGGTGGCAGTTGGTTAGTTGACTATTGTGAAGCTGTTGATTTGTATAATGCGAAATGAGGACTACAAGTAAAGCCCATACCCCAGCATAGGCTAGCACATTCCAGATATATTACTCTTCCAGCAGCAGTATGGTCATCGCTTAATCAGACCCGTTTTCATTCACTGCGGTTGTTGGTATTTTGATACGGAGTGATAGAAACAGGAAAAAGCCCTTGCTCCGAGTAAGGAGTGTGCATTCCTTTTGTAGATCCCACTTTTCCAACGGCTAGAATAATAAGCTTAATCAGACTCCGTATCTCCAACAATAATGGACCTCATTTGTTCAATAGAGTGATGCCCCCGAATTAGCAGTCAAACATTTTCTGTCTTAGGGCAAACGCACACTGACTCAGCTACATCTCGAAAAAATAATCCCTCTCCACTTTACAGACTCTCAGAGCGAAGCTTTGATACCATTCGCTTTTCCCTCGCTGCTGCGCAACTTGATGTGCTGCGTTCTCCTTCCACTCTTGGATGGCATTTAAAGAATCCCAATAGGATACGGTAATGCCTAAGCCGGCATCGCGCGCAGATTCTATTCCTAAATAACCTTTTTGCTGCGAAGCAAGCTCCACCATTTTGTCCGCCATGTTCCCGTAACCCTTGTCGCCGTCTGTTCGCTGCGAAGCGAAAATAACCGCATAATAAGGCGGAGCAGGCGTTTTAGCAATTCCGTTCATAAGTCATTCCTCCAATAGGCAATAATTGAATAAAAAGATCTGTTATGAAGCCAAATGAAATAAAAATGAAGCCAAGCCGTTAGCAGCAACGAAACGCTGGCAAGGCTTGACTTCAACGTTAATGGAGCAGATTAGTCTTTTTTCGTATGATCTTCCGGCTTCACTATTGTTTCCTTGTTAGGCTCGGTTGGCGCCACATCGTATTCTCCTGCCGGCGTACGAATCCAGCGGTGGAAGTAGCCTTGATCGTACAAAGATTTAATTAAAATCATCAGGATCGGGGCTAGGATAACGCCAGCTACCCCAAACAAGGATAACGAAACAATCATGAATGCGGTCATGGTAAAGGCGGATACGCCAAGGGAATCGCCGGTAATTTTAGGTTCGAGAATTTGACGCGTGAGAACGACGACCAGAAAGAGGGCCGAAAGCCAAATGGCCAGCGTTATTTTGCCTACGATGATTAAGTAAATAATCCAAGGAATAAAAATTGTACCTACACCGAGCAGCGGCAAGATATCGAATATTGCGGATACGACCGCGATGACGAACGCATTATCCACGCCGAGCAGCAGCAGAGCAATCAAGATGACGATAAAGGTAATGCCGATCATTTTTGCCTGCGCTTTAAGGTAGAGCGCGATGCCTTTCAACACGTTATCGCGAAGGAAAAAAAATGCAGATTTAAACGTATTTGGTGTCTTATTCTCAGCCGTTTTCTTCCAAGTCGTAATTTCAATGCTTAAGAAATAAGCTAATATAATCCCGATCACGAAGTTGAAGATAAAGGTCGAGAAGGAAGAGACGTAGCTGATCATATTGAGCATCACGGTTTTACCGAAATTGGCAAGCGTGGCAGATGCGCCTTCAATTAAGTCCTTGGAGCGCTGGACCAGATCGAGGTCAGCCGGAGCTGATGAGAACCTCTGCTGGATCTCCTCGGTAATATTCGCGATTTGGGCAGCGAGTATTTTTTGGTATTTTGGAAAATTTTCAACTAACTCCGTGCCTTGTTTCGTGACCAGATAAGCTGCCCCGGAGAAAGCGGCAAGGATAATAAGCGTAAAGAGGAGGACCGAAATGCCCGATGCGATCGATTTTTTCATGCCCAGCCTGTTCAGGCGCTTTGCCAGTGGTTCGATACATAAGAAAATGACAAAGGAAAAGAATATGGGCGTTGCGATTCGGTACAAATAACTGAATGAATACATAATTAAATAGACAGTAAGAGCAATCAGGGCGATGTCAAATGCGGTTCGCCAGTACTTTTTGTAAAAGGGCAGCATACGAGAACTCCTTCTTTTTTCCATAATCATATTTCCATAAAGATTGTACTATAGTTTTTAAAAAAGCGCCTATTTTTTATTGCATTATGCTACAATTAAAGCTACTGTTGTTGTTTTGTACCGCTATTCATTCGTCGACTAAATCATATAACGGTGGGGAAAACAAAATGGAAAATTTGCTGTTATGGGGATTATACGTTGCTTCCTTCTATGCGTTTCTTCCAGGTCTAATTAGCCGTACATTTGGCTTTCGTGTTTTTAAGAAGGGCCGTGTAGAAAAAGAGATATCCTTGACGTTTGATGACGGGCCGGATGAGATTTATACGCCTGAGCTTCTTGATCTGCTTGCACGCTACAATGCGAAGGCGACCTTCTTTGTCGTGGGCTCGCATGCTGAGGGACAGGAGAAGCTGCTGCGGCGAATGAAGGATGAAGGCCACAATATCGGCGTTCATAATTATGTGCATAAATCAAACTGGCTTATGCGCCCTCGGACGGTTAAACGCCAAATCGAGCGTACCCTTGATATTATAGAGCAGGCAACGGGGGCGCGTTCGGCTTATTATCGGCCGCCATGGGGGATCGTAAACGTATTTGATTATGCGAAGCTAGGACATTTACAAATTATTTTATGGTCGGCTATGTTCGGTGATTGGCGAATTCGGCTTGGTGCGGAGCGGTTGAAGAAGCGGATGCTGGAGAAGCTTAAACCAGGTGAAGTATTGCTGCTGCATGATTGCGGCATGACGTTTGGAGCCGATAAGCACGCGCCTCGGAATATGCTTATTGCTTTGGAGGCTTATTTGGAAGAAGGCGTCAAGCAGGGCTACCGATTTATAAATATCCAGGAAATGATGAAGCTGACTGAAGCTGCGAAGTCGATGCACATCTCGATTTGGAAAAAGTCTTTGATTTCACTATGGCTCATGTGGGAGAAGCTGTTCCACGTTGTCTTCCGTCTAAAAACGGTCGGCAATGTTGAAGATGCAGCGTTCCATTACCGGGTGATCCGATATACCGGCCAAGAAGTTGAATTTGCGGACGGCGGGCGTGTGGCCAAGGGAGACAGAGTCGCAGAGCTGCATTTTGATAACAAAAAGTTGTCAACCATCGCGGCGACCTCCAAATCGCCTGTTGCGACAGGCATCCGAATGCTTCGCGAGGTTGAGCAGGCACTTCCGCTGCTTGCTAATCAGCTTGCTGCTGATTTTGAGGCTAACGATATCAAAGCCGTGTATGGGGTCACGATGATCCATCGCGGTGCAGATCGTCTGGGCTTTGAAATTTTCCAGCTGCCTGAGGGCTTGTTCGCCAAGTCGACTCGTGTCTACCTGCGCATATTGATAAAGGTGCTCACGAATACGCATAAGCCGGCCAAGGACAAAAAGAAAAGAGACCTGATTTCACCGCGCATGCTGCTGATGCCTGTTGCAACCATTAGACGTTATGCGACGAATCAGTTGAACATGATGCAAGATATGACCGATGTTGTAGAACGAACATTAAGCGCGGCAGCCGACGAAGCTGCGCAACTAGGTACGAAAACAACAGCAATATAACGTGAATGAGGGTAGAATTCCCTCACTATTAACAGCTGCTCAGGGAATGTTCCTTGAGCAGCTGTTTTTTATGTAGAAATTTTCACTAATAAATGTGTTTATATAACTCCGCGAAATATTTCATTATTTATCATGAATAGGTTTTACATTTGTCGTTTAAAAGTTATGATGATGACAGTATGTTTGCAAGGAGGGGAACCCTACATGGGGGAGTCAGCATCAGATGAGCTGCTCATCCAGAAAATTGCGGAGCGCGATTCGGCTGCTTTAGAGCAGCTCTATGACCGTTATGAGCGTCAGGTGTATTCCTTTGTATTTCGGATCGTGAAAGACACGATGGCGGCCGAAGAGGTCGTTCAGGAATTGTTCATTCGGGTTTGGAATTCTGCGGGACGTCTGCGAACGGACGAATCGGCAGGGAAGATCAGCAGCTGGATGTTTACGATTGCTCGCAATTTATCTGTGGATTGGCTGAGAAAGCAAGGACGAAAACCCTCGGAAGTCCGTGAACAGGGTGCGCTTGAAAGAGAGGCAGCACCTCAGTCAACGGAGCAAGAGGTTGAACATAAGCTGCTTGGCGAGCAAATGAAAGAAGCGCTCGGTGAGCTGAACGAGGATCAGAAGCAGGTCGTTGAACTTATTTATTTTATGGGATATACGCAGCAAGAAGTCAGCCAGAATCACGATATACCGCTCGGAACGGTAAAGAGCAGGGTCAGGCTGGCACTGTCACAGCTGCGAAAGAAATTTGAATCAACATGGAAGGAGGGGGTAAAGCCGTGAATAATCAGCATAGTGTCAGCTGCGAAGATGTAGAAATGTATTTACTTGGCGGATTGGATGAAGAGGACAAACTCGCATTTGAAGCGCATTTGTTAGGATGCAAAGAGTGCCGGCTGAAGCTGGAGGAGCTTTCAGAGGTTGTAGGCATCATGCCGTTAACCGCCCAGCCGGTACAGCCCCTTTCAGGAATGAAGGCGCGAATACTTGCTGCGGTTGCTGAGGCTGATCAAGCGAAAGTAGAAGCAATGTCTAATACAGAAGCATCGTTACAGTCTCAACCCACCCCGGCGGTACCTGTAATTGATTCAGCTTCGGCTCAAATAACGGATAAAAAGAAAACCAAAAGCTGGACAACGCCGGCGTTTGCCGCTGCGGCAGCTGCGCTAATGATCGTTTCAGCAGCCTTATATCAAAAAGTTGATCATTTGAACAACGAGTCCGATAAGCTGGCCGTTCAGGTTCAGGAGCTGCAGCAGCAGCTGGCAGCAGCCGAGCAGCCGCCAAACGGTATCCAAGTCAATAGTGTAGTTGCATTGACACCGGCTATTCCAGATATTGTTGCGCAAGGATTAGCGACGATCGTCATTGATGCCAAAGGCATGCACTTAATTGTACAAGCGGAAAATCTGCCGAAGCTCACGAATGACGAAGCGTTCCAGGTTTGGCTCCTGAAGGAAGGCAAACCGGTGAATGCAGGCACATTCCTTACGAATGACGGTACGGGTGCGCTTTATTATACCTTTGCCCCGGATCAATATGATCAAATCGCAATTACGCATGAGCCGGATGCAAACGGCTCGCAGCCTCGCGGTGAGATTGTGCTTGCAGGAAAGCTAATCAGCGGTTAATTCTGATACTTCACAAATAAACAAACAAAAAAGGAATGCAGGCTGTTTCCAGCTTTAAACTGGCCCCTTAGTCAAGGACACTTTGAAAAAAAGAGTGTTAAGCTGCACTTAGTAGATGATTCCTGTACTGAACAGGAGTCATCTTTTTTAGTCCCCACTGATATCGGTGATGGT
>NZ_JAVIFU010000106.1 GCF_031157315.1 Paenibacillus sp. LHD-38
TCCTCCTGGATGATGGAATTTTTAGGGCTATGACCCGTTGCGTACTTCCATCGTACCGAGGCGCTCGTTTTTTTGCAAAGCGGAAATTTAACGCTCTACAGGAATGCTATCGTGTCCCGATAGCTTAATGCAGGAGCAGCTGCCATGTCAGCCTTCCTGGGATTTATGACCTGGAATAGTTATAGGAATCCACAAAATCTGCTACACAACTAAGGCAAAAATGAAGCAACGTAGTGAATTCTCTTATATTCTTGTTGAAAACCAAATTTGTTATATAACGACTTAGCTACGTCATTTTTACTATCTACAGTTAGCCGAACATCGTTAGCACCTGATTGTTTTAATCGTTGTAAGATTTCGGATAACAACAATTTCCCAACACCTCGTTTTTGCCATTCGCGCCTTACAGCAATGGTTGGTATTCGAGCATGAGTCCCTCTAAGAATCGAGGAGAGAAGACCTATAGGATTCCCAAATTCATTTGTGCATAAGAAGTACAGATTTTTCGAAAAACTAGCTCCCTGAAATTCATGAATTACGCTCTCTGGGCTTTTGTTATCATGGAAGGCCTCGTTATATATTTCAGCCCAAACGTTTGCGTCCTCAAGTGTTGGGCTGCGGAATTGATATCCTAATGGTTTAAGAAAGACCTCCTGATCAACCATATTAGTCAAACAGAATATCTCCAATGTATTTTGCTCTTTCATTCCAAAGTTAGCCCCAATAGTGGCTTCTCCAGGAATACGTGTGAGCGCACGGTGCTTAAAGTGAATGGGCTTTGCATCTTGTCGTGCAATATCTTTAAGTCGTTTAAATATAAAGTTGAATATCACAGTACCAATCCCACGCCTACGCCATTCCACATCTACTGTCCCGAAACAATCAACGGCGATGTGCGTATTTAGTTCAACGAAGCACAATGAAAAATAACCGACTGTCGTTTGCCCAATCACCACAACGAAAGTATTGTCACGGATTCTTCTACCTGGTTCGTCCAAACTTTGTTCAAACTCTATGACAGAAACTCCGTTCAAAAAGTGAAATGGGTCGCGGTTAATCATTGTTACAATCCTATCTGTATCTGACCGTGTATGTATTCGAATTAACGCATCTATATCCGAAAGCTTCATCAAACTTTACCCTCCATACAAATCTCCATTTAAATTAATTCCACAATTTGTTAAACTATTCTGCCCGTTAGTTCAACAAAAATCAGCCGATCGTTCTGGTCGGCTGCCATCGTGTCTTTATTCAGCTATCGTCTCAGCCAAACCATCATAGTACCCCTTTCTAAAGACGATAACTGCCACTGCAGGTGTTCCGGGATCATCTTCCACATAATATTTTGGAGCGTATAATCCAATTCTAAGTTTATAGGATGTAACCCCCGATCCGAGTTCTTCTACTAAGTCTTTATCGTATTTTTGTAGTACTTTCTTGGCCTCGAAAAAAGGGACAACGTTTAACAATTGTCCATTTATTATGGCCTTCGTTGGTTCACAAAACTCAATAGCCTCAATTACACCATTTTCCTCAGTATAATAGACAAAAACACATGTCTCGCTAAAGAAGTCAGTATAGGTTCCTCGTATAATATGATTTTTTTCTGGTCTATCCGACATAGCACTTCTTACCTGTTCTTTTGTCATTCCAATTGTTATTGGACCGGCACTCTCATAAGGCTTTATTATAAATTCCATTATGTTTCCTCCCAAAGATTCTGTAAGAAATATAACATTTTCCACGCTAACCTGCCCGTTAGCTTAACGAAGAAAGGAGCAGCTGCCGTAGCAACTGCTCCATATTTGTTCAACTATCGTACCCGTTAGTTTTAGTAATTGATGGTAGCACGATCAAGTATCACGCAAACGGAAAAACTATATGGTCAAAGGGAAAAATGGTTGATGATAAGCCGGACGGCTACTGGGAATGGTATCGTCCCGATGGGACAATCAAGCGTTCAGGGTATTTTGAAATGGGTGAGGGTCACCTATGACAGTAAAGGCAGTAAACACAAAACAACAATTCGTGATAAAGAATAGCGCGCCCCGATCTGACCTTGGCCGGTGGAAATTCTTCTCCATGTTCCCTGCCTAAAATTGCTGTACGTATAAAGGTCTGCATTTCTTGCCCATTTAATAAGAGATGGACGGTAGATTTGAACACTATTTAGGGCATTTACTCAAAACACATGGATACAGTGTAGTTGTTACTCGAGCATCTAGATTAAAGACGCAGAAAGACCGCCAATCTGGCGGTCTTTCTGCAAATATAAGAATTTATAAGTTTTGCACTTATAAAAATGGCTTATATTTCATCGCGAAACGAGCTTATGCCGCCTAAGGACGGCATAAGTCGTATACACTTGGCATCACGCCTTATTTTTGGCTTAAATCGTGATAGAACATTGGCCGTTCCCCGAGAAGGACCTTGTAGATGTCGTAGTTGGTCGCCATGACCTCTTTCAAGTATTCCTTATAAGGACGGTCGGCGACATTCACAAGGCCCGAGTTATAACGTTCTCCCCAAACGCCTTCCCAATATCTGCCCAGAGCAGCCTGGTCGACGTAATTGAACACATGAGCGCCCACAATGTTGTCTAGACTGGCCGCCGCCTCTAAATAATTCCGGTAACGCGTTCCCCTCTGGGACTGATTCTCGGCGGAATTCTCAAGAAGCGGATCCAAGCCTTGTTCCGTCGTGCCGAAACCGAATTCGCTAATCAGAATCGGTTTGCCGCCCGATTTCGCGTACACGTCCTTCAGAAGGTCGGCATCCAGGTTATAGGTGTAATAGTTAATGCTGATGACATCCACGTATTTCCCTTCCACCTCCGCCATTATGCTCCGAAACTTCTCGTTATGGAACGGCGTCGTTAACCATCGGTCTCCGAGTAGAAGATGATTCGGATCATATTTGCGGTAGAGCCGCGAGACCGTTCCGTAAAACGTATCCAGATAATACCTGAAAAAGGCGTCCATATCGCGCCAGGCCGCCGACGTCTTGATCGGAAGCTCCGCTTCCTTCAAATCCTCAAAGGTTTTAAAGTTTGTCTGCCATTCGCTATTAAATTTGTCTATGTCTTGATATTTATCCTTCAGCCTTTTAACCAAACGTCCTTTGATCGCCGCTTCGCTTGCCTTCAGCTTCGGCACATGGGAATAAAACTTGTGGAAATCGTATTCGTTGTCGATGAAATACCCGATCAGCATCGGATCGTCCTTCGTCGGCTTGACGACCTGCGCAAACGACTTATCAAGCTTGGCCACCGCATCCGGCGCGAAAATGTCGAATAGCGAAATCCCGTCTATCTTCGCCCAGTTCATGCTGGCGAGCGGCAGCATCCGCACGTAAGGCAAGTTGTTCTCGCTGCCGTATTTGTCGGGCGAAAAGCCTCCTACGCTGTTAAATCCCCATTTTTTGATGCGCCCAGCCGCTTCCGAATAGACCGCATGCTCGGTTGGGACTTTTCCTGTTTTCAAATATTTGTTCGCCAAATAGTACGAAAAGTTATTGGAACCGTTATAAGCCGTTTTATATTCCCCAAGAATGGACGGAATCGATTCGAACAGCTCCTCCCGCCCCTTTACCATCGTAAAGGTTTCATTGGCCGTTAGTCCGTTCACGCCTAAGCTGAAGAAGAGATTGCCATCCGGCGTCGTCATCACTTTGCGGCTTCCCATCTGCTGAATGGCGAAAAAGCCCTTTTTTTGCAAGCCGTATTTGGCCGCGCTGCCTGCCAGACCGCCGAAACGGTCCCGGCCTGAAGGAGGCGTTAAACCGGCGTAATAGGAGGCGTCCGCCTCGGCATCCGCTTCCAGCTGCAGCTCGGTTGTCACCTTCCCGGGAAAATTAGCCGATATCATTTGACCGAATCGGTCCACTTGAATTTTATTGCTAGCGTTGAGCTTGGTTTTGCGGATGGGACTCGGTACCAGGCCGTCTTTCACGGCATAGGTTTCGAGCACACTGTACCCCGTAAGCTGGAACGGCCCGGTATAGAGCTGAAACGCAGGGGCGTTGTCCTTGCGGTAATAGATTCGGGCCCCTTGCCCTTGGGTCGCCGAAGAAAGCTCGACCTGAAGCGATTCGACGTTTCGGGTCGAGCTGACGTCGACGGAAGCGGTGCTTCGATTGATCGAAACCCTGGAAAGCTGCGGCGACCAGGATTTGGCAACTCCATGCAGCTCGATTTTCAAATAGCGCGTCCCTGCCGGCAGCGAAGAAGCTTCATAAGCGTACTGCTGCCAATCACCCGAAGGATTGCCGACCGGATAGGCTTTGATCGGTATTTCCTTATACGTTTTCCCGTCCGCCGAGGCGAACGTCTTGCTCTTTTCCAGCTCGACTCCGGTAAAAAAGTAGCTGTAAAAGAGCACGGAAGCGATATCGTATTCCGTATGGTAAACGATGCTTCCCGGCGCCGTCGACGTTCGCGCGATCCGTTTCGCGTCGCTGCCGAAGTTAGCGGGATGGTCCGTAGCGATGTACATATTCGTGCGGGTCGCCATCCGTTTGAAGCTTTCGAGCGGGTCGTAAAGGCCTACGGACGGCCCCGGAGGCGTTACGGCCCCAACCTCGTACTTGTATACGGAAACGCCGCTGACTTCCGTTTTGCCGGAAACGGGATGGTAAACCGCGCATGTCTTCAACTGAAGCCCTCCTAGTACCGGAATGGGCGAAGTATACGGTTCACGGGCGGACGATGTCCGGGGATCGCTGCCATCCGTCGTGTAGTAGATGGTCGCACCCGGTCTGGCGGCGCTCAGTATCGCCATGCTTCCGTACGGAACGCTTCCCGAAGGCAAGCCGGACGTAACGCCGTTCACCGGAATCGCGGCCGGTGACAGGCTGCCGGGAATCTCTTTCATCGACAGGTCGATTAAGGCGGCTGCTTCCTCGCGGGTCATCGCGTCCTGCGGCCGGTACGACCACGCGCCGGAATCCCGGGTAATGTCCGAACCGTACCAGCCGTGGGCAATAATGCCGCTGATTCCTTCCGCCGCCCAAGTATTCGGCTTATCGCTGAAATTCAGCGCACCGCCCGGAGCGAGACCCTGTTTTTTGGCATACCGCCATACCATAACCGAGGCTTCTTCGCGTTTGACCGGCTCATTCGGTGAAAAAGTCGTAGCGGAAGTGCCGTTAACGATGCCCGCCTGATAGGCGGCGCGTATATAGGCGGCTGCCCAGTGATCCCGGATATCCGGGAAGGGTACCGATCCTCCTTGGTCCTTCAGTTGAAAAGCGACGGAGACGAATTTGGCAAACTGGGCGCGGGTCAGCGTCTGTTTCGGACCGTAAATCCCTTCGGCGATTCCGTCCGCTATGCCAAGCGTCTTCAAATCGCGAATATAAGCGAAATAGGGGCTTGTATCCGGCACGTCTTTAAAATCCGCTGTCGCTGCGCTGACTCCCGTGCACGGCAATGATGCAAGGGCGATCATTGCGGCGACTGTAATCGATAATTTTCTCATCCAGGCTCCTTTCTTACTAAATTTATCCACCTCGATTATAAAAATCGGGCCTGTCCAAAGATATAAGGGGGTGCCTGTTAGCGTAACGAAGGGCTACCACGTGGCCAATGTCATTTAGTTTAGCTCAAAGACAAGAACAGGAATAAAAATGAAATCCAAAACGGCATGGGAAAAGTCCTGTGCCGTTTGTTTTTTTGGGGAAAGCAAAGAAAAAGCGCATAGCAAACAAAGCGGATGGAGTGTCCGCTTTAAAAAATGTTCATGTGAAACGAATTAT
>NZ_JAVIFU010000107.1 GCF_031157315.1 Paenibacillus sp. LHD-38
ATTTATACCTACTTGTCAAGTCTTATTTCTCTTTTTCGTACAAAAAAAGAGCGGGCTATCTTTTTCGATAACCTGCTCTTTTTCTTGATATTTGGACCTGCGCCTTAACTAAATGACATTGACTGCGTGGCAGCCCTTCACCATTGAACTATCGTACCCGTTAGCGTAGTGATAATTTCATAGGTTAATTGAACTGTCCTCACTGGCATTTATATAATGCTACATATAATCTAGACACCAAAAAAGGAGTTTCTTAGTTGTAAGGCAACCACCATTACTATAAGAAGCCGTGATTGTAAGCCTTACCTCCTCTTTCGGAAGAAATAGTAAGATACTGTTAGGTAAATGAACAAGAGACATGTTGTTCGAAAATATGGCGTTTCATACCATTTCGGATGTTGTATGTACACAATGTGATTAAAAAATAAGTTAATGCATGCCACAGTTAAACAAGTGAATATGCCGTACAAAATAAAGTAAAACAATATTCTCATATTCTCACCTACTGTTTGAAGATTCAGATTACATGAAAATGTGGATAGATCACACGCCCAGTGACCCATTCTATTGTTGCAAGACAAAATGGGGAAATTTATTGCGTTAAACTGCCCGTTAGCTTAATAAAAAGAGCAGGATACCATAGTACCTGCTCATCAATGTGTATTATTCAACTAACGTTACCCGTTAGCTTAATCATTTAGTTGTGGGTACATGCAATGGATCAACTGTTGGATGTAATAGTTCTTTTCTCATCAGACGACTTCAAAGCCAAGGACCCTGATTCTTCTTTGACCTCACCACCGACGATTCTTTTGACACCCACTACTGTAATTTTTCCGTCCGAATCGATTGTACCCGTGGTAATATTGGTGCTGGTCACAAGGCCACCCGTTCTGTAAAAGAAAAATTCCTTGATCTCTGGTTTGCTCCCTGTTGCGTTTGTAACCTTGTTCTCCAAGAATAGCTCAACCGTGCCTTTTTGTCCGACAGGAATGTGCGCCTGCCAGGTGACCACGAAAAAGTCATCTTGCAATTCATAAAACGAAACGGTATCGTCTGATATCAAGAAAAAACGGTTGGATTCGCCGATTGGGAAAAGAAAAGTTGTTTCAAAGCCTTCTCGTTCATGCGTGTAAGCTATGGGCTTCTGCGCAAAATGGGCGGTTTTGGGACCATTGTCCATTACGATTCGCCGCGCTTGCGCCAAGTCTCCCCGATACAGGATATCTCGCTCGTTTTGGCTAAGCGGCGAGTTGACGAACACAGCATCCCCGCTTGTGGCTACTTGGTAACCGAAAAACTGTGAAAGAAAGCGAAGTGGAACATAAAGACGGTTGTTTACGATTTTTAAAGGTACATCAAAAGTCAGCTGATTTGATCGTCCTTCCTTTTCGTAATACGAGGTGTTCTTGCCAGCAGTTAGCTTAACAGTTTCCGACCATTTGCGGATGGTAGCGGTTTTCGACGCTTGGTCCCATGAAACAGAAGCGCCGAGAGAATCAGTCATAGCTCGGATCGGAACCAATAGGCGTCCATTTTCGACTATGGGCGCTACATCAGATTGGATCTGCTTATCTTCAACAAAGATTTTGACAGGCACAGCGGCGTAGGATGTGGCGGAAACGGCCAGCAGACTAGCGGCTGCAACGGCAAATACAAGCTTTTTCATTTGGGTTACCCAACTCCTTTAAAATTTAAGACAACAATGTCTCGAATTGTTTCGTGAACGAACTTGGTAAAACACCCCAATAAAAGCCGATGAAATAAACGTTCACACTTGCGTCTACCTATAAAAGACGCAGTTGGAGAAAATTTGTTGCGTTTAACTGCTCGTTAGTTCAACGAGGCTGCCGTTCTAAGCCAGCAACCTCGTCCTCGTGATTGTTGAGCTATAGTACCCGTTAGCTTAATCGTCTTTGCTACTGGATGGTTTTTGACTTCCTTTTATAAATTCATAATTGTAATAAACGCCCATATAAGTAACCCCAACAATAAGCTGCATCCGAGAAAAATAGAAGTAATAATAGTTCTATTTTTATTCAAGTTCTTCAAGCCTCTTTTCATTGATTAAATTATACATCTATAAATTAGAACGCAGAAGATAATTAAATGTTTCGTTATCCTGCCCGTTAGCTTAATAATTTACTGCAATCCTATGTATCGGAGATGTGTCGCCCGCGAATCGAGTTCCCCGTTAGTGCAACATCAGACAATAAAAAAACCACCTATCAGGTGGCTGTGGCTATTCAAAGTTTAATTGAGATTATCTATTTTTTATTAAGGCTATCTGCTAACGGTATTTCAGCAATAACCTTTGGTCCATCTAGTATAAGTAAAACACCTTCAAGTGAAGTTGACTTTACTTTTCCAACATCGACGTTTTCCTTAATTTGAAATTCAGCATGAAAAGATGCTTCTTTTCCTGGCTCTAAAATACCTTCTGAGCTGCCGCCTCTAAATTGCATTTTTCGGAATACCGTATTCTGTTGTATCTCCATCAACGAAGCCAGTTTATCATATGGTCTTACTGTCACTTCCAAACCATATGAGTGATGTCCAGGATAGTCGAATGTTCCAAAAATTCGTTGTGACCCAGTATTTTTGATTCTGAAGTCGTATCGTAGTATATGTTCAGATTTAATGACCGTTGTTTCAACATTTGTCAAAACAAGCTCACTTTTCTTTTCAAATCCCATAGTAAAGAAAAGTGATAAGCACATCAGTAATACAATTGATACTTTTAATACTTTTTTCATAAATCCCTCCCTTGAACAAGCAGTTCGTTTATTTCCTGCGCTCGTTCTCAAGATAAGATAACCAGCTTTGGTAAAAATATTCTTTATTCCACTATCCTGCCCGTAAGCTTAATTAAATGAGCAGGCCACCGCAGCGCCTGCTCATCCCTGTGTGTAATTCAACTTAGTTCAACACGCTGGTGTCTGGTTTCTTATGATACATTATTAAATACAAACCAATGAGTATAACTAAAAATAAATGCAACGAATAAGGGATAATGCGTAATAACCTGTCATGAACATGTACTACATAGTCGAAAAGAAGCAAACTCCATACCACCTGATAGACGAGGTTTCCAAGCAAAAAGTACTTAACTATCTTTCTGTTGATGAGCCATTCTTTCGAACATAACGCCACCCCCATGAAAGATTGTACGAGAAACCATATACCCCCAAGTGGTGCTGATTCTAAGCTGAAAAAATATTGTAATATCGGCGGGAAATACAGCAGTCCGAGAACAATAGTTATTGAACCGATACTTCGAAGATAAGTAAACTGTATAACAATCCCCTCCTGTCCTTGGCATTGATATTCAACTTAACATTTTGGTTTATTTCTCATTATACCCGTATTAATCTGAACAATAGCCATTGATGTAATCTGCCCGTTAGCTTAATAAAGAAATGGAGCAGCTGCCATAGCAAGCTGCCCCTTGTATGTTCAACTATCGTATCCGTTAGCGTAATAGTAAAGTCAATACAAGCACACTTTATGAAACTTTGATTTTGAAAGGTGCTGATTGGATTTCAAGGTCATAATATTTAAAATCATGTTTAATTCTGAATTTTGCCTTTGAAACGATTTTATAGCTTCCTGCTTGTAACTTTAGTTCATTATTTTTCGGGAAAACATGCCCCTCTCCATCATTGCTATAAGAGTCATTCGGCTCCAACGTAACCATGTATCCAATGGCATTAACAAATTGCTCCTTTACATCTTGCAGGACAGGTTCACCCTTCATATCATAAACATCATAAGTGAACATATCTGCACCATGCTCTACTTCCCAAGAACTATTGGAATTATTGACCAAAGTACCTTTAACAACAAAAAGCTTGTCGGCTTGTAAATCTTTAGGCGTATTAACCTTAATACTGAACATCTTAGCTTTTGGTATCGTCTCAGTGTCACTTTGACATCCAACAAGTGTAATTATTATGACTAATAAACTAACTAAAACAGAATGTTTCATAAATGTAACCTCCTCGTATGTGTATAAATTTCGAAGCATGCTCCTTCACTATCATTCCCGTTAGCCATCCATGCATCTCTTATGCTGCTCCACAGAGCATGAAAGTTAATCCGTTCTTTCATGGTAGTTGAATTACTTGCTCATATTAAATAGGATTTCATTTTTATAAGCTGTGGTGTATTTCTCAATTAGTTCTTTTTTTGCTTCTTCATTGGTAATTAGAATGTCGCCGTAAACAGGCACTAGGGTATTCCAATTCTCTTTCTTCAAATGTCTGGTTACAAATAAATATGATTGTCCTTCTTGGAGTAATTGGTCATTTTCAATTAATATCAATTCATTTCCTTTGTATCCACCTTGTTGGTTTACAATTACTGTTCCGTTAAATTCACCTTTGATATTATCAGAAACCTCCACTTTAAACTGAGTTTCAGGAAAACCATCTATTGATTTAGTTCCATCCTGTCCTATCACTTTTCCGATAAATACATTATCTGCCCAACCTACGAGGCGGCGAGTATCTGATACATCAAAGGCAGTACTAATTTTACTAAGATCTATTATTCTAATACCAGGATTTTCTGGCGGATTGTTTGTAAAGTAGTTAGGTCCGAAAATCGCTAAAGCTAATGACGCTGCCATAACAGATGCTATAACAAAAGTCCATCTACGTTTTGAGTTCCCCATCTCTAATTTTGCTTTTGAAACTCCGATTTCACTTCTTTCACTTAATTCTTTTGGAATTTCAATTTTATTCATTTCTTGTTTAATCTTATTGCTCATATACACCTTCTCCTTTCCATTCTTTACGGAGCTTTTTTAAAGCTCGGTATAAAACTGTTTTAGCTGTACCCAATGGAATCTCAAGCGTTTCTGCAATTTCTTTAATGGTACGGTCGTGATAAAATTTTAAAAGAATAATGTTCTTTTCATCTTCATTCAATAAATCAATTAAATCTTGCAAAGACATTGCAAGCGGAATATCCTCTTCAACGTCATTGGAAATTACCGTCTCGAATTCAGGTTTCATATGAACAACCTTATTTTGTTTTCGCAAAATATCGATAGAACAACTAATCGCAATCCTTATTAACCAAGTTTTCAAGTATTTGGGTTCTTTAAGATTTTTGATCGATTTAAACGAACGATATGCAGTTTCTTGAACAATATCAAGTGCATCTTCTTGATTTTTAACATAGACAAATGCCGTTCTATAAATATCCTTTTCGTATTCTTGAAACAATTTTAAAAATGCTTCCTCATTTCCTTTTTGAGCTTTTTTTCACTAATCGTATGATTATAACCATCTCCTCAACCTTTCACTTATTAGACGAATAGGATTCTTATTTGGCTTTATTTTTTTTATTTTTTCAAAATAAATAAATAACCGCCCAAATTACAGGCGATTTTCTAGACATATTAAATATATTGTTAAACTAATCTGACCGTTCGTAACGAAGGGCTACCACGTGGTAGCCCTTTCGGTGTTCAACTATCGTTACCCGTTAGCGTAATACGCTGTGAGTCAATATCACTCAAAATGAAACACGTTTTTTCCGTCTTTATTAAAACCATTCAGAATGAATCCACCATGATAATTTTCAATGTATTTGTCCTGCAAAGCGAACCATAGTCTGTTCCCATCGAATAATTCTACTATTTCTGCGTCTTTATCAAT
>NZ_JAVIFU010000108.1 GCF_031157315.1 Paenibacillus sp. LHD-38
TGCGCTTTTTCTTTGCTTTCCCCAAAAAAACAAACGGCACAGGACTTTTCCCATGCCGTTTCGGATTTCATTTTTATTCCTGTTCTTGTCTTTGAGCTAAACTAAATGACATTGGCCATATGGCAGCCCTTCGTTACGCTAACGGGCATTTAAACTCAATACAGAAAGTGTAATAAATGTTAAACTTAGAGAGTTGGGAGGGCTTGTTAATATGTTTAAACTTATATTAGGTGTGGTAGTTTATTTTTTTGCGACTTTGCTTATGGGTTATTACTTTGTAGGGGTTAGTTTTATAAAGTCTATACAGTTAGCATTTCTTATTACAATAATACATCTTTTGATTCGTTTTATAGATAGGCTTTACAAGAGGGAAACTAATAATAATGGAGAAGGATAGTTGGGCAAAATCATGGGGCAGCGCTACGGCAACTGCTCCCTTTATTTGTAAAGCTAACGGGTAACACATGATTTTATCCGTGGAAAATTCACTTTGCATGGGGTGAAGTATGAAGAACTGACTAATGTGCAAAAAAACGTTTTTCTGGAGTATAAGTTTTCGTACCAGCAGGACAACAGAAGTCCTGATGAAAGAAAGAAAGCAATTATGAAATACTACAACTTATAGCTAACCTGCATCCCGTCCCCGCGTATGGGCTGCATTTCATTTAGCTAACGCGAGCCGTTAGCTTAATATATCTGTTTGAGGTTATTTGTATTGAAAAGGTCAATTGGAATCCATATTGAGGGGACAGTTTATTCAAATGAGGGGATTTAGGGCACAACGACTTCCTGCAAGCTTTTATCAAATTTATCGAGAGCAAAGGATGGCAATTCGGCGGCGGGAGTACCCAAACAAATTGGAGAGCAAATTAATGATTCGATTAAGCTAACGGATGACATTAGTTCAATGAAGGAACCTACATAAACGAAGAAGGAGCTTGGGGAGGTAACAATGAAAAAACCATTTATAAGAGCTATCGTTTTAGGACTAATATTTGTATTCGTTTTTTATGCTTTTCAGATTCTTCAAGGATTGTATCTCACGATGAATTATGTTCCAGATATTGTTGAGACATACGAATCAGATGATTATCTTCAACATAACGTCACATTTGGATATGTTTCAAGCCCAGTATGGAGAACATTAGAAATCCTGGTATTAATGCTGCTTGGAATAATTGTTTATTATGCTGGGAGGATATTAAGAAAGAAGAAATAATCTTTATTAAGCTAACGGGACAGTGTGACAAGTTCTGCTATAAGCGCCAAGCTGCGTGAAAAGCAGGAGATTACAAAGAGTAATCTCAACTTTACAATCGAGGATGGGAATGACGGTACCATATATCCTGAAACCATCCTGCCAATACTCCTGCATGCGTCATGGCTTACAGGTTATGGGGTATGAAGTAAATCTGAGAGTAAGGAGGACTCTTATGATCTAGTACGTTCAGTTAGAGGGAGCGCGGAGTGCGGTGAAAGTCGCACGCTCCGTGTGGAGCAGGGGAAAATCACTTCAAATGCTTACCAATTGCTACCGATAGTTCAATGATTGCAGCGGCGAACCAGTCCTTTTTTGAGGGTCTGGTTCAAGTGCAGCGGGAGTCAACTCATTATCATCTCAATCTTGGCGGTGTCAAAACCGGATAATGCGGGACGGGTACGACACCTTCCGGTTACCGCGAACTGAAAAGCACTAAGTAGCATCGATAAATTCAGCCACCTTTTTCGACAAATGCCGTGTGTTCGGCTTTTCGAAAGGTGGCTTATTCAATTATGATGTGTGTTTATTCTTATCGCCAATGAATAGAGGGAGGTCGTCAGCGTATCCTTTTGCCTATATCAAACGTGAATTCGGAAAAGACTACTCCATCCGGGACGTATTTTTGCCGTCTTATAGCCCTCAACTATACATCGTCTAAGGAACGACTGAATTCCGATGTCATCAACAATGTCTTCTACCACATAGTGGCGGAGATTCGCCAGAACGTCAACAGCTTCATGAATCAATCATGACAGAACCAATGAAATTTATTGATCGTTTGTGTATCAGGATGTGGAATGAATCATTAGTTCAACTAATAATAATAAAGTACTGAAAATAGCTGAAAGCTCTTATATATTTTTATGGAATAGGATTAGGAGATTAGGAGATTATTTTGCCAATAACCATCGAAATGAATTGTTTGTCTTCAGATCAGAACAGCCGATCAAATTATTCAACATTTCAAGGGAACATCGAATAAACATTTCTAAGAGTCATATCCAAGTGGGTCAGATACATTCAAATCGTTCATCATTTCGAAGTCTATACAAGCCTTTCGTTATGATTAAAGCAGGAGGAACTTATGAAATTTTACAGGTTCGGCAAATACATGTGGGAAGCGTCCAAATGGTTACCTGGTATTCAACTGTATACCGTGAAAGAAGATTTTGAAAGTAATCCGTTCCGTACTCTAGAGAGGGTCGCAGAAATCGGATACAAGACAATTGAGTTTGCCGGGTACGGTGGTATCCCGGCAATGGAAATGAAGAAGAAATTAGATCAACTCGGTTTGATTGCCGTGGCCACCCATGTAGGGATCGAAGATTTGGACACCTCCTTAAAGAAACACTTGGAATACGCATCAACAATAGGCATACGATTTATTGTTGTTCCCTACATTCCCAAAGAAACCCTTTCTGATCCGGTGAAATATTCGGCTCTTATTGATGCGCTTAGACGTATTTATGAGGAATTACGAAAAAAAGGGTTTCAATTAGCTCTTCACACGCATGGCCATTGGTTTGAAACGATTAACGGTAAACAAATGTATCTGGATCGTTTGTTGGAGGATCTCGGATTTAAACTGCCTTTAGAAATTGATACCTACTGGGTCAAAAAAGGCGGTTCCGATCCAGAAACTATTCTCTTGAAATATGCGGGACACGTTCCGCTTGTCCATCTTAAAGATATGGATCAACATGGGAAGACGACCGCAGTCGGAAGCGGAATCATTAATTTCCGAAAAATCATTTCACAATTCAAAGAGGTTGGATTTCAATTTTATTTTGTCGAACAGGAAGACTTCGAGACGATCCCCTTTAACGATATTCGCAAAAGTCTTCTGTACTTGAAATCGATTGGAGCAGCTTAATAAACGGGGAGAGGTACACATTATGCATGATGTTCCTTTAATTGAAAATGGCTTTTGTCCACCTAATCTACCCGATTATTATTTAAATACATGGATTCCGCTTGTTACGCTGGATCAAATGCAAAATAAAGAATACGATGCTTTAGTTGTTGGCAGCGGCGCTGGAGGAGGCGCCGTTCTGTATAGACTTTGTCAGCAATGGAGAAATAAAGGCATGAAAATCGGCATGATTGAAGCGGGAGGTCTCCTGTCGCCCACACATGTGAACAATATCCCGACCCTAGTGGGTCGTGTTGAGAATTACTCACGGAATCCTCTCATTACCAATCCGATCGGTTGGCCAGACTTACCTGGTGGTAAACAGGTGATTTCGTTGGGAGGACAGACTTTACTTTGGGCGGGACACTCCATTCGTTTTCAGCCGTTCGAATATGCAGAATGGCCCGTTTCGCAAAAAGAGATGGAGTATTATTACAACATCGCAGAGCAAGAAATGAACGTTACGGTCCCCCCGCGCACCTTGGAGACAGCACAATTCTTAGACCGTTTATGGTCGGCCGGTTTTACCGAAGCAACCGAGATTCCGAATGCCATCACTTTGCAATTACAAAACGGAAGCTTACATGAAGGGACAAGGTTCAGTTCTCTCATAATGGTCGGAAAGGCCTTTAATCTGAGTCCTGTCGATATTGCGGTGAACGCCCCCGCAGTACGAATCATGATTCAACAAGGAAAGGTCTTGAGCGTAATTGCGGCAACGCCTGATCAGAGGAGGTTCGAAATACGCGCCCGCACGATCATCCTGTCGGCAAACGTGTATCAAACCCCACGGTTATTACTTATGTCCGGAATTCAGGGCAAGAATATCGGACATTTTCTGGTCCATCATCCATTTCTAAATACAAACCTGATCATGAAGCCATCGAATCCTATTCCAGCATTTCAACCCGTATATATTCCACAGCAACCCGGGAAACCTTTCCATATGAACATGTACCCGACTCCAGAAGGGGCACACTTATCCGTATTTACTAAAGTGGAATCCCGATATCCGAACAGGGTCGGGCTTGACTACAGCAGAAGAGACGCATTTGGCCTGCCCGTCATCTTCACCGAATTTCAACAGAGCAGCAAGGACCGTATGGTAGTTGCTCAGGCGGCGGAAGAGATGCGTCACGTTGCCAAGGTGTTGGAGTTGGATGTGGAATCCCTGTGCACAAGAACCCCAGGAAGTGATTATCACGAAGCCGGAACTTGCCGCATGGGGGATGATCCTGATACTTCCGCCACGAACCGGTATGGGCAAGTTCATGGAATCCAAGGCCTTTATGTAGCCGACAACAGTGTATTTCCAAGTGTGGGAGCGACAAACCCAACATTGACTACAGTAGCTTTGGCCATTCGTACTGCTGACTACATTGCTCACCGACATTCTTAATCATTCTGTGAAAGATTGCCTGTAATGATCGAAGCTATTAAAACCTGGTTCAGGCAAGAAGGGAATACTTTTTAACCCCAGCGATAAGCTTTCGCCGCTTGAGTCCAAAATGGTAAGCGCACCGGCATTCTTCGCAATATGAATTAACTCCCCGTACACGGCTGATCAGGCGTCAAAGTTAGCAAGTTGCGTACTCCATCGTACCGAGGCGCTCGTTTTTTTGCAAAGCGGAAATTTAACGCTCTACAGGAATGCTATCGTTACCCGTCCCTCGGTTTTAAGGGTTTATCTCACATATACTCACTCATTCGCAGGATTTCGTCGCGATGGAATACAGTTGTTGTTCAGAAAGCAAGCTCATTAGGCACCGTTGCTCTGGTCTTGGGCATGAGGGAACAGAAGAAGCGTGTGGGACATTTCTCCAAGTACTATTCTTCTGCACGCATACTCCACAATT
>NZ_JAVIFU010000109.1 GCF_031157315.1 Paenibacillus sp. LHD-38
CACGTTTGAGAAGCAAACTTACATCGTAAGCATACGCTTAAGTTTGCCCCGGACCCATACATCCGGCAGACAGCAGCTAAAAAGGTTTCAGCAAACCTAACTTTCGTATCCAGTTTTCAAGGCGCAATGCCTTGTTGTTCAACCGTGCCTCTTTTGCAGTTGAAGCTCTTGGAGACATTTCAACGCAAATATGCAATGTTCCCTGATAGCTCAGTTGGTAGAGCACTCGACTGTTAATCGAGTTGTCACAGGTTCGAGTCCTGTTCGGGGAGCCATCATGCTCTCATAGCTCAGTAGGTAGAGTGCATCCATGGTAAGGATGAGGTCACCGGTTCGATCCCGGTTGAGAGCTCCAGAATACTTTCAACTGCAATGACAAGCTTTAATTTTAGCATGGCCCGTTGGTCAAGTGGTTAAGACACCTCCCTTTCACGGAGGTAACAGGGGTTCGAGTCCCCTACGGGTCACCAATTACCTTTTTCACAAAATGCGCCTTTACACTTGGACGCTTAGCTCAGCTGGGAGAGCATCTGCCTTACAAGCAGAGGGTCGGCGGTTCGATCCCGTCAGCGTCCACCATATCGCTGCTGGGGATTAGCCAAGCGGTAAGGCAACGGACTTTGACTCCGTCATTCTCAGGTTCGATCCCTGAATCCCCAGCCACTTATACTATGAGTCATTAGCTCAGTTGGTAGAGCACCTGACTTTTAATCAGGGTGTCGTAGGTTCGAATCCTACATGACTCACCATTTTTTTAATCTCACATGCGCGTATGGCGGAATTGGCAGACGCACCAGACTTAGGATCTGGCGGGCGACCGTGGGGGTTCAAGTCCCTCTACGCGCACCATCTTTAAAACCCTTAATCGGGAAACACTCTGTATGTCAACAGAGTAATGTAGGTGGAAGTCCTACAAAACATGGTTTAGCTTCATTGGAATCACATAAGCGCGTATGGCGGAATTGGCAGACGCACTAGACTTAGGATCTAGCGGGCGACCGTGGGGGTTCAAGTCCCTCTACGCGCACCATACCATGAGAAAACCCTTGGCGAACAAGGGTTTTTTGCTGTCTACAAACCTAATTATGGTATAACGAGTAGCTCGATATGCTATAGATCATTTGTTCAGCGCCGTATCGAGATAAGGTTTGCTCTGCCTTCATCCCTGCCTTTTCCAGAAGCCTGCAGGATGTAACGTTAGCGGTTTGTGTCTCGGCTATGATTTTAGATTGCTTGAGCTCTTTAAATGCAAACTGTAAAAGCCACCTAATTACTTCTTCAGCATAGCCCTTACCCCAGCTATAGGGTAAAAACTCGTATGACACCTCCATATGCAAACCATCCTATGATTTTCCAACGACACGAGCCCAATGAACTGTTCATCTTCTTTAAGTGTGACTACCCAATAAAAGGAATGATTAGCGTTGGCACGATCTAATGTCTCCAAGAATTTATTCAAGGTAAGGGTCTCCGGGATAATGCCTCCGAGATATTTTCTGACGTCCTCATTGGTGTACAGCTTTTTTACATGTTCATAGTCACTTTTCTGTAAATAATCCAACCTGCATCTCATGGTTTGCAATAGCAAATCCCCCTTCTACTTTCACAACTTATTGCTCTTGCTGCCAGAGAGCGCCGAGCTGCCTGCCCAGTGTATAACGGAACACACAATTCATTCGTAAATAAGTGATGTTAAGTATAAAGGAAGTTAATTGTTATGGGAATTAATAGTAAGCTTTATGAATTTTTAAGACGTATAATGTTTTGGCTGTTAATGGCCTCTGTACGCGTAAGCAAACAAATTCTGGATTTACCTTAATTAAGTAATAGCTAAGGGAGGCAATGAATACGCCAAGGGGTCTCTTCATTTTTATAATATTCCCGTCGATATAGTTGTTTGGGACTAATTGGAATCTATATAAATGAAGGGGATCGGAACGATGATTCAAAAAACAGGGAACGGGAGAATTCGTGGTTTAGCTGTGCTGCTGCTTGTAACTATAGGTATTAGTTATATAGGAAACGCTGGATTTTATTCTTTTGGAGGATTTGTGAATCATGTTGCATTAGCGGCTGAATCGTCTAGCGCTGCAAAAGTTGAAACAATAGTGCTTAAGAGCTCATTGCAAAGCAAAGCTGAAATTGAGTATTGGCGTTTTACGGCATAAGGGGCGCTTTATCCGCCTCTTGCATTGCCAAAAGGCAAAGTGTTCGCTGTAACGTCGAACGGATGGATATCCATCTTGGATGAGAACGGTAAAGAAGTGAAGAGAATCAACACCTATAACGGCTTGTCCGCTCCAGCTGTCAATGCGAAGGGCCAGATTTATGCCGCAGGCACGGGTGCCAGGTTGTTTAAATACGATCATGATGGCAACGGCGGACAGAGTGGGATCTTTTATTTTAAAAACAAGAAGGAGTAGCTGCAGTCTTCCGGTATCGTGACGGATGGGGAGGGCAACCCGTATTTTGCTTATCAGCATGCGATTTTGTCGCTTAGCAGCTCGGGGGAGAAACAGATCGCGTTGCTGCCAGTTGGCGTCAGTGTGAAGGAGCTCACTGCAGGTAAGAGCGGCGTATATGCCCTTGGCAGTAATGGCGTGCTGTACGCTGTGCGAGGCAATGCAGTCGCATGGGAGGCGTCGCTTGAGCAGACGCTGCAGGGAGCGAGGCTGATCGCAGACAGCGTAAGCGGAGGCGTTTTGCTGCTTGCGGGCAAGGCGGTTGCCGCTTATGAAGAGGACGGCAAAGTCCGTTTCACGCGCGAGCTCGCGGCGGCGCCCGCAGGGGGCTGGACGTCCCCGGTGCCAATGCCCGGGGATGCAGGGGCTGTCGTTGCCGCCGAGCTGAGCGGCAACGGCATTGCTGCGTTCCGCCTCGCAGACGGGGCGGAACTATGGCGCATCAGCGCCCGCGGGGCGGCCGGATTCGGCCCCGCGGCGCTGGCGCCGGACTTTGCCGCCGGCATCGTGCTGGCCGGCGGCCGTTCCGGCGCTGTGTACGCGATCGACGGCGCTACCGGGTCGATCTTGTACACCTACGGCGGACACGCCGCGGTTCCCTCGAGCGGCGTGGCGCCGTAAGGCAGCGGACGGATCGTCTATGCGTCCGCCAACAAGCTTATCGCAGCGGGGCCAATCCGCCCCGTGGCGATTACCTATGCAGCGGCTTCGCTTAAGCTGCCGCTGGATGCAAGGCTCCTGCTCACGGACAAGCTGAAGCTGTCCGATCCCGTCGCCGTCAGCTACCGCTCCGACAATACGGCGGTCGTCCGCATCAATGGCAACAGCGTCGTAACCCCGGTTGCCGCGGGAAAAGCAAACATGTATGTAGAGGTCATTGCCAGCGGCTATAAAGGACAGCTAGTGCTTCCTGTTCAAGTTACGGCTTCAGCGTCTAATCTAAAGGTAAAGCATGAATCAAAGCAGATTACTGCAGCGGGTCAGTCTTATAAGGTCCAGACCGTTACAATACCGAAGGGGATGCCTCTTACAGCTGGGCTGGCGAGCCGTAAAGTGGGCGTCGTTCAATCACTGCTGTCGATTGCCAAAGCCTATCAAGCTGATGCAGCCATTAACGGTACCTATTTCGAGGCATATGGAGGCATTCCTGAGCCGTACGGCACGGTAATAGCAGACGGCAGCGTCGAGCATATCGGTAATACAGGAACTGCGATCGGTTTTACGTGGGACGGTACGATAGTGATGGACACGCTTCGCGTTAAAATTTTAGGCGGAACAAACGGCTCCTTCACTTCACCCAACAATTGGTATGCGTATTTCATGAACCGTACGCCGGCGGCAGGCGCATCCTCCGCGATCATGTTTACGCCTAAGCGGGGAGCAAAGGTTGGTTTTGCGTTAGGAACAGCAGTAACCGTCCGCAAAGGAATCGTGACGAAAATAAGCAAGAAAGAGAATGCGAGCATTCCAACGGACGGATACGTTCTCGTCTACACGGGCTCGGAGGAGAAGCTGGCTTCGTGCTTTCAGCTTGGAACCAAGGTCGACTACAAAATGGAGATGACCAATCTAACGAAAGCACCAGTTGCGTGGTCACGCGTGCATACGGCAATTGGTGCCGGTCCAAGGCTGGTGAAGGACGGGAAGTTAGCGATCAACCCGGTGTTGGAAGGCTTCAGCAGCTCGAAAATATTAACCGACGCAGCTTCCAGAAGCGGCATTCTTGTAAAAAAAGATGGTACCATCCTTATCGCAACCGTCCCCAAAGCAACGATTAAACAATGGGGCCAGATCATGGTCCAGCTCGGAGCGGTGCAAGCGATGAATTTGGATGGAGGCGCATCGTCCGGCATGTACGCACAAGGAAAACTCATAACCAAGCCAGGCAGACTTATTAGTAACGGGCTCGTATTTGGGACGAAGCTAAAGTGGTAAATGCGGTTAAATATAAATGGGAAGACCGTCCTTTAGATAGGACGGTCTTTTTCTTGCCTATAAAACAAAGTAAGCTGCACGGAAAAGAAGTTAGCCATGTCAATCGTCTGTGAAAATGTCACTTTAACTGTTCGATGAAAATGTCACTTGCTAAAATGGAGGCCGCCCTTACCAGGAGGCCTCTGAAAAACCGTTGTGCTGTGAATACATAGCA
>NZ_JAVIFU010000110.1 GCF_031157315.1 Paenibacillus sp. LHD-38
TTTTCAAAACCTTCGATAGAATTCGAAAACGAGAGATGCCGTTTTGAAATGACGATTCCTCGGAAATTTGTGGACTGTGCCACGTGAGTTTCTTTGGCCATGTCAATTCCTACGACGAGGTGCGAGGTGGTAATCTGCTCAATCCGTTGATTTTGTACGTCTGTTTGCTTAAACTTCATAGTAAGAGCGCCTCCTTGATATGTTGTAGACAAACCCATCATACCGAGGCGCTCCTTTTTTGACAAAGGCTATTTCTTAGCCTTAACAGGAATGTTTAGCGTAATGAATTGGCTTTCCCTTGAGTGGTAGTATCCTCGGAGTAAGTTTCTTTTTTATTCATCGTTAGAATCTCAAGCTCTTTTTTCGTATCGGGATGCACTACTATGTTATCAGTAAGGTTTAAAGTAGACTCTTTGACCTTTCTTCCCCATTTCCTTGAAAAGGAGCGCCAGTCACAAACCATTTCGATGATAAATTTCTTTGGCATGGGTAATGCCTCTTTGGTATTTGGATTAATGACCCAATATTCCCAATGATGCTTATTTTTATGCTGATGACGGAGCCATGCGTAATTCCACTTTAGTTCATCAGCTACGTTCAGTGGCTTCCCAGAGTAAAATTTCCTTGCGTAAGGAAAGAACTCTGCTGGTGAAAACTTCGACAAATCATGTGTTATCCCTTGGATGTACAAACCTTCCTTCCAACACTCAACCAAAACATTTAGTTTGTGATTAAGGATGTACAGGAAGTATTTCCAACAAGCCATTACCATTGGACAATCACATCCTCTCGAAGGTAAAACCTGTATAAAACGCACTACAATTACGGGAAATTATAAATGAATTCCAAGTTTCCTTCAATACAAGAATTATTCAATTATCCTGCCAGTTAGCTTAAAGGCGATTCGATTATTATATATGGCTTCTAGACAAATAGGTTCCCTTGATCGCCCATGAATGATCTTCTTGAACTTTCTAAGCAAGTTATCATTTAATTTACTCACATTAAAAAGGGCGATGCAGGAACATCGCCTTTAATGCGGCAGAGAATGATGGGAGATGATCTTGGCATATTGGCATCTTGTCCACCATCCCCTCATTTATAGCGTATGTGGTTAACCTCAAAATTCTTGGACTTATAACAGCTATATCCAAACCTTAGAAAATAGGTTTTCCCCTTCTTCAACTCTTCTGCCCGTCAGCGTAGCGAAGTGCTGCCAATTGTTGCAGCCCTTCTGAGGTTGAACTATCAATAACATATGGTTTAGCATTTTGAGTATATTTCATTATATAAGAGATACAAGTTTTTCCCCACGTTTTAAATACTTGGTTAGATGTTCTTTTAGGAGTATATCTTCATTATTCTTTATTAAATTTATTGTTTGAGCAGTAAAATTCCAATTTAAACAACCTGATAACCATAGCAATGAAGGGAGTCTGCTAAAATCACTTTGATTAAGAATTTCTTTTGCCTCATAACCGCGTAAGACAGCCTTTCCAAGAGCAGGAGACATTTCATGGGAGCCTATTCCATGAGGTCGTGAATACCATTTTATTAGCCATGCTAAGCCCTCTACTCTATCCGTGTAAGTGATTGACTCAAAATCAACGATTCCAATGATCTCACCGTTACCATCCCACAGTATATTTAGATTGTTTAGGTCACTTTGAACTATGAACTCCAATGATTCAGATTTAGCTATTTCTATATGATATTCTACAAGAGATATGTAGTTTTGTAACAATTCGTCTGTTCTTGCCGTAAACTTGATTGAGCCTAATTCTCTACGAATCATTCCAAGAAATTGTTCTGAACCATAAACATGGGATTCTTTTGTAAAGACCTCACTTTCAAATTTTACTGATATGTCGTGAATCTTTCGTGCCAGTTTACTAAATTTTTCTGATACGGACTCAGTACAATGAGTAATATGTTCACCTTCTATCCACTCAAACAATACGAATCTCCATTCCTTTTCCCCATCATTAACCAAAGTAAATGGTTCATTATAAACAGTTGATCGATGTTTCATAAAAGGAATTCCGGATTCACGTAGATAATTGCAATATTTAATTTGTTCTGTAAGAACTTCATCCGTTAATTTAACAAATACGTTACTTTCATATCGCTTATGGCTAATAAATCTTGCTGAGAACGACTTTTCTTTTAAATGAATTTTTAAATGCAAATCCCCATGCCAAGTATTCGATTGAAGCTCTTTTTCGACAACCAAATCTTCAGGATTATATCCATATTGCTTTACTGCCACTTGAAGTAACTTAATGTTATCCATAACTGAAACACCTTCCTCAGCTTTTGCAAACTTAGTTTTACATTACCATAAGTTGTTAGTTCAGCTAAGGTGTTACTCACTAAACTGCCAATTAGCCGAACAGGCTGCCGATTCGGCAGCCTGTTATCATTGCACTATCGTACCCGTTGAACAATTAATGATTCTCATAAAAAAGTCACCACTGTCGTAGCTCCATAGATCAGCAAAATAAAAGCAACCCTCCGGGGAAATCATCGAGATGTCTTTTATCTTCCAACATGATAAACTTCACTCGGTAATATCAATTTATGGATTTTATCCTTTCATTCCTGTCCCGGATTCTCAATGCAACCCATGAACAGCATAGTACCGGTCGAACCGTCTTCGATCGTGAAGAAGAACGGCCTGTTTACGTCCATGGTGAAGGGTTGAGTAGCCGACTCCGCTTTCACTTCCACTGATGTAACCGCAGCCGCTTCCGTCCCTTGCTCATTAACTTCGATAAATGTCTTGTGTTGTACATTACTAATGTAAAGATTTGGCGGAATCGGCGCCATGTTTCCGAAGTTTGCCCGTTCTGAGTCAAAAGCGACTTCCATGCCCAAAGCTTTTAACGCATCGTTCAATGAAACGGAATACTCCGACTTAAATCGCGGCATGCGGAGTTGTCCGTCTTCTAAAAGGAACCCCTTTGTCAATTGATCGGGATCCGAGAGTAATACGGACATCATTTTACCGAGACCGGGGCTTTCCACCGTCGGCAAGTAAATCACCATCCGTATAGTCCCTTTGCCGTAAGGTATGCGAACGGCCTGATACCCTTCTCCTGCTTTATACTCAAACTCACCTGATTGACTCATCATGGGAACTTGAATCATCGACCCGTCCGGTATGACAAATTCGCCATCGGAAGTCGCGTTTTCTTGAAACGGACGCGCCCATTCCCCTTTGAAGTAGATTGCGTTTATCAGGAACAGAACCGTCAGTGGATCGATTGGTCCTTCTACGATCTTCTCGATCTTTCCATTCGTTTTTTCCTTCACCCATTGGTTGATTTGATCCGGTGTTTCTGGTGCGGTCAGGTCTAGCGACGTCACTTCAGCGTCGTAATAAGTGAGGTTGTTGTCAAGGAATGTTTTGTGGAATTCTTTCCCTTCTTTAGCCCACAGTGAATTCGCGATGCTTAACACTACGCTCGAATCCGCATGTTCAAGCACGTATTTCAGCACTTCGTTTCCCATGTTGATGTCTTGGAGTGTCAGCCCTTTGATACTCAGCACATCTTCCATCGCCTTCTTGGTCTCAGCGTCCGCGCCGTTATAAGTCATGACCAATGCGGCCTCAATGCTCAAAGGCGAAATAACCTTGTTACCGTTGCGCTCTTCCGATTTCAGCAGCTCTTGATATAACATCAGACCGAATTTATTATTCGCCTGCACAATTCTTTCGTCCACATCATTTGTAGTATACGTCGGGGTTGTTGGAGCTGGAGTTGTCGCCATTTTCATTCCGGACATCCCTCCGCATCCAGTAACCGTCAATATTGCTACGATGCAGCTGATAGTTCGCCATTTTTTCATAAAAATCTCCCAGAAGCAATTTATTATTCTAGACGGGTGATAGTACCGGTATGTTGCAATGGCGTGAAAACCAAATCGATCCGCTCATTCCACTAAACTGCCCAACAGCTTAACGAGGCTGCCGATCATCAGCGGCAACCTCGTGTTGTAATTATTGAGCTCTCGTACCCGTCCCTCGGTTTTAAGGGTTTATCTCACATATACTCACTCATTCGCAGGATTTCGTCGCGATGGTATACAGCTGTTGTTCAGAAAGCAAGCTCATTAGGCACCGTTGCTCT
>NZ_JAVIFU010000111.1 GCF_031157315.1 Paenibacillus sp. LHD-38
ATAGATAGGACGAAGGAATGTGAGGGCATAGACCCGTTGAGATTTGGGAGAGTGAATCCCAAGGACCTTGTGGAGAGAGACGTGCAGTAAATCTTTATTTGGAAGATGTTGTAATTAGACCAGCACCTTCTATTCCCGCATGCCCTCAAACGGAACTGCTTAGCCCATCTCATGTAATCCTTTAAACTCCTATTTAAACATGCATGTGAAATTCTGCGAATGAGCGAGCATTCGCGAGAAAAACCTTATTCTCTGAGGGAGCTCAACTGCAGGGATATAAATACAACGAGTATCAAGCGAAGGATCATTTAATTCGTATCGCACAATCTGTGAAACCATTAAACTCCCTCGATATGAATTGGCGAATTCCCATGGTTGAAATTGATCGGGGTATATGTTATCAACCACTTGATAAGGCGAATGCCCAAACACATTTAAAGTTCCAAGTAGTCTATGCTCCTTAACAAAACGATAGTTTATACACTGTGGAATTTCATGATAAGGAATCCTGCATTTTTCTTCGATCACATACTTGATCGCTTCGATAGCTCGTTGTCGTCCTTTCTCACCTTTCCAGTATCCATTGGAAACTTGCCTGAACTCCCAAGCGAAAAATTGACCAGGATACGCATGTTGAACCAGCTCCATAAAATCCCATCCATGTACCGTGGCAGGAGGGCGCAAACGATGTTTCCAAAGAATATCTGCATTTACTCGATCAGTAATCTCTTCGATGGGTATATTCAAATGTTCTTCGATTAGATATCGTGTCAGATAAGCCAAGTATTTCTTTCCTTGTTCACCTACAAAAAGTTGGTTAGGAAATCGACATCTTTTCCCTTGCTATACCTCATGATAAATAGTGATCATTTCCGGACCTTCCATATGTCCTTTCCCCTGAACTAATATATTCCTTATTACAGTTGATATAAACCTCAAGTACAGTGCAACGGTAGGCAGCTTGAATAAAGGTGAAACCCACTTCCATATTGATAAAACTTAGTCATTCGAATCGGTTTGATATCATTCAATCCGTCTGACCCTTATACGCTCGATTGCTTTCGTTTGGATTTGATCCAAGTGACCAACGTAAGAACAAGCAAAGGTAACACATACGAGATCGACACATAAAGCGGGTGTATGGACGCTACTGATTCTTCCCATTTGGTCATGCCTTCAGATAACAAGAGGGTGAGCAGCACAATGATCAAAGCAGTAGGAAATATGAGGATCCGGTAATCGCGTAAACGCAGCAGTTGAGATATGGCTAACGTCAGCGCATATAAGGTAATCGTGGCTTTCATGTAGGATCCTGCGATCAAGGCCATCGCGATGACGGATTCGATTCTTTCAATGATGTCGACAACTTGTATAATGCGCGCAAACTGATACAGGGAGTATTTTCTTTCACCTGCCATAGGGCCGAACATCATAATCGTGCATACGACGGATGTGATTAATATGACACCGTTTATGATAAGCGCCATATACATGGATCTGTTCAGCTCATTGTTGTTTGTCTTACGGACAAACGCCAGCAGCATGGCAAACACGATCACCTCTGCATAAGGGAATCCGTAAGTAAAATACGCGCCATGCAGCACGGGTTTGATTCCTTGCGACAAAATAGGCAGCAGTTGTTCCGGACGATAGTCGGGAAGCGCTACTATGAAGATGACTACAACAAAACAAAGCATGAGTGTGATGATGATGATGAACATTCTGGCCATGGCTTCGATACCAACATGCGCGGTAATAGCGGCAGCTAATAACACAACAATGGAAAAGATATACATAGGCGTTTCATCCATTAAAGAGCTGGTCATAAACAAGTCGACGTCGAGCACGATACCGGCACACATATGGAACAGATAGGCCACGAAAGGGATCAATAGGAGGAATGTGATCCACGTACCGACCGCTTTGAGGCTGTATTCGACAAAAGTTAAGCCGGGGTAATGCTTATTCAGATAAAGGATACAGCTTAGCAGCAGCCCGCCTATCGTGCATGAAATAATCAATGAGAGCCACGCATCGTTTTTAGCGAAAGCGATTATCGGGGCCGGAATATTGACAATAGCCGACCCTGTCATAAACGTAAAAAATAAGAGGGACATTTGTCCTGAAGTGATAGATTCGCGATTTGTCAAGATATTCCCGCCTTTAAATAGCCGACGATCTGCTCCGCCGTATCGGATAACAACAGAACGACAAGCATATGCAGCCTCGGCATATCGATATTGGTTACATAGTCCACACTGAAATAAAGAGCGATCAGCATCAGAGCCCCGTAAGCCAGCTTTTCACGCGCCTGCTTTTGTTTAAGTCTCGGACCGTCGTAAGCGAATAGGAGCGCATACATGACAAACAGAACGATAATTTTCTCCAGCACGGGTTTCCCTCCTATTTTTCTTTAGACAAAACCGATTTTCCGATGGTCGTCCCGGTATTAATAATTTTCACATCTGTTTGGATCTCTAATTGACTCTTCGCAAAAATCTCGTGCCAGTCTTCCTTCATGCTTTTCCATAACGCGGGGTGTCTGCGGTATATCAGATTGCTGAGATCAATGACATCGACTTTTTTTTGCTTCAGCTCCTCATACGCTTTCATCATATCTTGTTCGACGACTTCTTTAATTTGATTGATGAATTGTATTTCTTCTTCGCTCGTTGTTACTTTAGTACACTTGAGCTCGGTGACGGTACCTTCGATCGTGATGGACGCTTTCACCGTGACAGACCTCTGCTTGATCTTAGGAGAAAGCTGCGTGCTCGTTGAAATGATTTGAACCGTTTCTTTCTTTTTCGATTTGCCATTCGGTTGGTTTAAGCAGGGGATTTCGAGAACCCCTCGTTTATACTCATCGCGCAGCATCAAGACACTTTCCATATCCTTTGAAGACAGCTTCCCAATCATTTTTCCTTTTTTGAGAAGGACAGCCCCCGCTACCGGAGTTGTTTCTGTTATTTTCTTACTTCGATAGAGGTAAGGAATCATCGCATCATCGACTTGCCCCTTCAGCTGAAAACCCAGATCAAGCAGTGTCACATTCGCCGTCTTACCGGAATATTTGTAAGCTACTTCTTGAATGGTCAGCAACTGCTGGCCGAGCGTATTCTCGATCAGCGGCTTCGTACTCATATAAGTACTAGCCTTTCCTTTGGCAATATGGACATATGAAGTAAGGCGGAGCTCCGAATTGCGATAAAAGAAATCGAGAATTTCTTCGAGCCCTCTTTTCTTTGCGAACGCTTCCCCAATGACAATGATGCGCATATGGCTCCAATGGACTTTGCGCCCCATATGGAGAGTCAGGTCGCGAACGGTCTCGAACATTGATTCGTCCTCGGATTGAACATTGACGAACGTTGCACCCCCCCCCCTTCCTCTTAGTCCGGGGTTCGGTTTATATAACTGTGCCGTCAGTCGGATATTGCCATTCCTGCCCTCGTCAATTCCCAAAGACATAATGAAGCTTCTTTCGGGAAGCTCCAATTTGCTCCAGCATCCCGTTAAAGAAAGGAGAACCAGAGCAATCAAAAACAGCTTCAGATGCAGCTTTCTCATCGCCATAGTCATCCTTTCTTTCGTTTTATAGACATATGCATATGCCGGTTGCGCGGCGAGCGCAGGAGGTGCTTCATAGGTGCGCGAATCAGCACATCAAGCAGCTGCCGCGGCCTGAGCGGAGCGATTGGCGCTAAATAAGGCTGACCGAGAGAGCGCAAGGTAATCAGGTGCAGCAGGATGAAGAGCAAGCCGAACAGGAGCCCGAATCCGCCCAGAAGAGCGGCAATGACCATTAGCGGAAACCGTAAGAGTCGAAGTGAAATGGCCGC
>NZ_JAVIFU010000112.1 GCF_031157315.1 Paenibacillus sp. LHD-38
CCGGCATGCAACAACAGGCTCATCTCGCTTTTACTTTTCTTCCATTATACAACAAACCCAGTACCAACAGGGTACTGGGCTCCATTTTACAGAAACTGTATTCGTTTTGCAGGGCTCTCTCATTGACGAGAGCTTTTTTTTTCGTCATTATGGAGATATACCATTTTTAGTCCGGAGGTTCGACATAATGCATACAATGGAAGACATTATACGACGCATGTCTAGTCAAGGATTGAGAATAACGGATCAAAGAAAAACGCTGGCTAAGCTGTTTTCGGAGACTCAGGGCTATTTGGCACCTAAAGAAGTCTATGAATATATGGGGAAATCCTATACAGGGCTCAGCTTTGATACTGTATATCGCAATCTTCGCGTCATGGAAGAGCTAGGCGTTTTGGAGCAGGTCATTTTCGAAGATGGCGGTAAGTTCAAACTGCACTGCAGAGAGAATGACCATCATCATCATATGATTTGCCTGCAATGCGGCATGACGTATCCGATCACATTTTGCCCGATGGAACAAACCAGCGTACCCGATGATTTCCGCGTGGTGAAGCATAAATTCGAGGTGTTTGGCTATTGCAAAGCCTGTATTCAAGAAGAGTCCGCGGTTAGCCAAGCTTAATGTCAAAAAAACGAGTCATGCGAAGAGTGACCCAGGCTCCGATCCATTTCTACCGCAAAGTTATTTCGCCACTCATACCTCCTTCCTGCCGCTTCTATCCGACCTGTTCGATGTATGCGCTTGAGGCTATCGAAAAGCATGGGGCAGCCAAGGGGTCCTGGCTTGCGGTCAAACGAGTTGCCCGCTGTCACCCGTTTAACGCCGGGGGATACGACCCCGTACCGCCAGTCAACGAAGAGAGGGCAGATGCTCCTTGACAGGGAGGGGCATATTTCGGTATATTTTGATTAATAAAGGGTTAAAATGAATTCTAGGTTTCTTTATATATCCGTGGAACGGATAAGTATAATAGCAGAACCTTCGTAGAGAGCCGGGATTTATGGTGCAAGCCGGTAAGGGAAACTATTAGAAAATGGTCCGGGAGGATTCGCTTTCGAGCTGCAGCAGCATTAGGGGCTGGCAAGGGAGCGACGCGAAGCTAGCGTTATCGGCGTTAGCCGCCCAGCAGGCGGCACACGAAGCTTTCTTGAAATGTCGGTGAAAACGGTCATTTCCTGATTGAAATTTGGGTGGTACCGCGTGAGTTCAAACTCTCGTCCCATTATGGACGGGAGTTTTTTGCGTTTTTTTTAACAAAATTAGGATGGGGGACTTCTGATGACTAAAAATAATACTTTTTACATTACGACGCCAATTTATTATCCAAGCGATAAGCTACATATCGGCCATGCCTATACGACGGTGGCCGGCGATGCAATGGCACGTTACAAGCGGCTTCGCGGCTTTGACGTATGGTACCTGACTGGAACGGATGAGCATGGTCAGAAGATTGAACGCAAAGCGAAGGAGAAGGATCAAACTCCTCAGCAATTTGTAGACGATATCGTGGTAGGCATAAAGGATCTCTGGGAAAAGCTTGAAATCTCTAATGATGATTTCATCCGTACAACCGAGGAACGCCATAAGTCTATCGTGGAAAAAATATTCGCGCAGTTTGTGGAGCAGGATGACATTTATAAAGGAACCTATGAAGGCTGGTACTGTACGCCTTGCGAATCGTTTTTCCTAGAACGTCAGCTCGACGACGGGAAATGCCCTGACTGCGGCCGACCGGTCGAACTCGTGAAGGAAGAGAGCTATTTCTTCCGCATGAGCAAATATGCCGATCGTTTGCTGCAGTATTACGAGGATAATCCGGATTTCATACAGCCGGAATCGCGTAAAAATGAAATGATCAACAATTTCATAAAACCTGGTCTTGAGGATTTAGCTGTATCACGGACGACGTTCGATTGGGGCGTAAAGGTTCCTGGAGATCCAAAGCATGTCATTTACGTGTGGATAGACGCCTTGTCGAACTATATAACGGCGTTAGGTTATGGCAATGAAGGCGGCGATCAAAAGTTCCGTGATTTCTGGCCTGCTGATGTTCATTTGGTTGGGAAAGAAATCGTTCGTTTCCACACGATTTATTGGCCAATCATGCTGATGGCGCTCGATTTGCCGCTACCTAAGAAAGTGTTTGCCCATGGCTGGCTTCTAATGAAGGATGGCAAAATGTCAAAATCCAAAGGGAATGTCGTTGATCCGGTCATGCTGATTGAGCGTTATGGCCTGGATGCCCTTCGTTATTACCTTTTGCGCGAGGTGCCATTCGGTGCCGACGGGACATTCACGCCGGAAAATTTTGTTGAGCGCATTAATTTTGATTTGGCAAACGACCTCGGCAACCTGCTTAATCGGACGATTGCGATGATCGATAAATATTTTGAAGGCGTTGTTCCGGCTTTTGCCGGCGTAGTGACGGATTTTGATGAATCCTTGCAGAAGCTGACTGGTGAAACGATAGACCAGGTTGAAGCCGCCCTTGAAAATATGGAGTTTTCTGTAGCTCTGGCCTCGTTGTGGCAGCTTGTAAGCCGTACGAACAAATATATCGATGAAACGCAGCCGTGGGCTTTGGCTAAGGATGAGGCTAAAAATGCTGAACTGGCATCGGTCATGCATCATCTTGCAGAATCACTGCGTATTGTTTCTATTTTGCTTCAGCCGTTCTTGACCCATTCCCCGCGGGAAATGTGGAAACAGCTAGGTCTGGTACAAGGCGAATTAACGACATGGGAGAGCACCAAGCAATTTGGTTCCCTGCCAGGCGGAACGAAAGTAATTAAAGGTTCGCCGTTGTTCCCGCGCCTGGATACGTTAGAGGAGTCTGCATTTATCGCTGCTGCGATGGGCGGGGGCACTCAGCCTGATCAGTCTGCCGAGCAATCGGTCGCTGCAAGTGCGGAAACAAAAGCACCAAATGAAGCTTCGCAAGCTCCAGTTGAGACCAAAGAAGAAATCGCAATTGATGACTTTGCTAAGGTTGAGCTGCGCGTTGCGCAGGTTATTGCTGCAGAACCCGTTCACAAGGCGGATATGCTGCTCAAGCTTCAGCTGGATCTTGGATTTGAGCAAAGACAGGTCGTATCCGGCATAGCAAAGTTTTACACGCCGGAGCAAATGGTCGGTCGGAAAGTCATTTGCGTAACGAACTTAAAACCCGTTAAGCTGCGCGGTGAATGGTCGCAAGGAATGATTCTTGCTGCATCGCATGGTGATCAACTGACGCTTGCAACTGTGCCGGATGATATGCCAAACGGAGCAGTAGTGAAATAAATGCAACAAAACTCGTAAAATCACCAACAGGGGTGTTCCAAATGTCATGATGACAAAGGAACACCTCTTTTTTCTATCCAAATTCCACACGCTTGAAGCTCTCAATCATAAATCTCCTTCATTTAGTCAATACAGATAATCAAAATAAATAAGAAAGAAGTATCCGGCAATAGGCG
The DNA here is from genome assembly GCF_031157315.1 of Paenibacillus sp. LHD-38. Lineage (GTDB taxonomy): Bacteria > Bacillota > Bacilli > Paenibacillales > Paenibacillaceae > Pristimantibacillus. The sequence goes on from NZ_JAVIFU010000112.1 coordinate 3,463, forward strand.
TTGCAGCAGAAATAAATATCGATTGAACAGGGTGTCAATCGTCTGTGAAAATGTCACTTTAACTGTTCGATGAAAATGTCACTTGCTAAAATGGAGGCCGCCCTTACCAGGAGGCCTCTGAAAAACCGTTGTGCTGTGAATACATAGCATC
>NZ_JAVIFU010000113.1 GCF_031157315.1 Paenibacillus sp. LHD-38
ACAACCGCAAACAAAAAACTTTCAAAATTGATTAAAAGTCAACTCCAACAATGGATCGCCGGCTTACCTAGCTACCTCAAGGCTTACCTGTCGATTCCTAGCTGCGAAGTTTGAGTTATTAACCATTAGTCTATTGTCTCTAAGAAAATCATTGGTAGTCTTAGTTGAGAAATACATCAACCCATTTACTACTTTATAAGTCGGATACGTCATTGAATAATTATAGGTATCACTAATCTTATTTTTGACATCCAGCTTAATCGAGATTTATCTTTATTAAAGGTGAACGTTTTTTGATTGAAATTTTTGTTATTTGAACTCATAACAATCGTGGTTTTAGTATCTGTTCGTTTATAACCTAGAGCCGTAAAAAGAGAATTGAATTCAATAAAAATTTCACCATTTTGAAAATATAGTGGTTTGGAGAGGTTCACGGTCTTAGAATCCCGATACAATCTAATTTGCTTGTCGCTGGATACTGCTTTATCGTTGGGGATACTTTCTGAAAATACTGTGGCGGGAAATAAAACGGCGATAATTGTTAATATAAGTACTAATCTCTTCAAGCAATCAAACCTCCAGATGTTATAGATGTAAATAAGTGAGATTCATTATAATACAAAAGGCCTACATATTATAGTAAATAAATAGTTCTCACGGTAAATTTAAGGTATTACAAAATGATTCTGAAATGGTGGGTAGTTACACTCTTTCCAAAATAACGAATCGTGGAGAAACGGGCTGCGTAGACTATCAGATTTTGCGTACCGGATAAAGAATAGACCGCCTCAAGTGAGACGGTCTATTAGATTGGTCTTATGCGGTTTGAAAAAACCTGTGTAACGACGGATAGAGGGGAATCTCCTTTTTCCTGTCTAGATTTAGCTCGAGGTAAGATCGATCATAGCGTTGTGTTCCCCTGCAAGAGACAGGGTGTTCATCAAACGAATGAGCAACTGGTGGAAGTAGAAGCGCCCGGAATAGTAGTTTCAAGCTTGAATTTCGTAATTATCGTGTACATCTCATAGTTCAATTTAGAAATGATCAGAAAAAAGATCATCCCCTAAGAGGAATGACCTTTTTCTCTGTTCTTTGATGCATGCATCTGTGCGTTTCCGCCAGATACTTCCCCCTCTTTAACTGATCTTCTGGATCGACTCCAGATGCTCAACCAGTCTGTTCCAGGTATCTGTGATGCCTTCCAGCATGCCCATATCGAGCACCTGCTTCAAGCCTTCAGCCGTTGCATATTCGGCGGTGTTGATGACTTTGGTTCCGCCTTCGACTTCGATGAAGTTCAGTGTGCAGATTGTGGCCGGCATCGTTTCCGCAATATTACCCTCCGCATCGGAGAAATAGTCCGTATACACGATCTTCTCCGGCGCCTGGATCTCGCTGTATACACCCTTGCCCCAAGATTCCATACCGTAGAAATCACCCTGATTCTTGTCCTCGCATTTCATGCAATAATGCCACACGCCGCCGACTCGGAAATCAATGTTGCATACCGGAAGCGTCCAGCCTCTAGGTCCCCACCAATGCTTCAGATGCTCGGCTTGCGAGAAAGCCTGGAACACAAGCTCGCGAGGGGCATTGAATTCACGCTCCAGAATAAGCACCTTTTCCTCTACTTTGGATACCATTTGATTTGTCATTTTTAACTTCCTCCTCGAATTCATTAATTGGTCAAAATAGTCCATCACAGCGTTCACAAAACTCATCCATTATCCTAAGCTCAGTCTTGCTGCTCTTTCCTTTTTTCCATTCCCTGAAGCTTCTGCAAATAGTCATCCAGGCGGTCAAACCGCTCCTCCCAAATGACGCGGTAGCTCTCCAGCCAATCGTCCAACTCCCGGAAAGGGTCTGGTCGCAGCCTGTAGATCCGGCGGTTCGCGTCCACCTGGGCCTCCACGATGCCAGCCTCACTTAGAACACGTAAATGCTTGGATGCTTGAGGCTGGCGCAGTTGCAGCCGTTCGGCGATTTCCCCTACAGTGAGCGGACGTTCGCGTAAAAGCTCAACAATCTGCATGCGGTTAGGCTCTGCCAAGGCACTCATGACGTTAGTATTCATGGTCATCATCCGTTCTCTTGCTGTACTTATACGCGCCCTTCGTTAGTGTTGGGAGTTTGTATTTTCCTCTGAAACAAATATACCACAACGGGAATATTCCTGTAAAGGAATATTTTAAATGAATTTTGTTTTGTTATTTCACTACGAGCAGCTGCCGTAGCAAACTGCTCCTTGTTGTTCAACTATAATTCCCCGTTAGTTTTAACCTAGGGAGAATCACACTGTTTTAAGATTGTAACGGTGATCTAATTCATGTAACACGATAATACTCAAAGCCCCATATACCTTGATGGATAGTTCAGCTCTGCTCGAATCTGGCTTTGTCACATTGATTAAGGTGTTCGAAATGATAAAGGAAGCAAGAGGGGAAAAACCATGCTATAAGAATTAATGGCAGTTAAATACTCTATTACTGTAAACCTCTAAACAAGCTTACTTCATCCGCTTGTCAGAAAGGGACAACGTACAGAAAACTCTATTGAATTTTTGTTCAAGGCTCGATATATTTTTTCTCACTGTACTTAACAATCCAGCCATCCTCTGTATAAAGTTCGCCAGCATACCATGGAATATTTGATGGATTCCTAACTACAAGGGAATAGGTGTCCCCTGATGAAATATCATCCGCCATTTTGTATCTTAAAATTTCCAAATAGAACTTCGTAAAGAATACTGCATTTTTTCTTCGTTGAATATTCGATAAGTCGTTAAAACTATTTCTCCTGACAATTGATGTATTTCAAAATCACTCAATTTCATTTTTACAACACCAATACCATTTGTACCAAGTCCATCTTTTTTGCTCCAAACTCTTCCCGAACTTCCAAATTCGAAGAAATTATCAGCAAGTAAATTTGAGAGCTCTTCTTCCGAAGTGCGGATTTCTGGCTTTAATAACATACTTCAAGGTTCAACAATTCCTTCTTAAGTAAATCTATATTAATCTTTTATCCCACCATTCTACTATCGTTTCCCGTTAGTTCAACACGCTGGTGTCTGGTTTCTTATGATACATTATTAAATACAAACCAATGAGTACAACTAAAAATAAATGCAACGAATAAGGGATAATGCGTAATAACCTGTCATGAACATGTACTACATAGTCAAAAAGAAGCAAACTCAATGCCACCTGATAGACGAGGTTTCCAAGCAAAAGGTACTTAACTATCTTTCTGTTGACGATCCATTCTTTCGAACATAACGCCACCCCCATGTAAGATTGTACGAGAAACCATATATATAATGCTCCCATAGGTTGAGACACGGGAGGAAGAAAAATAAGTTATAATGAAGCAATGGAAAAACGGAACCGATATACCTCAGAGTTTAAGACGAAGGTTGTACTGGAGGTCCTCCG
>NZ_JAVIFU010000114.1 GCF_031157315.1 Paenibacillus sp. LHD-38
GTTCATGGATTGCAGTTACGGATTCCGACCGGAGAGAAGCGCACACATGGCGTTAAAGAAAATTCGTCAAGATGTAGATGATGGGTTTCGCTATGTCATAGACGCAGATCTAAAATCGTTTAGCGATATTAATTTTCAGCCGAGATCAGCGATCTAGGCGGTTGGGATTAGGTAAACCTTCGAAATCCTCGTCCAGCCGCAGTATCTCGTGAATTTTCGCTATGTCCCTGTTTTAGTGCCGTAAGGGGACTGAAAGGACTGCACAGGGTTACCCATAAGACCGAGCTGGGCGCGCATTTTATGCATCGGGTGGTGCTTCGAGAGCTCCTTAAGGTCTGCAATCGTAATGTGTAGGTAAATCTGGGTGGTCGTTAAGCTCTTGTGGCCTAGAAGCTTCTGAATGGACACCAAGTGAGCCCCTTCTTGGAGAAGGTGCGTGGCACAGGTGTGGCGCAACTTATGCGGTGTGACCTGTTTGTCAATTTGAGCATCTTCGGCATATTTCTTGACCATAAACTGAATAGCACGAGGAGTTAGGGCGCCGCCTTTCTTGCTTACGAATAGTTCAGGGATACTGCTCGATCTGGATGACAGGTATTCCTGTATGGCCTCGTCTACGGTCGGATCGAGCGGTACATAGCGTTCGCGGCCGCCCTTGCCAGAAATGAGAATGCGTCCATCCTTACGGTTAATGTCCGTAGTTTTAAGCGAGCATACCTCGCTTACACGCAACCCCGCAGAGTAGATTAAAGTAAGAATGGTACGGTCGCGACGACCTAGGATAGTAGTGGTGTCAGGCATCGCCAGAATGCTTTGCATCTCTTTATTGTCCAAGACAACGGGTAGGCGTTCCGGTGTATCAAGCAGCTTGGGCCACTTTTCGCGCTCATCCATTTTAGAGTCCAAGAGCTCCATAAGAATGAGGAAATCTACGAATGCGGATAAGGTGGCTAGCTTGCGCCCTATAGCGGCAGATGCGTTCTTACGTTCCACGCGAAGGTAACGAATGTAGTCCACTACGACTTTCGCCTTGGAGGGGTTATCCACCTGTGGGCAATGAACAGAGCAAAATGTTTTCCACACCTTCAGGTCGATGGCATAGGCCTCCGCTGTTTTGGGACGGCAGCCACGGACCATTTGTGCAAATTCTAAGAAGTCTTGAATGGTGGATTCACTATTCATTGGATTTCGCTCCTGACGAAGGTGTAATGTTTTTGCGCAGCAGGCTGACGGCTTTTCGGATGTCTTCGAAGTCCGCATGTGCATAAGGTGTAGTTTCAGCCAGCGTCTTATGGCCGAGTGCTTTGGCGATGACTTCGATGCGACCGCCTCTTTGAATGAGATGGGCAGTAAAGGTGTGTCGGATCGTGTGAGGGCTTACCGGCTTATGCAAGCCTGCTACCTCCGAGTAATGACGGATGCGCCTGGCCACGGTCCACGGCTTCAATCTGGTGCCTTGCAAATTGAGTAATAAGGGTCCGGTCTTCTCTTTGCGGTGCAGACCGACATACTGCTTCAGATCGTCCAAAGCTGCTTTTGGAATGGCAATTTGCCTGTCACGACCCTTGCCTTCCCTGATGTGAACCCAGCCTTCTTTCAGGTCTACGTCTTCGATGTCCAAGTTGCTAAGCTCTCCTACACGAATGCCGGTGGAGTAGAGAACGAGCAGGGTGATGTAATCCATAAAGCCTTCTGGAGTAGATCGGTCTGGTGAGGCGAGCAGACGCAGCATTTCATCTTCCGTGAGATATTCCTGTTCTTTGGGTTGCCTTGGTACCATCTTGAGCGCCTCCATGGGATTGTCCGATCTCCAGCCGCGGTCCACGGCGTAAGCAATGAATGAACGGAGATGGGATAGGTTTTTATCTATGGTACATGGCGAGATTCCGGCTTGTCTACGGCTACTTAACCAACGGATGATGTCTGCGCCGCGCAAGGCTCCGACACCTTGTTCCATACAGGATGGACACCCTACGGCAAAGCGAGTGAGACTGAAACGGAATTCTTTCAAGGAGCCTTTACTGTATTTACCCATGCCCTCCGCTGTTCGAAGAAATTCCTCGATCTGCTCCGAGAGCGTGCCTGTAAGAGCGTCCGCTACAGGTGTTACGGTATATTTTCGACGATGAGGGCTTTTGAGCTTTTGCCGTGATCCTTCCACTAGCTGGAGCTTAGGGCGAACGGGTATGGTTGCTACATTGATCGGATGCGCTTCCAGTGTTGCCGCAATCTCCGGATTTTGTATCCGCGCATAGTGAAGCGTTGTGGTGATGCGCTTGTGACCGAGCCAATCCTTAATGTAGACAATATTGCTGCCCTCTTGGTAGAGATGAGTCGCGCAGGTATGACGCAATTGATGAGGGCGCAACGGCTTCGTCCACATCTCAGAGTAGCTTCGGAACGTAACACCGACTAAATTATTGTCCATAGCTTCTTTTCTCCAGGTAAGAAACAGCGGTGCGTCGGCAGTAAGGTCTTGCCGTGTGGCTAGGTAGACCTGCAGTAGTTCCAATACTTCTCCGACAACGGGAACCCTTCGGTCCTTACGCCCTTTTCCGGCACGGATGCAAAGGATCTGCTCCTCCCAGAGCACATCACGCAGTCTGAGATTGGCTGCTTCACCAGCTCGAATACCTGTTGCATACATGAGGGCAAAGAGTGCTAGATTACGTTTGCGGATCGGATCGAACTGTTTACGCCCCAAACACGATTCGATCTGGCGACGAAGTTCCTTAAGGCAGTCTTGAATCTCTTCAAACGTGGCGATCTCAGGTAGGGCCTGATGGGCGTCCAGATTCGTGTATGAGAGCCCAAGTGCAGGATTGTTCGAACGGTATTCCTGTTGGTGCAGATATGTAAAGAATGAACGTATTTGGCTGACGATGAGATTACGGTAGCCAAGGGATTTGCCCTCTGTACGTTCGATGCAGTAATTCTCAAGGTGAACGAGTTCGACCGTTTCAAGAACAAGAGACCGTGCTTGAAGATAGGCTGCCAGCTTCATTAATTCTCTCCAGGTGCCAAGGACGACTTTTGGGGTATACCCCCGGATAACGGTTTGATATTCTCGATAGCTTTCGATGATAGACTCCACAAGACGTGCTCCTCTCTCTTTCGCTAGTGTACAGGATCTGGCGATCCTGTACACTGTCGAATCTCATAGGTCTATCTTATATCGCTAAAAAATCGTATTTCGACACCATCCCGCATGAGAACCTCATCACGATGGTGAAGGAAACGGTTGTGGATGGAAGCGTGCTGTCATTGGTGGAGAAATTCTTGAAGGCCGGAATCTTGGAAG
>NZ_JAVIFU010000115.1 GCF_031157315.1 Paenibacillus sp. LHD-38
GTTGCAAGATGCTCTGCTTCAATTCCTTGTTCACTTGGTTCATTGTCCTCCACCTCGGCCTCTTTTTCCTCACTATACGTTCTTTTGAGGGGGGCGACAACTATTCTGACACAGGGGGATATGAAACATAATCATCTCGATTTCAAACGATAGATGCAAAAATAAAACAACCAACATGCCGCAAAGGCATGTTGGTTGTTTGTGTTTCTTGCTATTTCACTAATTTGAAAGCCAATGCAGTCGACTGCCGGCTGTTCGGTCCGTCACAGGCGGTGAAGCCGCCGCATCGTTGTAATGAGTGAGGTCGGAGTGTTAGTAGCGGAGCTGCTACTCCTGTCGGAATGATAGTAGCGGAGCTGCTGCTCCTACAGCCGGCCGTTATTCCTTTACCGCGCCAATGACAATCCCTTTGACAAAGTAGCGCTGCAGGATCGGATAGACGAGCAGGATGGGCAGGGCGCCGATGAAAATTTGCGATGCCCGAAGCGTGCGCTGGGATTTGTTCGCAACGATTGACGGATCGAACTTGCTCATATCCGCCTGTACGATAACGGTCTGCAGGAAGCTTGCAAGCGGAAGATCCATCGATTCCTTGATATAGATCAAGCCGTCGAAATAAGCGTTCCAATGCATAACCATCGTGAACAGCGAGATCGTCGCAATCGCCGGCATGGAGATCGGAAGGTAAATCGAGACAAAGCTTCTCAAGTGGCTGGCGCCGTCAATGAAAGCTGCTTCTTCAAGCTCTTTCGGCACGGTGCGGAAGAAGTTGAGCAGCAGAATAACGTTATATACCGATACCGTGACTGGAAGAATAAGCGCCATAAGCGTGTTCATAAGTCCAAGCTTGAGTATGAGAATATAGCCTGGAATCAATCCGCCGCTGAAGAGCATCGTTACGACGAAATACCATAAATAAATGTTCCGCGCCCGGAAGATGCGGGTTTCTTTGGATAGGGCATAGGCGGCCACGGCGTTCACGGCCATGGCAAGCGCCGTCCCGAGAACGGTCCGCTGCACCGATACCCAAAGGGAAGACAAAAAGTTGGCGTTCTCGAAGGTTTTGGAGTAAGCCTCGAAGGTGAAGCCAATCGGCCAAAAAGTAACAAGTCCGGCATTAGCCGGAGCGGACGAGCTTAAGGACACCATCAGCAAATGGTACAACGGCAGCAGGCAGACAATCGAGATGATGGTGAGCAGCACATTGTTAAAGAGGCTGAATATGCGGTAAGACATGGTTTTGTAATACATGAGCAGTCACCCTTTCTAGAAGATCCTGTAGCCGGCGAATTTATAAGCAAGACGGTAGGAGATAACGATCAGGATTAAGCTGATCAAGGATTTGAAGAAGCCGACAGCCGTCGCAAAGCTGAATTGTCCGCTAAGCAAGCCTTCACGGTACACGAATGTGTCAATAATATCGCCTTGCTGATAGATGAGCGGGCTGTAAAGGTTGAACACTTGGTCGAAGTTGGCGTTAAGCACGTTACCGAGCGCGAGGGTAGCGACAACGATGAGAATCGGGATAAGCGCCGGTATCGTAATATGCATCGTTTGCTTGATCCGGTTTGCGCCGTCGACCTCGGCCGCTTCGTACAATGCCGGGTTAATGCCGGCAAGCGCCGCGAGGATGATAATCGTATTAAAGCCAAATTCCATCCATACATCGCTGAAAATAATCGTGAAGCGGAACCAGAAACCGTCACCCAGGAAGAAAATCGGCTTTATGCCAAACACATTGGAGAGGAACTGGTTGATAAGCCCGGTCTGGGCAAGCACATCGATCAGAATGCCGGAGAGCGTTACCCAAGAAAGAAAGTGAGGTAAATAGACGAGCGTTTGGATCGATCTTTTGAGCCCCATATTCCGTACCTCGTTAAGCAGCAAGGCAAAAATAAACGGAATGATCAAGTTCATAATGATCTTGGAGCAGGCAAAAAATAACGTATTCCACGTAATTTGCAGAAAATACTCATTCTCGAGCATGTAACGGAAATGTTTGAGTCCGACCCATGGCGAGCCGGATATACCGAGCCCGGCCTTATAATCCTGAAACGCCATGACAAGCCCGGACATGGGAAGATAAGCAAAAATGAAGACCAGCAGCACGGCTGGCAGCACCATCAAATGAAGCATCCATGGCTGCTTATAGCCGCTGTTCTTTTTCGTTTTCTGGGCAGCTTTAGGGTTTGGTTGCAATAGGGTATTAGAGTCCATAATTCTCCCTTTCCGTGAAATCATATTTGTGTAACACTTGAAACCCTGATATAAATAGTAACAAAGTGCATCCGCACGAAACTATAAGACAATGTTAGGATTCATAGGTTTTTGTTAGGCAGATCAGCCGGGGGGATCGAGAAATGGTACTACGCCAAAGCGCAGCGTTTGTAAAAAAGAAGATGGGGCAGAGGTACAGCCTTTTTGCCAAAATGAATATTTTGATTCTGGTCCTGTTTATTCCTATCATCATTCTGTTCGCTTATTCCAACGAAATCGCAACGAATATTATCAGCAAGGAGCTGCGGGCTTCCAACATGAAGCAGCTTTCCTTTCTGTCCAGCCAAATCGATTCGCGGATCGATCAAACGGTCGATTTCGTCATTACGTTCTCAAGGGACCCGAATGTCGAGAAATTCAACGGGTTAAACATCTGGGACGATCTCTATGACCGGATGCAGACGAGATATGTCGTGCAGGAGAAGATGATGCTGCAGTCGGGCATAGCGAATATTTGGCCGGTTACGTATACGGTTTATTCACAGCAAAACAAAGAAGCGATATCCAACAATAAGGATACGATCAAATACGACGAGGCTTACTTGAACAACAATATGACGGGAGAATGGACATACGGCGACGGCAGGGAGAGCGTGCTGGACGACCAAAAATCGTTCCATTGGTTTTATACCGATTCCTTCGGCCATCAAGGCGCGCTTAAAGGCAGCAATCTAGTCGTGCAAGCGAGCTTTGGCCATGAGAATATCGAGAATATGCTGGATACGTATAAAGCGGGGGGACAAGTGTAATGCCCCCCATTGTCAAGACACGAATTTTTGAGGGATAAGTTATGTCCTCCTTCTCGTGTCATTAAGCATTTTAGGATGCGATTTGGTCTATCGAGTGAGCATAGAATTGATCTG
>NZ_JAVIFU010000116.1 GCF_031157315.1 Paenibacillus sp. LHD-38
TTTGGCGGTGGTACTGTGGCTTTCCCTACCAAAGAAGATGTAACTTGGGGTTGGGTTAACCTAGATTCCAATGCAAAAGATGAAGAAAAGCAGTACCAGCTTTACTACGGCATAATAAAGGAAGCGCAGATTAGCACGCTTCACATCAAGCACAAAGGCTCGGACAAATACATTGATAAAGACGCAGAAATAGTAGAATTATTCGATGGGAACAGACTATGGTTCGCTTTGCAGGACAAATACATTGAAAATTATCATGGTGGATTCATTCTGAATGGTTTTAATAAAGATGGAAAAAACGTGTTTCATTTTGAGTGATATTGACTCACAGCGTATTACGCTAACGGGTAACGATAGTTCAACAAATAAGGAGCAGTTTGCTGCGGCAGCTGCTCCATTTTTCGTTAAGCTAACGGGCAGGATAACGTGGTGATTCAGGTCTCAGCTATCAAGTTTTATATCTCCAAAACGAATAATATTGATAGAAAAGCTGAGTAAGAAAATGATAATGTGAGTAACAAAGTTATGTAGTTCTACAAAATTCAATATTCAAGGACCAATTTGGACGGTACAGAAAACGAAGCCCGCGAATAATCGTTGGGCTTGTTCATTTTTCAAGAAAAAATGAACGAAAACAGTTGTAACTTGTCTATTATATTGAGGTGATAAGAGTTGAGTCAAAGATCATTAAGATATCTAACGGAAATGGACTCGTTAACGTTAGAGGAGCTAATGAAGGAATATGGACAAGATGTCTGGAACTTTGCTTTTTCCATCATTAAAAATCGGAACATGGCAGATGATATAACTCAAGATGTTTTCTTACAAGTCTACCGTAACGTGATTTCTTTTAGAGCCGAGTCCTCCATAAAAACATGGTTGTTGAAAATAACGAGAAATATTAGCTATAACTATCGGAACTCGGCATTTTTCCGAAAAGTTCTGCTAATAGATATTGTGCCTTCAAAGAATAATTATCAATCGGCAGAACAATCTTTCTTCGATAAAGAGACAACTAACGACGTTTGGAAACAAGTATTTAAATTATCAGCAAAATTCCGTGAAGTCATTGTGCTTCACGCAAAATATCAATTATCTATCCAAGAGATAGCGCAGATCTTAAACGTTCCGGAGGGAACAGTAAGATCTAGATTATTTGGAGCAAGGAAGAAAATGAATTTCTTATTACGGGAGGGTTATATTTATGAGCCATTCAATTCCTGATTGGTACAAATCGTTGCAAGGAAATCCATTGGGGGAAACTTTCAACGACCATTCGGCACAATTAATCATGAATCGGACTAAACAACCAGCAAAAATACGTAACTATAAAATGCTTAACATCTCACTCGTTAGCTTTGCGTTCCTTAGTATTCTGGGAATAACGTTAGCTATTAATGGATTGGATTTTCTCAAATCATCGACAAAATCCGGTGGGACTAATTTTCAATCCTATGCCCCGGAGGTGAATGGGGATAAACAAACAAATTTAGGATTGGATGTCACACAAGGAGAGCAAGCACCCATAAATGATGAGACAGAGGTTCCTGTTCAACCCGATCAGCAAGGCGAGCAGATGCCTGGAACAATGGATATCTCAGAAGTGCCGGCAGACAAAATCTTTGTACCAAGATCAGTTTATGATCCTGCTACAGATTCTGTGTTGAAGGAAACTGAAATTCGAGCTACTGACACTGAAGATGATGGACTAATCCTTAGAACAGAATTTACTACGCTAAATGGTATTGAAATCTGGTTTACTCAAGCTTCAGCATTTAAGGATGAAGAGGGAACAATTAAGTTTGTGAAGGATGCATATGATCAACAAACTGTTGAGCTAACACAAATTAACGGCCATATTGCCGCTTATGTGGATGGAGAGAGTAGAAAAGTAGTGCATTTGATTACAGAGGATCACTTTTTCACCGCGTCCACTAGTTCATTAAACGGTACGATTGATGAATTGAAGAATATTATGGAACAGATTCAAGAATAAGAGGAAAAAGAAAGGGACGAGCGTGATGGTCGTCCTTTTCTCCAGCCAACAAATGCTACTCTATACAAACGATAAAGGAGTTGCCGCGGCAGTACCTTTTACATCTTCATATAAAATAAAAGATTTTGTACATATGTGCCGCTGGGCGTTAAGCTAACGGGCAGGTTAGTTTGGTTATATGCATACTTGACCACCAATTTTATGGTAAAATACCCCAAGTAGTTAAGGAGGATATGCGATGAATATTGAAATAACACTGGTCCCGTATGAAGAGAAGACAGTACTTTACAATCTCATTCAGCTATATCGTTACGACAGTAGCGAATTTGACGGACACGTATTAAACAACCATGGGCTGTACTTATACAAATACTTCGATCATCAGTGGACAGATGAATATCGACGTCCTTTTTTAGTCAAAGTGGATGGGGAGATTGCGGGCTTTGTTTTGATTAGCCTCGATGTTCCAAAAGAATATATGAAACTGAGTACTGCTGAAAAAACAAACACAATAAGTGAATTCTTTATTATGAGAAAATACAGGCGCAAAGGAGTAGGTAGGAAAGTTGCTTACTCACTGTTTGAACAGTACTGTGGTGTATGGGAGGTGCGACAGACATTTGCTAATAAGAGCGCGTATGAATTTTGGAAGCAGGTAATTACACAATTCAAAGAAACCAATTTTTATGATGAGCAGCTTATACAAGATGAAAAGTGGAATGGTCCTGTCTTTGTATTTGATTCAATAAAAAGCTGAACTAACGGGCAACGATAGCATTCCTGTAGAGCGTTAAATTTCCGCTTTGCAAAAAAACGAGCGCCTCGGTACGATGGAAGTACGCAACGGGTCATAGCCCTAAAAATTCCATCATCCAGGAGGACGCTC
>NZ_JAVIFU010000117.1 GCF_031157315.1 Paenibacillus sp. LHD-38
GCTAAATCACCCTTAACGGCTGGTCGATGACGGTAGCTCCATGCCGACTCCACCAACGTACGACGCAAGTGGTTATTGCCCGCTTTTGTCATCGAACCTCGGCGCGTGCTCTGACCTGACGAGTATTCACAAGGAACAAGACCTAAGTAGGCCATGAGTTGCGCAGGGGAGCGAAACCGCGCAAACGTGCCGATTTCTGCGGCAATGGTAATGGCGGTTAGGCGCGCGACGCCACGTAAGGATTGAAGGAGCTGAATGACGGAAGCCTTTGCACCCGTCGTGGCTTGCTCGAGAAGCGCATTGTCCAATCGACCTATGCGATTGTGGAGTATGCGTGCAGAAGAATAGTACTTGGAGAAATGTCCCACACGCTTCTTCTGTTCCCGCATGCCCAAGACCAGAGCAACGGTGCCTAATGAGCTTGCTTTCTGAACAACAGCTGTATTCCATCGCGACGAAATCCTGCGAATGAGTGAGTATATGTGAGATAAACCCTTAAAACCGAGGGACGGGTACGATAGTTCAATAATAGCAGCTGCTTTCTAAGACTTTATTTTCTCGTCCATGGCTACCGTCGTATTCGGATCATACCGTTCATCTCAATTGTTGAACTAACGGGCAGTGTACTACCAAAATATGGTATACTTAAGAAACATGGTCTTAGAGGTGTACTTCAATATCGTAAAGGGGTGCTGATGTGAGAATTGGTCGAACTACTAGAGTGTTTACGGATATAGGTAGGGACAACCCATTTAAGAATGATGGAAGTAAACGGCGTTTTATGATAAGTATCTATTATCCTTCTTATGATTCGGACATCTCAGAGCACGAACCTGTGTACCCAGAATTATTTCATCCTGGTGAGGAAACAGCCATTGAGTTTTTAAATAATTTTGGAGCCGATGTAGCTTATTTAAACAAACTAAAAACAAACGTTTATTATAATGCAGGTATTCTAGAGGGCGGTGTTTATCCCGTTATTATTTACTCACCTGCATTTGGTATTGAAAGAGATATGTATTGGTTTAATATTAAGAATCTTGTTATACAAGGTTTTGTTGTCCTGACTATCGGAGCAACTTATGATTCGGTGTTTACTGTATTTCCTGATGGCGAATATGTTCAACAATTGAAGACCCTCGCCGATTTAGAAGGGACCGATTTTGAAGGATGGCTGACGTTATTAGAAATAAGAATACAGGATATCCGTTATGTATTGGATAAATTACCTGAACTAAACGAAATTGATGAGTTGCTAAAAAACAAAGTCAATTTACAGAGAATAGGCTTAATAGGGCATTCTTTAGGTGGAGCCGCAGTGTACAGGGTTTTAAAAGAAAATTCACTTATAAAGGCAGGTATATTATTAGACCCAAGCCTCCATCTTCTCGGTTCAAGCACGTCTCCACTCTCCACTCCTGTTTTGCTGATGCGACAAAATTCTACGACTTATGAGATGCTAATAAATGATGGTTGGAATGAAACTGTTGCTCGCGAAACAATTAAAGGACAATCACACCTTGCAAGTGTTCTAACTGGTTACAAGTCCTTTATTAAAATTCATGGGGCTAATCATGTCACTTTTAGTGATGCTCCTATTCACTTCAATGAAACTGCAATCGACATAAAACACGATGTTATTAATGAAGTGATAGCTTCTTTTTTAGATGAATTTGTCTATGACCGAGCTGGCGAGTACACGAATAAAATTGGAGAGATATCTGGTATTAGTCTGATTGGTAGTGATGAGAGTTCGTTAAGCTCCCTCAGAGAATAAGGTTTTTCTCACGAATGCTCGCTCATTCGCAGAATTTCACATGCATGTTTAAATAGGAGTTTAAAGGATTACATGAGGTGGGCTAAGCAGTTCCGTTTGAGGGCATGCGGGAATAGAAGGTGCTGATCTAATTACAACATCTTCCAAATAAAGATTTACTGCACGTCTCTCTCCACAAGGTCCTTGGGATTCACTCTCCCAAATCTCAACGGGTCTATGCCCTCACATTCCTTCGTCCTATCTAT
>NZ_JAVIFU010000118.1 GCF_031157315.1 Paenibacillus sp. LHD-38
GCGCTTTTTCTTTGCTTTCCCCAAAAAAACAAACGGCACAGGACTTTTCCCATGCCGTTTTGGATTTCATTTTTATTCCTGTTCTTGTCTTTGAGCTAAACTAAATGACATTGGCCACGCAGTAGCCCTTCACTCAACTAACTGGCAGTTTAACGCAACGAACAGAAGGTTACATGCGTCTAATAATTTGTCTAGGAAAAATATCCCACAAAAGGCTGCCTGATAACAGGAAAACAACATTGATTCCATAGAGCATGAAGGGAGAAGTGGGTTGATTTGCTGAGAATACTGAGGATAATTAACATTTGGGCATTTTGGTTTTCCTTGATATGTTGGGGAATGTTCTTTCTATTATTTCAACACAATTTTGCCCTATTTATTCAAAATGGAACTGGGATTGATCCTTTTAATTTTTTAGTAGCGATGTCAATAGTAAGCTGTATTCTTGGGGCATTCGGAGTGTCAGGTATTAAAGGCTGGCTATCAACTTTGAGAGCGATAGCAACACTGGTTTTATCTATCGTAATATTACTTATTTCCGCATATGTTGTGTTTGTAGGTGGACTATTCGAATGAAAAGTACTGATATTTTTTAGTCACCGTTGATGATGAGACAAAGGCTGATCTGGGTTTGTTTTATTTGTTCATTTTCTTGCTTGTCTGTGATAAAACCAATCGTGATAACCCTTTTAAACCGTTTGGTGGCGGGCAGTATAGTTCAATAATGCATCATTAAAGAAAGTGAAGATTCCATGCAAATGTGTTAAATGTAGTGTCCTGTCCATACATATAGAAAAGCGAAAATGTATGGAAAGGGATGAAAAAAATGAAAGTTGCGTTGTACATTATAACTGTGATTAGCTTTTTTGTATCAGCAGCTTGCAGTAACTCGTTTAGTGAATCAGATGCAGTAAAATATACTTTAGCCAAGATACATGAGTTAAATGAGCCGCATTTAAATGCCGATTTTCCCAAACGAAATGGAACTAGGAATATAAAGGTCGCGATTGGTGGTATGTATGGAAATACAACCATTTTAAAGTTAACAACGAGTGTTAAACTGATTGATAAAGAAACATACGAAGTTATCCTTATTAAAGATTGGAACTATATGGTGGATGATATAAGAGTGATCAGCTACTGGAAATTTAGGGTTACGGAAAGCAATGTGACTCTTTTGAAAAAAGATGACAAGGATGATTTACTGTCTATAATAGGTTAAAGATTAGAGTATATACCAACCAAGTACATTACGCTAACGGGTAACGATAGTTCAATAAAAGAGTAGTTTCATTTATTAAGCATCAACATCAGTTGGTGCTTTTTTCATGCTCATGAGAACGTCAAGGAAGACCATGCATAGATGTTGTAGTGGAAACGAGTAGTTAGACATTGTTATCTTGGGGAAGGCTACATGAAAAAACAGATTACAAGGAGGTATACGATGATAAAGATAGTTGGTTTGGCTATAATCGCTTTCACTTTCATGATTGGCTCAACTACATATGCCTATTACGAAAAGCCATCAAGTGACGAGCGTGTGCCTTTTGAAAAGATGTACTTTGAATATGGCTATAAATCAGTTGAAGATGCACTAGGTGAATGTAATAGTCACTTCAAAAGAAAGATTAAATTGCCTTTTAAGTTGCCACCAATTCCGTTTACCCACCATTTGGCAAGATGTAATCAACATGGTGGTCAACGTGGTGGTGTAAACGACTATTTTGAAATTGAGTACCTTAATGAGTTTCAAGGTTCTAATAATCATTACATGGTATGGGTAAATCCTTCGGAACACCGAAAAGGATTTCCACGTAAAAGTG
>NZ_JAVIFU010000119.1 GCF_031157315.1 Paenibacillus sp. LHD-38
CCTCCCACTATAAAGTAATGTTTTCTCCTGTTTTCTCGCTCTTTCTTAGATTTTCAACTTTGACAGTTTGAGAGTACTGGTAGAGAATGTAGTCCGTAGCCCAATTTCCTGTAAGAGCGTGTGCGGGAACAGAGCTTAGGATCGTTGTCTCCAAAACTGTGGATAATTGCATATAATCGCACAGTGGATCTCCACAATTGCCCTTGGGGTTTACCCTCCCATGTCACGCTGGGTCTATGCCCTTACATTCCTTCGTTCTACCTCTCAAGGGGTGGATGCCGGTTCTTGCTCCTTTACGGGGTCGTTGCCCTTATGGAATGTAGTTCTTCGGCTTCTCCGGTGCTTCGATTGTCAAGTTGTACACCTGTGAATAATACGAGATTGCAGGTTGTTGCTTTGATGAGCTTAAGCTGCCATTTGTTGCATCTGGGCTTGCCGAATAGGACCTAATACATCGTTAGCGTTATACGCTCGTTGCTTTGTCCCCAGCGTATGCAGGACGCGTATTAACTTTCCACATAAAGCGATAATCGATTGCTTCTTCTTAAGCGGGTTCTGGCTTCGTGTGGTGTAGTGTTTATGAAGCGCCTTGAACGCTTCATTTTTGGCCACCATCGGCAGTACGGCTCGGAATAGTAAGGCTCTTAGACGTGATCGTCCTCGCTTGGTGATCCCAGTCTTTCCTTTGCGTGTACCTGAACTGTTCTCTTTGAGATTCAGACCGGCTAGACGAATAATCTGTTGTCCATGGTCGTATTTGCTCAAATCGCCAACCTCCGCCAAAAATCCGGCAACCGTGATGGCGCCAACACCGGGGATGGTTAGCATTTCTGCCGCCCCTGGTATATTCTCAAGGATTTGCATAACCTTCTCCATCGTTGTCTCAAGCTGCTTGGTGAATAGGTCGTACTGTTCAAGCAGAGCAGATAATTCCATTCGCGCTGCCGTTAATCCTTCGGTCAGTCCAATCGAGGTGGCTGCTGCGGCACATAGCTTCTCTGCACGCTTAATACCCACGCCTCGCTTTACTTCCGTTTTCCAATGGGCGAGGATGCCTCTGGTGCCTGTTGATTGGATCTCTCCAGGCGTAGGGAACTGCCGCATCGTCATGAGCGATGCTTTACCTTCCCATTTTTTAAAGACACTTGCATACTCGGGGAAGTAGCGGTCAAACCAATTGCTAATTCTGCCCTTCACTTGGTTAAGATTGACTGAAGCCTTTTCTCGGAAGTTCATATAGATACGTAAATCTGCGTATTCTTTCGTTGGCAGATTAGGCTCCGAATACTTTCCGTTACGGATTAAGTCGGCAATGACTTTAGCATCCTTATAGTCGCTCTTTGTCGGTGAATTGTCTTCAAGTTCCTTGCTCTTGCTGACATGATGTGGGTTCACCACGACGATCTTGATACCTTGATTCTCTAAGAATGCCGCTAACGGAAACCAGTAGTGCCCGGTAGGCTCAATACCAAAAACGATTTCTGTTTTGCCATGAGCCTGCTTCAGCTCCGTCATCCACGTTGCCAACTTCGTTAACCCTTCCTGATCATTGTGAAAGACACAATCTTTGCCTAGCTCAATGCCGCGGAAATCCACCGCACGAGCCACATGAATCTTCTTGGCAATGTCTGCTCCAACAACTAACGTTGTATCCGAAATTCGCGTAATACGTTGATTCTGTTTTTCTTTCAGTTTATACTTCATCTTGAGTGCCTCTTTTCGTATTGGGATTTGTTCTTGCCGGAACGTTTCCCAGTATACAAGAGGCGCTTTTTTCTTTCAAAGCTCAAATTACTTCATTACAGGAATGGCTCCTT
>NZ_JAVIFU010000120.1 GCF_031157315.1 Paenibacillus sp. LHD-38
ACATGACTTATGCAGTTCGTTCCATTTAAATGGGAAAGATATAGAGTTGGAAAATTGTTGTAATAATCGCTGATAAACGCTTGACTTTTATGAATCACCAGAATAATCACGAGGAATACCCTTCAACTGGGTATATCTTAACGGATTTTAGGTGATTTTTTTGAAAGAAACACTCGAGCAGCCACGTTTTCGCGATCTTAACCAAGGAGAATGCGCCGGAGCGCCAATCCTGCGCTCGCTATGGGATCATTTCGATTTTTCTTTGCTACTTACGCAATCTGGCATTAGCAAGCGCAATGGAGTTCCTTCTTGGATGCTTTGTTTTATGTATGCGATTGGGCTGGTATCGAATAGCTCCTCTGTGAATCAGATGGCTTTGTTAGCTAGTAAGGACGCACTGCTTGCGATCATGTTCAAACCCTATAAGCTTGCTCAGTACACACTTAGTCGATTTTTCACAACGCCGTTTGCATGGCGAACGTTTGGTCAAAAACGTGTTGCACGACTTCAAGAAGATAGTGATACTGCACTGAAATCAGGTGACGTCATTAACTTGGATGATACCCATATTGCCCATCCATACGCCAAAAAATTGCCGTTCTTATGCTGGTTGTTCGACTCGTCATCCAAAACGTATAGCTGGTGCATGAATCTGGTTGTCCTTCAAGCTGTGCTTCAAAATGGTCTTGAATACCCGCTCTTCTACAGCATGTGGCACAAGGTGGAAAAAGACGAATATGGACTTACCAAGATTGATTTAGCAAAGCAGATGCTGCTTATGCTTCGTGAGAATGTATCCTGCAGACTCTGGATTGCCATGGATCGATGGTACTTATGCAAGGAGTTCTTTGTTTTTCTCATGGACCATCATTTCGATTGGGTAACCAAAGCGAAACGCAACACCGCCCTATACCGCAAGGTCATTACGGCTGGACGACGAGATCGATATGTTCCCGTGTCAGCACGTCAACTAATTAAAGAAGCGTACAAATCGCTCGCATCTCCGCGTGCTCCAGGACTTACGGCTATTGCTCTTCCCGATATGTATATGAAACTTCCCTACCTTACTACCGGAAGAAAAGGGCAAGCGACTACGAAAGATCGCTTCGTCCCCATTGCTGCCATCGTTGCTGCTCGCTTGAGGGAAGAGGAAGAATTAAGCGTTCACATGGAGGACAGTGAAAATAGTCCTGCAACGTACAAGGGAGCCTATCTCATCATTAGTAACCGCCACGATGTGCCTAAAAAGGCGCTAGAAGTCTATGGAAAACGCTGGCGCATTGAAGTGTTTTTCCGCATGGCTAAGCAAGATCTCGCTTTCGGGAAATGCCATTCCACTTCGGAGTCACATCAGCATGCGCATATGGAATTAGTGTTCGCTACGGAAACGCTATTAGCCTATGCGTTATGGCAAGTAAACAAAGAAAAAACGAGTGATGAGAGCTGCACCCACGGCGAAATGGTTCGCGGACTCTTCAAAACTCGTTGCCAGGTTCACAGTAGAAACCACAAGGGTTCTAAGAGAATCTACGTCGATTTTGACATAGAAGCACACCGTTTTGCAAGTCTTATTTCCGCCTACTGGCCAAAGAGTCTGCTCATGACCTGGTGGCCCGTTTATTCAAGCATAGATTCTCACAATTCCCAATTAATTCAGCGAACTGCATAAGTCATG
>NZ_JAVIFU010000121.1 GCF_031157315.1 Paenibacillus sp. LHD-38
GATAGAGCAAAAGCAGCCCGCCCTCGGATGAGGGACGAGCTGCTTTTTTAGTTTCCGCGATAACATTTCCAATTTGAAGCTTACTTTTACTCAAAAGCAAGGCTTTTGCAGGGCTCTCCGATTAGCACCTTCCCATGAAACGGTTTTTAAACGTCACTGCTTCCGTTTTCTTCTTATCAAAACCAAGACAAGCAACAGAAGGACAACAGCGATGATAACTGTGGTCGCCGGAATGGTATACCCTATCAGTTGTTTAAATTGCTCCGCCTCCATTGATGATCCAGGTTTTATAGACTTAATGCCTGAATCCTTCATCGCTGCTTCCCTTGCATTGTCCCAAGGTCCCGTTCGCCCACACAAATTCATGCGAAGCATTCCTTCCTGAACGCTTCCAAATACCAAATATACGGTATCTTTAATAAAAGGATCCCATCCGTTATGATAAATTTCAAGCTGCGGGGTCTCTACGCCTTTCCAAGCCTCGTCGATCCGGAACACGGTAAGTCCGTCCTTTTTTATCTCGACCGCTTTTCCTTTAAAAACGACGGTGCTACGGTCCATCTCCTCCTTAACCGGACGCGGCGGCGCACAGGACAAGGCTTCAACTTGTGGTGCCGTCCATAAAATAAATGCAACTAAAATGAGTTGGATTGCTGTAAAAAGTTTTTTCATATGCTCCCCTCCGCTCTTTTTTTTGCTAAACCTTCTGACGATACCAAGCGTAAGAAGGTTACGGCGAAATAAGTTATCCCTTTTTTTCATCCCTTCGACCGGCTTAACGTTTTTTTATACTCTAAGGATTACTGTATGGGGTACCGCCAGCCCAATAACGTAAAAACCACGCTAATACAGTTTTTACCAAAAAAAGTCGGTTTTCCTGCTCTAAGGATTACCGACTTTTTGGTTTTTTGTATTCAGCTATAGTTCCCCGTTAGCTTAACAATGTAATTACCGTGATGAATGATTCCTACGAAAGACATATTTACCCAGCGGCGTAATCGTAAGCAATACCCCCATAAGAATGAATACCCCCCCGTAAAGATGTAACGAATAATCTGTTGCTGGAATAAAGAAACCAAATTTATAAACACCCATGCTGCCGTCGGGACTTCTCGCACTGAATGTATATGTACTATAGCCCTGATAAATCAGATATAACCCGCAAGCTATACATAGAACTTTTAGAGCAATTCTCATTAATTGATTCACCTCCCACTTATCATAATGACGAATTTTTCCCCAAAAAAGTTCCAGATAATGTTATCGTAAACAGTCCGTTAGTTGAGAAAACGGCATCCATGAATCTGGCTGCTGTTTCTTGTTGTATATAGGGGTCACCTCACGAAACTAAAAAAATCGTACGCTAAGCAATTCATTACATGAAAAAACCGGACCCTTTATTCTACAAAGGAATCCGGTTTTCGTAATCGGGTAGCTAGAACTCGTTGAACTAGCTATGATGAACGTAAAACAGCCCCGTATTTACTTCGAATCGTAGGTTAAAAATGGATAGTGTAAACCACACCATTTTCAGAACTACAAAGCAAAAGGAGCTGTCTACTAT
>NZ_JAVIFU010000122.1 GCF_031157315.1 Paenibacillus sp. LHD-38
ACTCAAACTTCGCAGAGCGAAAATAAGCTTAAACCCTTGATATATCACGCTGCTCGAAGATAATTATTCATCTCTTGCAAAATAGAAAACACCACTTCAGTTTGGTATAGTGATTGTGTCGAGCAATACACTACCACACAGAAGAGGTGTCCTCTATATGATAGAACAAAAAGAGCCATGCAATCAACTGCCAAAAGAAATACTACCAGCATTCAAAGAACTTAAAGTGCTCAAGCATTTAAAAGACGCGAAAATCAACAAGAAATTTGGTTATTCTGCAGCATATCTTTTTCAGCTTGTTTTCGTACTTTTATTTCATCAGAAGAATTGGTTTCGCCTGCTCGAAAGTGAAAGAGCCGATTCGTTTCCAGGCAAGGATGCCGTTTATCGGTTTTTGAATCATACGAAATTTGCTTGGCGGCAATTTCTCTCATCTCTGAGTACTGCGACTATTCAAAAAGTTGAAACACTGACTTCTGACAAACGTGAAACGGCATTCATCTTTGATGATTCGATGTTTGATCGTAACCGCAGTAAAGCAGTGGAATTGCTCGCGAGATTTAAGGATCACGCTACCGGAGCTTATTACAAAGGCTTCCGCATGCTCACGATGGGGTGGTCAGACAGCCATTCGTTCATCCCCATGGATTTTGCTTTACTTAGCTCAACGAAATCGCAAATCAATGGTGCTGCAGACGGGATCGATAAACGTACAATCGGCTTTAAACGTCGTGAGGAAGCGCTGCTTCCTGCTCCGAAGGTGATTGTGTCTATGATTGATCGTGCCTTAGACGCTGGAGCCTCTGCATCATATACCCTCATGGACAGCTGGTTCACACATGCACCGCTTATTAAAGATATTGTGGACCGTGGACTTCATGTCATCGGTATGGTTAAAAACGACAACAAGCGGTATCTTGTTAACGGAAACAGACTGAGCTTAACGGAATTGTATGTGGCGGCTCCACGAGTAGAAGGGAAAAAAACCAACATTCTTCGTTCCCTCCGAACAGAATTGGTTCCTGGCATTCCTGTCCTCGTGGTATTTGTTCGACATCGCTCAAAGAAGAAAGAATGGTTGGCGATTCTTTCAACTGACCTAACATTGACTGTCGAAGATGTCATCCGTATCTATTCCATACGCTGGAACATAGAAGTCTTCTTTAAGTGCGCTAAATCCTTACTGCGCCTGCAAAAAGAGTTTCAAGGTCTATCCTACGATTTGCTCATTAGCCATACAACTATTGTATTTTCTCGTTATATTCTGCTTGCCTGGCAGCATCGTCAAAGTACCGATCCACGAACGCTTGGCGGTTTGTTTTATTTGCTTTGCGATGAGGTCGGTACCATGGATTGGGTGGTTGCTTTACAGCAACTGCTCGATTTGATCAATGAGGTAGCAACAACCGCAAACAAAAAACTTTCAAAATTGATTAAAAGTCAACTCCAACAATGGATCGCCGGCTTACCTAGCTACCTCAAGGCTTACCTGTCGATTCCTAGCTGCGAAGTTTGAGT
>NZ_JAVIFU010000123.1 GCF_031157315.1 Paenibacillus sp. LHD-38
ACTCAACTTTCGCAGCTTAAATTAGGCAGATAGCCCTTGATGTAGCTGGGTAAACTGGCCATCCATTGTTGGAGTTGCGTTTGGATGAGTGCTGCGATCTTCTTATTGGCTTTCTTGGTGACATCCTCGATCAGATCAATGAGCTGCTTTAGAGCAATTGCCCAATCTAATTGGCCGACTTCATCGCAAAGTAAGTGAAACAAACCACCTAGTGTGCGTTGGTCGGTGCTTTGCCGATGCTGCCATGCCAGTAGAATGTAGCGTGAGAATACAATCGTCGTGTGACTAACGAGCAAATCATAGGAACGACCTTGAAACTCCTTTTGTAGGCGGAGCAAGGATTTGGCGCACTTAAAGAACACTTCAATATCCCAACGGATACCGTAGATTCGGATAATCTCATTTTCGGGTAGCGAGCGGTCCGTACACAAAATTGCGAGCCATTCCTTCTTGTTCGACCGATGACGTACGAAGACGATCGTGACCGGAATACCTGGAGACAGCATGGTACGGATGGAACGTAGGATTCCTTTGTTTTTTCCTTGGACGGGGATTGCTGAAAAATAAAGCTCTTGCAGGGATAAACGCCGCTCGCCAAGAAGATACCGTTTCTTATCCGCTTTGACCATGCCGATCACGTCCAAGCCACGATCAAGCATCGCTTGAATCAGCGGCGCATGTGTAAACCAACTGTCCATGAGCACGTAAGAAGCTTGTGCACCAGCGGAACGCACACGATCAATCATAGTCGGAATGACTTGAGGCGCGGGTAGGAGGGCTTCCACCCGTCGTTTATAGCCAGACGTTCGCTTGTCGATCCCTTCCATGATGCCACTTACTTGGGATTTGAGTGAAGCGAGCAAGGAGAAGTCGACAGGTATAAAGGTATGGCCGTCCGACCAACCTAGCGTGAGCATACGAAATCCTTTGTAATAGCTGCCGGTTGCATGATCCTTAAATTGGGAAAGCAATTCGACTGCCTTGCTACGATTCCGCTCAAACATGGAGTCATCCACTATAAATACGGATACGCGATTCTCTCGGGTTAGTGCATGAACTTTATCAATGGTGGATGAACTGAGCAATGATAAGAACCGACGCCAGGCGTAGCCACTATGATTAAGAAAGCGATAGACGGCGTCCTTCCCGGGAAATGCTTCTCCCTTCTCGCTTTCCAACAAACGGAACCAGTTCTTGTGATGGAACAAGAGTACAAAAACAAGCTGGAATAAAAATGAACAGCTATAGCCGAACTTCTTCTTGAAGCCTGCTGTTTTCATGTGTTGTAACACTTTCAGTTCTTTAAAAGCCGGCTTAATTTCACTTGGAAGTTGATTCTGTTGCCTGTTATGTTCTATCATGTAGAGGACACCTCTTCTGTATGGTAGTGATTGCTTAGACACTCTCACTTTACCAAACGAAGCGGTGTTTTTCTATTTTTCAATATCTGTATTGAACTCACCGTATATTTAGTCACATCATGCTGTTAAGCCGGTTTTCGCTCTGCGAAAGTTGAGT
>NZ_JAVIFU010000124.1 GCF_031157315.1 Paenibacillus sp. LHD-38
CTCAACTTTCTCAGAGCCAAAACAACTCTAGAGCCTTGATACTAAAGGCATTATGACCGTTATAATATAGGGTTTGACGAACAAAAAACACCTTCTGTTTGGTATAATAGGAATTGTCGAGATCCCAAATTATACGCAGAAAAGGTGCTTCCTATATGATAAATCATAATGATCCATTTGATCAACTCCCTAATGAAATTAAGCTTGGCTTTAAAGAATTAAATGTGCCCAAACACCTTAACAATTCGGGCTTTAAGAAGAAGTTTGGATTCACATGCGTGTACTTGTTTCGTTTGGTATTTGTGCTCTTGTTTCATCAAAAAAACTGGTTTCGTCTCCTCGAAAGCAATAAAGGCGAGTCGTTTCTAGGTAAAGATACGGTATATCGTTTCTTGAATCACCCTGGTTTTGCTTGGCGTAGATTTTTGACGTCCTTAAGCATCGAAACCATTGATAAAGTTGAATCGTTAACCTCGGATGATCGGATAACAGCGTTTATTTTTGACGATTCCATGTTTGAGCGTAATCGCAGTAAAGCCGTAGAACTCTTGGCAAGATTTAAAGATCACGCAACAGGTGCGTACTACAAGGGATTTCGTATGATGACAATGGGCTGGTCAGACGGCCATACGTTTCTACCAATGGACTTTAGCTTGCTTAGTTCGATAAAATCCGGAATTGTAGGTATGACGGAAAAGATCGACAAGCGTACATCTGGCTATAAGCGCCGCAAGGAAGCCTTACTGCCGGGACCGCAAGTGATTACGGCCATGGTTGATCGGGCCATTGCTGCAGGGGTTTCTGCTTCTTACGCGTTAATGGACAGTTGGTTTACTCATGCACCTCTTATTCAGGAAATCCTGAATCGTGGACTGCATGTAATTGGCATGGTCAAGAATGATAACAAACGATATCTAGTAGAGGGTAAACGGTTGTCCCTAAAGGCTTTGTATGAGGTTGCTCCCAAAGTTGAAGGAACCAACCGTACCGTTCTTCGCTGTATTCGAACACTTCTCGTTCCAAGCGTACCCGTCATGGTCGTGTTTATTCGCCATCGTTCTAAGAAGAACGAGTGGCTTGCTATTCTCTCAACGGATTTAACTTTGACACCTCAAGAAGTAATTGCCACCTATAAGATGCGTTGGGACATCGAAGTTTTCTTCAAGTGTACCAAATCGCTTCTGCGTTTACAGAAGGAGTTTCAAGGTCGTTCTTATGACTTGCTCGTTAGCCATACGACAATCGTATTCTCTCGTTATATTCTTTTGGCTTGGCAGCACCGTCAGAGTACCGATCAACGAACACTCGGTGGTCTGTTTTATCAGCTTTGTGATGAGGTAAGCACGTTGGATTGGGCAATAGCTCTCCAACAACTGGTCGAATTAATTAATGAGATCGCTACGAAAGCTGGAAAGAAGATCACAAAGCTAATTCAGAGTCAACTCCAGTATTGGATTGCAGGTTTGCCTAATTACATCAAGGCTTATCTGTCAATTTCAAGCTGCGAAAGTTGAG
>NZ_JAVIFU010000125.1 GCF_031157315.1 Paenibacillus sp. LHD-38
CTACGACAGCATAATCAACTAACAATTAAGTAGATCCCATCTTTTCTCTAACTCGCTGAGGTAGCTTTCAGTATTGCGATTAAATTTTTTACGTAATATGACGTTGGTTAATCGCTTGTCCCACAGCGCTTTACGGGATTTATAGTGACTAAAGGAAACGGAGCGCAGTCGTGAAATTACATGTTCTTGACGAAGCGCATCGCTCACTAGTACGATCATTTCACCATTTCGTATGATGTAGCTGTTCCAGCTTCGAAGTCCTGTAATACGCCGGTGACTTGCCTTCGTCTGTCGAAAAAATCGCTCTAGGTCATTGTTCGTCCTTGGAATGTAATAATGGTCATAACAAGTGAATAGACCTTTCCAAAACCCCCTGGAAAAGTTGAGTAAATTGTTAACCATGATTTCATCGCTTTCAAGTGTGTAGGTTTGTTTCACCCATTCCAGAAGCAATGACAGCTCCCACTCAGCCGTCTTGCTACTTTTGTCTTCACCGGGGGTTAGGATGGTAGCGATATGTTTCAACGGCTTCACTAGCCGCGAAACGGCTGTATAAATAGGTTTCATTCCATCTATTCTACTGAATATTCTGACAACACCTCGAAGCAAATTAGGCTCT
This sequence comes from Paenibacillus sp. LHD-38, assembly GCF_031157315.1. Classification (GTDB taxonomy): domain Bacteria; phylum Bacillota; class Bacilli; order Paenibacillales; family Paenibacillaceae; genus Pristimantibacillus. The sequence continues at coordinate 620 of NZ_JAVIFU010000125.1, forward strand.
TTTTTTATTCAAGCATCTTTCTAAGGAAGCTTGAATGGCTTGTGCACGTTCATAAATGATCAATCCAGGAAGCTCCAGTGGTGGATCTCCATCTTCAAGGAGCAGGGCTCGAACGGCTGCCACATATCCCTTAGCAATCTGCGCTTCGGTAATTTCAGCAGCTTGCGGTTCTGACTGTTCCGTTTTCTCTGCTTCAGAAGCTTTGGATTCAGCTTGCTCTATTTTTCGTTCAATGTCGCGAATTCCGCGCAAGCTCTTTTTGAGTTCCATTTTTAACTTCCGATCAGCATCGACAATGGGTTTGGCTATGTCTTTCAGATAGTGGTACTGACAGTACTGGTAAGGCACATCTGGCAACAATGTTTCGAATGCTAGCCGAATAGACTTTTGCCCGTCACTTACAATACCTACAATGGGATACCCCATTTTCAGGATGGGCTCAATAAGTGTCCTCAGTTCTTCTGCAGTGCCGCTCTTCATGTTTTGCGCAGCAAGCACTGTGCCACTGAATACTTCGCGTAAGACATAAAGTGTTTCATTCCCTTTTTCAGGCTGAACGCCATCCATTGATAGGATGACGCCTCCATTTTGTTCCGTTGTTTCTGCAAGGACTTTGTTCACATGATCGTCTAAGCTTGCAGATAGCAAGGTTTGATAGCGCTCATACAAATTTTGAGCATGCCTTTCGCTCGTAGGGATGCCTTGATCATTCAATGCTTCAGCAATTTCTGCAACCGTTCGATGCTGCTTAAAGCGCAGTTCACCAACGAGAGCGAGTACGTCATATCCATAGGAGGAATGCTTCATGCTAAGCATTTCAGCTTCAGCAGATTTATAGGCAACTCCTGAATGTGAACAACCTGTATTCTTACAAGC
>NZ_JAVIFU010000126.1 GCF_031157315.1 Paenibacillus sp. LHD-38
AACCATTTTCTTGAAGTTTAAGTCGTACTGCTTCTTCTTCATATCTCGTTCCCCTCCGCTTGATTTCATTGTATCTAAGTAAGGGGTGTACTGTCCAAGTCTAAATAGGGGCTAAATAGCTACCAAAATGGCGTTCCTTTAATTTTTTTACATATCTCTCTAAAGATCTTCTGCCCTGATCTTCTGTATTTCTAGGATACTGACTAACAGAGATTCCAAGTTCCTTGCACTTATCTATAAAATGCTTGTGCAGATACTTTACTGAATAAGTGATATTTTGAACGTTCTTTTTTTTGGCTAAAACCTTCTCATCTATACAATCACGCAAATCAGTAAATTTCTCAAGTAATAGCTCGAACGCACCTGAGTAATTTGAGGCATTTGCTTTAGGAAGATTTTCCCGTTCGTAACTCTTTAGATGAAGACCTGGGTTTAACGCTCTGAATCCCAAAATCACTCCGTATTGATCAACCATAAGACATCGCTCTACAAATCGAGTAATTTCCTTTTTTTCAATTCCTGTAACCTTAGAAATCTCACTCACGGTTGCTTCATCTTGAAGATACATTTCAACAGCCCGTTTTCTGTTTTGATATTTTTCTGAGTCTACTTCATCTAATGCATTTGTATCCACAATCGGCCATTCGGATAAATTGAGCATGTCAGGGCTAATTCCTAGTTTCTCAACTAAGCTTTTCCGTCTCATCTATCCATACCTCCGTTTCCAGACCGAAATATTCTTTATCAATATTTGCTTTGATTTCACCGGTATAGATCAAGCAAGCAACTGCTTCATAAAGCCGCGGTAAATTCAAGCTAAGTAATTGATTCAATTCCTTCAATGCTTTTCTCCCATCCTTAAGTTGAGAAATAACTTTATGGCGGTCAATTTCAACAATAGTACTGTCATTCTGTAAATATGGAAGTATATCTTTTAAATTTTCCAAATAGATTTCGTTGTTTCGAATATCTTTCTCTGTGCGTACTTGATGCTCTTTACCATGCAGTTCACACCATTTTTTTTGTATACCAATCTGTTTTACCACGTGTTCATCATTGAGATCCTTCTCATATTTAATTTCGAAAAAAATTTCGCTTCCATCTTTTTTACTAATCCACAAGTAAAAATAGAGGTTCCTTCCTCCCCTTCAATTTCAGCTTTATCTGGCTGCTCACAGAAAGAGGCAACAGTCGGATCGGCTTCAATTAACACCCAGTGATCAAATTCAAGATCACTAAATAAATTTACCTCCCTCTCTATTTTGGTGCTGTAGACGATCCAATGATTATTACCATACCGCCTACTACGCTTTTTAATTAAAGGTGTTGTATACACTCAAATCCCTTCCCATTGTTTCTTACTCAAACTTCGCAGCTTGAAATAGGCAGATAAGCCTTGAGATAACTGGGCAAACCGGCGATCCATTGTTGTAGTTGACTTTTAATTAATTTTGAAAGTTTTTTGTTTGCCGTTGCTGC
>NZ_JAVIFU010000127.1 GCF_031157315.1 Paenibacillus sp. LHD-38
GGGATCACGGTCCCACGGGCAGTTACGTTCGACCCCGGCTACCGTTTACTAAACCTCTCAAAACAAAAGAGGTCAACCAGAAAAAACTGGCTGACCTCATAATACGAACGGGCAGATTAGTTCAGCTAACTTATAATTTGTTTTCAAATGGAAAGCCTACCTTTATAGGTAAAGGGAGGGCTAAAAAAATGAAACAAATATTAACCGCCATTGTTATCGTTTTGATACTTTTAATACCAAATCAGGTAGTAGCAAAAACCATGGGAGCCAGTGTTGAAGTTAAGCATAATGAAATTTATGATGCCTTTTTAGTTTTATTAGACCCTTATGCGGGAAAAGCGATTAATAATAAATATCCAAATCGTAATTATGGGTTATGGAATGCGGAAATTTTAGAGATAAAGCGATCTGATGGATCACAATTTCATTTTAATGTGAAAGTTAAGTATGATACTTATACAGGTCCACATAATCCACCTGAGGGTCCTGTTACTCTGACCTTTGATCTAAGTTCAGGGAGGGTCACTGTTACCGAAATAAAAGGGTAAATGTACCCGTCGGGTTTAAGCTAACGGGGAACGATAGTTGAATTACACACCTTGGAGCAAGCGCTACGGTAGCCTGCTCTTTTTATTAAACTAACGGGCAGGTTAACGCAACTATATTTTCATCCGTCTATATCAATGATTATACCGAGAAATTGTGGGGTGTCAGTTAAATGAAAAGAATGCTACCCATTGTTTTGTTTATATGTACGTTGGTTAGTGTTTGTGTACTTAGCCCTAACAAGGTGTTCGCATGTAGTTGCGGTGAAGCCAGCGTTCAACAAAGATTCGAGCAATCTAGCGTCGTATTCACAGGTACTTTGGTCACTAAAGATAAAGAAGGCGGAAATATTTTTAGTGTTGATAAGGTCTGGAAGGGCAACCTTCCAGATGGTTATGTGTATAGTGGTTACTCTGGAATGTGTGGAACTGAATTTGAAAAAGGAAATAAATATTTAGTCTATACAGAGAATTTGAAAGGAATAGAATCAACCAGTCTTTGTAGTGGCAATAAATTAATTTCTGAGGCAAGCAAGGATATTAGAGAGCTAAACCATCTAATAGAACCCGAGCGGAATTATTAATATTTACTGTTAATACTAATTGGATTTACGTGCGCAATAGTAATTTCAATTGTAATAATGAGAGCTAAATTGTGGTTCGAAAAATAACATTCATTGAGCTAACGGGAAACGATAGTTGAATAACACACATGATGAGCAGGCGCTACGGTGGCCTGCTCTTCTTATTAAGCTAACGGGCAGAATTGCGCAACATTCGCCAGTATTTTGCGTCCTAATTTATGGAAAATATATTGTCATATCACAGAAGGAGGACACTTGTGAGAAAGGTGAAGAACATTCTTTTGTTGGTAATGTGTCTATTCCTTCTACTTTCAGGTTGTACGAATAACGGATACAAATCAATCGAG
>NZ_JAVIFU010000128.1 GCF_031157315.1 Paenibacillus sp. LHD-38
CTAATTTTAGGAGATTTTTTTCTGCCATGTACGCCGTAAAATTTACATTTTTAGCACAATTTAGCACAAAATAAATCACTTGAAACCTATGTTAGGTTTAATGCAACGCTACTGATAAAATATATTAATCATCTTTACCCTTTCCACCCAGGATATGCGCGATATATTTTTCAACCCTTGACTCTCGAGTTTTGGATTGCTTGGGTGCAGAAAAATGTAAAATGTATGCTCTTTGCCTTCCCGGCGTCAATTCTTCAAAAGCCGTTTTTAAGTCGGGGATTTCAACGAATTTATTTTCTAATTCTTCAGGTATGATGTATTCCGTATTCTTTTTATAGTTCACTTGCAATCCGGCTTTCTCAACTTCAATGGCTTCATCAATATATGATTTCAAGATAAGCTGCATTTCATCTATATCTTGAACATTGGTGAACCGAATCTGGCGCGCTGCCTGAACATTCTCCGTTTGTTGGATTAGGATCCCATGGGGATCTTTTAACAACGCGCCTTTGTGAAACAGAAGCGCGCAGTAATCCTTAAAGCCATGAATCAAAACGATGTTTTTATTGTCAAACGTGTAACAAGGATGCATCCACTTAAAATCCTCAGTCATCCCGCAGTCAAGAACGATATCTCTCAACAGCTCGAATTCTTCCTTCCACTTCTTAAGCTTGTTAAAATAGGGATCAATCTTAGGATTCCTTTCACCTTTTGTCATAAAGGTACCCCCTTCTGCTTTTGGTTTTAACTTACTCGATTGCGGTCCGATAAATCAAAAGCCCGCGGTTTTCACGGGCTTCATACGGCCCCTGTTCTTGCTCAACCGACACTTCTATGATCTATACGGGATGCGGTACTCCGAATGCATTCACGAGTACCAGAGCGGCTGCAATCAAAGTAATGATTAAGGACGGCATCACTTGCCCGAAAGGATGCTTGATTCTCAAATGTAAGAGGCATGCCACCAGCATCGTGATGCCAATCCAAATGCCTGCCCATGTGGCTGCTGCCAGCTGCCAGTATCCGATGGCAAGTCCGACTGCCCCAGCTAGTTGAACGAGCCCCGTAACAACCCGGAACCATTGCGGTAGCTTAAGTGAATCAAACATTTCAACAAAATTTTTCGCGCCAGCCAGCTTGCTTCCTCCGGTAAAAGTCATTGTGACGAGCAGAAAACTTTGTAAAATAACAGAAAGGATAAGAATAAGGTTCTCCTCCCACTATAAAGTAATGTTTTCTCCTGTTTTCTCGCTCTTTCTTAGATTTTCAACTTTGACAGTTTGAGAGTACTGGTAGAGAATGTAGTCCGTAGCCCAATTTCCTGTAAGAGCG
>NZ_JAVIFU010000129.1 GCF_031157315.1 Paenibacillus sp. LHD-38
TGCGCTTTTTCTTTGCTTTCCCCAAAAAAACAAACGGCACAGGACTTTTCCCATGCCGTTTTGGATTTCATTTTTATTCCTGTTCTTGTCTTTGAGCTAAACTAAATGACATTGGCCACATGGCAGCCCTTCGCTACGCTAACGGGCAGGTTTGTGCAGTAACTATTTATGATATAATAAGCTTTATTTTTGTAAAAGAATCAGCAATTTGGAGGAAATCCATGAAAAAAATATTATTAGGGGATATTTTAGGTACGGGAATAATTGTGTTTCTTCTTTCCTTACCCATAATGGCGGTACTTTCGATTTATGGTCAATGGTATTATTTTAAGATAGTTTTATTTACAATGCTTGCATTCACCATAGGTTGTCTTGGATTGTTTCAGTTATGGCTTACGTGGTACAACAGAATAAAACTCGGAAATAAGAGTGCGAATATGATTTATAACCCTGTTCATGGGATGATTGAACTTCATCTCGGTACTAAAATGACACAGAAAGAGTTCATTAAAGTAATGAAGGATATAAAAAAATTTTCTAAAACAATCAATAAGTCCATAGTATTTTGCACCACGAATTACTCAAAGAAGCGTTTGGAAGAAAAGTTTGCAGAGAGAATCTCAATTGAAAACGTTCGTGGTTATCAATGGATTACGTCCAAATTGATGATTAAGCTTGTAATGATGGGTACTAAAATTGCAACTAACAATCCAGTAATTATTGGCATATATAAACCCTAAGTTATTAAACTAACGGGTAACGATAGCATTCCTGTAGAGCGTTAAATTTCCGCTTTGCAAAAAAACGAGCGCCTCGGTACGATGGAAGTACGCAACGGGTCATAGCCCTAAAAATTCCATCATCCAGGAGGACGCTCTATTATGAAGTTTAAATCGCAAGCGAAACAAAATCAACTCATTGAAAAAATTACCGCTCAACATCTAGTCGTCGGGATCGACATCGCACAGCAAACACATGTCGCTCGTGCTGTTAATTTCCGAGGAATCGTGGTCGGTAATCCTCTATCCTTCTCAAACGATGAAGAGGGTTTTCACAGCCTTCTTCGGTGGATCCAATCGCTGCAAACCGCTCACGCTTTAACGGCAGCCATTGTTGGCATGGAGCCTACCGGACACTACTGGCTTAACCTATCCAAGTGGCTCTCAAATCGTCAGTTTGAAGTTGTTCTCGTTAATCCACATCTCGTGAAAAAGAACAAGGAAAACCGCGACAATACGCCATCCAAGAGCGACAAAAAGGATGCTCTCGTTATCGCAGACATGGTCAAAAACGGCTACTACTCGTTCACTCGCGGGCACACCAG
>NZ_JAVIFU010000130.1 GCF_031157315.1 Paenibacillus sp. LHD-38
TGTAATGCCCCCCATTGTCAAGACACGAATTTTTGAGGGATAAGTTATGTCCTCCTTCTCGTGTCATTAAGCATTTTAGGATGCGATTTGGTCTATCGAGTGAGCATAGAATTGATCTGGCTTTGCTCCATTGAGAGATTGATGAGGCCGAATTTGGTTGTAAAATTGGACATAGCTAGCTATCCCTTTACGCAACGCGCGAGGGTTTTCAAATTCATTGAGATAGATACATTCGTATTTGAGTGACCGGAAATAGCGCTCTGTTCGGCTGTTATCCGTGGCTCGTCCCTTACCGTCCATCGACACTTTAACGCCTTCTTGCTCAAGCAGTTCCAGATAGGTTGCATTGGTGAAATGGGAGCCTTGATCGCTATTCATAATCTCCGGCCTACAGCGGCTGAATGCACGTTTGAGGCACTTCAATACAAAGCCTTTCTCGAGTGTGCTGGATATCTCGTAATCAATGATTCTGCGGCTGTACCAGTCGATGATGTTGAACAGGTACATGAAACCATTGCCCATCCGGAGATACGTAATATCGATCCCCCAGACTTGATTCGGTCGATCTATTTTCAGACCTCGTAGGAGATAAGGGCGCTTGTATTTGGCATGGAGGCGTTTGCTTAAGTTTGGCTTCGGATAGATGGCCTCGAGTCCCATGATTCTCATCAGCCGCCGTACGCGCTTACGATTGACATCAAAGCCCTGATCTCGAAGGAATCTGGTCATACGCCGGTAGCCGAAGTAAGGATGCAACATGTAGATCTCATCAATCCGATGCATGATCTGTACATTTTCTTCGCTCTCATGACGTTCCTTGTCAGCGCGGTATACGCTGGTTCGGTTCACGCCTAGCAGCTCTGCCTGACGCTTGATGGTAATGGCTTCGCAATCGCGTTCTACCATGGCTTTTCGGGCTTCTAGAGGTTCATTTAAGACCAGATTTTTTTTTGAGCCAGTCGACCTCAACCGTAAGTTGGCCTACCAGCTTCTCTAGATGTTCCTGCTTGCTCTCATACTCCTTTTTCAGTTTTTCTGCTTCACTGGTCTTCTTCTCAAATACCACGGATGCACGTTCTAAAAACTCAGCTTTCCACCGGCTAACCATTACCGGGCTTAGTTCATATTTCGCACTAATCTCGTTTACGGTCTGCTCCTCACGGAGGACCTCCAGTACAACCTTCGTCTTAAACTCTGAGGTATATCGGTTCCGTTTTTCCATTGCTTCATTATAACTTATTTTTCTTCCTCCCGTGTCTCAACCTATGGGAGCATTATA
>NZ_JAVIFU010000131.1 GCF_031157315.1 Paenibacillus sp. LHD-38
ATTTAGCCTTGGCAGATGGTCCTGCCGGATTCCGACGGGGTTTCACGTGTCCCGCCGTACTCAGGATCCGTCTCGGAGGGTGCTTGCTTTCGGTTACAGGGCTTTTACCTGCTCTGGCGGGCCTTTCCAGACCTCTTCGCCTACCAAACACCTTTGTAACTCCGTGTGAGACGTCCTACAACCCCAAGGAGCAAGCTCCTTGGTTTGGGCTAATCCGCGTTCGCTCGCCGCTACTGACGGAATCACTATTGTTTTCTCTTCCTCAGGGTACTTAGATGTTTCAGTTCCCCTGGTATGCCTCTTACTAAGCTATGTATTCACTTAGTAGTAACTGTCCATTACGACAGCTGGGTTTCCCCATTCGGAAATCCTCGGATCAATGCCTGCTTACGGCTCCCCGGGGCGGTATCGTTGTTCGCCACGTCCTTCTTCGGCTCCTGGTGCCTAGGCATCCTCCGTGCGCTCTTACTAGCTTAACCATATGCTCGGGTGATTCGGCTTGTGCGCCGTTTTCATTTTGTTTCTCTGATCTCCTAAGACATCAAATGGTTGAAACAAAACGAAAAGAAGTCGCAACAATCTCGAACACCTTTCGCTTACAATAAAAACAGCTTAAAGGATGTTTCAGCAATTCTTTTCTTTCGTTATCCAGTTTTCAAGGTGCAATTTTTTCTTGCCGTTTACACGACAGGAATCATAGATTATCACATTTTATCATTACAATCAACAAGTAAATGTTGGTAATTTTTTTCGTGAGATAACCCGCTTGGCGACGTCCTACTCTCCCAAGACCCTGCGGTCTAAGTACCATTGGCGCTGGAGGGCTTAACGGTCGTGTTCGGTATGGGAACGTGTGGTTCCCCTCCGCCATCGCCACCAAACGGATGACTAGACATAATTAAAGAAAGTGTCCAACAATGCCATGATTCAGATCAAGCAATATGCTTCATTCTTCATCTATGTATTGCAGTTACTCTTTCAAAACTGACAACGAGTAAGCGATAAACTGCCAAGTTTATCCGAACCTCATCGGGTCCGGGTATTTCCTTAGAAAGGAGGTGATCCAGCCGCACCTTCCGATACGGCTACCTTGTTACGACTTCACCCCAATCATCTACCCCACCTTCGACGGCTAGCTCCCTTGCGGGTTACCCC
>NZ_JAVIFU010000132.1 GCF_031157315.1 Paenibacillus sp. LHD-38
ACGATTTTAGATCTGCGTCTATGACATAGCGAAACCCATCATCTACATCTTGACGAATTTTCTTTAACGCCATGTGTGCGCTTCTCTCCGGTCGGAATCCGTAACTGCAATCCATGAACTTTGCTTCGAAGATGGGTTCCAATATGCGCCTTGTTGCGGCTTGTACAACTCGGTCTCCCACGGTAGGAATCCCTAGTGGTCTTTGCGTTCCGTCTGCTTTCGGGATGTAGACGCGCCTAACGGGCTTTGGCCGGTAGGTTTTGTTCTTCAGCGTCTGTTGGACCACTTCTAGATGGTGTTCCAACTGCGATTCAAATGCCTTGATGGTCATTCGATCGATCCCTGCTGCGCCTCGGTTTCGCTTAACCTCCTTGAAGGCTTCCTCCAGGTTTGGCTTCGCCCATATCTTGTCGATAAGGCTGTACCACTTGCGTTCTTCTTGCTTTACTCCTTCACGAGAGCGATTGTTCTTTCCTTGTTCCTCCATGCTCGTTCTCCTTCCCTTGCAGTTCCATGGTTTGTAGCCTCTCAGCAATCTCCATTTCCCTGTCGGTACTCGCCCCAAACGGCTTCTCCTTATGTTCATTCCCCGGTTCTTCGCGCTTCTTGGCTCCCCGGCTCCTGTCTGGCACATGGCCTTCCACAATCTCTCTTCTTCCACGGTTTCGGGCTTCGCACAGGGCACCGCCTTTTGGGTCGATGACTGCATCGACGACTTTGCGCCGATTCATTTGCCTTTGCGGCCTTTCTGGCAAACTTGGTCGCTACTATCCCTACGTCTGACTTCTCACCATTCATAGCCTTGCCTTGACCCTCACGGTCTTGGACTAGGGTTACCGCACTTTCGGCGGGAGCGATGAGATCTCCTTGGGTCACGTCAACCGACTTTCCCTCGAATCCAGTCCTCTTAACTTCCGGAACTACTGGTGGTATTGGACATTCCCTTCTCTTGCAGAGTCATCCAGCTCCGTCAGCCAACATGGTTTTGCCGCCTGTTCCGAGTTTTGCCTTCGCATCCTCCGCACCTATCCTCACGGACTAGCACTATGCGTCAGCTATGTACTTCCGCCACCTCGCAGTGTACTGGAGACTTTCACTCCCTAGTCGATTGCGCTGCCAAGCGCACAA
>NZ_JAVIFU010000133.1 GCF_031157315.1 Paenibacillus sp. LHD-38
TGAGCACGATGGTGTTTTTGCTCCTGTTCGTGGAAGCCCAGCTCCAGAAACGCAAGGGGCTACGATCGATTATGAGAGAGATTCAGGCCGACGAGGAATTTCAGCAAGCGATAGGCATCAACTCGATCAGTGCCGCTCAGCTTTCACGGAAAAACAACAAACTGGATCCAGAAGTGCTGCAAAACATTCTGTGCGATCTCATCTCGCAACTGTATCGCCTTCAGACCCCAACAGCCACTCGCGTAGGTCCGGTGAAAGTAATCGACTCCACCACAATCAGCCTTTGTCTGAACAAGTACAAGTGGGCGACGTTCCGTAAAACAAAAGCCGGTGTGAAACTACATCTTCGTGTTACGTTTGCGGAGCCAGGCATGGTCTATCCGGACAAAGCGATCATCACATCTGCAAAGCCAGCGGATCATACGCAGATGGACGTGCTGATTGACGTAGCCGACGCTACTTATTTAATGGATCGCGGTTACCTCGATTACACGAAATATGACGACTACTGTGTGCGCGGCATTCACTTTGTATCTCGGCTTAAGAATAATGCCATCGTAGAGGCAGTGGACGAGTTTCCTACACCAGAAAACTCGAAGATTACTCGCGATGTGAAAGTCATCTTAGGCAAAGGCAATAAGCGTATGGAGCACGCGCTTCGCATGATTGAGACGACCGATAGCAAGGGCAATCCGGTTCGGATCATCACGAACCGCTTTGATCTCACAGCCGAGGAGCTAGGCGACTTGTATCGGAGTCGCTGGCAAATCGAGATTTTCTTCCGGTGGGTCAAGCAGAATTTGAAATTGACCTGCTTTTACGGCACAGAAGAGAATGCTGTCATGAACCAAATCTGGGTCTGCCTGATCGCTTACTGCTTGTTGCTCCTGATGAAGCTTGAGATCGCTGGAAAAAAATCACTGACGGAACTGATGGATATATTGAGAACACTGTTGTGGAAATCTTGGATAAAGCTTGAAGCTGCAATGAACCGAAAGCCGAGCCGGACATCCAAAGGCCGACAGAAAAAGCAGACACCCGTCGTAATCGCGTTCCAAAGCTAGAAACAAACCCTTGAAATGGATTTAAATACCAAAT
>NZ_JAVIFU010000134.1 GCF_031157315.1 Paenibacillus sp. LHD-38
GCCAACCATTCCTTCTTCTTTGAACGATGCCGAATAAATACCACGAGAATAGGGATCCCTGGAACCAATTCTGTTCGAATGGAATGAAGGATATCGGACTTCTTTCCTTCAACTTGTGGAGCTGCCAGATACAATTCCTTTAGGTTCAGGCGGTTTCCGTTTACAAGGTAGCGCTTGTTGTCATTTTTAATCATACCAATGACATGAAGTCCTCGATCTATGATTTCTTTGATGAGTGGTGCATGGGTGAACCAACTGTCCATTAAGGTGTAAGACGCAGATGCACCAGCAGCTATGGCACGATCAATCATAGAGGCGATTACCTTCGGAGCAGGAAGCAGTGCTTCTTCACGGCGTTTAAAGCCGGTGGTGCGTTTATCAATTCTGTCTGAAGTACCATTGATTTGAGATTTCGTCGAGCTAAGTAAAGCGAAATCCATGGGGATAAACGAATGGCTGTCGGACCATCCCATCGTGAGCATGCGGAAGCCTTTGTAATAGGCTCCTGTAGCGTGATCTTTGAATCTTGCGAGCAATTCTACCGCTTTGCTGCGGTTACGATCAAACATCGAATCGTCAAAAATGAATGCAGTTACGCGATTATCGGAAGTGAGTAGCTCGACTTTCCGAACGGTTGCAGTGCTCAGAGCTATGAGAAACTGCCGCCAAGCAAATTTATTATGATTTAAAAACCGATAAACGGCATCTTTACCTGGAAATGATTCGGCTTTTTCACTTTCGAGCAGGCGAAACCAATTTTTCTGATGAAACAAGAGAACGAACACAAGCTGAAAAAGATACGCCGCTGAATAACCAAATTTCTTATTGATTTTCGCGTCTTTTAAATGCTGGAGCACACCCAGCTCTTTGAATGCTGGTTTAATTTCTTTGGGTAGTTGATTACATGGCTCTTTTTGCTCTATCATATAGAGGACACCTCTTCTGTGTGGTAGTGGATTGCTCGTCACAATCACTATACCAAACCGAAGCGGTGTTTTCTATTTTGCAAGAGATTAATATTTTCTTGGTTTAGCTATACTTATCAAGGGTTTAAAGCCAATTTCGCTCTGCGAAG
>NZ_JAVIFU010000135.1 GCF_031157315.1 Paenibacillus sp. LHD-38
AGTAGGTGTGGCGTTATCCATAAATCCTGCATAGCCAATTTTAACTGGTAAGCTCTGCCCGTTTTTAAGTTGCTGTCTTTTAGGCTTTGTAGTTCTTCTTTCTGCTCCGCCTTCAGATTGCTTTCATTCTTTAACCAGAGATACTTGGTTCGCTTCAGTTGTGGTGCTTCTTTCTGCTCGGCTTTGCGTACATCATCAACGGCTTCATTCACCATCTTCATTACGTGAAACTTATCAAATGTAATTTCTGCTGAGGGGAACTGCTCTTCAATTCCTCGAATAAATGCGATAGACATATCGCAGCAGATTTCCTGTATTTGCGCCGTTTCTACGCCTTTATCGTGTAAATGCTGTTTGAAACGGGCAAGCGTGTCCTTGCCTTTTCCTTCTGTCGCGAACAGTACAGTCTTTGTATCCACATCCACAAACAAAGTGATGTAGCGGTGGCCGCGGCGTGACGAAGTTTCATCGACTGCAATTCGCCTAACAGGAGTTAAATCCAATTCAGCCATAGCTTGATCGACGTAGTGATGGAAAATCCTCCACATGCGTGTGTCATGCTCTCTCAGTTCACGCGCTGCAGCATTGACTGGCATTTCGGCCATTAATCGCATGGCCCATGCGTCAAATTGTAAGGTGAAATGCGACTTTAGACGTGACCACTTCACAGGTACCAACGTTACTTTATTACAGCTTTTGCAGTCCGTTCTTGGAACCCTGGCATGCATATAAGTTTTCCAATTCCAGAAATCGAGATGGCGCCAATGTTTTTTCTCTGCATCGTAAGCCTTGCATGCTGTTCCGCAATTCGGACATGGAAACAGGGCTCCACGTTCAAAATCAACAAATAAGTGCCAAGCTTCATCTTGATCGTCGTACTCAATATGTGTTAATTTCCATGGTTCTTCAAGTGCTAATGCAACTTTGAACATATCCGCAATTAAATTATCGTTGCTACTTAATGAGGTCCACATCGTCCTTACCACCCTATTAATATTCTTACCAGGCAGTAT
>NZ_JAVIFU010000136.1 GCF_031157315.1 Paenibacillus sp. LHD-38
AAAATGCAGCACCCATTCACGCGCTTCGGTTCGGTCCTTGAATCCTTGCTCAGGGTATTCTGGACGGTATTTGCACGTACGGAAGATGGACTCGGCATAAGGGTTATCATTGCTGACTCGGGGCCGGCTTCTGGAAGGCGTTATGCCTAAGCTATACAGTGTTTCCAATAAGGTTGACCCTTTCATGGGGCTTCCATTATCCGAGTGCAGCACAAGCGGTTGCTGACGAATGACACACTGCTCACTAAGCACGGTTCTACGCATTAATTGGCTGGCATGTTCGGCCGACTCTTCTTCCCAAATCTCCCAACCGACAACTTTGCGACTATATAAATCTAGCACCAGGTAGAGATAGAAGAACAGGCCTTTGACAGGTCCCGGCAACCAGGTAATATCCCACATCCAGACCTGGTTAGCTCCCGTTGCACAGTGGCTGGTGAGCGGTTTGGCGGTGCGTTTCTTGCTCCGTCCACGATGTTGCTGCTGTTTGTGTTTGTGCATCACGCGATAAAAGCTAGATTCCGATGCAATGTACGTCCCTTGATCGGCAAGCGCAGGAACAATTTGGCTCGGTGGCAAGCTCATGAAATCCGGCTGATGAATGACGTCCAGAATCTGTTGTTCTTCTTCCTCGCTGAGCTTATGTGCGGGCACAGGTCGCTTGGCATGCGGACGCCCATCTTCGCGGACGCCACGCTGGCGCCAACGTTGTAAGGTTCGCTGGGTCAGACCAAGTTCCTTGCAGGCAAGCTTTTCGCTTGCACCGGCTTTAATGGCTTCTTGAATCAGTGATACGGCTAGCTGACGATCTGAGGCACTGATCATTCGTCCTCGGGGTCCCCCCAGATCGCTTGGGCCTTTTTTCGTAATACCAGTAGTGCGGCAGTTTCCGCTAAAGCTGATTCTTTCCGTTGAAGTTCTCGGGTCAAGGCTTTAACCTCTTGTTCTTTCGTTCGAAG
>NZ_JAVIFU010000137.1 GCF_031157315.1 Paenibacillus sp. LHD-38
TAAGTTGGGTGAAACCGTGGAGGAACTGCTGCCCGATCATGAAGGAGCGATTAGCGACAAGCTTCAAATCGCTAGACAAATCGTAGAAGATGAGCGTCTACTATCCCATAAAGGCATTCTTTCAGCCATTGATCCAGACGCCCGGTTCGCTTGGAAAAGCAAAACCAAATCCTTCTTTGGATACAAAGAGCATTTAGCCATGACGGAAGAAGAGATCATTACAGCCATTGAAGTCACACCTGGCAGCAGTGACGATGGTAAACAACTTTCCGCTCTTTTGTCACAGACGCAAGCAAACGGCATTACGGTAACGGAAATCATTGGAGATACAGCGTACTCCGGCAAAGATAATCTGGCGGAGATGAAAAAAGAAACGATTCAGCCTGTCGTTCCGCTAAACCCCATTGTTCATCATGGGGGCGAACGCCAAGAAGGATTTGAATACAATAAAGATGCAGATTTTATGGTATGTCCTGCTGGTCAGCACAGCACTAGGAAAGCTTTGCAGGGAAGTAAACAAAGCGGTAAAAGCCGCTCCCTTGTGTTTTATTTTGATGTTGAGAAGTGTAAGGCTTGTCCGCTGAGCGAAGGGTGTTACAAACCAGGCTCAAAGAGCAAGACATACTCGGTTCGCATCATTGCCGAGCACTTCAAGGAGCAAATTGAGTTTGAACTTAGTGATACGTTTAAAGAACGGATTAAGCGCAGACCGATTATTGAACACAAGAATGCAGAGATGAAGAGGTTCCACGGGATGGCAACAGCCAAATACCGAGGATTATTTCGCATGCGAATACAGGCCAACCTCACCGCGTTTGTTGTGAATGTGAAACGAATGGTGAAGCTGATAGAGCAAAAGCAGCCCGCCCTCGGATGAGGGACGAGCTGCTTTTTTAGTTTCCGCGATAACATTTCCAATTTGAAGCTTACTTTTACTCAAAAGC
>NZ_JAVIFU010000138.1 GCF_031157315.1 Paenibacillus sp. LHD-38
CTTACTGCGTCCACGATAATGCTGCTGCTTGTACTGATGCATAACGCGATAGAAGGTAGACTCCGATGCTAGATAGATTCCAAGATCCGCTAGTCTGGGAACAATCTGACTGGGTGGTAAGCTTTTGAACTCGGGTTGATTAATGACTTCAATAATTTTTCGCTGTTCCAAAACGCTAAGCTTATTGGCCGGTGCTTGACGCTTGGCGTGAAGACGTTGATCATCGCGAGCGCCCTGTCTGCGCCAGCGCTGCAAAGTGCGCTGTGTCAGCCCAAGCTCGATACACGCTAAGCGCTCTCTTGCACCTGCCTCTACAGCTTCTTGAATCAGTGAAAGGGCTAACTGACGATCTAGGACACTGATCAGTCTTCCTCTTGGTCCCCCCAGATCGCTCGGGCCTTTTTTCGCAGCACCAATAAGGCGGCTGTTTCCGCCAATGCGGCTTCTTTCCGTTGTAGTTCACGAGCGAGTTCCTTGACTTCACGGTCTTTGTCTCGCAGCTCTTTTTGTAGTTGATTCGCTTGCTCTGCAATACCGC
This sequence comes from Paenibacillus sp. LHD-38, assembly GCF_031157315.1. GTDB lineage: Bacteria > Bacillota > Bacilli > Paenibacillales > Paenibacillaceae > Pristimantibacillus. The sequence continues at coordinate 539 of NZ_JAVIFU010000138.1, forward strand.
CATTCGCTTGCATGCAAGCATTACGCCATGCTTGCACTTGCTCGACATACAAACCTTTCGCACGGCAGTACTCCGACAGTTCAATCTCGCTTAATGCAGCCGTTTCCACCACGATGGAAAACTTATCTTGCGTGCTCCATCTCTCTGTTTCTGTGTTCCCACTAGGCATAGCGACTCCACTCGCCCTAGCCTTTGTTCTCCATTTGTATAGCGTTGTTTCTGATATTCCGCTATCCTTTGAAATCCTACTTATGGATTCGTTGTTCGGTGGCATCATTCGCTGTACTAGCTGTTGCTTTATCTCTTTTCCCAGTCTTGTCATTGTCCTCCACCTCAGCCTCTCTTTTTACCCACTATACTTTCTATTGAGGGGTACGACAACTATTCTGACACAGGGGG
>NZ_JAVIFU010000139.1 GCF_031157315.1 Paenibacillus sp. LHD-38
AAATCGAGTAGGCCTATGCGCATGCGCATAGGCCTCTCACAGATCCGGACATGCGGGTCGTCGCATCCGGCTCCTCCAGTGATTATCCCCTCTGGGGATGAAGTTCCTTGTAAATAGCATAAAGACTGCATAGCCCGATTTCTTCAAACCACTTGTTTGGCATCGCATATTGGGCGTACGTAGAATGCGAGCTTCTCCACACTGTCATGCGTAGCCCCGGCAGTTCTTTGTTGTCCCATCCTCGCCTCCGCATTTCCCGATGGAGTTTTCTAACTTTCTTCCAGCTTCGCAGTTGAATGGCTCGGATTCTTCGCCTTATCCAGCTATCCAAGTCCCGGAATCTCCTCTGTACTTCTCCTGTTCCGAAGTAATTTCCCCATCCTCTCAGATAAGGATTGATCACTTTCTTCACCAGTACTTGTACATTCACCGTTTGATTCCGTCTCGTTATCTCTTTCACCCGTTCTTTGAATTTCGTCATGGCTTTATCCGATGGTGTCATTCGTTTCCCCGGTTTAAATTCATGCCCTAGAAAAACGAATGACTCCCTTTTGCTGTTGACGATTTTCGTTTTCTCTGGATGTACCTTCAGTCCCATCTCTTTTTCTAGTAGCTTGATGACGGACCTTAGTACTCGCTCTGCGCCTTTTTGCGTTCTGCAACAAATGACAAAGTCATCTGCGTAACGCGTCAGTCGGTGACCTCGCTCGGTCATGGCTTTATCCAGTGGATGAAGATAGATGTTAGCTAGTAAGGGACTGATGACCCCTCCTTGCGGCGTTCCCTGTTCATTCCTATGGAAGCTGCCGCCTTCCAAGATTCCGGCCTTCAAGAATTTCTCCACCAATGACAGCACGCTTCCATCCACAACCGTTTCCTTCACCATCGTGATGAGGTTCTCATGCGGGATGGTGTCGAAATACGATTTT
>NZ_JAVIFU010000140.1 GCF_031157315.1 Paenibacillus sp. LHD-38
TATTCCTCGTGATTATTCTGGTGATTCATAAAAGTCAAGCGTTTATCAGCGATTATTACAACAATTTTCCAACTCTATATCTTTCCCATTTAAATGGAACGAACTGCATAAGTCATGTTAATCAATAATGATTAAGGGTTGCAACCACACAAAATTTGGTGGGTTTTATGATGAAAACATGGAAAGGTTTATTGTTAACATTTATGCTTGCCGCTGTTACCCTGCTCGCTGTTGTTCCTGCTTCTTCGGTCTCTGCGTTGATGTCGTACACACGGGCCACGCTGCAGCGCTCGGGAGCACTGGCCGGCCAGCTTGATGTCGTTACCCGAACGAAAAACAACGTCAAATTAACCGGATTTACCGGCGGCGTCTTCCTTTTGCTGCGAACAGCGGACGGAGCTGTCATCGGTGTAACCGATCAACAAAAATTCGGCGTAGATGGACAATGGATCGGCCGTTATGATCGGACGGATTACTGGTCCTGGTCCTTCAATCCGGAAGTCGCCTCAGCTATGCCTACGTCGAAATCATTCAACGACATTCTGCGAAAGCGCTGGATGACCAGCTGGCCTACTGGCAAAGTACGGTATGCGGCAACTTAGACCGTTTAGGCTTGCCTAAACCCCCTTATGGCTGTCCCCAATAAAACCCTCAATAGTATTAGACTGACCCTAATAGAAACAGCGGCAGCCTGGGACATAAAAATAATGTCTGATATGCTCCCCATACGGTAGACAGGTGAAATAATAAAAAGCCTACTACTGTGAGAGTCCTGCAAAACGAATACAGTTTCTGTAAAATGGAGCCCAGTACCCTGTTGGTACTGGGTTTGTTGTATAATGGAAGAAAAGTAAAAGCGAGATGAGCCTGTTGTTGCATGCCGG
>NZ_JAVIFU010000141.1 GCF_031157315.1 Paenibacillus sp. LHD-38
GGTACATGTCATAGCTTCGGTGGTGTGTTTAGCCCCGTTACATTTTCGGCGCAGAGTCACTCGACCAGTGAGCTATTACGCACTCTTTAAATGGTGGCTGCTTCTAAGCCAACATCCTGGTTGTCTTTGCAACTCCACATCCTTTCCCACTTAACACACACTTGGGGACCTTAGCTGATGATCTGGGCTGTTTCCCTCTTGACAATGGATCTTAGCACTCACTGTCTGACTCCCGAGTAGCACGTCTATGGCATTCGGAGTTTGACTGGACTTGGTAACCCTTGGCGGGCCCCGCACCCAATCAGTGCTCTACCTCCACGACGCTCATTCCTCGAGGCTAGCCCTAAAGCTATTTCGGGGAGAACCAGCTATCTCCGAGTTCGATTGGAATTTCTCCGCTACCCCCACCTCATCCCCGCACTTTTCAACGTGCGTGGGTTCGGGCCTCCAGTGCGTGTTACCGCACCTTCACCCTGGACAGGGGTAGATCACACGGTTTCGGGTCTACGACCACGTACTTATTCGCCCTATTCAGACTCGCTTTCGCTACGGCTCCGTCTTCCCGACTTAACCTTGCACGTGATCGTAACTCGCCGGTTCATTCTACAAAAGGCACGCCATCACCCATTTAACGGGCTCTGACTTTTTGTAAGCGCACGGTTTCAGGTTCTTTTTCACTCCGCTTCCGCGGTGCTTTTCACCTTTCCCTCACGGTACTGCTTCACTATCGGTCACCAGGGAGTATTTAGCCTTGGCAGATGGTCCTGCCGGATTCCGACGGGGTTTCACGTGTCCCGCCGTACTCAGGATCCGTCTCGGAGGGTGCTTGCTTTCGGTTACAGGGCTTTTACCTGCTCTGGCG
>NZ_JAVIFU010000142.1 GCF_031157315.1 Paenibacillus sp. LHD-38
GCTACGAAAGCTGGAAAGAAGATCACAAAGCTAATTCAGAGTCAACTCCAGTATTGGATTGCAGGTTTGCCTAATTACATCAAGGCTTATCTGTCAATTTCAAGCTGCGAAAGTTGAGTAAATAATTCCACCTAACTGAAAAATATCTGCATTAGGATTTTTAAAGAGGATTTCGTCTGCTGTTGGATTGTGTGTTGCAGCTGATTGTTCAGAAGGGACTCCTTCAGACTGATTACATCCTGTAAGAATGAATAATACAACAAAGAACGTAGCGAGTATTCTCATCACTGAAACCGGCACCCCCTTATCAAAAAGAACGTGCAATTTACTCAAATAGTTGCAAATATGGGGGGAACCTCGTTTAATCGTTATATGCACCCCGTTGTTGAAACCTGTCCGTTAGTTTAATAAAGAAATGGAGCAGCTGCCATAGCGAGCTGCCCTTGTATGTTCAACTATCGTTACCCGTCCCTCGTTTTTAAGGATTTATCTCACATATACTCACTCATTCGCAGGATTTCGTCACCTTGGATCAAGTCCATCTCAGATAGCAACGCAGTTGATGCCGTTTGAGGTGGTGGGCTGGGCATGCGGAAATAGAGGAACACTCAGGAAATATTCCCCAGGCTTTCTCTACTGCACGCATACTCCACATAATCCCTGGAGGTTCACCCTCCCACAACTCAACGGGTCAATGCCCTTACATTCCTTCGTTATACTTGTCCAAGTTGTGGAGACCGATAGCGTTTAGCGGATGGGTCTGAGCCCTTTTGGGTAACGAACTCGGTCCTCCGTGCTTTCTTTGTGAAATCCTGCGAATGAGTCAATATACGTGATGC
>NZ_JAVIFU010000144.1 GCF_031157315.1 Paenibacillus sp. LHD-38
TTGGAAGAAGAAGTTTGGCTTAACCCGGAAAAAGCTATGCCTATTCTGGCTGAGCAAAAAACGCAAACGTAACTATCTTATTTTCATTAAATCGCGACAACTATCTTGACAAATACCGATATCGCTTCGCTTCTACTTCTTTGCTTAAACTGCATTGATTCTACTGCATTGATTCTACCGCATTGATTCTACTGCTTTACTTACGTAATTTCTAATGCACAACTTCTACTCATTAACCGCTACTCCTTAATTTCCACTCCTTAACTGCTACTTCTTAACTTCTACTCCTTAACCTCTACTCCTTAACTTCTACCCCTTAACTTCTACTTCTTAACTTCTACTCCTTAACCTCTACTCCTTAACTTCTACCCCTTAACTTCTACTCCTTAACTTCTACTCCTTAACTGCTACTCCCTAACTTCTACTCCTTAACTGCTACCCCTTAACTTCTACTCCTTAACTGCTACTCCTTAAATTCTACTACACAACTTCTACTCCTTAGCTACTCCTCCTTAACCTCTACTCCGTTGCTTCTTACCGCTTTGCTTCTCCGTCCAATCGATTAGCTGGAATTTCTCCAGTTAAATGACCGCGCTTCAGTCCACAAATCAGATTAGATGGAATTTCTCCTGTTAATTTAATGGTTTTCACTATATTCTATTGTTTCATTACTCAAACTTCGCAGAGCGAAAATAAGCTTAAACCCTTGATATATCACGCTGCTCGAAGATAATTATTCATCTCTTGCAAAATAGAAAACACCACTTCAGTTTGGTATAGTGATTGTG
>NZ_JAVIFU010000145.1 GCF_031157315.1 Paenibacillus sp. LHD-38
CGGTAATTGTCAAGGTAGTTGTCGTGATTCCTCAAAAATAGAAGTGGTTTAGTTTCATGAATTTTCTTCAGCTTGAATAAGCTTCGCTCGTTCTGGATTGAGCCAAACTTCCTCTTCTAAATTCCAGTTGCGCGTGTTTCCAGACCAACGATGAGGATGCTGCGCTTTTGCCGCTTCGTAGATCTGCTGTCTTTTCTCAAATATTTGCCTAGCCAGACCCTGATGTCTTTGGTTAGGTGTCAAAAAATTAAGACCACTGTGACGATGCTCCATGTTGTACCAGTGAACAAAACGCAGTACCCATTCACGCGCCTCATCCCTAGATCTAAAGCCGTTGGAAGGGAACTCAGGACGGTATTTACATGTTCTAAAGATCGATTCTGCATAAGGATTGTCGTTGCTTACTCGCGGTCTGCTTCTTGATGGTGTGATGCCTAGACTGTAAAGGGTTTCTAGTAAGGTTGACCCCTTCATCGGACTGCCGTTGTCGGAATGCAAGACAAGCGGATTCTTTCGAACCACGCACTGCTCACTGAGTACCGCTCTGCGAATTAATTGACTTGCATGCTCGGCAGATTCTTTCTCCCAAATCTCCCAACCTACTATCTTTCGGCTGTATAAATCCAGGATAAGATACAAATAAAAATAAATGCCCTTCACAGGACCAGGAAGCCAGGTAATATCCCACATCCATACTTGATTGGGACCCGTCGCACAATGACTCGTAAGCGTTCTAAAAGTAGGGC
>NZ_JAVIFU010000146.1 GCF_031157315.1 Paenibacillus sp. LHD-38
ACTAGGCCTAGGGCGAATGACACGTTATTTCTGCCAACTACTGGACGTCTCTCGCTCTGGCTATTACAACTACCTGAGCTCTGCTGACAAGCGCCAGGAGCGTGCGCTAGTGGATGAACAAGCAGGGGCGATGATTAAGAAAGCATTTAATAAAAGGGGCTTCAAAAAGGGCTCTAGATCCATTAAGATGACGCTGGAGAATGAATATGATACTTGCTATAACCTTAAGCGTATTCGAAGACTCATGCAAAAATTCGACATCGTATGCCCTCATCGAAAACCAAACCCTTATCGGCGTATAGCTAAAGCTACACAAGAACACCGAACGCTTCCAAATGAGTTGCAGAGGGATTTTAAGAAAGGTATCCCAGGTCTTGTGCTGCTTACCGATATCACCTATCTTCCGTATGGCAAATCACAGACGGCATATTTATCCACCATTCTGGACTCCTCCACAGGAGAGCTTCTAGCTAGCAATCTATCCCATTCCCTCCAATTGCCTCTTGCTACAGAGACCATTGAGTTGTTAACAAAACAGCGTCGTATTAAACTCCATAAGGATGCCTTCATCCATTCCGATCAAGGGTGCCATTATACAAGCCCCACCTATCAGAAACTATTGAAGAAGAAGGGCCTAGGACAGTCAATGTCACGACGTGGTAACTGCTGGGACAATGCACCCCAAGAATCCTTTTTCGGTCACATGAAGGATCATGTTAAGAGC
>NZ_JAVIFU010000147.1 GCF_031157315.1 Paenibacillus sp. LHD-38
CCAAGTAATGAAGCATAATCTGCTCTGCGTCTTCTTGCTCGCTTTTTACACGAGGTATGGCTGGAAGCTTCTTTTCCAGCTTTGGATGCCTTTTGACAACCGTTCGCAGAAGACGTTTGGCAGCGTCCCGCAACACGTCGAGAGGACGCTGCTTTTGGCTTCCAGCTTGGGTATGAGTTGCATCCAGAATAATGGTTTTACTCTTAATGAGTCCTTTCTCCACACATTGACTTACCACTTGCTTCAATACGTCTTCCACTTGGCTTGCTCCAAGTCGATGATTCCGAAAACGCGATAATTGAGAGGCGTCCGGCAAAGGCTCTTCCGGATTAACACCAAGAAACCACTTGTATGCTAGATTTACTTGAGCTTCCTGAACGATGCGCTCATCCGAAAGATTGTAAAGGATTTGCAAAAAGAGCAGACGAAATAGCAGCTCAGGCTCATTAGCGGGTCTGCCGTAGTATTTGCAATAGCTGTTTTCGACTAACTCATGGATGAATCTGAAATCTACAATGCGATGAATCTTGCGCAACAAGTGATCTTCAGGAACAAGATTATATAATTCCGCATGGAATGATGCAGTTAATTGTTTACCGGCATGCAACAACAGGCTCATCTCGCTTTTACTTTTCTTCCATTATACAACAAACCCAGTACCAACAGGGTACTGGGCTCCATTTTACAGAAACTGTATTCGTTTTGCAGG
>NZ_JAVIFU010000148.1 GCF_031157315.1 Paenibacillus sp. LHD-38
CTGACCTGTGAAGCCAAACATCTCGTTCAGATCACGCAGGAAGCGCTCATGAAGCGCCAGCTCTTTGATCAAACAGATAAGCCTGTCATACGTTCCGATAACGGCCCACAGTTTATCAGTCATCGATTTGAAGAGGCCTGTACGGAGTTTGTCATGATCCACGAGCGTATTCCGCCTAAAACACCAAATAAAAACGCTCATATTGAATCCTATCATGCCATCATAGAACTAGAGTGCTATCGACGCCATGAATTTGAGTCCTATCCAGAGACGTATGAGATCGTTAGTCAGTTTATTCAAGATTACAACCGCATTCGCCTACATGGCAGCATCTACGACTTCTCTCCATACGAATATATGAAGGCGCTCAAGGATGGGACTGTGAAACCCAAGCAAGTTAAAGTCTAACGCGGTTCAAAAGTCCATTTCGGAGAAAATGGAAGCAATTTAAAGCAATTCTTTGATCAATGTCGAATAAGAGGTGCAGTGTCCGCAATAAGGGTGTTTAACCGGTTTTCATTTCGTTGTAGGGCAGAAATGAATGAGAAGGCGACGAGAAGTTTCTTGTCCCTTTATCGTTGAGCTTTCGGGTACGTTGCTATGAACGTTTTTGTCAATACCTCGTACTTGCATTAACCGAAACACTAGGCGCGGGGGCAAATAAGCGAGCGACGGTCGGCACGCTGCTATCCGTGGGTTGGTTAC
>NZ_JAVIFU010000149.1 GCF_031157315.1 Paenibacillus sp. LHD-38
GCATCACGTATATTGACTCATTCGCAGGATTTCACAAAGAAAGCACGGAGGACCGAGTTCGTTACCCAAAAGGGCTCAGACCCATCCGCTAAACGCTATCGGTCTCCACAACTTGGACAGGTATAACGAAGGAATGTAAGGGCATTGACCCGTTGAGTTGTGGGAGGGTGAATCTCCAGGGATCATGTGGAGTATGCGTGCAGTAGAGACAGCCTGGGAATATTTCCTGAGTGTTCCTCTATTTCCGCATGCCCAGCCCACCACCTCAAACGGCAGCAACTGCGTTGCTATCTGAGATGGACTTGATCCAAGGTGACGAAATCCTGCGAATGAGTGAGTATATGTGAGATAAATCCTTAAAAACGAGGGACGGGTAACTATAGCCTAATGAAGATTTAGGAGTGATTTGTTTGAAAAGACCGATTGGGATCCATATTGAGGATATGCTACTGAGGGTGATCTAGGGCATAACGAATTCCTAGATGCTTTTATTGAATTTGTTGAGAGTAGAGGATGGCAATTTGGAGGCGGGAGCTTTCAAATTGATGAAAGCGGAAAACATATTAAGGATATCGATTAAGCTATCGGGTACGTTGCTATGAACGTTTTTGTCAATACCTCGTACTTGCATTAACCGAAACACTAGGCGCGGGGGCAAATAAGCGAGCGACGGTCGGCACGCTGCTATCCGTGGGTTGGTTACC
>NZ_JAVIFU010000151.1 GCF_031157315.1 Paenibacillus sp. LHD-38
TCAGGTCAGAGCACGCGCCGAGGTTCGATGACAAAAGCGGGCAATAACCACTTGCGTCGTACGTTGGTGGAGTCGGCATGGAGCTACCGTCATCGACCAGCCGTTAAGGGTGATTTAGCTAACCGATTAGAAGGATTGCCTGCAGCTGTGCAGTTGTTGTCATGGAAAGCGCAAGAGAGATTGCATATGAAATACCGCCGGCTTGTTTTCGGAAAGAGCAAGCATAAAAACGTGGCCATCGGTGCCGTTGCCCGAGAATTAGTTGGGTTTATTTGGGCCGTCGCTCGAATCGCGGAACAAGGTGAACTCACAGATGACGGAAAGCAGAAAAACGTAAGTTAGTTGCTTCTCAAAAGTCGAAAGGGTAATTTTAGCAAGAAGTATTGCTTGCACACATCGCAAAAACACCGGAACATTAGGCCCGGGGGCAAACGAAGGTTTAGGAGAGAATGTACGTGGTACGTTTGCACTAGGTTGTGAAACCGAACGTGCGTCACTAGCTGGTAATCGCTCTCCTTGACGAAGGCATTGAATGTGGTAACCAACCCACGGATAGCAGCGTGCCGACCGTCGCTCGCTTATTTGCCCCCGCGCCTAGTGTTTCGGTTAATGCAAGTACGAGGTATTGACAAAAACGTTCATAGCAACGTACCCG
>NZ_JAVIFU010000152.1 GCF_031157315.1 Paenibacillus sp. LHD-38
GACATAATTCCATCCTTTGCGTTCAATATGCGCGAAATTGTTGTAACTTTCATAACCTCGATCGGCAATAACAATGGTTTTGCCCTTGATGGGGGAACGGTCGACCATAGCAGCCAGCGCCCTTCCCTCGTTACGCAACCTTCGCGGCTGAACATTGGAATCTACGTACAGTCTGTTGCAGAGGTCATAGGCTGCGTTCAAATGAAGAAGGTTATAGCCTTTCGTGTTGGGTTGGCTTTGAAAGTAGGTGTCTGTGTCCGCAGGGTCCGTTGGGATATGCAAATCCGAACCGTCAATGGCAATTAATCGATACCCTCGGTAGTCCTTGATATCCGTATGCGATTGCGTAAATTTGTGAAACAAGCATTCCACAGCAGACGGCAGGATTTTATTTCTCTGCTGGACAAAAGCAGAGGTGGTTGCGGTATTTACATCATAGCCTTGTGATTCCAAGATCTCCTTGTATAAGCTGTTGCCACCCATAGAGATCAGGAGCTGCATGACCGTTTCAAAGGGAAGCTTTTTCTTTCGGGTAAAATCTTTTTCAGGGTTTTTGACATAAGGTGCTGGTGCGGCTGACATTTCTCGTATGAGGGATGTCAGCGTTTGTTTTAGCGAATTTGCGTACTCATTCATTGGCGT
>NZ_JAVIFU010000153.1 GCF_031157315.1 Paenibacillus sp. LHD-38
TATACCGAGCGGCCGGATGTAGTGGCAGCGGCATTAATTGATGGAAAGATCGTCGTAATCTGTCAAGGCTCCGGCATGATGATGCTTTGTCCCGGCTTGTTTGTCGAGCTGCTGCAGTCAAGCGAAGACTATTATCAGCGGACCATCATTTCATCGGTAACCCGGATCTTGCGGTTAATGGCATGTATCATTGCCCTTACGCTGCCAAGTATCTATATCGCCTTAACCACGTATCATCCCGAATTGATTCCGTCCGTTCTTCTGCTGGCGATTGTCGATGCCCGGGAAGGCATTCCGTTTCCGGCTTTTTTTGAAGCGCTGATCATGGAGTTCTTCTTTGAGCTGCTGCGGGAAGCAGGTGTTCGGCTTCCTCGGCCGGTCGGTTCCGCTGTAAGCATCGTCGGCGCGCTGGTCATCGGAGAATCAGCAATCACAGCCGGAATCGCCTCTCCGATCATGGTCGTACTAGTAGCCTTGACAGGGATAGCCTCCTTTACGGTTCCGCAGTATAACGCGGCCATTTCACTTCGACTCTTACGGTTTCCGCTAATGGTCATTGCCGCTCTTCTGGGCGGATTCGGGCTCCTGTTCGGCTTGCTCTTCATCCTGCTGCACCTG
>NZ_JAVIFU010000154.1 GCF_031157315.1 Paenibacillus sp. LHD-38
TGGCGATGGCGGAGGGGAACCACGCGTTCCCATACCGAACACGACCGTTAAGCCCTCCAGCGCCAATGGTACTTAGACCGCAGGGTCTTGGGAGAGTAGGACGTCGCCAAGCAGGTGTTTTCACACCTTTTATACGTACGATGAGAATTAAGGGCCTTTAGCTCAGCTGGTTAGAGCGCACCCCTGATAAGGGTGAGGTCGGTGGTTCGAGTCCACTAAGGCCCACCACTATAAATTCTCGGAAGTCGTAAACTTAATATGGGGCCATAGCTCAGCTGGGAGAGCGCCTGCCTTGCAAGCAGGAGGTCAGCGGTTCGATCCCGCTTGGCTCCACCAACAATTTTCAACAAATTGCACCTTGAAAACTGGATAACGAAAGAAAAAGAATTGCTGAAACATCCTTTAAGCTGTTTTTATTGTAAGCGAAAGGTGTTCGAGATTGTTGCGACTTCTTTTCGTTTTGTTTCAACCATTTGATGTCTTAGGAGATCAGAGAAACAAAATGAAAACGGCACACAAGCCGAATCACCCAAGCATATGGTTAAGCTAGTAAGAGCGCACGGAGGATGCCTAGGCACCAGGAGCCGAAGAAGGACGTGGCGAACAACGATA
>NZ_JAVIFU010000155.1 GCF_031157315.1 Paenibacillus sp. LHD-38
CTCTCCAATACCGGGAATCGATTGGATAATCTCATATTCTTCAACTTCACTTGCGAGGGCATCTATTTCCTTTACGAGGGCTGTTAGATGCTCTTTGTAATGAAGAAGCATGTTAATGTACATACTCATGCTAAACAAATGGCTTTGATACGGTGCTTTACGAAACGGATTTCGGGTTGCAGCTGCCATAAGTTCTTGAGCCTTTTCCTTGGCCCATTTTTCAGAACGACTTGTACATAAAATTGCAATCTTCTCAGTTAATTGAGGCTCACCGGTGCTCAGTACGGCCTCGGACGTCGGGAATTGCAACAATGTTTGTAAAGACACCACAGAATACAAATCCCCGAATACACCCTTAAACTCCGGAAACACTTGGTCTAATGCTGCTTGGAATTGAAGTTTGATCTGAACAAACTGGCCCGTTACCGATTCATGCTGTCTTGTAAGGTTGCGAAGGTTTAATAATTGAACACCTCTTTTCTTATGAGGTTCGAAATCCTCTTTATAAAAGAATTCGCATAAAGCATAAGCATCAAAGGCATCCGTCTTCACTTTCCGTAAGCTTGAAGACTTTTTCGCTTCATAAGACAGAA
>NZ_JAVIFU010000156.1 GCF_031157315.1 Paenibacillus sp. LHD-38
CGGGTAAAGAACGACTGCCCTGGGCACCACTAAAAGCCGAAAAAGCGGGGATAAAACTCCATGTTTCACTTATTGCGGATACAGCTCAGTTGCATAAAGTGACAGAGACAACTGGGAATAGCCCCGACATTTCGAGTTGTAAAGAGGTGCTGGATAACCGTTTCATTCTGGTGGCAGACCGTGCTTATGGCAAGCATAAACGGTTTGATGAGTATATGGAGCAACATCAATATTTTGTAATTAGGCTTAGAGATAACACACACTTTCACAAACCTGTTCTTCGGATACGCAAACGTCCACTTGCTGGTTCTATTGAACAGGACTTGACTTGCCAACTAGGGAAAAAGGCAACCCTCTCAAAAAACCGTTTTCGTGTTGTGATCCTAAAGGATCCACAGGGCAATCCAGTCATTCTTGCCACTAATTTACACAGGCCTTCGGCTGAGAACATTGCCGCGATGTATAAGAAGCGGTGGCAGATTGAAGTGTTTTTTCGTTGGATCAAGCAGCATCTGAACGTACCCCAGCTATTTGGAACAACCCCAAATGCCGTGTATGGTCAGTTGTACACTGCTTTACTGGTTTACGTGCT
>NZ_JAVIFU010000157.1 GCF_031157315.1 Paenibacillus sp. LHD-38
CTTGCTTTTCCATCTTGATTAAATAATTCTACCGTACTCGATTTCGTTCCGATGGCCATAACGCCCTCATCCGACACGGCAATACCTTGAATTTGGTCACTTGCACCTGCTTTATAAACAATCTCTTTATTCTCATTAATGAGGTAAGCATATTGATCCGTTGCAGCAACGGCAATCCATTTCCCGTTCGGAGATACCTTGACATATTTCATTGTCGTTCCGATTGTAACTTCATCATTCTGTTCACCAGTAGCTGCATCGATGAATAGCAACTGATCGGAACGCTGGGCAACCAATGCAAAAACAGTACCATCTTGTGAAGCAGAAATGCTCTTGACTTGTTTCTTCATATCGATATCCCACAGTTGTACACCGTCTTGGTCATAGGAGTATAGATGACGGTCATCTGAAGATATAAATAAATTTCCGTTAGTAAGCAGTTCAACTCCTGTGACAACATTGCCTGTTTTCACTTCAAATAGTTGGTTTCCATCTGCGTCATACATTAAAGCTTGATTACTGTGCGTACCAATTGCCAGACGCTTGCCATCCTCCGC
>NZ_JAVIFU010000158.1 GCF_031157315.1 Paenibacillus sp. LHD-38
TAGAGATAGTGCCCCTCTTCGGAGCATTGGAGACAGGTGGTGCATGGTTGTCGTCAGCTCGTGTCGTGAGATGTTGGGTTAAGTCCCGCAACGAGCGCAACCCTTGATCTTAGTTGCCAGCACTTCGGGTGGGCACTCTAGGATGACTGCCGGTGACAAACCGGAGGAAGGTGGGGATGACGTCAAATCATCATGCCCCTTATGACCTGGGCTACACACGTACTACAATGGCCGATACAACGGGAAGCGAAACCGCGAGGTGGAGCCAATCCTATCAAAGTCGGTCTCAGTTCGGATTGCAGGCTGCAACTCGCCTGCATGAAGTCGGAATTGCTAGTAATCGCGGATCAGCATGCCGCGGTGAATACGTTCCCGGGTCTTGTACACACCGCCCGTCACACCACGAGAGTTTACAACACCCGAAGCCGGTGGGGTAACCCGCAAGGGAGCTAGCCGTCGAAGGTGGGGTAGATGATTGGGGTGAAGTCGTAACAAGGTAGCCGTATCGGAAGGTGCGGCTGGATCACCTCCTTTCTAAGGAAATACCCG
>NZ_JAVIFU010000159.1 GCF_031157315.1 Paenibacillus sp. LHD-38
AGGCGTTCGACACGACCCTTGGCTTGCGGCGTGACAGCTTTAATATGTTCAATGTTCAATTCGGCCATCGCTTTCCCAAAGTGGGAGAGAGGCTTAGTTTCGCCAGCGAGTTCCTGTTCAACGGTCAGCTTCTCATTAGGCGAACGGAAGATCGTATGCCTGTCGCTGTATAGTCCAAGTGGAATCCCGTACTTCTTGATGCCCTGCTGCATCACAACTGAATAGCCTTCACGGCATTCGTTGGTCCGGAAAACAGCGCCTACGACCGTGCCGGTTGCATCATCGATAGCGGCATGTAAGGCGAAGGCGGGAGCACGATCTTCCAGCCATGCATACGGAGTCGCATCGATTTGCCACAGCATGCCCGCCTGTGCTCTGCGTTGACGCGGTTGATGAGCCTTTGTCCGGCGTCTTTGCTTGGCTTGTTTGAGTCCCTTAGCTAACAGGATGCGTCTCACACTGGAGTTGCTTAGTTCCAAGGCTTCGTGCTCTTGAAGCAACTCTGCAAAGTGACAGC
>NZ_JAVIFU010000160.1 GCF_031157315.1 Paenibacillus sp. LHD-38
TACGGGTAAAGGATTTGGATTCGAGTGGTATTCTTTCGGGCTTGTGTTTGCCCTCTGGCGGAGAATTTGATCGAAACATTCATCTGACACTCACCAAAAAACAAACAAAAGCGATCAAGGCTCATCCCGAGATTTACAAGTACGTCCCTTCCTCGTCTACCTTTGATTTTTTAGATTTGCATGAGAACTTTTTTCACCCGATTTCCTTTCGGGTTGTTCGTTTCGTCCTGCCGAGTGGAACTTATGAAACCGTCATTACGAATCTTTCTGCCGATGATTTCCCACCCGAGGAACTGGGGTCCATTTATAACATGCGCTGGGGCATTGAAACCTCTTTTAGAGCTTTAAAATACACTGTTGGTCTGACGAGTTTTCACGCGAAGAGACGAGAGTCCATCATCCAAGAGATTTTTGCAAGAATGATTATGTACAATTTCGCTGAAATGATGACCTCGCACGTCGTCATTTCCCAAATGGATAAACGGCACCAATACCAAGTTAATTTCACGGTCGC
>NZ_JAVIFU010000161.1 GCF_031157315.1 Paenibacillus sp. LHD-38
TGGCTGACGTTGCAGGATCGTCTAGTCATTGAGCTTCGCTTGCTTGGCATCACCACGACGGAGGCAGCTAACGAGGCGTTACCTCGTCTCATCCAGAAGCACAACAAGCAATTTGCCGTAGCTCCGCGTTCGGACGAATTGGCTTACATGAAGCTCGACAAACGCGTTCAGCTTGATCATGTATTTACCATCCGCGAGTATCGAACGTTGGGAGCCGGTAACACCATCTCTTTTGACGGTACCGTCTATACTTTTGCAGATCCCTCAACTCAACGTTTTGATGCCAAAACGGTCGTTGAAGTGCGTCAGACGCTCTCGGGCGAGGTGTTCATTTGGCATCGTGAACAGGCTTTGCAGCTCAAGAAAACAGAGAGACCTGAACGAAAACAACCACAAAAGAAAAAGGCGAGTTCTGCGCCCCAACGCAAACCCGCCGACGATCATCCGTGGAAAACCACGTATGACAACAACATTACTAACCGTAACACAAAACGCAGAGCCTTCCAAGATG
>NZ_JAVIFU010000162.1 GCF_031157315.1 Paenibacillus sp. LHD-38
CCCCAGATCGCTTGGGCCTTTTTTCGTAATACCAGTAGTGCGGCAGTTTCCGCTAAAGCTGATTCTTTCCGTTGAAGTTCTCGGGTCAAGGCTTTAACCTCTTGTTCTTTCGTTCGAAGGTCCTTTTGCAGATTGCTCGCTTGCTCGGCTATCCCGCCATTTGCTTGCATGCAAGCATCGCGCCAGGCCTCTACCTGCTCGACGAACAGCCCTCTGGCACGACAGTATTCCGACAACTCGATCTCACTTAACGCAGCTGTTTCCACCACGATAGCAAACTTATCTCGCGTACTCCATCGCTCTGCGGGTTGTGCGCCATCAGGCATGATCATTCCTTGTGCTTTGGCTGCCTTCTTCCACTTGTACAGTGTCGTTTCCGATAGTCCGCTTTCTCTGGCTATCTGACTGACAGGCTCGTTATTTGGCGGCATCATGCGTTGCAAGATGCTCTGCTTCAATTCCTTGTTCACTTGGTTCATTGTCCTCCACCTCGGCCTCTTTTTCCTC
>NZ_JAVIFU010000163.1 GCF_031157315.1 Paenibacillus sp. LHD-38
TGTCCAAGTTGTGGAGACCGATAGCGTTTAGCGGATGGGTCTGAGCCCTTTTGGGTAACGAACTCGGTCCTCCGTGCTTTCTTTGTGAAATCCTGCGAATGAGTCAATATACGTGATGCTGCTTAGCTTAAGCTGCTTCTGCCCAGCTCAGGACGGTTTTCTCTGGCATGAACTTTTCTCCTCGTTGAACAATACCAACTAGAATTCGTGCCAGCTTTCCTATTAACTTAAATATGGATTGCTGCTTTTTCATCTTCTTTTCTTGCACATTATGCTCATGCAGATGACGGAACACGGGGTTGTTCCAAACGAGTTGAACCGTCGCGAGATAGAGATATTTTCGCAAGGCAGAGTCTCCTCGTTTCGAAAGAACAATGCGTCCTTTTCGCTTTCCAGACGTACTTTCGGCCAAATTCAGGCCAGCCTTCCGCAATACCTGACGTCCATGCGCATACTGCCTTAAATCTCCTGTGCCAGCTAAAATGGCCGCGGTGAAGATCTTC